>DASVSZ010000027.1:0-88901 GCA_036387855.1 Allosphingosinicella sp. | reverse complement strand
AACGGTCACCTATTACATCCTGCCGTTCAAGGCGCCGACCTTGCCGTTGCCGCTGTTCGGTTCGGCACTGGCGCTGTTCCTCGGCTTCCGCGCGACCTCGGCCTATCAGCGCTGGTGGGAAGGCCGCGTGCTGTGGGGCGCGATGATCAATGCGTCGCGCAGCCTGGCGCGGGCGGCGCGCAGCTATCTGCCCGACGAAGCCGCGCGCGACCTGCAACGCGCGATCATCCTGCGCCAGATCGCCTATGTCCATGTGCTGCGCTGCCAGCTGCGAAGGCAGGACGCGAAGGCGGAGGTCGCGCGTTTCCTGTCACCGGACGAGGCGGCGCCGTCGCTGGCGCGGACCAACGTCGCCAACGGTATCCTCGATGGCACCGGGCGGCGGGTCGATCATGCGCGTGACCGCGGCTGGATCGACACCGTGCAACAGGCGTCGATCGAGCGAACGCTGGTGGCAATCACCGATGCGCAGGGCGGCATGGAGCGGCTGAAGAACACGCCGCTGCCCAATCAGTATCGATTCTTCCCCACGCTGTTCACGCACATTTTCTGCGTATTGCTGCCGATCGGGCTGGTCGAGACGCTGGGGTTCGCGACGCCGCTCGGGTCGACCGTGGCGGGGCTGATGTTCCTCGCGGTGCTCGCGATCGGCGAGGACCTGGTCGATCCATTCGCGAACACGGTGCACGACGTGCCGCTGACCGCGATGTGCCGGACGATCGAAATCGACCTGCTCCAGGTGCTGGGTGATCCTGCGCCCGAGCCGGTTAAGCCGGAACGTGGGGTGCTTTGGTAGAGGGTGGAGCCATTGCTCGGAGGGCGTATCCCGCTCTCCGTTCATGCTGAGTAGAGACCGAGTAGCTCCCGCCAGGGAGCGTATCGAGGGCTCGTATCGAAGCACAGGTTCCGCGCGCCAACCTGTCCTTCGATACGGGCTCTCGATACGCCGCTTCGCGGCTACTCGATCCCTACTCAGGACGAACGGGCAGTAGAGGTCGACGGCTAGGGCGTGGTGGGTCTAGGTCGGTCAGACATCCGCCCACGATCTCTAAGCCGCGTTGTCGATCCCTAGTTCGCCGAGCTTGCGGTACAGCGTCGAACGCCCGATCCCGAGCCGGCGGGCGACTTCGGTCATGCGGCCGCGGTAATGGCCGATGGCGAGACGAATCACGTCCGCCTCGATCTCTTCCAGGGTGCGCAGATTGCCGTCCGATTCGTAGAGGGTAATTCCAGCGCCGTTGGACAGAGCGGCGGCGTTGGACGCGCCGTTGAGCGGCCGGGCGTGGTAATCGTCGGAGCGCTTTGAGAAGGTCGATTCCTGCTTGATTTGCGGGAAATCGGCAGCGGTCAGGGCATTGCCCTCACACAGCACGGCGGCTCGGAAAAGCGCATTTTGGAGCTGGCGGACATTGCCCGGCCAGCCATAGGACATCAGCACGGCGAGCCCGTCGTCGGTGATGCTGAGATGGCGCATGCCTGGCTGTTCGGCGATCCGGCCGAGCAGGTGCCGCGCCAGCGCCGGGATATCGCTGGCCCGTGCCCTGAGCGGCGGCAGCGCGGTGTGGACGATGTTGAGCCGGTAATAGAGATCCTCGCGAAACGTGCCGCGCGCGACTTCGTCGATCAGGCGGCGGTTGGTCGCGGCGATCACTCGGACATCGACAGTCTGCGAGATGCGGCTGCCGAGGCGCTGGAATTCGCCGGTATCGAGCACGCGCAGCAGCTTGACCTGCGTTTCGAGTGGGAGCTCGCTCACCTCATCCAGGAAGATGGTGGAGCCGTCGGCATCCTCGAAGCGGCCGACATGGCGGTCGAACGCGCCGGTAAACGCGCCTTTCTCGTGGCCGAACAACACTGAGTCGACCAGATTTTCAGGGATCGCGCCGCAGTTGACCGTGATCATCGGCCGCTTGGCGCGGGGAGAGGAGCTATGGATCGCCTGCGCGATCACTTCCTTGCCCGATCCGCTTTCGCCTTCGATCAGAACCGATACCCGCGCCCGCGCCGCCTTGGCCGCGATCGCGAGGGTGGAGCGGAATTCGGGGGAGGATCCGACGATCTCGTCGAACGCGAGCGTCTTGGAAATCTTCTCGGACAAAGGCCGCAACTCGCCGCCGCGCTGGCGACGGTCGGTGGCGGCGTTGAGCGCGGCCAGCATGCGGTCGGGTGCGAGCGGCTTGACGAGGAAATCGTGCGCGCCGGCCCGCATTGCCTCGACCGCGACGGCCACGGAAGTCTGCGCGGTCAGCACCAGCAGCGGCAGATCGGGGCGAAGCGCGCGGATCTGCTCGATCACGTCGGTGCCTTCGGGGCCGGGCAGCCAATGATCGAGCAGGATCGCGTCGACATCCTTGCCCTGCTCATCTTGCAGCAGCCGCGCCGCGGCATCGACGTCGGGGGCGCCCATCACCCACCAGCCCGCCCGCGCGCCGATCGCGGTCACCAGCCGCCGCTGGGCGGGCTCGTCATCGATGAGCAGCAGGCAGCGGGTGGCTTCGGGACGCATGGCTTTCCTCTGGTCGAAGCCACCGCTTTAATCGCCTGGAGTAAAGGGCCGCTTAAGGCCGCTCTCCGTCATTGCGAGCGAAGCGACGCAAACCAGACAAGCCTTCGAGCACACTGGATTGCTTCGTCGCTGCGCTCCTCGCAACGACAGGGAGGAGAGGTGTTCGGCCCTTCACACTCGCCCGGAGCCTTGGTAAGGATCAACCGGAAATCGCAAAGCAGAGGGCGCAATGGCAGTCGAAGGCGACGCGAATACTGATATCCAATCGCATGTGAAGAGTTACGACCTGTTCTCGGCGATGATGAAATGGGGCACCATCGTCAGCTTCATCATTGCGGCGCTCGTCGTCATCATCATCTCCTCCTGATCGGGGCGGCGGGGGGTGAAAATCGCGGTCCTGAAGGAAACGGCGCCGGGCGAGCGCCGGGTCGCGGCCACTCCCGAGACGGTCAAGAAGTTCACAGGCCTCGGCGCCAGCATGGCGGTCGAGGCCGGCGCCGGCGAAGCCGCTTCGATCGCGGATGCGGATTATGCGGCGGCGGGCGCGGCTGTCCGATCTCGCCTCGAGGTTCTGAACGGCGCCGAAGCGATCTTCGGCGTGCAGGGCCCGGACCCGGCCGATCTCCCCGGAGCCGCATCGGGCGCGCTGATTGTCGCCGCGCTCAATCCGTTCGGCCAGCGCGCCCGCGTCGATGCCTATGCGGCGGCTGGATTCGAGGCGCTCGCGCTGGAATTCATGCCGCGCATCACCCGCGCGCAATCGATGGACATCCTGTCGAGCCAGGCCAATCTCGCCGGCTACAAGGCGGTGCTGGATGCGGCCGCCGAATATGGCCGTGCATTCCCAATGATGATGACGGCCGCCGGCACGATCGCCGCCGCCCGCGTGTTCGTGATGGGCGTCGGCGTCGCAGGCCTCCAGGCGATCGCCACCGCGCGGCGCTTGGGCGCGATCGTGTCGGCGACCGACGTGCGCGCGGCAACCAGGGAACAGATCGAGAGCCTCGGCGCCAAGGCGATCTTCGTCGACAAGGTGGCGGGCATCGAAGGCGAGGGCGCCGGCGGCTACGCGACCGAGATGTCGGACGAATACAAGGCGGCGCAGGCGGAACTCGTGTCCAGCCACATCGCCAAGCAGGACATCGTGATCACCACCGCCTTGATCCCAGGCCGTCCGGCGCCACGGCTCATCTCGGAAGCGCAGCTTGCGACAATGAAGCCGGGTTCGGTGATCGTCGATCTCGCGGTCGAACAGGGCGGCAATGTCGAAGGCGCGGTGGCGGGCGAAGTGGCGGTGCGCCACGGCGTCAAGATCGTCGGCCACCGTAACGTGCCGAGCCGCTTGGCGGCGGACGCCTCGGCGCTCTACGCGCGCAACCTGTATAATTTCCTGTCCGCCTTCTGGGACAAGGACGCGAAACGCCCGGTGCTGCCCGACGAGGATGAGATCGTGCAAGGCGTCCGCCTGACGCGCGGCGGCCAAGTCGTTAGTGCGAAGCTGCTCGGATGAGGCAGGCGCGCCTAAAGTCCTCCCCTGCAAGGGGAGGGGGACCACGCGCAGCGTGGGGGAGGGGTATCAGCCTCTCCGGATGTGCTGATACCCCTCCGTCGCGCTCCGCGCGCCACCTCCCCTCAAAGGGGAGGAGGGTTGTAAAATTCATCGTGGCCCAAGCGAAGGGGAAGTCGTGATCCGATCTTTCACCGCGATCCTGCTGGCGATCATCGCAGCCCCGGCCCTCGCCCGCGAAACCCCGGTCGGCACCGGCTGGAGCCGCGCGCCGGACCTGTCCGTTTACGGCGCGCTCGTGCTTTCGGCTGAGATCGCGCAGGAGCGGGAGATGTTGTGTCGCGGGCGCAATCCGGCCGCGGTCGGGGATGCGTGGCGGGCGGCTTATGGGGCGCGGCAAGCATGGATCGCTGATGCGATGACGCGGCGCTACGGCGCGGCGGCGGTTGCCCGGGCGGGGCAGGTCAAGGTCGGGCGCCTCGCCTGCCCGACCTTCTCCGATCAAAGCTGGCGCCGGCATCACGAGCGCATGCTGCGACTATTGGAGTTCCGGCTCGTGCCCCGCGACCATTTCAGGAGGCCCGCGCCTTGAGCTTCATCGCGATCCTGTCGATTTTCGTGCTGGCCTGCTTCGTCGGCTATTTCGTGGTGTGGGGAGTGACGCCGGCGCTGCACACGCCGCTGATGGCGGTGACCAACGCGATCTCTTCGGTGATCATCGTCGGCGCGCTGATCGCCGCCGCCGAGGCGGGGTCGCCGGCGGCAAAGTGGCTCGGGCTGATCGGCGTGGTGCTGGCCAGCATCAACATTTTCGGCGGCTTCGCGGTGACGGAGCGGATGTTGGCGATGTACAAGAAAAGGGAGCGCAAGGGGTGAGCGCGGCATGTGCGACAAAGCCCCTCCCCTTCAGGGGAGGGGTTGGGGTGGGGCAGGTCCGCGAGCGCGTGAGCCGGCTGACAAGCCCCACCCCCAGCCCCTCCCCTGAAGGGGAGGGGAGTTAGTATGCATGAAGCCGCCGCCACGCCGGCCTGGGTGCCGCTCGCCTATCTAATCGCGGGGTCTTTGTTCATCCTCGCCTTGCGCGGGCTGTCGAGCCCGGAAAGCTCGCGGCGGGGCAATCGGCTCGGCATGGCCGGCATGGCGATCGCGGTGGTGACCACGCTCGTCATGCACGACATCGCCAGCCTGCCGGAGATCGTCGTTGCGATCGTGATCGGCGCCGCCATCGGCCTGCTCACCGCGCGCCGGATCGCGATGACGGACATGCCGCAGCTGGTCGCCGCCTTCCACTCGCTGGTCGGGCTCGCCGCGGTGCTGGTTGCGGCAGCGGCCTTCCTGAACCCCGAAGCGTTCGGCATCGGCGTTCGCGTGACGCCGATCGCGGCGCCATCCTTTTACAGCATCGATCCCGTCAGCCGGATCGAGATGGGCCTCGGCATGGCGATCGGCGCGATCACCTTCTCAGGGTCAGTGATCGCCTTCCTGAAGCTCAACGGCAATATGTCGGGCAAGCCGATCCTGCTGCCCGGCCGTCACGTGATCAACCTCGCGATCCTGGCCGCGATCCTCGGCCTGATCGCCTATTTCGTCACCGACCAATCGGGGTGGGTGTTCTGGACCGTCACGGCACTCTCGTTCCTGATCGGCTTTCTGCTGATCGTTCCGATCGGCGGCGCCGACATGCCGGTCGTGGTGTCGATGCTGAACAGCTATTCGGGCTGGGCCGCGGCAGCGATGGGGTTCACGCTCGGCAATGGCGCGATGATCATCACCGGCGCGCTGGTCGGATCGTCGGGTGCGATCTTGAGCTACATCATGTGCCGGGCAATGAACCGCAGCTTCGTCAGCGTAATCGCCGGCGGGTTCGGCGGCGACGCGGTCACTGGCCCGGGCGGCCCCGCCCTCGACCGGCCTTACAAGCGCGGCTCGGCCGAGGACGCGGCGTTCCTGATGAAGCAGGCCGAGCAGGTGATCATCGTCCCCGGCTACGGCATGGCCGTGGCCCAGGCCCAGCATGCGCTGCGCGAGATGGGCGACCTGCTTGAGAAAGAAGGCGTCACCGTCAAATATGCGATCCACCCGGTGGCGGGCCGCATGCCGGGCCATATGAACGTGCTGCTCGCCGAGGCCAGCGTCGATTACGACAAGGTATTCGAGCTCGAGGACATCAATTCCGAATTCGCCCGCTCCGACGTCGCTTTCGTGATCGGGGCAAACGACGTCACCAATCCATCGGCCAAGACGGACAAGACCTCGCCAATCTACGGCATGCCGGTGCTGGACGTCGAAAAGGCGAAGACGGTGTTGTTCATCAAGCGATCGATGGGCGGCGCAGGCTATGCGGGCGTGGAGAACGAGCTGTTCTTCCGCGACAACACGATGATGCTGCTCGCGGATGCCAAGAAGATGGTCGAAGATATCGTAAAGAACCTCGGCTGAGCCGCGGCTTTCGCCGGGCTGAGGGACAGGTTCGACCAGCCGAGCCGAACCCGCGCCGCCAGCCTGTTAACCAAAGCCGGGACGCGCTACACTGTGTCCGCGTTCGATTGGGCGCAGGTGAGAGGTGGGGAATTGCGCAAGCTGGGATTGATCGGTGGGCTGAGCTGGGTCTCGACCGCCATGTATTACGAGCAGATCAACAAGGGCGTGATCCGACGCCGCGGCCCGCTCGCCTCGCCGCCGCTGCTGATCGAGAGCCTGGACTTCGAGGCGTTCAGCCATCTTCAGACCAGCGGCGACTGGGACGGCGCGGCCGAGGTGCTGACCGCGTCCGCCAAGCGGCTGGAAGATGGCGGTGCGGAAGCGCTCGTCCTGTGCAGCAACACCGCGCATAAATTGTACGACCGGGTCGCAGGGGAGATCGGCATTCCGATCATCCATATCGGTGACGTGACCGCCGCCAAGCTGGTTGGGGATGGCGTCAAGCGCGCCGGCCTGATCGGCACGCGTTTCACGATGAGCGATGCTTTTTACCGTGATCGGATCGAGGCGCACGGCATCTCGGTCGCGGTGCCCGATCCGGGCACGGCCAAGGAAATCGACCGGATCATCTTCGAGGAACTGGTGCGCGGCACCGTCTCTCGCGTGTCGCAGCGGACCTTGAAGACCTGCCTCACCATCATGGGCCAGGCGCGCCAGCAGGCGGTGATCCTCGGTTGCACCGAACTCGTCCTGCTGGTCGATCCCAACGCGAACGTGCTGCCGGTCTATGACACGACCGCGCTTCATGCGCAGGCGGCGGTGGACTGGATCCTGGGTGCGGAGCTCAGCCTGCCCGCCCGCAAGGAGCCCGCCGAGGCGATTGCCTGAGCGGACTGGCGCGCGGACGCTGGTGTGTCCAGGCGTCGATCGCCGCCCATCCATAGGCTCCGGGCAGCCCCCGGCCGCGTGCCCGATCCATTCCGCCCAGCGCGATCACCGGGATGCGCGCCTGCCGCGCGAGCAGGCCGAAGCGCGCTCTGCCCAGCACCGGAGCGCCCGGATGCGATTGCGTCGGAAAAACGGGGGACAGGAACACCAGGGCCGCGCCGCAGCGCTCGGCTGCCCGCATTTCCCGGACATCGTGGGCGGGCGCGGTGCGCAGGCCCGGCGAGCGGCGCGGCCCCGGTTCGTGGCGACCTTCGGCGCGCCCGATGTCCAGCGCGTGTCCGGTTCCGGCCACGACGAGCAGCAGATGCCGGCGTCGGCACAGAGCGCGCACCCGCTCGAACAAGGCGCGTCGTTCGGCTCGCGGCAGACAAAAGTGGCGGAACACCACGCCGCTTCCGCGCGGAAGCCGGCCGAGCGCCGTCCAGAGCGCATCGCCTTGCCGCTCATCGGTCATCAGCCAAAGGCGCGGGAGAGGCTGGCGACGCTGCACGGCCGACCCTATAGCAAAGGCCATGGCCGATACATCACCCGCCGAGCGGCTCCGGACCGTGCAGGACGGGATCGAGCGCGCCGCCCGGCTTGCGCGGCGCTCGCCCGATCAGGTGACGCTGATCGCCGTTTGCAAGACGCAGCCGGCGTCGGCGATCACCCCGTTGCTGGACTTGGGCGTCCGCCATTTCGGCGAGAACCGCGTCGGGGAAGCGCAAGAGAAATGGCCGGCGCTTCGCGCGGCGTATCCCGACGTGAAGCTTCACCTTGTCGGGCAGCTGCAATCCAACAAGGCCGAAGAAGCGGCTGGGCTGTTCGACTGCATCCACTCCGTCGATCGGCCATCGCTGGTCGAGGCGCTCGCCCGGGCGATGGACAAGACGGGCCGTCGCCCGGACTGCTTCGTCCAGGTTAACATCGGCGACGAGCCGCAGAAGGGCGGCTGCGCGACCGCCGATCTGCCCGCCTTGCTCAATGGCGCGCGCGCGCTCGCTTTGCCGGTCGTCGGGCTGATGTGCATCCCGCCCGCCGATCTCGAGCCCGCGCCTTACTTTGCGCTGCTCGCCAAGCTTGCCGGCCGCCATGGCGTTCCTGCGCTCAGCATGGGCATGTCCGGCGACTATGAAACCGCGGTGACGATCGGCGCGACCCACGTCCGGATCGGGACCAGCCTGTTTGGAGAGCGCAGCTGAAGGTCGATGGCCTGATCTTCGATTTCGACGGCGTGCTGATCGACAGCGAATATGTCGGCAACAAGCACATTGCCGATTACCTCACCGGCATCGGCCACCCGATCGGCGTCGAGCAGGCGATGGACGCGTTCATGGGCCTGTCCGGAGCCGATTTCCTGCGCGCTATCGAACGCTGGCTGGGCCGGCCGATCCCAGACAGCTTCCACGTCGCTCGCGCCCAGGAAGACGCGCGCGTGCTTCGGGAAGGAGTGGCCGCCATCGCCGGCGCGGTCGATTTCGTCGAGCGATTGCCGGCCGACATTCCCCGCGCGATCGCGTCATCGAGCTCGCTCGAATGGATCGGAACGCACCTCGATCATCTCGGCCTGCGCCGCCGGTTCGAGCCGCACATCTACAGCGGCAAGGTCCACGTCACCCGTGGCAAACCCGCGCCCGATCTGTATCTGTTCGCGGCGAAGGCGCTCGACGTGCCGATCGAACGCATCGCGATCATCGAGGATTCGCCCGTGGGCGTGACCGGCGCCGTCGCCTCGGGCGCGTTCGTGATTGGCCTGGCGGCGGGCAGCCACTGCTTCGACGGCCACGGCGAGCGTCTTCGCGCGCTCGGCGCGCATGCGATCGCGCGTAATTTCGAGGAAGTTGCTCCGTTGCTCGACAATCCTCCCCTTAGAGGGGAGGTGGCCGGCGTAGCCGGATGGAGAAATGTCAGCGGCTGAGAACATTCTCGAACGCTGATATTCCACCACCATGCTGCGCATGGTCCCCCTCCCCTCCAAGGGAAGGATTTAGAGGTGTCCGCTCCGCCGCCGTTTCGTTTCCATATAGGCGGCATTAGCCGGGTTCAGCCCCGCTACCAGCGGCACGCGCTCGCCTACTCCGATCCCCTCCGCCTCAAGCCCGGACACCTTGCGCGGATTATTGGTGAGCAGCCGCACTTCCTCCTGCCCAAGCAGGCGCAGCATGCGCGCCGCGACACCGAAATGGCGTTCGTCGTCGCCGAAGCCGAGCCGCAGATTGGCGTCGACCGTGTCGAAACCCTGATCCTGAAGTGCGTAGGCCCGCAGCTTGTTGACCAAGCCAATCGCCCGCCCTTCCTGTCGCAAATAGAGCAGGATGCCCCAGCCGGACTTGGCGATCGCGGCAAGCGCGTCGTCGAGCTGCGGTCCGCAATCGCATTTGCGCGAGCCGAGCACGTCACCGGTCAGGCACTCGCTGTGCAGGCGAACGAGCGGCAACGCGCCCGTGGGGGCGCCGATCACCAACGCGACATGCTCGGCCGCATCGTCCTGCGAGCGGAACGCGACAATCTCGGCCCGCTCGGCATGGCGGGTCGGCAGCTTGGCGCGGGAGGCGATCCGCAGGCCTGGAGCAGCGGATCGTTCCATGATCTGCGCTGCCGAGACGGCAATCGTGTCGCCCGCCATGCCGCCCACGAACACCGCCGGCAGCAGGCCGGCCAACCGGGCAAGCTTCAGCGCAGCCTCGGCCACCTCCGGCCGTTTGACCGGGACGGTGCGGAACGGCCCCTTCAGCGGTGCCCTGAGGTCCAGCGCCGGATCGGCAAGCGCCGTCGCGCCGGCCAGATCGGTCCAGGGCGCGCGGGCGATGCGGACCGGGCCGGTCGGCGTGCCCTCGCGCTGGTTGGCCAGCTTCAGCGTCGCCGCGCGATAGCCGGAGATCAAGATGTCGGCGCCGCCCTCAACGTCAAACGCCGCCAGCGCCGCCTCGTCGGCCGTTTCGATTGCGAGGAAAGCGGTGCCGTCGATCGCGACCGTCCAGCCGCGCTTGAGGGCGTCCACCGCGCGCGCGACATCGCGGCCGCCTGTCAAATGGCGAACTCGGTGACGAGCGGGACATGATCGGACGGTCGCGTCCAATTGCGGCATGGTTCGTGGACATGGTGCTCGGTGGCGAGCGCGGCCACGTCGGCGGTCGCCCACATATGATCGAGCCGCCGGCCGCGGTCGTTCTTCGACCAATCGGGCGAGCGATAGCTCCACCAGGTGTGCAGCCGCTTGGGCGCCGGGTGAAAATGGCGGCCCAGATCGACCCAGCCGTTGCTGGCCTGAAGCCGGTTCAGCGCATCGATCTCGACCGGCGTGTGGCTGACCACGTTCAGCAGCTGCTTGTGGCTCCACACATCGCATTCCAGCGGCGCGACGTTTAAGTCGCCGACGATGATCGTCGGGCAGCGGCACGCCTCCGACCAACGCGTCATCCGCTCGATGAAGTCGAGCTTCTGGCCGAATTTTGGGTTCTCGTCGCGATCGGGTATGTCGCCGCCGGCGGGGACATAAACATTCTCGAGCCGGATGCCGCTCGGCAGGCGGACGCCGATGTGGCGCGCTTCGCCATTGGCCTGCCAGTCGTTCCGCTCCTCCTCCACCAGCGGCACTCGGCTCAGGATCGCGACGCCGTGGTGCATGCGCTGGCCGCACAGGATGATGTGCTGGTAGCCGAGCCGCTGGAAGATCGCCTTCGGGAAGTCGCAATCCACGACCTTTGTCTCTTGCAGGCACAGGATGTCGGGCTGCTCCTGGAGCAGGAATTGCTCGATAATCTCGATGCGGGCGCGCACCGAATTGATGTTCCAGGACGCGATTTTGAGGCGGGACGACATGGCGGGGATGTAGCGACGACCCGCTTGTCTGTCGATGTTGCGGCGCGGCGAAACCGCCGCCTTAAAAGAGAAAGACCCCCGCTCCGGGGGCGTGGAGCGAGGGTCACCAAGCGTAAGCTACGCGAGGACAATCACGAGCGCCGGGACGGGCAACAGGGGGAAAACCCGAAGCGACGCACCGCAATTGCAGACTTCGCTCTAGCGGCTCCTTCCTGTCGGGCCGATGAACGTGTTAACCTTTTTGCGCGTGCGAGAAGCCGATCAGCTGCGCTTGCCCTTGCGAGGATCGACGAAGGTGAACGCGGTATCGGCGACCGCCACGTTGAACCGCTGCCCTGACAGCTTCACCGTCGAGCGATTCTTCTGTGCGTCCACCGTAGTCCAGCCGGTCAGCATCAGCCCCGCCGGCGCGCTCGGCACCTTGGCGAAGGCGAGACTGATCGTTCCGAACTCCGGCCGCTTGGGATCGCGCGCCTGAACCAGCACGACGCGCGGATCGGAGGAGGGCACGACCTTGGCGACCCGCGACAGATCCTTGTTCGGATCGAGCAGAACGGCCAAGGGCGAATTACCGATCGGCCATGCCGAAACCTGGCGGACCTGATAGTCGATCATTGTCAGCGCCCGCCCATCCGCCACGACGAGCAGCGGAATGCCCCGGCCATATTGGAATCGCGCCTTGCCGGGCCGCTTCAGGGTCAGCACGCCGTTCAGCATCTGCCCGTTGCGGCCGGACTGGGTGAAATTGGCGGTCATCGTGCCAACCGCCTTCAAATGGGCGCTGACCTGCGACAAAGGCGCGGCGGCCTGGGCCGAAACCATCGTCGGCGCTAGGGCTATTGCTGCGATCGGCGCGGCGAAGGGGGCGAGCGTTGCGAAACGCTTCATGAGGAACTCCCGTGATTGTTGGAGGGCGCAATGCCGGTCGCGCGTTGAATGCCCACTGAACCCGTCGGTTCCGGTTCGTTCAGGATCGCTGGTCCGGGAGGGGGCAAGTTCAGCTGGAAAGGTTGCTCCGGACAGCGCGTCACACCGGGCGCGGCCACCAAAGCCACTCGCCGCCCCCTCAGCCTCGTCCGGAGTGTCCCCTACGCCCCACGCCACTCCGCTAATAAGCTTAGATCACCTGCTCCCCTTGAATAGGGCAGCCGAATCGGAACGTGCACAAAGCGAGTCGATCCGAGGGCGCCGACTGGTCAGCCGAGGGAAAGCCGATACTTTCCGGATCGCCAGAGGCTCAAGTCGCATTGGCCGACGACATCCAACCCAAGTAAAGCCCCGAAACGAAAATTGTTGGTCAGTTCAAAGCCAATAACCTCTTCGAATAAGTAGGGCAGGACGCGTCGATCGCCGTCGAGACCATTGGCGTTCAACCCCATCCTGAACACATGCCGCTCGACTTGAGCTTCACCCCGAGCCGACCCGAGCCGACCCGAGCGGGCGCTTGCCCAACCCGATCAAGCCAAGCCGTTCGGCGATCGATCGCGTGATGCCACTGATTGTCGCGCCCGTGTCGAGCAGCGCCACACCTTCGACGCTCGTCATGGCCGGCGCGGGTGCAAAGAGCAGGACGGCAGGAGGATGGCGCGCCCGTCGTGCCGGCCTTCAACCGCCAACATGTGACCAGAAACCGAGGTCGATCGGCTCGTCGGTTACTTCCTAAATGGAGAACACGCCGTCGGGGTAACGCGAAACCGCGGTCCGGTATGCCTCACCCGGCTTGTCGAAGTAGGCGACGATCTGGCGATCCCGCATCATGCTAGTTGGCCGCGATGCTCCGGCAAGATTTCGCCGATAAGGCGCATGAAGGCGTCGTAATTCTCGTCGACCTGCCTGGCCTGGCGGATACGATCAACCTGCATGCGATACTCCTTCGATCAGATCGCGTGCCCGTCCGGGTCGATCAGCACTTCGCGGCGGCCGACATGGTCTGGCGCCGAGACCTTGCCGTCCTTTTCCATGCGCTCGATCAGGCGGGCGGCGTTGTTGTAGCCGACGCGCAGCTGGCGCTGGAGATAGGAAGTCGACGCCTTTTGGCTTTCCGCGACCACCTGCACCGCCTTGCGATACAGCTGCGTTTCGGCATCCTCGTCGCCGGTCGGCTGGCCTTCGAACATGTAGCCGCCGTCTTCCGGCTCTTCCGTCACCGACTTGATGTAATCGGGAACGCCCTGGCCACGCCAAAAGTCGGCCACCGCGCGCACCTCCTCGTCGGACACAAACGGCCCATGGACGCGAGCGATCTGCTTGCCGCCGGGCATGTAGAGCATGTCGCCCTTGCCGAGCAGCTGCTCCGCGCCCTGCTCGCCCAGAATCGTCCGGCTGTCGATCTTGGACGTGACGGAGAAGCTGATGCGGGTCGGCAGATTGGCCTTGATCACGCCGGTGATGACGTCGACCGACGGGCGCTGCGTCGCCATGATGAGGTGGATCCCGGCCGCGCGCGCCTTTTGCGCGAGGCGCTGGATCAGGAACTCGACCTCCTTGCCGGCCGTCATCATCAGGTCGGCGAGCTCGTCGATGATGACCACGATCTGCGGCAGGACTTCGTAGTCCAATTCCTCCATCTCGTATTTCGGCTGGCCGCTTTCCTGATCGTAGCCGGTCTGCACCTTGCGGCCGAGCGGCTGGCCCTTGGCCTTGGCCTCCTTGACCTTGGCGTTGAACGAGGAAAGGGCGCGCACGCCGACCGACGCCATCATGCGGTAGCGGTCCTCCATCTGCTCGACCGTCCATTTGAGCGCGCGGATCGCCTTGGCGGGCTCGGTCACGACCGGCGAGAGCAAATGCGGGATATCCTCGTAAATGCTGAGTTCCAGCATCTTGGGATCGATCATGATCATCCGGCACTGATCCGGAGTCAGCCGATAGAGCAGCGACAGGATCATGCAGTTCAGGCCTACCGACTTGCCCGATCCGGTGGTCCCGGCGACGAGCAGGTGCGGCATCGGCGCGAGATCGGCGACGACCGGATCGCCAGCGATGTTCTTGCCCAGGATCAGCGGCAGCGACGCCTGCTGATCCTCGAACGCGTCGCTGGCGATCAACTCGGACAGCGACACCATCTCGCGCTTGACGTTGGGCAGCTCGATGCCGATCACGCTGCGGCCGGGAATGGTGGCGACGCGGGCCGAGAGGGCCGACATATTGCGGGCGATGTCGTCGGCGAGCTGGATGACCCGGCTCGCCTTGATCCCGCTGACCGGCTCCAGCTCATACATGGTGACGACCGGGCCGGGACGAATCTCGACGATCTCGCCCTTGACCGAAAAGTCTTCCAGCACGGTTTCAAGCAGGCGGGCGTTGCGCTCCAGGCCCGCTTTATCGAGTTGACCGCTGACCGGGGGCGGAGGCGGCGCCAGCAGGTCCAGGGTCGGCAGCTGGTAGGAATCGCCAAGCGCGAGCGACGGCTGACGCTCGCGTTGCGGCCGCTTGGTGCCTTCCGGCTTGACCCGGTCATTGATCACGGTGCGGGGCGCCTGCGCGGCGGTCACGATCGGAGTTCGGGCACGCAGCTGAACCGGCTCGCCCTCGTCTCCATCGACATCGTCGTCGTCGAAGTCGGGCAGTTCAGGGATGGTCGAAGCCGAAAGATCGTCGGGCGCGTGATCACGCTGCGGCAGCCGCGGAAGGGCAATGCGCCGGCTCGCAATCCACGCCCGCTCGTCGGCGCGAAGCCCCAGGCCCAGGTAGAGCAGGAACGCACTGGCCAGCCAGGTCAGCGCGATCGTCACGATCCGCAGCGGCTCGGAAATCCCGAGTTCGCCGATCGATGCGAGGCCCCATTCGATCAGCTTGCCGAAGCTCAGGCCGAACGCGCCGCCCCAGCCGGCGGGCAAGCCGTTGACCGCACCGCCGAACAGCAAAGCCGCCCCGGTGCCGCCAAGAATGATGCCGAGCAAAGTCAGCGTCAGCGATCGGCCCCAGCGTCCGGCATCGGTGCCGCGCGCGAGCCGCAGGCCGAGCACGAAGGCAAGCGGCACCAACAATCCCGAGCCCGGACCCCACAGCCCGAGCAGTAGGTCCGACCCATAAGCGCCGAACCAGCCCATCCAATTGTTGACCGGGCCGGCGGCGGCGGTGTTGAACGATGGATCGCTCGGCCGGTAGCTGGCGAGCGCGACCAGGGTGACGAGGCCGAGCACGACAAGCACGGCCCCGCCGAGCAACGTTCCCGACCGTTTCGCGCCGCGCTTGACCCCGTCCCGCCACTCGGCCAGCCGCGTCTCGCGGCCCGTCACTGCTACCCGTGTTGCCATTGCCCCGGCCCCGTTTGTTCCAACGCTAACCATGCGCGCCGGCGGAGTCCGCGGTCAAGCGGCGGACCGTCACTTGGCGTTGCGCCGTTGCATCGCTAAGCCAAAGAAATGCAACGCGCGGACCTGATCATCCTGGGCGGCGGACTGGTCGGCCTCACCGTCGCGATCGCGCTCGACCGGCACGGCTTGTCCAGCATCGTCGTCGATCCCGCCGATCCGCACATCGTACAGGCGGCGGGCTATGACGGGCGCGCGACGGCGGTGGCGAGCGCGTCGTGGCGGATGCTGGAAGCGATCGGCGTCGGCGAGCGGCTCGCCGGGCAAGGCTGCCCGATCCGCGCGATCCGGGTCAGCGAAGGGCTTGCCCCGGGCGGCATCCGTTTCGATGCCGGCCGCGGCGAGGCGGAAGGCGATGATCCGCTCGGCATCATGTTCGAGAACCGGTTGCTCCGGGCAACCTTGCGCGAGGTCGCCGAGGCCGCTCCGAATGTCAGCCTGCTGCAGCCGGCGCGGGCGGCCGAGGTGGTGCGCGACGCGAACGGCGTCCGAGTGGCGCTCGACGACAGCCGGCTGCTGACCGCGCCTTTGCTGATCGGCGCCGAAGGGCGCAATTCGCCGACCCGCGAGGCTGCCCGCATCCCGCTGGCGCGGTGGCGCTACGATCACGCGGCGATCATCGTCGGGATCGAGCATGAGCGCCACCACGAGAATGTCGCCTACGAGATCTTCTACCCCACCGGCCCCTTCGCGATTCTACCGATGCTGCCGGGCACGCGCTCGGCGATCGTCTGGTCGGTGCCGGCGCGCGACGCAGCCGCGATCTTTGAGCTTCCCGAGCGGGCGATCGCGGCCGAGATCGAGCGGCGGATGGGTGGTTTCCTCGGATCCATCCGAACGGCCGGTCAGCGCGCCAGCTACCCGCTCGGCTTTCACCATGCCGCGACGATCACCGGCCAGCGGCTCGCCCTCGTTGGCGATGCCGCGCACGGCATCCACCCGATCGCTGGACAGGGCCTCAACCTCGGCTTCCGCGACGCCGCAGCGCTGGTCGAGGTGCTGGTCGACGGGGCCCGGCTCGGGCTCGATCTCGGCGACGCGCAACTGCTCGCCCGTTACGAGCGGTGGCGCAGCCTCGACACCTTCCTGGTCGCCTCCGCGACGGACGGGCTCACCCGGCTGTTCGGCATTCCCGGCCGAACCGCGTCGGCCGTCCGCCGCTTCGGGCTGAGCGCCGTGCAGCGGATCGGGCCGTTGAAGACCCTGTTCATGCAGGAAGCGCGCGGCGAAAGCGGCGATCTGCCGCTGTTGCTGCGCGGGCTGACGGTCTAAGTCACCACCACCGCGATGCGGCGAGCTTCATCGATCAGCAGCACTGGCACGCCGTCGCGGATCGGATAAGCCACGCCCGCCGTGTCCGAAATCAGGTCCTGCCCTTCCGCGTCGTAGCGGAGCGGCGTCCGCGTCGCAGGGCAGACCAATCTCGCGAGCAGCTCCGGCGAGACGGTCATTGCAGCGTTTCGGGACCATCGGCGCCGCCCGGCAGCATGCGCTGGAACTGCATGAACTGGACCAGCAGGTCGGCGCGGATCGCGATGTCGGCGGCTTCCAGCAGAGCCTGCTTGGAGCCAGGGTCGAGCGGCGCGATCTGGGCGATGCCGTTGACCAGCATCTCATCGTCCAGCCGGCCGACCGCTTCCCAATCGACCGCGTAGCCGAGCGCGTCCGCATAGCGCTTCGCTTCCCGCTCCAGCTCGGCGCGTTGCGCGATGCCGAGCGGGTCGGGCTCGCCACCATCGTCGAAGCCGGACGAGTCCGCGTCGATCTGCCGATAGGGCGTCGAGACCTGCACTTCGTCTGCGACCCGGAACCGCTCCACGCCGGCCAGCACGATGTTGAACCGGCCGTCTTCCAGTTCCTCCGAAGCGATGATCCGGCCGATGCAGCCGACTTCGAACAGCCGCGGCACCTTGCCCTCGTCCTTGGGCTGAATCATGGCGATCAGCCGGTCGCTGGCCAGCGCATCGCGGATCATCGTTCGGTAGCGTTGCTCGAAGATGTGCAGCGGCAATTGCGCGCGCGGGAACAGCAGCGCTCCCGCCAGCGGAAAAACAGGCACCCGGATCGGAGCCGCCCGTTTCATGCGCGCCGGCCCGCCATCAGGTGAACAGAATTGCCGACAAGCGCCGCCGCTGCGTCGATGTCCACGGATCCTCGATCCCGACCACTTCCAGGAACTGCAACAAGCGCTTGCGCGCCGCGCCTTCGTTCCACTCGCGGTCGCGGCGGATGCTTTCCAGCAACGCGTCCGCCGCCCGGTCCCGATCGCCGGCGGCCATAAGCGCGGCGGCGAACTCCAGCCGTGCCTCGTGGTCGTTCGGGTCGGCCGCGATCCGCCGCTCATATTCGGCGGTTTCCGCATCGGCCGGAGCGATCGCGGCCAGCGCCAGCGCCGATCGGGCCCGGGCGATCGCCGGATCCTTAGCGGCCGCTTCCGGCACCGTGTCCAGCAGGCTGCGCGCCTCATCGACGCTGCCGCCGGCCACCAGCGCGCGGGCGAGGCCGGAAATCACTTCCGGATTGTCCGGCGCCATGTCCAGTATCTGCTGGAAGATGCCCACCGCGCGCGGCGCCTCGCCGCCCGCAAGCACGTCCTCGCCCATCGCGATCAGCGGCTCGATTTCGGCATCGAGCTGCTGCTCCTCGCCCTGCACCGGAATCTGCGCCAGGATCTGATCGAGCGCGCGGGCAAGCTGCCCTTCGGTCCGCGCCGGCGTGAGATCGGCGACGAGCGCGCCCTGGAACACCGCGTAAACGGTCGGGATCGATTGCACCCGGAATTGCGCGGCGATCATCTTGTTCTTGTCGACGTCGATCTTGACCAGCTTGACGCCCTTGGCCGCATAATCGGCTGCGACCTTCTCGAGCACGGGCCCCAGCTGCTTGCACGGCCCGCACCATTCCGCCCAAAAATCGACAATCACGAGCGACGTCATCGACGGCTCGATCACATCGCGCTTGAACTCATCCAGCGCCTCGCGCTCGGCCGCGCTCATGCCCAATGTCGCCACTTCGTCTTATGCTCCGACAGCCCCGGTTCGGAGCCCTATGTGGGATCGACCCCTGGTCTGCCAAGGGCGTCCCGTCTCTCCCCCGCTCGTCATTGCGAGGAGCGGAGCGACGAAGCAATCCAGCTGCCCGAAGTCAGGCTGGATTGCTTCGCTTTGCTCCCAAGGACGAAATCGACTTCCGTCTTGTTACCGCGACACCACCACGAACTCGGTGCGGCGATTCTCCGCCTGACCGCCGGCCGTGGCGTTGGTCTCGGCCGGATTGCTTTCGCCACCCGACGCGGTGTCGATCCGACCGGCATCGACGCCGCCGCTCACCAAGGCGGCCTTGACCGCATTGGCACGCGCCGCGCCGAGCTGGGCGTTGGCGGGATCGGACCCGCGCGAGTCCGCATAGCCGATCACGCGAACCCGGCTGTTCGGGTAAGCGGCAAGAATTTCAGACAAACCTTGCAACGTGCCCTGATCCTCGGCGCGGACATCGCTCTTACCGGTGTCAAAGTGGAGCCGATCGAATTGAAAGGTGCGCGGCGCGGCTTCGGAACCGGCGAAGTAGGTGCCGACCTGCTCACCGATCGTGCCGCGCTCGACCTGAACGGTGCGCCCGTTCGGCAGAACCAGCGGCGTTGCCGCGACAACACCGCCCGCGCCGGCCGCCCCCGCCGTGCCCGGATCGGCAACCGGCGCCGCAGCCGGCGCCGTCGCGACCGGATCGCGCTCATCGTTGCGCGAACATGCGTAAGGCAGCAGAAGCAGCAGCGCGAGCAAGGCCAGCGCGCCCAGGATCCAGGGCAGCCAATTCGTCTTCTTCTCGTCCGATGGGCCGATGTGAATGTGGCTCGGTGTGCCTGGCTTGTGATCGGGATTATCTACCATATTCGGTCCTCCTGTTGATGCCGGACGCCAAAAGGCGCGCCCGTCCGGACGCGCCCTTCAACTTATCGCCGGTTAGAAACGATCCTTGTCGCGGTTCAGATCGCGGCTGGTAGTGCCGAGATCCTCGACCTCGACTTCCGTCCGCCGCACGGTGTCGTCGATCTGCTCGACATGCTGCTCGACATCCTTGCGCACGACCAGCTCCTCGCGGACCTGCGCCTGCTTGGCGACGACCGCTTCTTCGGACGTTTCCGTCATCTCGATCGATCGTTCCTGGAACGCGTCGGCCGCGACCGCGCCCAGCGGCTCGTTCACCGCCCGCCGCTCGACCTCGACATGCTCCTCGCGAAGCGAAACCTGCTCGTGCACCGGCTGCTCGACCACATAGGAGCGGACCCGCACGCCGCCGCGATTGACCTCGCGCTTGCCGACGCGCAGCTCTTCTTCAACGATCGGGATGTGCTCCTCGGCGACTGCCTCCCCGCCGATCCGGTCGGTGCCGATCCGGTCGCTGCGGTTCGCATTGCCGGAGCCGTAAGCGCCCAGCGTTCCCGCCGTGGCGCCGGTGGCTGCCACGCCGGGAGCCCAGCCGCTCGCGCGCCATTGCTCGCTGCGCTCGTCGACATCGATTGATTGCGCTTCCTCCAGGATGCGGACGGCGTCATCCTCCTGGCCTTCCTCCACTTGCGCGGTCAGCAGCGCGCCGCCGCGGCGAATGCCCTCCTCATAAGTGTGTCGGTCATTCTCCGGCAGCACCATATGCTTGAGGCCGGACAGGAACCCGCCCCCGCCCGTGGTGGTCCCGCCCGTGGTGGTCCCGCCCGTCGTGCTGCCGCTCGTACCGGAGCCGTGGATATCGACACGGCTGATATCGATGTTGGACGCCTGCAGGCGCGCCTTGGCCGCTTCCGCCTCCTGGTGGCTGTCGAACAACGCTGTCAAAGTCCGGCTCATAAGTTTCTCCTGTTGGAACAGTGGATTGAGCCGCACCAACACCGGGCCCGGAAAGCCGTTCCGGACCCGGTTCAAAGAGGGACGATCGTGGTTAGAATTACGACGAACCGTTTGTCGCTATTTGGCGCCGCCGGCCGGTCGCGCGCCCGGCGTGCCGCATTTCACGAACTTGCCGGCCGCGTCCTTGCATCTGTGAACATTGGGCTTGGGCTTGGGGCACTCGATGATCTTGCCGGCCGCGTTTCGGCATGGCTTGGGCGACGCATCCGACGGCGCCGCCAGGGGTAACGCAACCAGAAGAACCGCCGAAACCAGAAGCTTGCGCATGATCGAAACTCCGTATCTGTTCGCGGGCCAACGCAGCCCGAGGGCAAAAGTGTCTGGCCGGTGGCGCACAAGGGGTTGCGAGGCCCAAAAGCCCATGCTACCCGCCCGCCACCTTGATCGCCCGCTTGTTCGGCGCGGTCCGCCGAGCGGGCGTAGCTCAGGGGTAGAGCACAACCTTGCCAAGGTTGGGGTCGAGGGTTCGAATCCCTTCGCCCGCTCCAGATTTCCAGATGAAATCGGTACTCTGCATAAGCTCAGCCAAGTTGGCCTTTTCGACTGGCGCTATTGGCCGCGATCGCAGTGTCGCCGGCCAGCTTCCCCGCCCGAGGCCAAAGATCGCCCGGCACCGACGAACCGCTCCAGCGCCGCGGGGTCGCTCACGCCGAGGTGAGGTGGCCAACGCGATCCTGTTTATGCCGCCGGGCACGAAGCCCCGGCGCGCGTGCTCGGAGGCGAGCGCTAGGCCGGCGCACCCGCCGTGCCGCCGCCGGACCGAAGCCCGGCGACTGGACTGCTGTCTCGTTATCGAGGGATTCCCTTCTCGAACGAAGGAAAGTTCGTTGCCAAAGCTCTGTGGGCTACGAAGATTATTTTCGGCGAAGGTGCCGGATTCAGATCTTCTTGCAGAGGAGAACCACGACGTAACCCGAAACAGGCAACTTTCCTGGCCCATCTGGTAGGGAGACGCGAGCGTCAGCAGTCCGGTAGCCTGCGTTCTCCTCGATGGCTGTGAACCAGACGATCCGCCTCCGGGCCCAAGTTGCAGCTTCACGACCGTCTGCCTTCGGGTGTTGCCTCGAGCGAAGCGGCCAACGCATCCTTTCCATGTCACATTTCTCGTGTATGCTGTGACTAACACACCGCCCGGTTTGCAGTCGGTGTGTGGAGGGGGCTTTGGTGAGCGCATTGCTGAAGTGGGTTCGACGTCACCCAATCTGGTCGGCTTTGGCGGCCATGCTGGTGGCCTTCGCGCTCTATAAAATTCTGGTGCCCACTCCTCCCGACTACGACTATGTCTCCGTTGAGGCCGACCGGGGCGAAGTCGTCCGCGTCGTGTCCGCGAGCGGTAAGCTCCGGGCGCTCAACACCTTCAAGATAGGGTCCGAAGTTTCCGGCCAGGTCACCGCCGTTTATGTCGATTTCAATTCGCCCGTGAAGGCGGGGCAATTGCTCGCCGTGATCGACGGCACCCGCCCCACGGCCCGCGTCGCCCAGACCGGTGCACAGGTCGATCTCGCCCATGCTTCGCTCGCACAGGCGCAGGCCGCGATCGTCCGCGCGCGCACCGATGTTGAGGTCCAGGAACGCGAATATGCGCGGCGCAAGCAGCTGGCGGATCGCGGCTTCATCTCCAAGGGCGCGATCGACCAGGCGGAGAACGCGCTCTCGACCGCGCGCGCGGGCTTGAAGACCGCGATCGCGCAGGCGCAGAGCGGCCGCGCCCAGATCGCCCAAAGCTCGGCAGAGCTGTCGTCCGCGCGGCTTGACCTGCGCCGCACCCGCATCCTCGCCCCGGCAAGCGGAGTGGTCGTCAACAAGCTCATCGAGCCGGGCGCGACGGTGGCGGCAAGCTTCCAGACGCCCAACCTTTTCGAGATTGCCGCGGACACCAGTCGAATGCAGGTCGAGGCGTCGGTCGACGAAGCGGATATCGGCCAGGTCCGCGTCGGCCAGCCGGTCCGCTTCACCGTTGACGCCTATCCCGACGAGAGCTTCCCCGCCACCGTCCGGCAGATCCGCAAGTCCGCGACGGAAACGCAGAATGTCGTCAGCTATCTCGTCATCCTCGACGTCGACAATTCGGCCGGCAAGCTGCTCACCGGAATGACCGCCAACGTCGACATCATCACCGGGCGCAAGCCGACGGCGCTGCGCGTTCCGGTGGCGGCGACTCGCTTCCGCCCCCGCCCCGGCGACCGCCCGAAGGGGGAGGCAAAGGCCAAGGCCGCAACCGGCAAGCCCGCGGGGCCCAAGCCCGTAACGGTCTGGGTCGCGGGCGCGGATCCCTACAAGCCGGTCAGGCGGGCGGTGACGCTGGGTCTCGAGGGCGAGGACTATGTCGAGATCGTGCGCGGTCTTAGGCCCGGTGAAAAGGTGCTCACACGATCCAAGTCGCTGATCGAGAAGGAAGAAGCCGAAGGCGAGGAAGAAGAAGCGGACGGCGAGGGCTTGTGACGGTTCCGCTCGTCGAAACCGTCGACCTCGTCAAGGACTATGCCTTTGGCGGCGGCATGGTGCACGCGGTCGACGGCGTGTCGCTCGCCATCGCTCGCGGCGAGTTCGTCGCGATCATGGGCGCGAGCGGCTCCGGCAAGTCGACCTTCATGAACATGATCGGCTGCCTGGATGTGCCGACCTCCGGCCATGTTCGGATCGATGGCATCGCGACGCGCGAACGCGACAGCGACGCGCTGGCCGAGCTCAGGAACAGCAAGATCGGCTTTGTCTTCCAGCAGTTCAACCTGCTCCCCCGCACCACCGCGCTCGACAATGTCGCGGTGCCGCTGATCTACGCCGGCATTGGACGCGCAGAGCGGCAGGAGCGCGCCCGCGCCAAGCTCGCCGCCATCGGCCTCGCGGACCGCCTCGATCATTCCCCCGCGCGCTTGTCCGGCGGTCAGCAGCAGCGCGTCGCGATCGCCCGCGCGCTCGTCACCGAGCCGCTCATGCTTCTCGCCGACGAGCCCACTGGCGCGCTCGACAGCCAGACGTCGGAAGACATCATGCACCTCTTCCAGACGCTCAACGAGGCCGGCAACACGATCGTGCTGGTCACGCACGAGCGCGAGATCGCCGACCATGCCGCCCGACGCATCATGTTCCGCGACGGCAAGGTGATCGAGGACGTCGCGGTGTGCGACCGCAAGGTCATACGCCAGTGAAGCCCCGGATCGGACGGATCGCCAGCCGCGTCGGGGTGAACCTCGCGATCGCGCTCACCGCGCTGCGCGTCAATCTCATGCGCTCGATCCTCACCACGCTGGGCGTGTCGATCGGCGTCTTCGCCGTGGTGCTCGCGGTGGCAGTCGGCTCGGGCGCGCAGGTCTCCGTCATGCAGGTGGTCAACGCGCTCGGCTCCAACATGGTGATCGTCGTCCCGTTCCCGGACAACGTGCCCGGACGGCGCCCCACCGAACGCGGCCGCCTCACCATGCGCGATGCGGGTGCCATCGAGCGCCAACTAGACGGCGTCACCGCGATCGCGCCGCAACTTCGCTCCCAGGTCCAGATCGTCAGCGGCGGCCGGAGCGCCAGCACCGAAGCCCGCGGGGCCACGCCGGGCTTCGGCGCGGTCTCCAACCTCGCCGCCGAAACCGGGCGCTTCATCAGCGAAGCCGATGTCCGCACCGGCGCCCGCGTCGTGGTTCTGGGTCAAACCGTCGCGGACAAGCTGTTCGGCGATTATGAGCCGCTCGGCGAGACCGTGCGGGTCAACAAGGTCCCCTTCACCGTGATCGGCATCCTGGAAGCCAAGGGGTCGGCGCTGGGCGAGGACAGCGACGACCGCATCATCATCCCGATCAGCGCCGCGCGCCAGCGCTTCAGCACAGAGGCGATGTCAGGCCCCGACGATCTCCACTTCCTCGCAATCGGCGTCGAGGACGGCCTTTCCCTCAAAGAGGCGAAGCGGGAGGTCACCCGCGTCCTTCGCGAGCGCTACCGCGTGCGCGGCAAGGATGCGAACCCGTTCACCGTCCGCACCACCGAGGAGTTCATGGAGGAGACGTCCACCATTACCAGCATTTTCCAAGCGGTGCTGGTCGCCATCGCCTCGATCTCTTTGCTGGTCGGCGGCATCGGCATCATGAACATCATGCTGGTCAGCGTGACGGAGCGCACCCGCGAGATCGGCCTGCGCATGGCGCTCGGCGCCAAGCGCAGCGACATCCGCAACCAGTTCCTGGTCGAGGCGGCGGTTTTGTGCATGATCGGCGGCGCGACCGGCCTCGTCCTGGCGATGCTGGCAGCGCAGGTCTTCCAGGCCCAAGCCGATTTTCCGGTCCCGATCGGCTACACTACCGCCGCCGGCGCCGTCCTCTTCTCGGCGATCATCGGCCTTACCTTCGGCGGCTGGCCGGCCATCCGCGCCTCGCGCCTATCCCCAATCGAAGCGCTCAGAACCGAATAATTACACGCGACTTCTGTTCGAGGAAAGGAGGAGCGCCTGCAAAGGCCTCGCAGCCTGCGTCGTTATGAACTGGCACCTCGCACTGTCCGGGCCTGCTCGCGTGCTTCAAAGGCCGAACCGACCTATGGTGACGACGCGGCGCGGAGCCGTGCGCCCGCCGCCGTTTGCACGATGGCGAGCCATGAAAGTCTTAGTACCACCCGCCTCAACTCGTAGCCCAAACCAGGAAGCCTGCTGTCCCCACAGGCTTGCCAAGATCGGGTCGAGGGATCGAAGCCCTTCGCCCGCTCCAGATTTCGTCAGAAGCTGACGGTCACCACGATCACATCCGAATAGGTGCCGGCGGGGACATTCTGGCGTGCGGGGATGCGGCCATAGACGGTCAGGTCCGTGTCGGTCCCGCCAGCGGACACCGGGCCGCCGAGCCCGCTGCCGTCGCCCCACGGGCTGGAACGGGACGGATCGGCATAGAGATCGTATTGCAACGCCCGTTGGCCGCCTTGCATCGCCCGGCTCCCCTGCCCGCCGCCGTTGCCGGTGCTCAGGCCGACCGTGAAGTTCGCGGCTGCGTCGCAGCCTACCCGGATCGTGCCGACGCCGTCGGTCGGTGCCGGGGAA
The DNA here is from genome assembly GCA_036387855.1 of Allosphingosinicella sp. Taxonomy (GTDB): domain Bacteria; phylum Pseudomonadota; class Alphaproteobacteria; order Sphingomonadales; family Sphingomonadaceae; genus Allosphingosinicella. Next base: position 63,487 of record DASVSZ010000027.1, on the reverse strand, counting down.
AGCGCGTCGTAGCCGCCGAACGCCACGGCTTGGGGCGACACGGTGCAGCTTTGCGCGAACGCGGTTCCGCCGCAGGCCAGCAGCAGCAATGCGGCGCCCAGTTTGACCAACCCGATCATGCGGCCTCCGCCTGGCAGCGACGGACGCCGAGATCGGGCTGGGGATCCTCGCCCGCAGGCAGATCGAGGCTGAAGCTGCAGCGGCCACCCGACCAGCGCGCCTCGACGATATCGCCGTTCGCGACATCGGTCAGGTATACTTCGCCACCGGGCGCCACCAGCACGTCGCGCCCGCCAACCTGGACGGTGCCGCCGGCGGGCAGCGCGCCCATTCCGTCCACTTCGATCCGAAACGTCGCAGATCGGCTCCGCCGCGCGTCGAAGCGCACCGCCACGCCGCTGCGGGCGTAGGGGCGCACATGTCTGCCGGCCACCGTCACGTGGGCGTCCATCGGCAGGTCGGCAAGCTCGAGGCGGATTTCGTTGCGCTCGTAAGCGCGAAGGCGCGGCACGATCGCCCGGCCCCTGCGGTTGGTCCTGCCGACCAGGTGATTGTCGGCGTAAACGCGCACGTTCGCATGATTCTCGACCTGAACGATCGCGAAGCCGTCGGTCAGCTTGCGCGAGGCGAACAACTCGCGCCCCACCGTTGCAACCGATCCCGCCACCAGCACGCGCGCGCCGAGCCGATCGTCGCGATAGGAGACTTCCGCGCCATATTCACCGAACGCGGTGTTGAGATACAGGCCGCCGTCCAGCCGCGTGTCGCCGCCGAGCGCGGCGGCGGCGCGGTAACCCCAGCCTTCGCCGAACGGCGCGTTCTTCTGCACCGTGGCGGTCGCGAGCAGCCCACCGCGCTCCTTGCGCAGCCCGCCGCTCGCGCTGGTGGCGCCGCCGAGCGGAACAGTAACGAAGGCTTCCAGCGCCGTCTCCCGCTCGCCGCGCAGGCTTTGGCGGCCGGCGAGGTGCAAGGTCCCGAACGCACCCAGCCGGACAGAGGCGTTGGCGCTCGCGAACTCGGCATCCGGCTGGCTGCCGCGCCCCTGGTAGAGCAGGTAAGAAGCGCCGAGCGAGCCAAAGCCGGTCGGGACGCCCGCGAACAGACGGTAGATGGCCTGCGGCGGCAGCCGCTCGCCAAAGCTGCCCACATCGCGATAGCCGCTGCTGGTCAGCTCCGCCGATCCGCCGATCGACAGCACCGAGCTTTGCCGCTCGAACCGCAGCCCGATCTGGGCGCCCTCGCCCTCTTCGGATCGGCTGGCGGCCAGCGAAATGCCGGCGATGCCCAGCCCCGGCAACGCCACATCCGCCGCGACCCCCGCAGCCTGCACTTTCGCGGTGGCTTCGGCGTGCGCTTCGACGGTAAGCCTGTCCGACAGGCCGAGGCGGTGCGTGGCGGACGCGACGGGCGCGCCATAGGACATGCTCCTGCGGGCGTAATCGCGGCGCAGGAAGCCAAGCTCGTAGCTGAAATCGTGCAAGCCGGGCCGCAGCAGCCCGGCGCTGGCGTAATAGCCCTGTGACACGATGGTCTCGCGGCCGAGCGTGTCGCGAACGATCGCCTGCACCTGACCGTTGCCGGTGGTGATCGGGATGCTAGTGATCGAGAAGGGGCCCGGCTGCACCTCCTGCCGTCCGACCAGCGCGTCGTTGACGTAAAGCTCGACGATCGAGGGCAAGGCCGCGCTGCCCGACAGGCGGGGCATCGGCAGCGTCACGAAGCCGGGCTGGACCGCGAAGTTGCGTGCGAACTGGATGCCGCCGAAGCGCAACGGAGCACCGCCGACGCCGCCCCGGCTGATCGCGTCGCCGATCCGCAATGATCGCATCCGCGCGGGATCGTCGAACGTCCAGCTGCTGTCCAGGCGGACCGCCCGCGCGCGGCTTCCCGATAGGTCGGCGATGGCCGTCGTTTGCCCGAAGCTCGCGCCTGTGAAGATGCCGAGTTCGAACGCGCCGTTCAGCGCATTGGTGCCGCCGCCGGCCGAGGCGAGCAGCTCGTAATTGAGGAACACGCCGGTGGCGGACGGCGTCATCGGCCCGAGTGCGTCCTGTCCGAAATCGACGCTGCTTCCTTCGAACAAGCCCGCGGGCACCGACAGGCGCAGCCGCTGGGCCGCCTCGTCCATCATCGCCGTCACCCCGGTCAGGCTGCCGAGGCGGACGTGCGGGGCGCCCTCGACCGTGACCACCTCGGCTCCATCGAAACGGATGCGGAGGCCGCGAAATGCCGCCGCTGGCAGGTAGAAGTCGCCGCCGGCGCGGTGAACGAGCACCGGTTCTCCCGAGCCGCGGCCGTTCACCTCCAGCTCGAGCAACGACGGCCCGGCCTGCGCCGGAGCAATCGTCGCCGCCGCGAGGAGGCTAAGGCTGCTCCACACGAACGATGCTCCGGGTTTCGCCTTGCGCGGTTTTGACGATCAGTTCGGCCGGCGCGCTTTTCGCAGCTCCGAGCGACCAGCGCCGCGCGCTCATCGGCAGGACGACGCCCATCGCCTTGCTACCGCCGATCGCCCGGCCCGCGCCGTCACGCGCTTCGAGCCCGAGCACCTGGGCGTGCTGGGCACCGCCATTGCGCGCTTGGGCGAACAGCTCGCCGTTCGCGCCGCGATGCGCGGTCCAGCTCAACGCAGCTCCGGCGCGGCCGGGGCTGAGCACATAAAAAGGCAGGTTGAGCTTCAGCGCGACCTTGATGCCGCTGCCCTCGACCGGCGGACCCGGTATCTCTTCGACGATCAGGCGGTAGGCGGTGCCCGGAACGCGGCTGCGAAGGCCGATCCGGATCAGCTGCCGCGCGCCCGGCGCGACGGTGAAGATCGGCGGCGAGGCGATCACGTCCCGGGTCGGCTCGTAGAGGTCCGCCCCGTCCTTCTGCGTCCAGCGCAGCGCGGTGACCCGCACCGACACCGGCGCCGCATCGGCGTTAACGAGGCTGAGCTCGGTCGATCCCTTGTCCGGCGCGAGCGCGACGTTGACGGGATTGACCTGAAAGGAGCCCGCGCATGCGGGAGAGGCCGCGAGCAGGGTCGCCGCGGCAAGAAGGGCGGCCGCAACGCGGCGGCCGCCCCTTTCGATGACCAAGGTCATGACTGCCGTAGCCTTAGTAGGTGACGGTGACCGTGACGGTGTCGGCATAGGCGCCCGACGTAACCCCATTCTGTCCGGCGAGGATGCGACCGTAGATGGTCTTCGACTGCGCGCTGCCGGTGCCCGTGTCGATGAAGGTCGAGGTCGAATCGGCACCGTCGCCCCAAACCTCCGAGCGGTTCGAATCGATATACAGGCGGTAATCGAGCAGGTTCGAGCCGTTGGCCAGCTTGCGGGTGACCAGATCAGCGCCCGTGCCGGCACCCTGGTCGGCGGCGGCGGACCAGGCTGTGCCGTTGGTGCAGGTCACGCTCAAGCCGCCCGTGCCGTTGACGGCCGCGCCGGTGGTCACGTCGACATTGCCGAACGCCAGCGGCGTCGTGGAAACGGCGCAGTTGGATGTGACATTTGCCGAAACAGACAAGGTCGAGCTGGCGTCGGCGGCGAAGGCCGGCGCGGCGGAAACGGCGGCAAGGAAGCTGCCGGCCAAAGCGGCGCGGCGAAATGCGTTTGTCATGTGAATGAACCCCTCTTGGATCGGTTGAGATCCAGCACCGGGGTGACGCCTGAGCTGGGGGGCTGCCGGCGCTGCACCTCGGTGCTGGCAGGGGTTAGATGCAGCCGGAAAACTTTCCCGGGCGGCTACCGTCGGGATCGTAGCTTTACGGTAGCATCACTACGGTAACGGTCGGCAAGGCGCGGGCTTCGCTCAAGCCATCAGACGCAGCGTTCCGACGAGCAATCCGTCGCGGATCGCGAACCACACCGCCGCTTCGATCAGCAAGGCCGCGACCACCACGATGCCCGGCCGCACGCGTGTGGCCAGCAGGAAGCCGCCGAGCACAAAAATGGTGTCGCCCAGCGCATTCACGATCGTGTCGCCGCCATAACTTCCGGGCGCGCCCGGGGTGTTGAAACGGGCGATCACCACCGGCAGATTCTCGATCCCCTCCCACAGGGCGCTGCTGGCGAGCACCACCAGACCCTTGCGCGGCAGCGGCCAAGCCGGCTGAACATGGTTGACGAGCAACGCCAATCCGAACCCGAAGCTGATGTGAAGCAGTGAATACCAGTCGGACAAATGCTGCGAATCATGATCGGGCGCCCAGAAACGGACGGCGCCGCATGGGCAAAGGAGCGGACGATTCAGCGCAGTCAGCCAAATCAGCAGCACCGCGACCAGCCCCGCCGCCGCCGCCGCATCGCTCCAGCCAGACCGGATCGGGCCAAATCCGCCCGCCGGCGCTCCTCGTGCACTTGCCATTACCATCCGGGCCCATACGGCTGCCGGCCCGCTCGGGTTGCACGCGGCCTTTCTTTTTACGGCCGATCCGCCACATGCAGGCCCCGATGGCTCACTTCGCGCTGATCTGCCCTCCTTATTTCAGCCATCTGCGCGTCTTCGAGGCGCTCGGCAGCGAACTGATCCGCCGTGGTCACCGGGCCACCTTCCTCCTCAATGCCGGCGCTGAAGCATCGCTGACCGGATCGCCAATCCCGGTGCGTACCGTCAGCGCGGACATCGAGGCCAAGCGCGCGGTGGCCAATGCCGCGCGCCCGACCGGCCCGTTCGGCATCCTGCGCACGGTGGCGGATTCGGCGCGGCTGACAGACCGGCTGTGCGCGGATGGGCCGGAGCAACTGGCCACCCTGGGCGTCGACGCGGTTATCGGCGATCAGGTCGAGGCCGCAGCCGGCCTGCTCGCCGCGCACCTGCGCCTGCCTTTCGCCTCCGTCGCCTGTGGCCTGCCGATCAACTCAGGACCCGGCATCCCGCTGCCGTTCCTGGGCTGGCGCTACGATCCGTCGCCAAAGGGGATCGAGTGGATCGAAGGCGGCGAGCGAGTCGCGCAGCTTCTCCTTCGCGGCCAGCGGCGAACGATCGAGAACTGGTCGGAGCGGTTCGGGATCGCGCTGCGCTCCAGCCTGGAGGACTGCCTGTCGCCGCTGGCACAAGTGGCGCAGATCAGCAGCGCGTTTGATTATCCCCGGCCCGAGCCGACGTCGTTTCGCGCGGTTGGCCGCATCCGTTCAGCGATGGGGGAGGGGGAGCTGGGTTTCGATGTCGATCCCGGGCGCCGGTTCGTATTCGCGTCGCTCGGAACTCTGCAAGGCGGGCGGCTGCGGCTGTTCAAGGCGATCGCGCGGGCCTGTCGCGGCGCCGGCGCGCAATTGCTGGTCGCGCATTGCGGCTTGCTGTCACCCCGGCAAGCCGCGTCGATCGGCGCCGATCACGTGACCGACTTCGCGCCCCAGCAGGCGGTGCTCGCGCGCGCGGACCTGTGCATCACCCATGCCGGGCTGAACACCGTGTTGGATTCGCTGGCGGCGGGCGTGCCGCTGCTCGCGCTGCCGATCGCGTTCGATCAGCCGGGCGTCGCCGCCCGTATCGTCCACCATCATGTTGGCGAACGCATTGTGCCGCGAAGGGCTTCGAGCGGTAGGCTGAAAAAGCAGATCAAACGGGTGCTGAATGAGCCAGCCTATCGCTCCAATGCAGCGCGGCAGGCGATAGCATTACGCCAAGCGGGCGGCCTGGTCGCGGCGGTCGATTACATCGAACGCGGGCTGGGGCTGGCCGGTCCGCGCGCGGTCAAGCTCTGAACGCTTACTTGCGCACCACCATGGTCAGCACCGCCGGATGCAGCGGCCGGACGAATTCGCAGCCGACCAGATATCCGCTCATCCAGGCGACGCGCGAATGCAGCGCCTCCAGCCCCGGAAGCTTGAGCCAGACATCGGCGCCCTTCTGCAGGTCAAGATGCGTGGATGCGCGAAAACCGTGGGTCGACAGATCGATGATCTGCACCGAAACCCCGCTCGCGCCACGTTGCCGGAGGCCGGCGCCGATTTCGCATCCGGTCCGCTCCGCCTTGCGCGGACTGGCGGGCGAGGTCGCGAGTTTGCCAAACAATTGATCGTCACCGTTCAACATCATTCGGCGCCTTTCCCCGCGAATGCGTCGCTCATCACGTCAGGCTCCGGTTACCGCGATCCCGACGGCCACGCCCCAGCTGCGGACCAGCTTGCGCTCGGTCTCGCTGAGGTCCTCGCCGCCGATCCGGGGGCGGCGGAAGCGCTGCTGGGGCACGCTGGACGAGCGGCCGAGCTGGACCAGCACTTCGCTTTCATCGATGCTGCGCAGGAATTCGAGCCCGATCCGCCCCGCGCTCGCCCAGGCGACGCGCGCCGGCACGATCGTGGCGCCGCGCGTGAACACCACCTCGCTGCCGACGGCGAGGTGATTCCGGCACTCGATCAGCGCGCCCTTTTGCGACAGGTCACGCAGCCGGCATTCGAGTTCGCCGTCCGCCGTCTTGAGCTTGGCGGACAACAATACCCGCGCCCGCTTGGCGCTGCGCTGGCCGGCATTGACCTCATTCACGAAATTCTCAACGCCCATGGTCACTTGTTCCCCGATTTTCGGCTCCACCCGGGTCTAGACGAGTCTTGCCTAAGACGAGGTAAACGGCGAGCTTCACCGCCGAAGCAAAAGGGAAAGATCGTCCAATGAGATTTCGGTTCGGTGCGCTCCTGGCGGCACTGCTGGCTAGCGCGGCGCCGGCGCAGAATGGCGAGGAGATCGCCAGGCTGGAAGCGGCATTGCAGGCCGACGATCAGAACCAATCGGCCATCCTGCTCGACGAACTGGGCCGACAGCGCCGGCCCAAAGACGGTCGGCCAAGGGTGGACCCTTTGCTGTATGGCTTGCAAGGGCGCTTGGCACTCGCCCGTGGAGCTCCGGTGCTCGCGATCGAACTCCTACGCCATGCCGACGCGGATGAGGTGCCACCGGCGCAAAGGGCGGCCGCCCGCCTCGCCTTGCTGCTCGCGCAGGAACGGGTTGGTGACCGCTCGGGCGCCGCGGCGACGCTGGCCAGGCTCAAGTCCGAACCGATTCCCGCGGCCGATCGGCCCGCCGTCGCGCTTGCCGAATTGCGTCTTCAGCTTGTCGATCGGCCGCTCGCCGCGCTGACCGGCGCGCAGGGCATCGCTGCCGGGCTTTCGGCGCGCGATCGCTGGGAAGCGGACCTGATCGAAGCGCAGGCGCTCGCGCTGACGGGCTCTGTCGCCGCCGCGCAAACGGCCGCAGACCGCGCCTGGGCCGGCTCGGCGCAAGCGCCGGCTGCCCGGCTGGCGCCCTTGCGGGTCGGCCTGCAAAGAGCAGGGATTGCCGCCCAGCGCGGAGATCGCGACGCGCTGATCGCGATGCTGAACGCCGTTGGCGGCAGCATCAGCGAAATCGACAAGAACCTCGCGGACGGGCTGCCGGAGTGCGACGGCGCGATCGGTCCGGACGATTGGGTGACCTTCGCCGCCTATACCGGCACCACGCGCGAGCAGATCCTGGTTCCGCTGGCGGCGAGCCGGCCCGGCGCGGTGGTGCCCTTATATGATGCTCTTGCCGGTCGAACCCTGCTCTCGACCGTATCGCCGGCGCCTAGCGGGACAATCTTCACCGCGCGCTGTCGCGCCTGGCTCGCCAGCGATTGGCGTCCGGTCGACCGCCGCGCCGATCCCGGCACCCGCTGGCTGATCGAGCGCGGGCTGCTCGAGCCGGCGGCGCATGACACGTCGCTCGACAGCATAAACGCGCTGTCGGCCGAGATCGAGGCCCTCAACGGCCAGCATCCGGGAAGCCCGCTGCTGATCCCGCTGCAACTGGAGATGAGCTGGCGGTTGACGGTGCGGGCGATGGCCGAGAACGACGTTCAGGAATGGCAGGTCGTTCAGGCCAGGAACGATGCGTTTCAGGCCATGCGAAAGTTGGGGGCCGGAGTGGGGGTGGTGCCACCTGTTTGGCTGGACGATTCGTTAAAGGCGATCGGAGCGGCGGGTAGCCCAGAGGAGCAGCAGCGGCTGAGCCGCATCCAGGCGTTCCGCCTGCTGGCGGAATTACCCGACGAGCTTGCCTATGTCTTCACGACCGATTGGTTGGCGCGCGACGTCGATCTGCCGGGCGAGAGCAGGCTTCGGATCACCGAGATTCTGCTGGGTCGAGACGCGGACCGGGGAGGCGATCCACGCCGGGCCGCGTTGCTGACGCGTAAGGGCCAGCTCCTCCGAAACGCCGGCGACCAGGCGGGGGCCCGTGCCGCCTTCCGAACCGCTGGCGTGCCCGAAGACCTGTGCTCGACCTACGATGCCGAGCCGAAGCTCGCGAGCATGGACATTAACGACGAGGATTATCCGGTCACAGCGATGAACAGTGCGATTGCGGGCGTTTCCGTCCTCGAAAGCGATGTCGCCGCCGACGGCAAGGTCGCCCGGCATCGGCTGATCCTGTCCGCGCCGAGCCTTTTGTTCGATCAAACGATCGCTCGCGAGGTGAAGGCGTTCCAGTTGGAACTGCCCCGTCGGAACGGCAAGGTTCGCGCTTGCCGGGGGCTCCTGCAGCGGATCGTGTGGAAACTGCCGGACGCGCCGGACGAGTGGCAAGCGCCAAGCTTCCTCGAACCGCCTGAGCAAGGCAGCTGATCGGCCGGGCGATTGACGGGCGCCGATGCCCGTCTATGGCGCCGCCATGCGATTTTTTTCTGACAATGCGGCGGCTTGCTGCCCCGAAGTGATGGCCGCGCTAGGCGCCGCGAACAGGCTCGACACGGCTTACGATGGTGACGCTCTGAGCAAGCAGCTCGACGGCGCATTCTCCGATCTGTTCGGGACACCGGTGCGATCGCTTTGGGTGGCGACCGGGACTGCGGCCAACTCGCTGGCGCTTGCCGCGCTCTGCCCGCCGCACGGCAGCATCGTCTGCCATCGCGACGCCCATATCCAGAATGACGAATGCGGCGCGCCCGAATTCTACACGCACGGCGCCAAGCTGCTGCTGGCCGAAGGAGACGGCGCCAAGCTCACGCCGGACTCGGTGCAGGCCCTGCTCGCCACCGTTCGAAACGACGTCCACCAGGTCCAGCCGGCGGTGCTCTCGATCACCAACGCGACCGAATATGGGCTGGTCTATGCGCCGGGTGAGGTCGCGGCGCTTGGGCAGCTTGCCCGATCTCGCGGGCTCGGTCTGCATATGGACGGCGCCCGGTTCGCCAATGCGGTGGCGCGGCTTGGCTGCGATCCAGCGGAGCTGACCTGGCGGGCGGGAGTGGACGCGCTTTCCTTCGGCTTTGTCAAGAATGGCGGCTTGTCCGCCGAAATGCTGATCTTCTTCCGCTCCGAGCTGGCGGACGCGACCTTGTATCGGCGCAAGCGGGCCGGGCATCTGCTGTCCAAGGGCCGCTACATGGCCGCGCAGGTGCTCGCGATGCTGGATGACGAGGTCTGGCTGCGCAACGCGCGCGCCGCCAACGACAGCGCCGCCCGGCTCGCGGCGGCGGCGGGCGCGCGATTGCTGCTGCCGGCCGAAGCCAATGAGGTCTTCCTGCGCGTCTCCCCGGCCGAAGCGCAGGCGCTGCGCGATCGGGGATTCGACTTCTACGATTGGGGCCCGGGCGAGGCGCGGCTGGTGACCAGCTGGGACAGCGACCCAGCCGATGTGGACGCGCTGGCCGCCGCGATCGCGGAATTGTGAACGATCACGCGTCACCTCGGCGAAAGCCGGGACCTCAGGGGGCGAAGGACCCGGCGCCTGTTCCGCCCGAGGTCCCGGCCTTCGCCGGGACGACGGCATATGCGCAAGCACAGGGCTTTAGCGATCCCCGCGTCCTGTTCCCCTTCATGCTGATCACCTTGATCTGGGGATCGACCTGGATCGTGATCCGGGATCAGCTCGGCCCGGTGCCGGCGACCTGGTCGGTCACCTATCGCTACGTGATCGCCTGCGCGGCGATGTTCGCCTATGCCGCCTGGAAGCGCGCGCCGCTTCGGATCGGGCGCGAAGGGCATCTGCTCGCGCTCGGCTTCGGCATTCCGCAATTCTTCCTGAATTTCAACTTCGTCTACGCGGCGGAGCATTACATCACGTCCGGGATCGTCGCGGTGGTGTTCGCGCTGCTGCTGGTGCCGAACAGCCTGCTGTCCTGGCTGTTTCTGAAGCACCGGACCACGCCGGGCTTCCTGGTGGGATCGCTGGTCGCGATGGCCGGCGTCGCCCTGCTGTTCGTCAACGAGGCGCGGCAAAGCGAAGTGCCGCCGCGCGCGGTCGCGATCGGCATCGGCCTGACCCTCCTGGGGGTGCTTTCGGCATCGGTGTCGAACGTCATGCAGGCGGGCGCCAGGCTCCGCAGCCGGCCGATCGCGTCGATGGTCGCCTGGGGCATGTTTTACGGCACGCTCGCCAACGGCCTGTTCGGCTGGATCGTCTACGGGCCGCCGGTGTTCGAAGCGCGGCTCGGTTATTGGTTGGGCCTGTTCTACCTCGGCCTGTTCGCCTCCGCACTCGCCTTCACGATCTACTTCGCCATCCTGCGGGCCGTAGGTCCCGGCCGCGCGGCTTATTCGAGCCTGCTCGTGCCGATCATCGCCATGGCCCTGTCCACCATCTTCGAAGATTATCACTGGACCGCTTTGGCGGTCGCCGGCGGCCTGCTCGCTTTGGCCGGCCTGTTCATCGCCCTGCGCGCTCGGGCCTGACCCGCCGGAGCCCCGCTCCGCCCCGCCGCGATTGCGCGGCCAACCGCGCGGGCGTATCGGCGGACCATGCTCGATGCCATGAATGCGCCGGCCGCGCCACCGGCCACCATCAACCGCGAAGACTACCGGCCGCCGGATTGGCTGGTGCCGCAGATCGAGCTCGACTTTCAGCTGGCGGCGAACCGGACGATCGTCACCGCGCGGCTGACGGTCGAACGCAACGGCGTCCATCGCGAGCCGCTGCGGCTGGACGGCGAGGCGCTGGAACTCAAGTCGATAAGGGTGGACGGCGCGGCGGTCGACCATCGCCTCCGCGACGACCGGCTCACCATCCCGATCGACTCCGATCGCGCGCTGATCGAGACCGTCGTCGAGATCGCGCCCGAAGCGAACAGCCAGCTCATGGGCCTTTACGCATCCGGCGGCATTTTATGCACGCAGTGCGAAGCGGAGGGTTTCCGCCGCATCACCTTCTTCCCCGACCGGCCTGATGTGCTCAGCCGCTACCGGGTGCGGATGACCGCCGAAAAGTCGCGCTATCCGGTGCTGCTGTGCAACGGCGATCCGATCGCGTCCGGCGATCTGGACGATGGCCGGCACTGGGCGGAATGGCATGATCCGTTTCCCAAGCCCTCCTACCTGTTCGCACTCGTAGCCGGCGATCTCCAGGCCAATCGCGATCAGTTCGTCACCGGCTCCGGCCGCCCGGTCGATCTCGGCATCTGGGTGCGCGCGGAGGATCTGCCGAAAACCGAACATGCCATGGCCGCGCTCAAGACCAGCATGGCCTGGGACGAGAAGGTTTATGGCCGCGAATATGATCTGGCCGTGTTCAACATCGTCGCCGTTTCCGATTTCAACTTCGGCGCGATGGAGAACAAGGGCCTCAACATCTTCAACTCGCGCTACATCCTCGCCGATCCCGACACCGCGACAGACGCCGATTACGATGCCGTCGCGGGCGTGGTCGCGCATGAATATTTCCACAATTGGTCCGGCAACCGGGTCACCTGCCGCGACTGGTTCCAGCTCTCGCTGAAGGAAGGCTTCACTGTCTTTCGCGATCAGCAATTTTCCGCCGATCAGGGCTCGGCCGCGGTCAAGCGGATCGAGGATGTGCGGGTGCTGCGCGCCGCGCAGTTCCCCGAGGATGCCGGCCCGCTCGCCCACCCGATCCGCCCCGAAAGCTATATCGAGATCACCAATTTCTACACGGCGACCGTTTACAACAAGGGCGCCGAAGTGATCCGCATGCTGCACACCATGCTCGGCGCCGAGACATTTCGAGCCGGCTCCGACCTGTATTTCGAGCGACATGACGGCGAGGCCGCGACCTGCGAGGATTTCATCAAGGCGATGGAGGACGCAAGCGGCCTCGATCTGTCGCGCTTCCGGCTTTGGTATGCGCAGGCGGGCACGCCCAAGGTCCGCGCCCGCCTCGGCCACGGTGCCGCCGAGGGCCGTGTCTATCTGCTGCTCGAACAGGAGGTGCCGCCGACCCCCGGCCAGCCGTTCAAGCAGGTCATGCCGATCCCGTTGAAGCTCGCCTTGTTCGGCGAACTGACCGGGGACAAGCTGGACGAGCGCACCGTCATTTTGGACGAGGCCGCGCACGAAATCGTGCTCGACGGTATCGGCGAGCGGCCGATCCTGTCGATCAACCGCGACTTCTCGGCGCCGGTGACCATCGATTCCGATCGCGATGCCGCCGATCTCGCCTTTCTGTCGGCGCGCGATGATGATCCCTTCGCCCGCTACGAGGCGATGCAGCAATTGATGCTGCTCACGCTGACCGCCGCGATCACGGGTGAGACGGCCGATACCGACGCAGTGGTCGAAGCCGTCCGCGAGACCCTGACCAACCGCGATCTCGACCCGGCCTTCATCGCGGAAGCGGTGCTGCTGCCCAGCGAAGCGTTCATCGGCGACAACATGGCTTTGGTCGATCCGGACGCGATTCACCGAGCGCGCGAGGCACTTAGGACGACGCTCGGCACCGAGTTGGTGAATCTGTGGCGCGCGGCTTACGCTTCCGCCTCCGCCAACCGCTTCGAATATTCGCCGGCCGCCAAGGGCGCGCGCCGGCTGCGCTCGGTCTCCCTCGGCTACCTGCTCGCTTCGGGAGCGGCGGACGCGCCGGCGATCGCGATGCGGCAGTTCAATGAGGCCGACAACATGACCCACCGGCAAGGCGCGCTGACCGCGCTCAGCGGCAGCAACGCGCCCGAGCGCGAGGCGGCGTTGAACGGCTTCTACCAGCGCTATCGCGACAACCCGCTGGTGCTCGACAAATGGTTCACCGCGCAGGCGATGGCAACGCGCGACGACACCGTACAGGTCGTCCAGGCCCTGGCTCGGCATCCCGATTTCACACTCGCCAACCCGAACCGGATCCGGGCGCTGGTAGGCGCGTTCGCGGCCAATCAGCGCGCCTTTAACCAGGCGTCGGGCGAGGGCTATCGCTTTCTGACCGACATGATCCTGGCCGTCGACAAGCTCAACCCGCAGACCGCCGCCCGCCTCGTCCCGCCGCTCGGCCGGTGGCGCCGGTTCGACGAAGGTCGTGCCGGCCTGATGCGAACCGAGCTCCAGCGAATCGTGGATACGCCCGGCCTGTCCAAGGACGTGTTCGAACAGGCGAGCAAGAGCCTGGCGAGCTGATGCGTGCCGTCATTGCGAGGAGCGAAGCGACGAAGAAATCCAGAGCCGCGAAGTCTGGACTGGATTGCTTCGCTCCGCTCGCAATGACGAGAGGCGAGGCGTGAACCACCCCGACGACCGCGCCCCGCCGGCCTGGCGGCGGCTGACCGAAGCCGGATCCCTCATGGCCCGCGCCTACCGTGCATTCGGACGGCTCGGCGAACGCGGCCCGGCCGGCGGCGCGCCGCTGATGGTGATCCCCGGCTTTCTCGCCACCGATCGCACAACCCTGGGCCTCCAGCGCGCGCTCGCCCACGCCGGCTGGCGCGTGACCGGCTGGGGCCTGGGCCTCAACCGAGGCGTGCGCGAAGACATGCTGGACCGGCTCGCCGCCCGGATCGAGCAGCACGGCCGCGCTCGTCCGGTCGTCCTGGTCGGCTGGAGCCTCGGCGGCATTTACGCCCGCGAAATTGCCAAGCAGCGCCCCGACCTCGTCGCCAGCGTCGTCACGCTCGGCTCTCCCTTCTCCGGCGACAGGCGCCGCAACAACAATGTCTGGCGGCTGTACGAGGCCGTCGCCGGCCACCCCGTCAACGAGCCCCCGATCGACACCGATCCTGCCGAAAAACCGCCCGTCCCCACCCTCGCCTTATGGTCCCGCCGCGACGGCATCGTCGCACCGGCGGGCGCACGTGGACGGGAAGGCGAGCGGGACGCGCACGTCGAACTCGACTGCTCCCACATGGGCTTCGCGGTCGGCGCCAAGGCTTTTCCGAAGATCGTCGCGGCGGTCCGAGGCTTCGCCGCCTAATCGCCCATATTATTGCCGGCCCGCGGCGGCATCGTTGCGGTGCTGGGCGTGGGCACGAAGTCCGTCAGGAACCAGACCGCGCCCGCGATCATCGCGAGCGCGAGCAAAAGCAGGAGGAGGCAGGAACGGCGGCTTTTGGTCGGGTTCGGCATTGTTGATCCATTGGAGTTGGGCTTAGCGAAGCAGCGCCCCGTCCGTTCCGTCGCTCAGAGCTTGGCCGATTTCTCGACTTCCTGTCCCAAAAACGGAGCGATCACCGCCTCCGGCACACGCACCGGCCGGCCATTCGCCCGGTCCAGCACCGCCCAGGTCGTCCGGGCCCTGACCCGCACACGGCCGTCCTCGCCGACGAACTCCATGGAGCGGTCCACGCGCGCGCCGCGCGGGGCCTGCGCGATCCAGGTGCAGGCGGAGACGCTCTCGCCGTGCCCCAGGCTGCGCAGATAATCGATCTCGTGGCGCACGATCACCCACAGATAGGCCGCGTGATGCTCAGGCCGAGCGACAGCCTGCCAGTGGGCGACCGCGACCTCCTGGATCCAGCGGACCCAGACCGCATTGTTGACGTGGCCAAGCTCATCGATGTCGTCGCGCGCGGCAGTGATACGCTGTTCGAAGATGTTCACGGCAGGCGGTCTGCGCGCCAGCCGCTCACCGATAGCGCCTCCTCGCAGGCTCGACGCAATGGCGCGAGATCGATTGCCGCGGTGTTCCAGATCAGTTTCGGATCAATGCGGTCATGATGGTGGCGCAAGATTTTGCCGAGCCCGCGTACCTGCTGAATCGGCAAATCAGGTGCGACCTGCCTCGGGCGTTCTTCTCCAATCCGGACGGCCGCTTCGCTGATGCGCTGGAGGCAGCGTTCAACAGCGTCGATCGTCTTCTCATCGGCGGTAAACTGCTCAACGGTCAACCCATTCACGTAAGTGCTGATGCGTTCGCAATTCGTAATGATGTCGTCGAGCCAATCGCGAACGCGATCATCGTCAAAAAACATGAATGCGGTCGCGATCGATACGGCTTTGCAGACGCGGTTTGCTGGCCGGCTCGGACACGAGATCGACCCGCGTCTCCAACAGGTCGGATAGTTCTCCCCCGTAACCCGGCGAAGCGCAACAATCCCATCGGACGCTCGGGATCCAGAATGACGGCAAGATCGACGTCCGGAGCAGCGCTCGCCTCGCCGCGTGCGACCGATCCGAACAAGGAGAGCCGCCGCACGCCAGCTTCCCGGAGAGACAGCTCTCGAGCGCGTAATCGGGCGAGAACAGAGTCGCGATCCATTGTCACGCGTTCTACTCTTCCGGCACGGTTTCTTCCATCCCTGCCGCTATCCTCAATTCTCCAGCTGCGTGATCACGAACGCATAGGCTTCCGCATCCTCGCGCAGCGACTCATACCGTCCCGATTTGCCGCCGTGGCCTGCGCCCATGTTGATCTTCAGCAGCAGCAGATTGTCGTCGGTCTTGGTGGCGCGCAGCTTGGCCGCCCATTTGGCGGGCTCCCAGTAGGTCACCCGCGGATCGTTGAGGCCGCCGGTGATCAGCATCGGCGGATAGTTCTGCGCCTTGACCTGGTCGTAGGGCGAATAGGAGCGGATCAGCTCGAACGCGGCCTTGTCGGTGATCGGATTGCCCCATTCCGGCCATTCGCCGGGGGTGAGCGGCAGGCTTTCGTCCTGCATGGTGTTGAGCACGTCGACGAACGGCACGTCCGCCACCACCGCGCCCCACAATTCCGGATTGGTGTTGGCGACCACGCCCATCAGCTCGCCGCCGGCCGATCCGCCGTTGATTCCGATCCGGCCCGGGCTGGTGAAGCCGGCGTCGATCAGCCCCTTGGCGGCATCGACAAAATCGTTGAACGTATTGGTGCGCTTGGTCAGCTTGCCGTCCAGGAACCATTGGTAGCCCAGATCGTCGCCGCCGCGGATATGGGCGATCGCGAAGGCATAGCCGCGGTCGAGCAGGCTCATCCGCGCCGATCCGAAGCTCGGCGGGATCGCGTAGCCGTAAGCACCATAAGCGTAGAGGAACAGCTTGCCGGTCCCGTCCTTCGGGAAGCCCTTCTTGTAGACGATCGAGACCGGCACACGCTTGCCGTCCCGCGTCGGCAGCATTAGCCGCTCGGTGGCATATTGGCTGGCATCGTAACCCGACGGGATTTCCTGGACCTTGAGCACCTCCAGCCGGTCGGTATCCGGATGGTAGTCGTACACCGTCCCAGGCGTCACCATCGAGCTGTAGCTCAGGCGATAGGCTCCTTGATCATATTCCGGATTGCTGCCGAGCGAGACGGTGTAGCTCGCCTCCGGCAGCCGCACGCGCTCCTCCTGGCCGTCATAGGCGCGCAGCCTGATCTGATCGAGGCCGTCGAGCCGCTCGGCGATGGCGAGGTGATCCTTGAAAGCCGTAATCCCGCGCAAATAAGCCCGGTCCGATCCGGCGACCACGGTCTTCCACACGTCCGGCTTGTCGCGCGAAGCTTCGGCGATGCGGAAATTGACATGGTCGTCGTTGGTTCGAATCCACAGCTTCCCGTGGCTCGCATCCACGCCATATTCGCGGTTCGTCTTGCGCGGCGAGATGAGCGTCAGCGGCGCCTCGGGATTGGCCGCCGACACGAACCGCACCTCGCTGGTCGCATTGTCGCCGGTCGAGATCAGGATCAGCTCGCGATCCTGGGTCAGCCCGACGCTGACCGAAAAGCCCGGATCCTGCTTCTCTTCATAAAGCGTCTTGTCCTGCGCCACCGGCGTGCCAAGGCGGTGCAGGCGGGCGCGGTAACTGCGCCAATTGTCGTTCACCTCGGTGAACACGATCGCCTTGCCGTCCGCGGACCAGACCGGATTGCCGATGCCGACCTCGGTGACCGTCTCCAGGTCCTTGCCGGTCGCGAGATCGCGGATGCGCAGCTTGAACCGCTCGGAGCCATTGTCGTCGACCAGCAAAGCAGCGAGCCTGCCGTCCGGGCTCACCTCCATCGCGCCCAGCCTGAAATAGTCCTTGCCCGCCGCTTCCGCGACTTCGTCCAGCACGATCTGATCGGCCCCGCCACCGACAGGCCCTTCGGCTGAGCTCAGGACAGGCTTGCGATACCAGGTGCGATATTGCGCGCCCGGCTTGAACGCCCACCAATAGAGCCAGTCGCCGTCCTTTTGCGGAACGGAGGATTCGTCTTCCTTGATCCGCCCCTTCATCTCCTGGAACAGCGTCTCGACCAAAGCCGCGTGCGGCTTCATCGCCGCTTCGAAATAAGCGTTCTCGGCCTTGAGATACGAGAGCACGTCCGCGTCGTCGACCTTGGGATAGCCCTGATCCTTGAGCCAGTGATACGGATCCTCGACGCGGAAACCGTGGCGTTCGTAACCGTACGGGCGCTGCTCGGCACGCGGAGGCGCGGGGAGTTCGGAAGCTTTGGTCATTTCGGCTTTCTGCGCTGTAGCGGGTGCCGTGATAAGCAGCGCGGCGGCTATTAGTGCCCTCATCAACTCACTCCCGCTCAGGCTGAGCCTGTCGAAGCCCTGCCTTTCTTGTTCCCTTCGTAACGGGAAGGACAGGGCTTCGACAAGCTCAGCCTGAGCGGTATGAAGCGAGCAACGGAGGTTCCCATGTCCACCCACGCCGATCGCCTTCAAGCCCTCAGAGCTCAGCTCGCCGCCGATCGCCTCGACGGCTTCGTCGTGCCGCTCACCGACGAGCATATGAGCGAATATGTCGGCAGCTACGCCCAGCGCCTGGCCTGGCTGACCGGCTTCCAAGGCTCGGCCGGCGCGGCGGTGGTGCTGCCTGAGGCGGCCGCGATCTTCACGGACGGGCGCTACACCCTGCAGGTCCGCGAGCAGGTCGATAGCAGTCACTGGAGCTACCAGGCGGTGCCGGAAACCAGCATCGCCGACTGGCTGGAGGCGAACGCGCCGGCTGGCGGGCGCATCGGCTACGATCCCTGGCTGCACACACGCGACTGGGTCGGCAAGGCGCGCGAGGCGCTCGCCGCGAAGGGCGCCGAGCTGGTCGCGGTCGGGAGCAATCCGATTGACCGGATCTGGGCGGAGCGGCCGCAGCCCTCCACCGCGCGGCTGATCGTCCAGCCCGAGCGCCACGCCGGCAAGAGCTCCGCCGCCAAGCGTCAGGAAATGGGCGATTGGCTGCGCGAACAGGATGCGGACGCGGCGGTTCTATCCGCGCTCGATTCGATCGCCTGGACGTTCAACATCCGTGGCGCCGACGTCGATCGCACGCCGGTCGCACTCTCCTTTGCGCTGGTCCACGAGGACGGCACCGCCGATCTGTTCGTCGCGGGCGAGAAGCTGACCGACGAGGTTCGCCAGCATCTCGGCAACGGCGTGCGCGTGCACGAGCGCGAGGCGTTCGAGCCGCACCTTCGCGGGCTTGCCGGCAAGACGGTCGTCGCCGATCCCGAACGCGCGGTCGCCGCGATCTTCGAGGCGCTGGACGGGGCCGGGGCGAAGATCGTCGCCAAGCGCGATCCGGCCGTGCTGGCCAAGGCGATCAAGAACGAGGCGGAGATTGCCGGCCAGCGCGCCGCCCAGGCCCGCGACGGCGCGGCGATGACGCGCTTCCTCCACTGGCTCTCGATCGAAGCGCCAACTGGCCAGCTGACCGAGATCGGGGCGGCATTGAAGCTCGAGGAGTTCCGCCGCGCGGGCGGCGATCTTCGCGATCTGAGCTTCGACACCATCTCCGCCGCCGGGCCGAACGGCGCGATCCCGCATTACCGAGTCACCGGCGAGAGCAACCGGCCGATCGAACTCAATTCGCTCTACTTGATCGATTCAGGAGGGCAATATCCGGACGGCACCACCGACATCACCCGCACCGTCGCGGTGGGCACGCCGACGCACGAAATGCGCGACCGTTTCACCCGCGTGCTCAAGGGCCATATCGCCGTCAGCCGCGCCATCTTCCCCGACGGCACGCGCGGCAGCCAACTCGACAGCTTCGCGCGCCAGTTTCTGTGGGAGGCAGGGCTCGATTACGCCCACGGCACCGGCCACGGCGTCGGCGCGTTCCTGTCGGTCCACGAAGGCCCGCAGCGAATCTCGCCGGCCGGCAGCTCCCAAGCCGGCGGCGATGAACCGCTGCGCGCCGGCATGTTCCTGTCCAACGAGCCCGGTTATTACAAGGCGGGCGAATATGGCATCCGGATCGAGAATCTGGTCCTGGTCGAGCCGCTCCGCGTGGCGGGCGCCGAGAAGGAAATGCTCGGCTTCGAGACCCTCACCTTCGCTCCGATCGACCGAACCCTGATCGACCCGGAACTGCTTTCGCCGGCGGAGCGCGACTGGCTGGACGCCTATCACGCGCAAGTGCTGCAGCGCATCGGCCCGCAGCTCGAAGGCGAGGTCCTCGCCTGGCTCACCGAACAATGCCGCGCCCTATAAATCCTTCCCGGGACGGGGAGGGGGACCAGCCGGAGGCTGGTGGAGGGAGCTCTTCGGAGACGCGGACACACCGTCCACCCACTCTGCCTCGCCGCCCTCCGTCGCGCCGTCGCCTCCCGTCCCGGCAGGCATCTCACGCGCCTGTGCCTTGCGCCGCCGCAGATTCTCCCGCAGCGCCTCGGCCAGACGCTTCTCCCGTTCGACTGCCTTGCTCATCGCCAGCGACCTAGGCCGGATCGCGCCCGACCCGCAACTTGCCTTGACGCGCCAAGCCGCAGCAGCCATAGCGCCGCCCGTCTCCCCACGCCGATACGGTTCGGGCGATGCTGCCGTAGCTCAGTGGTAGAGCGCATCCTTGGTAAGGCTGAGGTCGTGAGTTCAATCCTCACCGGCAGCACCATTTTCCCCGATCATTCTTGTTCACGCTGAGCCGCTTGTTCGGCCCGCTCAGTCATGTTATGTTGTGACATGGCATGAAGGAGAGTGCGATGAGACGACGCATCAGCCACCAGCCGTTCGCGGTTCCCGCGGGAGCGCCGATCAGCGATCTCAACACCACGCCGCTGATCGACGTGATGCTCGTCCTGCTGATCATGTTCATCATCACCGTGCCGGTCGCCACGCACAAGGTGGCCATCGACCTTCCGGTCCCGACCGGTGAGCCTGCGCCGCCGCCTGTCATCCATCGCCTCGATCTCGACGCCGCCGGCCGGCTCGCCTGGAACGGCGCCGCGATCACCGAGGCCGCGCTTCCCGCCCGCTTGTCGGCGCTCAAGGCCGATCCGGCGGGAGAGCTTCACTTCCGCCCCGACGCGGCCACCCGCTACGAGGATTTCGATCGCGTTCTCGCGGCGGTGAAGGGTGCCGGGATCACTCGGCTCGGTCTGGTCGACAACGCCCGCTTCGCCGATTTCAGCCGCTGATCGGCACCGCCGGTCGGAACTCATTCGAGCTTCTGCACTTTCTGAGTTCGGGAAGTGGAAACCGTATGAAGCCCTGGATCCTACTCGCGCTCGGCATTTCGCCTGTGACCGCTTGCGACCGGCCCGCGGCGACGAGCACCGCTCAACCGAAGGCGATCACTGTTGCCAATCCCTACCACGAGCGGCTGATGGGCTTGAGCGAGCTCAACCGCTCGCTCGCCCTGCGCCGCGCGATCCAGGATAGCCGGCAGCCCTGCAAACGGATCCTCGGGTCCGCCTATCAGGGCCAGTACAAGGTCCAGCATATGTGGACTGGGCGCTGCTCGCCCAGCGGCGATTATCTGATCTTCCTTGCGCCGAACGGCGATGTGCAGGTGCGTTCCTGCGCCGACGCCAAGACGCTCAAGCTGCCCGAATGCAAGCTGGAGGCGATCGGCCCCGAGCAGAGCTGACGGGCAGCGAATGCCCGCTTGTCTCAGCCGGTCTCCTTGCCGATCGCCTGGAAGACGGGGAGCGGATCGATCGCATCCGCGAATTCGCCGCCGACGCGTCCGTCGCGCGCCCAGACCACCAGCGCGTTCACCCTCATCTGCCCGGGCAAGGTCAGCCAGACCCGGACGCCGGGGCTGATCAGGGCTTCGGTTTCGACCATGAAGCCGCGGCTCGACAGGTTGATCAGCCGCGCCTGGGCGGCGCCCTGGCCGAGTTCACGAAGCGGCACCGCCGCCGACACCGGGACGCGCGGCTCGCGGCGGGGCTCTGGGCCGGGATCGGCCGCGATGCTGAGTTGGGCTGTGCGGCGCATGGGTCAGCCGAAGATGATCTGGTGGCCGAAGCTCAGGCCGACATGGCCGTCGCGCACCCAGCGTATGTCGGACTGGACACGCACGCCATTCTCGAACTGCAATGTCACAGCTTCGCCGATGCGCGGCACGAGATCGCTCTGGATCATCGTTCCGCGCGAGGAGATGTTGACGATCGGAACCAGATGGTCCTGCCCGCGAAAGACCAGGATGGCGCGCTCGACCACGCCTTCGTGGCGCGGCTCGCAGCGCTGCTCGGCCGAACGCGGCTCCGTTCGCGGCACCATATCGCCCGCCAGCTTCAACCCGCTTTTATTAAGCCCCATCCGGCCCGACCCCGTCCTTACGTGGACAGGCCATTGCACAGAATTCCTTGCCGAATTGCTAGCGACGTCCCGTCGTCCCGGCGAAGGGGCACCCCGCAAAGTACTACTTTGCGGGGTGCCCGAAGGCCGGGATGACGACTAGGGGCGAGCTGCTGTCGCTGCCTCCGCCGCGCTGCCGCTACGCTCCCAATAATAAGGCTGGCGCCGCCGCTGGCCGGTCACTTCCTCGTTCAGCGTCGCCGCGTCGTACAAACGGCCGTTCAGCATCACCTTGGCAATGTTGTCGCTATTCTGGATATCCTGCGTCGGATCGGCGTCGAGAATGACGAGGTCGGCCATCTTGCCAGGCTCGAGCGAACCGATATCGCGGAAGCCGAGCGCGCGCGCCGGCGTGATCGTGCCCGCCTTCAGCGCATCGATCGGCGTCCAGCCGCCACGCACGAACGACCACATGTCCCAATGCGCCGCCAGCCCCTGCTGCTGGCCGTGGCCGCCGATCGAGACCGGCACGCCGCGGGCCGAGATCAGCTTGGCCGTGGCCGCGCTGACCTTGTCGACATAATCCTCTTCGGGCGCTTTGGTCACGCGCACCAGCTCCGGGTTGAGCACGTCGGCGGGGACATGGGCGGTCAGCAGCGGGTGTCGGAACACTTCGCTCTGCCCGATCCAGTAAGGCTCGCCGGCAAGGCCGCCATAGGTGACGCCGATCGTAGGGGTATAGCCGACCTTGGTGCCGCCGAAGAAGTCGAGCACGTCCTCGTAAAGCCGCGCCTGCGGGATATTGTGCTCAAGCGTCGTGTTGCCGTCGGCGATCAGCGCCATGTCCATCTCGAACAGCGAGCCGCCTTCCGCCACCACCGCGATATTCTCGCGCAGCGCGGCGGCGACGACTTGCTGGCGCTGGTCGCGGCGCGGCTGGTTGTAATTCTTGATCGAATGCGCGCCCTGCGCCTTGAGGCGGCGAACATGGGCGAGCGCGTCGTCCAGGCTGTCGATCACCGCGTACCGGCCGGGCGAGCGCGCGCCATAGACGATCTCGCCGGTCGAGAAGGTGCGTGGCGCGAGGATCAGGCCGGCGCGCTGCATTTCGCCCGCCGGGAAGATCTCGCTCGACGTGCTCGACGGATCGTGAACGGTGGTCACGCCGAAGGCGAGGTGCGCCATCGCCTCCCAATTCTGCTGGGGAACGATGTCGTCCTCGCCCTGGCTGCCATGCGCGTGCGCGTCGATCAGGCCGGGAATGATATATTTGCCCGCCACATCCACCTGCCGCGCCCCGGCGGGGATCGCAAGCTGCCCGCGCCGGCCGACCGCCCGGATTCGGTTGCCTTCGATCAGCACCACGCCATCTTCGATGATCCCGCCCGCCTGATCGGCCATCGTGATCACCTTGGCGCCGACCAAAGCGGTCACCCCCTGCGGCACGTCCGCCCGCGCGGTGACGGCGATCGGAATGCCAGAAGTCGGCGCCGCATATTCGCCGCCGTCGGCACGGATCAGCGCGTTGCTCGCCGCGCTGTAGAGCGTCGGGCCCATGCTCCAGGCGACATTGTTGCCGCTCCAGTGCAGATATTGTCCGCCGATCCCGGTCGCCTTGGTGATCGGCAGCGCCGAGGCCTTGGCGCCGACGTCCAGCGTTTTGGCGCCCTGGAAGAAGGGCACCACGAACACGTTGTAATTCTCGCGAAAGGCGATCGTGTCGCCGGTCGGCGCAACCTGATATTCGACGACGAGATCACCCTGCGCATGAGTGCGCGGGTCCTTGCCGTTCATGTCGACGCTGATCAGCTTGAGCTTCTGATCCGCATTCTGCTCAAGATAGACGCGGTCGCTCGCCGCTCCGAATTGCGGATTGCCGCCGTTCGATGTCAGGCGCGTGGAGGCGCCGCCATTGGCGGACACCCGATACACGCCCTTGTCCTGCGACCAGGCATCGGAGGTCAGATCGCCGGCGCGACCGGCCTCGAACACGATCGTCTGCCCATCCGGCGAGAAGCGCGGGCGGCGATAGTGGCCGGGCTGCGCCGTCACCGTGCGAGGACCGGACCCGTCCGCCCCGATCGTGCGAATCTCTCCGAGCCGCTGGTCGTTCCAGCTGACGAACACGATCCGGTTGCTGTCACGCGACCAGGACGGGAACAGCTGGAAGTCGCCGTCCTGCGCGGTCAGCAGCCGCGGCGCGCCGTTGCCGGTCGCATCCTTGACGTAAAGCCGGCCAAGGCTTTCGAACACGACCCGGCGCCCATCCGGCGATAGCGCGGCGAAGCGCGGCATCTTGGTGGTGAAGGTCTCGGCGAACACGTTGACCTGCGGCCGCGGCGGATCAATCACGTCGCGGCTGTCGGCAACCTGGAACGGAATCTCGGCATGGCCGGAGCCGTCGGCATTGATGCGATGAATCTTGCCGCCGGCCCAGAAGACGAGCGACCGGCTGTCCGGCATCCAATCCATGTTCGGATAGACGCCATGCACTGCCCAGGTTTCCTGCATGTCCTGGTCGAGCGCGTCGTAGATCTTGCGCTCCTCGCCCGAACGCAGATCCTTGATGTACAGCTTGGATTTGGCCCGCTCGCGCTTGACGTAGGCCAGCCAACGCCCGTCCGGCGACGGCGCCGGCCGCACCGCCCCGCCCGGCCCGCCCGCCACCGTCGTGCGCTCGCCGGTCTTCAAGTCATACCGCTCGATCGCGAACAGCGCGTCATTGGAATTCTGGGCATATTGGAACGTGTTTCCGGGCGTGACGTCCCGGCTGAAATAGATGCCGTCGCCGGCGGGCGTGAAGATCGGCTCGCCCAATTCCTTCTGGAATTGGGGGTTGGGCCGCTCGACCAAGGCGACCCCACCGCCGCCGGCGACGTGGTACATCCACACCTCGCCGGTGCCGGCGGAACGCTGCGTCGTGAAATGCTTGCGCGCCGCGATGAAGCGCCCGTCCGGGCTCCAGGTCGGGTTGTTGAGCAGCGTGAAGCTCTCCTTGGTGAGCTGGCGCCGGTTGCTGCCGTCCACGTTCATCAGCCAGATGTTCTCGCCGCCCGCGCGATCGGAGGTGAAGGCGATCTGGCGCCCGTCCGGCGAGAAGCGCGGCTGCGTCTCATAGGGCATGCCCGCCGAAATCCGCATCGCGCGCCCGCCGCCGATCGGCATCGTGTAGATGTCGCCGAGCAGGTCGAACGCGATCGTCCGCCCGTCCGGGCTGACGTCCAGGTTCATCCACGTGCCCTCCGTCACGTTGATCGGCACCTGCCGCATCTTAAGGCCCGGAGGGGCGGCCACGTCCCACTTCTTCTCCTCCTTGCCACCCTGCGCGAACGCGGCTGAGGAGAGCAGGAGCAGGGACAGTGCGGCAATGCCTTTGATCATGAAGCAAACTCCGGGGCGGTGCTGGATAGCCTTTGGCTTAAGCGGCGACGCGGCAACCGTGCAAGCGGGATGAACCAGGTTAAGATGCAGGGGAATCTCATTCACCTATTTTACCGCAGTGCGGCAGAACCGGAACCGCTCCCGACGGGGGGACGTTCGTCACGCATCATCAACAATCGAACGGCGTTTTATGACGGACGGAGCGGTCGGCGACGGCAACTCCCGCCTCGAGCTATGGGGCGGCGTTGAATGCACGGTGGTTCGGGTCGATGATCAGTATCGCGACCAGAGCGAGGAGACCGGCCATGCGCTCCGCCCGGCCGACATCGATCTGATCGCCGAAATGGGCGTGACCACCGTCCGCTATCCGATCCTATGGGAAAATGTCGCGCCCGACCGGCCCGACCAGCTCGATTTCTCCTGGACCGACGAGCGCCTCCGCATGCTGCGCGATCGCGGCATTCGCGTGATCGGCGGCTTGCTCCATCACGGCTCAGGGCCGCGCTACACGAACCTTCTCGATCCGGATTTCGCGGCCAAGCTCGGCGACTATGCCGGCCGCGTCGCCGACCGTTACCCCTGGATCGAGGATTGGACTCCGGTCAACGAGCCGCTCACTACTGCGCGCTTCTCCGGCCTTTACGGTCATTGGTATCCGCACGGGCGCGATTACCCGACCTTCCTCAAGGCGCTGGCCAACGAATGCTTCGGCACGCTCGAAGCCATGCGCGCGATCCGCCGGGTAATCCCGAATGCCCGACTCATCCAGACCGAGGATCTCGGCAAGACCTACTCGACCGCACCGCTGCGCTACCAGGCGGCGCATGAGAATGAGCGCCGTTGGCTCAGCTTCGATCTGCTGTGCGGCCGCGTGACCAAGCGGCATCCCTGGTACAAGATCCTGTTCGGCGCCGGCGTCGCAATGGGCGATCTCGATCGGCTCGCGACCGGCGAGGCGACACCCGATCTGCTCGGCATCAACCATTACCTCACCAGCGAGCGGTTCCTCGACCACCGGCTCGACCTTTATCCGGGCCAGGATGTCGGCGGGAACCGGCTTCACACTTATGTCGATGCGGAAGCCGTCCGGGTGAAGCGGCTCGACGCGGATACCGGCATCGCCCCGCGCCTGCGCGAAGCCTGGGACCGCTACCGCATTCCGATCGCGATCACGGAAGTCCATCACGGCTGCACCCGCGACGAGCAACTGCGCTGGTTCGCCGAAGTGTGGAACAGCGCGCGCCAGGTTCGCGACGACGGCGTCGATCTGCGCGCGGTGACGCTCTGGTCGATGTTCGGCAATGTCGACTGGCGATCGCTGCTGACCCGCCGCGACGGCATCTACGATACCGGTGTATTCGACGTCCGCGGTCCCGAGCCGCGCCCGACGGTGATCGCCAGCGCCGCCAAGGCCTATGCTGCGGGCGACACGTTCGATCATCCCGTGCTCGACGCCCCCGGCTGGTGGCGGCGCCCATCGCGACTTTATCCCTGGAACGGGCGCTGCAAATCGATGCCGGAAGGCGGCCGCAAGCTGCTCATCACCGGCGCGACCGGCACGCTGGGCCAGGCATTCGCGCGAATTGCCGAGCATCGCGGCCTGCCGTACTGCCTCACCAGCCGCGACGAACTCGATATCACCGACGAGGCGTCACTCCGGGCCGCGATCGATCGGCACCAACCCTGGGCGATCGTCAACGCCGCCGGCTTCGTGCGTGTTGGCGATGCGGAACGCGAGCAGGGCGCCTGTTTCCAGGCCAACTCGGAAGGGCCGGTCAGGCTGGCCGAGATTTGCGCGGAGTCCGGCCTGCCGCTCGTCACCTTCTCGTCCGATCTGGTGTTCGACGGTCAACTCGGCCGGGCTTACTCGGAAGACGACGTCGTCCGGCCGGCCAACGTCTATGGCCTGAGCAAGGTCAGGGCGGAACAGGATGTGCTCGGTATCGCCAGAACCGCGCTCGTGATCCGCACCAGCGCCTTTTTCGGCCCTTGGGACAGGTTCAACTTCGCGCGCAGCACCTTGGATGCGCTCGCCCGGGGCGAGTCAGTTCGCGCCAATCGCGATGCTGCCGTATCGCCGACCTATGTGCCCGATCTTTGCCACGCCACGCTCGATCTACTGATCGACGGCGAGACCGGGATTTGGCATCTCGCCAACCAGGGCAGGCTGAGCTGGTATGAGTTCGCCCGTGACCTCGCCGCCGGGGCCGGTTACGATCCGGGCATGGTCCTGCCGGTGGAGGGACCTCGTGCGAATACCGCGCTGACCAGCAAACGCGGTTTCATGCTTCGCCCGGTGGCGGAGGCGATCGAAGCTTTCCTGATCGAAACCGGCGAAAAGTCCGAGCCGGCGATCACCGACGTCGCCGCCGAGTGACGCTCAGTCCGTCGCCTCACGATGAGCGCGAGTCATCCACCAGGATCCCAGCTTGCGCTTGAGGGTTGCGACTCCGGTGGCCGGCGCGCCGGCAGGCGTTGCCTCCTCCACCGCGTCGGCGTCTTCCTCGCTGTAGATACGCAGGTTGCTCGGCCGGCTGGGGCGCACCCGCTCGCGCCCTTTCACCATGTCTTCGGCCGCCTTGAGCGTCCGCACCAGATCCTCTTCGCTGAACGGCTTGGCAAGGCAGCCGAGCGCCAGATCGGGCAACGGGAAGGATGGCGCCCGCCCAGTCGTGAACAGGCAGGGGATCCCGAGTTCGCCAAGCTTTGCCGCCACCGAAAAGCCGGTGGAGCCGCGCGCCAGGCGAAGGTCCACCAGCGCCAGGTCGGGGCGCCGCTCCTCCACCGCAGCGAGGGCGCCGTCCCCGTCGTCGGCAATCCCGGTCACCTGATAGCGCGGGTTGAGCTCGATCAGGTGCTTCAGCGTGTCGGCAAAAAGCGTATCGTCCTCAACGATCAGGATTTTCAGCATAGTCCCTCCCCGAACGGCGAGAGACTCACACATGGATCAGAAAAGGTGAATCGCTTCGGACTCGGTTTGCGACGGGCGCCCTGTTAAGCAAGCCAAAGCGAACAAGTGCCGCCAATTCACCTTTCATTCACGGCTCCGGATCGATCCCTTAGCTGAGGGTTTGGGGGAGCGATATGCGAGGATCGGTGGCGACGATATTGGCTGCGGCGATGCTGCTGGCCGGGTGCACGGCCGTTATCGATCAATCGAGCTTCTTCCCCGCATCGGCGGAACCGCCACAGGCCGTTCTCCGCGCGCCCCCTGGCTACGTGCTTGAAGAAGCGATGCTGGACTTGACCGGGCTCGGCCGCATGCACGTCGTCCGCCTCGACAATCCGGCCAGCAATACGACGATCATCTACCATGGTGGCAACGGCAATTTTGTGGCGGCGCAGACGGAGCGCGCCGCTGCTCTTGCCGGGGCGAGTGGGACGGACCTCATCTTGTACGACTATCCCGGGCGCGGCGGCACCAATGTGCCGGCCACCATCGACGCTTCCCTCGCGACCGGGCCCGCAATGCTCGAACAGCTCCGCCGTCTGCGCTGGATCGGCTCGGGCCCGCTCTTTGCTTACGGCCTGTCCTTCGGCGGCAGCCAGGCCGCGGCAATGGTTAGGAATGGTGGATTCAGCGGCCTCATCATCGAAGGCAGCGCATCAGACATCCAGGCGGTCGGGCGCAACTTCATCCCAAGGCTGGTCAAGCCGTTCGTTCGGCTGAAGGTCGATCCAGCGCTCGGCCGGTTCGATTATCTGGGCTACGCGACTGCGAGCCGCACCCCGGTCCTGCTGCTTTCGTCAGCTGATGACGAGATCGTGCGAGTGCGAAACATGCGCGCCTTCGCCGATCAGCTGAAACAGAGGGGAACACAGGTCGAGATGGTCGTCGTTCCGGGCCAGCATGGCACCGCCTTGACGCAACCAGCCGCCCTGAGCGCGGTCCGCGACTTCGTCTCGAAACAGTCGCGGCCCCGAGGCTGAGCCCCGGAGCCGCGGCCGATCCGTCAAAGGCAGTTGAGCAGCTTTACTCCGCCGCCTGGGTCCAGACAGCCGTTCCGCTCTTGCCCGTGACGCTCGCCTTGCGCGCCGTGTCCAGCTTGCGGAAGGTCGCCAGCGCCTGACCGACGATCTGGTCCATATTGTAGTAGCGATAGGTCGCCAGCCGCCCGACGAAGGTCACCCCAGCCGTCGCGTCCGCCAGTGCCTCATACTTCTTGAACAGCTCCTGGTTCTCCGGACGCGGGATCGGGTAATAAGGATCGCCCTCCGCGCTCGGATATTCGTAGGTAAGAGCGGTTTTGGCGTGGCTCTGGCCGGTCAGGTGCTTATACTCGGTGATGCGGGTGTAAGGCACATCCGGATGCGGGTAATTAACCACAGCTACCGGCTGAACCCATTCCTGATCCACGATCTTGTGATCGAATTTCAGGCTCCGATAAGGCAGCTTGCCGAAGCGGAAGCCGAAATATTCGTCGATCGGCCCGGTGAAGATCAGATGCCCGGCATCTACTTCATCGACGATGTCCTTGTAATCGGTCGACAGCAGCACATCGATATTGGGGTGATCGAGCATATTCTCGAACATCGCCGTGTAGCCGTCCGCCGGCATGATCTGGTGCTTGTCGCCGAAATAGCGATCGTCCGTGTTGGTCCGCGTCGGGATGCGCGCGGTGACCATCTTGTCGAGCTGGCTCGGATCGAGGCCCCATTGCTTGCGGGTATAGCCCTGGAAGAAGAGTTCGTAGAGCTCGCGCCCGACAGCGTTGATTACCACGTCCTCGGACGTCTTGATCTCCGCCACCGGCTCCGCGCGCGAGGCGAGATACTCGGCGGCTTCCTCGTCCGTCTGGAGATCGAGACCGAACAGCGCGTTCAGCGTCGTCCGGTTGATCGGGATCGGCACCAGCTGCCCACGCACTTCGGCGAGCACGCGATGCTCGTACGGGCGCCAACGCGTGAATTGCGACAGATAGTCGACGATCTCATCCGAATTGGCGTGGAAGATGTGCGGGCCATATTGGTGGATCAGCACACCCGCTTCGTCGAGATGATCAAAGGCGTTGCCGGCGATGTGGGGCCGCTTGTCGATCACCAGCACGCGCGCATCATGCTGGCTGGCCAGGCGCTCGGCGAGCACAGAGCCGGCGAAGCCCGCGCCGACGACCAGATAATCGTATTTGGTCTTGCCCGCGCTCGCGACCAGTTTGGGGCCGGCTTTGGCCGTGGTGATCGTGTCGCGCATCAAACCCGCCATCCTTGCATAAGTCGTATCCCAGCTGATGTTGGCAAGCTTGGCGTCAACCGCCGCCAGCCACTCGTCGGACCCTTCCGACAAGGCGAACGCCTTTTCGCAGGCGGCGATGAACGCGTCCGTGCCGTCCGCGATGAACACCGCTTCCAGGTCGCTGTAATGGCGCTTCACGTCCGTGATCGGCGTCGATACGACCGGGCGGCCGCCCGCCAGGTATTCCGGCGTCTTGGTGGGCGAGATGAACCGCGTCGATTCGTTGATCGCGAACGGCATCAAGGCGACGTCCCAGCCGCCCAGATAGACCGGCAGTTCCTCGTAGGTCTTGCCGCCGAGATAATGGATGTTTGCGCGCTTGGGCAGATCGGCCGGATCGACCTTCACGACCGGGCCGACCATCACCACCGACCATTCCGGATGCGCGTCGGCCAGAGCCGCGATCAGCTCCAGGTCCATGCGCTCGTCGATCACACCATAGAAGCCAAAACGCGGCGAATCGATGCCAGCCTGGTCGGCGGGCGTCTCGACGACCGCACGGGCCCGGCTGAAATGCGTGCGATCGACGCTCGACGGGAAGGGATGGACGTTGGGGTGCCGGCCCTTCTTGGCCTCGTACAGGCTATAACCGCCGGTAAAGACCACGTCGGACGCGGCCAGCAGCTCGCGCTCCAGGTCCAGCAGCTCGGCGGGCGCGAAGCGGAAGGCCGACAATTCGTCCATGCAATCGTACACGGTGCAAACGGCGTTGATGTGCCGCGAGAAGGGCAGCATCATCGGCGTATAATACCAGCGGATCAGCGGCTGCTTCTCGCCGGCCAAGAAGCCGTCGAGCAAGGTCTTGAGCGCGGAACCCCGCTCGGTCTCCGTCATCTGCTCGGGAAGCGAAGGCGTGACCACGATCACGCCGGTCTCCGCGCATTCGCGAACGCCAAGCGACGGCTCGAAGTCGGGGAGCGCGACCTCTGGCTCCTCCCAGTAGATCACGCGCCGCTCCTTGGCGAAGCGGCTCATCAGATGCTGAGGTCTCTGAAACACAAAGTTCCACCGCAAGTGCGAGAAGCAGATCAGAGTCTGGTCCGTCGCTGGAAGAGCCGCAAGCGGACCGGGCCCCAGCGAAGAGGCGGAGGAAAAAGTGATCAATGGAGCCTCAGACGTTAGAGAGAACTGGATAATAACGGCGACGGCCGTAACGAGTTCCGCCCCCGCTTCTTCTACTCACCTCACACAGATTAGATTCGAGACGTGTACGGCTGGATTCGAGCCGGACTGAACCGTTCGCACCTGCAAAATAGATATGTTGCAATGCAGCATCGCCGTCAAGGGCAGCACTTAGCCGTTCAGAGCCGCCTTCAATTCATCCAGCCAAGGCCCCGCGACCCCGTCCGACGGCGCTCGCCAGTCGCCCCGTGGACTGAGCGAGCCACCCATCGACACTTTCGGCGAGTTGGGCAGCGCGGACCGTTTGAACTGACTCGTCTGGAAGAAGCGCCGGAGGAACTCCTCCAGCCACTTGCCGATCGTGGCGAGGTCATATTCCCGCTTCAACGCTTCCGGATAGTCGAACGGCCACAGCGCCAGGTTGCGACTGTGCCAAGCCTGCCAGGCCAGGAACGCCACCTTGGACGGCGGCTGTCCACTGCGCAGCGTATGGAACAGGAAGAAATCGTGCAGCTCGTAAGGGCCGACGCGATCCTCGGTACTCTGCATGCCCGCCTCGTCGGCCGGCACCAGCTCGGGCGAGATCTTGGTCTCCAGGATGGCTTCCAGGATGCGGTTGGTCTCGGGGTCGAATTGGCCGGACTTGACGCACCAGCGCACCAGATACTGGATCAGCGTCTTGGGCACGCCGGCATTGACGCCATAATGGCTCATCTGGTCACCGACGCCGTAGGTGCACCAGCCGAGTGCGAGTTCCGACAGGTCGCCGGTGCCGACCACGAACCCGCGGCGCTGGTTGGCGAGCCGGAACAGATAGTCGGTGCGAAGGCCCGCCTGCACGTTTTCAAACGTGATGTCGTAAACCGGCTCACCTTGCGCGAACGGATGGCCCATATCGCCGAGCATCTGGCGCGCGGCCGGCTTGATGTCGATCTCCTCGCCGACGATGCCGAGCGCCTTCATCAGGGCCCAGGCGTTACACTTGGTGGTCGCCCCGGTGGCGAAGCCGGGCATGGTGAAACCCAAAATCGTCGAACGCGGTATCTTCAAAAAGTCGCAGACCTTGGCGGCGACGATCAGGGCGTGAGTGGAATCGAGCCCACCCGACACGCCGATCACCAGATGGCTGCCGCTGGTCGCGGTGAACCTCTTGGCGAGGCCCTGGACCTGGATGTTGAAGGCTTCGTAGCAATCCTGATCGAGCTGCTCGCGCCGATTGGGGACGTAAGGGAAGCGGCGGATCGGACGAACGAACCCGACGTCCTTCATGTGGGGCTGGTGAGCGAAATGGATGCGCCGCGCGACCTTTTCCGGGTGGCCCGCGGCGATCGCATTGTCGTTGAACGTGCCCATCCGCATCCGCTCGAGCCGCAGCCGCTGCACGTCGATGTCGGCCACCGCGAGCTCAGGCTCGGGATCGAAGCGGCTGGATTCGGCCAATTGCTCGCCGAATTCGTAGATCGAGCCCTGGCCGTCCCAGGCGAGGTCGGTCGTACTCTCCCCCGGGCCGGATGCGGCATAGACGTACGCCGCGCAGCAGCGCGACGATTGCGACGCGCACAGCAATTTGCGCTCGTCCGCCTTGCCGATCGTGATGTTGGATGCGCTGAGATTGCACAGGATCAAGGCGCCGGCGAGCGCGCCGACGGTGGAGGGCGGTTGCGGCGCCCAATAATCCTCGCAGATTTCGACGTGGAAGATGAAGTCGTCCAGATCCTCGGCCGCGAAGATCAGGTCGGTGCCGAACGGGACGATCTCGCCCGCGACGGCAATGTCCATTCCGTTCAGGCCGACACCGGGCGCGAACCAGCGTTTTTCGTAATATTCGCGGTAATTGGGCAGGAAGCTCTTGGGCACCACGCCCAGGACACGGCCGCGCGCCAGAACCAGCGCGCAATTGTAGAGCCGACCGTTGCGCCGGAGTGGCGCGCCGATGCACAGCACGGGGGCAAGCTTCGCGCTCTCCGCCGTGATCGTCGCGATCCCGTCTTCGACCGCGTCGAGAAAGGCTTCCTGCAAGTGGAGGTCGTCGACGGCATAGGAGGAGACGTTGAGCTCGGGAAAGACGACCAGATCGATCCCGCGCTCATCCGCCTGCCGAGCGAGGTCGAGCGTCGCCCGCACGTTCAACTTAACGTCGCCGACCGAAGCGACGGGCGTAGCCGCGGCAACCCGGACGAAGCCGTGCCGGTGGATCGCCTCGAAGGGAGCGGTGCGCGCCATCAAAGCATGTCCGTCATCATCTCAACTGCCACCCGCATACATTCCATCCGGGTCGGTCCGCGGCCGATCGGCCCGAAATGCTCCTCGCGATGCGCGGTCACCCGCCCGGCGCGCGCACAGCCGAAATGGACCAGGCCCGGCTCTTCCCCGCTGTCGGCATAGCCGGTCACCGAACAGGCGATATTCGCCCGCGATCGCGCCAATGCGCCTTCCGCCATTGCCACCGCCACTTCCTTCGATACCGCGCTCTTTTCCCCGATCAGGTCGAGCGACACACCCAGCATCTCATGCTTGGCCTCGTTGGTATAGGTCACGAACCCGCGATCGAACGCATGCGCCACGCCGGGCAGGTCGGTCAGCAATGACGCGAGCATCCCGCCCGTGCAGCTTTCGGCGGTTGCGAACATCAGGTCGCGGTCGCACGCCTTGGCGAGCAGGCGGCGGGTTGCCGCTTCCGTTTCCGGCGGCAGCACCGGCGATAGCGTTTCGGAGGAGGTCAACGGACGTGTCCCGGTATAAGGTAGCGGCGGAACCGGCCCTCCTTCCAGATGTTCCAAAAAGAACGCTAGCGAACCGGCAGCATGGGAGGACGAACATGAAAATCGCCGATATCGACCGGGATACCGCCCTTTACGCAGGGCTCGGCCTGACGGCGGTCGCAGGGCTCGGCTTTGTGCTCGGCCGCTACCTGATGCGCGGCGGTGCCGGTTATTCCGATGGCGCTGCGATCTTCGAGGACCGGCCGCGAGGCTTTGTCGGCCATAGCGGCAATGCCCGCCAGGCGGGCGCCGATATGATGCGCGATCCGCCGTCTGAATGGACCCGGGTGGACGAGGCAAGCGACGAAAGCTTTCCCGCCAGCGATCCTCCGGCCGTCAAGCATGTCGATTGAGCTCGCCGGCGGCGAGTCCCTGCTCCGCCAGATGGTTGCAACGTTTCACTAACCAACTTACAGCCCCCCAAATCTCCGGGCGCGCTCGCCAAGGGGGCATCCTTGCCTCGTCCGGATCGGAACCCGCCAGCCGCGGGTGACCGTTGAACAGGGGAAGATTGCATGAACGTCGTGCTGATTGCCATCGCCTGCGGCTTCGTCGCGGTGCTGTATGGCATTGTGACAAGCCGCCAGGTGCTCGCCATGTCGCCGGGCAACGCCAAGATGGTCGACATCGCCGGCGCGATCCAGGAAGGCGCCAAGGCCTATCTCGGGCGCCAATATACCACGATCGCCATGGTCGGCGTGGTAATGGCGGTGCTGGTCGGCGTTTTCCTCGGCTTGACCGAAGCGATTGGCTTCCTGATCGGCGCGATCCTGTCCGGCGTCGCCGGCTATATCGGCATGAACATCTCGGTCCGCGCGAACGTCCGCACGGCGGAAGCGGCGCGGCATAGCCTGCAAAGCGGTCTCACCACCGCCTTTCGCGCCGGCGCGATCACCGGCATGCTCGTAGCGGGCCTCGCCCTGCTCGCGATCGCGGGCTTGTTTTACTATCTCGTCGAAGTCGGCGGGCTTGCGCCGGACAGCCGCCAAGTCGTCGATGCGCTGGTCAGCCTCGCATTCGGCGCTTCGCTTATTTCGATCTTCGCGCGCCTCGGCGGCGGCATTTTCACCAAGGCCGCCGATGTCGGCGCCGATCTGGTCGGCAAGGTCGAGGCCGGAATCCCCGAGGACGACCCCCGCAACCCGGCCGTGATCGCCGATAATGTGGGCGACAATGTCGGCGACTGCGCGGGCATGGCCGCCGATCTGTTCGAAACCTATGTCGTCACCGTCGGCGCCACCATGGTGCTGATCGCCCTCCTCGTAGCCGGCACCACCGAGCAGCTCACCAGTCTGATGAGCCTGCCGCTGATCATCGGCGGCGTCTGCATCCTGACCTCGATCATCGGCACCTATTTCGTCCGTTTGGGCTCCAAGCAGTCGATCATGGGCGCGCTTTACAAGGGCTTCTGGGTCACCGCGATCCTCTCGATCCCGGCCATCTGGTACGTAATGGCGCAAACGCTCGGCGACATGAACGCAGTCATTGGCAGCGCCCGCGAGGCCGCCGGCCCCGAGGTCGAAGGCCAGGTTGCTCGCGCCGCCGTCGCCGGCGGGTTCACCGGCATGGACCTGTTCTGGTCCTGCCTGGTCGGCCTCGCCGTCACCGCCGCCCTGGTGTGGATCACCGAATATTATACCGGCACCAACTTCCGCCCGGTCCGCTCGATCGCGAAGGCTTCCGTCACCGGCCACGGCACCAACGTCATTCAGGGCCTCGCGATCAGCCTTGAATCGACCGCGCTGCCGACCCTGGTGATCTGCGTCGGCATCATCATCTCCTACCAGCTGGCGGGCCTGATCGGAATCGCCTTCGCTGCCACCGCGATGCTGGCGCTCGCCGGCATGGTCGTCGCGCTCGACGCCTACGGCCCGGTCACCGACAATGCCGGCGGCATCGCCGAAATGGCCGGCATGGAAGAGGATGTGCGCACCCGCACCGACGCGCTCGATGCGGTCGGCAACACCACCAAGGCGGTCACCAAAGGCTATGCGATCGGCTCGGCCGCGCTCGCCGCCCTGGTCCTGTTCGGCGCCTACACGACCGACTTGCAGGAATTCTCGACCGAGCTCGGCATCGGCCCGCGCGGTGTCGATTTCTCGCTGTCCAACCCGTACGTGGTCGTCGGCCTGCTGCTCGGCGCGCTGCTGCCTTATCTGTTCGGATCGATGGGCATGACCGCCGTCGGCCGTGCGGCGGGCGACGTCGTGATCGACGTCCGCAACCAGTTCCGCGAAAATTCGGGCATCATGGACGGCACCAGCCGCCCCAATTACGCCCGAACCGTCGATCTGGTCACCAAGGCGGCGATCAAGGAGATGATCATCCCCAGCCTGCTGCCGGTGCTGGCCCCGATCGTCGTCTACTTCGTCATCGCTGCCATCGCCGGCCGCGATCAGGGCTTCGCCGCGCTGGGCGCGCTGCTGCTCGGCGTGATCGTCTCCGGCCTGTTCGTCGCCATCTCAATGACGAGCGGCGGCGGCGCCTGGGACAATGCCAAAAAGTATATCGAAGACGGCAATCACGGCGGCAAGGGCTCCGAAGCCCACAAAGCCGCGGTGACCGGCGACACGGTCGGCGATCCCTACAAGGACACGGCCGGGCCGGCGGTGAACCCGATGATCAAGATCACCAACATCGTCGCCTTGCTGCTGCTGGCCGCGCTGGCGGGTGGCGGGGCTTGAAGCAGTCTGCAGTCACCCCGGCGAAAGCCGGGCCTAGCACCGCGCCCGACTGGGTCCCGGCGTTCGCCAGGATGACTCGCTTTTGATGCGGTAGTTCCGACAGAGGCTTTTGGGCGAGCTTTTCCGGGCCGCTCACCCCTGAGTCATCCCGGCGGAAGCCGGGATGACTAATGACTAGACGCTGCAGTGGCCGGCTACGTTTACATCCTCGCCAGCCGTCGCAACGGCACGTTGTATACCGGTGTCACAACCGACCTCCCGAAGCGCGTGTACGAGCACCGGACGGGTTCGATCCCGGGTTTTACGAAGCGCCACAACGTGAAACTGCTGGTCTGGGTCGAAACCTGCCACGACGTAAGCGATGCGATCGTGCGGGAACGGCGCATCAAGGAAAGGCGACGCGCGTGGAAGCTCGAGCTGATCGAGCGCGACAATCCCGATTGGCACGACGTCGCCGTAACCCTGCTCGGTTTCGATCCCCTTCCACCAACATGTAGTCATGCCGGCGAAAGCCGGGACCCAGAACCACTTCCGACTGGGTCCCGGCGTTCGCCGGCATGACTAGCAGCATTGGTCGCACTCTTGTTCGCTTGCGCATTGGCTGCGGTGATTTATCATAGGTCCCTCAACAGTTTCGATGTTGGGGATGCATCTTGAAGCGCTTTGTTTTCGCCAGCCTGATCGCCTTGGCCGCAGCCACCACCGCCCCTGCTCAGATGAAGCCGGTGGCCGCTGCGCCGTCCGCGCCGCTGCCGCTGGCTGCGTTCGGCAAGCTGCCGTCGATCGAGGGCCCGGCAATTTCGACCGATGGCAAGATGCTCGCCGCGAAGGTGCGCAGCGGCGGCGCGCAATATCTCGCCTTGCTGCCGCTCGACGATCCGAACGCCAAGCCCGATCTGATTGCCAAGGATGGCGAGTTCGACAAACGCGGCGACGTTCGCACGATCCGCTGGCGCTGGATCGACGCGGACAATCTGCTGGTCTGGATCTCCGCGCGCGAGGATCTCGACGGCCAGAAATATGACGCGATCCGGGTGATCGGCTACAATCGCCAGACCCGCAAGGTCACCCCGCTCGGCTGGCGCGGCGCGTTCGTCAACGCCGGCGACGTGCTGTGGCGGTCCGCGTCGGGCCCGCCGCGTATCCTGCTCGCCCGTTTCACCGGGCGTACGGGCACGGAACGGCTGTTCAAGCCCGAAGTGATCGAGGTGGACGTGGTCACCGGGCGCGAGAAGCGCGTCATCTCGCCCCATCCGACGGTGACGGATTGGTATGCCGACGGCGACGGCGTGGTTCGGATGGGCACTTATTTCGATCGCGCCAGTGGGAAGCTGACCGCGCTGTACAGGCCGGACGAGAAGACCAACTTTCGCACGATCATCCGAGAAAAGACCGGTAAATATGATGAAGCTCCGGTGCCGCTCATCTTCCTGCCCGGCGACAAGGCCCTGGTGCGCAGCCGCAACAGCGGCTTCAGCGAGGTTTATGAGCTCGACCTCAATACAATGCAGCTCGGCCGCAAAATCTATGGCGCCAAGGGCTATGACGTCGAGGCAGTCGCGGCGGACCGGGCCGGAAAGGCCCTGGAGCGGATCACGGTCGTCGAGGATCGCGAACGTCACATCTGGTTCACGCCGCGGCTGAAGGAAATTCAGTCCGTGCTCGACGGGAGCTTCGGGCCGGGCCAGGCGGAGATCGCCTCGATCGACGCGCCGGCCGAGAATATCGTGGTCAAGGTCGGTGGCCCCGATCAGGCCGGCGCCTACTATCTGTTCCAGACGGAAACGGGTGGTCTCAAGCGCATTGGCTGGGCGAATACCGAACTCAAGGACATGAAGCTCAACAAGGTGCGCACTGTGCGCTACCGCACCGGCGACGGCCGCACCGTGTCCGCGGTGCTCACCATGCCGCGCCTTAAGGGCGACAAGAACTTGCCGCTGATCGTGCTCCCTCATGGAGGCCCGTGGGCACGCGATTCGGAAAGCTGGGACATGTGGGCGCAGCCGCTGGCAGAGCTCGGCTATGCGGTGATTCAGCCAAATTTTCTTGGGTCCAGCGGCTTCGGCAAGCAATGGGAAGCGGGCTCGGACGGCAATTGGGGCAACCGCATGCAGGATGATCTGAACGACGCGGTCGATCACCTGGCCGCTCAAGGGGTCGCGGACCCAAAGCGGGTGTGCATGTTCGGCTGGTCTTATGGCGGCTATGCGGCCTCCCGCGCCGCCCAGCGTGACGGCACGCGCTATCGCTGCGCGATTTCGGGCGCTGGCGTTCACGATCTGCCCGAGATGGTCGCCTATGATCGCAACTATCTCGGCCGCTATGGCTCCTCCTACATCGGCTCGGCGGCTTCACAGCTGGCCGACGTGTCGCCGGCCCGCTTCGCCAAGC
Organism: Allosphingosinicella sp.; assembly: GCA_036387855.1. Classification (GTDB taxonomy): domain Bacteria; phylum Pseudomonadota; class Alphaproteobacteria; order Sphingomonadales; family Sphingomonadaceae; genus Allosphingosinicella. The sequence continues at coordinate 24,415 of DASVSZ010000027.1, read as the reverse complement.
AGTTTTCGATCCCGATCATGATCGTTCACGGCGCCAAGGACGACCGCGTCCCCGTCTCCCAATCGCGCAACCTGGTCGCGCGGCTCAAAAGCGCCGGCAAGGTCGAAGGCCGCGACTTCGTTTACCTCGAACAGCCCCGCAACACCCACCACCTCCCGCTGGAGGAAGACCGCATCCAGCTGCTGGAGGAAATGAAGAAGTTCCTGGCCAAGCATAATCCGGCGTAAGCGAAGCCCCTCCCCCTTTCGGGCATGAGTTGAGCGTCTAAGCTCAGTTCCGAGCAGTTGCCGGCTCCCACAGCCTCTTGCCATTACCCCCCGCCCGCGTCAGCATCGGCGCAACTGGGGGAGGTAGATCATGGACTTAGCGACACGGCTTGTGGAGCTGGAGAAGCGCACTGCGCAACATCGGGAGCTTCTGCTCACGGAAGAAGCGGCCAAGACCGCACTCGTGCTGCCCTTCTTCCAAGCGTTGGGTTACGACGTGTTCAACCCATCCGAGGTCATTCCGGAATTCACCGCCGATGTCGGCATCAAGAAAGGTGAGAAGGTCGACTACGCTCTGTGCGCCGATGGCAAGGTCAACATCCTGGTCGAATGTAAGCCGTCCTCTGTCGATCTCGACCTGAAGCACGCGTCGCAGCTGTTCCGCTACTTCTCGACAACCGATGCGCGGGTGGCCGTGCTCACCAACGGTGTCGTGTACAAGTTCTACTCGGATACCGAGCAGCCCAACAAGATGGACGAGAAGCCCTTTTTCATCTTCTCGCTGGACGCGATCAAGCGGTCTGACCCGGCGACGCTTGAGCGGTTTACGCGCAGCCAGTTCGACATCGCCGCGATCATCGCCGAAGCGGGCCGGCTGAAGCTGGAAAGCCAGTTCCGGATCGAGATCGAGCGTGAGTTCGCGCAGCCGTCCGACGAATTCGTGCGGCTCATCGCCAAGCGCGTGGGCAATATGCAATTCACCGCCGCCGTCCGGGAGCAGCTCCAGCCGATCCTGACAAATTCGATCGCGCAGCTGATCCGTGATCGCGTCAACGAGCGCCTGACGTCCGCGCTCCACGTCGCCAATCCCGAGCCCTCCCCGATCGAGGAAGGAACGTCGGATGATCCTTCGGAATTGGGCGACGGCGTGATCACGACCGAGGATGAGATCGGCGGTTATCGGATCATTCAGGCGATCGCCGCGCGTCACGTCGATCCCAAGCGGGTCGTGATCCGAGACTCGAAAAGTTATTGCGCGATCCTGCTCGACGACAACAACCGCAAGACGCTGGCGCGCCTGCATTTCAACAGTCCGACGACGCGTTACGTCGGCACCTTCGCAGGCAAGGCGGAGGTGCGGCACCCGATGTCGGCGCTGACCGACATCTACAAGTTGGAACCTCAGATTGTGGCAACGCTCAACGAATTGAGCAGCCAGGCGGGTAGATCGAACGATTGAGCGGGAAAAGCTGATCTGAAGCTTGGCCCGATCGTCAATCCCCCTTGTCGCCTTCGTTCAGCGGCTTCTTCGTCTTCGCGTGCTGCTTGACGTCCTGTGACAGCGAGCGCGAGACGTCGTCGCTCTCGGTGGAGCGGCCTTCCTCGTCGCGGCGTACGTAGCGTTTATCGCCTTGGTGCGGCTCGATCAGTTCACGCTTGGACATCTCGCTTCCTTTTTCCCGATGGGTCAGCATCGAACGAGGAGATTCCTGCTTCGTTCCTTTCTCTGTCCTTCAGCCCTCAACACGTACCATGTCGCATCTCGCCCATGCTGGCGGGCACGGCTCCTTCCCATCGTGTTTCGATCGATCAGCGATTCGGCGTCGGTCGCCACCTTCACCTGGCTCTGGGTAGAGCGCGTTCAGTGCTCCGGCGCGGAATGCGGCGCCTGAGCCGCGGAGCTGGCGCCGGTCCAGCTTCGCTCCAGCAACTGGCCACCGACGCAGCTATATTCGTGATGCACGGCCGCAGCGGCTTCGCCCGTCGAATGATAGCCGCGCACTTCCAGGTCGGAAATGCGGATCAGCCGGTCCGGTCCGTCGAGGTGAGCGAGCGCAATCAGTTGGGCGTGGCAGGCGTCGGCCGTCTTGAACTTGCGCATCGTGACGAGTTCGGCCGTTCGCTCGCTCGATGCCGGCGAGGCATGATGGGCCGCTTCCGGTCCCGGCCCACCAAGCAGGGATGCTCTCGAACATCCCGCCAGCAGCAGCAAGGCCGCGACCATCGCCATGTCGAACCGTGCAGCCCCTGCCCCCATCGTCCGCCTCCCTGCCGTTCCCGGCAAACTACAGCAGAAGCAGGGCGGAGACGAGTCCGCGCTCAGCCCCGCCGGATGGGCCGGTCTTCCGCGCCGCCAGCCAGCTCGGGCTCCAGCCGCTCCATCTCGACCGCGGTGCGCCTGATCGTCTCGTGAACCTGCTCGACGCGTTTTTCGATCGTCTTTTTGACCACCAGCTCCTCGCGGACGAACGCTTCCTTGGTGATGACCGCTTCCTCGCGCATCTGCGCGATTTCGACCACGCGGTCCTGCAACAGCCCGCTCGCGGCGATCTCTTCCTCGGTCAGGCGGCGGTTGACCGGCCGGTGCTCGATGCTCGTCCGTTCCTCCAGGAGCTCGACCTGCTCGGTGACGGGAACCTCTTCCATGAAGGAATGGACTCGCGCGCCGCCACGAACCAGCGCGCGCTTGCCGATGCGCAGCTCCTCCTCGACGATCGGGATCCGCTCTTCAGCCTCTATCGGTCGTGCCGGGCGAGCAGCGGCCGCCTGAGCGACCTGCGGCGTCCGAGCGGGTTCAGGTGGAGCGGGCTTGGACTGCGCAGCGGGCGCTGGTTCGGTCTCCGCGACGACCGACTCCGGGCGGCGGCTGGAGGTCGAGATCGGCACACCCGCGGCCCGGGCCGGCGTCGGCGCGGGCCGAGGCTGGCCGATCGGCGCGGGCGACGACCGCAATGGAATAGCTGGCGCGGAATCGTTCGCCCCCGCGCTGCCGTCCGACGCGTGTCGATCGAGAAGATCGACGGTGAGCTCCGCGGCCTCATTGCCCTCGACCTGCGCAATCAGCAGCGATCCACCATCCGCCAGCTCGCCTTCGCACGCTTCGCGCTGCGCACGGCTGAGATAGATGGTTCCGAATTCCGGCTTCTCGCCCGGGCCGCAGGTCACGATCGCGCCCTTCATCAGGCGCACCTGGCCGGTCAACCGCTCCATCGCGGCTTCGGCTTCGGCGGTATCGTCGAACAAGGCGGTGACGGTGCGGATCATGGCAGGCTTTCTTCGGACCGGGCGTCGCCGTGCTCGACATGGGCTTCTTCGGAACGCAAGCGCACGGGGATCGTCTGCGTGCTGCTGACCGTCTTGCGGCGGACGTGAATCTCTTCGACGAGCATCAGCCGCTTCTCGACCACCACCACTTCCTCGACGACTGGGATGATGGTGACGTTGCCCTCGATCCGGACGCTCGGCAGCGCGGACAAGGGCTGGTTGCGCGGCACTCGGCTGACCTCGACCTCGTCATGGGCGAGCTCGACCGGCACCTGCTCCTCGCGCTCGCCAACCGCGACGCGGACCTTCAGCCGGCCGGTCTCGACCTGACGCTTGGAGACCTGGATCCGCTCCTCGACCAGCGGGATCGCCGCGACTTCCTGTTCTTCCGTCATGCGTTGCGATGTCCCGAATGCCTGCCTTGCTGAAATCGTCAGAATGACCAGTTCGTTCCGGCGCGACCGTCGGCGTCTGCGCCCGCCTGTCTGGCCCGGGGATCGACCCAAGGGCCGGCACGTTGACCAGGCACGCTCCCAATCCTTCAATAAAGGAACGCAAGATGGCGCAGGACAAGAAACAGCTGGTTGACGAAACGATGATGGAGAAGATGTCGGTCGCGCCGCCCGATCCGGAAGCGGAGGCGCGAGGCACGGGCGGCGATCAGCCGGAAGCCGAAGCAAAAGCCGAGTCGGGCGTGGCCGACGAGGATCCTCTGTCCGCCCATCCGAGCTAAGACGGTCGGCCGGGCGCGTGACATCTTCACGGGTGCCGTCCGCGATTTCGTTCTGGACAAGCAGGTCGCGGCCGGTTGGGAGCCGCATATTCCTTGCGGAGCGGACCTGATCCATGTTGCCGGGATGTGACAGTCGGTACGTCCCGCCGCAGCCCCGCACGAATTGCGTTGCGGGCCGGCCGCTAATCTGATTCTTTATGAACGGGGAGCGGGGACAAGGTTAAGCGCTTGGTAAGTCTTGGGGGCGCAATGATCTCCGCGAGGTTCAAGGGAGTGGGGTCATGGCGACGAACACGAAGCCGGCGGACGGGCAGCTGACTTTAGCCGAAATCAAGGAATTCGGGAGCTTCCCGAAGGGCACGCAGCGTTATATCCGGCGCTCGCTGGACGTGGGGCTGGGCCGCCGCGACGCGATCAAGCGCTGGTCGCGCGATGTCGGCGAAGCGGCCAGCATCCGCGCCCAGGCCAAGATTTACGGCCGGCTCGATCATATTCGCGATTATGTGCCGGACGATAGCGGTCTGGACGCGATGGAGCCGCTGATGGGCCCGCTGGTGACGATGACCGCGTTCGACCTCGGGCAGGACCGCTTGCCGGATTTCGCATCCTATCGCTTCCTGTACGAGCGGCTGATCGGGGCGGCCGTGCGGCCTTGGCTGCCGGGTGCCTTCTGCGCCGCCGCCGCGCTGCCGCATCTCCATCCGGAACGCCGCCGTTCGCTGCTCCAGTCGATCAGCGAAGCCGCCGCCACCGCGCCCGGCTGGTCCAACCGCGAGCCGGCCTTCTACCCGGAATGGGTGGAAAAGGTGGACATCACCGTCGCTGGGTAAGCGGCGCTGAGCATCAGAGCGGCTGCGAGTCCGGTTTGAGTAGGCCCATAGATTCTTCGCCTAGCCTGAGCTTGTCGAAGGCCTGCCCTTCTTAGGGCGGAGAAGACAGGGCAGGGCTTCGACAAGCTCAGCCTGGGCGGAAACTATGTCGGACCGGAGCAAACTACCCGCTAGGTTTGTCGGGTGACCACCGCGCCGATCGCCGCGATCCGCTCCACCTCGCGGTAGGCGGGTTCGTCCAGTTCCTCGCCGAACACGTCCGGATCGATCTCGCGGTAACGCAGGGTGCAGCCCAGAGCGGGCAGTTCGCGCTCCAAGGCTGCCTTGAGCTCGTCGCGGCCGTCCACCATCGCAACTCCGGTATAGAGCAGCACCCGGCCGCCCGGCGCCAGTCGCCGCGCCGCGGATAATGTCCAATCGAGCGAGATGCGGGCGCCATGCAGGTCGCCGCCGTCGCGGTAAGTGCGGCCGTCCTCGTCCATCATGTAAGGCGGGTTGGCGAGCACCAGATCGACATTGCCGGGGACGTCCTCGACCCCGCAGCCTTCGATTAACTCGACCTCGATGCCGGCATGCTGGGCATTGACCGCGGCCAGGCGCAACGCGGCCGGGTTCGCATCGAGCAGGGTGATGCGCGCAGCAGGTGCATGGGAGGCGGCGACGAGACCGCCGACTCCCGAGCCCGCGCCGATGTCCACCACTCGGCCGATCGGTTCGCCGGTCAGTTCGGCGCGGATGAAATCGGCGAAGCGGTAACTATCCGGGCCGAAGAACACGCTGTTCTCGTCCGTCGTCGGAAAGGCCGAGTGGAGGAACAGGTGATCGCCGAGGCTGGACACGCGGACCTTGCTCCTGAGCAGGTCGCCGGCCGCTTCCACCGCGTCCGCTCGCTCGAGGTTGGCGAGCATCGCGGGCGGGAGCAGGCCGGGCGCGAACGGCAGGCTCCAACCGAACACGTCGCGAAGGCCCCGCGCCAACTGCCTGTCCGGGCGCGCGACGACGCGGGCATGGGTTGCCGGCGTCGGCGCCACGAACCGGTAATCCCGTTCGCGCAGGTCCAACAGGAGCGCGCCGAGCGCGGATTGGCCTTCATCGAGCAATCGAGCGTCCCTCTTGCAGTGCAGCATTTCGCATAAGCAGAGACTCGGCGTTTGACGAACCCAAATCCCACGCGGCGGGTTCAGCTGTGACAGACAAGGGAGCCTTCATGTTCACACGCACCGCAACCGCCCGTTATGTCGGGCTCGGCAAGGACGGCAAGGGATCGGTTTCGACCCAGTCGGGCGTTCTGGCCGACCAGCCCTACGGCTTCAACACGAGGTTCGGCGAGGAGGCCGGGACCAATCCCGAGGAGCTGATCGCGGCCGCCCATTCGGCCTGTTTCACGATGGCCTTGTCGTTCGCGCTCGCCAAGGAAGGCCTGAGCGAAGGCACGCTGGAAACCAGCGCCAAGGTCAAGCTCGAGAAAGATGGCGACGGGTTCAAGGTCAGCCGATCCGACCTGGTCCTGAACGCGACGGTTCCCGGCATTGATCCGGAACGTTTCGCCGCGCTGGCCGAAGACGCCAAGGCGAATTGCCCGATCTCCAAGTTGCTGAACGCACAGATGACGCTGGACCACAATCTGGGCGAGTGATCGGCCGCGCTCAGGCGTGAACCCAGCCCTTTGCCCTTGTTGTTTTCAGTTCATGCAACCGGTGCGACAATCGCCGCGTTCGTCGGATGTGTTTCCTAGCAAAGGACAAGTAACATGCGTAAATTCGCTCTCGCCTTCGCCGCCGCGTCGCTGACGCTGCCGGTCGCCGTCGCGACGCCGGCCCAGGCCCAAGGCTATTATCAGGGCAAGACCTGGCGCGATTCCCAGGGCCGCACGCGCTGCCGCCGCAAGAACGGCACGACCGGCCTGATCGTTGGTGGCGCCGCGGGTGCGCTTGCCGGCCGCGCGATCGACGGCGGACGCAACCGGACGCTCGGCACCGTCGCGGGCGCTGCTGCGGGTGCCCTGCTCGGCCGTGAGCTCGACAAGAGCCGGGGCCTGCGCTGCCGCTAAGGTTCTGCCGCAAGGCTTGTAACGCGTTGGAGAGCGGGGTGGCTGAACAAGCCGCCCCGCTTTTCGTTTGCGCTGCATCTTTCGGAACGAGGAGCGCCAGGCGTGCGGATTCATCATCTCAATTGCGGCACCGATTGCCCGGTCGGCGGCGCCCTGTTCGACGGCCGCAGCAAGGGGCCGCTCGGCCACCTCGTCTGCCACTGCCTGTTGATCGAGACGGACGCGCACGGTCTGGTGCTGGTCGATACCGGCTATGGCCTGAAGGATGTCCATCACCCGCACGCGCCACCGAACCAGCGCATTCCAAAATTCTTCCGCGCGCTGAACGGCATCCGCCTGCGCGAACAGGACACCGCCATCCGGCAGATCGAGGCGATGGGGTTCAAGGGCAGCGACGTCCGCCATATCATCGTCAGCCATCTCGATTTCGACCATGCCGGCGGGCTGGAGGACTTTCCGCATGCCGCCGTCCACCTAATGGACAAGGAATGGAGCGCCGCGACCGGCCCGAAGCCCGGCTTCATTCCCCGCCAGCGATATCGCGAGCGTCAGTGGAACGAGGTCGGGACCTGGCGGCGTTACAGCAGCGCGGGCGAGCCCTGGTTCGGCTTCGAAACGGTCCGCGACCTGGAAGGACTGCCCCCTGAAATCCTGCTGGTGCCGCTACCGGGCCATACCTGGGGTCATGCCGGTGTCGCGGTGAAGGATGGTCCCGGCTGGCTGTTCTACGCCGCCGACGCTTATTTCTACCGGGAGGAAGTGCGCGGGCCGAAGCGCAAGTGCACGCCGGGCCTTCGTTTCTATCAAACGATGATGGAAACGGACCGCACGCTGCGCCTTCAGAACCTCGAACGGGTTCGCGCGCTTTCGGTCGAGCGGCGGCGCGATGTGAATGTCTTCTGCGCGCATGACGTAGTGGAGCTGGAGCGGTGCCAAGCCGGACAGGCGCTCTGAGAAGAGGCTTCGACAGGCTCAAGGGTAGCAATTCCGGGCAGGTGACTGAAAGCCGCCCAGCCTGAGCGGAGCTGGTTAACGATCAACCCAGTCGATCGCACTCTAACGGATCGCGGCGCAATAAGCGGCGGCGGCGGCGGTGACCGCGACAACCTGCGGATCACCGACCCGGTTCGCCCGATCGATATATTGTGACACGGTCAATCCGCTGCTGGCTTCTCCCGGCCGGGCTGCGGCTCGGGACAGCTTTCTCAATTGCGCGACGGACAGGCGTTTCGCCATCTCGGCCGACATGCAATCGGCGACCGGCCCGCTCACGCCGGCATCGATCAGCCCGGTCCTGACCGCCTCCTGCTTCGAACAGCCCGACAGGCCGATCAGGGCCAGAACCGCCAGCAAGCGCATCATCGCCTTTCCTTTCAGCTACCGAATTTCCCTGCCCACCGAAGGCCCCTTGATCGGGCCGATCGCGAGTGGGTAGGCAGGTGGAACACAGAAGGGGCGAGAGGCGGCCTGTCGACCACCCCTCGCCTGCTTCCCCGTTCAGGCTTGCGTGCGTGGCGTGATCGTCGGCTGCACGGCGCCGCGACGGCCGCCGAACCAGGCGGCGAGAGCGCCGAGCAGCAGTGAGATGGCGCTGATCAACGCCGCTGCCGAGGCTGCGCCCGCCGCAGTGTCGGCGGCCTGCGTGACCTGCTGCTTGACCTCGGTGGCCTTGACCCTGGTCTGCTGTTCGGTGCGAGAGACCTCCGCGCGGGCCTGTTCGATCGGGACTCCGTTGGCCTGCGCATACGCCTGAGCCGCCTGTTCGCGCGCCTGAGCCTGCTGGGCGGGATCGTCGCTGGCCGCGCCGCTGACCACGGCGGTTGCAGTGTTCGCGATTTCGCCGACGCCCGAGCCGCCGGTCGCGGAGCGGACCTGCGAGTCGACCGCGTCAGCGATCTGGCCGCCATTGTTCGCGACGGTTGGAGCCGCAACGGTGGCGGCGGTGGAGGCGGCTCGCGCTGCTCCACCGGCAACGCTGCCAAGTGTGCCCAACGCGCCGCCAATGATGCCGCTGATCGCACTGGTCAGCAGATAAACGATGATGAGCGAAGTCACCGCCCACGAGATCAGCCCATGCCAGCCGCCGGTATTCTCCCGGGGTTTGCCCGCGAGCCGGCCGGCCGCCCAGCCGCCGACGAAGGAAGCGATGATGCCGGACAGGACCCACCATATGCCGGCGCCGATCGACAGGCCACCGGCGCTCGGATTATCGGCGGTGCCCGGATCCAGGGTGGCGAGACCGATCCCGACGCCCAGCATGTTCAGCAGCAATTGCGTGATGAGGCCAATCGCGACGCCCGCGAAGATCGCACCCCAGGCAACCTGATTGATCGCGATCGTGCGCACGTCCTCCGATGGCGTCACCGGGCTGAAATGAGGCGCGTCCTTGTCCCCGCGATTGCGCGGCGTATCCGGATGATGGTCCATTTGTCGTCTCCCTGTTTGTATACCCGCGACCCCAATCAGCGGCGCGGATGTTTGTTCGTCGAAAAAAGTCCCGCGCTTCAGCTCCCGCCGCCCTCTGTCCCGAGCCCCGGCGAGCCTTCGCTCCCGGGCCCCAGATCACCCGCGCTGCCGGCGTTGCCGACGCCTTGACCCCCGACCGCTTCGACATTGCCCCGCTTGCGGGCGGGCTTGCGCCCGGCTCCGCTGGAGTCGGCGCTGTCGCTCGGCGAAGCCGCTTTGGCTTTCCCGGGCTTGCCGCTGCCAGGCTTGTCGGCGCCTCTGGCCGCCCGTTTGGTGCCGCCGCCGCCGCCTTCCTTGCCGGCAGTCGATGCACCGCCGCCGCGCGGGCGCGGGGTAGTAAGCGGAAGTTCGGCTTCCTCCGGCTCGGGCGCAGGCGTGGCCGTCGTGCCGGCGCCTGAGCCGGTGCCCCCGGCCTTGGCGAATAGAGTCCGGAAAGTTTCGGTGGCTGCCGTCACCAACGCCGCGCCGAGGCGACTGGCATTCTCGGCCGCGTCGTCGGCCGCGTCGGCGACGTCCGAAGCCGCCTTGCGGGCGCCGTCCCTCGCCTTCTGGTTGGCGGTGAGCGCGGCGGCGGCGGTGACCAGGCCGGCGGCCACGATGCTGCGGGCTACCGGATTGTTGGCAAGCTCGGCGGCGCGTTGCCCGACCTCACGCAGCGCCGACGGAATGCGGTCGGTCACGCCGGGCGACGCGCCGGCACTGCTCGACTGCTCCGACGCTTTGTCCGGACCGTCATGGGCTGAGCCGGACTTATTCGCGCCGCTCTTGCCGCCTTTGCCGCCTTTGCCGTCCTTGCCTGCCTTGCCTTTTGCCACCTGCACCTCCGATTTCGTTGCGCCCACGAACACATCCCACGGCGGCAAGTTCCGCCGCCGGCCCTGCACCTGACGTGAGCGTCCCTGAATCGGACCGATCAGGATTCGACTTCGGTTTCCGCGTCACTCTGCCCGCGATCCTGGTGCGCCTGTTGATCGGCCAGGAATTCGTCGGCCTGTGCGGTCTGCTCGGCGTCGCGCTTGTCGGCCGGGCTTTGATCGTCGTCGACATCGTCGGCCGAACGTCCGCCGCCCTGCTGCGCATCGAATGCAGCGCCGCGATCGAGGTCCTGGCCGCTGCCATAGCCGCTTTGCGCGCCGCCCGCGGCATCGCCCTGACCTTGGTGATTGGCCTGGTTCTGGCCCTTGCCATAGCCGCCGGTGCCGCTGCTGCCGCCGGGCGCGGATTGATCGCTCTTGCCGGGGCCGCCGCCGGCCTGGGTGCCGCCGGTCGGAATTTCGTTCGCCATCTGAACCTCCTGAAACAATCTCGGACTTACGAACGTCACGCCGTTCGCGGCGGTTCCTCCGTGCCCGGCCCGCGGCCGAGATCGTCATAAGCATAAGGCGTGCCGTCCGGGTTCACCGCCTGCGGGTGCGGCGTGGCAACCGGCTCGGCATCGTCGCCCTCACCTTTCTCGTGCTCCAGTCCTTCCGGAATCTCGCCGTGCCGCGCTTCGTCGCTGGCCGGGAGCGGATGGCCGGTCCCGCCGCCGCTCATTGGTCGGGACCTTCTTCGGCGTGGGGCCGCCGCTCGGCCTGGTCGATCGGCTTGGGGCCGCCGCTCGCCTTGGCGCCGCCGCCACCCTGATAGGCGTGCGAATCATAATCCTCGCGCGGATTGCCGTTGCCCCCGGCGCCCGAGCCGCTGCCATGCACTTCGCCGGTCTCGCGGTCCACGCTGGCCCGGCGGCCGCGCTCGCTATCCTCGATCATCGCGAGTTTCTCCTCTTCTACAGGGGCAAACGCGGGGCCCGTCGCGCCCGTTCCGGCGCCGGCTTTTGTTAACGAGGCACGGCAACTCTTCCCGATTTCGAGGCGTTACGTGTCAGGACCAACCCATCACGAGAGGATATCATCTATGCTGGAACCAACCACCGGCACCGGCGGCGGCAGTTCGCACGACATTTCCGTTCTGAACGGCCTGATCGAAACCACGATCGACAGCGTCGACGGCTATCGCCGCTCGGCACAGGAAGCGACCAGCAGCCGCTTCAGCTCGCAATTCCTGGAGCGCGCCAACGAGCGCGAGCAGGTCGTCTCCAAACTGCGCGAGGCGGTTCGCTCGATGGGCGGCAACCCGGAAGACGATGGCAGCGTGCTCGCCTCCGCGCACCGCGCGTTTCTGTCGCTCAAGGACAAAGTGACGGGCAGCGACGACAAGGCGATCGTCAGCGAAGTCGATCATGGCGAAACCTACCTCGCCGGCAAGTGGGAAGCGGCGCTTAAGGACGAAGGATTGTCGCAGCAGGCGCGGAGCATCGTGCAGCAATGCTATGACAGCGTCCGCGAAGGCGCGGATACGTTCCGCCGGCTGAACGAGGACCTGTCGGGCGGGAGCTCGTCGTCGAGCGTCGGCACGAGCAGCACGGGCGGCTCGACCTACTAAGCCGGGTTTTGCTCAGAAAAGGGGCGCGTCCGCACCGGCGGGCGCGCCCTTTGTGTGACTAGGGCCTGCTCACGATTGGCTAGCTTCAACCATCCGCTTGGCCTGAGCTCGTCGATGGCTTGCCTTTTCTATCACGCAGGCATGAGGGACAGGGCTTCGACGGGCTCAGCCTAAGCGGAGGTGGAGATCAACCCGGAATCGTTTGTGTCACCGTCCCGAGCGCGCCCACAGGGGCCGCAGCACCGCCGCGAGCGCGCGGCCACGGACGAAGAGATAGTCCATGATTTCCGGGCCCGGCGTTTCGCCCATCACGCTTTTGTGTCCGCCATCGCCGGCGCCGTCGTCGAAGAAGCTGATGCCGCGATCGGCCGCGTCGAGGTAGGTGCGGTAGCTGACCAGCTTGCCGGGGCTGTGCTTGGCGAAGCGCCGATCGTAGCTGGTGGCGATGCAATAGCGGGTCCGGCCCGCCTCTATTCCGAAACTGAACGCCGCCGGCACGCCGCCGACTTCGAGCAGGCCGACATGCATGGCGCCCGCCAGCAGCGGGTCGCTCGCCGCCGCTTCCCAGATCGCCCGCTGGCGCGGCGCCGTGAACTTGGCATCGGCGTCCGGCCGCTCGCCGATCCAGCTCGCCGCCTCCACTTGCGCCAATGCGTCGAATAAGGCCGGCGTCCAGTCGGCGCCGGACAGGAAGCGCCAAGCCAGCGCGCCGTGGGCGGCGAGATGCTTTTCGTGGAAGCGGTTCTTCTTTAGCGTCGAGGAACGAGGCCATGGCCCGGCCGCGCGCGCTGGCCCGATGTCCAGCACGAAGCTGGTCGCGATCCGGCGTTCCAGCACCGTCCAGCCGAGCAGGCGCGCGAGACCGACAAGCCTGGAAGCGCTGGGATCGTCCGCATTGACCGGCCCCACTCGCCACGCCCGCCCGAGCGCCGGATGGGACAGCAGCGCGGCCAGATCCGCATCGCGGGCGTCCTCGGCTATTGGAAAGCTCCGCAGCGGCCAATAGCTGCCCGGCACGGCGCGAATGCCGAGCAGCCGCGGCCCGGTCGCGACGGTCGGAAGGGCGGCGAGCACGCGTCCATCCGGCCCAATGCTGACGAGCGTTACGGCGGCGGCGCCGCCCGCCGCCTGAAACCAGGCGCGGCGCAGAAATGCGTGACGCGGGTCCGCGCCTGCCGCGGCCTCATCAAGCGCGGCTGAAAAGCCGGCCTCACATGCGATCGTCGCGGCGCGCGGGGGGGTGATCGGGCTGTGCAACACTTGGGGCGACCTCGTTCGGATCGCGTCTGCTTAGCCGCCAATGGTGGAGATTGCGTCAAGTCGCGGTTGACGCCGCGCCGCTCGCGCCCACAGGTGGCGGGATGGCGCCAACGCACCTGTCCCAGATCGCGCAAACCATCCAGCTTGCGATCACGCCCGTCTTCCTGCTCGTCGGGATCAGCGGGCTGCTCAACGTCATCACCACCCGGCTAGCGCGGATCGTCGATCGGGTCCGGGCGCTGGAAGACGACGTGCTGGTCGCGGACGAACCCCGGCGGCGCGACGAGATCGGCGAATTGGCCGTGCTCGCCCGGCGCATGATGATCTGCCAATGGGCGATCGCGTCCTGCACCGTATCGGCGATGCTGGTCTGCGTGATGGTGATCGTGCTGTTCGTGGCGAGCATCGGCGCGCTCGATTTCGCGATGCCGGTGACCTTGCTGTTCATCGCGGTGATGGCGGCGCTGACCAGCGGGCTTAGCCTGTTCTTCTGGGAAGTGAACATCTCGATTCGCGTGGTGCGGGTGCGCGAGGAATATGTTCGGGCGGGGAGGCAGTCGCGTGAAGGCTGAGACGGAAAAAAAGTTGCTCCAGGCGGCGACCGCGCTCGCCTGCCTGGTGCCGCTATCGATGGGCGCGCACAGCGTGATCGACGGCGCCGGCGTGATCAGGGGCGTGTCCGAGCCGCTGCCGGTCGATCTCGATAGCCATTTCCGCTACCTGTCCGGCCTGCTGCTTGGCGCCGGCCTGGTGTTCCTGGCCTGCATTCCGCAGATCGAGCGGCACCGGCCGGTGTTCCTCGCGTTGGGCGCGATCATCCTGGTCGGCGGCCTGTCGCGCCTGCTGTCATTGGCTCAGGTCGGCTGGCCGAGCCCGGGCCATCGCTTCGGGCTGGTGATGGAGTTGATCGTGGTTCCGTTGATCGTGCTCTGGCAGGGTCGGATCGCGGGCCGGCTCGGGAACGGCGAGCCCCAGATAACCGGCCCCGATAACCGGCCCCAGATAAGTTGAAGGGCCGCCGGGCTGATGCCCGACGACCCCTCGACATGGTCAGCGGCCGGAAGCTCCAGCCCGGGAGACCTAGGGAAGCTTTAAGCTTCCGTCCCCCGAACGAGCAGACCCGACCCCTTTGCTGAACCATGAGACATCGGATCACCTCCTTTCGCTTGTTGAAGATGAATCGAGTATGAGTCGATGCGGGGACGTGATCAAGTCTTGTAATCATAAATGTCGGGGATAAGACTTCTCCCTTCGCGCCGAGGCCTCGCCGGGCGGATCGTCGGTCTCCTTGTTCGCCGCAACCGGCCAAGTCATTGACAAGCATGATGCTTTATCGCAACTTGCGCGCGATCTCAGGGGGGACAATCATGAAGCTTTCGAAGTTCACGCCGTTGCTCGCCATCGCCGCGCTCGCCGCCGCGCAGCCGGCCGTCGCCAAGGACAAGCCGAAAAAGGATTATGTGGTCGTCAACGAAGCGGTCGGCGTGCCCGTCTTTCCGCACGACATCACCGATCGGCCCTATGAAGTGCTGGGCGAGGTCAAGGCCGGCGTTCGCAAGGCGACCATCTTCAGCAAGGAAGCCAGCCAGGGCAAGATCTACAAGGAATTGTGGGAGCGGGCCGAGAAGCTTGGCGCCGACGCGGTGATCAAGGCGCAATATGGCGAATCCCACGTCAGCGCTATGAGCTGGGGCAAGACCAACGCCACCGGTACCGCCGTGCGGTTTACGGGGCCGGCGCAGACCGCCGCAACGCAGCCGACCGCCGCGCAATAATCGCCGGCACGCCCGATCGCCGGGCGTTGTGACATCAGGGGAAGAACATGACCGTCTCGCTTAGCGTGGCTTGCGCGCTCCTGCTTGCCGTGCCCGTCGCCGCGCCCGCTCGGGACGCGGGCGCCACCGCTGCGACCGCCTCCCCCGACACGATCCTGGTCGAGCAGGATACGCTGATCCGGCTGATGGTATTGAACGAAGTCAGCACCAAAACGGTGAAGCCCGGCGAGCGGTTCGTGCTGCGGGTCGACGAGCCGGTGGTGGTGGCGGGAAGGACGATCATTCCGGTCGGCGCGAAAGCGTGGGGCGAAGTGCTGAGCGCGGAAGGAAGCGGGGCGGGCGGCAAGTCCGGCAAGCTCGCGGTGCGCCTGCTGCACGTCGATGTCGGCGGCGCGCAGCTTCCGATCAGCGGCGAAAGCCAGGCCAAGGGCGAATCGGGCACCAAGCAGGTCGTGCTGGGCGCGATCGGGCTCGGGCTGCTCGCGCCGCTCGCCCTGCTCGCGCCGGGCAATAACGCCAAGCTTAAGGCGGGCGAGATCTTCAACGCCTACCTGACCGGAGACATGATGTTCGATCCGGCGACATCGACCTTCACGCAGGCCGGCCCGAACGCGGCGCCCGCGCTGGCGGTGCAATGATCGGCTGGGCCTGGCTGGCGGGGATCGCGGCATATCAGGCCGTCGCGCCGGCGCCGCTCACGCTGCGCGCGGGAACGCCGGTGCCGATGGTCACGCTCGCCGAACTCAACAGCAAGTCGCACCGCCAGGGCAGCCGCTTCGATCTCGCGGTAAGCGAGGATGTGCGCGTCAACGGGCGCATCGTGATCCCCAAGGGCGCGCAGGCGGTCGGCGAAGTCGCCCGCCATGTCGCGCGCGGCGGTCTCGCCAAATCGGGCAAGCTCGAGCTTCGGCTGCTCCACGTCACGGTTGGGGACCGGCGCATCCGGCTGGACGGCAGCCGCCAACACGCAGGCCCGGGCGCGACCGGATCGCCCGCGATGACGGGCGTGTTCATCCTCGCGATCGGTTCGCTGCTGCAGGGACGCGACGCGTCCGTGCCCGCCGGAACGCCGATCACCGGCTATGTGCACCGCGATCTGCCGCTGGCGATCGGCGCCGATTAGCCTCGGCAATCCTCGACCACCCGGGCCGGTTCGGGCCAGGATGGGATCACCAGCATCGGCGTGCCCGGCACCTCGATCGTGTATCGGCCTCGGCTGTAGGCGAGTTCGTCCAGCAAGCGGTCGCCGGCGGGCAGCGTCGTGAAAACGAATTCCGGCCGGGCCTGGACCGAGAGCGGCAGGTTGCGAGCGCCATAGGAGCTGCGCACCGTCATCACGTTGCCGCTGGTCACGCCGGCGCGCCACAGGCTGACCTGCCGGCGCGAACGCTCGCAGCGGACGATGAAGCCGGCCTGACCCGCGCCGGCGCCGAACATCGCTTCGCTCGTGTCCCCGCCCGAACGATAGGTCCAACCACCTGGCGTCAGCGCCATGTCGCGCCAGTCCGCGGGAGCGGGGGCCGGCGGCGCGGGCGGCTGCGGACGGGGCTGCGTCTGCACCGGCGGCTGCGGACGGGGTTGCGGGGCCGGCGGCTCGGATCGGGGAACACAGGCGCCGAGCGCCAGGATCAGGAGCAACAGGCCCGTACGCCGCATCGTCATCACATCCGCCTTCTTGCGTCCCGAACCGAAAAGCGGGACGCCCGCCTTTCGATCCAAGCGCGCGCGGGCGCAAGCTGGATTGCGGCAGGGTGACGCAACGCGCGGTGAGCCGGCGGGTTACGGCCCGCCCGCGATGTTGTTTTGCCGCCGCCGGAACATGCCCGTCGCCCGCACTGTGGGCTTGGTCGCGACATTCTGTTACAGATCGCCTCGATCTCGCACCGGCTCGGCTCAATCGAAGCGGGGGACGCAGTGAACGAACGGCTTTCGCGGGAAGAGATTTACGACGCCAGCCTGGACGACGATGCCCTGCGCGCCCTGCCCGTCCGCCTCGCCGATCGGTTCGGCGCCCGTTCCTGCCTGATCCAGTGGGTCACCGAAGACGGCCGTTCGACCATCCTGTCGCAGAACGGCTATTTTCCCGAAGACATGCTCGCCGAATATGGCGCGCACTGGGCGCCGCTCGATCCGTGGATGCAGGCCAGCCAACGCTGGCAGCCGCCGAACGAGGCGATGAACCTGGAAGAGTTGGTCCCGGTCAGCGATTTCTGCCGGTCCGAATTCTACAATGAGCTGCTGCGCCCGGGCGGGGACGATTCCTGCCGCGGGATCGGCGTCCGCGTCCACAATCGATATGGCAGCGGCTTCATCGCGCTGCAGCGCGGCCGCACCCAGAACGCGTTCGAGGCCGACGCGGTCGAGGCGTTGCAGGCATCGGCCGCGCATCTGCGGCGGATGCTGGCGATGCGGGGGCGCCTGGTCAGCACCGCCGTGACCGCGACCGCGGTGACCGCGATGATGGACGCGCTCGGGACGGCGATGCTGCTCGTTTCCGCGACCGGCCGCCTGCTTCACGCCAACACGGCGGGCACTGAAGTGATCGCCCGGTCCGGCGCCCTGGCGCTCCGCCAGAGCCTGTTGATCGGCACGTCTGCGCAGGGAGAGCGGCTGCTGCGCCAGCTGATCGCGCGCGCGCTCGCCCCGGCGACGCCCACCGCTGGGGCGGCTGCCTTTACCTGTCCGGACGGCCGCAGGCTGGAGCTGACCGCACTGGCGGTGGCGGCCGAAGCCGGATGTCGGCATGTGCTGCTGGCTGGCCCCAATTGCTGGACCCGGGACCCGAGCCTCGCCGAGCGGATGCGCGCCTTGTACAATCTGTCGCCTGCCGAAAGCGTGCTTGCCGTTGCATTGGCCGAGGGCGCCAGCCCCGCTCAGGTCGCCGAAGAGCGCGGCGTCGCGCTCGCCACCGTGCGGACTCAAATCAAGAACATCGCGGCCAAGCTCGGCTGCAACCGGCAATCCGACATCGTCGCCAAGGTAAAGAACCTGCCGGTGCTGAAAAGTCGCTGACCGGACGCGTGCCGGTCGCGGTCCGCGTCAGTCGCCCTGGCCGGGCTCGGCCGAGAAATACTTGTCGTACTTGCCTTCCTCGCCCTTATGCTCGTCAGCGTCCGCCGGGGACGGGCGCTTGCGGGTGAGGTTTGGCCATTCCGCGGAATAGGTGGCGTTGATCTCCAGCCACTTCTCCAGCCCCGCTTCCGTGTCCGGCAGGATCGCCTCGGCGGGACATTCCGGCTCGCACACGCCGCAATCGATGCACTCGCTGGGATTGATCACCAGCATGTTGTCGCCCTCGTAGAAGCAATCCACCGGGCATACTTCCACGCAATCCATATATTTGCAGCGGATGCAGGCTTCGGTGACGACATAGGTCATGGGGCTTCTCCTCGACGGGCGAGCCCTAGTCCGCGCCGCCGCCGCGCGTCAACGATGCAGCTGAATTCCTCCCCTTCGGGGGGAGGTGGCGCCCGAAGGGCGACGGAGGGGTGTCAGCGGTCGAGGATGTCCTCCGACGGTGACACCTCTCCACCATCCGCCTTCGCCAAAGGCTCCGGCTGGTCCCCCTCCCCTTCCAGGGGAGGATCGGTAAGGTCCGTATACAAGACCCGCGCTTCCGCCGGTGGCCCCCGCCGGGCCGGCAGGGCCTCCACCTTGAGCACCCGCACCCGGCCGTGCACCGCGAAGCTCAGCACGTCGCCGACCCGCACCGGGCAATGAGCGCGGTCGATCGTGCGGCCGGAGATGCGCAGACGTCCCTGCTCGGCGAGGCTCTGGGCGAGCGAGCGCGTCTTGACGATGCGCGCGAACCACAGGAATTTGTCCAGCCGCAAGGTGTCAGCCATTGCGGCGCAACCCGGCCAGCGCGGCGAAGGCATGGGAGGGATCGGTCCTCGGCTCAGGCCGCGGGCGGGCCCGGCCGCGCCAGATCCAGCCCGCCTCGCCGGTGGAAGGCCGGAACCCGAGCTCCTTCATCAGCCGCGCGATCGCCGGCGGCTGGAGGCCGAGCGAGGTAACCAGGGCTTCATCCACCACCCGTGCCTGCTTGCCCGCGCGCGCCTCGTGCGCGTGGCGCGCCAGCCGCTCGACCAGATCGACCCGCAGCATCTGCGGCCCGAGCGCGCGAAAGCCGAGCCGGGCGAGCAGCAGCCGCTCCGCCTCGCCGGGGCTGGGCAGGACCACGCCCGCCTCCGGCGGCAGCGCCGGCATCGGCTCGCCGGCCGCGGCCGCGCGCAGCGCGGTTCGCCAGCGACGCGCCTGGGGCTTCAACACATCGGGCATGAACAGGTCGAGCGCGCCGATCCGCACCCTCCGCCGCGTGATCCCGCGGCGCCCGTCGCGGTCCAGCGCGGCGAGCGGCTTGGCGACCGCCTCGCGCGCGATGATTCCGCCTTCGTCGACCAGCATGGCGAGGATCGAGCGGATGGCGGGCGCGGCGCCGACATCCCCGGCGGCCATGCCGGCGACCCGCAACGTCCCGAGATGGCGCTCGATCTGGTGACGCAGCCACAGGTTGAGCCGCTCGATCACCGCCTGCTTGCCGCGCTCGGACACGCGCTCAAGCCTGCGGTCGAGCAGTACGCGCGGGCTCAGCAGATTCTTGCCGGGGCCGAGCCGCGCCACTTCGTGCTCGCGCCACAGGATCGCGACCGGGTTGCCGGCGTCGGTCCGCAACGTGAGATTCTCGTCGGCATCGGCCACCAGGGCGGCCGCCCTCCGCTCATATTCTCCGGACAGCCGCCGCTCCGCCGTCGCGAGCAGGAGCTTGCGGTCGGACAGCCGCGCGGCGGGGTCGGGCTCGAAATGGAAGCCGGTCAGCCGGCCGATCGGATAAGAGCCAACGGTGACCTCCCCTTCGGCATCGACCAGCACCGGGAACTCGGCCGCGCCCTTGCCGCCGACATCGCGCATCAGCACCGATGTGCGCCGATCGACGAAACGCTGCGTCAGCCGCTCGTGCAGCGCGTCCGACAGCTTCTCCTCGACCGCGCGGGCGCGCGCCGCCATCTCATCGGGGTTGGCCAGCCAATCGGGGCGGTGCGCGATATAGGCCCAGGTCCGCACTCCTGCGATCCGGTCGGCCAAGGTGTCGATATCGCCCTGAACATTGTCGAGCCGCGCGACCTGCTCGGCATACCAGCCTTGCGGAATTCGGCCCTCGCCTTCAGTCAGATGCGCATAGATGCGGGCGACGAGGCGGGCATGATGATCGGCGCCGGTCTTGCGGAAGTCGGGCAAGCCGCAGGCGGCCCATAAACGGCGGACGCGGTCGGGGCCGGTGGCGCGGGCGCGCACCTCCGGGTCCTCCGCCAGGCGTTTAAGCACGGCCAGATCTACGGCTTCCGGGGCGGCGCGAAGACCCGGGCGGTCCGGGCGACGCTCGAGCGCGCGGATCAGGCCGTCGAGGCTGCGAAAGTCGGGATCGCCGTCGCGCCAGTAAAGATGATCGAGCGGCGCGAATCGATGCTGTTCGATCGCTTCGATCTCTTCCGGGCGGAACTCGGCGGTCTCACCCTCGCCGGTCAGCGTTCCGAACGTGCCGTCGCGCTGGTGGCGGCCGGCGCGGCCCGCGATCTGCGCCATCTCGGCCGGCGTCAGGCGCCGCCGCCGCTTGCCGTCATATTTGCCCAGGCCAGCGAACGCGACATGGGTCACGTCCATGTTGAGCCCCATGCCGATCGCGTCGGTGGCGACCAGATAATCGACCTCGCCCGCCTGATACATGGCAACCTGGGCGTTGCGGGTGCGGGGGGAGAGCGCGCCCATCACAACGGCGGCACCACCGCGCATCCGGCGCAGCATCTCGGCCACCGCATAGACCTGCTCGGCCGAAAAGGCGACGATGGCGGAGCGCGGCGGCAAGCGCGAAAGCTTGACCGGGCCGGCATAGCTCAATGTCGAGAAACGCGGGCGGCCGATGATCTCCGCCTCCGGCAGCAGCGCCCGGACCATCGGCGCGAGTGCTTCGGAGCCCAGGATCATGGTCTCCTCACGGCCCCGCGCGTGCAGCATCCGATCGGTGAAGACATGGCCGCGCTCGGGATCGGCGCCGAGCTGGCCCTCGTCCAGCGCGACAAAGGCGAAGTCGCGCTCCATCGGCATCGATTCGGCGGTGCACAGGAACCAGCGCGCGTCGCGGGGCAGAATCTTCTCCTCGCCGGTGATCAGAGCGACCTGGCCCGGACCTTTCAGCTTGACCATGCGATCGTAGACTTCGCGCGCCAGCAGCCGAAGCGGAAAGCCGATCATGCCGCTGGAATGAGCGGCCATGCGTTCCACGGCCAGGTGGGTCTTGCCGGTGTTGGTCGGCCCCAGGATGGCGCTGAGCGGCGCCCGGGCAAAGTCGCTCATCGCCCATAGATCGGGCCTGCGGACCTCAAGCGCAACAGCTCCGTTCGGCGCGCCCGCCACCTCCGTCCGTCGCGCGGGGCCGGACGGTCGCGGGAGGCTTAACTTTACTTTAACCCACTTCTCCCACAGTCGAGGCTTGGGCGCGGGAATTGGGGCCGAAAGGTTCCGGCTTCCGGCGGGCGCGATGGGGCTAACAGGCTTGTATCACGGCATCGATTTCGCGGCGGGACCGGGTGGCGGGGGGAACATCCTGACGCTCAAGGTGGCGGCGCCGCGCGCGCCGCTCGTCCGGCCGCAGCCTCGAACCGTCCCCACGCTCCGCGCGCGGCTTGCGGGATTCAATCTGGTCACCGATCTGGGCGTCGGCATCGGCTCGCGCGAATGGTTGCGCGGCGCGGCGACATGCGTGGCTTTGTGCGCCGCGACTCTCTTCTTCTCGCCGGGCCTGGAGCCGCTGATCGGGGCCAGCCCGGCACCGGTCTCGGAAGACGCCTGGCACGAGGTGGAAGCGCTTACCATCGCTCCGCTCGCGCTTGGCGCCGGCACCGGCCGCCGGATGGCGCCGACCGACGCGGTCGTGCCGATCCTGGATGCGCCCGAACGGCCCAGCATCGAGCTCACCGCCATGGTCGGCGAAGGCGACAGCTTCGCGCGCGTGCTGCAACGTGCCGGAGTGGCCGCCGCCGAAGCGGGTCGCGTCACGCAACTGGTCGGCGACGTCGCCGATCCGAACGCGATCGCCGCCGGCACGGTGCTGGACGTGACGCTCGGCAGCCGGTCCAGCCAGACCGCGCCCCGGCCGCTCGAAGCGCTCGCCTTTCGCGCGCGCCTCGATCTCAAGCTCAATGTCCGCCGGGTCGACGGGCGCCTGGTCCTGACCGAAACGCCGGTCGCGGTGGACGGCACGCCGCTGCGCATCCAGGGCCGGGTCGGCACCAGCCTGTATCGCGCGGCCCGCGCCGCGGGTGTCCCGGCGCAGGCGGTGCAAAGCTATATTCGCGCGATCGCCAGCCAGATCGACATCGGCGAGTTGGACGCGGACGACCGGTTCGACATCGTCCTCGAACATCGCCGCGCCGCAACCGGCGAAAGCGAAGCCGGCGCCTTGCTTTATGCCGGGCTCGAACGGGCGGACGCCAAAAACCTGCAGCTGATGCCGTGGATGCAGGATGGCCGGGTGCAATGGTTCGAGGCGTCCGGTGTCGGCAAGGCGCGGGGCGTGCTGCAACGGCCGGTCCCGGGCCTGGTTTCGTCCGATTTCGGCCTGCGCCGCCACCCGATCCTCGGCTATACTCGCATGCACAAGGGCATGGATTTCCGCGCCGGCTACGGCACCCCGATCCTGGCCGCGACCGACGGGATCGTCGCCGCGGCGGGCTGGGCGGGCGGCTATGGCCAGCAGGTCCGCTTGAGCCATGCCGGGGGCGTGACCACCAGTTACAGCCACATGAGCCGGATCGTCGCCGCGCCGGGCAGCCGGGTCCGCCAGGGCCAGTTGATCGGCTATGTCGGCTCGTCCGGCCTGTCGACCGGGCCGCATCTCCATTACGAGCTGCATGTGAATGGCGTCCCGGTCGATCCGGCGAGCGTCCAGTTCGCAACCAGGGCGCAGCTCAGCGGGTCCGAACTGTCCGCATTCCGGGCACGGCTGCGCGCGCTGCTCGCGGTCCGGCCAGGCACTCCCGAAAGTGCAAGCGAGCGAGCCATTTAGGCGGCCGCACACACCGCTTCTTTACCCTTCTTCGCTACCTGTCGGGCAAAGACACGGCGCGCAATGCAAGGGGTAGGCCCGCATGACTGATCTCGTAAACTTCCAGGCCTTCGAACGCGATCACGAGATCGAGCCGGTCGAGCGGCAGCCCGTCCAGCCCGTCGCGGCGCCGCCCCTGCCCCGCGCCGTCCGGCAAGCGCAACTCGGTTTCGTGACGGAAATTTCGGGCGGGGGATCGCAGATCCGGATCGACGGCCAGCGCCTGCGCGACCTCGCCGGCGATCCCGATCCCAGCGTCGCCATGTCCGGGCAGGTCGGCAGCCAGGTCAAGCTCGAAGTCGGCAAGCGCTGGCTGCTGGCCAACGTCCGCAACCTGCGCACCGATGGCGGCGACAATGTCGTCGCGGACATCGATTTCCTCGGCGAAGGCGACGAGCACGAGCAGAACGGCAAGCTTATCAACTTCAAGCGCGGCATTACTTCCTACCCAATTCCCGGCAACCGCGTTTTCCCGGTCACCGGCGAGGATCTGAAGCAGATGTTCGCGGCCGACGACCGCGCCAATATCGAGATCGGCACCGTTTACCCGACCAAGGACGTGCGCGGCGCGCTTTACGTCGATGCGATGCTCGGAAAGCATTTCGCGCTGCTGGGATCGACCGGCACCGGCAAATCGACTTCCGCGGCGTTGATCATGCACAGGATCTGCGATCTCGCCCCCGAAGGCCACATCGTGATGATCGATCCGCACGGCGAATATTCGGCCGCGTTCAAGGGCACCGGCGAATTGTTCAACGTCGACAACCTGGCCATGCCTTATTGGCTGATGAACTTCGAGGAACATTGCGAGGTGATGGTCACCTCGCAGGGCGCCGACAAGCAGACGGATGCGGACATCCTCGCCAAGTGCCTGCTGATCGCCCGCTCCAAGAACCGCGTCGCGGAGGGCCTGACCAAGCTCACCGTCGATTCGCCGGTCCCCTACACATTGAGCGATCTCGGCAACGCCATCCAGAATGAGATGGGGCTGCTCAACAAAGCGACCGACACCGCCCCGTTCATGCGCCTCAAGACCAAGCTCGACGAACTCAAGGCCGATCCGCGCTACACTTTCATGTTCTCGGGCATGAACATTACCGACTCGATGGGCAGCTTCATCGCGCGGCTGTTCCGCATGCCCGCCCATGGCAAGCCGATCAGCATCGTCGACGTGTCGGGCGTCCCTTCGGACATCACCAGCGTCGTTGTCTCGGTGCTCGCCCGCATGGTGTTCGATTATGCGATCTGGTCGCGGACGGAAGCCCAGCGGCCGATCCTCCTCGTTTGCGAGGAAGCGCACCGCTACGTTCCCAAGGACGAGAACAACGGCGTTCAGGCCGTCCGCAAGATCCTCGAGCGGATCGCCAAGGAAGGCCGGAAATATGGCGTGAGCCTCGGCCTGATCACCCAGCGTCCGTCCGACCTTGCGGAGGGCGTGCTGTCGCAGTGCGGCACGATCATCTCGATGCGCCTCAACAACGACCGCGACCAGGCCTGCGTTCGCGCCGCCATGCCGGAAGGCGCG
>DASVSZ010000026.1:0-2505 GCA_036387855.1 Allosphingosinicella sp. | reverse complement strand
GCGGTCCGGTCGCATAGCTGAACGTCGCGCCGGGGCCGCCCGCGAACCCGGCGCTGAGCGCCTGTGGCGTGAGCAGGTTGATCGCCGAATTGACGAAGAACTGCGAGCTGATATCCGCATAGCGGAAGCGATCGGTAACGGTCCAGCCGCCGCCCAGCTCAAATTGAGCTTCGAAACCGATCGACCGGTATTTGACGTGCTGACCATCGCGCGTGTCGCGACTTTCGACATTGTTGCTCCGGTCCAAGGCAACCGAGCTGGGGAAATACCGCGAGAGCAGCGTATCCCGCTTGATATCGATGCCGGGAATTTCCCGGAACTCGGGCTTGTCGTTGGTGCCGGTCACGCCGAGCGGCAGGACATCATATACCGGCGTGCGGTCGTCCAGATACTTGCCGTACAACCGCACGTAACCACCGTCGAATTCCTTCGTGGCGTTGAACTTCAGCTGGCCGCCCTTCTTGGCGTCGAAGCCGGTACGTCGCGGCCCTTCGCCCTGGCGGTAGAAGCCGCCCAGGTGGAAACGCCAGCCGTCGCCGAGCCTGGCACCATAATCGGCGTCGATGCGCTTCTCATCATAGTCAAGGCCACTGCTCAATTGGACGGCACCGCCCTGGACATCGCCGGTCCGCGACTGGAAGTTGATGATGCCGCCGGGCGAGTTGGACGCGAAGGTCGATGCCGAACCACCGCGGATCACCTCGACCTGGGCCAGGTTGATATCGGCGCGCAGCCAACTGTCGGCGAGCGACAAGGTAACGTCGCCGATCTCCAGGATCGGCAGGCCATCTTCCTGCAACTGCACGAACTTGGAGCCGGTCGACGACAGCGGAAGACCCCGGATCGTGATATTGGCATTGCCCTCACCAGCGAACGCCTGCGAACGGATGCCGGGAATGTCGCGCAGCAGGTCGCCGATCGACTGCGGCGCGAACTTCAGGATTTCCTCCTGGCGCAGCACGCTGGTCGAAATCGCGCTGTCGAGCCGGTCACGGCCCTTGGCGACGCCGGTCGAGAACACCTCCTTGGCCGCCGCTCCCTTCGCGGCTTCACTGTCCCCCGACTGCGGCTCAGTTTCAGCGGCCGGCGCCGGCGCGGCCGGCCGAGTTTCGGCAGCGGCGGGCGTCATCAACACCCATGATGCCAATGTCGATAGAAGAACGTTCCTTGTCATTGATCCTGCCCCTTTTGTCGATACAGGGGCTGTAAGGTCGACTCATCTTGGAATGGTTAATGTCTCGCTCATGCCGTTACGGCGCCGAGGCCTGGCGCGGTCATCAGCTGGTGGCAGGTCTCGTCGCGAGCGGCGGCATCGAGCAGTTTCTTGTGCAGCCCGCCCGTCCCGACCGCGGCTCGCCACCCCCGATGAAATCATGCGGATGCGGACTAACCAGTTCCTTTCCTGCCCTCACGGTGCTCCTGGGCGGCCATAGCGGGCATTCCGGCCGCCCCGCCGAGATCCCCGTAGCCGGACATCATCTCGTCGAGATCGGCGAAGGGGCAACCGCCAGCGTCGCGTTGCGGTACAGGCGTGTCCCTGTCCTGCCGCCGATCGGCAAGCAGAAGCGCTATCCCGCGCTGACCGTCATCCATGCGCGCGAGGCAGGAGAGCCGGGGGAGACGGCCGGCCATCGACTGGAAGCTGATCACCGATCTTCCCGTCAAGTCGGCTGCCCACGCCGTGCGGATGCCGCGCTGGTACGGGATGCGCGAAAGATGTCGGCGGACCTCGCATCGGGGTCGGTCAGCGAGATCTGCCTCTCGCCGCGGGCGCTCAGCTGCTCCGGCATCGCCTCCTGCGCCTGCCGTCGCTCACGCACCCTGGCGATCTTTGCGGCCAATGCCTCGCTGCGGCCAGGGCCATGGCCATCCTCACCGCGGTCGATGGCGTCCAGTCCGGCGAGATACCCCTCCATCCGCTCGTCGGCCGCCGCAATATACCCGACCAGCTTGTCGCGGGAGAAGTTGCGTCCCGGATTGTTCACGGCCTTCAGCCGCGTGCCGTCTACCGCCAGCAGCTCGCGCCCGAACAGGTCGAGCTTGCGGCACGGGACGACGAAGGCGCGGAACACCGCCTTGAAGGCGCTCCGGTTGTCGCGACGGAACTTACAGGGCGCTCCGAATGGCGCTTTGTGGGTCTTTCGATAGTGGGACCAGTGCGATGCCGCCTTGCTCCCTCCGAACGAACTCGCCACGCTGCGTGGTTTGATGATTGGCGGCGGTGATGATTACAACCGTTTCTGCCGCGCTCTCGACGACCCGCAACACGGACCCCTCCCGCCAGCCGGTCGTTGCGAAACCCATGATCCGCTTCATCAAAACAGCCGGGATAGCCTCGCTCGCTTTGTCGGCCGCCGTCGGCATGGCGCAGACGGTGCCGCTTGGTGCCAACCTCGAACGCTTCGACTATCCAGCCCCGCTCCGCTGGCATGAAGCCTCATCCCAGGGGCACGCGGTCCGAATGGCGTATCTCGACCTGGCACCGACAGTTCGCGCGAACGGCAC
>DASVSZ010000025.1:0-18559 GCA_036387855.1 Allosphingosinicella sp. | reverse complement strand
CGGAGTCCAGCCCTTCCCCAACGTCCGCAAGACGGTGCTCCGCGCCAAGCCCGGCGCCAACGTCAGCCAGATGCACTACGCCCGCCGCGGCATCATCACCCCCGAGATGGAATATGTCGCCGTCCGCGAGAATCTCGGCCGCGAGCAGCGCGCCGAGGCCCTCGTCCGCGACGGCCAGGATTTCGGCGCCGCCATCCCCGACTACGTCACCCCCGAATTCGTCCGCTCCGAAGTCGCCCGCGGCCGAGCCATCATCCCCAACAACATCAACCACCCCGAATCCGAGCCGATGGCGATCGGCCGCACTTTCCTGGTCAAGATCAACGCCAATATCGGCAACAGCGCCGTCGCCTCGGACGTCGCGGCCGAGGTCGACAAGATGGTCTGGTCGATCCGCTGGGGCGCCGACACCGTCATGGATCTCTCCACGGGGCGCAACATCCACGACACCCGCGAATGGATCATCCGCAACAGCCCCGTGCCCATCGGCACCGTCCCCATCTACCAGGCGCTCGAGAAGGTCGGCGGGGTCGCCGAGGACCTGACCTGGGAGATCTACCGCGACACCCTGATCGAGCAGGCCGAGCAGGGCGTTGATTATTTCACCATCCACGCCGGCGTGCGCCTGCCCTACATCCCGATGACCGCCAAGCGCGTCACCGGCATCGTCAGCCGCGGCGGCTCCATCATGGCCAAATGGTGCCTGTCCCACCACACGGAGAGCTTCCTCTACACCCGCTTCGAGGAAATCTGCGAGATCATGAAGGCGTACGACATCGCCTTCAGCCTCGGCGACGGCCTGCGCCCCGGCAGCATCGCCGACGCCAATGACGAAGCCCAGTTCGCCGAACTCGCCACCTTGGGCGAGCTCACCCAGATCGCCTGGAAGCACGACGTTCAGGTGATGATCGAGGGCCCCGGCCACGTGCCGATGCACAAGATCAAGGCCAATATGGACAAGCAGCTCGAGGCCTGCGGCGAGGCGCCCTTCTACACATTGGGGCCGCTCACCACCGACATCGCGCCGGGCTACGACCACATCACCAGCGCGATCGGCGCGGCGATGATCGGCTGGTTCGGCACCGCGATGCTCTGCTACGTCACGCCCAAGGAACATCTCGGCCTCCCCGACCGCGACGACGTGAAAGTTGGGGTGGTGACGTACAAGCTCGCCGCCCACGCCGCGGATCTGGCAAAGGGTCATCCCGCCGCGAAGATGCGCGACGACGCCTTAAGCCGCGCCCGCTTCGAATTCCGCTGGCGCGACCAGTTCCACCTCAGCCTCGACCCCGACACCGCCGAACAATATCACGACCAGACCCTCCCGGCGGAAGGCGCGAAGACGGCGCACTTCTGCAGCATGTGCGGACCGAAATTCTGCTCCATGAAGATCACCCAGGAGGTGAGGGATTTTGCGGCCAAGCAGAATGCGAGTGCGGATACGTTCCTAGCCGCCAATCCTCCCCGGCACGGGGATGAGCAGGCACGCCATGCCTCCAGCATGGCTGCGGATGTCCGGGGGACATCCGCACCTGCTCATGACCAGCCGAAGGCTGGTGGAGGGGGCCCAGAGCAGGACGCAGAGGCCGGCATGGCGCAAATGAGCGAGAAATTCCGCGAGAAGGGCGGCGAAATCTACCTTCCCGCCGCCGAATGACCCTGTCCGCTGGCGGACGCCCTGCCGGGTCCCACGCATGAGGCATGGTGCGGGCATCACGCATCTTGGGAGACGCACGGGTGCCGACCGTCCATCGCGAAGAAGGCTATCGCTTCTACTTGTACAGCCACGAGCCTAACGAGCCGCCCCACGTCCACATCGACAAAGGCGGTGCGTCCCTCAAGGCCTGGCTTGATCCTGTGGCCCTCGCACGAAACGCGGGATTTCGCCCGCGCGAGATAAGTGCGATCCTCGAACGCGTGCGACAAAATCGCACGATCCTGCTAGAGGCATGGCATGGCTACTTCGGCACGAATCGCTGACGAACGCGTGGCAGGCGTCGCCTTCGACGCGGATCGCCTGATCGTCGACCTGATGGACGGGCGCACGATCTCGGTTCCGCTCGCATGGTACCCCCGGCTGCTCGCCGCCACGGCGGAACAGCGCGCGCATTGGGAAGTCGCCGGCGGCGGCTATGGCATCCACTGGCCTGACGTAGACGAGGATCTGAGCACGGAAGGGCTCCTTCGAGGCGCTCCCGCACCCACCGCAGCTTAGCCTAAGTTGCGCCGTTGCGCATTCGCACGGGGCGACCAGTGGTGGAGAGATTTTATTTGCCTGGTCGAACAGAGATTCTCGAGAGCTCTCATTTTTCCTTTGTCTCGGAATTGGAAGCCGAGTTCCGACATGCGCTGATCAAAGCGGCTAATCCGCCCATGAAGGCCGCCGAAGCGGTTAACAGTGTAGGCAGTTGATCCATAAGTTCTCTCATCTAGAAAACCTCCGTCAGTTCAGGAGATCGCACCTATCGGACTGATTTATCAGGGTGCATTTTCTTCCAGATTTTGCCGGCGGAGACGGACCATCGTGTCCGGACTCACGTCCGGATTCATGGGATGATCCGAGAGCAGTCTCCAGTGTTCAGCCGTCGTGACAGCTCGGTCTATCCACTTCTCCGAATTCATTAGTAGAGCGAGTGCAGGGTCGCGATCACCCCATCCGCCTATGGCGGGACCCGTCTCCCGACACGCCTCATCGAAAGCATGCGCCATGTGCAGAACAGGCAACGACTGCCTTACAGCCCGCCGGATAAGGTCTTTGGCTTTTTGTTCGTCGCTCGCAGATTTGTTGGTAACGTTAAGTCCAAAGCTCTTCGCCCAGCGATCTACATCTCGGGCAACAGTTCCCTTGGCGGAGCGAATTGCTCGAGCCCAAACTTCGGGTTTAGCGACTCCGAACTTCCAATTTGGGGCCATGTCATAAACTTCATCAGCTTTGCCGGCCGCTACTGCACTGGAGCAAATAGCGCCTAGGGCAAAGCATCCATTAATAAGCCTCGTCCCGTGAAGTGAATAGCAAGCGGCACGTCGACGAAGCCGCTTCAGTCCGCGGTTCATCCTCCCTCTGAACTCAGCCCACTGTGGTGGTGGGTAGATCGGATCATTCATTTCACGTCGAAATTGAGCTAATCCTTTATGGTGCCGAGCCTGCCATCGCATGTAGCTAATCAGAGAACTTGCGAATTCCGAGCCTGGAGCCCCGGGCTGTCCCGCACCTCGCTCTGGATAGGCCATGACGGCAAGAAAGATTATTGCAGCTTCATAAGGATGGTGTGGGAGGTCAACTTCAGGTTCAAAATCGTAAATCATTTCGCAAGATGAGCGTTGATCGAGCAGAACGGCAAGAGGGCATTTTCTTCAAGTTTTTGAACTCCACTTCCGGAATTCCGGTCAAAATACCTAGCTCCCCACCCGCAACGCCTCAACCACCCCCGGAAACCGGATCAGCTTCGGGTAGGTCCCCTCCACCTCCTCCGCCACGCCGTGGGCGATCAGCTCGCGCAGATTGTTCGCCCCGCCCGCATAGGTCACCCCCAGCGCCTCGGCGAAATCGGCGGTCGAGCGCACCGGCCGCTCGAACGCCAGGTCGACGATGCGCAGCATCAGCGCCGACCGCCGCGCCGCCTCGTCGCAAGCTCATTGACGGCATCCGCGCCGGTTTGCTCAAAGAGCGTTTTAGGGAGAATGCACATGACCGAGAAGCTTCAGGAGCTGATCGACGCCGCGCGCAATCGCCCGATGTCGGCCAGTGAGCAGGAAGAGCAGCGCCGCAGTTTCGCCTACGGCAATGCGCATATCGAGAATGAGCGCGTGACTCGCGCGATGGTCGATGAAGCCGCTGACAAGCATGTCCGCGAGCGGCGCGATTGAGCGACGACAGGCATAGCGAGGCCGAGCAGGTCTCGCTCATCGACGATCCGATCGAAGAAGCGCGTCGGGAATCCGAGAATGCGGTCGCGCAATTCGATCGCGTGATCGACCTCATCGAAGATGTGACGCGCGGTCAGCGGCCGTTCCGACTGCGGCCGTCGATCATCCTCGATCTTCATCGGATCGCACTGGACAGCTTGTCGCCTTACGCAGGCAATTACCGGCCGGGTGGAGTCTCCATCGGCAAAAGCAAACACACGCCTCCGGCCGCGCATCTCGTGCCCGGCCTGATCGAGGAAATGTGCGACCACGTTATGGACCGTTTCGCCGAGGACTCGGCGCTGCACCTGTGCGCTTACGTCATGTGGCGGCTGAACTGGATTCACCCGTTTACCGACGGGAAAGGTCGCACGTCGAGAGCACTCGCTTACTACGTGCTCTGCGCCAAGGTCGGCTACCTTCTACCAGGTCAGAAGACTGTCCCGGAGCAGATCGCTGCAGACAAGCCGCCTTACTATCAGGCTCTGGAGGCGGCGGACGCCGCGCTGGAAGCAGGCACGCCCGACCTGAGCGCGCTTGAAGCCCTGCTAGGCGGGCAACTGGCGGAGCAGCTTCTTTCCGCTTACCAGGATGCGCACGACCCGGACGCCGGCGGAGACAAGCCGCGGAAGCTTCACTGACGAAGCGCATACCCCGTTGGGAGCGCCAGCTTCCCGCCGAGCAGGCCTATGGCAAGGGCGCTATGTTCGAGGATATCTACGGCAACCTACTGGACCTGGTTCAGCCTGCCGGCTGAAACCCCTGTCCTACAGCCCACCCATCATGTTCTAGACTCCTGGATGAGCGACTCACCCAACCCCGTCGACGAGCGCAACCCGCTCGTTCCGTCCGAACAGCGCGACGCCGCGCTCGACGCCCACGGATACGATCCGGCCGACTATCGATGGGTGCCGGTCCTCCGAAAGCCCCGGTCCGATGGCTGGACGCCGCAGCGGCAGGTCGATTTCATCGCCGCGCTCTCCGACATGGGATCGGTGGCGGGGGCGGCGCGCGATGTCGGGATGAGCGTCCAATCCTGCTATCGCCTCCGCCGCTCGCCGGGCGCCGAGGCTTTCGCCGCCGCCTGGGAGGCCGCGATCCAGGAAGCGTCCAGGCGGCTCGCCGACATCGCCTTCGAACGCGCGATCAACGGCGTCGAGGAGCCGGTGCTCGATAAGGACGGCCACTGCATTTACGTGCGCACCCGCTACAATGATCGGCTGCTCATGTTCCTGATGCGCGCGCACAGTCCCGAGCGCTACCGCCACGCCCACCAGAGCGTCCGCCAGCCGTTCGAGCTGCCCGCGCCGGCGACGGTGCCGGTCGGGGAGGCGTTGCGTGCGCTCGAACCCGTGCAGCCCGCCGAACCGCACCGGCTGCTGCCGCCGGAGGATCTCGAAGTCGCGCTGCAATGCGCCGACATTCTCGACGGCAAGCTCCCGCACTGGGACGACTACCGGACCAAACTGGATTACGCGCCGGTCAAGGCGCCGCTCGGCCCCGAGTTCGAGGCCGCTCTGGCGCGCGCCAAGCGCGTCGGCGCCGGGCTCTCACCGGAGCCGCCTGCCTCGGAGGCTTACGACGACGGGGACAACGAGGAGGAAGAGCAGGGGCCGTTCTTGGCCTAACCTTGGCCTAACCTTTCGGCCCGGAAACCGCGCACGACCCAATCGCTCGCCCACATCGCCCTCGACTGTGAAGAGGCGATCGCCTGGTTCACGGGCGTGCTCGGCTTGCCCGCCCTCCGCCGCTTGCGCCAACGTCGTCTCTGGACGATGCCGGGCGGATGGAGCAGCCGCACGGAAGGTCGCGAAGCAACGACGCGGGATGCAATGCAATGCCCGTCGATCTCGATGGCCTCGCGGCCGCGCTCGAAGCGTCCTGGGATCATCGCACCGCCTATCGAGGCATCACCCGGCCCGGCAACCCCGCCTTCGGTCAATGCTATCCCACGTCCCGCGTCGTACAGCACTTCTACCCGGAGACCGAGATCGCCCGTGGCGAGGTTTGGACCGGAGCCGGCATCGAATGCCATTTCTGGAACGTCCGGGGCGTTGGGCCGCGAGCCGAGTGGATCGATCTAAGTTGGCGGCAATTCCCGGCCGGGTCCGTCGTGCGGCGGTTCGAGCTGCTCGACCGCCGGACGCTGGGCGACAGTCCCCCGACCGTGGAGCGATGCGCGTTGCTGCTCCGGCGTGTGATGTCGCACCTGGCCGGCCAGCAATCGACACGAACCGGCTGAGGATCGGGCGGCGTGTCGCTGCCCGCGATTGCTCGATTTACGATTACGGCCGAGCAATGCGATAGGCGCCGACCGGTGCGCTTACCACCGCTCCGCGCTGGCTGAGCCTTATTCTCCCTTCAGCCGCGAGATCGGCTGCGGTGGCGTGAACCACAGCCATCGCTCCGCGCCAGTCCGCGCCCGCCAGGCGCCGCGCCGCTTCCGACGGACAAATCGTGAGGCCCGGGCCACGCTCGTCGAGAAGCGAAAGGATCGCCGTTCGGGCAAGCGCTTGGTTTTGGGTCAACGCTTCAGCTCACCGCATCTTGTCGGCCAGGATCGCCGCCCAGACGGCCAGGGTCGCCGCGCCGCCGCACAAGGTCCAGCGGACGCCAAGGCGCAACAGCCGGCTTTGCGCGTCGATGGACAAAACGAAGGCGGCGAACAGGCGTTGGCGCAACGCCTCGCCATCGAGTTGCTCCCCGTCGAATTCCTCGCCGAGCAGCAGCGCCTTGAGGCACAGGTAGGAGGACAGAAAGATTGGGGCGACGCCGACCAGGCTGAGCAGGGTCAGCAGCGGCCGGGTCGCCGCGTCCAGGCTGAGCGGTGCGCCGGGCGAGGAGGAAACAGGATAGGTGCCGACCATCACCGCCAGCGCGTTGAACGCCAGCATCGCCCCGATCCGGATCGACAGATCGAGGTCGCGATTCTCCAGATATTCGAGATCGGCGATGAAATCGGCATCGGGCCGATCGCCGCGCATCTCCTGAAAAGCGCGCAGGCGGGTACGGAAGGAGGGCAGGCTCATACAGCCTCAACGCATGTGCGCCGGATGGTTGCGCAATCGAATTGCCGGCTACCGAGCGGCTAAAGCACAGCTGGACCGGCTGTTGGGAGGCATCCAATCCCAATCGAAGTTCCGACACACGCGCTCGCGCTGTTCGATTGCAGGCATCCTGGCGCGTTGGCTTTCTGCGCCGCTGTCACTAAGCGCCTGCCCATGCGTCCTGTTTTCTTTGTCGCCGCGCTTACGGCTTGCACCTCCGCCGCTGCCGCGGCCCCGCAAACCGCCGCCAGTCCACTCGCCTTTTTCGAGGGCAGGACGGTGATGGAAGGCACGACCAAGGTTGTGATGCGCAAGCCTTATCGCGCGCGCTCGGTCGGGCTCGGGCGGATCGAGTCGGACGGGGCGCTGCTGCTGGTCCAGCAGGTGGAGGAAGGTGGTGAACCGCGCAAGGAGCGGCGCTGGCATATCCGGCGCGTGGCGGCGAACCGCTTTTCCGGCACCATGTCGGATGCGGTCGGGCCGGTGACGGTGGATCAGATCGGCGGCCGCTTCCGCTTCCGCTTTCGCATGAAGGGCGGGCTGGCGGTCGAGCAATGGCTGACCCCGCACGCCGACGGTAAGACGGCCGGAAGCTCACTGACGGTGCGCAAACTTGGCCTCCAGGTCGCGAGTGGCCAGGCGGTGATCCGCAAAGTGGCAGAGTGAGGCGTCTGTGAGATTTCGCAGCAGAGGGACGACGCGCCGATAACCACCCATTCGGGCGATGGACTTTCGCCACGGGCTTGCGACAGTTTGGGCATCGTCACCGATGAAGGAGGATTGCCATGTCGCTCGCCACCGCCCGTCCAGTTGCAATGATCAGCACCCGCAACCGCAAGGTGGCCGAGCCTTTCTATACCGAGACGCTCGGGCTCGTGCCGCGTGGCGATGACGGCTTTGCGGCTTTGTTCAACCTCGCCGGGACCACGCTTCGGCTGACCGAAGTGCCGAGCCATGCGCCGGCGCCGCTTTCGGTGCTTGGTTGGGAGGTGCCCGACATCAAGGCGACGGTCGATGCGCTGAGTTCCCGGGGCGTTTGCTTCAACATCTATGACGGGCTGGGTCAGGATGAGGACGGGATTTGGACGGCGCCGGACGGGAGTTGCAAGGTCGCTTTCTTCAACGATCCGGACGGAAACGGGCTGAGTTTGACGCAAGCATGTTGAGCGGCGGTGGGACGCTCTGCGGGGTCTGTTATTTCGGGGGTCGCAAGTATTTCTACAGGTGAAACGGATGCCGTGCTCGGCGGAACTGGAGCTCGGTCCCTTGCGGCGAAATAACGGCGGGAAGGGCCGAGTGCCGCGGTGTGTCAGGCCTGCGCGCTAGAATCATGATTAAGCGCGACTTTCTGCTCGACATGTTGGAATATTGAGTTCAGGGGCTGCAGTTATTCGGGGCGGCGCATTTGGGCGTCGATTCGGCGTGGGGCGATCCGGGATCGATTTGCGATTGGTGTGATGTCGTCGAGCGCGCCCGCGCTCGTCGCGTCGATCCATTCGCGGCTCTTCTCAGATATCGGCAACAAGCCCTGCTGATCGCATGACAAACGTGTCTGGCGTGGTTTTCGGGGGAGCAGCTCAATGCCGATCTATTCGTTCAAGGCGTATCGCAAGTCGCTGTTCGTCAAGGCCGATGACTCGACCCTGGCGGGGGCGTTCGCCCATGCGGAGAATGGCGGTCAGTACGAAGTTTCCGCGACAAAGCCGGCGATCCTGGCCGTCGCGGACGACGATGCCAGCCTGCAGGACACCGTCAACGGCGCCGGCCAGACGATCGACCTGACCAGCCAGCTGCTTTCCGCCGGTTTCGAGACGTTCCCGGCCGGCCGCGTGGTGCGATCGCAAGCGCGTGAGACGGTGCGCAACGAGACCACCGGCCAGACCGGCATCGCCTACCATGTCCACATTTACACCGGAACCGACCCGAGCGCGGCCGGCACCGCTTCGAGCGACTATTTCCTGGTGTTCAGCATCGCGGTCAATCCGGGCGACAAGCTGACCTTTACCGCCGCGGCCACCCAGGACGTCGGCGATGTCACTTATGCGAGCATCTTCGACGTCAATCAGGCGCCAGTGCTTACGGTCGCTTCTACACCGCTGGCTTATGCCGAGAATGCTACGCAGGCGCTGGACGCCACCGTTACGATCACCGACGCGGACGCGGGCGATGTCGTCAAGGGCGTGACGGTGAAGTTCACCGCCGGCTATGTCGAAGCCGAAGACCGGCTCGTGTTCACCAAGAACGCGGCGTTCGGCGATATCGAAGGATCGTTCGCGCCCAAGACGGCGACGTTGGTGCTTTATTCCAAAACCGGCACCGCGACCACGGCGCAATATGAGGCGGCGCTGCGCAGCGTCGCGTATCGCAATTCTTCCGACAACCCGACCGTCGCCGATCGCACCGTCACGATTTCGGCGATCGACGGAGAAGTTGCGGGCACGGCGACGCGCACGATCCAGGTGTCCCGCGTCAACGATGCGCCGCGCGCGTCGGGCGCGCTGGAGACGGCGACCGGCGCCGAGGATAGCGTGCTGAGCGGCCAGCTGCTCGCCGGGACCGACGCGGACGGGGATGCGCTGACCTATGTCCTGGGCGCGGCGCCCAAGAACGGGACCTTGCTGTTGAATGCCAATGGCAGCTGGAGCTGGACTCCGGTCGATGACTTCAACGGGCTGGACAGCTTCAGCTATCGCGTGTCCGACGGCACGCTGACCAGCGAGCTCAAGACGGTCAGCCTCAACGTCAAGCCGGACACGGGCGTCGGCAGCCCGAACGTCTATGACTTTAAATATGAGGGCCTGTATTTCAGCAAGAGCGGATCTCTGAACGGCGGGTTCCAGGAGAAGGTCGGCTCCAACGTCTATCTGGAATTCGGCGGCAATGCCGCGCTGCAATATGATATCGGCTTCGGCCTGGTCATCTCCGCCAGCGTCGAGAAGCCGGACTTCGACGTGACGTACAAGATCGACGTCGCCGAGAACCTGTCGCAGGCGACCAACGACAATGGCGCGTTCCTGACCGCCCCGAACGTCAAGCCCTATATCGAGACCAAGAACTGGACCCAGGGCGCGGTCGAGCTGTCGACCAATGGCGTCAATCCGAGCGAGGCCAAGTTCGCGGTCGAT
Source organism: Allosphingosinicella sp. (assembly GCA_036387855.1). Taxonomy (GTDB): domain Bacteria; phylum Pseudomonadota; class Alphaproteobacteria; order Sphingomonadales; family Sphingomonadaceae; genus Allosphingosinicella. The sequence goes on along the minus strand of DASVSZ010000025.1, from coordinate 8,481 downwards.
CTGGTCGGCAAGATCGATGCGAAGCTCGACCTCGGGTTCAATATCGGCGGCGGCATCTCGATCGATTTCGGCGAGATCGATCTCGGCTTCCTGGGCACGATCGATCTCGGCGAGATCAACGAATCGTTCAACGAGCGATACGATGCCACCATTTTCGACGTGAATCAGAGCGGATCGGTGCGCGTGTTGTCGCTCGATGCCTCGCAGCTGACCAAGACCTGGGAGTTTTCGTCCGGCGGGAACAAGGTGGGCGAGATTGTCGCCGGCCTTCCGAACGCGATCGACGTTTCAACGGACATCTTGATCGCGGACAATGATCGCTTTGGCAACATGAGCGTGAGCGGCCGCAGCAGCAACAAGATCCTCGATGCGACACTGGATCTGGACGCGATCGTCGCCACCGTGCTCGGCTTGCCGACTTATGCGTTCGGTGGCTCGGTCGGCGCGGACATCGGTCCGTTCGATGCCTCGCTCAATTACGACATCATCTCGGCCGCGCTGAAGGGCGGCATCGGCCTCGAGCAGAAGCACACCTTTACCGCCGGCGACGTTGACGTGACCATGACGTCCAGCTTCGGACCGGAAGCGGCGACCAACGGCCAGACCGTGGTCAGCGAGATCGTGACCGGCAAGCTCGGCGAGACGCTGACCTTTGTGACGCCGCAGGGCGAGGGCTCGTTCACCGTGCTCGCCAAATATGTGCTGGACGGCGTGATCAAGACCGAGACCGGCCTGTATGGCGATACCAGCTTCATCTACAGCCTGCTTGGCGGCGGCTTCAGCGCCGGTATCGACATCGACTTCGGGATCGCTCGGCTGGATGAAAGCCTGAGCGAATCGTTCGGCCCGCTGGTCAACGGCAAGGCCGATATCGCGAGCGGTTATTTCGGAACGTTGTTCACGCAGACCCAGAACGTCAACGTGACCGTGCTGACCGAGCAGTACACGCTGACCTATGAGAATTTCTACATCGGCGATGGGCGCGACGACGTGTTCACGATGACCCGGCGCCAGGTGATCGCCAATGGCGAGACCGGCAACGACCGGATTACCGGCAATGCGCTGGACAATATCATCGATGGCGGCGCGGACAATGACGTGCTGCTGGGCCTTGGCGGCAACGACAAGATCAAGGGCGGAACCGGCACGGACACGCTGGACGGCGGAGTGGGCGACGACGAGCTGGACGGCGACGCGGGCAACGACCTGTTGATCAGCGGCACCGGCCGCAACGCGCTGGACGGCGGCGCCGATTATGATCGGGTCAGCTACCAGCGCGCGACCGCAGGCGTGGTCGCATCGCTGACGGCGGGCACCGCGCAATGGGGCGCGATCGCCGCGGCGGCGCGGACCGAGGCCGCCTCCGCCGCCCCGAGCGGGCCGACGGATGGCGCGATCGATAGCTTGATCAACATCGAAGCGGTCGACGGCACCGAATTCGCCGACGAGATCGAGGGCGATGGCAAGGATAACATCATCCGCAGCTTCGCCGGGGTCGACAAGCTGTGGGGCCGGGCCGGCGCCGACGACATGGATGCCGGCGGCGGCAAGGACGAATTGTTCGGCGATGCCGGCGATGACGTGCTGGTCGGCGGCGGCGAGGCCGATCTGATCGACGGCGGCAGCGAGCGCGACACGGCGAGCTACCGCACCGCTTTGGCGGGCGTGACCGCGTCGCTGACCACCAGGGTCGGCACCGTCGGCGATGCGGCCGGCGACAAGTTCGTCAGCATCGAAAATCTCGAAGGCAGCCTCCACAACGACAAGTTCGATGGCGATGCGGGCAGCAACCTGCTGAGCGGGCTGGCGGGCGACGACGTGCTGTTCGGCGCGGCCGGCGACGACATCCTGATGGGCGGAGCCGGAGCGGATACGCTGAAGGGCGGCACGGGCTTCGACATTGCGAGCTATCGCAATTCGCAAGGCGCGGTCTCCGCGTCGCTGCAGTCGGGCGGGACCTCCGGCGATGGCGCGGGCGATACGTTCGTCGATATCGAGGCGATCGAGGGCGGATCGTTCGGCGATACGCTGTCGGGTAATACCGGGCACAACAAGGTGTATGGCCTGGGAGGCGACGATAATCTGTACGGCGGCACCGGCGACGATCTGGTGCTCGGCGACATCGGCGACGATTTCATCGATGGCGAGAGCGGCAACGACAAGCTCGACGGCGGCGATGGCGAGGACACGATCCAAGGCGGCACCGGCAACGACTGGATGTTCGGCAAGGCCGGCAACGATGTCCTGATCGGCGGCAACGGTTATGATTATATCGACGGCGGCGCCGGCGGCGACACGCTGACCGGCGGCACGGGCTATGACGTGTTCATCTTCCTCAGCGACGAGCAGATCGGCGACAAGGGCGGCGCGCACGACCTGATCACCGACTTCCAGCAAGGCACCGACCGGATCGACCTAAGCGCCATCTATGGCGGCAAGGCGTTCAGCGGATTGGTGAATGGCAACAGCGCGACGCCGCTGACGGCGAACGGGCTGCTGGCCTATAATGAGGGCGGGAACACCTGGCTGGTCGGCGACGTGAACGGAGACGCGGTGGCGGACTTCGGGCTGGAGCTGACGGGGGTGTTCAAGCTCAAGGCGACCGATTTCATCACCAGCCAGTCCGGCTGGAACAGCTACCATGCCAGCATCAGCACCCCGGTGCCGAGCTACGCGCAGCTGCACGACGCCAACCTCGTCCTGGTCTGATCGGGTTCGCGGGTAAGGAAACTTGGCCCGGGTCTGGCCCGGGCCGGCGATCTTTTGATCGCAATGTTTTTGGACTGATCCAAGTACCATCGTCGGCCCGGACTTGATCCGCGCCAGGGCTAGAGCGTGATGAGATTAGCTTGCATCATCTGTCATGCTGAACTTGTTTCAGCATCCATTCTCGATGCGGCAGTGCGGGTGACCAGATGGACCCTGAAACAAGTTCAGGGTGACGATTCGATCTGATTTCAGATGCCTGTAGGCTGAGCCTGCCGAAGCCCTGTCCTTCTTGCGACACCCGAGAAGGGGAGACAGCCGTTCGACAAGCTCAGGGTAGGCGGAAGCGGGTACAGCCAGGCGGGGATGCGTCAGCTCAGCACGCTCCTGATCCCGTAGGCGACCACCGCCAGCACCGATACGCTCGCTGTCCACAGCCCCACGAACCAGGCCAGCCGCCGCCACAGCGGGCCTGGCGCGTCAATGTTCATGATAGCCTTCATGCCCGACCTTGCCGCGGAACACGTAATAGGACCAGGCGGTGTAGGCGAGGATGAGCGGGATCAGCACGGCCGATCCGACCAGCATGAACAGCTGGCTGTCATAGGGCGCGGCCGCCTGCCAAATCGAGATCCGGCCCGGGATGACGTCCGGCCAAATCGAGATGCCGAGGCCGATCAGCGACAGGCCGAACAGGCCCAGCACCCACAGGAACGGCGCATGGTCCCGCCCCTGGCGAAGCGCGCGCCAGGCGCTCCAGGCGGTGAACAGCACCAGCAGCGGCATCGGTACGGTCACGAACAGTCCGGGCGTCTCGAACCAACGCTGGTGGTATTTGGCCTCCAGGAACGGCGTTGCGAGGCTGACCGCGCCGAACGCCACCAGCAAGGCCGGCAGCAGGTAGGTGGCGTAGCGGCGGGCCTGGTCGTGCAGCGGGCCTTCCGTCCGCCACACCAGCCAGCAGGCGCCGAGCAGGGCATAGCCGACGACGAGGCTCGCGCCCACCAGCAGGGAAAAGGGCGTCAGCCAGTCCCACCAGCCGCCGCCATAACCGCGGCCTTCGACATCGATGCCCTGCAACAAAGCCCCGAGCGTGACGCCCTGCGCCAGCGTCGCGACCAGCGAGCCGAGGAAGAAGCCCGCGTCCCACCAGCGCCGATGGCCGGGATCGCGCCAGCGGAACTCGAACGCGACGCCGCGGAAGATCAGCCCGAGCAGCATCGCGATCAGCGGCGCGTAGAGCGCCGGCAGGATGATCGCGTAGGCGATCGGAAAAGCGGCGATCAGGCCGTTGCCGCCAAGGATCAGCCAGGTCTCGTTGCCGTCCCAGACGGGCGCGACGCTGTTCATCGCCATGTCCCGCTCCTTGCCGACGCGAAAGTGCGGGAAGAGCATGCCGATGCCGAGGTCGAAGCCGTCCATCACGACATACATCGCGACGATGAACGCCAGGATCAGCGCCCAGACCACGGTCAGGTCCATCAGCGCGCCTCCTCGGCCAGATCGGGCCGGTCGTCCGGGCCGTCCGCCTGGGCGGGCGGCGTGCCGGCGGTTCGGATCGGCGCGCGGGCCGGGCCGGATTCACCGTGATGCGGGGCGTGATGCATCAGTCGCAGGATGTAGAGCGTGCCGATCCCGAAAACGATGAAATAAACGATCACGAACAGCGCCAGTGACGTCGCCACCGCCGGAGCGGCGATCGGCGCGCGTGCATCGGCGGTGCGCATCAGTCCGTAGATCACATAGGGTTGGCGGCCGACTTCCGTCGTGATCCAGCCAGCAATCACCGCGACGAAGCCGGCCGGGCCCATCGCGAGCGCGAAGCGGTGCAGCCCTGTCCAATCGAACAGCTTCTTGCGGAAGCGCGCGAACAGGCTCCACAAGCCAAGCCCGAGCATCAGGAAGCCGAGGCCGACCATCACCCGGAACGACCAGAAGATGATCTCGGCGGGTGGCCGCTCGTCCTTGGGAATGCTCTTCAGTCCCTGCATCGGCGCATCCGGATCATGCTTGAGGATGACCGACGAGAGTTTCGGAATCTCTACGGCATATTTCAGCCGCTCTTCCTCGTCGTCCGGTATGCCGAACAGGGCAAGCGGGGCGCCGTTCGGGTGGTTCTCATAATGGCCTTCCATCGCCATCACCTTGGCGGGCTGATGCTCCAGCGTGTTGAGCCCGTGGAAATCGCCGACCACGATCTGGATGGGCGCGACGATCGCAGCCATCCACATCGCCATGGAAAACATGGTGCGTACACCCTCGTTCTTCTCGCCGCGCAGCAGATGCCAGGCCCCGACCCCGCCGACGACGAGCGCAGTGGTGAGATAGGCCGCTATCACCGTGTGAACGAGGCGGTAGGGGAAGCTTGGATTGAAGATGATCTCGATCCACGGCGCCGCGGGCACGAACTGGCCTTGCCCGTTCAGAGCCCAGCCGACCGGGGTGTGCATCCAGCTGTTGACGCTCAGGATCCAGAATGCCGAAATGGCGGTGCCGACCGCGACCATGCAGGTGGCGAGGAAGTGCAACTTCTTGCCGACGCGTTCGAGCCCGAACAGCATCACGCCGAGAAATCCGGCCTCGAGAAAGAAGGCGGTCAGCACTTCATAGGCCATTAACGGCCCGATGATCGGCCCGGCCCGGTCCGAAAAGACCGACCAGTTGGTGCCGAACTGATAGGTCATGACGATGCCGGAGACGACGCCCATCGCGAACGCGATCGCGAAGATCTTCAGCCAATATTTGAACAGGTTGAGGAAGACCTCCCGGCCCGTCTTCAGCCACAGGGCTTCGAGCACGGCGAGATAGCTTGCCAGGCCGATCGAAAAGGCCGGGAAGACGAAGTGAAAGCTGATCGTGAACGCGAACTGGATGCGCGCCAGCAGCAATGCGGTTTCGGCGTCGGCCACGAAGCGTCTCCCCTACCCGTGCACGATATAGGGTGAAGGCGGGGCCGACACGATGCTCCGCACTTGCGGAACAGGCGGGGACGGTTGCACGATCTGCAACTGCCCCGCCGATCCGGTCAGGTCGCGGCCGGCGGCGTCGGCACCTTCTGCGTCCCATACAGCCGCGGGTCGGTCATGCCGAGTTCCGGCGCCGGTCCCAGCGCCGGGGGGCTCGCCATATAGTCGAATTGCCCTTTGCCGTCGGGGCTCGGACCCTTGGCCCAGCGGCCTTGCGCGCTTTCCGTGCCTTCCGAATGGTTCAGGAAGCGATAGGCGAAATCCTGCTTCTGGATGCTTTCCGGAATGCCCTTCGGGACCGGCGTTTCGTCGAAGCCTTCGGCCTCGAGTTCGGCGATCGCGGCGAGCCACTGGTTCTGGTGCATCGTGTCGCGCGTGATCAGGTAGGAGAGCATGTCCTTGACGCCCGGATCGTCGGTCATGTTGTAAAGCCGTCCCGCCTGGAGCCGTCCCTGGCTTTCCGCCGTCACGTTGAATCGGAAGTCGGCCATCAGGTTGCCGGACGCGACGATATAGGCCGAGGTCCATTTGTTGCCGTTCGCGTCCTGCGGCATCGCGCCGCCGCCCGACACGATCGCGTGGTGCGGGTCCATGCCTGCTAGGATGACATCGCTGACCCGGGCACCGCCGAGCACCGCGCCGACGATCGAATCCTTGGCGCCATGTTCCTGCGCTTCGACCGGGGATTTCTCGAGCAGCCTCGCAACCATCGTCGCGAGCATTTCAACGTGGCCGATCTCCTCGGTACCTATGTCGAGGATCATGTCGCGATATTTGATCGGGCCGCGGCAGTTCCAACCCTGGAAAAGGTAGCCGATCATGACGCTGATTTCGCCCCATTGGCCGCCGATCAACTCCTGCAACTGGCGCGCGTAGATGGGGTCGGGCTTTTCAGGATAGCAGTGGTAAGCCGTTTCCTTTTTGTGAATGAACATGAGCGCTCCTCTTGGCTGGCAGGACGAACCGGGTCATCGTCGCAAGCAGGCTGCTTACGATCGTGCGATCACCGACAGGTTCGTTAACCGTCAACCGGAAGAAGCGTCCGCCGTTCCGGACAGATAGCCGGAATCCCAAAGAAATCGGGTCGGCGGCCGCAAGATCTACTCAACGTGATCTGGATCACTATTCTATGTTGTCAGACGAATACTGACCAGCCGGTTCGCTCGACCATCTTCTCCAATGCCGCGGCTCCCGCGAGCGACGTGCCGGCGGCGTTGAGCCCCGGCGACCAGACCGCGACAGTGCCGAACCCCGGAACGATCGTCAGAATACCACCGCCGACACCGCTCTTGCCCGGCAACCCGATCCGGTAGGCGAAATCGCCGCTATTGTCGTAATGGCCGCAAGTCAGCATCAACGCATTGATCCGCCGCGCCCGCGACGAAGTGGTGACGCATTCCCCCGTCACCGGATCGTGCCCATCGAACGCCAGATAAAGCGCCCCCCGCGCCAGCTGCCGGCAACTCATCGCGATCGCGCAATGGCGGAAATAGACGGACAGGACATCCTCGACCGGGTTGCGCAGATTGCCGAAGGCCGAGACGAAATAGGCCAAACTGCGGTTCAGGAAGCCGGCCTGGTTCTCGGAGCGCGCGACGTCCTCATCGATGCCGATGCTTTCATCGCCGGCCCGCTCACACAGGAAGTTCAGGATCTCGGCCAGCGCCTCATCGGCCGTGCCATGCTCGATGATCTGGTCCGCGACCACCATCGCGCCCGCGTTGATCAGCGGATTGCGTGGCTTGCCCTTCTCCGCCTCCAGCTGGACGATCGAGTTGAACGGCGATCCGGAGGGCTCGCGCCCGACATGGTTCCACAAGGCGGCGCCGACATGGTCGAGCGCGAGATTGAGCGTGAATACTTTGGAAATGCTCTGAATCGAGAACGCCTCGTCGGCGTCGCCAGCGACGTAGGTGGACCCGTCCCTCGCCGCGACTGCGATGCCGAGCTTGCGCGGATTCACCGCCTTCAGCGCCGGAATGTAGGAGGCGACCTCGCCGTGGCCGCGATACACTTCGACGTCGCTCAGAACATCGTCGACCAGCTTCTGCAAATCCATCGGCACCTCCCTGATCACATCCCCGTCACTGCGAGGAGCGAAGCGACGAAGCAATCACGAACCGACCCAGCCTGGATTGCTTCGCTACGCTCGCAATGACGGCAGGGGATAGCAGACGAAAAGGTCGCTTCAATCCTCCGGAGCGATCTGGACCCGCATGCCGTCCAGGGCGGCGGTGAAGCGCAGCTGGCAGGACAAGCGGCTGTTCGCCGTCCGCGCATCCGAGCTGTCGAGCAAATCGTCCTCATCCTCGCTCATCGCCGGCAGCGCGCCCAGCCATTGCGGGTCGACATGGACGTGGCAGGTCGCGCACGAGCAGCAACCGCCACATAGCGCCAGCAGCTCATCGAAGCCGTTGTCGCGGATCACTTCCATCACTGACAGGCCTTCCTCGCCCTGCACTTGGCTCTCGGTGCCGTCGCGCGTGACGACGATCAGGTTCGGCATGGCGACGTCCTTTGAAATCAGGATGCGGGAGTGAACGGCGGCCGCGCTATGCTAGGGTCCCGCTGAGATCAAGCGCGGGAGAGAATGAGCGTGGGAATAGCGGCCGACCAGCTCCAGGCCTCGCTGGACGCACTTGCGGCGCGCGAGCCCGCCTTTGCCGCGGCGATTGCGCAGGTCGGCTACCCGCAGCCGCGCGCCTCTGAGCGGGGCTATCTGACCTTGCTGCGGACGATCGTCGGCCAGCAGGTCAGCGTGCAATCGGCCGCGTCCTTGTGGAACAAGCTGCTTGTCCTGGTCGGCGAG
>DASVSZ010000024.1:0-2997 GCA_036387855.1 Allosphingosinicella sp. | reverse complement strand
GACCGAGATCGGCGCGTCATCGGTCCAGCGCGGAAAGTTGACGAAACGGCGTCCGTCGGCGGTGACGGCTACGCCTGTCACCTGATGATCGAAGCTCGCCACCTGGGTCAGCGGAGCAGCAGCGCGTTGCGCGATCGCCGCAGTCCCGGCCAGCAAGGCGAGGATCCCCCCACCTGCAAGAACATGTAATCGCTTCATCGCTGATCCTTAACTTTGCTCATTGCGAAGCAGCATCTCGTCCCGTCGCTCAAGCGTGCTGACGTCTCATCTCGCAAACTGCCCGGCAGCAATTTCGTGCCTATTGTTTCGAACCCGGCTCATCATTTTGTGCAGAAGAAAGAAGGGTCGTTTGTTCAACAGTGGCGATCGTCGGCGAGGCGAGGTGGGAGCGGCGGGTAATGGAGGGATGATGAAGCCGCTGATGAAGAACAGCGTCGCCCCCGACACGCCTGGGATAGCCGGGCTGCCGATGTGGCTGGCAACGACCAGCAACACAGCAATCCCTTTAAGGCCGTCAAGCTGCGGCAAGTGCTTGGTGGGACGGTGGCCGTCTTATTGTGTCATGTGGCCACGCATCAGGTCGCTTCCACCGCATCAAATGGATGCGGCTTCTTGAAGCGGTGCCGATCACAAATCTCAGTGCTGGGTGCGGTCGGCGGCCCACCAACCACCTTCGACGTCTCGTCAGCGCGCTCGCCGCACCCACGTCGCGGGTGCGACGCCCTGACCAGTAGCCACTTTCATCCGAGGGTATGGTGAATAACACGCGGCCATTCTCGTTTGCGGGCCGTTGACCCTTCTCACAGCCGGAGAAGCACTCATGTTCATGCGCGTCGATAAGTTGCAGGCCAACCTGCCCGATCCTACGAAGCAGGATCCCAATGCCGCCGCCGCGTTGCGCGAGTTGCTCGGTGGTAAATATGGCGAGATGTCGACGCTCGGGAACTACATGTTCCAGAGCTTCAACTTCAAATCGAAGTCGAAACTCCGCCCCTTCTATAGCCTGGTCGCGTCGATCACCGCCGAAGAACTGGGCCATGTCGAGCTCGTCTGCGCCGGCGTCAACATGCTCGCCAACGGCCCCGACGGTGACGACACCGGCGATGGCGGCGACGTGTCGATGACGCCGTTCGAGAGCATGGCCGAGATCCGCGACGCAGCGAGCTTCCTGTCCAACGGCGGCGGCGCGACGCCGACCGATTCGATGGGGCGGTCGTGGAACAACGACTTCATCACCACCACCGGCAACGTCGTCACCGATCTGCTGCACAATTTCCATCTCGAATGCGGTGCGCGGCTGCACAAGCTGCGCGTTTACGAGACGCTCAGCGATCCCACCGGGCGCGAGGTGTGCGGTTACCTGCTGGTGCGCGGGTCGGTCCACGCGCACGCCTACGCGCTCGCGCTCGAGAAGATCACCGGCGTCGACATCAAGAAGATGCTGCCGACCCCGAACATCGATCTCAGCAAGATCCCCGAATGCCAGAAGTATCTGGACGAGGGCTCCCACCGCCGTCTCTACACCTGGAGCCCGGAGGATTATAAGGAGATCGCCGGTATCTGGAGCAACGATGAGGTAGCTCTGCCGGGCGATCCTCCGGGCGAGCTCGAAGTCGTCGACGGCATTCCCGACGGCGGCAAGATCGCCCAGCTCGCGGGCGTGCCCTGCGCCTTCACCCCCGATTATGCGCCCGAGGAGATGTTCGAGATCGCGAACAAGCTCTACCAGAAGTCCAGATAAGCCGGTTTACCGCCGTCGGAGGTACTCCCTCCGACGGCTACCGATCCAGTCAGGCGACCCGATGCGCCGACCGCATCAGCCCGCCCGCTTGGATGTCAGCCGCAGCAGGCGGCCGCCCGACCCGTCCTCCAGCAGCCACACCGCGCCGTCGGGTGCGGTCATCACCGCACGGATGCGGTTGCCCATGTCCCAGCGTTCGGCTTCCTCGGCGTCGACGCCGTCGAAGGCGACCCTCACCAGCGCCGTCGCAGCCAGCCCGCCGATCAGTGCGGACCCGCGCCATTCGGCGAACATGTTGCCATTGTAGAAGGCGAAGCCCGCAGGCGCGATCACCGGATTCCAGTACAAGGCAGGTTTGGCGAACTCGGGGCGGGTCTCCGGCCTCGGGATCGGCGTCTCGTCATAGTTCGACCCGTAGCTCACCAGCGGCCAGCCATAATTCCTGCCCGGCTCGATCAGGTTCAGCTCGTCGCCGCCCTTCGGCCCCATCTCGGTTTCCCACAGCCGTCCCTGCGCGTCGAAGGCGAGGCCATATTGGTTGCGGTGGCCGCTGCTCCATATCTCCGCGGGTGCCAGATTGGGGGCGGTCAGCGTCACCTGACGTTTCGGCGCGCCGGCGGCGGCTCCCGTATTCTCGGGCGGGTCGATGACGCCGATGGTCGCTGCGCCGACCTTCCCCGCACCGGGGTTGCCCGGGGCCGGCTTGCCGTCGAGCGTTAGGCGAAGGATCTTGCCGACCGCCTGATCGGGGTCCTGCGCGGGAGTCATCCGCATACGATCGCCCGCGGTCAGGAACAGGTGCCGCCCGTCGGGGGCGAAAGCGATGTAGCCACCGAACTGGCCCCCCGCGCCGCGTGGCAACTGCCGCCAGATCACCTCGACATCAGCGAGCGCCGGCTTGGCCGCCGCCACGTCGAGCGTCGCACGGGCAAGCGCCAGGCCGTCGCCGCCCTCGCCCGGCTCGGCATAAGAGAAGTAGATTCGCCGATCGGTCGCGAACGCAGGGGAGGTAGCGACGAACAACAGGCCGCCCTGCCCATCCTCATGCACCGCCGGCACTCCGCTCACCGGCGTCTTGCTGCCGCCGGGTGTGACCAGCCAAAGCTTTCCCGCCCTTTCCGTGACGAGCATGCGACGGTCCGGCAAGAACGCGAGCGCCCATGGATCCTCGAAGCTGGCGATTGCGGCGACATTGAAGGGCTTCGCGCCGGACGGTTTGCGATCGCCGAAATTGGCGGGTTCGCGGACGGACTTCT
>DASVSZ010000023.1:0-199139 GCA_036387855.1 Allosphingosinicella sp. | reverse complement strand
CTCGATGCGGCAGTGCGGGTGACCAGATGGACCCTGAAACAAGTTCAGGGTGACGATTCGATCTGATTTCATCTGCCTCTAGCTTTTCCCAATCAAGGGGAGAGCAGCCCAGCCCCGGATCAAGTCCGGGGCGACGAGATGGGATAGGCTTTTCCCCGATTGTGCAGCTTTCGAACAAAAACCCCGGCCTCCGCATCGGAGGCCGGGGCAGGATCACCGGCGGGTTTACGAGGGGAGTTTCCGCGGTGCGTGTCTGAATTACTCGGCGTTGCCGACCGAATTGTTGCCGAGATCGCCGCCGCTGGCCGAGCTGTTGCCGACCGCGTTCGAGGCTGAGCTCTCGTTTCCGAGCGCGTTGAGCTGATTGCCGAGGCTGTCGCCGCCGGCCGCGTTCAAATCCGCGCCGCCGGACGCGTTGAGATCGCTTTCGTTGGGCGGAAGCGTGAGATTGTCGGTGCCGGCCGAAGCGGCGCCATTGTCGGCTGCGGCCTGATTGGCGCCTTCGCCGCCGCCGCAAGCGCCGAGCGCCAGCAGGGCAGTCGCCGAGAGGGCCGTCGCAAGTCTGTTCATCCTGTTTCCCTTTGGTCGCGTGAAACCGCTGAATCGCAGGCCGGCGCGGCTCGGGCAAGGCCGCACGAACACTTCCGGCAACTTTGGTGGATTGCGGCTGCCGGTGCGGCGCCGGTTGGAGCGCCATTCTCCGTTGCGACCCGCGAAGAGCAGATTCTTCTCCTCTTGTCGCGCATCCGGGCCATGACGACGGCGGAATCGAGACGCTCGTCGCCCGGTTCAGCAATAAACTTGCCGAATCGGCTTGGGCAAGCGAAGACGTGGGCGTGGACGCGACCGACCGGAAAATCCTGACGATCCTGCAGACGGATGCGTCGCTGCCGGTGGCGGAGATCGCGGCGCGGGTGAATCTGTCGCAGACGCCCTGCTGGCGCCGTATCCAGCGGCTGGAGGCGCAAGGCGTGATCGTCCGGCGGGTCGCGATCCTGGACCCGGACCGGATCGGCTGCGGGATATCGGTGTTCGTCGCGGTCGAGACGGGCGATCATTCGCAGGATTGGATCGAGCGGTTCGCGGCCGCCGTCGAGGACATGCCGGAAGTGATGGAAGTGCACCGGATGGCGGGTGACATCGATTATATCCTGCGCGTCGCGGTGGCCGACATGCCGGCCTATGACAGTTTCTACCGGCGCCTGATCGCGGCCGTGCCGATCAAGAAGGTCACTTCCCGCTTCTCAATGGAGCGGGTGAAATGGACCAGCGCCTTTCCGATCAGTGAACCAGAGCGGTAAAAACGGGTTGACATCGTGACGCTGTCTCGGTAAACAGGCGACATTCTGGACAAGTTGAATATCGAGCGGGGCCGCTGGGGAGCGGCACCCGCTTTTCGTCGTCGCCTGGGGAGGGAGCTGATGGGGGATCGGGAGCTGGAGCTGAGCGGGAAGGTGGAACGAGGCGCCGCGCCCGGCGGCGTCAAGATGGTGCGCAAGAAGTCGAACAGCTGGACCGATCGCAAGCGCGCGCGGTTCGTCGAGGTGCTGGGCCTGACCGCAAACGTGACCGAGGCGACCCGCGCGTCCGGAATGAGCCGGGACGCCGCTTACAAATTGCGTCAGCGGGATGCGGAATTTCGGTCGGAATGGGAGCTGGCGCTGTTCCGAGGCGTCGAGCTGCTGGCGGACCGGGTGCTGGACTATGCGGTCAACGGCACCGTGGTGAAGGTCCGGCACGGCGGCAAGGTGGTGGACGAGGAGCAGCGCTTCGACGCGCGCTTCGCGCTCAGCCTGCTGCGCTTTCACCGCGAAACGGCGCTGCGGGCGCGGGCGGCGCAGGGCCAGTATCCGCTGGATGATGACGCGATCGAGCGGGAGATCAAGGGCAAGTTCAAGCTAATCGAAGCGCGGCTGAAAGGGCTGCCCGAGCCGGGCTGCGAAGACGCCGATGGGTGAGGGCGGCACGATGAGCGCGGAGAACATCGGGAGCGAGAAGCTGATCGGGAGCGAGGACCAGGCGAGCTTCGTCAATCGCGTGGCGATGGCGGGCGAGGAAGGGTGGGCAGCTTTGTGGGAGGCGCTGACGCCGATCGAGCGCAGAAGGCTGTTTCTGGATTGGCGCTATTGGCGGCAGGCCGGGCAGGCGCCGCCCGCGGGCCGGTGGCGCAACTGGCTGCTGATGGCCGGGCGCGGCTTCGGCAAGACGCGGGTCGGCGCGGAATGGGTGCGGCGGCAGGCGCAGCTGTTCGGGACCGCGCGGATCGCCCTGGTCGGCGCCACCATGGCCGAAGCACGCGCGATCATGGTGGAAGGCGAAAGCGGGCTGCTGGCGATCTGCCGCGACCGGCAGGAGCTGCCGACCTGGGAGCCGAGCCTCAACCGGCTGCGCTGGCCGAGCGGGGCCAGCGCCTATCTTTACTCGGCGTCGGAGCCGAACAGCCTGCGCGGCCCCCAGCACACCCATGCCTGGGCCGACGAGATCGGCAAATGGGCGGGCGGGGAGGATGCGTGGAACAACCTCCAGTTCGGGCTTCGGATCGGGCCGTTGCCGCGCGCGGTGGTGACCACCACGCCGAGCGCGGTGCCGCTGGTGAAACGGCTGGTGACGCAGAAGAATGTGGCGGTGACATGCGGGCGGACCGCCGACAACCATGCCAATCTGTCGGCCGACTTCCTCCAGACGATGACCGAGCTGCACGGCGGCACCCGGCTTGGCCGGCAGGAGCTGGACGGCGAGCTGATCGAGGATTCGGCGGGGGCGATGTGGCCGCGCGACCTGGTGGAGGCGTGCCGGGTGGAGCGGCCGGCCGATGCGGACCTCGGCCGGGTGGTGATCGGGGTCGATCCCCCGGCCGGCATCGACGGGGCGGCATGCGGGATCGTCGCGGCGGGGGTGCGGGCGGACGGCAAGGCGGTGGTGCTGGCGGATTGCAGCATCGGCGGGGTGGGCCCCGAAGGCTGGGCGGCGGCGGTGGCGAGCGCGCGCGCCGCGAACCGGGCATCCTTGGTGGTCGCCGAAGCCAATCAGGGCGGGGCAATGGTGGAAAGCGTGCTGCGCGCGTGCGAGACTCATCTGCCGCTGCGGCTGGTCCATGCAAGGGTGGGAAAGGGGGCGCGGGCGGAGCCGGTGGCGGCCTTGTTTCGATCCGGCAAGGCGTTGTTCGGCGGGTGCTTCCCGGAGCTTGAGGACGAGCTGGCGGGGTTCGTCATGGGTGCCGGCTGGACGGGCGTTGGGTCTCCGGACCGGGCGGATGCGATGGTGTGGGCGCTGACCGAGCTGATGCTGAGCGGGCGGGGCGAGCCTTCGATCCGGCTGGTCGGGTGAGGTGCACGATCCGGCCGCGGAGGTGCCGCGGGTTGATTTCGCGGGGCGGCTGTGCTGATCGGGGCTGTGCTGCGTTGCAGCATGGGTGCAACAATGTGGGTGCAGGGTCCTTGTTCGACGGGCCGGGTGCCAGTGTTTCAAGAGGTGCGTATGTTTGCCGCTTTGATTGCGATCGGGATCGGGATCGGGTTCCTCAGCCTGGCGCTGGAGCGGGAATAGGCCCGCGGTCGGGCATTCAGGTTGCGCCGGACGCGTTCGGGCGGGCGGCGACCAGGGTGGCGGCGGCGAGATCGGCGGTGACGTTGGCAACGGTGCGGATCATGTCCGGCACCGTGTCGATCGCAAGCAGCAGCGGCAGCAGCTCGATCGGGGCGCCAAGCGCGAGGGCGGCGGGCGCGTTGGCGGCGAAGAAGCTGACCTGGCCGGGCAGGCCGACCACCGCCAGCGTGCTGACGATCGCGAGCAGGCCAGCCAGGACGAGCTGCGCGGCGCCGATCTCGATCCCGTGCAGGTGCGCCAGGGTCAGCGCGACGGTCAGCGCGGTCAGCGGCGCGGCGATCTTGAAGGTGGCGACGGCAAGCGGCAGGACGAGGCCGGTGACCGGCTCGGGAAGGCCGAGCCGCCCGGCGCCGGCGACCATCGGCGGCAGGCTGGCCAGCGAGGATTGCGTGCTGAACGCGACCGCCTGAGCGGGCGCCGCGGCGGCGGCGAACCGGCTGAGGCCGACGCGGCCGAACGCCGCGACGAGCAGGTAGCAAAGCGCGATCAGCGCGAGCGAGGCGAGGATCTGGATCGCGACATAGGTGGCGAGCGCGGCGCCGATGCCGAGCCCGAGCCGGGCGCCGGCGACGCAGGCGAGCGCGGCCACGCCGATCGGGGCGAGGCGCAACACCCAGCCGATGATGACCAGCATCGAATCCGCGATTGCGTGCGTGAGTTCGAGCAGCGCAAGGCGGCGCGGTTCGGCGATGTGGGCGACCGCCAGGCCGAGCAGCAGCGCGAACAGGACCAGCGGCACGATCGCGCCTTCCGCGGCGGCCGCGATTACGTTGGTGGGGACGAGCGCGCGTATCGATTGGGCGAGCGGCGGGACGGGGGGCGGCGGCGCGGCGCCGGCGCGAAGCGCCTCGAGCGCGGCCGGGTCCGGGCTCCAAAAGGCGAGGGCGGGAAAGGCGATCAGCGCCGTGACGATCACGGCCGCGATCAGCAGCAGCAGAAAGGCGGCGAACGCGCGAGCGGCGATGCCGCCGGCGGCGAGCGTCCGGCTGGCGCCGGCGATGCCGGTTACCACCAGCGCGAAGACGAGCGGCACGATCGTCATGCGCAGCGCGTCGAGCCACAGGCCGCCGATCAGTTCGGCGGCGGGCAGCGCGGACGCGAAGCCGGGGCCGAGCAGGGCGGGGCCGGCGATCCCGGCGAGCAGGCCGAGCGCCAGGCCGCTGAGGATCCAGGTCGGGCGGGCGCCGATGCGGGCGGTGCTCATGCGGTCGCGGCCTCCGCAATCAGGATTTCAGACAAATCGCTTAGGTCCTCGACTGGAGCTTGCGACGGGGAAGTGGGCTGGCGACGACTCTCGGGGCTCGCTTCGATCCTGCAGGCATCGAGCCTGCAAGGTCGACCCCCTCTCCCTGCCCTCTCCCGCCTGGGGAGAGGGGAAGAGGAGCAAGGTGACTTCTCCCGCCTGGGGGCGGGGAGAGTGAGCAACGTGCCTCTCCCGCCCGGGGAGAGGGGAAGTAGCGAAGCCTCGGGCGGAGCGGATTCAGTGCAGTGGCGCGAGGCGGAGCCATTCTTCCTTGACGGCGGCAAGGCGGGCGCGGCGGGCGTGATATTCGGGGGCGTCGCCGCGGCGAAGCGCGGTGAACAGAAGCGCGAGATCGACGGAAATGGTCTGCAGGGCGCAAACCGCGGCGTCCGGGCCGCCGGTGTTGCGGATCTCGTAGAGCGCGGCCTGGACCGCGGCTTCCGTGCCGGGAGCGACCGCGCGGTCACCGCTGGCGAGGGCGAGATCGAGCGCCTGGTAAACCCGGGCATAAGGGGTGTTCGCGTCAAGCCGTGCCATGTGCACTCCTCGCGGCATTCTCTACCACGCGGATGGGGAAAAGGCGAACGGGGGCTCGGCAGCGGTGAGGCGAATCCGAGAGGCTTGTTGCCGGGCCGCAACGGTCCGGAGGTCGCAAGGTCAGGTGGCGGGCTTGGGCGGGATCGGCGGATTGCCATCGGGAACGGCGGGCTCGCGCGCGGCCCAGCCGCAGCGCGGGCAATGATTGGCTTCAAGCGAGGGGTGAATGCCCCAGGGCCGGGCCGGCGAGCAGAAGGATGTGTGCGCCATCGATCCTCCGTTGGAGGTGAGCGGCTGACCCTAATCTGAATTAGCACGCGTGCAAGCGGTGGTTAAGTCTTCACCCGCTTTGCGCGCCAGGCGAGCGAGGCGCGGTTGAGGGCGTGGAGATCGACGGTGCTAGCGGCGACCGATTCGGCCAGCGCGACGGCGGCGGCGAGCTGGTCGAGTGTCAGGTGCTTGTAGGCGGGGCGGGCAGGGACGTGATCGTACCAGCGTCCGCCGCAGACCTGATCGAGCAGGATGCGGGCGAAGCAATGGTCGTGGCGGACGGGCCAGCCGCGGGCGGCGGCGAGCGCGGGAAGGGTGTGGCGAGTGAGGTGGAGCCAGCGTTGCTCGAGCACCGTGCGGTCCGGAGGCGTCATGGCTCCGCGGTGCGCAGCCAGCCCGTGACGGCATAGCGCGGGGCGGCGGCAAGCGGCGTCACGGCGCTGACGCTGTGCGGCTGCGGCACCGCGAAGAGATTGAGGACGTTGAACCCGGGCACATAGCCACGGGCGACGTTGCCGCCTTCATCGTAGAACAGAAGCAAACCGCCCCAATCGGGCCGCCATTCGGGAGTGAGATTGAGCACGTACGCGGCACGGCGGCCCTGCGCGTCGATGCGATCGTCGTGGGTGGTGAGAAAGTGACCGGGCGAATAACGCGAGGCATGGGCGTCGGCAAAGGCGATTGCCTCGTCGCCGGTGATCGCGCGCATCAGATCGACGACTTCCGGCGAGGACATGAACTCGGCAAACGCGGCGAGCAGGGGTGGGGGCGAGGCCGCTGCGTCAGCACCTGGCTTGGGCAAGCGAATGGTTTCGTAGAGGTATTGAAAGCCGTAGCGGCCGCCCAGGGCGACCGCGCGATGCAGCTTGCGCCAATCATCGGACGTGAAGCCGGCGAGCATCTCGGGCGTGAAATCCAGGATCTGCTCGCCGCGATTGGCGGCGAGACGCCAGGATTTGCTTGCCGCGAGTTCGGCGTGGAGCGCGCGGACGCCATCCTCCCGCAAAAAGCCGCCGATCTGAATGCGGCCGTGGCGCGCGTAGATTGCCGCAAGGGCGGGGCGATCAAGGCCGGAGGCGAGCTCGAAACTTGGCATGGCCCGGTTCTAGCGCATGCTGCCGATCATGCCATCCGCGAAGCAAGATTCCAGCGGGCGTGGAAAAGCCAATATTTTGAATGCCTTGACACAGGTTAAGTGTGACGTTGTTACACGATTTGGCAAAGTTCCTCGGCCCATCGCGTCAACGCCTCGACTCGCCGCACAAACTTGACTATCCGTTAATGATTGGTTGACCCGAATCGGATTTCCATTGAGTGGCGAGGCACTTAGGGCGCCAGGGTGCTCGGGGGGGCAGGTGCGTCGCCTTTGTGGCGCTTCCGATCAAATCGATGCTAATGGCAAAGGGGGGGCTTGCTTTTGTGCGCGACACTTTCGCTGACCAGTGCCGGCGCCTCGCCCTTGCGATCCTTTGCGGAACCTTCTTGTTGAGCCCGGCCAGCGCCAGCATGCCCGACCGGAGCTGGATCGGTGTGAAGCGGCTGGCGGTTCTCACCGACTTCCGTTCGGGCCTGGTGGTTACGACCTTGGGGGACGATTTCTGCGCGACCGTCAAGCGGATCGCCGAGCGCGGCGCGCCGGTTCCCGTGGAATGCGTGGAGGCGGGCAGCCCCGCCTTGCAGGCGGACGGCACAGTGGTGCTGGTGGCGCAGGCTGCGGTGCAGGAGCTGGGCGGTTCGCAAGTGCTGGTACTGACCGCGCGCAAGGATCGCGACGGCGGGCTTGGCTCACAGCCGATGTTTTTCGGCGCCGCGCCACGGGCGGTAACGCTGACCGGATCGGCGGCCGATAGCGCCGCCATGGAGCAGGCGCTCGCCGCCTCGCTCAGTGAAGTATTGTCCTGGCTGCGGCCGGACGACGTGCAAAATTTAACACCTGGATTATCACCTAAGAAGCGGGAGAGGTTTAATGGCTAAATTTGCTGGCGGACGATTTAACGGCACGCATCATCACGACGACGAGACTGGCGGAGAGGTTCAGGGCGGTCTGCTCGATCACGAAGTCGAAGGTGGCTACCATGGCGATTTCGGCATCGGCCGTGTCGTGTCCGAAGACGGCGACGTGGTGTTCACCGGCACGCGCGCACCGCAGGAAGCTTCGGTCGACGGTCAGGGCGGCACGATCCGTGACAAACCCGTGTTCACGATCGACGAGGCTGCTTTCTACCTGAACCGCGGCGACGGTTTGTTCACCATCGGTGGTGTGACCTACGGCTCCGGCGCGAATTGGGACGGCGCCCAGGGCTTCGACAACGACTATTACTTCACCAACGCAGGCAAGGCGAATGGCGGCAAGGCGGTCTCGTCAGGCCAGCCCGGCGGTACCGGCGTTGCCGACGGCGCGCTGACGACGATCAACTACGGTTTCTACGAGACGCTGGCGACGCTGCCGGAGCCTTATGTCTACAACCGCGCCGGCGACGGTGCGTTGGTCGTCGGCTTCGCTGTCGCGCGCGGCTTTTCGGCTTTTTCTGAAGCGCAAAAGGCTGCCACGCGCGAAGCAATGGCATCATGGGACGATCTCGTCACGGTCAAGTTCGTTGAAACGAATTTCCGTCAGGGCGACATCAACTTCATGAACACGACGACAGGTCCAGCCCAGGCATCGGCTTACCTCCCATATGATTACGGGGTCAGCACCACGAAGAAGTTCAACGGCGAGAATGTCAGCTTCTACGAGATCGCCGGTGACGTTTATGTCGCGACGCCTAGTGTCAACGCCTCCAACGGCGCGCTTGACGAGGGTCAATATGGTCTGACCACGCTCATCCACGAAGTCGGCCACTCGCTTGGCCTTGAGCATCCGGGTGCTTATAACTTCGGTCCTGGCTTTGCTGTCACCTACGAGAATGGTGCCGAGTACTACCAGGACTCCAACATGTACTCGATCATGTCTTATTGGGACGCCGAAGAAACCGGCGGTCACAATGTCGACTGGCAGTATATGAACTACAATTACGCGGCGACCCCGATGGTGCACGACATCGCCGCCATTCAGCGCATCTACGGCGCCGACATGACGACCCGCACCGGCGACAGCACCTACGGCTTCAACGTCAGCGCAGACGTTGCGAACCGCGACGCCTATGACTTCGTCAAGACGCCGCTGCCGATCATGTCGATCTGGGATGCCGGCGGCATCGACACGCTGGACCTATCGGGCTTCAACACCAATTCGGTGATCGACCTGACGCCGGGTTCGTACAGCTCGGCCGGCGGCTTCTTCTCGCCGACCTTCCCCACGCTGGCGGAGATCAACGCCCGTCGTGCTGCGGACAACCGTCCTCCGCGGACCCAGGCGCAGTATGATCAATATGTTGCGCTGTTCGCGGACACCTACACCAACGGCTTGCTGACCGATAATATCGGCATCGCTTATGGCGCGATCATCGAGAATGCGGTCGGCGGCGGTGGCGACGATATCATCACGGGGAACGATGTCGCCAACATCCTGTCGGGCAAGGCCGGCAAGGATACGATCACGGCCGGTCTCGGTAATGACACGCTGGTCGGCGGCGCGGGCGGTGACGTCCTCGACGGCGGCGAAGGCATCGACATCGCCAGCTATCGCGATGCGGCGGGTGCGATCACTCTGACCGTCAACAGCGCGGGTCGCGCGACGGTTTCCGGCGACGGCGTGGGCGATACCTACATCAGCATCGAAGGCTATGAAGGCAGCGCTTTCGGCGACACGATGACGGGCACCACCGCGGCGGACATCCTGTTCGGCGGGGGCGGTGACGACTTCATCGACGGCGGCAATGCCAACGACAAGCTGGACGGCGGCGCGGGCAACGATCGGGTCGAGGGCGGCAATGGCCACGACCAGCTGCTGGGACGTTCGGGTGTCGACACCCTGCTCGGCGGCAGCGGCAACGACGTGCTGGTCGGCGGTGCCGGCGCCGACCTGCTCAGCGGCGGTTCGGGTTCCGACGTGTTCACCTTCATCAACGCGGCCGACATCGGCACGGCGGCGGGTGCGCATGACAGGATCACGGACTTCGCGATCAGCGCGGACAAGATCGACATCAGCGCGCTGTATAGCTCGGCCGCTGCCCAGTCCGGCCTTGCTTTCCGCACCGATGGCAACCGCATGACTTCGACCGGGAGCGAAGCGGCTGGCCGCGCCTACGATGTCAGCGTCTACAGCGAAGGCGGCAAGACCTTCGTGGTCGGCGACACGACCGGAGACGGCATTGCCGACTTTGGGCTGGAACTGACCGGCACGCTGAAGCTCAAGGCAAGCGACTTCATCACGACGCAGACGCAGTGGAACGACTTCTTCTCGAAGATCGCTCAGCCGACCGATTATTCGGCGCTGCACACCGACGTGCTGGTCTGATCGCGCATACCTGACCAGATCAGGAGAGGAGGGCTCCCGAGGCGATCCGCTTCGGGAGCCTTTTCTTTGTGTGGCCGAGGTGGATGGAGGCCGGGTGAGGAACACAGCGCGTGACTCCGGATCCGCAAGAAGGTGGACCCCGGATCAAGTCCGGGTGACGAGGGTGGTGGCTTCAGGACTCCCTGTTCCGCCGCCTTAATCTGTGCGCGGGCGGCCGCCCCATAGCGGGACTGGCCGGACGAGCGGCTTGCCGGAACGTTGCGGGGGCAGCATCGTTGGCGAATTCTAAGCTGTGGCTCGCCCGGCGTTTTGGGGCGGGACGAGCGCGGGCATGTTGCCCGACGCGCCGCGGCGTTCGGGAGATGCCTTGATGAAGAAGCTAGTTCTGGCCCTGGTGGCCGCGGGATCGATCTCGGTTGGCGCATGCGCGACGACGGACGAATATGGCTATCGCGACGATGGCGGCGCGATGGAAGGCGATCGCCGGCTGGAAGGCGCGGGACAGGGCGCGGTGGTCGGCGGTGCGCTGGGCGCGGGCGCGGGCGCGTTGATCGGCGGCATCAACCCGATCGAAGGCGCGGTCATCGGCGCGGTGGTCGGCGGGCTGGCCGGCGCGGTCTGGGCCGACAAGAACAATGACGGTTATGCCGACGGTTACATGCGCGAAGGCCAATATTATGAAGGCGAGCCGGAGCCCGAGGCGTATGAGCCGGAGCCGGTGCCGGCCTATGCGCCACCGCCGCCGCCGGTGCGTTACGCTCCCCCGCCGCCGCCGGTTCGCCGCCGTTCAGGTGAGCGCGGCTAACCACCTCGCATGAGGATCGACGAGAGAAAGACGAAGCCGTGGCTGCGTCTGGGCGTGGCCGCGGCGATCGCCTGCGCGCTGCTGCCGCAGCCGGTGCTGGCGCAGGCGCGGCCGGACGTGGTCGCGGCGCTGCGCAAGGCGGACGGCGGTGACGGCGAGATACGCGGCTTCTATGCGGCGCGGGGCTTTCAGCCGCTGTGGATCCGGGGCGGAACGATCGGACCGGAAGCCGAACGGGCGCTGGACCTGCTGGTCACGGCCGACCGCGACGGATTGAACCCGGATTCCTACCGCCCGCGCGAAGTCGCCAAGGCGCTGGACCGGGCGGTGGAAAGCCGCAGCCCCAAGGCGCTGGCCAAAGCGGAGATGCTGCTGTCGCGAAGCTTCGCGGCTTATCTGCGCGATGTCCGGGCGCCGCGGCAGACCGGCATGGTCTATGTCGACAAGGCGCTGGCGCCGACCGCGCTGACTGCGCGCGGCGCGCTGGAAGCGGCGGCGCGGACGCCGTCGCTGCAGACCTGGCTCGACGAGCTGGGTTGGATGCACCCGATCTATGCACAGCTGCGCGAGGCCCTGGCCGAGCAGGAAGGATCGCGTGAGGGCCGCCGGGCGGGCGCGTCGCCCGACTGGGATGGCGAGGAGGCGCGGCTGATCCGCATCAACATGGCGCGGGCGCGGGCGCTGCCGGCCGACCCCGGGGATCGCTACGTGCTGGTCGACGCGGCGGCGGCGCGGCTGTGGATGTACCAGGACGGACGGCCGGTCGATTCGATGAAGGTGATCGTCGGCAAGGACACGGAGCAGACGCCGATGATGGCGGGCTTGATCCGATTTGCGATGACCAATCCATATTGGAACATTCCGCCGGACTTGGTGCGGCTGCGGGTCGCGCCCGGCGCGATCAAGAGCGGGGCCAAGTTCCTCAAGACCAAGCGTTACGAAGTGACCACCGACTGGTCCGACGACGCCAAGCCGATGAGCGCGGCCAAGGTGGACTGGAAAGCGGTCGCGGCTGGAACCAAGGAGGTTCCGGTTCGGCAACTGCCGGGCAAGGACAATGCGATGGGGCGCATGAAGTTCATGTTCCCCAACGACCTCGGCATCTATCTGCACGATACGCCGGACAAGAAGCTGTTCGCGGCCGCCGATCGGCGGTTCAGCTCGGGCTGCGTGCGGGTCGAGGATGCGCCTCGCCTCGCCAAATGGCTGTTCGGCAAGCCGCTGGCGGTGAAGCCGGGCGGGCCGGAGAAGCGCGTCGACCTGCCGACGCCGGTGCCGGTGTTCATCACCTATCTGACCGCGGCACCGGAGGGCGAGACGATCGCGTTCCGGAACGACGGTTACGGGCGTGATGGCGCGGGACGTGCCGGACGGGCGTTGGCGCGGCGCTGAGGCGGGCTGAGCCGCTTCCTCTCCAGCACATATCGAGCGTCGTCTCTACACCGTGTCCAGAGGCGCACGACCGTCTTACGGCCCGGCATCTCGCCTTCGATGCTGCGCGTCGCGTTAGATCCTACGCGTCTGCCCGAAGCTCCTATTCGAACGCTCGCTGGGGCCGGGAGATGAGCGATCCCGATAGATGCGTCTTGGTGAGAAAACGAACCGGATATCGGCCGAAGTCTTCCTTTAGATCGCCAACCTACATCTAGACTCGGGACCCCTCGCCTCGGTTATGCGCTGGGGAGACATGCCGCTGATGTTTTTTCAACTTGCACGAGTGCGGGGCGGTCATCGCCGACCCGGAAGGCTCGGAAGTCGCCGATCTCGGCGCCGCCCGGGAGCGGGCGCTGAAAGATGCGCGCAGCATCATGTGCGCGGAAGTGGAGGACGGGCGGTTGTGCCTGGACTGCTGCATCGAAGTGCGCGACGAGGAAGGTGGCCTGTTGCTTCAGGTGCCGTTCCGGGAGGCCGTGGCGATCACCGGGGCGTGAAAGCTCTCCGGCTAACGCAGTTCCGATCTACGAACCTCTTTGGACAAAAGACCTTGACAGCGCGACGCTGATATGGCACTAATTGGACAAGCTGGTGAATTGTAGCTGATTCGGGGCGGTCGGAGCCGCAGGGGTTGGTGGCTCCGCAGGCTTAGTAAGGGCAGAGGGCTCCTGTCGTCGTTTCAGGGTTGATCCGGACGGGGATGGGGCGATGGTCTCGCTTCCTTTCAGCCTGGTGCTGAATGCGCTCGCGCCACTGGCCGAGTGCGGCAGGGTGGCTCGAACGGACGGGGCCTGAAGCAAATTGGTGACTGTGCCATCGACGCAAGGTGTTGCTCGGCGCAGGAAGCGGCGCGGCGGCGCAGGCGAGTCATCGCGCGCAAGCTGATCGGGCTGGCCCCGGCTTTTGCCGGGGAACGGCTATAGCATACGACTTCAAGTGGACTCGATCGTCATTGCGAGGCGAACTGATCCAAAGTGACTCGGAGCGGACTGGATTGCTTCGTCGCTTCGCTCCTCGCAATGACGGTCGAAGCTAATCTGCTCGTGCATCAATCTTAGGATTGCGCAGTGCGCGTTGCGGATCTGCATTTCGGCTTTGCGGGCATCGAGCCTGCAGGGCCGATCCCTCTCCCTACCCTCTCCCGCAAGGGGAGAGGGCAAAGTGGGGCTGATTGGGGGGTGGGTGGAGTTTAGGCCTACTGACCGTTTCTGGCTTGTTCGGCCTGGTCTTCGAGCGCGTCGGCGCGTTCTTCGGCGACTGCGCGTTGCTGGTCGGCGCTGGCCTCGAGCGATTCGGCGCGGGCCTCCTTGGCGTCCTCGATGCTGTCATTGACGTCGTCGCGATTCTCGCCGGTGGTTTCGGCGGGGCCGCTTTCGATCGTATCCTCGCCGTCGACGGCACCGGAGGCATTGTCGGCCACTTCGCCCGATTGTTCGGCGGGGCCATCGCAGGCGGTGGCGGCGAGCAGGGCGGCGGCGAGGACGTATGTCGATTTCATTAAGAAGCTCCGAGATTGATCGGGAGCAATACGACGAACCGGCGCGGCTGGTTCCGGCGGGAGACGATGCATGCGGTGGTGGGGGCGAAAGGCCGGGGCGGTGTCCCGGCCGGCTTTGTTGCGCGGATTGGGGCCGGGAAGCTGGCTGATGGCGAGCGGGGAGGCGGGATGGCCGCGCTCCTACGAGGCGCAGGTGCGGGAGGCGTTCCTAAGCAATCCGGTGGCGCAGCGGGCGGTGCGGCTGGTGGCGGAGGGGGTGGCTTCGGTTACCGTCAATGCGGAGGCTTCGTCCGGCGCTGGCGCGCCGGCCTCTCCACCGGGTTCCAACCGGTCCCCCTCCCCATCGCCTGCGGCGACAGGGAGGATGGTGACGGCGCAGCTTCTGGAGACGGTCGCCGCGCATTTGTTGCTGCATGGGAATGCGTTCGTGCAGCTGTTGCAGGACGGCGCGGGGCAGCCGGCTCAGCTGTTCGCGCTCAGGCCGGAGCGGGTGCGGGTAGAGGCGGACGCGAGCGGGTGGCCGGCTGCTTACCTTTACAAGGTGGGCGAGGCGAAGCTGCGGGTGCCGGCGCGAGACGGGCTGGGGCGGCCGGGGCTGGTGCATCTGCGCGCGCTGCATCCGCTGGACGATCATTATGGGCTGGGGTGCCTGGGCGCGGCAGCGGGGGCGGTGGCGATCCACAACCAGGCGACGCGGTGGAACAAGGCGCTGCTCGACAATGCGGCGCGGCCGAGCGGGGCATTGAGCTATCAGCCCGGCGACGGTGCAGTGCTTTCGGCCGAGCAATATGAGCGGCTGAAGGCGGAGATGGAGGCGAGCCTGCAAGGCGCCGCGAACGCCGGGCGGCCGTTGCTGCTGGACGGGGGCATGCGCTGGCAGGCGATGTCGCTGTCGCCGGCGGAGATGGATTTCGTTGGGCTCAAGGCGGCGGCGGCGCGGGACATCGCGCTGGCGTTCGGAGTGCCGCCAATGCTGCTCGGACTGCCAGGGGATTCGACTTACGCGAATTATCGCGAGGCGAACCGGGCCCTGTGGCGGCTGACGGTGCTGCCGATGGCGGAGCGGATTTTGGGCGGGTTGTCGGACGGGCTGGCGGCGTGGTGGCCGGGGCTGCGGCTGCGAGTGGATGTCGATCAGGTAACGGCGCTGGCCGAGGATCGCGAGCGATTGTGGCGGCAGGTGAGCGGGGCTTCGTTCTTGAGCGATGCTGAGAAGCGGGAGATGCTGGGGTTTTCTCCGGCGGCTTCCTAGCCCCTCACCCTGCTCGCCTCTGGCGAGCTGTCCCTCTCCCCTGGAGGGAGAGGGAGTAAAGGAGATGAACATGGATCAGGCGGGCATGTTGGCGCGGTTGATGGCGCAGGCGGAAGGGCAGGGGGCGGACCTTGTGACCTTGCGGGCCCTGGCGGAGGAGGCGAGCGAGGCGGGGGCGGAGCGGGCGATGGGCGCGCTGGGCCTCGCCGGGCCGGGCGCGCGGCGGGACATGGATGAGCTTCGCGAGCTGCTGCAGGCGTGGCGTGATGCGAAGCGGTCGGCTTGGGCTGCGGTGGTGGCCTGGACGGTGCGGATCGGGCTGGCGGCGCTTGTGGTGGGGATGGCGGTGAAGCTGGGGTTGACGGAATTGGTGGTGCCCAAGTGACGGACCGACCCTCACCCTCCCACGGCTTTGCCGCAGGCCCCTCCCTCTCCCTTGCAGGGAGGAGGGCTGTGCGGTTCGCGGGGTATGCGGCTGTGTTCGATCGGGTGGATCAAGGCGGCGATGTGGTGCGGGCGGGGGCGTTCGCGCGGACCCTGGCGCGGGGCGGAGCGGTGCCGTTGCTGTGGCAGCACCAGGCGGGGCGGCCGATTGGGCGGGTCGAGTATCTGCGTGAGGACCGGCGCGGGCTCAGGGTTATCGGGCGGGTTGCCGACGAACGCGCGGCGGCGTTGCTGGGCGAGGGCGCGGTGTCGGGGCTGAGCTTCGGGTATCGGGTGCGGGAGGCGAAGGGGGCAGGGCCTCGGGAGCTGATCGATCTGGAACTGGTGGAGGTGAGCCTGGTGACATTCCCGATGCAGCCGAAGGCGCGGGTGCATGCCGTGATCTAATTCACGCGGACACGCGGAGAGGTCGCGGCGGGCTTTGGCGTTTGCATGATGGGGACGAGTGGCGAGCTTTGCTCGCCTTTTTTGTGCCTGCGCCGCGCCGCGTGAACATCGATTCAACGAAGGAGAAAATGATGACGGACGTGACGACGGACAAGCTGGAGGCCTCGTTCGAGGCGCTCGAGCAGGAGCATGGCGAGATGGCGCAGCTTCGGGAGGAGGTTTCGGCGATGAGGACGCGGTTGGAGGCGCCGGTGGTGCGGCCGGTTTTGAGCGGGGCGAAGGCGGAGCGGTCGCCGTTCGTGGAGAGCTATTTGCGGCGCGGTGTCGAGGCTGGCGTCGAGCTCAAGGCGATGGTGGGGACTTCGGACGCGGCGGGCGGTTATGCCGTGCCGGAGGAGATCGATGCGGCGAT
Source organism: Allosphingosinicella sp. (assembly GCA_036387855.1). Taxonomy (GTDB): domain Bacteria; phylum Pseudomonadota; class Alphaproteobacteria; order Sphingomonadales; family Sphingomonadaceae; genus Allosphingosinicella. The sequence continues at coordinate 182,852 of DASVSZ010000023.1, read as the reverse complement.
CGACCGGGCGCTGACGGCGATCTCGCCCATTCGGGCGATCGCCAATGTGGTGAAGGTGGGATCGGCCGGCTATCGCAAGCTGGTGACGACCGGGGGAACGCCTTCGGGATGGGTGTCGGAAGTGGCGGCGCGGCCGGAGACGGGGACGCCGAACTTCGTCGAGATCGCGCCGCCGTTCGGGGAGCTTTACGCCAATCCAGCGGCGAGCCAGGCGATGCTGGACGATGCGGCGTTCGATGTCGAGGCGTGGCTGGGACAAGAGATCGCGACCGAGTTCGCGCGGGCCGAGGGGGCGGCGTTCGTCTCGGGCGACGGGGTGAACAAGCCCAGGGGGCTGCTCAGCAGCCCGACTTCGGCGCTGGGCGATGGAACGCGGGCGTTCGGGACCGTACAGTTCGTCACCAGCGGGGCCGCCGGCGGCTTCGCGGCGAGCAATCCGCAGGACCGGCTGATCGATCTCGTCCAGGCATTGCGGCCTCCTTATCGGCAGGGCGCGGTGTTCGTGATGAACTCGGCGACGGCGGCGCGGATCCGCAAGTTCAAGACGAGCGACGGCGCGTTCCTGTGGCAACCGGGGCTGGTGGCGAACCAGCCGGATACGTTGCTGGGGTATCCGGTGGTGGAAGCGGAGGACATGCCGGATGTGGCGGCGGATTCGCTGTCGATCGCGTTCGGCAATTTCCGGGCGGGCTATCTGATCGCGGAGCGGACGGAGACGCAGATCCTGCGCGATCCCTACACGCACAAGCCGTTCGTGCATTTCTACGCGACCAAGCGGGTTGGCGGGCAGGTGGCGAACTCGGAGGCGATCAAGCTCCTCAAGTTCAGCGCTTGACGATCGGATGAGCGGGGATCGACCCCGCTCATCCGACCCCCTCTCTCCAACCTCTCTCCCGCGAGGGGAGAGAGGCAAATGCGGAGCGATTGCGATGGTGCCGTTTGAGTTTGCACGGGGCGAGACGATCGGGCTCGCGCTGGATGCGGTGGAGGGCGATGCTGGCGGCGTGACGGCGATCACGGCCAGGCTGAAGCCGGTCGGGCCGGGCGGATCGGTGGTGGCGGCGGGGCCCGGTTTGGCGTTCGCGGTCGCTGCGCGGGCGGCGGCGGGGGACGATCCGGCGGGGTGGACGCTGACGATCGACGCCGCGGCTTCGGCGGAGCTCAGGCCCGGGCTGTATCGGGCGGATGCGCGGATCGAGGTGGGGAGCGGCGTGGTGATCACGGACGGGCTGAGCCTGCGGATCGCCGAGCCGGTGAGCGGGCCGTGATGCGGCTGCGGTGGCGACGGCCCAGGCCAGCGATCGTGACGCGATGGCGCGGGCCGGGCGGGGCGGCGGTGCTGGCTGGCGAGGGCGGGCCGGGGCCGGTGGCGGCGGTGATCGGGCCGCCGGGGCCGCCTGGGCCGGTGGGTCCGCCGGGTGAGCTGGCGGTGATCGACGGCGGGACATTCAATTAGGCAGGTCACTTACCCTCACCCTCCCACGATGCTTTGCATCGTGGGTCCCTCCCTCTCCCTGAGCGGGAGAGGGGCAAATTCAAAGGAGATGTTAGATGGCGCGGTTGCAGTTGAAGCGGGGGTTGAAGGGGAATTTGCCGACGAGCGCCATGCTGGTCGGCGAGCCGATGGTGACGACGGACCGGGGAACCCTGCACGTCGCGACCGGTGCTGCGACGCGGCTGCCGGTGGTGCCGGCGATCGAGGATCTGGCGACGTTGGGCGCGGTGGATGGGGCGGCGGACCTGCTGATCCTGCACGACGCGTCCGAAAGCGCGGCGCCCAAGGAAAAGAAGATCACATTCGACGCGTTCAAGACGGCGCTCAACATCCCGTCGGGCGCGTCGGACGAGAAGGTGGCGGTCGTGGCGGGTGGGACCTCGGGATACCTGTTCGGCACCGACGGCACCAACGGCGTGCTGCGGATGAACGCGTCGATGCTCATGAGCAAGGACGCGGGCAATGCGTTCGTCACGCTGGCGGTGGGCGACGTCGATTGCGGAACGTTCTGAATATCCCATCGAAGTAGGACCTTGATGGGGACCCAAGGAAAAGGACGAAGCCATGCCCAACGTGCAGCATAAGCGCGGCACGAAGGCCGCGCTGGACGCGCTTGCGGCCGGCGGGGAGTTGAAGGCCGGGCAGCTCTACCTGATCAGTGACGAAGCGCGGATCGCGGCGGCGCTGTCGCCGTCGAGCTACCAGGCGTTCGCCAAAAAGGGCGAGGCGGCCGGGGCGAGCACGATCGTCAAGGCGGTGGACGAGACGCGAGTCTCGACCGCGACATTCGCGGCCGACGGCGAGCTGCGGGCGACCCTGGGGGTGGGGCGATGGCGATTGCGGTTGTTCGCGTTCATTGCCGCGAGCGGATCTTCGGCGTCGGGCCTCAAGTATCAAACGACCTTCAGCGGGACGGCTTCGGCGCGATACACCCGGCGGCACATGTCGCCGGGAGCGGCGGCGGGAACTGATGCGGTGACGGAGGCGAACGGCAGCGGCCAGGTGCCCGCCACCAGCCTCACGTTCACCACGTCCAACGGCGTGGGCTCGATCGAGATCAACATGGCGCTGGATGTGACCGGGGCGGGCGAGTGGCAACTGCAATGGGCGCAGAATGCGTCGAGCGTGCATCCGGCCATCTGCGGGCTCGGATCGACGCTGGAGCTGTTCGCGGCCTGAGGCGCGCAACATGGGGACAGGCAGATGAGATGTTCAAGGCACGTGGCCGGGGCCGCGGGCGACCGGCCATGCTGAGCGCGGGCGCGATCGAGATCGGCGCGGATGGCGTCGACGAACTCAAGACCGGGCTGCGCATCGAGGGCGGCGGGGAGGACGCGCTGGCAGGCGGGCTGCTGGGCAGCGCGGCGGCATTGTGCGAGCAATTTACCGGCCGGGCGCTGCTGACGCGACCGTTCGCGCAGGTGCTGGCGGCGTCATCAGCTTGGACGCGGCTGAGCGCCTGTCCGGTGCAGGCGATTTTCGGCGTGGATACGATCGCGGCGGACGGATCGGCGGCGGTCCTGGCGGCGGGGGAGTATGCGGTTGATATCGATGCGGCCGGGGAGGGCTGGGTGCGGCTGACCGCGCCGGTCGGGACCGGGCGGATCCGGGTGCGCTACGAGGCTGGAATCGCAGCGGACTGGGCCGGGCTGCCCGAAGCGCTACGGCACGGCATCGTGCGGCTGGCGGCGCATCTTTACGCCCAGCGGGACCGCGACACGGAAGCGGGGCCGCCGGCGGCGGTGACCGCCTTGTGGCGGCCGTGGCGCCGGGTGCGGCTGTGATGTTCGAGACTCTGGTCGATCGCGCTGGTCGCGCCGGGCGGGAGCGGGCGCGTGTCGTGACCGCGCGGCTGGCGGAGCGGATCGGGGCCGAAGTGCCGGGCGGGATGAGCGTGGAGGCGACGCGCGAGGGCGTGCTTCTGTCCGGGCGCGGGCTCGCTCGGCGGTTCGTGCTCGATCCCGCGCTGCGCTGGCTAGTGGCGAGGGTGCGATGATGGGCGCAGGCGAGGCGGTGCAGGCGGCGGCGGTGGCGGCGCTGCGGAGCGTGCCGGGCATCGGCGCAGTATATGATCGGGCGCCCCGGCGGGCGGCTTACCCCTATGCGGTGGTGGAGGACCCGATCGAGAGTGATTGGGGGCACAAGGATGGTGCCGGGCGCGAGCTGCGGCTGGCGGCGATCCTGCGGGATGGGGGCGAGCGCGCGGCGCGGCTGCGCGGGCTGGCCGACGCGGCGGAGGCGGTGCTGGGCGCGCTTGGGGCCGAGCTGGCTGGGTGGCGGATCGTGACTTCGCACTTCTTGCGGCGGCGGACGGTGCCGGAAGGCGAGGGCTGGGCGGTGGTTATCGAGGTTCGGGTGCGGGTGTTGGCTAGCTGAAGACCCTCACCCTCCCGTTCGCTTCGCGATCGGGCCCCTCCCTCTCCCCAAGTGGGAGAGGGGCTAAGTGAATGAGAAAGGGATTTGAGATGGCGGCGGAGAAGGGGAGTGCGTTTCTGTTGAAGGTCGGGAACGGGGCGAGCCCGCCGGTCTTCGCGACGGTGGCGGGGATGCGGACCACGCAATTGTCGGTGAATGGCGAGGCGGTGAACGTGACCAGCAAGGATTCGGGGAGCTGGCGGGAATTGCTGTCGGGCGCGGGCACGCGATCGGTGTCGGTGTCGGCGAGCGGCATCTTCACCGGATCGGCGGCGGAAGGGCGGATCAAGGGGAGCGCGCTGGCCGGGCTGATCGACGATTACGAACTGAGCTTCGAAAGCGGCGAGCGGATGCGCGGGCGGTTCCTGGTCACGCGGCTGGACTATTCGGGCGATTATAACGGCGAACGCAATTATGCGCTGAACCTGGAGAGTTCCGGGCAGGTGGTGAGCTTGTGAGCGCGACACCCTCACCCTCCCACCGTTGCGCGGCGGGCCCTTCCCTCTCCCCTGGAGGGAGAGGGGCTAATGCGGCGCGGGGCGAGGCTGTCTTGCTGGTGGACGGCAGCCCGGTGGTGTTGCGGCCGAGTTTCGAGGCGCTGGTGGCGGCGGAGGAGGAGCTTGGGCCTCTGTTCGCGCTGGTCGAGCGGGCGGCGGGGGGCGGGCTGGGGGTCGCGGAGATCGCGGCCTTGTTCTGGCATTGCCAGCGCGACGGCGATGTGGCGCGGGAGCGGATCGGGGCGGCGGTGGTGGAAGCGGGGCTGGCCGGCGTGGCGCCGGTGCTGCGGATGTTGCTCAGTCAGATTCTGCAGGGACACGGATGAGCGAATGGTCGGATCATCGGGTATCGAGCCCGCTGATCCGAACCCCCCACCCCAACCCCTCCCCCGCCAAGGGGGAGGGGCTATTCAGTGACGGGGCGTCTCGGCTGGCGGGGCAGGTTGGGTTGTTGCTGGGGTGGCGGCCCAATGAGTTCTGGGGGGCGACGCCGGCGGAGGTGGCGGCGGTGCTTGGCGCGGTGGCGGGTGGGGAGCCGGCGGGGGTGTCGGCGGATGAGGTGAGCCGGTTGCGGGCGCTGTTTCCGGATTGAGGAGGGCGGGCATGGACGAGGAGATCGAGCGGCTGGTGGTCTCGGTGCGGGCGGATACGGCCGGCTTCGCGCGGGACGTGGCGGAGATGCGCGGCGTGCTGGAAGGGCCGTTCGCGGCCGGGGCGGAGCGGGCCGGGCGGGTGATCGAGAACGCGCTGATCCGGGCGGTGAGGACCGGGTCGTTCGGGTTCGAGGATCTGAAGCGCGTCGCGCTGTCGGCGATGGCGGAGATCGCGGCGGCGGCGATCCGGAGCGGGCTCGGCGGCGGCAATAGCGGCGGCGGATCGGGCGGGCTGGCGGCGGTGGCGTCCAGCCTGCTGAACGCATTCCTGGGCGCGCCGGGGCGGGCGACCGGCGGGCCGGTGTCGCCGGGGCGGGCCTACATGGTCGGCGAGCGCGGGCCCGAGCTGTTCGTGCCGACGGCGGGCGGGCGGGTCGAGGCGGCGGCCGGCGGCGGCGGCGGGCGCGAGGTGCGGGTGAGCATCAATGTCAACGCGGCCGCTGGGGCGGAGCCGGCGGCGCTGCGGCAATCGAGCCGGCAGGTGGCGCGAGCGGTGAAGGCGGCGTTGCTGAAGGTGGACTAGGCTTTTCGCTCAAAGTGGTACTTCGAGCGAGGTGCGCTCGCCGAAGTGGCGAGCGCGGACCCCTCACCCAGCTTCGACTAGGCACGCGCGAAGGGCGCGAGCCAAGTCTGCGCAACCCTCTCCCGCAAGGGGAGAGGGAAGGAGAAGATCATGCCTTTCTGGCTTGCACCGCCCGGGGCGGCGAAGGTGTTTGGGCATTTGAAGCGGTTCGATCCGCGTTATTGGACGGTGAATTTCCCGCGGCCGATGATGGCGGCGGTGACAACCACAGGGCCGCGCTCGCTGCGGGTGGATGCTTGCTTTTATCGGCGCAACGACCTGGCGGGGCTGATCTGGGAGGCGGAGGACGCCTACGATCATCCGTTGCTTCGATACGAGACGAGCCGCGATTTTCGGAACTGCAGGTTGCGGTTTCGCTGGCGGTCGGACGGGCTGAAGCCGCTGGACGCGCTGCACGGGCCGACCTTGACGATCGAAGGGCGGGACGCGGCGGGGATTGCGCGGGCCTGGTATGTGCGGCTGTGGAATTATGCGGACGGGACGCCGCAGGATGCGCGGATCGCGCTCGATTTTAGCGCGATCGATGGCGGGTTCCTGCTGCCGGGCGAAGCGGACCCGGTCTGGGCGGGCGATGTCGACCGCATGTTCATCTCGCTGGTCGCGCCCGGCTATGACGGGAACGACGCTCCGCTGGGCGCCGCCGCCGAGGGCTGGGCGGAGCTCAGCGACATTGCATGCGACGGTTCGGGATCGGTGCTGGCGGTGGGTGACGGGCTGGTGCCCGAACACCGGTTGCTCATGGCGACCGGCTATGACGATCTCTACCATCTCACCCCCGAGCGGGTGCTGCGGCAGATCCTGTGGCTCGGCTATCGCAGCGAGATCAATCATTATGTCGGGATGAGCCATTATTTCCGGCTCGGCGCGGACGGCGAGGTGATCGGTGGCCTCAACCAGCCGTGCATCGCTTGGCATCGTGATTTCGCGGCCCGAGCGAAAAGCTATGGATTCGAGCTGATCCTGTCGCTCAGTTACGAGTTGCTGGACGAGCATTGCCCGGACGGGTGGAAGCAGCGGGCGGAGGACGGGAGCCCGGCGCTGACCGGCTGGGTGCCGCCTTCGAGCCTGCTGTCGCCGGCCAATGCGGCGGCGATGAGCTATTTGCAGGAGGTCGGGCGGGGCTTCGCGGGGATCGCGCGCGATGCGGGGCTGCGGGTTCGGTTCCAGGTCGGCGAGCCGTGGTGGTGGGTAAAGGCGGACGGGCGCATCTGCCTGTACGACGATGCCGCGCGGGCGGTGTTCGCGCCGGTGAGCATCAATGACGTCCGGGGCGATCTGACGCCCACGCAGAAGGCGACGCTGGAAGCGGCGGGCGCCGTGCTGGCGAGCTCGACGGCGGCCTTGTGCGAGGCGGTGCGGGCGGAGGTGCCGGACGCGGAGACGCTGCTGCTGGTGTTCCTGCCGACCGTGCTGGACGGGGCGGAGGTCAAGCGGGCGAACGTGCCGGTCGGCTGGGCGGCGCCGGCCTTCGATGTGCTCCAGCTCGAGGATTATGACTGGGTGACCGGCGGGCGGGGCGGGGCCAGCGCCGGCGCGGTCGCGGCAATGGCGGAGCGGCTCGGCTATCCAGTTTCCGGCCAGCATTATTTCGCCGGCTTCGTGCTGCGGCCGGAGCAGCGGGCGCAGTGGCGGGCGATCGCCGAGGCCGCGGAGGCTGCGTTCGCGCGCGGGACCGGTTCGGTCTTCGTGTGGGCGCTGCCGCAAGTGCTGCGCGACGGGTTCACCTGGTGGGGAGGAGAAGCGCAAGTGGATGCATTCGACGATGTGCGGTTCCCGATCGCGCTCGGGCGAGAAGCGAGCGTGGAGCCGGCTTTCTCGACCGCAGTGGTGACGACGGGCGGCGGCGCCGAGCAGCGCAACAGCAATTGGGCGGACGCGCGGCTGCGCTTCGATCCGGGGCCGGGCGTGCGGGGCGAGCCGGAAATGAAGCTGCTGCTCGACTTCTTCCGGGCGCGGCGCGGGGCGGCGGTCGGGTTCCGGTTCGAGGATCCGTTCGACCATGAAGCGGAGGGGCAGCTGATCGGGATCGGCGACGGCGTCGCGACCGAGTTCGGGCTGGTCAAACATTATGGCGAACAGGAGCGGCGGATCACGCGGCCGGTGACGGGGAGCGTGCGGGTTCATGTCGGCGGGATCGAGCGGGTCGGCGGCTGGACTTTGGGCGAGCGCGGGGCGGTGCGGTTCGCGCAGGCTCCGGCGGTGGCGGCAGAGGTGCGGGCGAGCTTCCGGTTCGACGTTCCGGTGCGGTTCGCGGAGGACCGGCTGAGCCTGTCGCTCGCGACCTTCGCGGCGGGCGAGGCGGCGAGCGTGCCGCTGATCGAGATCCGGGAATGATCGTGGGAGAAGGGGCTCGCGGCTGCGCCGCTCGCGCCCACCTCTCGGTCGCGTCTCTGAAGCCAGGGAGGGGAGGATGAGCGCCTTTCTTCAGTCGGAGCTGACCAGCATCGCCTTTTGCTGGCGGGTGGAGCGGCGGGACGGAGTGGCGCTCGGCTTTACCAGCCATGATCGCGACCTGGTAATCGCGGGACTAACCTATCGGGCGAGCCCGGGCATGCTGCCCTCGGCCGTGTCGCTCTCGGACGGGTTCGAGGCGAGCGGGGTGGACGTGACCGGCGCGCTGACGGGCGACGCGATCACGGACGCGGACCTTGGCGCGGGGCGGTGGGACGGGGCGGCCTTGTTCCTGTTCATGGTCGATTGGGAACAGCCGGACGGCGAGCAGCTGCCATTGGCGCGCGGCGAGCTGGGCGACATCAACCTGACGGGGCAGGGGTTCGCGGCCGAGCTCAAGGGGCCGACGGCGGCGCTGGACCGGCCGGTGGTGGAGCAGACCTCGCCCGAATGCCGGGCGGAACTGGGCGACCGCCGCTGCCGGGTCGATATGGCCGGGCGGGTGCGGGTGACGCGGGTGATCGAGGTCGTCGCCGAGGACGTGCTCGAAGTCGCCGACGCGGCCGGCGGTGGCGCTTACGGATATGGCCGGCTGCGCTGGCTGACCGGGGCGAACAGCGGGTTGGAAAGCCCGATCCTGAGCTCGGAGGCCGGGCGGATGCGGCTGCGGGAAGCGCCGCCTTATGCGGGAGCCGCAGGCGACTTGGTCGAGATCGGCGAGGGTTGCGACAGGAATTTCGCGACTTGCCGGGAGCGGTTCGGCAATGCGGCGAACTTCCGGGGCGAGCCGCACCTGCCGGGGACGGACCTGCTGACACGCTATGCTTCGGGATGACGACCATGGATGGACAAAAAGTTGCGGCGCGGGCGCGGGACCTGGTCGGGGCGCGCTTTCGCCCGCAGGGGCGGCGCGCGGAAGCGGGGCTGGACTGCGTCGGGCTGGTGGCGCTGGCGATCGGGGCCGAACGAGCCAGGGGGAACTACCAGTTGCGGGGCGGAAGCCTGGACGCGCTGGAGAAGGAACTGGTCGAGGCGGGGCTGGAAAGGGTCGATGACGCCCGGCCGGGCGACGTCGTGGTGATGCGGTCGGGGCCGCGGCAGCTGCATCTGGGCATCGCGACGGGTAGCGGGATCGTGCATGCCGATGCCCGGCTGAGGCGGGTGGTCGAGCGGCCCGGACCGCCGGCTTGGCCGATCCTGTGCATCTGGCGCTTGGCGGCGAAGAACCGGATCGGGGAGGCGGGCTGATGGCGACGCTTGTCCTGACCGCGGTCGGCTCGGTCGTGGGCGGGCCGATCGGCGGTGCGATCGGCGCGGTGATCGGGCAATCGATCGACGCGCGGCTGTTCGCGCCCAAGGCGCGGCACGGGCCGAGGCTGGGCGAACTGGCGGTCCAGACCTCTTCCTACGGCAGCGCGATCCCGAAGCTGTTCGGGACGGTGCGGGTGGCGGGGACGGTGATCTGGTCGACGGACCTGCAGGAGCAGCGATCAAGTTCGGGCGGCGGCAAAGGACGACCCAAGACCGTCAACTACAGCTATTCGGCATCGTTCGCGGTGGCCTTGTCGGCTCGGCCGATCCGGGCGGTACGGCGAATCTGGGCGGACGGCAAGCTGCTGCGCGGCGCTGCGGGTGACTTCAAGACGGAGACCAAGTTCCGGCTGCATCCCGGCGGGGACGATCAGGAGGCCGACCCGCTGATCGCGTCGGCGGAAGGCGTGGACGGGACGCCGACTTATCGTGGGCTGGCTTATGCGATGTTCGAGGATTTCCAGCTTGCCGATTACGGCAACCGGATCCCGTCGCTCAGCTTCGAAGTGGAAGCGGATGCCGGTGCGGTGGCGGTGGCCGCGATCGCCGAGGAGTTGAGCGGGCGGGCGGTGGCGGCTGGGGACAGCCCGAGCCTGCTTGGTTACGCCGCGAGCGGAGACAGCGTGCGCGGGGCGCTGGAGGAGCTGACCGCTTTCCTGCCGCTTTCGTTGACCGACGAGGCGGGCACACTGCGGCTCGGCTCGGCTTTCGGGGAGCCGGTGCTGTTGGACCCAGGGGATGGCGCGCGGACGCCGGCAGGGGCTGCGCGGGACGAGCATGTTCGGCAGGCGGCGGCGACGATCCCGAACAGCGTGACTTTGGCTTATTCCGACCCCGCACTCGATTACCAGACCGGGCTGCAACGCGCGTTTCGCGGCGGGGCGGCGCTGGTGACGGAGCAGCGCGCGCTCCCGATAACGATCGGCGCCGCGGACGCGAAGCGGTTCGCCCAAGCACGATTGGCGGGATTGTGGGCCGGCCGGGCGGGGGCCAGCGTACACCGGAGCTGGCGCTCGGCGGAGTTGCGACCGGGGCAAGTGGTTCGGCTGGCCGGCAAGACGGGGCTTTGGCGGATCGAGCGCTGGTTGCTGGAAGACATGGTGGTGCGGCTGCAACTGGTCGGAGTTCCTGGTGCGGGCGCGGCGGTCGCCAGTGCCAATCCGGGACGGCCGGTGAGCGAAGCGGACCTGCGGCACGGGCCGACGGCGGTGCGGCTGATCGAGCTGCCGGCTTTTGGCGAGCAGGTGGCGGATCGCGCACAGTTGCTGGTCGCGGCGGCTGGCGTCGAGCCGGGGTGGCGTCGGGCAGCGCTGATGGTGAGCTTCGACGGCGGGGTTGGTTGGCAGGAGCTGGGCGCAACCGCGGCGCCGGCGGTGCTTGGAACGGCGCAGAGCGTGCTCGCGCCGGGCGAGTCAGCGCTGCTGGACGAGCGAGCGAGTTGCGTGGTCGAGCTGCTGAACGACGACATGATGCTGGAGAGCAGGACCGACCTGGCCTTGGCGGGCGGGGCGAATCTGGCGCTGATCGGCGAGGAACTGGTCCAGTTCGGGATGGCGGAGGCCCTAGGCGGCGGGCGGTTCAGGCTGTCGCGCTTGTTGCGGGGACGGTTCGGCACCGAGTGGGCGACAGGAGCTCATCAGATCGGCGACGGCTTCTTGTTGATCGATCGAGCGACCCTGGTGCCGATCGACGTACCTGCTGGAGCAATCGGGGGCGAAGCCCAGCTGGTCGCATCCGGCATCGACGACGGATCGGATGGGGTCACTGCTGTCCGTCAGGTCTCGGGCGAGGCACTGCGGCCACCGGCGCCCGTCCACTTGCGCGCGCGGCGTGAGGCGGGCGGGGACATATCATTGCGCTGGGTCCGGCGCAGCCGAGCCGGCTGGGCGTGGCGCGACGGCGGTGATGCTCCGCTTGCTGAGGAATCAGAGCGTTACGAAGTCACGATCATTGGCCCGTCCTTCACGAGGCGGACGGAGGTTTCCGCGCCGGCGTTGCTGTATTCGGCGGCGGAGCAGGCGATGGATGGCGCGGCGGGGGAAGTGAATGTTTCCGTTGTCCAGATCGGCACTCACGCGCGATCGCGCCCGGCGATGATCGGCATCAACATCTGAGGAGACCAACATGGACGAGACCAGTGCACGCCATGCTTTGCCGTTCATCCTGCCGGGTCAGGCGCAAAAGGAGTTGTTCCACAACGAAGCCTTGGCGGTCATCGACGCGGCCCTGCATGCCACGGTGGAGGGCACGCCGCTGTCAACGCCGCCCGCGTCACCGCAGTCAGGCCAATGCTGGCTGGTCGCAAGCGGAGCGGCGGGCGCCTGGGCAGGCGAGGACAACAATCTCGCATCGTGGACGAGCGGCGGTTGGCGTTTCATCAGGCCGGTCGAGGGGATGGCGGTTTGGGACCGCGTGGCGCAGTTAGACCGGCGTTGGACCGGTGGCGAATGGTCGCATGGCGAAATCTCGGCCGCGAGCGTCACGATCGGCGGCGCGCAGGTTCTCGGTTCCCGCCAACCGGCAGTGACAAGTCCTTCTGGCGGAACGACTATCGACACGGAAGCACGAGCGGCACTCCATTCGCTGGTTGTGGCATTGAGGACACACGGATTGATAGAATAACTCGTTCACCCTTTTACCTTGCAACATCCGGTTCAAAGCGCGGTTAGTGCGCCTGCTGCCGACGACCTCAGCTTTTCGAATGTTGAGGCTTTTCGGCAACATATGCGGGGCACCACGTGCTTGCACCGGCCCGGCGCATATCGTATCGAGATCAAGGTCGTTCCTGTTGGAACGCTTAAGAAGGGGAAGATTTATGCGGAAGCTCGCCATCGCAGTGGCGCTGTCATCCACCATGCTCGCCACCCCGGCATTTGCGCGCGATGGCGCCTGGTATGTCGGTGGCGACTTCGGTCCGATGATCGTGGAAGATATCGAAGTTGACATCGGCACGACCAACAATGGCGTGCAGATCGATCACGAATATGGGTTCGATGGCGACGTTTTCGTCGGTTACGACCTTGGTGCGTTCCGTCTCGAAGCCGAAGTGGCTTACAAGAAGGCCGACATCGACGCGGTTCAGAACAGCGTTCGTCTGCCCGGCCAGGGCGTCAGCTTTCCCGGTTTCTCCCAAGCAGCCGGCAACACCGACGCGTTGAGCTTCATGGTCAACGGCATGCTCGATTTCGGCGATGACGAATCGGGCCTGAGCGGTTTCGTCGGCGGCGGTGTCGGTATCGCCCGCGTCGAGTTCAACAATGCTCGCGTGTTCGACAATCAGGGTGCCTTCCTCGACGACAGCGACACGCGCTTTGCGTGGCAGGTCATCGCCGGCGTTCGCCAGGCGATCACCGACAATGTCGATATCCAGGTCAAGTATCGCTTCTTCAACGTCGACGACATCAGCATGCTGGCTGGCGGCGGCGGCGGTTCGACGATCGGTGGCCAGGAAACCAACGCGCGCTTCCGTTCGCACAGCTTGATGGGCGGCATCGTGTTCAACTTCGGCGCACCCCCGCCGCCCCCGCCGCCGGCCGATATCCCCCCGCCGCCTCCGCCCCCGCCGCCTCCCCCGCCGCCGCCTGAGCAGCCGCCGGTCGAGGTTGCACCGCAGCCGGTTGGTCCGTTCATCGTGTTCTTCGACTGGGATCGGTCGGACATCACGCCGCAGGCCGCCGCGATCCTCGACAACGCCGCCGCTGCCTACCAGCAGACCGGTTCGGCGCAGGTCGTGCTCGCCGGTCACGCGGACAAGTCGGGTTCGGCTCAGTATAACGTGGGTCTGTCCCAGCGTCGTGCCGACGCGGTCCGCTCCTACCTGGCGGGTCGTGGCGTTCCCGACGGCTCGATCAGCTCCGAAGCGTTCGGCGAAAGCCGTCCGCTGGTCGAAACCGCCGACGGTGTCCGCGAGCCGCAGAACCGGCGCGTGGAAATCACCTTCGGTCCTGGTTCGGGCATGTAAGGGAGTTTGGTCAAAGTGGTACTTTGACCAAGTTCAAACGATGGAGGAGCCGGTCCGCGAGGGCCGGCTCTTTCCGTTTGTGAGAGCTTTCGGGCCGGAAAAGGCCGGTTCGCATCCTTTATCCGAGCGGGCCGGCTTGCTAGGTGCGGGCGCTCCTCCTCACACAGGATCAGTTGATGCGCATTGCGATGATCGGGACCGGCTATGTCGGGCTGGTTTCCGGAGCCTGTTTCTCCGACTTCGGCCACGACGTGACATGCGTCGACAAGGACCGGTCGAAGATCGATGCGCTGGAACGCGGGGTCATGCCGATATTCGAGCCGGGGCTCGAGCGGCTGGTCGCACGCAATGTTCAGGACGGGCGGCTTGCTTTCACCACCGACTTGACGGCGGGAGTCGCCGATGCCGACGCGATATTCATCGCAGTCGGAACCCCTTCTCGGCGCGGCGACGGTCATGCCGACCTAAGCTATGTGTTCGGCGCAACCGAGGAGATCGCCCGCGCTTTAACTAAGCCGGCGGTGATCGTGACCAAATCCACCGTGCCCGTCGGCACCGGCGACGAGGTCGAGCGCATCATCGGCGAGACCGCGCCGGACGCAAAGGCCTGGGTGGTTTCCAACCCGGAGTTCCTGCGCGAGGGCGCCGCGATCGAGGATTTCAAGCGGCCGGACCGGATCGTGGTCGGCACCGACGACGAGCGGGCGGCCGAGATCATGCGCGAGGTCTACCGGCCGCTATACCTGAACAAAGCGCCGCTCGTATTCACCAGCCGCCGCACGGCCGAGCTGATCAAATATGCGGCGAACGCGTTCCTTGCGACTAAGATCACCTTCATCAACGAGATCGCCGATCTGTGCGAAGCGGTCGGTGCGGATGTCCAGGATGTCGCGCGCGGGATCGGCCTCGACAACCGGATCGGATCTAAGTTCCTGCATGCGGGCCCCGGTTACGGTGGGTCATGTTTCCCGAAGGACACGATCGCCCTGCTGAAGACGGCGGAGGATGCCCAGGCACCGCTCCGGATCGTCGAGTCGGTGGTGAAGGTGAACGATCAGCGCAAGCGCGCGATGGGGCGCAAGGTGATCCAGGCACTTGGCGGCGAAGCCCGCGGCAAGGTCGTCGCCTTGCTCGGCCTGACGTTCAAGCCGAACACAGACGACATGCGCGACGCGCCGTCGATCAGCATCGTCCAGGCGCTGCAGGATGCCGGGGCGCAGGTGCGCGGCTACGATCCGGAAGGGATCGAACAGGCTCGGCCGATGCTGCCGGGGGTCGAGTTCTTCACCGATCCATATCAGGCGGCCGAAGGCGCTGACGCGGCGGTGCTGGTGACCGAGTGGGACGTGCTGCGTGCGCTTGATCTCAAGCGGCTGGTGCGGACCATGGCGCAACCGATCCTGGTCGATCTGCGCAGCGTCTATCCGCCCGAGGACGTGGAAGCGGCTGGACTGCGCTGGTTCGGCATTGGCAGACCGGCGCGGCCGGCCTGACGCGCAACCGTTTCGTGCGCGGCCCGTTCAGAGAATTGATCTGGATAAGGAGCGCGACATGAAGCTGTTGACGATCGGGTGCGTTGGAGCGGTTGCGGCCTTGGCGGCCGGCTGCGCGCCGAGCGGGACCGCTGATTCGGCGGGAAGCTCCGCTGGGGCCGCCGCTGCAAGCGCCGAGGTTCGAGACGCCGCCGGCCAAGGCAAGGCCCGTGTTCAGGCGCGGCAGGTGGGCGACGCGGTGCGGGTCCGGGTCGAGGCGACCGGCATGGCGGTCGGCACTTATGCCGCCCATGTCCACACCACTGGCGTTTGCGCCCCGCCCGACTTCACCAGCGCCGGGCCGCATTGGAATCCTACCAACCAGCAGCATGGCAAGGACAATCCGGCGGGCATGCACAAGGGCGACCTCCCCAATCTGACGATCGGTGCCAACGGACGGGGCAGCATCGAATATGCGATCCCGGCCGCATCCATCCGGGGCGGCGCGACGCCGATGCTGGACGGCGACGGCGCCGCTTTGGTGATCCATGCTCAGGCGGATGATTACCGCACAGACCCGTCCGGCAATGCCGGCGCGCGGGTTGCCTGCGGGGTGTTCGGCTGAGCCGGCGCGAGGCTCAGATCGGTTCACCGGCCTGCCGCGCGCGCTCCACTTTCGAGCCTTCGAGATCGGCGATCCTGCGGCCGGCGAGCCACAAGGCCAGCACGGTGAACGGCGGGACGACGTATAAGGCGAAAATGCCGGTCGCGAGGTCGCCCGCCAGCACCGAGACCTTGCCGGCATAATATGGCCCAAGCGCCAGGCCGACCATGGTTGTGCCGAGGATGTAGGTCGCGCCGGCGGTCCCGCGCATGCGGGGAAGAACCATGTCCTGCAACGTCGCCACCGCGGCGCCCACCCAGGCGGAAGCGAACATGTGCGCGATCGGATTGATCAGGTAAAAGGCGCCGAGGCTGTCGGTGTTGAGCAGGAACCAGACCAAGGGAATCGGGACCAGGGCCGAGATCATGTTGACGAACAGGCGCCCGCGCGGATCGCGTTCCCGCCATAGGTCCGACAGGTAGCCGCCGAGGATCACGCCGACCGCCGCCGAGAATGCCGCGCCCCAGCCCAGGATCGCGCCGATCTCCGCCTTGGCTGTCATTCCGCGAAGGTAGATCGAGGGGGCGAGCGGATCGGGGTAGAAGGTCTGCTCGACATAATAAGGTAGCCAGAAGCTGGTGGCGTAAGTGACAAAGGAGATGCTGCCGAAGGCGATCGCCATTACGACCACCATCGGCGTGCCCCAGATCAGGCGGTAGGTCGGCGGGTCGCGGTGCTTCAGGGACTGGATCCACGAAAATACCGCATAGATGCCAAGGCCGTAGGCCGCCCATTGAGGCACGTCCCCGGTCAGCCACATGAGGCCCGCCGCAGCGGCAGCGACGATGGCGAGGGCGATCAGGTTCCGGCCAAGCTCGCCGGGCAGGCGTGCTGCGGTGAGCAACGTCAGCGGCGGGAGGATTGCGGCCAGCTCGCGCCCGAACTCGCGCCAGGCATTGGGCCGCACGACGGGCTGCGGCAATCCGTCGGATGCGCCGCGCTGCGGTTCACGCAGCGACAGGACCCACAGCGCGAGCAGCAGGCCGGGGACGCCGACCGCGATGAACGCGGCCTGCCAGCCCGCAAGGCCGAGCGGTGCAATGGCCGGATCGGGATAGGCGCCGTTCCAGCGGCTGGCGACAAAGCCGCCGATCGGCAGGCTGAGACCGCCGCCGATGTAAAGGCCGCTCGAATAGATGGATAAGGCCGTGGCGCGGCGTTCCTTCGGGAAATAATCCGAGATCATCGAATAAGCGGCGGGCGACGCGCTCGCTTCGCCGATGCCGACGCCGATGCGCGCGGCGGCGAGCATGCCGAAGCTGTTGGCGAAGCCGGAGAAAGCCGTCATCGACGACCACAAGGCCAGGCCCATCGCCATCAGCCGGCCGCGATACCAGCTGTCGGCCAGCCGCCCGAGCGGGATGCCGAACAGGGCGTAGAAGACAGCAAAGGCAGTGCCGTAGAGAAACCCGATCTGCGCGTCCGAGACGCCCAGATCGCGCTTGATGTCGCCGACCAGGATCGAGAGGATCTGCCGGTCTATGAAGTTCAGGATGTAAACAAGGACAAAGACGAACAGGGCATACCAGGCGTATGCGCCGACGCGAGGCCGGGGCCGCGGGGCGGCGCTGCTCTGATCGGCCACGTGTCCGTCTCCCATTGTTCCCGCTCTTGGTGGCGGCTAGCGAGGCATGTCGGTCCAAAAACGAGGCCCTGTCAATGTCGCGCGCCAAGCCATCGGTGCTGTTCGTGTGCCTGGGCAATATCTGCCGCTCGCCTTTGGCGGAGGCCGCGCTTCGCGCCGAAGCCGCGCGGCTCGGGCTGGAGGCGGACATCGACAGTGCCGGGACGGGCGACTGGCACGTCGGCAACCCGCCCGATCCGCGCGCGATCGCCGTCGCGCGGCGTAACGGGGCCGACATCGCGCACTTGAGGGCGCGCCAGGTTGGTCCGGACGACTTCCGACAATTCGACCACGTCGTCGCACTCGATCGGCGTAACCTCGCGGATCTCGAGGCGCTGCGGCCGGACGACGGCGGGGCGCGGCTGTCATTGCTGCTCGATCATGTCGAAGGCCGCGAAGGGCAGGCGGTGTCCGACCCGTATTACGGGGATGACACGCACTTCGATCGGGCGTGGGCGGATGTGGTGGCGGGTGCGCGCAGCTTGGCACTCGTTCTGCTGGAGCAGCGTGACCGCGCTTCGGAGGCGACTGCGTGACGGCGTTTGCGCGGCGCGTGGCGGCGTTGATGGGTTTTGCAGAAGAGCAGCTGGAGCGTCTTGCGGGCGGCGATTTGTCGCAAGTGCTCGTGTTCCGCCGGCCGGACGGGCGTTGCACGGTGGCCAAGGGTGGCGCGGCGCCAGGCACGGAGGCGGCGATGCTTCGCGCGCTGGCCGGCGCCGGCCTGCCGACTCCCGGCATCGAAGGAGAGTATGACGGCGTGCTCCTGCTCGACCATGTCGAGAATGACGGGGTGTTCAGCCCGCGCGCCTGGGCCAGTATCGGCGGGGCTCTTCGTAAGCTCCACGCGCATGGCGGCGAGACCTATGGCTGGCCGGTCGATTATGCGCTCGGCAGCGTCGCGCTCGACAATCGGGAGACGAGCGACTGGCCCCGTTTCTGGGCGGAGCGGCGCCTGCTGCCGACGGTCGCGGTGCTGGACCGGCCTTGGCGCGAGCGCATCCAGGCACTGACGCCGCGATTGTCCGAGTTGCTTCCGCAGGCGCCCCGCCCGGCCTTGCTGCACGGAGACTTGTGGACGGGCAACATTCTGGTCGCGGAAGGCAGGCTCGCGGCGTTGATCGACCCCGCCTGCTGCCATGGTCATGCCGAAGTCGACCTGGCGATGCTGACCCTGTTCGACACGCCCGGCGAAAGCTTCTGGGACGCTTACGGGCCGCTCGATCCGGGTTGGGAGCTGCGCCGGCCAATCTATCAGCTGTTTCCCGCCTTGACCCACCTGCGCTTGTTCGGAGCGGGCTATGCCGGCCTCGTCGAGCGGCTGTTGGACCGGCTGGACGCTTGAGGGTTAGCGCATGGGGTAGCGGGCGATCGTCGTGTAACTCGCCCCTTCGGAACCGAGCCGGCTTTCGTACAAGCGGAACTCGTCGATGGGGAAGTCGACGCTGGACAGGCCGGCCCAATGTTGCAGATAAAGCTCGCGCGGGCCGGTGCTCCGTCCGATGCGGGCCAGCGTGATATGCGGATGATAGGCGCGGTTGTCCGGCGCGATCCCGACCCGGACGCAGGCCTGATCGACCTTCTTGTGCAATGCCTCCAGGTCCTCGCGGGGAGACAGGCCGGCCCACAGCGTGCCGCGGCCGCTTCGCTCGAAGCTGCCCACGCCCGAGAGGCGGACGTGAAACGGCCGATGGCTTACATTCTGCAGGGCAAAGGCGACGTCCTCGGCCTGGTGCCGGCCGACTTCCCCGATGAAGCGCAACGTCAGATGCAGCTGTTCCTCGTCCTGCCAGCGCGCATTCTGGACGCCTTCCATCAGGTCCAGCAACTGCTCACGGATCGCGCGGGGCGGGCGGACGGCAACGAACAAGCGGTGCATGGAACGGAGCGTTAGCAGTTCGAGCGCAGAAGATCATGATTCGTGAGCCGGCGATCCAGCTCTGGATTCCCGGTTTTGCGTCGGTTCGGGCCTGAGACGCGATCCGGTTTCGCTTGAAAGCGGCTTGCGGAACGCCGATATTGCAGAACAACGGCAGGGGTGCCGTGAAGGAGAGATTTGAAATGGCTTATGGATTTGACCCGCGGGCCGACGCGGCGCGGCCTGCCGCCTCGCCAGGGGTGGGGCGCGAAGGCATCGCCGTCGACGCGGGCCTTCGGTCCTACATGCTGTCCGTTTACAACTACATGGCGTCCGGCGTCCTGTGGACCGGCATCGTCGCGTTCACGCTGGCGCTGACCGGAGTTGCGCAGAGCATCTGGTCTGGTGGCGGCATTCTTCGCTACCTGATCATCTTCGCGCCGTTGCTGATGGTCATGTTCATGGGCTTCCGCGCTCACCGCATGTCCACCGGAGCGATGCAGGCTTTCTACTGGGCGTTCGCGACCGTGATGGGCCTGTCCATGTCGGTCATTCCGCTGGTCTATAGCGGTGGATCGATCGCGGCGACGTTCTTCGCGACCGCGGCAGCGTTCGTATCGCTGAGCCTGTGGGGCTATACGACCAAGAAGGATCTGTCGGCATTCGGCACCTTCCTGATCATGGGCGTCGTCGGCCTGATCGTTGCGTCCATCGCCAACCTGTTCATCCAGTCGGGCACGATGAGCATGGTGATCAGCTTCATCGGCGTGCTTCTGTTCGCCGGCTTGACCGCCTACGACACGCAGAAGATCAAGAGCATCTACTTCCAGGTGCAGGGCTCCGACATGCTCGGCAAGTCGGCGATCATGGGCGCGCTGACGCTCTATCTGGACTTCATCAACATGTTCCAGTTCCTGCTCAGCTTCATGGGCAGCCGCGACTAAGCGGTCGGAGCGAGAACGACTTCTGGAGGCCCGGCGGAAACGCCGGGCCTTTTTTCATGCCAGATGCTGTTTGAAAAAGGCCAGCGTGGAAGCCCAGGCGCGGCTCGCGGCCTTTGCATCGTAGCGCTCCGCCGACGTGTCGTTGTGAAAGGCGTGATCGACCCCTTGGTAGTTGATCGCGCGCACCTGCTTGCCCGCGGCGCGCAGGGCGGACACCCAGGGCAGGGCGGTCGCGTTCACGCGCGCGTCTTTCTCGGCCAGCTGGATGAGCAAAGGCGCGGAAACCTTGCCCGCCTCGGCCGGAGACGGGGCGGGGCCGTAGAAGGAAACCCCGGCATCCAATTTGGGTCCGGCGGCGACCGCGACGCGATTGACCATCGCGCCGCCCCAGCAAAAGCCGACAATGCCGACCCCCGTGCCGCCCTGGGCGCGCAGCCAGTCGAGCGTCGCCACGGCATCCGCGACGGTCTGGGGCAGATCGAGCTCGCCGATCAGCTTGCGCGCGGCGTCCTGATCGACCGGCGTTCCGCCCTTGCCGGTCAGGAAATCGGGCGCGAGCGCCAGGTAGCCGGCCAGCGCAGCCCGCCGGGTGACATCGCGAATATGCTCGGTCAGCCCGCGATTTTCGTGCACGACGACGACCGCGCCGCGAAGCTTGCGGGCCTTTGGACGTGCCAGATATCCCTTCAGGCGACGCCCGTCGGCGGCCGGCCATTCCACGTCCTGAGCCGTCACGCGCTGGTCGTCCGAGGCCACGATCGCCGCCGCTGCGGGATCGGCGGCGATGCCGGCCAGCAACGTCGCGGCCGCCGCGCTGCTGCCGGCGATCCGCGTCAACTCGGCCATGAAGGCGCGGCGATCCAGCCCTTCGTGCGTGTAGCGATCGTATAGAGTGACCGCGGCGTCGCGCACTGTGTTGCTCATGCGGGCTGGCCTTCCTGCTTGGCCATCAAGGCCGCATCGATGTCCTTGGCTTTGCGATAGGCCGGGCGGTCGGTCACGCGCGCGACGTAATCTTCAAACTGCGGGCGCTTCTCCATCGTGCCGAAGCCGATGCCCCAGATGATCTGCGAGCCCAGATAAACGTCCAGCGCACTGAACTTGTCGCCGAGCAGATAGGGCCCGGATGCGACCAGTGTCTCCAGCGTGTCGAGCACCTGCCCATAACCGCCGTAGCCGACCATCATCGACTGCTCAGGCGTCGGATCCCACTTCAGATAGTGGTTGGTCACGGCCGACTCGACCGGTCCAGCGCCGAAGAACATCCAGCGCAGATAGGGGCCTCGCAGCGGGTTCCCCGGCTCGGGCGCGAGCTGCTTGGCCGGAAAGGCATCGGCAAGATAAGCGCAGATCGCTGCGCCTTCGGTGACGATCGTCTCGCCGTGCTTGATCGCCGGCACCTTGCCCATTGGGTTGATCGCCAGATAGTCGGGCGCCTTCATGGTCGTGCCGTAATCGAGCAGGATCGTCTCGTACGGCTCGCCCACCTCTTCGAGCATCCAGCGGGCGATCTGGCCGCGTGATTGAGGGTTTGTGTAGAAGGTGATGGGCATGCGCGCCTCCGGGCCGGGTGAGGCGATTGTAGCGTGGGTCTGCAACTAGGGAAGCCCCTCTCCCTTAGGGGAGAGGGCAATCGGCTTCAGCGGTGCAGGTGCCTTGATGGACTTGGAGAGGGTAGCACCGGCAGCATCTATGCTCGTCCGGCGTCACCCTCTCCCAGCTTCGCCTAAGCTCGCCGAAAAGGCTCGCTAAGGCTTCGCAACCCTCTCCCGTCGAAGGGAGAGGGGTTTTCACTACGCCTGCGGTTCGGGTTGGCCCTGGTCCGGTTGCCCTTCCGCTTCGCCGACCGCCGCCTTGCGGCCCTTCTTCTTGGGCGCTTTAGGCGGGGCGGAGACGATCTCGAACGACGGCGCGTTCTCCTTTATGGTCACCTTGACCTCGCCGCCATGGGTCAGCTTGCCGAACAGCAGCTCCTCGGCGAGCGGCTGCTTGATCTTCTCCTGGACGAGGCGGCCCATCGGGCGGGCGCCGTACAGCTTGTCGTAGCCGCGGGTGGTGAGCCACGCCTTGGCCTCGTCGTCGAGGTGGATATGGACGTTGCGATCCGCCAGCTGAAGCTCGAGCTGGAGGATGAATTTGTCCACCACCCGGGCGACGACTTCCGGCGGCAAGTAGCCGAACGGCACGATCGCATCGAGCCGGTTTCGGAATTCCGGCGTGAACATCCGTTTGATCGCTTCCTCGTCCTCGCCCTCGCGGGTCATCGCGCCGAAGCCGACCGCCTCGCGCGCCATGTCGCTGGCGCCGGCATTGGTGGTCATGATCAGGATGACGTTGCGGAAATCGACCGTCTTGCCGTGGTGATCGGTGAGCTTCCCGTTGTCCATCACCTGCAGCAGGATGTTGAACAGGTCCGGATGGGCCTTTTCGATCTCGTCGAGCAGCAGCACGCTGTGCGGATGCTGGTCGACCGCGTCGGTCAGCAGGCCGCCCTGATCGTAGCCGACATAGCCCGGAGGCGCGCCGATCAGGCGGCTGACCGAGTGCCGCTCCATATATTCCGACATGTCGAAGCGCTGGAGCGGGATGCCCATGATGCTGGCCAGCTGACGGGCCACCTCCGTCTTGCCGACGCCGGTCGGGCCGGAGAAGAGGTAGTTGCCGATCGGCTTGTCAGGATCGCGAAGGCCAGCCCGCGACAGCTTGATCGCGGACGACAGAACACCGATCGCCGCATCCTGGCCGAACACGACGCGCTTCAGGTCGCGGTCGAGGTGTTCCAGAGCCTTCTTGTCGTCGGTCGAGACGCTCTTGGGCGGAATGCGGGCGATCGTCGAGATGACCTGCTCGATCTCCTTTACCGTGATCGTCTTCTTGCGCTTGTTCAGCGGCACCAGCATCTGCATCGCGCCGACTTCGTCGATCACGTCGATGGCCTTGTCCGGCAGCTTTCGATCGTTGATGTAGCGCGCGGAGAGCTCCACGGCCGACTTGATCGCGTCCGGCGTGTATTTGACCTTGTGATGCTCCTCGAACGCGGTGCGCAGGCCGGTGAGGATCTTGACCGTGTCCTCGATCGTCGGCTCGTTCACGTCGATTTTCTGGAACCGCCGCAGCAGCGCGCGATCCTTTTCGAAATGGTTGCGGAACTCCTTGTAGGTGGTCGAGCCGATGCAGCGGATCGTGCCGCCCGACAGCGCCGGCTTGAGCAGGTTGGAAGCGTCCATCGCGCCGCCCGAGGTCGCTCCGGCGCCGATCACCGTGTGGATCTCGTCGATGAACAGGATCGCGTGCGGCATCTTCTCGAGCTCGGTCACCACCGCCTTGAGCCGCTCCTCGAAATCGCCGCGATAGCGGGTGCCGGCGAGCAGGGCGCCCATGTCCAGCGAGTAGATGACGGCCGGCAGCAGCACTTCGGGAACGTCGCCTTCGATGATCTTGCGCGCGAGCCCTTCCGCGATCGCCGTCTTGCCGACGCCGGGATCCCCCACATAGAGCGGGTTGTTCTTGGAACGGCGGCACAGGATCTGCACCGTCCGGTCGACCTCCGGCCCGCGCCCGATCAGCGGATCGACGCGGCCGCTTTGAGCTTTCTCGTTCAGGTTGACGGTGAACTGCTTGAGCGGGCTCTCGCCCTTCTTCTTGCCGTCCTCCTTCGACTTGTCTTCCTCCGTGCCCTTGATCTCGGGCGCTTCGGTCGAGGTCTCGCCCTTGCCGACGCCATGGCTGATGAAGCTCACCGCATCGAGCCGGCTCATGTCCTGCTGCTGCAGGAAATATACGGCGTAGCTTTCGCGCTCCGAGAAGAGCGCCACGAGCACGTTGGCGCCGGTGACTTCATCGCGGCCCGACGATTGCACGTGAAGAATGGCGCGCTGGACGACGCGCTGGAAACCGCTGGTCGGCGACGGGTCGGTATCCGCCTCCACCTTGAGCGAATCGAGCTCGGTATCGAGATACTGGCGCACCGCCTCGCGCAGTTCCTTGAGATCGACGCCGCAGGACGACATCACCTTGGAGGCGTGCGTGTCTTCGACCAACGCGAGCAGCAGATGCTCGAGGGTCGCATATTCGTGCCGGCGGCCGCTCGCCTCGGCCAGGGCCGTGTGGAGCGTTTGTTCAAGTTCGCGGGCGAAAGAAGGCATGTTCTACTCCTTGGCGCCCGCGGAACATCTCACGGGCGGCTTGAGACCAATGTCGTGCCGCGCCGTCCTCCGATCAAGCAGGGCGTCTGCTTCTCGGACTGGTTAACGCCGGGCTGGACGCGTGTGTTCATTTCCTGAAGATCGCTTCGGCGCTGGCCCGGAAGTTCACGGACGCATCGATCTTGCCCCGCACGCGCGCGATCTCCGCTTGCAGCGTCGCGATCCGGGCGTGGAGCTCGTCCACCGATAGAGGATCGAGATCCTGCCTGGTCAGCAAAATCAGCGGATCATCCG
Organism: Allosphingosinicella sp.; assembly: GCA_036387855.1. Taxonomy (GTDB): domain Bacteria; phylum Pseudomonadota; class Alphaproteobacteria; order Sphingomonadales; family Sphingomonadaceae; genus Allosphingosinicella. The sequence continues at coordinate 158,548 of DASVSZ010000023.1, read as the reverse complement.
GCTTGCCCGGGAAAAGATCGTCCAGGTCCATCGTCGGGAACGTTGACCGGCGCGGAGTCGCTGTCAACACGGCGCGCGCGCCGTGCGCATAATCTCGATGGAGCGTGACTCGATGGCCACCCTGCCCGAAACCATGATCGCGATCGATCCCGAAGGCCCGGGTGGCCCCGAGGTGTTGTGGCCGGTCGAGCGACCGTTGCCGCAACCGGGGCCGGGCGATTTTCTGGTCAAGGTCGAAGCTGCGGGGGTGAATCGCCCGGACCTGATGCAGCGCGTGGGGGCCTATCCGCCACCGCCGGGAGCCTCGACCATCCCCGGCCTGGAAATATCGGGTCGCGTCGTGGCGGTGGCGCCGGGCCAGTCGTCGCAATCCATTGGAAAGCGTGTGTGCGCGCTCGTGTCGGGGGGCGGCTATGCCGAATATTGCGCGGCACCCGCAGGCCAGTGCCTCAACATTCCCGGCCCGCTTTCGATGATCGAAGGTGCCGCGCTTCCCGAAACGGTGTTCACCGTGTGGCACAATCTGTTCGGCCTCGGCGGCGCCAACCGCGGCGACACCGTGCTGGTTCACGGCGGCACCAGCGGGATCGGCACCACCGCCATCCTGCTCGGCCGATTGTTCGAACTGAACGTGATCGTCACCGCCGGCTCCGACGAGAAATGCGCGCGGGCCACCAATCTCGGCGCGGCTTATGCGATCAACTACCGGTCAGGCGACTTCGTCGAGGCGATCAAGGAAGTCACGGAGGGCAGGGGCGTTCAGGTCGTGCTCGACATGGTCGGCGGGGATTATCTGCCCCGGAACCTCGCCTGCCTTGCCGAGGACGGCCGGCATGTCTCGATCGCGGCCCAGCGCGGCGCAACTGCCGAGCTGCCCTTGTGGACGATGATGCGGCGCCGCCTGACGCTGACCGGCTCGACGCTGCGCGCCCGGTCGGTCGAGTTCAAGACGGGGCTGGCGATCGAGATCCAGCGGCAGGTCTGGCCGCATCTGGAAGGCGGGCTCAACCGCCCGGTCATCGATTCGACCTTCCCGCTGGAGCAAGCCGCCGATGCTCACCGCCGCATGGAGAGCAGCGAGCATGTCGGGAAGATCGTTTTGGAGATGCCGACGAGTCAGACTTAAGCTGGAGCGGTGGAGAATCGGCTTCAGCTTACTCGGTGGCCGCATCCCCGATCGCGCCATAGGCGATGAATGCGCCGACCAGGATCACGCCGACCCCGATCGCGACATAGCCGAGGGTGGAAATGCCGTGACGCCGAGCCGTGCCGTCCACCTTGCCATTTTGCGCCAGGTGGAGGCGATCGACGCGCGTTCCGGCCAGGCGAAGCGCAACCGGCTCGCCGCCGGCCGTGCCGAGCGCCAGTCCTTCCCCGAAACGGGTCTGAATGCTGCCGTCCCCGCGCCAGGCACGCTGCATCGGCGCCAGCGTCACGGCGGCGCTCGCCTTTGGCGCGGCACCGAGCGTCAGCCGCAGCCGCGCCCCGGCAAAGGCTCCCACATTCTGTCCGCCGGTCGCGGCATCGCCGGCATCAAGTCCGGCGGCCAAAGCCGGCTGGGCGGACATGGTCACGAGCAGGCAGGCGACCGCGACTTTCTTCAGCATTTTGTACCCCTGAAACTTTCATAGTCATCGAAGCGGCCAATTCTCCGCCTTTTCGTGGCCGAATCATGGCAGTCTTGCCCTTCGCGACAGCCTGCACTAAGTCTCCGCGATTGCTGTGGCCGCTCCGCGAGGGGCGGCCCTTTCTTTATTGGGAGTTCCCACCAGTGGCCCAGCCGCTCATGCCCCACGCCACCGCATCCTGGCTGGTCGACAATAGTTCGCTGACGTTTCAGCAGATCGCGGAGTTCTGCGGGCTTCACATCCTGGAGATCCAAGCGATCGCCGACGATACTGCCGCGACCAAGCTGACCGGACGGGATCCGATCCGCGCGGGCGAGCTGACCCAGGAGGAGATCGAGCGCGGGCAGGCCGATCCCGATTACCATCTGCGCATGTTCAAGGTGCCGGACGAGGTCCGCCGCACCAAGGGGCCGCGCTACACGCCGGTATCGAAGCGCCAGGACAAGCCGGACGGCATCGCCTGGATCATTCGCAACCACCCGGAAATCACCGACGGCCAGATCGGCAAGCTGATCGGAACGACCCGCACCACCATCGCCGCGCTGCGCGACCGGTCGCATTGGAACATCGCCAACATCACGCCCAAGGATCCGGTCACCCTCGGGCTTTGCTCGCAGCGCGAGCTCGATGCCCTGGTCGCCAAGGCGGCCAAGGCGGCCGGCCATGAACCGACCCAGGACGATGGTCGCCTCGCCGGTGATCGCGAAGCCCTGATCGAGGAACTGCGCGCCGAGCGCGAGACCAATGCGCGGCAGGCGGAAGCGGCGCACGCCGCGGAGCTGGCCGGCGAACCGGTGCCCGCATCCGCCGATCGCGGCTTTGTCGATCCGTTCAGGAGCTGATCCCGCGCCGTTCGACCGAACGGGCGAGGCTGATACTCATAAGGGGCTGACTTACCCGTTCGGGCGCGGCTTCCCGGAACCGGGAGCGCTCGCCACGATCGCGCAGGGCCTGCACTGGGCGCGGCTGCCGGTCACCGGCGCGCTCAAGCACGTCAACATTTGGCTGCTCGACGACGGCGACGGTTGCACGGTCGTCGATGCCGGTCTCGATATTGCGCCCTGCCGCGAAGCCTGGGATGCGCTGCTCGCCGGTCCGCTCGCGGGCAGACCCGTTACGCGCGTGATCGTCACGCATTTCCATCCCGACCACCTCGGCCTTGCCGGGTGGCTATGCCAGCGCTTCGGCGTCCGCCTGTGGATGAGCCGGGAGGAATGGCTGTTTGCGCGGATGCTGACCAGCGACATCCGGGACGCGCCGCCGCCCGAAGCGATTGGCTATTGGCGCGCGGCGGGCTGGGACCAGGCGCGGATCGAAACGGAGGTTGCGAAGGGCTGGGGCCGCTTCTCCTCCGTCGTCACGCCTGTGCCGGTGAGCTTCGTGCGACTTCGAGATGGTGACAGGGTGACAATCGGCGAGCGGAGCTGGCGCGTGGTGACCGGCAACGGCCACTCCCCCGAACACGTCTGCCTGCTCGATGAGGCGGGCGGCATCCTGATCGCGGGCGATCAGGTGCTGCCGCGGATCACGTCCAACATCTCGCTGTCGCTGAGCGAGCCGGAAGGCGATCCGCTCGGCGACTGGCTCGGGTCCATCCAAAAGCTGCGCGGGCTGAGCGACGACCTGCTGGTGCTGCCGTCGCATGGCGACCCGTTCACCGGCCTTCACGCCCGCCTTGATGCGCTGGAGCGCGGCCATCGCGATCAGCTGGACGCGCTGGTCCGCCACCTCGCCGAGCCGCGCCGCGCGGTGGACTGTTTTTCCGTCCTGTTCGGCCGCAAGATCGACGATGGTCTCTTCGGCCTCGCGACCGGCGAGGCCATGGCCAATCTGCGTCGGCTGGAGCTGGAGGGCAGGGCGGTGCGCGAGTGGCGGGATGGGGTGGCCTGGTTCAGTGCTATCAATCCTCCCCGGGACGGGGAGGGGGACCATGCGAAGCATGGTGGAGGGGGCTCAGTGCGGGTCTCCGCGCCCCCTCCGTCGCGCTGACGCGCGCCACTTCCCCGTCCCGGGGAGGATCTGTGTCACTCCACCCAGTCGAGCCCGATCTCGCGGTAGAGCCCGCGATCCTCTTCCCAATCCGGGTTGACCTTGACGTGCAGGAAGAGATGCACCTTGCGGCCGAGCAGCTCCGCTAATTGCGTGCGGGCGGCGGCGCCGATTTCCTTGATGCGGGTGCCGCCCTTGCCCAGCACGATCGCCTTTTGGGTCGGGCGGCCGACCAGGATCTGCTGGTGGATCGCGACCGAGCCGTCGCGCCGCTCTTCATATTTCTCCGTCTCGACCGCGCTTGCATAAGGAAGCTCGGCGTGCAGCTGGAGGTAGAGCTGCTCGCGCGTGACTTCGGCCGCCAGCATGCGATCGGTGGCGTCGGACACCTGATCCTCCGGGAAGTGCCACGGCCCCTCCGGTACGCGAGCGGCCAGCGCCGCCTTCAGGTCTGCGATTCCGTCGCCGGTGGTAGCTGAGACCATGAAGATTTCCTCGAACGGCAGCCGCTCCGAAAGCCGCGCCGTCAGCGTGAGCAATTGCTCCTTTGGAGTCACGTCGACCTTGTTGAGCACCAGCCATTTGGGCTCCGGCCGCCCCGCCAGCCCGTCCAGCATCTCCTCGATACGTTTGGAAAAGCCGGTCTTGGCATCGATGACGAGCGCGATCAGGTCCGCATCCTGCGCCCCCGCCCATGCTGCCGCGACCATCGCACGATCGAGCCGGCGCTTGGGTTCGAAAATGCCCGGCGTGTCCAGCAGCAGCACCTGCGCCTCGCCCGCGATCGCAACGCCCATCAGCCGCACCCGCGTGGTCTGCGCCTTGGGACTGACGATCGCCACCTTCTGCCCGACCAAGGCATTGACCAGGGTAGACTTGCCCGCATTGGGCGCGCCCACCACCGCAACGAACCCGCAGCGTTGTGTCATTTTACTTTCTCCAGCAATGCCAGCGCGGCAGCGGTTTCGGCTTCCTGTTTGCTCAGCCCCTCGGCGCTCGCGGTGCCGACGTTGCGGATTTCCACTTCGACCACGAACCTGGGGGCGTGGTGCGGGCCCGAGCGGCCGGTCAGCTGGTAAACCGGGGCCTTGCGGTTGTTGGCCGCGGCCCATTCCTGGAGCGCGGACTTCGGATGCTTGGGCGCGCGATCCTGGCGTTCGACCCATTCTGCCCAGGCGGCGCGGACGAAGCGGGTGGCCTCTTCCAATCCGGCTTCCAGATACAAGGCACCGATCAGCGCTTCGGCAATGTCGCCGAGCACATTGTCGCTGTCGGCCGCTCCGTCGTCGCGCGCCTGCTTGCCCAGGATCGCCTGGCCGCCCGCGCCCAGTTCGCGCGCGACTTCCGCGCAGGTTTCGCCCGAGACCAGGGCGTTCAGCCGCCGTGACAGCTTGCCCTCGGGCTCGTCAGGGAACAGCTCGTACAGCCATTGCGCGATCACCAGCCCGAGCACGCGGTCGCCGAGAAATTCGAGCCGTTCGTAGTGTTCCTCGCCGCGGCTGGAATGGGTGAGCGCACGCAAGAACAGCGCTGGGTCGCGGGGCTGGTGGCCGAGCGTCCGTTCGACCCAGGTGAGAAGCTGCGCACGTTGGTCCATAGGGCTCAGAACGTCCCGCCGATCCGCTCCCAGCGCGCGGAGCCGACCCATGTCCAGGGTTTGAGCAAATCGGCCGAGCCGTCCGTCGAGAAGAAGGTTACCAGGGCTTCGCCGATCAGCAGATCCTCCGGCAGGAAGCCGACTCCCTGCTCGTCCTGCGAAAAGCGGCTGTCCATGCTGTCGTCGCGATTGTCGCCCATCACGAACAGGTGACGCGGCGGCACTCGAAACAGCGGGCCGTTGTCGGCGACCCCGTTCACCTGGTCGAGCACATAGTAGGAACTGCCGTCCGGCAGCGTCTCGCGATAGCGTGGGTAAGCGCAGTAGCGCCGCCCGTCTTCGTCCGCGACGATCCGCTCCGCGTCGGGATCGACGGTGCGGCACGGGCTGTTGGGCGTGAGCGGCATCAGGTAATCGGCCACGCGCACTTTCGGCACCGCCCTGCCGTTCAGGTGGACGATTCCATCGCGCATCTGCACGGTATCGCCGGGCAAGCCGATTACACGCTTGACGTAATCGTCCTTGCTCCCGTTCGGCTCGCGAAACACGGCGACATCGCCGCGTTCCGGCCGGCCGCCGAGATAACGGCCCTCGAAGCTGCCAAGGCCGAACGGCATCGAATGGCGCGAATAGCCGTAGGGCCATTTCGCCACGAACAGATAATCGCCGATCATCATGCGCGGCAGCATGGATCCGGACGGGATCACGAAGGGCGCGACCACGAAGCTGCGCAGGATCACCGCCGAGACGAACACGATACCGAGAAAACGCGTGGTTTCGGCGAGCCCACTTTTCCCCGCCCGCCTCTTCTTGCCGACCGTCATGCTCCTCCTCGCCGCCATGGCCCGCTTTCGCGCCGGCGCGGGCGGGGGTCAAGCCGGGCCCGATGCAAGAGGCTGGCTAGGTTTCGGCCCGGTTCGACCCTAGATAGCGCGACGGCAGGATCGAAAGGCGGCATGTGAGCGACTGGACGGCATTGGCGGCACATCGGGCATCGAGCCTGAAGCAATTGTTCCAGGCCGAGCCCGACCGCCTGTCGCGATTGGTGATAGAGCAGGGCGGCATCCGTTTCGACTTTTCCAAGACGCACCTGGATCGCGCCCTGCTCGACGGGTTCGCGGCGCTTGCCGAAGCTTGTGATCTTGCCGGCGCGCGCGACGCGCTGTTTCGCGGCGAGCCGGTCAACAGCACGGAAGGCCGCGCGGCCGAGCATTGCGCCGAGCGTGGACATGGCAGTCCGGACAGCGTCCGCGACGCCCGCGCGCTGCATGGGCGGATGCGCGCCCTGGTCGATGCGATCGAAGCGGAGGCGTTCGGGCCGGTGCGCCACATCCTGCACATCGGTATCGGCGGCTCGGCGCTGGGTCCCGACTTCGTGCTGGACGCGCTCGGCCGGGACGCCGGCCGCTACGATACGGCGGTGGTATCCAATGTCGACGGGGCGGCGCTCGAACAGGCGCTGGAGCGCTTCGATCCGGCCGCGACCCTGATCCTGGTCGCTTCCAAGACGTTCACCACCAGCGAGACTATGTTGAACGCCCGTTCGGCTTTGGCGTGGTTGGAGGATGGTGGCGTCGACGACCCCTATGGCCGGGTGATCGCGCTTACCGCCAGCCCCGAGCGGGCGATCGAGTGGGGGGTGGACGAGACCCGGATCCTGCCGTTCTCCGAGACGGTCGGCGGCCGTTATTCCTTGTGGTCGTCGATCGGCTTGCCGGTTGCGCTCGCGCTCGGCTGGACTGGCTTTGAGGAATTGCTGGAGGGCGCGGCGGCGATGGACCGGCACTTCCTGCTGACCGCGCCGCTTCAGAACGCCCCTGTGCTGGCCGCCTTCGCGGATCGTTACTACGCGAACCTGCGTGGCGCGGAGACCCGGGCGGTGTTCGCCTATGATGAGCGCCTGCGGCTCCTGCCCGCTTATCTGCAACAGCTCGAGATGGAATCGAACGGCAAGTCCGTCCGCCTCGATGGCCAGCCGGTCGGCCGGGCGAGCGCGCCGATCACCTGGGGCGGGGTGGGCACCGATGCCCAGCATGCGGTGTTCCAGCTCCTCCACCAGGGCACGCACCTCGTGCCCGTCGAGTTCATCGCCGCGATCGAGCCCGATCACCATCTCGACCCGGACCACCACCGCCAGCTGCTGACCAATTGCTTCGCGCAAGGGGCGGCGTTGATGGCGGGCCGCCAGTCGAACGATCCGCACCGCCACTATCCCGGCGATCGGCCGTCGACCACGATCCTGCTCGACCGTCTCGATCCCGCGACACTGGGTGCGCTGATCGCCTCTTACGAGCACAGGACGTTCGCCAATGCCGTGCTGCTCGGCATCAACCCGTTCGATCAGTTCGGCGTGGAACTCGGCAAGGAGATGGCGAAAGCGGTGGATGATCCGGATGCGCTGGACTTCGATCCGTCCACCCGGGCGCTGATCGAGCGGGCTTTCGGCTAGGTCGTCATACCGGCCTTCGTCGGGATGATGTGAAGGAGAAACATGTCACAATTCGATTACGATCTGTTCGTCATCGGCGGCGGCTCGGGCGGCGTGCGCGCGGCCCGCGTGTCGGCCGCGCATGGCGCGCGGGTCGCGCTCGCCGAGGAGCATCGCGTCGGCGGCACGTGCGTGATCCGCGGCTGCGTCCCCAAGAAGCTGCTCGTCTACGGCGCCCATTTCGCCGAGGACATCGCCGATGCGCGACGGTTCGGCTGGGATGTGCCGAGCTGCGACTTCAATTGGCCGGTGCTGCGCGACAACGTCCAGGACGAAGTGAACCGGATCGAGCTGGTCTATCAAGGCATTCTCGACAACAGCAAGGTCGAGACGCTGCACCAGCGGGCGACGGTCGCCGGCCCGAACGAAGTGCAGCTGGACGATGGAACGCGCGTCACCGCGGCGAAAATTCTCGTCGCGGTCGGCTGCTGGCCGTTCATCCCGGAATGCCCTGGGGCCGAGCATGGCATCACTTCGAACGAGGTTTTCCACCTCGATCGCGTGCCCAAGCGGTTCGCGATCGCGGGTGGCGGCTATATCGCCAACGAGTTCGCCGGCGTGTTCCACCATTTCGGCAGCGACATCACGATCGTCAATCGCGGCGACCGCATCCTGCGCCACTATGACGAGCAGATCCGGGATCGTCTCCTCCAGATCTCGATCATGGCGGGCATCAAGTTCCGCTTCAACGCGCCGTTCGAGCGGATCGAGAAGCAAGCGGATGGGTCTTTGCGCATCCATCTGGGCGATGGCGACGCGCCGCTCGAGGCGGACGCGCTGCTGTTCGCGCTCGGCCGAGTGCCCAAGACCCCGGGCCTCGGCCTGGACAGCGCCGGGGTCGAACTGGCCCGCAACGGCGCCGTGATCGTCAACGCAGACAATCAATCGACTTGCCCCAGCATCTACGCGATCGGCGACGTGACCGATCGCGTGCAGCTTACCCCGGTGGCGATCCGCGAAGGTCAGGCTTTCGCGGACAGCATATTCGGCGGCAAGCCGTGCCGGGTCGATTACGAGAACATCCCATCGGCCGTGTTCAGCCATCCGCCGATCGGCGGCGTCGGCATGACCGAGTCCGAAGCGCGTAACAAGCTCGGCTCCGTCAAGGTCTATACCTCCGACTTCCGCCCGATGAAGAACGTGCTCGCCGGCCGCAACGAGCGCGCGCTCTACAAGATGATCGTCAACGGCGAGACCGAGCAGGTGGTCGGGCTGCACATGATCGGCCCGGACGCGCCGGAGATCCTCCAGGCGGCTGCGGTGGCGGTGAAGGCGGGACTCAAGAAGAGCGCATTCGACGACGTCGTCGCGCTGCATCCGACCATGGCGGAGGAGCTGGTGCTGCTGAAGTAGGGTCTGGACACATTCCGTCATGCCAGCGAAGGCTGGCATCCATTCTGACGCTGCATGGACCCCAGCTTCCGCTGAGGTGACGAGGTTTCGATGGTCAGTCCAGTCTACATGACCGGCTTCGGCAGCCACTTCGCGACGGAAGCCGTTCCGGGCGCGCTTCCGATCGGTCGCAACTCCCCGCAGCGGCCGGCCTTCGGACTCTACGCTGAGCAACTGTCCGGCACAGCCTTTACCGCTCCACGCCATGAAAATCGTCGCTCTTGGCTGTATCGGATGCGCCCATCGGCCGAACATCCGCCTTACAGCCGCTATGAGGGCGCGCCCTTGTTCGCGCCCGGCATCAGCGCCGCCGACCTGCCGCCCAATCGCTTCCGCTGGAGCCCGCTGCCACTGCCCACGGAGCCGACCGACTTCGTCGATGGCCTGACCACCATGGTCGCCAACCGCGCGCCGGAGGATTTGGAGGGCGTCGCGGTCCACATTTACCGCGCCAATCGCGACATGAAGAGCCGCTTCTTCGTCGATGCGGACGGCGAGCTGCTGTTCATTCCGCAACAGGGCCGCCTGACGCTGCTGACCGAAATGGGGCGGATCGACGTCGCTCCGGGCGAGGTCGCGCTGGTTCCGCGTGGAGTGCGCTTCCGCGCGCTGCTGCCGGACGGCGAAGCGCGCGGTTACCTGGCCGAGAATCACGGAAGCCTGTTCCGACTGCCCGATCTCGGCCCGATCGGCGCCAATGGCCTTGCCAACCCGCGCGATTTCGAGACGCCGGTCGCCGCATACGAGGATCGCGACGAGCCGGTCGAGCTGATCCAGAAATATCTGGGTTCGCTGTGGGTGACACAGTTGGACCACTCGCCGCTCGACGTGGTCGCCTGGCACGGCAATCTCGCCCCGTGGCGTTACGACCTGCATCGGTTCAACACGATCGGCACCGTCAGCTTCGACCATCCGGATCCCAGCATCTTTACCGTCCTGACCTCGCCCAGCGACGTGCCCGGCCGCGCCAACGCCGATTTCGTGATCTTCCCGCCGCGCTGGATGGTGGCGGAGGACACGTTTCGTCCGCCCTGGTTCCACCGCAACATCATGAGCGAGTGCATGGGCCTGATTCACGGCGCTTACGACGCAAAGGCGGAGGGCTTCGCGCCGGGGGCGCTTTCCGTGCACAATCTGATGGCCGGCCACGGCCCCGACGTCGCGTCCTGGCGCGCGGCGAGCGGGGCCGACCTCAAGCCTCACAAGATCGAAGGCACGATGGCGTTCATGGTCGAAAGCTGCTGGCCCTTCCACCCGACCGATCATGCGCTCGACTGTGGTGAGTTGCAGCGCGATTACGACGCGGCCTGGGGCGGCTTCCCGAAGGCGCACCTGCCCGGCTGAGGGACACAGTGGCTCGCCCGCTCGTTCCTTGCGTCAAGGAGAATGGACATGACGGATCGGAAACCCAAGCCTGACGACGCCGCCGGCGGCGAGGAAGGCGGGATGGGCAGCGGCAGTGCGGGCGGACCCGGCCAGGGCAATAGTCTAAAGGACGCCTCCGACGAAGCCGTGCGCGAGTTGGACAATGAGGACGAGCCGCACGCCGGCCATGGCGATTACGGCTGAGCCGCCGACCTCGTCATTGCGAGCGAAGCGAAGCAATCCAGACCGAACCTAGGAGTCACTGGATTGCTTCGTCGCTTTGCTCCTCGCAATGACGACGGGTGACCGAAACCGACATCCTCATCATCGGCGCGGGCCATAACGGGCTCGTCTGCGCTTATTATCTCGCGTCCAAGGGCCTGAAGGTTACGATCCTGGAGCGGCGCGGCATCCTCGGCGGCGCGGCGGTCACGGAGGAGTTCCATCCGGGGTTCCGAAACTCGACCGCGAGTTACACGATCAGCCTGCTCGATCCCAAGGTGATCCGCGACATGCGGCTTCACGAGCATGGCCTCCGCGTCGTGCTGCGCGCCATCGACAATTTCCTGCCGACATACGGGGCCCGACATCTGCTTGCCGGTCGCGACGGACTGACCCGCCGCGAGATCGCCCGGCACTCGGCGAGGGATGCGGAGGGCTACGATCGCTATCTGCGCGATCTGGAGGGCGTGGTCAGAGTTCTGCAATCCTGGCTCTTGCGCGCTCCGCCCAATGCCGGCGGGGGCATCGCGGACCTGTTGGCGCTGTTGCAGCTCGGCGGCAGTGTCGGCCGGCAAAGCCTTGAACAGCAGCGCGTCCTGCTCGATTTCTTCACCAAGAGCGCGGGTGACATCCTGCGCCGCCATTTCCAGACCGACATCGTCCAGGCGTTGTTCGGCTTCGACGCGGTGGTCGGAAACTATGCGAGCCCGGAGACGCCCGGTTCGGCTTACGTCCTCCTGCATCATCTTTTCGGCCAAGCGGCGGGCGTGCCGGGCGCGTGGGGACACGCGATCGGCGGCATGGGCGCGATTACCCAAGCCATGGCCAAGGCGGCGCGGGAGAAGGGGGTGGAAATCGTTCTCGATGCACCCGTGCACGAGATCATCGTCCAGCGAGGGCGAGCGGTGGGCGCGGTCGCGAGCGGTAAGGCCTGGCGGGCAAAGGCGGTTGCGGCTGGCGTCAATCCAAAGCTGCTGTTCCATCGGCTGCTGCCCGCCGCCGCCGTCGCTCCCGAAATCGCGCGGCGGATGTCCGGCTGGGCAAGCGAATCCGCCACGTTCCGGATGAACGTCGCCCTGTCCGAACTGCCGCGCTTCCCCAGCCGTCCGGAAGCCGGCGATCACCTGACGGCCGGCATCATCATGGCGCCGAGCCTGGCCTATATGGACCGCGCGTTCCTGGACGCGCGTCGGGATGGCTGGTCTGCCAAGCCGATCGTGGAGATGCTGATCCCCTCGACGCTGGACGACAGTCTCGCGCCGCCGGGACGTCATGTCGCCAGCCTGTTCTGCCAGCATTTCCCGTTCGAGGTCGAAGGCGGCTGGCCCGCCCGCCGCGACGAAGCCGCGGATCATATCATCGCCAGCGTCGATCGCCACGCTCCCGGATTCGCCGCATCTGTAATCGGCCGGTCTGCGCTTTCGCCCCATGATCTGGAGGAGCGATTCGGCCTGATCGGCGGTGACATCTTCCATGGCAAAATGGGGCTCGACCAGATCTTCTCCGCCCGGCCCATGTTGGGGCATGCCGATTATCGAATGCCGCTGCCTGGCCTTTACCTGTGCGGGTCCGGCGCTCATCCCGGCGGCGGCGTCACCGGCGCGCCGGGCCACAATGCCGCACATGCTATTCTCGCCGACTGGCGCAAGCTAAGGAAGGCCGCATGAAGACCAGAGCCGCCATTGCCGTCGCCCCCAACCAGCCGCTTGAGATCCACGAGGTCGATCTCGACGGCCCCCGCGCCGGCGAAGTGCTGGTCGAGATCATGGCGACGGGAGTCTGCCACACCGATGCCTACACGCTGGAAGGCAAGGATTCGGAAGGCATCTTCCCGTCGATCCTTGGCCATGAGGGCGCCGGCATCGTTCGCGAGGTCGGGCCGGGCGTGACTTCGGTCGCGGTCGGCGATCACGTGATCCCGCTCTACACGCCCGAATGCCGGCAATGTAAGTCGTGCCTGTCGCGCAAGACCAATTTGTGCACCGCGATCCGCGGCACGCAAGGGAAGGGCCTCATGCCGGACGGGACCAGCCGCTTCCGCCTCGGCTCCGAGACGATCCATCATTATATGGGCTGCTCGACCTTCTCCAACTTCACCGTCATGCCGGAGATCGCGGTGGCGAAGGTCCGCGCCGACGCGCCGTTCGACAAGATCTGCTATATCGGCTGCGGCGTCACCACCGGGGTCGGCGCGGTGATCTGGACGGCGAGGGTGGAACCGGGCGCCAACGTTGCCGTGTTCGGGTTGGGCGGCATCGGCCTCAACGTCATCCAGGGCGCGCGCATGGCCGGCGCCGACCGGATCGTCGGGATCGACATCAATCCCGCCAAGCGGGTGATGGCCGAGGCGTTCGGGATGACCCACTTCCTCAACCCGGCCGAGATCGGTGCCGACAAGGTGGTTGCCGCCGTGATCGACGCGACCGACGGCGGCGCCGACTACAGCTTCGATTGCACCGGAAACACCGATGTGATGCGGCAGGCGCTGGAATGCTGCCACCGCGGCTGGGGCAAGAGCGTCGTCATCGGAGTCGCGGAATCCGGGCGCGAGATCGCGACCAGGCCGTTCCAGCTCGTCACCGGCCGCGTCTGGACCGGCTCGGCATTTGGCGGAGCCCGCGGCCGCACCGACGTGCCGCGCATTGTCGACTGGTATATGGACGGCAAGATCGCAATCGATCCGCTGATCACCCACACCATGCCGCTGGAGCGCATCAACGATGCGTTCGATCTCATGCACCGGGGCGACAGCATTCGCAGCGTGGTCGTTTATTGATGGGCCGTGGCTTCGTTCTGACCCTGACCTGTCCCGACCGGGTCGGGGTCGCCGCGGCGGTGACCGGATTTCTGGCAACGCGCGACGGGTTCATCACCGACAGCCAGCAATATGCCGACCTGGAAACCGGGCGCTTCTTCATGCGGGTGGCGTTTCAGGCGGGCGGACCACGCTTCCCGGAGCCGGAGCCGATCAGGGAAGATTTCGAGGTCGTCGCGGCCGCGTTCGATTTCAGCTGGGCGGTCCACGATTCGGACCAGCGGCCCCGCATCCTAGTCGCCGTGTCGAAGGGTGCGCATTGTTTGGGCGATCTGCTGTTCCGCTGGGAAAGCCGCGTCCTCCCGGTCGAAATCGCAGGCATCGTCTCCAATCATCGCGATCTCGAATGGCTGGCCAGGCGGTATGATGTGCCGTTCCACCACCTCCCGGTCGATCCGTCATCGCGCGACCAGCAGGAGCATGCTCTACTCGGCCTGCTTGCCGACCAGGAGTGCGAGCTGCTCGTGCTTGCCCGCTACATGCAGGTCCTGTCGCCTGCGCTGGTGCGGAAGCTGGCGGGCCGCTGCGTCAACATCCATCACAGCTTCTTGCCCGGCTTCAAGGGCGCGCGGCCCTATCACCGCGCGCACGAACGGGGCGTCAAACTGATCGGCGCCACCGCCCATTTCGTGACGGAGGAACTGGACGAAGGCCCGATCATCGAACAGGCGGTCGAACGGGTCGATCACCGCGCAAGTGTCGAGGACCTGATCCGCATCGGGCGCGATATCGAGGCGCAGGTTCTGGCGCGCGCAATTGCCTGGCTCGGGGAGCGGCGCGTGCTGTTGAACGGCGGCCGCACCGTCGTGTTTCGGTAGGGAATATCATGGACACCATCTCCGTCACCCGCGCCCATGGCGGCACTCAGCATGTCGTCCGGCATCGCAGCAATACCACCGGCACCGATATGACATTCGCGGTGTTCGTGCCGCCGCAGGCCGATGGTGGCGCGCTGTGCCCGGTGATCTGGTATCTGTCCGGGCTCACCTGCACCCACGCCAACGTCACCGAGAAAGGCGAGTATCGCCGCGCCTGCGCCGAGCTCGGCCTGATCTTCGTCGCGCCGGATACGAGCCCGCGGGGCGCGGATGTTCCGGACGATCCCGCCTACGATTTCGGCCAGGGCGCCGGCTTCTACCTGGATGCGACGCAAGCGCCGTTCGCGCGCAACTACCGAATGGAAAGCTACGTTACCTGGGAACTTCCCGAAGTCATCGCGGATGTCTTCCCGATCGACCGCGCCGCGCAAGGGATCACCGGCCATTCGATGGGCGGCCATGGGGCCCTCACGCTGGCGCTCAAGCATCCGCGAACGTACCGCAGCGTCTCCGCCTTTTCGCCGATCGTCGCAGCCTCCCAAGTACCGTGGGGCGAAAAGGCGCTCGGCCGATATCTCGGCGGGGATCGATCGGCCTGGCGCCGCCACGATGCGGTCGCGCTGATCGAGGATGGCGCGCGCGCGCCCGAAATCCTTGTCGATCAAGGCACGTCCGACGAGTTCCTGGAACGGGAGCTAAGGCCTGATCTGCTCGGCCGCGCCTGCGCGGATGCCGGCATCGACCTCACCTTGCGCATGCGGCAAGGCTATGATCACAGCTACTATTTCGTATCGAGCTTCATGGCCGATCACCTGGCCTGGCATGCCGAGCGGCTGCGCAAGCCTAGATGATCGGATGCCGTTCCCAATTGGGGGCGTCCACGCGGCGCGTCATGCCGCTGTGCAGTTCGCGGATCGTGCGGCTGCCGGTGTTGGTGAACATAAACGGGAAAACGCCATGAATCAGGCAGGCGACACCGCCGCCGATCATCCGAAAACCGAAGCGGCTCGCCTGGGCAAGATGCTCGCCATAGCTTTCGTCGACCTCTTCCAGGTGCCGGGTCAAAGGATTGTCCGCCATCGCCGTCCTTGCGCTCCGCTCCAACCCGGCCTTATCACACGAATGCCGGCCCTTTGACCAGCGGAGTTGATGATGTTCGACCGGCTGCCTGATCCGCCCGGCGATTTGCTGCATGGCGTGATGGCCCGGTTTCGTGCCGACCCCCGGCCGGCCAAGATCGATCTGGGCGTCGGCGTCTATCGCGACGCCAGCGGCGCTTCGCCGGTGATGCGCGCCGTCCGCGAAGCCGAGCGGCTTCGGATCGAACGCCAGGACAGCAAAGCTTACCAGGCGCTTGCCGGTGACAGCGTATTTATCGAGGCGATGACGGACCTGGTGTTTGGCGCGAGCCATCCTGCCGTTCGCGACGGCCGGGTGGCGGCGATCGGGGGCACCGGCGGAACCGGATCGTTGCGGATCGCGCTTGAATTGGCGAAGCTTGCCGAGCCCGCGACGCGGCTTCACCTGGGCCTGCCGACCTGGCCCAACCACATCGGCCTGGCCGATGCCGCGGCGGTCGAACGGGTCGAGCATCGTTACTTCGATGGCGAGGCAGGCCGGATCGATCTTGCATCCGTCGAAGCGGCGACCCGGGCAGCCGGGGAGGGGGATCTCTTCCTGCTGCACGGTCCCTGTCACAACCCGACCGGAGCGGACCTGACCCAAGCTCAACGCGCGTCGATCCATGCGATCCTTGCCCAAAGTGGCGCCATTTCGTTGATCGATGCGGCCTATTACGGGCTGGGCGACGGGCTGGCCGAGGATCTGGACCTGCTGCGCGCCGCCGCAGCGGCCAGCCCGCGCGCGCTCATCTCCGTCGCCTGCTCAAAAAGCTTCGGCCTGTATCGCGAGCGCACCGGCATCCTGTTCGCGATCTGCGCCAGCCGGGCCGAACGCGAGCGGGTGCAAGGCCAGATGGAGCGGATCAGCCGCACCCTGGTGTCGATGCCGCCCGCGCACGGCGCCGCGACGGTGGCGCTGGTTCTGACCGAGCCCGCCCTGCGCGCGGCCTGGGAAGAGGAACTGCGCGAGATGCGCAGCCGCATGCTGGGCCTCCGGGCGGAACTCGCCGCCCTGGCCGATGTCGCTCCGGTGCTAAGCGGGGTCGATCGGGAGCGCGGCATCTTCAAACTGCTGCCTCTTTCGGGCGAGCAGATCGACGCGCTCGCCCGCGATCACGCTATTCACATGGCTCCATCAGGCCGCGCCAATTTGGCCGGCCTCAAGGATGGTGATGCGGCCCGCTTCGCGGCCGCTCTGACGGCCGTCGCCTGATCGTCAGGACCGGCGGCGCTTCTTCATCGGCAGATCGTCACCAGCACCTGCTCGCCCGATCGACGGTCGCGCACGGGTTGCTCGCTGCAATGGCGCGTTGCCGATCCATCCTCGGCATGATGGTCCGGCGCCGGGCCGCCATCCGATCCCCGGCGGGGCGGAAGATCGAACGCGTAATGGCGGTCATAGTCGAACCTGGCCTGGCCGTGACTGATCCTTACGCCGTCGCCTCGGCCCTGGAAGTAGCCGTCGTCGCGGCTGAACTGACGCGGCCACCACAGGCCATCATGACCCAAATGGCCGAAGACGGGACGGTGCCGCGCGCCAGTCTCAAACAAGCGGTGCCCGACATCGGACGACCACCCGGCCGCTCCGTCATGGGCCAAAGCGGGGCTAGCGGCTGTCAGGGCGGCAAGGGCAAGGAATCGCAACATCTGATCCTCCGACTGCGAAGCGAAACTTGCTTTTAGCAAGCCACGCCAGCCGCGTCCCGATCCGGCGATCTCCGCTTATACCGGAACGGGACAGGTCAGCCCGCGCGCTGCCTTGCCTCCTGCCGCGCGAACTCGGCCTTCCGCGACTGTCACGCCGCGAATGAGCCAGTTTGGACTGGGCCGGCCGGTTCATATGTCGCGATGATCACGCCGGTCTTGGAAGTCTGGCTATCGACCAGTGTCAAAGTTCTGGCGGGCATGTCACCGGCGAACAGCCGCTTTCCTCGACCAAGAATGACCGGGAAGGTGATCAGGAACAGCCGGTCGAGCAGGCCGCGCCCGATCAGTCCGCGATATAGCGTGCTGCTGCCCCAGACCTGCAAGTCCGGCCCGTCCTGCTCCTTGATCCGCGCGACGCCATCGAAGCCGTCGTTCAGGGCATGCGAGTTGGACCAGCTCAGCGCTCCGGTCCGGGACGTAACGACATATTTGGCCGCTCGATTATACGCCTCCCCGATCGGGTCATCGTTTCGATCCGGCCAGTGCCCGGCCCACATGTCGTAGGTCCTGCGGCCGAGCAGCAAATCCAGCGGCCCTGAGAAGAGCGGCGCCATGCCCCCCTCGATCGTGTCATCCCAGAACGGGTAAACCCAGCCGCCCAGGTCGAAGCCATCGGACGGATCCTCCTCGGGCCCGCCCGGCGCCTGCATCACTCCGTCCAGCGAAACGAACGCAGCGCCGATCAGCTTACGCATCGGCGTTCTCGCCCCGCGCCGCCCGCTCGATCGCCGCGATGTCGATCCGCTTCATGTCGTGCATCGCTTCAAAGACGCGCTTCGCCTTGGCTCGGTCCGGATCGGCGATCCCGTCCATCAACATGCGGGGCGTGATCTGCCAGGAAAGGCCGTAGCGGTCCTTTATCCACCCGCACTGCTCGGCTTCCGGCACCGCCGACAGGGCGTCGGTCAGCCGGTCGGTTTCCTCCTGCGTATCGGTGAAGATGCTGAAGGAGACCGCTTCCGTGAACTTGAAATGAGGCCCACCGTTCAGGCCGACGAATGGCTGTCCGGCGACCGTGAACTCGATGGTGAGCACATCGCCCGCCTTGCCGCTCGGATAATCGGCCGGGGCGTGGTGCACGGCATCGATATGGCTGTCCGGCAGCAGGCCGACGTAGAAGTTCGCGGCTTCTTCGGCATTGCCGTCAAACCACAGGCACGGCTTTATTTTGGTCTGCATGTCGATCCCCTCTTTGTCCTCCCTACGGGCAGAGCCCGTGGGGAGGGGGACCATGCGAAGCATGGTGGAGGGGTCCCTTGCACCGGCTTACCCCTCCACCACCCTTCGGGTGGTCCTCCTCCCCATCGCTTCGCGACAGGGAGGATGTATTCAGGCCAGCTCGCGCCTCACCTCCGCCCCCGCGCTCTCGTCCAGGATCATCTCGAACCCGCCCCAGAACATGCGCTTGCCGTCGAACGGCATCTCGCCGTCCGGCTTCATGCGCTCGTCCTCCATCAGCTTGGGCCAGGCGGCGTCGCGGGTCGCGCGGTCCGGCCACTCGATCCAGGAAAAGACCACGCCATCGCCCTCCCCGGCCTGAACCGCGCGGTAGAAATCGGTCACCTTGCCGCGCGGCACATCGTTGCTCAGCGCTTCGACCACGCGCCGCGCGCCATGTTCCTCGAAGATCGACGCCGCCTTGTGCGCCATCGCGCGGTAAGCATCGCGCTTGCCGTCCGCCAGCGGCAGGACGAACCCGTCCACGAACCCGCCCTTGGCCTCACCGACGTCCAGGATGGACTCGAAGCCACCCATGATCATGCGCTTGCCGTCGAACGGCATGTCCATCAGCTCGCCCATGCGCGGATCGCTCATCATCTTCTCGTTAACCCGGTCGCGGGTGGCGCGGTCCGGATATTCGAACCAGGCGAAGACCACGCTTTCGCCCTCCTCGGCCGCGACCGACTTGCGGAAATCGGTCACCGTGCCGTCCGGCAGATCCGCGCCCCAGGCCTCGACATGGCGCCTGACGCCGAACTCGCGAAACAGCTTCCACGCCGCGGCCGCATGGTCGCGATACTTGTCGCGATTGGCATCCGGCACCGCACAGACGAATCCTTCCACGTAGGTCATGTCGCTTCTCCTCTCATTGATAAGATGCCGGCCAGGGCAGCGGGAAAAAGTGCCGATACGGGCGCGCTTCTTCAACCACTCGGGCGAACGACGGACGCGCGAGCAGCCGTTGGAAATATGCCTGAGTCTGCGAGTAGCCGTCCAATGGGACGATCGTGCCCGCATAGAAGAGCGCCGGCGCCGCGGAACAATCGGCCAGACTGAACTCATCGCCGATGGCCCACTCGCGCCCGGCAATCTCGCGCTCGAAGAGATCGAGTGCTTGCCGCATCGTCGCTTCGGCTTGAGCGATGCCGTCATGATCGCGGCGATCGTCGGGGCGGAACTGATCGGTGACGATCTTGGTGACGTTAACGGCAATAAACCCGTCGAAGAACCGATCCCACATCCGCGCCTGCAGTGCTGCCCTCGGGTCCGTCGGGATCATGCGCGGGCGCCCCGGCGCGATCTCGTCGAGATACTCGATGATGAGGCTGGACTCCGGAATGATCCGAGCCGCCGCCTCGTCCCGCAGCACCGGGAACTTCATCATCGGCCAAACTGACTGGAGCCGCGCCCGATCCTCCGGAGTGCCGAGGTCGATCAGCACCGGCTCGAACGGCAACTCCTTCTCGTAAAGCGCGATCAGCGCTTTGTGACAAAAGGAAGCGAATGGGTGATAATCGAGCTTGAGCACGGCCTTACTCCGCTCCCGCGTGAGGCGGATGGTCCGAGAAGTCAGCCAATTGCGCGTCCAGCGCTCGGCCAAAGGCGGGCCGGGCTTCGCAGCGCGCCTGGTAGGCCGCGAGATTGGGAAATCGACCGATTAGATCGGTGTGGCGCAGGCCGCGCAACACCGTCGTCATGAGCAGGTCGGCCACGGTGAAGCCGCCCTCGCGATGTTCCTTGTCGCCGAGCCAATCGGACACGCGCCCAAGCGGTCCAGCACTGCACGCTCGGCATCCGGCCGGCGCTGCTTTCCCCAGTCCGCGCCCGCACTGAAGATGTCGATGTTGATCAGTTCGAAGATCATCGGCTCGATGCTGTTCAGGGCAGCGACCACCCAGCATGTCGCCCGCGCCTTGGCGATCGGGTCGCTGGGCATCAGCGCTTCGGATCGCTCGCCCAGATGGAGCAGGATCGCGCCGGTCTCGAACAGGTGCAGATCGCGTTCGACAAACACCGGCACCTGGCCGAACGGCTGCTCGTGGAAGTAGGCGTCCGGCCGCGGCGACGTGGCGTCAAGCAGACGGACGCGATAGGAGAGCCCCGCCTCCTCCAACGCCCAGCGGACCCGCAGGTCGCGCACCACGCCCTTGGCGACATCCGGCACCCAGTTGAACGCGGTAATCTCGATCGCGGCGTGCGGGTCGACGGCCATGTGCTTCTCCTTCCCACGGTTCCAACCCTCCCGTCCCCGTCACCCCAGCGAGGGCTGGGGTCCATTCTGACTCAGCATGGATGCCAGCCTTCGCTGGCATGACGGGGAGGGGTGGAGTCAGGCCGCCTCCCGTTCGTCCGCCGCTTGCCCTTCGGCAAGCTCGGCGAGCTGATCGGCAACGATGCCCCAGCCCGCTTCGAAGCCCATCTCCCGGTGCTGCTTCACCGCCTCGGCATCGAAGTGTCGGCAGGCCGCCGTGTAGCGCGTGCCTTGGCCCTCTGGCTCGAACGTGGTGATGTTGACGATCGCGAAGTCGCACTGCGTCGTCATCAGCTTGCGCGGCTGCCAGTCGGCGCCGAACAGGTTGGTGGCGACGATCTTTCGGTTCGGCACCACTTCCAAAAATACGCCCTCATGCGGGTATTTCGTGCCGTCGGGGCCTTCCATCTCGATCGCCGAGCGGCCGCCGGGCCTGAGCTCCTGGGCCAGGATGCGGGTCCGGAATGGCTTGGGCGCGAACCATTCGCCGGTGCGCTCGGTCCAGACGCGATACACCGTCGCGGGCGGGGCATCGATAAAGCGGGTGACGGAGAGTTCGAGAGGATCGGTCATTGCCCATGCTCCTTGCGAGGTCCGACGAGGCCGAACGCCACGCCCTGCGGGTCGGCGGCGACGAGCGAATATTCGCCGCCGGGAATCTGCATCGGTTGCTGGACGACCGTCCCGCCGCCGGCACCGACCTTGGCCGCTGCCGCGTCGATATCCTCGACGCCGAAATAGAAGAACCAGAGCGGGCCCGGCGCTTGCGGCTGAACCGGCATCACCGCGCCGATCATCTCGCCGCCATGGTGGACGAAGCGATAGTCGCCCATCTCACCCATCGGCATGGCCTCGCCGCGCTGCCAGCCGAAATGGCGGGTGTAAAAGGCAAGGGCGCCTTCCTGGTCGCTCGTCGAGAGCTCGTTCCAGCGGCAATGGCCCGCATCGCTGACGGAAAAGGATCGGCTCTCGCCCTCGCTCGCGCCGCGCATCACGTAAAAGGGCACATTCTGCGGATCGCTCACCATCGCGATCCGTCCGACGCCCGGCATGTCCATTGCGGGCATGTGCACCCGACCGCCATCCGCCGCGATTGCCCCAACGACCGCGTCGATGTCATCGACGCCGATATAGCCGAGCCAGGCGGGGCGCATCGTCTCGGGGACGCCTTGTGGGATGGTCATATGCCCGGCGACGTCGTGACCGCCGGTTGCGAACAGCCGGTAGTCGACGCCCGGCATTCCGGAATCGCGCGTCTCCCAGCCGATCACATCGCCGTAAAAGGCCGATGCCGCCGCGGCGTCGGTGGTGAGCAGTTCGTACCAGATGAATCTGCCGTGCGGGTTGGTCATGGCTCAGGCCTCCACGAGCTGCGGCTGGGCCATCGCTTGGGCTGCGGCCGCCATGTCCATGTACATCGGCTCCCAGATGTGGCCGTCCGGATCCTCGAAGCTGCGGCCGTACATGAAGCCATGATCTTCGCGTTCGCGCGCCTCGCGCCCGCCGGCTGCGAGTGCCTGCTCGGTGATTTCGTCAACAGCGTCGCGGTTGTCGCAGGAAATGCAGATCAGCACCTCGCTGGTCTCGCGCGCGTCGGCGATCCGCTTGGGGGTGAACTGCCGGAACTTGTCATGGGTGAGCAGCATAACATGGATCGTGTCGGAAAAGACCATGCAGGCCCCGGTGTCGTCGCTGAACTGCGGGTTCCGCTCGGCGCCGATCGCTTCGTAGAAAGCGATCGATCGGCCAAGCTCGGCCACGGGCAGGTTGATGAAGATCATTCTGGACATCGCTGCGCTCCCATTGCGAATCGCTGTTTGACGGTTTTGCCCATTTCGGTTATGCAAAGCAACCATGAAGTTAGAAAAGATAACTCAATCGGAGAAGCGGCGTTATGACGATGCTTGCGGGACGGCGCATGCGCTCGACCTGATCGGGGAGCGCTGGGCGCTGCTGGTGGTTCGCGAGCTGCTGCTCGGCCCCAAGCGATTCAGCGATCTGCGCGCCGACCTTCCCGGCATCAGCGCCAACGTCCTGACTCAGCGGCTCGAAAGCCTCGAAGCCTCCGGCCTGCTCGCCCGCCGCAAGCTGCCGCCGCCCGCCGCCGCGCAGGTTTATGAGCTCACGCCCTGGGGTTACGAGGTCGAGCCGATCGTCCAGACGCTGGGCCGCTGGGCCGCGCGCTCGCCGGCGCACGATCCGACTCTGCCGATCAGCGCGACCTCGATCATGCTGAGCCTTCGCACCATGTTCGACCCCGCCCGCGCCAGCGGCTTCTCAGGCCGAATCGGCTTTCGCATTGGAGCCGAGACGTTCCTCGCCGAACTTGCGGACGGCGCGATGCGGCTGGAGCGCGGCGATGCGGGGAAGGGCGATGCCGTTTTCACCGGCGCCGCCACCCTGATCGCCGCCGCCGTTTACGGCAAGGCGCCGCTCGATGCGCTCGCCCCCGACCTCACGGTGACCGGCGATCGCGCTCTCGCCGAACGCTTCATCCAGCTCTTCGAATTGCCGCCCAAGGCATTCTGAGCGGCTTGTTCATCCGCCCCGCGGCAGTAGCCTCCGGACTGTCAGGCGCGCTACAAGGCCGCATGATTTCCAGCTCGTTTCGTGATGTCGCAATCCGCACTCGGCTGTTCCTGCGAGCCCTGCTCGGGCTCGCCATCGTCTGGCCCGTCCCGGCACTCGCCCAGGAAAGTCGCGCGGGGGCTTCGTGGGTTGCCGATTTCGGCGATACGATGTGCAGTCTGAGCCGCTCCGTCGGCCCCGAAGCCGCGACCGTCTTCAGATTGGAATGGGGCGCCGGCGCCGAGGTGCCGGGTCTTCTGATCGGCAATCCCACTTGGAAGCAGGATCTGGTTCAAAGCGAACAGCCGGCGGTGCTGATCCTGCAGCCAAGCGGAACTCGGGTCGCGGCCAGGGCATTCCCGCTCAGCAGCCCGATCCGCCGCGCGCGCGGTGTGTCGCTCTACCAGCTGGACTCCGGCTTTCTGGAGGCGCTGTCATCCGCCACAGGATTGATCGTCGAAGCTGGCGGCCGCAGGCTGATCGAAGTCGCCCTGCCTCAAACCGCCGCGGCGGTGAAAACGCTGCGGTCGTGCAACAGTTCGCTGATGCAGGCAATGGGCCTCGATCCCGCATTCATGGCCATGCTGCGCAGCCGGCCGAAGCCTGTCGGCGGCAGCGTGGCCCGATGGGTAAGCAATGGCGACTACCCGTCCGACGCGCTTCGGCGAGACGCATCTGGAACGGCCACGGTGCGGCTCACGATTGGAATCGACGGCAGAGTCCAGGATTGCACGATCGCCGCCAGCAGCGGTGATGCCTCGCTTGATCGCGCGACCTGCGCCATCATTCAGCGTCGGGGTCGGTTCGAGCCGGCAATCGGCGCCGATGGCAATCCGGTCGCCGCGCCGCTGGTGACAAGCTTGCGGTGGTTCACCGCCCCTCGTTGATCAAGGCTCGTCACTGGCTTGCGCGAGCGGCGGGCTCCCTCTTAGGAGCGGCGCGAACAGGAGACATCACATGAAGCTCGACAACACTATCGCCGCCGTCGTTACCGGCGCCGCATCCGGCCTCGGCGAGGCAACCGCGCGCGCTCTGGCGGCACGGCACGTCAAGGTCGCTGTTTTCGATCGCGATGCCGAGAAGGGCCAGCGGGTGGCGGACGAGATCGGGGGCGTGTTCGCGCAGGTCGATGTCACATCGGACGAGGCGGTCGACGCGGGTTTTGCCAAAGCGCGCGAGGCGCATGGGCAGGAACGCATCTGCATCAATTGCGCGGGTGTCGCCAATGCGATGAAGACGGTCGGGCGCGACAAGGCGACGGGCGAGATCAGGCGCTACCCGATCCACCAGTTCGAGCTTGCGGTTCAGATCAACCTGATCGGCAGCTTCCGCGTCCTCGCCGCCTCCGCCGCCGGCATGGCGACGCTCGATCCGCTGGAGGATGGCGAGCGCGGGCTGATCGTCAACACCGCTTCCGTGGCCGCGCAGGACGGCCAGATCGGGCAGGCCGCCTATTCGGCCTCCAAGGCCGGGGTGCTCGGCATGGCTTTGCCGATCGCGCGCGACCTGATGAGCGAAGGCATTCGCGTCAACACCATCCTGCCCGGTGTGTTCGAAACGCCGATGGTCGCGATGATGCCGCAGAATGTGAAGGACGCGCTCGCCGCCCAGGTGCCGTTTCCCAAGCGCCTCGGCCGGGCGGAGGAATATGCGCGGCTGGCCGTGTTCATGGCCGAGAACAGCTATCTCAACGGCGAATATGTCCGCCTCGACGGCGCGATCCGGATGGCGCCGCGCTGAGCGGGTAGGGCGGGCCCAGGTCCGGTTCCGACGCGGAGGGCTCCATTTGCCTGCACCGGCCGGAAATTCGCAAGCCGCACTGGCCTCCAGGCTGTCCTACACGCCGCGTCCGCGCCGATGCTGCGACGCGTCGATCCGGTTCTCGCGCCAGCCGACGCGGCTCTTTCGCTTCGTTGACACCGATTTGCCCGCACCCGGCCTCTCGCCTGCATCGGGCATCCATGAACGGCGCATTCCGTCTCGAGTCGGGCCGCGCGAGTCGCGCATTCGCGCGTTCCCACACCGAAACTTCCATGCTGCGCGGCAACTTCGCCAACATCCGCATTTTACGCGGCGAGACCCTCGAACTGCAGCCGCGCCAGGCGAGCGTATAGGCCGCCGCGGCTGCTCAGCTGGTCGTGACTGCCTTCCTCGACGATGCGGCCGCCGTCCATGACGATGATGCGATCGGCATTGCGCACGGTGGCGAGGCGGTGGGCGATCACCATCGTCGTACGCCCCGCCATCAGCCGGTCGAGCGAGGCCTGGACCAGCCGCTCCGATTCCGCATCGAGCGCGGAGGTGGCCTCGTCGAGCAGCAGCAGGGGAGCATCGCGCAGGATTGCGCGGGCGATCGCGATCCGCTGACGCTGGCCGCCGGACAGACGCGCGCCGCCTTCGCCCATGAAGGTGTCGAGCCCATCCGGCAGCTTGCGCAGGAACTCGGCCGCGTTGGCGTCTTCCGCGGCGCGCCAGAGGGCTTCGTCGCCGGCGTCCCAGCGGCCGTAGCGCAGATTGTCCCGCGCGGAGGCGGCGAAGATCACGGTTTCCTGCGGCACCACCGCGATCCGGGCGCGCAGTTCGGCGGGGTCGGCTGATTTGACATCGATGCCATCGAGCCGCACTGTGCCGCCTTCCGGATCGTAGAAGCGCTGGGCGAGCTGGAACAAGGTTGTCTTGCCCGCGCCGGATGGCCCGACCACCGCCACCGTCTCGCCGGGGCGGATCGCCAGATCGAAGTCGGTCAGCGCGCTGATCTCGGGACGGGTCGGGTAGTGAAAGGTGACTCGCTCGAATGACAGCGCGCCCTGACCTGGCGCCGGCAGCGGCACTGGGTGGGCAGGCGCCTTGATCTCGGGCACCTGGGCGAGGAGTTCGGACAGGCGCCCGGCAGCGCCGGCGCCGCGCAGCAGTTCGCCATAGACTTCGGTCAACGCGCCGAACGCTCCGGCGACGAAGCCGCCGGTCAGCACGAACGCGGCGACGGTTCCGCCGCTTAACCGGCCCTGTTGCACGTCGATAGCCGCCTGCCACATCACCATCGTCACCGATCCGAACATCAGGGCGATGATGATGCCGGTCATGATCGCGCGCAGCCGGATGCGCTTGCGCGCCGTTCCGAACGCAGTTTCCACCGCTCCCGAAAAACGGCTCGACTCCCGTCCCTCCTGACCGAATGCCTGAACGATCTTCATCGCGCCCAAAGTCTCGGCCACCATCGCACCCACATCGGCGATCCGGTCCTGGCTGGAGCGGGACAGATTGCGGATGCGGCGGCCGAGAAACACGATCGGCAGCACGATCACGGGGATGCCGAGCAGCAAAAAGGCGGTCAGCTTGGGCGCGAGCGTGAACAGATAAATGACGCCGCCGATCGCCATTACGATGTTGCGCAATGCAACCGACACTGTCTGGCCAACCACCATCTCGATCACCGACGTATCGGCGGTGAGCCGCGACGCGATCTCGGATGGCCGGTTCACCTCGAAGAAGCGCGGCTCCAGCCGCAGCAGGTTGCGGTGCACTTCGGTACGGATGTCGCCCACGACACGCTCGCCAAGCCACGACACGAAGTAGAAGCGCGTCGCCGTCGCCAGCGCGAGCACCATCACGATCCCGAACAGATAGTAGAAATGTTCGGACACGTCGCCGCCGCCCGCGGCGAAGCCTTTGTCGATCACTCGCCGGAAACCGTCGGGGATGGCCAGGGTCGCCAATGCCGCCACCAACAGCGCCGCGACAGCCCCCGCAATCTTGCCGGGATAGCGTTTAGCCCGATCCCAGATGATCGCGAGATTGCCGAGCTTGCGGCTGGTGGGCGCTTCGGCATTGTCGTCGGCCATGGCACCGGCCTAGCAGCGCCGGCCAATGTCCTCAATGGCGGGGCGCTCAATGGCGGGCGGAGCTCCGGGGATGGACCCTTTGACCGACCGGTCGGTTATCATTAGGTTATGAACCCGAGATCGCCCGAGACCTGGGCGCGTCCCGGGGCGGAGATCAAATGCTTTACGACGCATATGAAATGCAGCGATCGATGCTCGCCGGTGCCAGCACGCTTGCCGGGATCGGCGCCGGCTGGTGGCAGAATCCGAACAATCCGTTCGCCTATCATCAGATGGGCCCGATTGTCGCCTCCGCGCTCGACGTCTTCGCCCATGCATCCGCGCCGCGCGGCAAGCCCGATTTCGAGCTCGATACGACGATGGTCGACGGCAAGACCGTTCCAGTCGTCGAGGAGGTCGTGCTTCGCAAGCCATTCGGGCAGCTGAAGCGCTTTCGCCGAGAAGGCATCGAAGGCGGCCCCAAGCTGCTGATCGTGGCGCCGATGTCGGGCCATTATGCGACCCTGCTGCGCGGCACGGTGGAGCGGATGCTGCCGCGTCATGACGTATACATCACCGACTGGCGCGACGCGAAGCTGGTGCCGCTCGCGGACGGCCGCTTCGATCTCGACGACTATGTCGATTACCTGATCGAGTTCATGGCCCATATCGGCCAGGATGCGGAAGGCGGGCGCGCGCACATGCTCGCCGTGTGTCAGCCATCCGTCCCCTGTTATGCGGCGGCGGCGTTGATGAGCCAGGACGGGCATCCCGCGCGCCCACGTACGCTGACCATGATGGGCGGCCCGATCGACACTCGCCAGGCGCCGACCGCGGTCAATACGCTCGCCACCCAGCGCCCGCATGCCTGGTTCCAGAACAATGTGATCGCGACCGTTCCCTACTCTTATGCTGGGGCCGGCAGGGCAGTGTATCCGGGCTTCCTTCAGCTCGCGGGGTTCATGACGATGAATCTGGGAAGTCATCTCACCAGCCATTGGGAGATGTTCAAGCATCTCGTCGCCGGCGACGGCGAGAGCGCGGACGCCACCAAGGATTTTTACGACGAATATCGGGCGGTCTGCGATATGACCGCCGAGTTCTACCTGCAAACCGTCGACGCGGTGTTCCAGCGCCACCTGCTGCCGAAGGGCGAGCTGAACCATCGCGGCCGCCGGGTCGATCCCGCCGCGATCAACGACATCGCGATCCTGGCGATCGAGGGCGAGCGGGACGATATCTCCGGGATCGGCCAGACCAAGGCGGCGCTCGACATATCTACCGGCCTGCCGGATCCGCTCAAACGCTACCATCTCGCGAAGGGTGTCGGCCATTACGGCATCTTCAACGGCAGCAAATGGCGCGAGCGGATCGCGCCGGTGGTCGAGGGCTGGATTTCCACGCACGATCGGTGACGTTTTTGTTGCTATGAACGCTGGCGTACGCTCGCGGGCGCACGCGGAACTGTTCGTCTGTTCTCAATGTTGGGGTTTGGTCCGGGCTTTCTGAGCGGACCGGCAGCTTTCGCTGCGCCCTTATCTGGAGAACAGAACATGGCAACCCGTCAAGATCGAGAAGCAGAGCGCGCGGCCCGGGAAGCGGAACGCGAGGCCGAACGCGCCGAGCGCGATGCCCAACGCGAAGCCGAGCGCGCGGCGCGGGACGCCGAACGCGCCGAACGGGAAGCACAGCGCGCGTCCGACCGGGACGATCGCGACAATGCCCGCGCCGCCGACCGCGATGCACGCGATGATCGCCGGGGCGTCGATCCGGCCGATCGCCAGAATGCCGGTGACGATTTCGTTCAGTTCGACATCTCGCGGGGCGCCGGCGTGCAGCGCGATCTCGGCGCGGGCGACGACCAAGTCGAGGTCCGCGGTGATGCGGCGCTAAGCCAGATCCGGGTGACGTTCACCAGCGCCGAGGTCGGTAACGGCAATCCGCGCGATGCGGGTACGATGGCCAATCAGGATGGCGGGCTCGCGGTGCGGGTGCAGGCCGAAGATGCAAATGGCAATCCGACCGGCACCGTCAGCCGCTTCGACGATGAGGGCATCGAATTCACCTCCGTCGGCAACGTCAAGTTCGACGTTCGCGATCTGGTCAGCGGCGTCGAGCGCGGCGCGATGTTCGACGTCGTCCGGCTCGGCACGATCAACGGCGACGTGATCGATGAATCCGGCGAGGCCGAGGCTTATTACATCAACGCCGGCATGGGTAACGACACCGTGACCGGCGGCAACGGCAACGACTTCCTCGTCGGTGGCGGCGGCAACGATACGCTGACCGGCAATGCCGGGAACGACTCGTTCATCGGCGGCGGCGGTACCGACACCATCTTCGGCGGTGAAGGGAATGACACCCAGATTTTCAACGTGGCGAGCGATGGCACGGATCGCACCGATCTGGGCACCGGCAATGATCGCGTGGTTGTTACATCCGCCGCCGGAAGCCAAATCCGGCTGACCTTTACGAGCTCCGAGGTCGGCAATGGCAGCGCGACCGAGAGCGGGCTTGTTGCCGGTCAGGATGGCGGCTTGGCGGTCCGTTTCCAGCTGGAGGACGGTAGCGGCAATCTGACCAACGGTCAGGTCAGCCGCTTCGATGACGAAGGCATCAACTTCGTCGCGGCCGATTTCGGGAATGGAGCGGCCTTCGACGTCCGGGACATCAGCGGCACTGCGCGTGGTGATTTCTTCCAGGTCGTCCGGCTCGGCACCAACGCCGCCGATACAATCGACGACAGCGGCCGCGCGATCACCTACTACACCAACGGTGGCGCGGGCGACGACGTGATCTTCGGCGGCACGGTCAGGGATTTCCTGGTCGGAGGTGCCGGCAACGACACGATCAACGGCCGCGAAGGGAACGACATCTTCATCGGCGGCGCCGGTGCCGACATCTTTGCGTTCAACGGAGCGGCCGGCAACGACACGATCAACGATTTCGTCTCGGGAACCGACAAGATCGATCTTCGATCCTACGGTATCCAGGCGAACAATGTGACGAGCGCGTCGAGCGGCACCAACACGATCCTGTCCATTGACAGTGATCGCGACGGTGATGTCGATTTCACCATCACGCTCGTGAACGCGCCGGCTCCGGCACCGAGCGATTACCTCCTGTAGGCGATTCGACTTAAGCTGCTGACCCGACTTGAAAAGTCGGGTCAGCACACCATCTCCCCATCACTGTTCAACAACTGAAAGGAGGTGGTCTGATGTCTCATTGTCACATGCCGAACGCGGCTGGTCTGGTGAGCGCGACCTCCACGGGGGTCTTCGCCTAAACATCGCCAGCCGCACAGGCTGACAATGGAAAGGCCGTCCGGGCAACCGGGCGGCCTTTTGCCGTTCAAGCCTTCCCCGCCACCGCGCGCTCCACGTTGAGCGCGGCTTCCACCATCCGCTCCCACATCTCGGGATCGCCGGCCGCCGCCATCACCGGATCGGGCTCGCGCAAGGTTCGCAGGATCGACAGGGCGTCATCGACATGTTGATGCCAGGTTTCATCCACGCTCGGCCCGGCGGACGGATCGTCCCCCTGCGCATTGCTGCTCAGCGCCCGCCCGGCCAGCACGCGGGCAATTCGTTCAACAAGCGTGAGGTGCGAAACCGGCATGATCGTGTCTCCTTTGCCCGGTGAACGGAACAAGCGCGCGTCGGTTGCGCGCTTCAGATGATACCGGTCCAGCGAGCGCAGATCAGAAGGGACGCTCCCCAGACGCGAACAACCAGCGCCAGTCCCCAAATCGAGCTTGGCCGTTCCATCGCGGCCAGAGCCGCCGCCCGATGCTCCGTCCAAAGCTCGGCCGGGACCAGGCGGACGAACAGCCACAGGCCCGCCGGGATCAGCACCACATCGTCAAGGAGCCCGAGCACCGGAATGAAATCCGGTATCAGGTCAATGGGCGAGAGCGCATAGGCCGTGACGAGCAATGCGAGCGCCCGCGCATGCCAGGGCGTTCTCCTGTCTCTCGCGGCGAGCCAGGCGGCATGAACATCTGTTCTGAGTCGCCGGGCGAAGCTGTCCTTCGCCGGGCCGGTCACAGCACTTCGAACAAGCCCGCCGCGCCCATGCCGCCGCCAACGCACATCGTGACCACGACATATTTCGCCCCGCGGCGCTTGCCCTCGATCAGGGCATGGCCGGTCATGCGCGCGCCGGACATGCCGTACGGGTGGCCGATCGAGATCGAGCCGCCGCTGACATTGAGGCGGTCTTCGGGGATGCCGAGGCAATCCTGGCAGTAGAGCACCTGGACGGCAAAGGCCTCGTTGAGCTCCCACAAGCCGATATCGTCGACCGAAAGCCCGAAGCGCCCAAGCAGCTTGGGAACCGCGAATACCGGGCCGATGCCCATTTCGTCCGGCTCCGTGCCGGCGACCGACATCCCCATGTAGCGGCCGAGCGGCTTGAGCCCGCGTTCCGCCGCCATGCCCGCTTCCATGATCACGCAGGCCGACGCACCGTCCGAAAGCTGGCTGGCATTGCCGGCGGTGATCATCGCCTCCGGACCCATCACCGGCTGCAGCGAGGCGAGGCCCTCCAACGTCGTTTCCGGACGATTGCCTTCGTCCTTGGCGATCGTGATCTCTTTCATCGACGTCTCGCCAGTGGCCTTGTCCTTGACCGCCATCCTGGCCGTGACCGGCACGATTTCGTCGTCGAACTTGCCCTCCAATTGCGCTTTGGCGGTGAGCTGCTGCGAGCGCAGCGCATATTGGTCCTGCCGCTCGCGGCTCACAGCATAACGCTTGCCGACTACCTCGGCGGTGTTGATCATCGGCATGTAAACGCCGTTGTGCATCGACAGCAGTTCCGGATCCGGCCCGAGCCGCATATCGGACGTCTGCACCAGGCTGATGCTTTCGACGCCACCGGCTACGCAAACATCCATGCGATCGACGATCACCTGCTTAGCGGCGGTCGCGATCGCCATCAGGCCGGAGGCGCATTGCCGGTCGATCGACATGCCGGCGACGGTGACGGGCAGGCCGGCGCGAAGGCCGGCGGTGCGGCCGATCGTGGTCTGCACGCCCTGCTGGAGCGCAGCGCCGATCACGCAATCCTCGATCTCCGCCGGATCGACACCGGCGCGCTCGACCGCCGCGCGGATCGCGTGGGCGGCCAGGGTCGGCGAGGGAGTCGCGTTGAACGCGCCTCGGTAGGCGCGCCCGATCGGCGTGCGGGCGGTGGAAACGATAACGGCGTCGCGCGTGGCCATGCTGGTCCTTTCGGAATGGAGCTGCCGAGCCTCCTAGCGCGTCCTTGGCGGGCGGGAAAGGAGTCGACGGGACGGAGCGCTGCTGTTATAACGGCCGTATGAACAAGCCGCTCAAAGTGCAAAAGTTCGGAAACTCGGCCGGAGTGATCCTGCCGAAGGACCTGCTGGCACAACTTGGAACCGAGGTCGGGGGGACTTTGTCGGTCACCACTACGCCAAATGGCGTCGAGCTTTCCGTTTCGGACTCCGAATTCGAACGGCAGATGGACATCGCGCGCGAGGTAATGGCGCGGCGTTACCGCGCGCTTCGCGAACTCGCCAAGTAGAACATATCCCCGTGTCTGTTTGGGTCTGGATCGATGCTGGCGTTGCCACGTCCGCACATGCCGCCCAGCTGGCGCAGCATGGCGGCGGCCAGGGAACGCGCGACGCCGGAGCACTTGAGAGCGCGTTGGCGCGACCGAAAAATCTGGCTGCCTATGGCGAGCCCGACGCCGCGGCGCTGGCCGCCGCCTATGCGTTCGGGATCGCGCGCAATCATCCGTTCGTGGACGGAAACAAGCGTACCGCGGCGGTGGTCAGCGAACTTTTCCTTATCAGGAACGGATACGTCCTGACGGCGGAGGACCCCGAACTGGTCGTAGTTTTCCTTTCGCTTGCCGCGGGCGAACTCAGCGAGGAGCAGATGGCGGACTGGTTTCGCGGGCACATAGTCGCATCCTGATCAGATAAAGATCAGCCCGATCCATTCGGCCAGAAGAGCTGGCTTGGTCTCGTCCTCGATTTCGACAGTGACGGCGTGGACGAAGCGCAGCTCGCCGGGGCGCTTCTCTTCGACAGCTTCGAGCGTGAAATGCCCACGGACGCGTTTGCCGGCGCGGACAGGGGCGAGGAAGCGCACTTTGTCCAGGCCGTAATTCGCGGCCATCCGCATCGTCTCGGGGACGATCATCACGTGGCTCGCCATCTGGCTGAGCAGCGAGAGCGTCAGGAAGCCGTGCGCGATCGTGCCGCCGAACGGCGTCTCCGCCGCTCGTTCGGGATCGACATGGATAAACTGGTGATCGCCGGTGACGTCGGCGAATTGATCGATCGCGGCCTGGTCCACCATGATCCAGGGCGAGGCTCCGATCTCCGTCCCGACCTTGGCCCTGATCTCGTCGAGCGTGGCGACCGGCACGTCCCTTCCCCACATTGTCCGGGCGCGGCCGGATCGTTAGGGCCGTGCCTGACACGCGCTTCCGAAAGACACAAGCCTTGGCTACCGCCACTCTACACCCGTCCGCCGCGGCCGGCACCGCCATGATATCCGCCCGCGCCGCGATCCGCGAACTCCATCGAGCGCCCGAGCCCGAGGTGCTGGCGCCTTTGCTGCGCGATGCCGCGCTTGACTCCGCGTCGCGCGGCCGAGTGGAAGGTCGCGCGCTCGGCATGCTGGCCGAGCTTCGATCCGCTCAGTCGTCCGGCTGGGTCAACCAGTTCCTGCAGGAATATCGGCTCAACACATCGGAAGGCATCGCCCTGCTGTCGCTGGCCGAAGCCTTCTTACGCGTCCCCGATCCTGAAACGGCGGACGAGCTGATCGCCGACAAGCTCGGCAACGCCGATTGGAAGGCGCATGCCGGCAAATCGCATTCGAGCCTGGTCAACTCGGCGACCTGGGGCCTGGTGATCGGCCGCGCGCTGGTCAGCGAGACGGAGCAGGCGAGCGCGCTCAAGCGGCTGCTGTCGCGCGCCGGTGAGCCGTTCGTCCGGCAGGCGGTTGGCGCGGCGATGCGGATGATGGGCGAGATCTTCGTGATGGGCCGCACCATCGACGAAGCGATCGCGCGCATGCGCAGGCGCGAGAATAAGGGGTTCACGGCCAGCTTCGACATGCTGGGCGAGGCCGCCCGCACCTTCCCGGACGCGCACCGCTACTTCCAGGCCTATGAGCGCGCGATCAACGCCGTCGGGCGGGCTGCGAGCGAAGGTCACTCGATCTCGGTCAAGCTTTCCGCGCTGTATCCGCGCTACGAGGTGGCGCAATATGATCGCTGCGTTCCGGCGCTGATCGAGCAGGTGGAAGCGCTGGCGACGCTCGCCAAGCGTCACGGCATCGCCTTCACCATCGATGCCGAGGAAAGCGAGCGGCTGGAGATGAGCCTCGACATCATCGACGCGGTTGCCGGCCTGCCTGGGCTGAAAGGCTGGGATGGGCTGGGCATGGCGGTGCAGGCCTATGGCAAGCGCTGCCGCCCGACGCTTGCCTGGGCGGACGCGCTCGGCGCCGCCACCGGGCGCCGGATCGCGGTGCGGCTGGTCAAGGGCGCCTATTGGGACAGCGAGATCAAGCATACGCAGGAACAGGGCCTGTCCGATTACCCCTTGTTCACGCGCAAGGCCTCGACTGACGTGTCCTACCTTGCCTGCGCGCGCGACATGCTGCGGGCGCGCAACATCTACCCGGCATTCGCGACTCACAATGCGCTGACCGTCGCGACCATCCTGGAATGGGCCGGGGCGAGCCGCGACTTCGAATTCCAGCGCCTGCACGGCATGGGCGAGGGTTTATACGAGAAGCTGGTGCGCGAGGGGGGCTATCACACCCGCATCTACGCACCGGTCGGCGGTCATCGCGACCTGCTTGCCTATCTGGTTCGCCGCTTGCTCGAGAATGGCGCGAACAGCAGCTTCGTCCACCAGCTTGCCGACGAGAAGCTGACGGACGCCGATATCCTCGCCGATCCGGTTGCGAAGATCG
Source organism: Allosphingosinicella sp. (assembly GCA_036387855.1). Taxonomy (GTDB): domain Bacteria; phylum Pseudomonadota; class Alphaproteobacteria; order Sphingomonadales; family Sphingomonadaceae; genus Allosphingosinicella. The sequence continues at coordinate 123,575 of DASVSZ010000023.1, read as the reverse complement.
CCGCCGTGGGTGGCTCTCGGCACCCCAGCATCCCCTTGCCGCAGGACCTGTTCGCGCCGGAGCGGCGGAATAGCGCGGGGCTGGACTTGAACAATCGTGACGAACTGGCGCGAGTGGCCGGGGCTGTCTCCGCCAAAGGCGGCGGGAGAGGGGGACTGGGAGCACGTGATGGACTTCCCCTCTCCCAGGCTGCTTCGCAGCCGTCCCTCTCCCCTGAAGGAGAGAGGGTGAAAGCACGCGAGGCCGTCTCCTGCGTCCTCGCCGGCTTCCCCGCTTGGTCCACTACCTCCATCGAACACCGCGCCGCCTGCCTCGATCGCCTCGCCGACTTGCTCGAGGGCGACCGCGACGCGCTGATGCGGATCGCGGTGCAGGAAGCGCGCAAGACGATCCCGGACGCGCTTGGCGAGGTGCGTGAGGCGGTGGACTTCTGCCGCTATTATGCCGCCCAGGCCCGGTCCGGCCTGCAGCCGACCGAGCTTCCCGGGCCGACCGGCGAGCGCAACGTTCTGCGGATGGAGGGGAGGGGCGTGTGGGTGTGCATCGCGCCCTGGAACTTCCCACTCGCGATCTTCCTCGGCCAGGTGAGCGCCGCGCTCGTGGCGGGCAACAGCGTAGTCGCCAAGCCCGCGCCACAGACGCCCGCCATCGCCGCCTACGCGGTCGAGCTCGCCCACCGCGCTGGCGTGCCGCGCGACGCGCTGGTCCTGGCTGTCGGCGGGCCGGAGATGGGGCAGGCGCTGATGGAAGATTCGCGCATTTCAGGCGTCGCATTCACCGGCTCGACCGCGACGGCCAAGCGGATCGCGCGCACCTTGCTTGCCGACGATGAACGTCCGATCGTGCCGCTGATCGCGGAAACGGGCGGCATCAACGCGATGATCGTCGATTCTACCGCTTTGCCCGAGCAGGTCGTGGCGGACGTCGTCACCTCCGCATTCCGCTCGGCTGGCCAGCGTTGCTCGGCATTGCGGGTGCTGTTGCTACAGGAGGAGATCGCGACGCGGTCGCTGGACATGCTGGCCGGCGCGATGGACACGCTGGTGATCGGCGATCCGGCCGATCCCCGCACCGATGTCGGGCCGGTGATCGACCGGGCTTCTTACGATCGCCTGATGAAACATCGCGAGGCGATGCGCCCGCGTTGGATTCATACCATCAGTGTTCCTGCGGAAGCAGGAACACAGGACAGCAGCCGAGACGGGGCTCCTGCTTCCGCAGGAGCACGAGGCGGCTTTTACGTCCCGCCGACCGCGATCCGCGTCGATGCGATCGAGGATGTCGGCAAGGAATGGTTTGGGCCGTTGCTCCACGTCGCGACTTGGAAGGCGGGCCAGCTCGCCGAGACCGTCGCGCGGGTGAACCGCAGCGGCTTCGGCCTGACCATGGGCCTGCACAGCCGCATCGCCCGCGCGGCCGAAACCGTCGAAGCCGCGGCCAAGGTCGGCAACCTCTACGTCAATCGCTCGATGATCGGCGCAATCGTCGGCTCGCAACCGTTCGGTGGCGAAGGGCAGAGCGGCACCGGCCCGAAAGCCGGCGGCCCGCACTATTTGCCGCGCTTCTGCACGGAGAGGGTCACCTCGACGGACACGACCAGCTCGGGCGGCAATGCGACGTTGCTGTCGCTGAACGATATCGGGTTGTGAGCGGACGTCTTCAGTGAACGTCGCGGAGCTGCTTTTCACCCTTGCTCGCGAGGGAGAAGCGGGCCTCGGGCGCGGCGAGGCTGCCGGCAAGGAGCGCCGCCGCATAGCGCCCGACCGCCGGTCCATGCTTGAAGCCATGGCCTGAGCCGCCGCCGACGAGCAGTACGTCGCGCAGTTGCGGGTGCCGGTCGATCAGGAAGTCGCCGTTCGCGCTATTCTCGTACTGGCAGACGCGTGCTTCGCTGAGCGGGCGCGTGGCCAGTGTGGGGAAGCGGCGGGCCATGAACGCGCGCACGTCGGCCAGCGCCTGAGCCGAAGGCATCCGATCGCCGGTGTCGGGGTCCATCGCCGGGCCATGGGTGTCGTGCGCGATCTTGAAGCCGCGGGCCTCGAGGTCCGGAAAGCCGTAATAGATGTCGCCGGCGTTGAAGTCGGCCCAGCCGGGCAGGCGGCCCGGCTCGAAGCGTCGGTCGCCGGGCTCGGGCGCGAAGAAGAACACTTCCTGGCGGGTCGGGAAGATGCGCCGGCCGAGTAGATCGGGGAACAGCTTGGGCAGCCAGGGGCCGCAGGCGAACACGAACGCGTCGCCTTCGATCATACGGCCATCCGCGAGCGCGATCCTCTTGAGCCTGTTCCCATCGGCCGACGGTCGCTTCACGGCTGCCTGCTCGTAGGCGCCACCGGAGGCCGTGAAGTGCCCAACCAACTCCTGGACGGCGCGCCTGGCCATCAGTGCTCCGAAGCCCGGTTCATACAGGCCCACTTCGATCCCGGTGAAATCCATCTGCGGAAAGCGCCGCTGCATCTCGGCCCCGCCAAGCTGCTGAGTCGGCAGCTTCAGCCGCCGATGTACGGCCACGGACTGCGTCAAATAAGGCTCGGCCTTCGCGAAGAAGAACAGCACGCCGATTTCGTGGAACAGCGGCAGCGCAGACTTGCGCGACAGCGCCTTCCACTCGGCAAGCGAGTCGAGCGCCATCCGGGTGTAGACTTCGTCGCCGCCATAAGCGCCCCGCGTCATGCGGGATTCGCCTCCCGACGAGGCTCGCGCGTGGGCCGGTCCCCAGGCATCCAGCAGCGTCACCTTGGCGCCCGTGCGGCGCAGATGCTCGGCGGTCCACGCGCCGAACACGCCGGCGCCGATCACCACCACGCGAGCGCCGCTGCCGAGCGATTGGGAACGGACGAGGGCGGGGGCGGGGGCGGCGATCGTCGCGGCTACCGCGGCGAGTGCGGAGCGGCGGGTCAGCTTCGGCAGCACTTTGTCCTCCCTACCGCAAAGCGGTGCGGAGGGGGACCACCCGAAGGTTGGTGGAGGGGTGTTTGCCCCGATTACCCCTCCACCATGCTTCGCATGGTCCCCCTCCCCACGAGCTTCGCTCGCAGTGAGGACATGGTTCAGAACCGCTTGCGCGCGGTCACCCCGAACGTGCGTGGCTGGCCGACCTGGAAGCCGAGCCGCGCGCGGCCGCCGCGTTCACGGTCGAACGACAGGATCGGGTTCTCGTCGAACACATTGGTGATGTACGCGATCACCTCCATCTGGTTCGGGAAGGCCAGACCGGCGCTCAGATTGACCAGCTCGTAGCTCGGCAGCTTCAGGTCCAAGGTCGTGGACGAGCTCGCCGGCTGACCCCCGAACGGCAGTCCGGCGACGAAGGTGCGCGGGTTGTTCTCCTGATCGCCCGGTTGCGTGAAGCGGCTGCCGACATGCTGGACGGAGGCGGTGAAGGTTGCCGCGGTGCCGTCGCTCGCCAGTTCGGCCCGATAGGCGGCGCTGGCCGAAATCTGGAACTTGGGCACCGACGGCAGCCGGTTGCCTTCGCGGATGCCGCCGATCACGGCGCCGCCGCTGGTCAGGGTCGAATCGAACTCGGCTTCGACCAGGCTGCCGGAGATGGACAGGTCGAAATTCTCGACAGGCTCGGCCGAGAGTTCAAATTCGATGCCTTGGGTGTGCGCCTTAGGCACGTTGAACACGATCCGCGACGAGCAGGTGCCGGCATCGAGCGTGACCTGAAGATCGTCGATCTGGGTGTAAAAGCCCGCCGCGTTGAACGTGATGCCGGCGAACTGGGATTTCACGCCGACTTCATAATTCCACAAGGTCTCGTCCTGGAACGAGCCTTCGAACGGCTCGAACGTCACCCGGTCGGCCGCGGTGCAAAGCGGCAGGTTGAGCGGATCGTTGACGCCGCCCAGCCGGAAGCCCTTGGCGGCCTGGGCGTTGATCGTGACGTTGTCGGATGCCTCGTAGCTTAACAGCACGCGCGGGTTGAAGCCGTCGGACTTGGTCGTCTCGCCGACCCTGCGCGTCGCGTCCGCGAACAGGCCGCCAAAGGCGATGTCGCGCACTTCCTTGAAGTCGTAATAGCGAACGCCCGCCGTGGCGGTTAGCCGCCCGAACTCGTAGCTCGCTTCGCCGAACACCGATTTCTGTTCGATATCGTAGGGCAGGTCGGAGTTGAACGGAGAGTCGGTGACGTTGAAACCGTTGCGCACCGCCGCCGACGTGCCGGCACCCAATCTGGCGTCGGTGAAAGCGTCATAGCCAGGCGTCGGCAATCGCTGCTGATAGACGCGTTGCACGTCCGAATAGAAGCCGCCGAGCACCCATTGGAACGGGCCGGAGCCGGTCGAAGCCAGGCGCAGTTCCTGGGTGAAGCTTTCCAGGTCGGTCGTGTCGCGCAGATTGGAGGGCAGCAGCACGCCCGCCGCCGGGAAGCCGAGATCGACCGAAACGCTGCCCGTGAGGGCGCTGGCGTCGCGGCTGACCAGGATGTCGCGGTTGGTGTAGCTGCTGACGCTGGTCAGATCGACGCCGCCCAGGCCGATCGTCGCGACCAGATCGGCGATCAGCGTTTCGTCCTTGAATTTCTCGTCGAGCAGCAGGAATTGCTGGCGCTCGCGGAAGGTCACGCGCGGGCGGGTGGTGTTGAACGGATTGGCATATAGATTGTACACATCTTGCCGGTTGAAGCCGTTTGCCTCGATTTCCTGATACAGGATGCGCGGCGTGATCGTGATGTTGTCGCTGGGTTCCAGCAGCAGCGAGATGCGGCCGCCGGTGCGATGGCCGTCGTTGACGTTGCGGTCGATCGAACCGCCCTCGCGGATCGCGTCGATGAAGCCGCCATATTCGGTGTGGTAGCCGACGATCCGGACGGCGGCGCTGCTGCCCAGCGGCAGGTTGACCGCGCCTTTCAGATGCCCGCCCAGATCCTTCCCGTCGACCAGGTTGAGATTGGCCTCGACCGTTCCTTCGACGCGATCGGTGCGCGGCTGGTTGGTGATGTAGCGGATCGTGCCGCCGACCGAGCCGGAGCCGAACAGGGTGCCCTGCGGCCCGCGTAGCGTCTCGACACGGTTCAGATCGAACAGGTCGATGTCGGGCGTGAACAGCGACAGCGAGATGACGCTTTCGTCGAGATAGACGCCGACCTGTTCCTTCACGCCCGGCTGGTCGCGGACGATCTGGCCGGACGAGACGCCGCGGATCGCGACCTGGCTTTGTCCCGGCCCGAGATTCTGGACGGTGAGGCCAGCGACGTTGCGCGACAGATCCTCGATCGTGGTCGCCCCCGAACGCTGGATGTCCGCCTCGGTCTGCGCGTTGATCGAGAAGGGCACGTCCTGGACAGTCGAGGCGCGGCGGGTCGCGGTGACGATGATCTCGTCATTGCTTTCGGCTTCCTGCGCGCCCCCACCCTGGGCTGCGCCAGCTTGAGCCACAGCAGGTCCTGCCGCGAACAGCGCGGCGACGGCGGTTCCAGTGAGCAGAAGATGAGCGCGCATGTGATTTTCCCCGGTTTGTTGGTCAAGCGTAATGAACGGCTGATCCAGAGCAAGTTGTCGCGCGCGTAACCTGGCGAAATTGGCCGCCCTGTTGCACTTTGGAGACAGACGACTTGGCCCAAGTTGAGCGCCGACCGCTGCGCCCCTATGTGCGCGCCCATGGTTGCACCCGTCCTTGCCTATGAAAATCTCGGCCTTGTCCAGGGCGCCGGCTGGCTGTTTCGCGGCCTCGACCTGTTCGTCGGGCCACGCGATCGGCTGGCATTGATCGGGCGGAACGGGGCGGGCAAGACCACCCTGCTCAAATGCCTGGCCGGGATCATCGACACGGACGAGGGCCGGCGCACGATCCAGCCCGGCATCAGGGTCGTCCTGCTGGAGCAGGACCCGGAGCTGACCGGCTTCGCGACGCTGCGGGATTATGCCCTGTCCGGCTCGGATGCACCCACCGCGCACGATGTGGACGCGATCGCGGACCAGATCGGCATCGACCTGGGCCGCGAGGCCGCGACCGCGTCGGGAGGTGAGCGACGCCGCGCGGCGATCGCGCGCGCGCTGGCACAGGAACCGGACGTGCTGCTGCTCGACGAGCCGACCAACCATCTCGATCTTGCCGCGATCGAGTGGCTGGAGGCATGGCTCGGCCGCTACACCGGTGCGTTCATCGCGATCAGCCACGACCGGACCTTCCTGACCCGGCTGACGCGCTCGTCGCTGTGGCTGGAGCGCGGGACCGTGCGGCGGGCGGAAATCGGCTTCGGCGGGTTCGAGGCCTGGACCGAGAAGGTGTTCGAGGAAGAAGCGCGCAATGCCGAAAGGCTCGATGCCAAGCTCAAGCTCGAGGAACATTGGCTCCTGCGCGGAGTCACCGCCCGGCGTCGGCGCAATCAGGGCCGGTTGACCAAGCTGCTCGAAATGCGGGCCACGCGGGCGGCGATGCTTGGGCCGGCCGGCGTCGCCAAGCTCGGCATCGCCAGCGACGATGTCCGCACCAAGGTCGTGATCGACGCGGACAAGGTGACGAAGCGCTTCGGCGAACGCGCGGTGATCAAGGACTTTTCGTTGCGGATCACGCGCGGCGACCGGATCGGCGTGGTCGGCGCCAACGGCGCTGGCAAGACGACCCTGCTCAAGCTGCTGACCGGCGAGATCGAGCCCGACGAAGGCGTCGTCAAACGCGCCAAGACGCTGGACGGCGTGATCATCGACCAGCAACGCAAGCTGATGGACCCAGCCAAATCGGTCCGCGACGTGCTCGCCGATGGCGGCGACTGGGTCGATGTTCGAGGCGTCCGCAAGCACGTTCAGGGTTATCTCAAGGAGTTCCTGTTCGAGCCGTCGCTGATCGACGCCAAGATCGGCACCTTGTCCGGCGGCGAGCGTTCCCGGCTGCTGCTAGCGCGTGAATTCGCGCGGCGGTCCAACCTGCTGGTGCTGGACGAGCCGACCAACGATCTCGACCTAGAGACGCTGGATCTGCTGCAGGAGGTGATCTCGGATTATGACGGCACGGTGCTGATCGTCAGCCACGACCGCGACTTCCTCGACCGCACGGTTACCATCACGCTGGGTCTCGACGGATCGGGCAAGGTCGATGTGGTGGCCGGCGGCTACGAGGATTGGGTCCGCAAGCGCGCGGAGGCGAGGAGCGCGTCCCGTGCTCCTTCGAAAGCAGGAGCCCAAGCCGCAGCCCAACGTGGGCTCCTGCCTACGCAGGAGCACAAAGGAAGTAAGAAGCTGACCTACAAAGACCAGCGCGACTATGACACACTGCCGGCTCGGATCGATGAGATCGGTGCCGCGATCGCCCGTGACGAAGCGGCGTTGTCCGACCCGGACCTCTACACCCGCGACCCAAAACGCTTCACCCAGCTCACCGCCGCCATCGAGCGCGCCCGGGCGGAGCGGGACGCTGCCGAGGGAAGGTGGCTGGAGCTCGCAGAGCGGGTCGAAACGCTGACGATCTGATCAGCCACCGAATCAGCTCTGCTTATTGGGAGGAGCGTCAGCCCTTCTTGGCCCGGTTGAGATGGGCCTGGATCTGCTTGTCCGTCGGCGCGCCGCGTGATGCGGCTTCCATCATCGCGAGGCCCCGGGCGCGATCCTTGCCGCTCTTGTACAATAACCAGCCGAGCGTGTCGGTGGTCGCCGGGTTGTTCTTGTCCAGGCTCCACGCCTTTTGCGCGAGCGGGATCGCCTTGTCCCAATCGCCCTGCTCGCCATAGGCATAAGCCAGATTGTTGAGCAGGGCGGTATCGCGATCGCCGAGCCGGCCGCGAATGCCTTCGTAGATGCGGATGGCTTCCGCCCATTTCCCCATTTCCATGAAGCCGTTGGCAGCGAGCAGCATGGCCGACACGTTGCGCGGATTTTGCTGGAGGAAAAGCTGCAGCACCTGGGCCGCGGCCGGCCCCTGGCGCGAGCGGCGCAAGGCCTCGATCAAGCGCATCGCGACCGGCTCGGTGAAGCTCAAATTCGCGGCCTTGCGATATTCCTGTGCGGCGCCGGCGATATTGCCCTGCACGCCGAGCGCGTCGCCGACCAGCAGATGTGCATCCGCCGCGCCGGGGTTACGGGCCTGGAGACGGCGCGCGCGATCGAGCGCTTCGGCGCTTTCGCCACGCGAGAGCAGGGCACCGATCAGCAGCACCTGGGCCTGCACTTCGTCCGGCTTGGCGGCGGCGAGCTTGCGAAGCGCGGTTACCTGCGCCTCGTTCATCGGCGGCGCGAGCAGGGCGGCCTGGGACGGCCGCTGTGGCCGGGAAGCACGGGCGAGCAGCTGCGACGCGCGTGCGGAATCACCCTGCTTCTCGTAGGCGTTCGCAAGCAGCGACAATGAGTAATTGTCCGCGTCCGGGCGATCGGCGACGGATTGCAAAGTCTGGATCGTCGACTCGACATCGCCGCGCTTCCAGAAGGCGGCGGCGAGCAGGCGCCGGGCCTTGCGGTTCTCCGGCTGCATCGCGACCAGCCGCTGCAAGCGTCCCACTGCCTGCTCGACCGCGCCGGTCTGGAATTCGATCGCGCTGGCCAGCAGCATCCCGGCGGGCTGTTCGTCCAGCGCGCCGCCGGTCTTCTGGTATAGCGAACGGGCGAGATCGAATTTGCGAGCGCGCGCCGCCAGCATGGCTTGCAGGTAGTAGGCCATGGGCTGGCTGGGTGATGTTTCGAGCACCCGCCGGGTTTCGGCCAGCATGTCGCCCATCCGGCCCATGTCGCCGAGCGTCGCCGCTTTTTCGAGCCGGGCAGCGGTGTAGGTCCCATCCACTTCCAGCGCCCGGTCGAACCAGGGCAGGGCGGCGGCAAGGCCATATTGGCTGCGGGTCAGCTCGCCGCGCATCGTGATGGCTTCGATGTCGTTCGGGCGCAGCTTCACGGCTTGATCCGCCGCCGCGAGCGCGCCGGCCGTGTTGCCGATCGAGCGGCGGAAACGGGCGATGTCGGTCCACACCGCCGGGTCCTCCGGGGCGGCGGCGACGGCGGCGTCGAACGCCTCCGCGGCGCCGGCGATCTCGCCGAGATTCATTTGTGCCTGACCACGGATCCGTGCCGCATAAGCGGCAAAGCGGGGTGGAACCGGAACGCTCTCCTTTACGGCCTCATCGTTCCGTGTCTGGAGCAACAAGGCGTGGGCGAGGAGGTGGCGTGTCTGATCGACCGGGATGCCGATTTGGCGCGCGCGGCTCACTTCCGCTTCGGCGGCAACGCCGTCGCCGAGCTTCAGGTAAGTCTCGGCCTGGAGGAGCCGCAGCCGCGGATTGTTCGGCTCGACCTTGATCGCGTTCAGAAATTCAATCCGGGCCGTGCGCGGCTGGCCCTCTCGCAGCGCCTGTTCGCCGCGCGCGATCGCCGCCTTAGGATCGCCCGATCCGAGCGCATTGGAGCAGGCCGCGAGGCCCGCCATGAGCGCGCAGGCGAGCAGAAGCTGAGGCTTGGTCATGGCTGGAGCCCATATTGCTTGAGAAGATCGTAGAGCGTCGGGCGGCTGATCCCGAGCAGCTTGGCGGTGTTGGAGATGTTGTTCTCGCTGCGGGCGAGCGCCTGGCGGATGGCTCTGCGATCGGCTTCCTCGCGAACCGCTTTCAGGTTGACCGGGATTCTTTCTTCCGCGCCGTCGCCCAGGTCTAAGTCTTCGGCGCTGATGAGCTTGGAATCGGACATGATGACCGCGCGCTTCATCCGGTTCTCCAGCTCGCGGACATTGCCGGGCCAGGGCCAATTGTTGATCGCCGCCAGCGCGCTCGGCGCGAAACCCTTCACCGCCGGGTTCATCTCCTTGGCGAACCGATTGAGGAAGTGCTTGGCAAGCAGGGTGGCGTCGCCATGTCGCTCGGCCAGGGTCGGAATCCGGACCACGATCTCGGCGAGCCGGTAATAGAGATCCTCGCGGAACGAGCTCGCCTTGATCATCTCGGGCAAGTCCTGGTGTGTCGCGCAGACGATACGCGTGTCGACTGGGATCGGCTTGCGGCCGCCGATCCGCTCGATTACCCGTTCTTGTAGGAAGCGCAGCAGCTTGACCTGGAGGGGCAGCGGGATGTCGCCGACTTCGTCCAGGAACAAGGTCCCGCCATGGGCGAGCTCGATCTTGCCTTCGGTGCTCTTGATCGCGCCGGTGAACGCGCCTTTCTCATATCCGAACAGTTCGGCTTCGAGCAGATTTTCGGGAATCGCTGCGCAGTTGATCGCGACAAAGCCACCGTCGCGCCGGCTGCTCGCCTGATGGAGGCCACGCGCGAGCAATTCCTTGCCGGTGCCGCTGGCGCCCAGCAGCATGACGGACACCGCTGCGTTTGCGACGCGTTCGATCGTGCGCGACACTTTCAGCATCTCGGGCGCTGCGGTGATCATGGTGCCGAGCACCGTGCGATCATCGCCGATCCGTTCTTCGAGGCGGCGATTCTCGTTCTCGATGCCGTGCAGCTGAAACGCGCGACGCACGATCAGGCCGAGCTGGTCGATATCGACCGGCTTCTGGTAGAAATCATACGCTCCGGACGAGATCGCCCGAAGCGCGCTTTCACGGGCGCCGTGGCCGGACGCCACGATGACCTTGGTCTCGGGCTTCAAGGACAGCATCGTCTCGAGCGTCGCGAAGCCTTCGCTGACGCCGTCGGGATCGGGCGGCAGGCCGAGGTCGAGCGTAACCACCGCAGGTTCTTGCGAGCGCAGCAGGTCGATCGCCGCATTGCGGTCAGACGCGACGATCACGTCATAATCGTCATACGCCCAGCGCAACTGGCGCTGCAGCCCTTCATCGTCCTCGACGATAAGCAATTTGGCCTTGTCCGAGCTCATGCGCGTATCCGTTCGATCTGGGCCTGTGCGATGGGTGCGCCGGCGGGAAGGATGATGGTGAAGCGGCTACCTTCGCCTTCGCGGCTTTCGACTTCGAGGCGCCCGCCCATCGCGGCGATCAGGCTGCGTGCCTCAAACGCGCCGATGCCGAAGCCGCCGTCCTTGGTGGACGCGAATGGCTGGAACAGGCGGGTGCGGACGAAATCCGCGGACATGCCGGTGCCGCTGTCGATCACGTCGATGCAGACTTCGGCGCCTTGGCTGTCGCACAGGATGCGGACCGGATCGCCCGACCGGCTCGCGTCGATCGCATTCTGCACGACATGAGCGATGGCCTGTTCCAGCCGCGCCGGATCTGCCCGGACGCATATATCAGCGCCGCCCCACAATTGGATCGCGTGCGAACGCTGCTTGGCGCTGGTCACCGCGTTCAGCACGGGTTGCAGCGGGACGGTGCGGAGCGGCTCGGGATCGGCCCCCTTGCCCCGGCTCAAGCGGGCGAGCAGATCGTTCATCTTCTTAACCGAGCTTTGCAGGGTGGCGATCATGTCGGCCCTGAACTCGGGATTTTCCGCATGCCGCTCGGCGTTGCGCGCGACCAGGCTGAGCTGGCTCACCAGGTTCTTGATGTCGTGCATGATGAAGGCGAAGCGGCGATTGAATTCGTCGAACCGCTGGGAATCCGCGAGCGCGTCCTGGCTGCGGGCTTCGGCAAGATAACTCGCCGCCTGGATGCCGGCGGTTCGGAACAGGTCGAAATCTTCCCAATCGAGCGGGCGGCGCACGATCGGGTGCTCGAGAATCACGAGGCCGACGAGGTGATCGGAATGGAGCAGCGGAATGCCGGCCCAATTGTGGCCGCCCTCCGTCATCCAGGCGGGGATCGGGACGATCTCGTCGCCGTGGATCAGCAGATCGTCCTGAACCGCTTCGAAATCGAGCACATGGGCGCGCGTCTCCAAGAAGCGGACAAAGGCGGGATCGACCGCTTCGCGATGTCCGGCGGAATGATGCCAGTTCCAGCGCGCGGCTGCGGTCAGCCGGTAATCGGGATCGGCAAGCAGTAAAATCCCCGCGGGCGAGCCTGCGATATCGGCCAGCGCCTTGACGACCCTGTCGCCAAGCGGCGCGGCATCGTCGCCGCCCAGCCCAACAGTGCGAGTGAAGCGCAGCCACTCCGCCCGGTAATCGTAGCGATGTTCGAAGAAGTGCTTGGCCAGCATGACGCCAAGCCACGCGCGCGCCTTGCCAGACGGCAGGAAGATCAAAGCCGCCACTGTCATCACGAAAATGAGCCCGATCTGGCCGATGCGGACCCATTCGCCGCCGATCACTTCCAGCGCCTGCGTCGCCGACATCATGACAATTAGATATGCAAGGATCGCGATCACCGAGATCGACTGGAACGTCGCCGCCCGGGACAGGTGCATCTTCCATTGGGCGTTGCGCTTGCTGGCCAGCGCGAACAGCGGCACCAGCATGGCCGCGATCGCGCCCCGCATCGCGTAAAGATCACCGACCGGCTCGCGGGTGAGATAGGCGACCGTGTAGAGGTGGAGGTCGTATGCCCACATTCCCGCCAGCGCGATCATCGGCAGGCGGATGCCCCAGCGGGAATCCGGCGCGGCCTGGCCGTAGAGATTGTGGACCAGGACGAGCGACCCCGCCGCGATCGTCAGCCCAAGCACATAGGCCGTGGTCAGCAAGGCTTCGAACACGGCTGGGTTCGATTCAAAGCGCGGCAGCACGCCCGCGACCACGATCTGCAATCCGATCACGCCCGCGACTGTCGTATACACGACCCGCACCGCGCGCTGCCGCTCGATCTCCGCAGCACCCCGCACGATACCGTACATGAACGCCAAAAAGGCGAAGTTGCGGGCGCTTTCCGCCAGACCGGACAACAGGTGGTGCGGCCCGAGCACGGCCACCGACACGGCCCAGAAGGACATCACCGCGAATGCGGCGGCAAGCGGCCGGTTGCGCCGCTCGCCATTCCAATGGCGTAGCTGCCACACGGCAAGCGCCGCGTAGAGCAGGGCCGCAAGGCCGTGGCTCCAGAAACCGATAAAGCCGAGCATCAGCGGGCGCCTTCCGGCCGCAAGATCACGCGCATCGTCGTGATCAGAATCAGCAGGTCGAGGAACGGCGTGTAATTCTTGGCGTAGTAGAGATCATATTCGAGCTTCTGGCGCGCATCGTCGATCGACGCGCCATAGGGATAGTTGATCTGCGCCCAGCCGGTGATGCCCGGCTTCACCATGTGGCGCTCGGCGTAATAAGGCAGCCGCGCTTCGAGATCGGCGACGAATTGCGGCCGTTCGGGACGCGGGCCGACGAAGCTCATTTCGCCTTTCAGGACGCTCCAGGCTTGCGGCAATTCGTCGATGCGCAGCTTGCGGATGATCGCGCCGATGCGCGTGATCCGAGGATCTTCCTTTTGCGCCCAGACCGCGATCCCGCCCACTTCGGCGTCCTGACGCATCGAGCGCAGCTTCGGAATTTCGAACGCCTGACCGTACAGCCCGACCCGCCGCTGGCGGTAGAATGCGGGCCCCGCGCTTTCCAGCTTGATCAACAATGCGGTGATCAGGATCAGCGGGGCCGCGAGGATCAGGATGACGCCGCTGACGGCGATGTCGAACAGGCGCTTGCCCATGCTCGACAGGCGACGCCCCGACGAGAAACCGTCGGAGAAGATCAGCCAGCTCGGATTGAGGCTGTCGAGATCGACCCGGCCAGTCTCGCGCTCCAGAAAGGAGGACAGATCGGTAACGTGGACGCCGGTCGTCTTGACTCGAAGCAGATCGTTGAGCGGCAGCGCGTTGCGTCGTTCCTCCAGCGCGAGGACGACTTCGTCCGCCCGAAGCGAGACGATGTGGGCGCCGAGGTTGGCGATGGCATTGCGATTGACGACATGGGCCACCGCAGCCGGACCGTCGTTCATGCCGACATAGCCGGCGACCCTGAAGCCGGCGCCGTCCCGTTCCGCGAGCCGGCCCAGCCTGGCCGCGCGCGGACCGGCGCCGAGCACGAGAATGCGCCGCTTGAACATCTCGGCGGCCAGCGTGCGACCGAAGGTGAGCCGGGCGAGACTCAAACCCGTCAGTGCCAGCAGCATCGCGTAGAGCAGGTTGGATCGCCAGAAGGTGATGGCGGGTACCAGGAAGAAGATCAGTGCCAGCCCGAGCACGGCTAGCGACGTGGACACGAACAGCCGCGGAACTGAAATCCGGAGGGAATGGACCGAGTCCGAGCCGTAAACGCCGACTCCGACCATCGCGAGCTGCACGACGATCGCGAAGGTGAGCATGTGCGGGAGCCGCGCGACTTCCGGATCGACGGTGCCGGCGATCTGCCAGATTCGCAGGGTCCAACCTGCCTCCGCCGCGAACAGGAGAATCAGGAAGTCAGCCAGGCCGAGCAGCAGCACGGCGTGCGGCACATAATGTTTGAACAGCCGGATCATGAGCCGATCCGCCTGCCGGGCTTACGCCCAAGTGTAAGTTTCGCCGACACGGCTTCGGTGTGTCGCCGAAATTGACAAAGATTTCCTGAACGCCCCGGAAACCAGTCGATGCGGATCATGCGCGATTCTTAGCTGATGGAGGTTAGGAAGAGCTCTCCAGCGCTGGATTCCGGGGTCGTTGCGCAGCCGGGCTGAATTGACAGCGGCGCCCAGCCTGCTAGGGCTCACGGCTACTGGGGGCAGTGAAAAGGGTCTCCGATGTCGCAGCGTGATTTCTACCTGGCCCGCGCGGCCGAATCCAAGTCCGAGGCGGACGCTGCCTTGCTCGACAATGTTCGTGTGCGCTGCCTGCGCTCCGAAGCCGCATGGAACGACATGGCGGCGCGTGCCGGTCGGGCCGAGCGGATGCGGGCCCGTCTGATCGCCGAAAAGGCCGAGAGCGCGGTTCCGGCCGAATAAGCTTCCGCAGGAACGCGGCATCCGGCTAAGGGCCGGCCATGCCCAAGCGGATCATTCCCGTCATTCTGTCCGGCGGCTCGGGCACGCGGCTCTGGCCGCTCTCGCGAATCGATCGCCCCAAGCAGCTGATCGCCATTTCGGGCGAGCACAGCTTGCTTCAGGACACAGCGCTTCGCGTCGCCGATCCGGATATGTTCGCCCCGTCGATCTTGGTGGCGAGCGCCGATCACGCCGATGAGATCGAGGCCCAGCTCGAAGCTTTGCACCTCCCGCCGGCTCAGCTGCTCCTGGAACCCGAGCCGCGCAACACGGCCGCCGCGATCGCGCTTGCCGCCTTGGTCGCAGGGCCGGACGATGTTCTGCTCGTCCTGCCCAGCGACCATGTCGTGAAGGACGCAGCCGCGTTCCGGGCTGCGATCGACACCGCCCTGCCCCTGGCGCGGGAGGGGATGCTGGTCACGTTCGGCGTCGAGCCGGATCGGCCGGAAACCGGCTACGGCTATATCAAGCAGGGTGATCGGATCGGCCCGGGCCAGTTCAGGGCTGGCAGCTTCGTTGAAAAGCCCGATCTCGCGACCGCCACGGCTTACTTGGCTGAGGGCGGCTATCATTGGAATGCCGGCATATTCCTGATGAGCGCCGACTCTTATCTCGATGCGCTGGAGGCGCACGCGCCGGAGGTGCTGTCGGCGGCGCGCTCATCGATCGCGGCCCAGCGCGCGGACGGCCTCCGCATCTGGCCCGACCCGCGCGGCTTCGGCCGAGCGCCGGCGATCTCGATTGACAAGGCCGTGATGGAGATATCGGACCGGGTCGCCGTCGTGCCAGTGGCGATGGGCTGGTCGGACGTGGGCAGCTGGGAGGCCCTGCACGGCATCGGTGACAAGGACGAAGCCGGCAACGTCCTGACCGGCGATGTGGTCGCAATCGACAGCCGCGACTGCCTCATCCGCTCCGACGGCCCGGTGATCGTGACGCTGGGGACCGAGAACCTCATCGTCGTCGCCACCGAGCGCGCTGTCCTGATCGCGCCGCGCGGCGAGAGCCAGCGTGTCAAGGAAGCGATCGAGGCGCTGCAGAAGCGGGGGAAATAGATCCTCCCCGGGACGGGGAAGGGGACCATGCGAAGCATGGTGGACGGGGCTCGAAACTAGAGATATCTTCTAGCCGCGCCCTCCGTCGCGCTTCGCGCGCCACCTCCCCGGCCCGGGGAGGATCATCTACTCAACACTCCCAGAGCCGCCGCCGTCAGCGCTTCGGTCGCGGTCCCGATGGTCGGTTCGGGATCGGGCGCCCAGAACGGGCTGTGTAGCGAGGGGAGCTTCGCCGGATCGCCCGCCGCTTGCCGCCATTGTTCCTGGGGCACGCCGCCGACCCAGAAGATCAGGCTCTGGATCGACTTGTCGGCGAGGTAGAAGCGGCTGAAATCCTCGCCACCCATCACCGCCGGTGTTGCCTGCACCCGATCCGGGCCGAACCGCTGCGTGAATAAAGCGGCCGTGCTCTTCGTGATCGCCTCCGTGTTGAAAGTCGCCGGCGTGCCTTCGGCCTCGCGCACCGTGACGACCGGCATGCGATCTTCCGGCATCCCGGCGGCAATCGCCTCGCCGCGCACGATGCGCTTGATGCCGTCCAGCAGCAGCCGGCGCGTCTCGTCCGAATAGCTGCGCACGGTCAGCAGCATCGTCGCTTCATCCGGTATGATGTTGTGCTTGGCACCCGAATGGAAACTGCCGACCGTGACCACGGCAGGACTTTGCGGATTGTTTTCTCGGCTGACCAAGGTCTGTAGCGACCCAACGATGCTCGCGGCGAGCACGATCGGATCCTTGGTCGTGTGCGGATAGGCGCCATGCCCGCCGACCCCTTTCACCAGGATGTCCACGGAATCGACATTGGCCAGCGCAAAGCCGTTCGAATAGCCGATCACGCCCGCAGGCAAGCCCGCCGAATCGTGAAAGGCGACGGCATGGGTCGGCTTGGGAAAGCGGGTGTAGAGGCCGTCCGCCAGCATCGCCTTGGCGCCTTCGCTGGTCTCCTCGCCGGGCTGCGCGATCATCACCAGGGTTCCCGACCAGCGGTCCTTCATCGCGGCGAGCCTTCGGGCGGCGCCGATCCAGGCCGTCATGTGCGTGTCGTGGCCGCAGGCGTGCATGATCCCGGTCTCACCGCCCGCCCGGCTGGTGCCGCGTGCCTTGCTGGCGAAGGGCAGGCCGGTCTGCTCGATCACCGGCAGGCCGTCCATGTCGGCACGCATCAGCAGCACCGGACCGGCACCGTTCTTCATCACCGCGACCACGCCCGTCTTGCCGACTCCGGTCGTGACCTGAAAGCCGAGCTTGCGCATTTCGGCCGCCAGCTTGGCCGCGGTCTTGATCTCCTGCATCGACAGTTCGGGATTGGCATGGAGGTCGCGGTACAAGGTCAGCAGCGAGGGCATGTCCTTGGCAACCGCGTCGCGGAGCGGATCGGCTTGGGCAGGGGCGGCGAACGCCGTGGCGGCGAGGAGAATTGCAGAGAAGCTTTTCATGCCTTGTCCTATATCGTCATTGCGAGCCGAAGGCGAAGCAATCCAGAGCAAGGCGCAAGCTGGTTCGCTTTGCTCCGCTCGAAATGACGAGCAGCGCCGAGCCTAGGTTCGCGCCACGTCTACCGGCACCAGTTCGATCACGTCGATGGTGGATTCGAACGCCGGATAGGGCAGGACCAGCCGCCAGCGCCGCTCGCCGATCCGTTCCACGACGCCCGCCATGTCGCGCTCTCGGTCGCGGCCATATTGCAGCGCGCGCGGCTCATCGCCGAGTTGAAGCGTGCCCAGGAACACCATCCGCTGTCCGTGATAGGGCAGGAAATGGCCGAGCGGGCGCTGCGAGCCGGTCAGCTTGGCGAAGCTCATCAGCGGCCCTTCCTGCCGGATCCGGCAGGTGAAAGGCGGATAAGAGACATAGTCCAACATTCCGGCCGATTTGGCGCCGACCTTGACGACGCGGCAGCGATAATCGCCCGGCGGCGGATTGCGCCAGTCGATCGCCGCATCCGGATCGAGCAGGGCGCCTTCGCGGGCGATGGCCGGCCCATGCCCGGACGTCTGCGCCTTGCGCACGCCTTCCACCCAGGCCGTGCGCCAGCCGCGAAGCCGCTCGCGGTCGCCTGGGGTGGCGATTGCGCGCCAATCGGCCGGAGCCGGAGCGCGGACGGAACGAACCTCGTCATCGCCGCCGCGCGCGGCGCAGGCCGCGGTCGCAAGCAGGGCGAAAAGGGGAAGAGCGGCAAGCCTCATCAGGTTCCTCGACAAGCCCCCAAGCTCCGCCTTCTACTGCGCCGTCCAGCCTCCGTCCATCGACAGGTTCGCGCCGGTGATCGCCGCCGCTTCGTCGCGGCACAGGAACAGGGCGAAGGCGGCCACCTGATCGACGGTCACGAACTGCTTGGTCGGCTGGGCGGCGAGCAGCACGTCGTTCATCACCTGCTCGCGTGATAGCCCGCGCGCCTTCATCGTGTCGGGGATCTGGTTCTCGACCAGGGACGTCCAGACGTAACCCGGGCTGATGCAATTAACGGTGACACCCGCCGTCGCCGTCTCCAGCGCGACCGCTTTGGTCAGGCCCGCAATGCCGTGCTTGGCCGCCACATACGGCGCCTTGTTGGGGCTCGCGACCAGGCTGTGCGCGGAGGCCGTGTTGATGATCCGGCCCCAGCCCCGTTCCTTCATCCCCGGCAGCGCAAGCCGAATGGTGTGGAAAGCAGCGCTGAGATTGAGCGCGATGATCAGGTCCCACTTGTCGGCCGGGAACTGATCGACGGGCGCGACATGCTGGGTGCCGGCATTGTTGATGAGAATATCGACCCCGCCCAGCCCTTCGGCCGCTTCTCGCATCATGAACTCGATCTCTTCGGCCCGCGTCAGATCGGCGCCCGAATAGAAGACCTTGACCCCGCTGGCCGCCTCGATGTCGCCTTGCAGCCGGGTAATCTCGCCGGCATCGCCGAAGCCGTTCAGCATGAGGTTCGCCCCTTGCGCCGCCAGCGCCCGCGCCATCGCTAGGCCGATGCCCGACGTCGAGCCTGTCACCAGAGCCGATTTGCCTTTGAGAAACATGGGGGTCCTTTCCTGCGATGGGGCGGCTTCTTCGGGCGGCGGCAATCCAAATGCAACCAGCAGGCCCCGCCCGGCATTGTCGTTCCGTAGCCGTTTGAAAAGGACCGTCCATGCGCCTCGACGATTATCGAACCAGCGACAATGTCAGCGACCAGCGCGGCATGGGCGGAGGCTTGGGCGGCGGCGGCGGCCTGGGCGGCGGCATGCTGCCGATGCTGCTCGGGCTGGTGGCGAGCCGGTTCGGCATTGGCGGCGTGCTGATCCTCGCGCTCGGCTATTGCGCGCTCCAGTCGATGGGCGGCGGTGGCGGCACGGGCGCGGTCGCGCCGGGTCAGCAGGCCGGCGCCGGCGCGGCTAAAACGGCCGCCCAGAGCTGCGCGGTCGATCAGGCGAGCCGCTTTTCCTGCCAGGTCCTGGCAAGCACGGAAGACACCTGGGGCAAGGTGTTCGCCGAGACGGGCCAGCAATATCGGCCGGCGGGGTTCGTCTTCTACAGCGGCCGCGGGCAATCGGGCTGCGGCGCGGCGCAATCGGCGATGGGGCCATTCTACTGCCCGACCGATAGCCGCATCTATCTCGACACGAGCTTCTACAACGAGCTTCAGAGCCGCTTCGGCGCGGCCGGCGATTTCGCTCAGGCCTATGTCATCGCGCATGAAGTCGGCCACCACATCCAGGGCCTGACCGGCACGCTGGAGCAGGCCAGTTCCGCGCAGCAACGACTCAGCCGCGGCGAAGCAAACGCGGTCCAGGTGCGGGTCGAGCTGCAGGCGGATTGCTATGCGGGCGTATGGGCGGCGCGCAACCGCAGCCGGCTCGAGCCGGGCGACGTCGAGGAAGGCCTGCGCGCGGCCGAAGCGATCGGCGACGACAATCTCCAGCGTCAGGCCGGCGGCCGCGTCGCGCCAGAAAGCTTCACCCACGGCACCAGCGCGCAACGCATGGCATGGCTGCGCCGCGGCATGGAAAGCGGCAATCCGCAAAGCTGCGATACTTTCAAGGGAGCCGTCTGACGCACAGGAGGCCGGCCCCACATCGGCCTGTTGACACTGATAATCATTCTCAATAGCAGTTCCTCATCCAAAAGCGGGGAGGGAATTGCACGTGATCGAGCATCGTACCGGAGTTGGCGGATCGATCCTGGCCGCGTCACTGGCGATGCTGGCCTTTCCGGCCCATGCGGCGGAGGAGGTCGAGGATCAGCCGGCGATCGTCGTCACGGGCAAGCGGATCGTGGACAATCCGAATGCCGATCCGGACGCTCCGTACAAGGTCGATCGCTCGGCCAACGGCAAGTTCACCGAGCCGCTGCGCGACACGCCGAAAACGGTCACGGTCATCCCCAAGGAGGTGATCGAGGATCTGGGCGCGCAGACCTTGCGCGAAGTGATCCGCTCGACGCCCGGCGTCACGCTCGGCACCGGTGAAGGCGGCAACGCATTCGGCGACCGCATCTTCATTCGCGGGTTCGAGGCCCGCAACGATGTCTATATCGACGGACTTCGCGATCCGGGTGTCACCAGCCGGGAGATTTTCGCGGTCGAGCAGATCGAGGTCGTCAAGGGACCCTCGTCCAGCTTTGGCGGACGCGGCACCACCGGCGGCTCGGTCAGCCTCGAATCCA
The DNA here is from genome assembly GCA_036387855.1 of Allosphingosinicella sp. GTDB lineage: Bacteria > Pseudomonadota > Alphaproteobacteria > Sphingomonadales > Sphingomonadaceae > Allosphingosinicella. The sequence continues at coordinate 103,182 of DASVSZ010000023.1, read as the reverse complement.
AGCGGCCATACTTCAACGATTTCGTTCGCGGCGAGGCAACGGTCGGGACCGAGAACCTGTATCGCGGCACCGTCGACATCAACCAGGACTTGGGCAGCGGCTTCGCCGTGCGCTTGAACGGCCTCTATCATACGGCGGACACGCCGGGCCGCGACTATGTCGAAGCCGAACGCTATGGCGTGGCCGCGAGCGCATTGTACCAACCGTTCGACGGCCTGGAACTGCGCGCCGATTACTATCACTATCGCCTCGACGGCATTCCCGATTTCGGCCACCCGTTCGATGTCACCACGCAGCGGCCCTACAAAGTCGACCGCAACAATTTCTATGGTGTGATCGGCCGCGACTTCCTCGAGAACGGCGCCGATATCGGCACGTTTTCGCTCGCCTGGCAGCTAGCCCCAAGCGTGCGGCTGCGCAGCATGACCCGCTATGGCGAGACCTATAATCGATATCTCGCCGGCGCGCCTGGGACGGTGTGCCGGGTGCAGCGCACCCCTGCCGGTGCGTGTCCGGCGAACGGAACGCCGGTGGCGGAGGATCAATATACCGTCACCGCCGGTGGCCAGCGCCGCTATGCCGACAACAAATATTTCTCGCATCTGACCGACGCGACGATGCGGTTCGACACGGGCGGGATCGGCCATGCCCTGGTCGCCGGCTTCGAATATTCGGACGAGCAGATCGACAGCTTCACGATCGCGCTGCCGGCCTTCGTCGAAGACAGTGCCGGCAACCCGTTGCCGACGCCAAGCACATTCGTGCGCAACCTGCTCAACCCGAACCCGGTGCTCGGCTTCGACATCCCGCACCCGCTGAACGGCGCTCCGCCGGTGGAGGTGCAGGTCAAATCAGTAGGGCTATACCTACTCGATACAATCAAGATTTCGGAGCAGTGGGAGGCGCTTCTTGGCGTCCGCTATGACGATTTCGCGCTCGATTACCGCAACCCGAACGCGACCGGCACACAGCCGCGGACGCTGTCCAACGACGCCGATTTCCTGAACTACCAGGCCAGCCTGATCTACAAGCCGGTCGAGGCCGCGTCGATTTACGCGTCGTTCAGCACCTCGTCCAATCCGAGCGGCGAGCAATTGGACGGCAACGGCATCGCCTATGACGGCATCAGCCAGCAGACCCAGGATCTCGAGCCCGAGCGCAACACCTCCTACGAGCTTGGCGCCAAGTATGAAGCCGCCGACGGCAATCTGCTGCTCAGCGGCGCCCTGTTCCAGATCACCAAGGAGAATGCCCGCGAGAATGTTGGCAACAACGTCTTCGAACTCGTGGGCGAACTGCGCGCCCGCGGCGTCGAGCTCGGCGTGTCGGGCAATCTGACCCCGCGGCTCGCTCTGTTCGGCGGCTATACCTATCTGGACGCGAAGATCAGGAACACCGTCGTCGCTGCGAACGAAGGCCGCCGCTTCGCCAACGTTCCCCAGCACACCTTTTCGATGCTGGCGACCTACAAGCTGACCGACCGGTTCACCCTCGGCGGCCAGGCTTTTTACCAGGACGAGATTTTCGGCGGAACGCAGGCGGCGGGGACGGCGCGGACCAACGAATATTGGCGGTTCGACGCGGTCGCCCGCTATCTCGTCAGCGACCATGCCGAGCTCAGGCTCAACGTGCTGAACCTGACCGACAAGGTCTATTATGACGCGATCTACCGGTCCGGATCACCCTTCGCCTATGTGGCGCCCGGCCGGTCGGCTCATCTCAGCCTGGCGCTCCGGTTCTGATCGGCGGGCTCGCGATACACGCCCGTCGTTGCGAGGAGCGCAGCGACGAAGCAATCCAGTGGCTCGGAAGTCGGTCTGGATTGCTTCGCTTTGCTCGCAATGACGAGAACGTGAGCGAACTTCGATGCTGATCGCCGTTCCTCAGCTCCTCCCCCGCGACTCGGCGCTTGCCTTGCGCGAGCGGCTGCTCGGAGCGGAGTGGGTGGACGGCAACGTGACGAGCGGCGAGGGCGCGGCCCTGGCCAAGCGCAACCGGCAACTGCCAGAGGCTGGCGGTGCTGCGCGGCAGGGGCGGGAGCAGGTCTCGGCGGCGCTCGCGAGCAACCCGATTTTTCTGTCCGCCGCGTTGCCGCGGACGATCTTTCCGCCCTTGTTCAATCGCTACGGGCCGGGGGACCGGTTCGACGCCCATGTCGACAATGCGATCCGTGTAGAACCCGCGACCGGCCGGGCGATCCGCACCGACCTGTCCGCCACCCTGTTCCTGAGCGATCCCGGCGATTATGAGGGGGGCGAGCTGGAAGTTTCCGGCCGGTTCGGGACCGTGCGCTACAAGCTCGAGGCCGGCGATCTGCTGCTTTATTCATCGTCCAGCCTGCACAATGTCACGCCGGTGACGCGGGGCGATCGGGTGAGCGCCTTTTTCTGGTTGCAATCCCTGGTCCGCGACGATGCCGATCGTGAGATGCTGTTCGATCTCGACCAGGTGGTCCAGCGGCTGACGGCGGAGCGCGGCGGCGACGATGCCGAAGTGCTCCGGCTGACCCAGCTCTACCACAACCTGATCCGCCGCTGGGCGGAGCTTTAGGATTTCGTTCTGCGCCTTAGCGCCAGCCCGTAGATCACCGCCGCGGCAGCGGCGAAGAAGAACCATTGGCCGGCATACATCAGGTGGTTGTTGCTCATCGAACTCGGGGAAGGCGGGGCGCTCGGCACCAGGCCGGGCGCCGCATTGGCCGCCACCAGCCGGATGCGGTGGGCTCGATCGGGCGCGATGATGCCGCTCACCTCGCCGCCGCGCCAGCCGGTGGGCGGTGAGCTCTGGGTCGACCAGCCGATGTTGACCTGCATTCCCGGGCCTTCCGCGCCGCCGGTGCGGCAGGTCGCGATGTGGCTCCAGCCAGCCTCATCCTTCTGGTTGCGCCCGGCCTCGGCGCGCCAGGCGACCGGCTCCAAGCAATAGCCGGTTGCGCGGCGATACAGCAGGGCATCGCCGGCGGGCGGGTCGGTCGGGAAAACGGTGGGCGGGAGTGAAGAGGCTCGCTCGAACTGGACGATCAGCGCCTTCTTCTCCTCGGCGCGCTGCAATTGCCAGATGCCGAGCGCGATCATGGTCGCGACGGCAACGCCGACAAGCAGGGTCGGAAAGACCGGCAACCGCATCATTCCTCTCCCGCGATCCGGGCTTCACTCGCGTTGTTGCGGTATTCGAGCGCGAGCAGCAGTCCCTTGGCGAAGCGAAGGCAGCCGAGCACGGCGAACGCGGTGATCGGGACCCAGAGCAGGATATGGACCCAGAAAGGCGGGCTGGCCATCAGCTCGAGCCCGATCGCGAAGCCCGTGATCAGCGCACCCACGATCAGAGTGAGAAACGCGGCCGGACCGTCGCCTACATTGAAGCTTGAGAAGTCGAGCCGGCAGGCCCGGCATGCGGGAGCGAATGTGACCAGGCTCTGGAACAGGGTCGGCGCCCCGCATCGCGGACACAAGCCTTGTAGGGCGGCCGCTATGGGGGCGGGGGAGGTCACGTCCTGCCCTCCCCACCGCCTCGCGACAGGAGGCAAGGCTCAGCCGTGATAATTGGCGCCCCAGCCGCCCCAGATGTAGATGGCGAGGAACAGGAACAGCCACACGACATCGACGAAGTGCCAGTACCAGGCGGCCGCTTCGAAGCCGAAATGCTGGCGCGGCGTGAACTCACCACGATAGGCGCGGATCAGGCAAACGATCAGGAAGATCGTGCCGACGATGACGTGAAAGCCGTGAAAGCCGGTCGCCATGAAAAAGGCGGACGTGTAGATATTGTCCGCGAAGCCGAACGGTGCGTGCGCATATTCGTAGGCCTGGACTGCGCTGAACACGAGCCCGAGCCCGATCGTCGCCCACAGGCCCTTCTTCAGCCCATCGCGATCGCCGTGGATCAGCGCGTGGTGGGCCCAGGTCACGGTTGTGCCCGAGCAGAGCAGGATCAGGGTGTTTAGCAGCGGGAAGCCGAACGGATCGAGCACTTCCATGCCCTTGGGCGGCCAGACGCCGCCGATCGATTCAACGGGCGAGGGAAACAAAGCGGCGCTGAAATAAGCCCAGAACCAGGCCACGAAGAACATGACTTCGGACGCGATGAACAGGATCATCCCGTAGCGCAGGTGCAATTGCACGATCGGCGTATGATCGCCGGCATTGGCCTCGCGGATCACATCTACCCACCAGCTGAACATGACGAACAGCACCGCCGCCAGCCCGGCATAGAAAATGTAGGCACCCGACGGATTGTCGTGCATCCACATGATGCCGCCGGCCGCCATGGCGAGCGCCGAGAAGCTGCCCAGGAACGGCCAGATGCTCGGCGGCAGGATATGGTATTGGTGGTTCTTCGCTCCGGCCATGATCGTCCTCGTTGCATACGTCATCCCGGCGAAGGCCGGGATCTCAGCGAGGACAGACACCGGCGTCCTCTCGTCCTGAGGTCCCGGCCTGCGCCGGGATGACGGTGGTCTCTAACTCCGCTTGCCGTCCGAATCCACCGGGTAGAAGGTGTAGCTGAGCGTTATCTCATCGATCCGGCTGGCATCAGCGTCTTCGAGGATTTTCGGGTCCACGAAATAGACGACCGGCATGCGCACCTCCTCGCCGGGCTTCAGCGTCTGCTCGGTGAAGCAGAAGCATTGGATCTTGGTGAAATACTGCCCGGCCTGCGATGGCGTGACGTTGAAGGTCGCGGTGCCGGTGACCGGTTTGTCGCCCAAGTTGCGGGCCGTGTAGAAGGCCATCTCGCGCGCGCCGACCGCCACCCGCTCGACATGGGATTCCGGCTCGAACGCCCAGGGCAGGGCCGAGTTGGTGTTGGCGTCGAAGCGGACGCGGATGATCTTGCCGGCCGGCTGGGCCGAGCCCGAATAGCTCGACACGCGCAGCGGCGTGCCGCCGAATCCGGTGACCTGGCAAAAGAGCCGGTAAAGCGGCACGCTTGCAAAGGCCAAGCCGATCATGGCGACCACCAGCAGGGCCGCCAGCGCCGCGGTGCGCCCGTTCCGTTGCGCCAGCGCAGTCATTGCCCGCCCGCCATCTTGGCGATGCTGACGAAATAGAGCAGCACCACGAACGCGCCGAGCGCCATCGCCATTGCCACGGCGCGGCCACGCTGGCGGCGGCGATGTTCGGCGATTTCCTGATCGTCCGGGATCATGCAAGCAGCCAATGATCCGCCACCAGCGCGCCGAACAGCACGAACAGGTAGAGGATTGAAAAGGTGAACAGTCGCTTTTCCGGCTTCATGTCCGCGGGCTCGGTCGCGCGATTGCCGAGTACCTGGACCGCGAGGGCCAGGAAGGCCAGGCTGAAGGCGGTCGCGACGATCCCGTACAGCGCGCCAGCCAGGCCGAGCGGCCATGGCGCGACCGCGCAGGCGGCCATCGCCACCGTGTAGATCGCGATCTGCTGGCGGGTGACCTTCGGGCCTGCGATGACCGGGAGCATCGGTACGCCGGCGGCCGCATAATCGGGCCGGACGAACAGCGCCAGCGCCCAGAAATGCGGCGGCGTCCACAGAAAGATGAGCAGAAACAGCAGGCCGGGGAGCAAGGTCACGTCGCCCGTCGCGGCTGCCCAGCCGATCACCGGCGGGAACGCACCCGCCGCGCCGCCGATCACGATGTTCTGCGCGGTCCGGCGCTTCAGCCACACGGTATAGACGAGCACATAGAACAGGATCGAAACCGCCAGGATGCCGGCCGCGAGCCAGTTGGTGGCGACCCCCATCAGCAGCACGGAAAAGCCCCCGAGGCCGACGCCGAAGTGGAGCGCCGAATCGCGGTCCATGCGCCCGGCCGGGATCGGACGCGAGCGCGTCCGCTTCATCAGCGCGTCGATGTCCGCTTCATACCACATGTTCAGCGCGGCGGCCGCGCCCGCGGCAAGGGTGATGCACAGGATGGCGGTGAAGCCGAGCACCGGGTGGATCGGCACCGGGGCCGCAAGCAGACCCGCCAGCCCGGTGAACACGACCAGCGTCAACACCCGCGGCTTGGTCAGCGCGAGAAAGTCCCGCCAGTGGGCGGGGAGGGCGGCGGCGGCGATGGTGGCGGTGTTCATTCTGATCCTCTCCCCTCCCCTTCCGGGGAGGGGCTGCGGGTGGGGCATGTCGGGTCCAATATGCGCATCAACAGCCCCAACCCCAACCCCTCCCCCTAAAGGGGAGGGGCTTGTAAGGCATCAGTGGTCCTTGCCGCTGTCGATCACCGGCAGCGTCTCGAACTGGTGGAAGGGCGGCGGGCTGGACAGGGTCCATTCCAGCGTGGTTGCGCCTTCGCCCCAGGGATTTGGCGGCGTCTTCTTCCCGAACAGCAGCGAATAGAAGATGTTCACGAAGAAGAAGATCATGCCGACGGCCATGATCATGTAGCCGGTGGTCGCCCAGCCGTGCCAGCCCTGAAACGCCTCCGGATAGTCCGGGACGCGGCGCTGCATGCCGTCCATGCCGAGGAAATGCATCGGCATGAACAAGACGTTCACGCCAACGAAGAACACCCAGAAGTGCAGTTGGCCGAGGAGTTCGTTGTAGTTGCGGCCCCACATCTTGCCGAACCAGTAGTAGAAGCCGGCGAACAGGCCGAACACGGCGCCGAGCGACAGCACGTAGTGGAAGTGCGCGACGACATAGTAGGTATCGTGCAGGTTGTTGTCGACGCCGCCGTTGGACAGGACGACGCCGGTCACGCCGCCGACGGTGAACATGAAGATGAACCCCAGTGCCCACATCATCGGCGTCTGGAAGCTGAGCGAGCCGCCCCACATGGTCGCGATCCAGGAGAAGATCTTGATGCCGGTCGGCACCGCGATCACCATCGTCGCCGCGGTGAAATACATCTTGGTATTCACGTCCATGCCCACCGTGAACATGTGGTGCGCCCAGACGATGAAGCCGATCACGCCGATCGCGACCATGGCATAGGCCATGCCGAGATAGCCGAAGACCGGCTTGCGGCTGAACGTGGCGATGACCTGGCTGACGATGCCGAAGCCCGGCAGGATCATGATGTAGACTTCGGGGTGGCCGAAGAACCAGAACAGATGCTGGTACAGGACCGGATCGCCGCCGCCGGACGCATCGAAGAAGTGCGTGCCGAAATTACGGTCGGTCAGCAGCATGGTGATCGCGCCGGCGAGCACCGGCAGCGCGAGCAGCAGCAGGAACGCCGTCACCAGCACCGACCAGACGAACAGCGGCATCTTGTGCAGGGTCATCCCCGGCGCGCGCATGTTGAAGATGGTGGTGATGAAATTGATCGCGCCCAGGATCGAGGACGCACCCGCCAGGTGGAGCGACAGGATCGCCATGTCGACCGCGGGCCCGGACGAGCCGGAGGTGGAGAGCGGCGCATAGACCGTCCAGCCGGTGCCGGCGCCAAGCCCGGTCCCGCCCGGCACGAACGCCGATCCGAGCAGCAGGATGAATGCCGGCACGATCAGCCAAAAGCTGATATTGTTCATGCGCGGAAAGGCCATATCCGGTGCGCCGATCATGATCGGAACGAACCAGTTGCCGAAGCCGCCGATCATCGCCGGCATGACCATGAAGAAGACCATGATCAGACCGTGGGCGGTGATCAGCACGTTCCACAGGTGCAGGCCTTCGTCGAAGGTCGCGGGGCCAAGGCCGACCATGCCGTGCTTGGCCGTCGTCCAGGCTTCCAGATACTGGATGCCCGGTTCCGCGAGCTCGGCCCGCATCAGGCCCGAAATCGCGCCGCCGATGATGCCGGCGATGATCGCGAAGATCAGGTAAAGCGTGCCGATGTCCTTGTGATTGGTGGACATGAACCAGCGCGCGAAGAAGCCGGGCTTGTGATCCGCGTCATGGTGCGCCTCATTGGCGTGCGCCGCCTCGAAGTGGACCGCGTTGGCAGTGGTGTCGGTCATTACTGGCTCTCGCCTCTTCTGGAATTCGTGGCGCCCTGGCTCGAAACGGGAGCCGTGGTGGTGACGTTGACGATGCGATTGTCGCCCAAGTCAGGCGTGGTCTCGGTCGCGCCGGAACCGGCGGTTGCGGCGCCTTGCGGATTGCTGATCGGGCTGTTGACCGTTGCGTCGGACGAGGTCGGCCGCGCTTCGCTGGGCAGAGTGCCGCCCTTTGAACGAACCCAGGCCGCGAACTGCGCAGGCGGCAGCACCTCGACGGCGATCGGCATGTAGCCGTGACGCGCACCGCACAATTCGAAGCACACGCCGTAATAAAGGCCGGGCCGGTCGGTCTTGAACCAGGTCTCGTTCAGGCGCCCGGGAACCGCGTCCATCTTGACCCAGAAAGCGGGCACGCCCCAGCTGTGGATCACGTCGGCCGACGTCACGATCACTTTCACGGTCGCACCGGCGGGAACCACCATCCGCTCGTCAACCGCCAACTGACGCGGCTCACCCTTCTTGTCGGCGTCCGAATCCGACAGGATGTTGGACACGACCTCGAAATCGCCATTGTCGGGATATTGGTAGGTCCAATACCATTGGTTGCCGACCACCTTGACCGTCAGATCGGCCTTGGGCGGCGAATATTGGTTGGCGAGCAGCCGGATCGACGGCACCGCGATCGCCACCAGGATCAGCACCGGGATCAACGTCCACAGCACCTCGATCAACGTGTTGTGCGAGGTGCGCGACGGGACGGGATGGGCGGAGCGGCGATAGCGCACCACGACCCAGAGCAGCAGCACCAGCACCAGCAGCGAGATCGCGGTGATCAGCGGCAGCAGGATGATGTTGTGGAACCAGGCCGCTTCCTCGCCAATCGGCGTGACCTGATCCTGGAAGCCGTAGCGGCCGTCCGGCTGGCCGATGCCCGGCGTCGGCACCGTGCGGCTGGCGACCGTGGATTGCGCGACCTGCGCGGCGCTCGGCGCCCCATCGGCGATGGTCGCGACGGCCGGATCGGAAACGGATGACGGCTGAGCGGGGAGGGGCTGAGCAGGCAGGGGCTGCGCGACCGGCGCCGGCGGCAATTGCTGCTGCGCGGCCGCCGGAGCCGCCGCGGCCGGAGCCGGATTGCCGGTGCGCGGCGCGGATGCCTGGGCGAAAGCCGAGCCCGAAAAGCCGAGCGCCAACGCGACGACGGCAAGTTTGAACGAAATCTTCATCTAGGACCCTTTGACCCCGTCCGGTCCTCGGACGGGAATGGATTCGGTCGGCGAACAGGCAAGCGTGGCGCCTTATAGGGAGAGGGCCGCGCCGCCTCAAGCACTTGCTCGGGGCCGCCGTGTCAGCCTATTGCGCCCCGGTCAAGGCCGGCCGGCATGAAGGAAGCGCCCCAGTGACCGAGCAGGAAATCGTTGCCGAGTTCCGGGATGCGGAAGCACTGCTCGAAGGGCATTTCATCCTGTCCTCCGGCCTGCACAGTTCCCGCTACCTGCAATGCGCCCGGGTGCTGATGGACCCGGCGCGCGCATCCAGGCTCGGCTCGGCGATCGCGCGTTCGCTGCCGCGCGAGATCAAATCGCGGGTCGAAATGGTGGTGTCGCCGGCGATGGGCGGCGTGATCATCGGCCACGAGGTCGGCCGCTCGCTCGGGCTGGAAGCGATCTTCCTCGAACGGCCGTCCGGCCAGTTCGAGCTGCGCCGAGGCTTTCGGCTCAGGCCCGGGCAGAAAGTGCTGCTGGTCGAGGATGTGGTTACTACCGGCCTGAGCTCACGCGAGGCGATCGCGGCAGTGGCGCACGCGGGCGGCGAAGTGATCGCCGCCGCCGCGCTTGTCGATCGCTCCGACGGCGGGGCCGCGCTCGGCGTGCCCTTCTTCCCGCTGCTCCGGCTCACCGTCCCCGCTTATGCCGAGGACGCGTTGCCGCCCGAACTGGCCGATTTGCCCGCCGAAAAGCCCGGAAGCCGGGCGGCGTGAACGGACGCCTTCGCCTGGGCGTCAACATCGATCATGTGGCGACGATCCGCAACGCGCGCGGTGGCGAGCATCCCGATCCGGTGCGCGCCGCCTTTGCCGCTGCGGGCGCCGGCGCGGACGGGATCACCGCGCATCTTCGCGAGGACCGCCGGCATATCCGCGATGACGATATCGCGCGGCTGCAGGCGCATCTCACCATCCCGCTCAACCTGGAGATGGCAGCGACCGAGGAGATGCTCGCAATCGCCATCCGGCATCGCCCGCACGCGGCCTGCATCGTGCCCGAGAAGCGGGAAGAGCGAACCACCGAAGGCGGGCTGGACGCGGCCGGGCAGTTCGCGACGCTGGCGCCCTTCGTCGCCGTGCTGGGCGAGGCGGGCGTGCGGGTCAGCTTGTTCATCGAGCCGGACCCGCGCCAGATCGAGGCCGCGGTTCGCCTCGGCGCGCCGGTGGTGGAGCTGCACACCGGCCGGTACGCGCATCTGGAGGGCGAGGCGCGGACGGAGGAGCTGCGCCGCCTGACCGATGCCGCGGCGTTGGCCGCGAAGAACGGGATCGAGGCGCATGCCGGCCATGGGCTCACCTTCGACAATGTCGTGCCGGTCGCGGCGATCCCGCAGCTGATGGAGCTTAATATCGGTCACTTCCTGATCGGCGAGGCGATCTTCACCGGGCTGGAGGCGAGTGTGGCGCGGATGCGCGGGCTGATGAACGAGGCGAGAGGATGATTTCCCCTCTCCCTGCAGGGGAGAGGAAAGGGCCCGCCGCGAAGTGGTGGGAGGGTGAAGGATTGTGCACTGTCCGTTACCAACCCCTCACCTTCCCAAGCTTCGCTTGGGCCCCTCCCTCTCCCCTACAGGGAGAGGAGCATTGATCATCATCGGCATCGGTTCGGACCTGTGCAACATCGAGCGCATTCAGAATTCGCTCGACCGGTTCGGCGATCGCTTTCTCAACCGCGTCTTCACCGACGCCGAGCGCGCGCGGGCCGAAGCGCGGCCGTTCACCAAGGCTGGAACCTACGCCAAGCGCTTCGCCGCCAAGGAGGCGTTCTCCAAAGCGGTCGGCACGGGTTTCCGCCAAGGCGTGTTCATGAAAGATATAGGCGTGGTGAATAAAAGGAGCGGTCAGCCGACCTTGTCGCTGGCCGGCGGCGCCAAGCAAAAGCTTGACGATCTGACGCCTCCGGGCCACGCGGCGGAGATATTGTTGACGATGACGGACGACTTTCCTTTCGCGCAAGCCTTCGTCATCATCACCGCCATTCCGACCAGGGAGTAAAGGGTGAGCGCGAGCGACCCCATCAGCATTGCCGCCGATCCGAGCCAGCCGGCGGCAAGCGGCAACGCCAAGCCCGTCAAGCAGGGCACCGACTGGTGGGGCGAGATCAAGGCGATCTTCTGGCTCGTTCTCGCCGTGCTCGCCTTTCACAGCTTCGTCGCGAAGCCCTTCTACATCCCGTCGGAATCGATGATGCCGGTGCTGCTCAAGGGCGACCGGCTGGTGGTGAGCAAATATCCCTACGGCTGGTCGTGGGTCAGCCCAAGCTTTCACATCTTTCCCCGCACGTCCGGGCGGCTGCTCGGCTCGCTGCCGGAGCGCGGCGACGTGGTGATCGTCACGCCGCCGGGACAAAGCGCCGATTATATCAAGCGCGTGATCGGGCTGCCGGGCGACGAAATCGAGATGATCAACGGCGAGTTGATCATCAACGGCCTGCCGGTCAAGCGGCAGCAGAAGCCGGCGGCGATGCTGCCGATCGACGACAATCTGCCCTGCCTGCCGGACGAATTCGGCGCGCACCGTGTCACGGCGGGCGACGGCAAGACCTATTGTGAGCTGCCGGTGTTCCGGGAGACGCTGCCCAACGGCCGCTCCTACGACACGATCGACATGGGCTATAATGCCGACGTCGACGATTTCCCGAAGACCAAGGTGCCGGACCGGCACGTCTTCCTGATGGGTGACAATCGCGACAAATCTGCGGACAGTCGCGTATCGCTGGAGCGCCAGGGCCTGGGCGGGGCGGTCCCTTATGAGAATATCGGCGGGCGGGCGGAGTTCATCACCTTCTCGCTCGATGGCTCGTCGCAATATCTGAACCCGATCAGCTGGTTCACCGCGCTTCGCGGGAACCGGGCGGGCGGTTCGCTCCATCCGGACCGAGACGCGCCGCAATGAGCGATGCCGGTTCAACTCCCGCCCATGTCGAGGAGCGGGGGCCGACCGAGCTCCGCGATCCGCTGATCCGGCAGGAGTTGAAGCGCGCGGGCGTATGGCTCGGCCTCGCCGTCGCGATCGTGGCAACCTGGTATCTGGCGCAATCCATCCTGCTGATCTTCGCCGGCATCGTCTTCGCCGCGATGCTGGACGGCGGCACCCGCCTGCTCGGCCGCGTCCTGCCGATCGGCCGCGGCTGGCGGCTGGCCATCGTCACGATCGCCGGTTTCGCGTTCCTCGCGTGGGTATTGCTGTTCTCGGGTCAGACGATCGTCGCCCAGGCGGATGCGCTGCGGACCGCCGTCACGTCGCAGGCCAATCGCGTGCTTGCCTGGGGCAACGAGCTCGGGCTCGTGGAGGGCGGGATCAAGCTCGATCAGCTCAGCGGCCAGCTCATGGGATCGCTCGGCCGCTTGACGAACGCGGTCGGCAGCGCGGTCGGCGCGGTTACCAGCCTGGTTCTCGTGCTGGTAATCGGCATCTTCATCGCGATCGAGCCCCGGCTCTACGAACGCGGCTTCGCCTGGATGCTGCCGATGCGCAACCGCACCAGCTTTTACGACACCGCCGCCAAGATGGGCCGCACCTTGCGCCACCTGATGTTCGGCCGCCTGATCGGAATGGCGGTCGAGGGCGTCGGCACTTGGCTGCTGCTGTGGTTGGGCGGCGTGCCGATGGCGGCCTTGCTCGGCATCCTGACCGGGCTGCTTGCGTTCATTCCCAATATCGGCGCGATCGTGTCGGGCGTGCTGATCGTGCTCGCGGGGTTCAGCGTCAGCACCGATGCCGGCCTGTGGGCGATCGGCGTGTATCTGGCCGTCCAGATCATCGACGGCTACATTATCGTGCCTTACGTCGCCCGCAGGACGGTGGATCTCGCGCCCGCTTTGGTGCTGGGCGCGCAGCTCTTGTTCGGGGCTTTGTTCGGCCTGCTCGGCCTGGCGCTTGCCGACCCGATCGTGGCGATGATCAAGACGGCTCTGCAACAGCAATCGCGCGGCGAAGCGGCGCGCGAGGGCGGCGGCGCTCCCGCCACCGCCTGATCGTTCCTACCGCCTGATTGTTCCTACTGGGCCGGGGGAGGCGGCGGCGGCGGAGCGGCTCCGGCGCCACCCATTCCGCCCATGCCCAACGCGGCATTGGGTGCGACGTCGACCAGGGTGACGTCGAAATCGAGCACGCTGTTCGGCGGAATCACGCCATTGCCGGCTCCTTGCGGACCATAAGCCAGTTCCGGCGGGATCCAGAGGCGGTAGCTGCCGCCCTTCTTCATCATCAGCAGCGCTTCGGTCCAGCCCGGGATCACGCCGGAGACGGGCAGGGGGGCCGGGCCGCCTTGCTTGGCGCTGGCGTCGAACACGGTGCCGTCCAGCAGCCGTCCTTCATACTCGACCAGCACCATGTCGTTTGGGCCCGGCGTCACGCCGGTGCCGGGCTTGACCGTCTCGATCTGGAGGCCCGAGGCGGTGGTGGTGACCGCGCCGCGCGCCTTGTTGTCGGCCATGAAGGTCGCCGGATCGCTGGCCCGCTGGCCGGACGTGCCCGCCCAGGCGACCCCGGCCGCGAGCAGCGACAGCGCGCCGATGCCGGCCCACAGCTTCACGAGCGAGCCCTTCTTGATCGGGCGAAGCGGAACGGCAGTGACGGACATCGGGCTAATCTCCGGACAAGGAAAAGGCGGCGTGTGTATCGCCGCCTCGGTTGAGTAAGGCAAGACAGCCCACCCTCGTCATGCCGGACCTGATCCGGCACCACCTTGTTTGGACATGCGCCTAAGAGGGCAAGCCCCGGATCAAGTCCGGGGTGACGAACTCTTACCGCGGCCCGCCGTCGCGCTCCATGCGCTTACGCTCGAGCTTGCGGGCGCGGCGAATGGCGGCGGCGCGCTCGCGGGCGCGCTTCTCGGACGGCTTTTCGTAGTGACGGCGCAGCTTCATCTCGCGATAGACGCCTTCACGCTGGAGCTTTTTCTTGAGCGCTCGCAGCGCCTGGTCGACATTGTTGTCGCGAACGATGATTTGCATAAAGTCCCGTCACTCTCCATCAAAGCGGCTGCTCGCCGCGGCAAAGCGCCTCAATCGAAAACACCAAAGAAGCAGGTTCGTCGCAAGGTAGCCCTACGCCGTTGGACGCGCCGTTACACGCGAACGCGCCGCGCTTCAAGCGGCAAGCTCAATCGTCCAGCGGATCGAAGCGCGGCCGGGTGCGGGCAAGGCGGGCCTGGACGGCCGTGGTAAGATCGGGCGTGCCGAGCGTGGCGGCGTTCCACATCGCGACCTGGCGCAATCCCTCCTCGATCGGCCGGCCGCGGCTGTAATTGAGCGACAGCTTCGCGCCGGCGATCGCGAGCGGCGATTTGGCCGCGATCGTGCGGGCGAGATCGAGCCCCGCCGCGATCGCCGCCTCGCGATCCGGCAGGACCTGGTTGACCAACGCCAAGCGGGCGGCTTCTTCTGCGTCCATCCGCCGCCCGGTATAAGCCAGGTCGCGGACCACGCCTTCCGGAATCAGGTGGGTCAGCCGCTGCAGGGTGCCGAGATCGGCGGTGATCGCGACATCCACTTCGGCGACCTGGAAGTAGGCATCGGCCGCGCAGACCCGCAGGTCGCAGGCTGAGACCAAGTCGACGCCCGCGCCGATGCAGCCGCCATGCACCGCCGCGATCACCGGCACCCGGCAATCGGCGACGGCGGTGAAGCTATCCTGCAGCCAGTGGACATGCCGCAAACGCGCCTCGGCGGCGCGTCCCGGATCGGTAGCAGGGCCGAACTGGCTCGATGCATAGTTAAGGTCGAGGCCCGCCGTAAAATGCTTGCCGCGCGCCCAAAGCAGCACGGCCCGAACCTCCGCGTCGCGCCCGAGCCGGCGGAACGTGTCACCCAGTTCGATGAAGAAGTCGCCGTCCATCGCGTTGAGCTTGGCATCACGGACCAGTTCGACCCGCGCGACGCCGTCGCCGATCGCAACCGTGATCCTTTCGCTTTCCATTCACAAACCTCGTTAGCCTCGCACCGTCATTGCGAGGAGCGGAGCGACGAAGCAATCCAGTTCGGCCAGCATCGCTGGATTGCTTCGCCTCCGGCTCGCAATGACGTAGAGGCGCGCCATGCGTTTCATCGTCAACGAAGAAGCGGTCCAGTATCGGATGGACCCGGACACCCCGCTCCTGTGGGCGCTGCGCGACGCGTCCAATCTCACCGGCACCAAATATGGCTGCGACACCGGCGAGTGCGGCTTTTGCATCGTCAACGTGGATGGCAAGGCGGTGAAGAGCTGCCAGGTCCGGATCGGGCAGCTGGAAGGGCGGTTCGTCACCACGATCGAGGGGCTGTCGCGGGATCGATCGCATCCGATCCAGCAGGCGTGGGTGGCGGCGTCGGTGCCGCAATGCGGCTTCTGCCAATCCGGAATGATCATGGCCGCCGCCGCTTTGCTGGACGCCAATCCGGCGCCTACGGATGCGCAGATCGATGGCGCGATGGACGTGATCTGCCGCTGCGGGACTTACCCCCGCATTCGCGAGGCGGTGCGGCGCGCGGCGCGGGCCAAGGCCGGCGGCGAGCCGATCGCGGCCGCGCCGCCGCCGGATATCCGACCGCAAGATGCGGCCCGCGTGGTGCCGTCGCTGCGCCCCGAACCGTCGTCCCGGCGAAGGCCGGGACCTCAGGCCGACAGGGAAGCTGAATCTTCCACGCGCTGAGGTCCCGGCTGTTGCCGGGATGACGGGCCAGGCTGAACGGCGGCAAACGGCCGGTTCAGTTTCGGCTCATCAACGATCGCGCATAAATCGCCTCGTGGGATGGCCCTCGCCGGCCCGCCAGGAGAGAGTGAATGCGTAAGTTGATCATCGGATTTCTGATGGCGGCGACGGCCGCGACGCCGCTGGCCGCGCAGGTCAGCGAAGAGCGTTCGGAGCGGGCGCGCGAGCGTTACGAGCGCACCGCGGCCCGCAACGCCGCGCGCAGCGGTGCAGATCGCCAGGAGCAGCGCGAGGCGGCACGTGACGTGCGGCGTAGCTGGAACGGCGGCGAAGCAGCGGCTGCAGGCCAGGCGCAGGCACAGCGCCCGGAGCGAGTCGCATCGGATCGTCAGGAGCGCCGTGCCGATCGCACGGGGGTTCCGGGCGATGTCCGCGCCGAGCGTCGCGCCGACCGCAATGTCGCCCCAGGCGACAATCGCTTCGAGCGTCGCGCGGACCGGCTCGAGAACCGCGCCGACCGCCTGGAGCGTCGTGCCGACCGGCTCGATGATCGCGGCTTCGATCAGCGCTCCGACCGTGTCGAGCGCAGAGCTGACCGGCTCGAGCGCCGCGCGGACCGGATCGAGGACCGAGGCGACTATCGCCAGGATCGCGGTTCTTACCAGCAGACTTATCGCCAGAATGGTCGCGATTATCGTCAGGCCCAGCGCCGGTGGGATCGCAACTGGCGGCAGGATCGCCGGTATAACTGGCAGGGCTACCGCTATCAGAACCGGTCGCTGTTCAGCCCCGGTCGCTATTACGCGCCCTATCGCAACCACGGCTACAGCCGTTTCTCGATCGGCATCTTCTTGGAGCCGCTCTTCTTCAACCAGCGTTATTGGCTGAGCGATCCTTATTCCTATCGCCTGCCGGCCGCTTATCCGGGAACGCGCTGGGTCCGCTATTACGACGATGTTGTGCTGGTCGACACCTATTCCGGCGAAGTTCTGGACGTGATTCACGACTTCTTCTGGTAGGCTGCCAACAACGAAGTGACGTGCGCCCCGTCGGCCTGGCCGGCGGGGCGTTTTCGTCGTGCCGGCGGTCGTTTCCGTCGCCACCCGTGCGCGCCTGTCGATGAGCCGGTGCGAACCGTCGAAGTTGAGGGGCGTGCGACCGGCGCGTGCTGCACAGGGCCTCCATACGAAACCCCGATCTGGAGGCACAAAGGCGATGGGCAGGTTGATACCAGTGGCGGCGGCGTTGATGCTCGCGGCTTGCGGGTCTTCCCAAGCGCCGAGCGTCGCCGCCAGCGCCGAATCGATCGAGCAGGCGGTGAGCAACGCCGAGCGTGAGCTCGCTCAGGCCAAGGCGGGCCATTCGCGATCCTCCGCGCCGGGCCTGTTCGGCGCGTGACCCTTTGAGTTGGGGAGCCGGGCGAGCGGGGGCTTGCCACCGGCTGGGGCCTGGCGCAGCATCCCGGCGACGATTGCCACAAGGGGTGCTGCGCCAGATGCTTTTTCGAACCTTCATCGCTTGCCTGCTCGCCGCAGCTGCCGCGCCTGCCGCGGCCGAGACCCTGGTGGTGCATGCCGGCCGGCTGATCGCCGACCCAGCGCGGCCGGCCGCCGGGCCTTCGACGATCACGATCACCGATGGCCGGATCAGCGCGGTCGCTGGCGGCTTCCAGCCGGCCCCGGCCGGCGCCCGCCTGATCGACATGCGCGGCAAGACGGTGCTGCCGGGCCTGATCGACACTCACACCCACCTGTCCGGCGATCCGGGCGGCGATTATTGGCGCGACGCGATCGATACGGACGAATGGTCGGGGATGCTGGGCGCCAAGAACGCCCGGATCACCGCGCGGGCCGGCTTCACGACGGTTCGCGATGTCGGCGCGGCCCGCAACGTGATCTTCGCGCTGCGCCGCGCGACGGCGGAAGGGATCGTGCCCGGCCCCCGCATCCTCACATCCGGATCGAGCATTTCGATCATCGGCGGGCATGCCGATGTCAGTGGCTTCCGCCCGGAAGTGAACCAGGCGCTGCAAGGCAACAACACCTGCACCGGCCCCGAACAATGCGCGGCCCGGGTTCGCGAAGCATCGCGCGACGGTGCCGATCTGATCAAGATCACCGCGACCGGCGGCGTCCTGTCGCAGCAGGCGCGCGGGCTTGGCCAGCATTTCACCGATCCCGAACTCAAGGCGATCGTCGACACCGCCCATAGCCTCGGCCTCAAGGTCGCCGCCCACGCCCATGGCGCGCGGGGCATCGAGGCGGCGGCGCGCGCCGGCGTCGATTCGATCGAGCATGGCACCTTCGCCGATGCGCGCGCGATTGCGGCGATGAAGGCGAGCGGCACCGCGATGGTGCCGACGCTGATGGCGTTCACCGGGATCAGCGAGGGCCTGCAACGCAATGCCTACACGCCCGCCGTCGCCGCCAAGGTGCGAATGACGTTGAGCGAAGTCGGCAGGGCCGCGCGCGCCGCGCGGGCCGCGGGCGTGGCGGTGGTGTTCGGAACCGACTCGTCGGTCTACGAACATGGCCGCAACGCGCAGGAATTCGCCCTGCTGATCGACAAGGTCGGGATGAGCCCGGCCGAAGCGATCGGCTCAGCCACGACGGCCGCCGCCAAGCTGCTGGGCATGGAAAACGAGATCGGCCGGATCGCGCCCGGCTATTCCGCCGATTTGATCGCCGTCTCGGGCGATCCGCTCCGGGATGTGCGCGCGCTGGAGAAGGTGGATTGGGTGATGGTCCGCGGCCGCGAGATCGAGTGAGGACGTCACCCCTCCCGGACTTCCGGGAGGGGCTGGGGGTGGGGCGAGCAAAGCGAGCATCTTCTTACAGGTGCCTGGAAGGGCTCGCGCCTGCGGCGCTCGCGCCCACCCCCGGCCCCTTCCGGAAGTCCGGGAGGGGATAAGAGGATCGCTTGCCCCACAACCCACCCCGTCTTAGAGCGGCAACACACTCCTTCCCGTAGGACCCCGAATCGATGACCAGCAAATTCGCCCTGATCGCCGCCGCCCTGTTCACCCCGACAATCGCGGTCGCCGCCCAGGCGCCCGTGCCGGCCGCGACTGCTCCTCAGGCCGACGCAGGCGCGCAGCTTCGCGATCTGTTCAAGGCATCGGACGAGGCCAATCTGCGGCGCAATCCGCTGTCCGCGCTGTTTCGCGGCGACATGCGCTATGCCGACCAGCTCGGGAATTTCCTGACCGACGAATATGACAATGGCGAGCGTGACGCCGCTCAGGGCGACTTGCGTCGCCTTGCCGCGATTGACCGCGCCGCGCTCTCGGCCACCGACCGGATCGCCTATGACGTGTTCAAGCGCGATCAGGAAATGACGCTGCGCTCGCTGTCGCCCGAAATTCTGCCGCTGACGGCAGTGCGGCCGATCGACCATTTCTTCGGCTTCCACACCTTCTACCCCGATTTGGCGTCTGGGCAGGGCGCGGCGCCGTTCAAGACGGTCGCGGACTACGAGAACAACCTGAAACGGCACCACCAATATGCGCGGCTGATCGACCGCGCGATCGGCCGGTTCCGGCTCGGCATGACCAGCGGCGTCGTCCAGCCCAAACTGGTGGTCCGCAACATCATCGACCAGCTTACTCTGCAGATCGATCAGGGCGTCGAAGGCGCGACGCTTTATGGCCCGGTCAAGACCTTCCCGGCCGGCATCTCGGTGGACGACCAAACCCGGCTGCGCGCGGCCCACACCGCCGTGATCCGCGACGAGATCCGCCCGGGGCTGATCCGGCTGCGCGACTTTCTCCAGAACAAGTATCTGCCGGTCGCGCGCGAAGGCGAGGGGCTGGTTCACATGAAAGGCGGGCCCCAGCTTTACCGCTTCCTGATCGAGCAGAATACGACTTTGCCGCTGGACGCCGACACGGTCCACAATCTGGGCCTGAGCGAAGTGCGCCGCATCCTCGCGGAGATGGAAGCGGTCAAGCAGAAGGTCGGCTTCAAAGGCACGCTGCCGCAATTCTTCGAGTTCATCCGCACCGATCCGCAGTTCAAGCCCAAGTCGAAGGAATGGCTGGCCGAACGTTATTATGCGGTCGGCCGCCAAGTCGATGCGCGGATCGGCGAGCTGTTCTCGACCTTGCCCAAGAGCAAGCTCGAAATCCGGCCGGTGCCCGCTTATCGCGAGAGGACCGATGCCGGGGGATCCTATCAGGGCGGCACGCCGGATGGGTCGCGGCCGGGAGTCTTCTACTACAACACCTACGATCTTCCGTCCCGCACGACGCCAGGGATCGAGACCCTGTACCTGCACGAAGGCGCGCCGGGGCATCATTTCCAGATCAGCCTGGCGCAGGAGAATGAGGCGCTGCCGAACTTCATGCGCTTCGGCGGCAACACGGCCTTTGCCGAGGGCTGGGCGTTGTATGCCGAGACTCTGTACGACGAGCTCGGCCTGGAGACGGACCCTTATCAGCGCTATGGCGGCCTGGATGACGAGATGCTGCGGGCGATGCGGCTGGTGGTGGATACCGGCCTCCACGCAAAGGGCTGGACCCGCGATCAGGCGATCAAGTACATGCTTGAGAACAGCTCGATGGGCCGCACCGACGCGACCGCGGAAGTCGAGCGATACATCGCGATCCCCGGCCAGGCGCTCGCCTACAAGCTCGGCCAGCTCAAGATTCTCGAGCTGCGCGCCCGGGCCGAAAAGGCGCTCGGACCCCGTTTCGACATACGCGGCTTCCACGAGCAGGTGCTGATGACGGGTGCGCTGCCGCTAACGGTGCTCGAACGCAAGATCGACGACTGGATCGCCAGCCGCCGGGCTTGAGGTCAGGCCAGCGCTTCGGCGATCAGCCTGCGGCTGTTCTCGATCCCGTAGAGCGCAATGAAGCTGCCCATGCGCGGCCCCTGGCTGGTGCCAAGCAGGGTCTCGTAAAGCGCCTTGAACCAGTCGCGCAGATTGTCGAAGCCGTGCGCCTTGCCGATCTCGAATACCAGGTTCTGGATATTCTCGGCCGGCGCATCGGCGGGTAGGTCCGCCAGGCGGGCGTCGAGGTCGCGCAACGCTTGCGCCTCCTTCGCGTCCGGCGCGCGGCGGCGGAGCGTCGCCTTGACGAAATCGCGGAAATAGGCCGCCGCATAGCCAATCAGCGCATCAAGCTCTGGATGCGTGTCCGGCGCGGTTTCAGGCGCATAACGCTGGACGAAGCTCCACAGCAACGCCTTGTTCTCGGTCAGCGCGACGCCAACCAGGTTCAGCAGCAACGCAAAGGTCAGCGGCACACGCGCGGGTGGGACCTGGCCGGCGTGAATGTGGTGGACCGGGTTGCCGAGCCGCTCCTTCCAGTTCTGGCCCGGATAGGCGGCCAGGAACTGCTGATATTCGTCCACCGCCTTGGGGATGACTGCGAAGCTCAGCTGCTTGGCCTTTCGCGGCTCGCGGTAAATGTAAAAGGCCAAGCTTTCGGGCGGCGCATAGGTCAGCCATTGGTCGATGGTGACGCCGTTGCCCTTGGACTTGCTGATCTTCTCGCCATTTTCGTCCAGGAACAGCTCGTAATTGAACCCTTCCGGCGGGCGGGCGCCGAGGATGCGCGCGATCTTGCCCGATTGCACGACGCTGTCGATCAGGTCCTTGCCGGCCATCTCGTAATCGACGCCGAGCGCGACCCAGCGCATCGCCCAATCGACCTTCCACTGCAGCTTGGCGCCGCCGGCGAGCACCGATTGCTCGACCGGCTCGCTTCCGTCCGGATCGGCGTAGCGGATCAGCCCGGCCTCGGCGTCGAGCACTTCCACCGGCACCTGGAGCACCTTGCCGCTGATCCGGCTGATTGGCAGGAGGGGCGAATAGGTCTGCCGCCGCTCTTCGCGCAACGTCGGCAGCATCACGCCCAGGATGGCGTCGTAGCTTCGCAGCACCGCCTTGAGTGCGTCGTCGAATCGGCCCGAGGCGTAGCAGTCGCTGGACGCGAGAAATTCGTAATCGAAACCGAACCGATCGAGAAATTGCCGCAGCAGCAGATTGTTATGATCGGCGTAGCTGTGATGGCCGCAGCCGAACGGGTCCGGGACGCGCGACAGCGGCTGATCGAGATGGGCGAGCATCATCTCCTGATCGGGCACGCCGGGCGGAACCTTGCGCATCCCGTCCATGTCGTCCGAGAAGGCAATCAGCCGCGTCGGCCAGTCGACCAGTTCGGTCAGCGCATGCCGCACCATCAGGGTGCGCGCGACTTCCTGGAAGGTGCCGAGATGCGGCAGGCCTGACGGGCCGTAGCCGGTCTCGAACAGGATCGCTTTGTCGCCAGGCCCATCCGGGTAGCGCTTCAGCAGCTTGCGCGCTTCTTCATAAGGCCAGGCCTTGGAAACATGCGCGGCTTCGCGAAGGGCAGGGTCGATGCTGTCGGGCATGCCCGGCTCTTCGCCGCTTCGCGAGACGCGTGCAAGCTGGTATGGCCAAGGATCAAAGCGGCCGAGTTCGATGAGCTACCCACCTCCGACCACGACCGAAGCATTCCTAAGCTGGTTCGAGCAGCAGCGTGCCGACCAGATCAGGTGTGAGTTGGTCGCCGGCGTCGTTAGGGATTGGCCGCGTTTCACTGCCCGGCAAGCGATGATACGCTCGGAACTGGGCTTTCGGATATCGGACGGACTTAAGCGTGCCGGCCGCAACGCACGCGCCCTGTTCCGCGCTACAGTTCCGATGCCGCCAGACAGCGCACCCGATCCGGACATCGTTGTCGCTGTTCTACAACCCGGCGAGAACTATATTCCGGTTCGGTCAGTGCTGCTGATCGTGGACACGCTCGTGACGCAGGTTCCTTACGAGCACCTTACCCGCCGCACTGTCTACGCCCGCAGTCTCGTCCCGGAGGTTTGGGCTATCGACCTCGACGCCGCGCACGTATGCCGCTTTTGGGATCCGAGAGGAGGACGTTACCGAAATCAAGACGAAAGCCGTTTAAGTTCTGGCATCCGAAGTGTAACCATCCCCGACCTTCTGGTCGAAACTGACAACTTGAACTAACCTCGCCGTTGCTCTTTCGTTCCGCATCTTCCATCTCCGTTCGATGATCGCGCCGCTCCCCCATCCCGCGCTCTACGCGACCCATGGCGGGATCTGGATGGCGCATGCCGACGGCGGCGTCGAAGCGCTCGGGCGTGGGCAGGCGATCGCGCGGGCGGCCGAAACGCCCTTGATCATGCTGAACGCGCCCCTGGTCGGGCAGCGGCTCGGCTATCCGGAGCTGTCGGGCCTGGACCTGCTCGAATTGTTTGCTTTCGTGCACCCGGCGCGCTTCGCCGTGCCGACGCCGAACGGGCTGGCGCACGCGCTCGGGCTCGATCCGCCGCAAGGGGATGCGGAGGCGGCCGGCTTTCTGCGCCTCGCCGCGGAGCATCTGCTGGCGACGGTGGCAAGCGACTGGCCCGAGCGGGAAGGGGCCTGGGCGAGCGCGCAGTCGCTCGGCCGGCTACGCTGGACTTGGAGCGCGGCGGTCGGCCAGCGGCTGCGCCGGCCCGAGCGCGACGAGCGCTGGCTGTTTTCACGCCTGCCGGAATGGGAGGAGTGTGCGCCGCGCCCGCAACCACGCCCGGTGCGAATCGGTGCGGAAGAAGCGCTGGAAAGGCTCGCTCACCTGACCGGTCACGGTGCCGAGCCCCGCCAGGGACAGCGCGATTACGCCGCCGCGGCCGCCGGCCCGTTCGCGCCCCGGCGGCTCGAGGGGCAGCCCAACATGCTCCTCGCCGAAGCCGGCACCGGGATCGGCAAGACGCTGGGTTATCTCGCACCCGCGTCGCTGTGGGCCGAGAAGGCCGACGGCCCGGTCTGGGTGTCGACCTACACAAAGGCGCTCCAGCGTCAGCTCGATCGCGAAGGCGCGCGGCTCTTCCCAGATGCGGCCGAGCGCCGGCGCAAGGTGGTCGTCCGCAAGGGCCGCGAAAATTACCTGTGCCTGCTCAACCTTGAGGACGCGTTGCAGGGCGGCTTCGCAGGGCGCGCCGCGATCCTCGCGCAACTGGTCGCGCGCTGGGCGGCGTACAGCAAGGATGGCGACATGGTTGGCGGGGACCTGCCCGGCTGGCTGCGGACCCTGTTCCGCCGCGCCGGATCGACCGCGCTGACCGACAGGCGCGGCGAGTGCGTCTATGCCGGCTGCCCGCATTACCGCAAATGCTTCATCGAACGGTCGGCCCGGGCCAGCGCCGCCGCCGATCTCGTGATCGCCAATCACGCTTTGGTGATGGTCAACGCCGCCCGCGGCCGTGAACAAGGGCAACGGCCCAATCGCATCGTGTTCGATGAAGGCCATCATCTGTTCGATGCCGCCGACTCGACCTTCGGCGCCGCGCTGACCGGGGCGGAGACGATCGAGCTGCGCCGCTGGCTGATCGGCCCCGAAGGTAAGTCGCGGGGGCGCAGGCGCGGCCTCGCCGCGCGCCTGCTCGATGTCGCCTCCTACGACGAGGGCGGAGGGCTTGCGCTGGAAGCCGCGGTGCAGGCCGCCGGCGCCTTGCCCGGCGAAGGCTGGCTCGGCCGGATCGGCGAGGGCGCGCCGTTCGGCCCGGTCGAGCGGCTGCTCGCGGCCGTTCGCGGCACGGTTTATGCGCGCGCTTCGGCGCAGGATGCGGGCTACGGGCTGGAGACCGAGATCGCCGAGCTGGACGGGGCGATGGTGGAAGCGGCGGCGCCCGCGCTGGAAGCGCTCGAACAGCTGCTCCGGCCATTGATGGCGCTCGGCAAGCGGTTGGAGGCGGTGCTGGAGGACGCGCCCGACTGGCTCGATCCGCAAGCCCGGGCCCGCGTCGAGGGCGCCGTCGGCGGCTTGAGCTGGCGGGCGCAGACGCTGGCCGGCTGGATCGCTCTGCTGGGCCGTCTGGGCGGACCGGCCGATCCCGACTTCGTCGACTGGTTCGGCGTGGATCGTATCGATGGCCGCGAGCTCGACATCGGCATTCACCGCCGCTGGCTGGATCCCACCCGCCCGCTGGCCGAAACGGTCCTCAAGCCCGCCCACGGCGTGCTCGTCACTTCGGCCACCCTGCGCGGTGCGGAAGATTGGGATGCGGCGCACGCCCGCACCGGTGCCAGCCACCTCGATGCGCTTCCGCAGCAATTCTCGGCGGAGAGCCCGTTCGACTATGCGGGATGCAGCCAGGTGCTGATCGTCACCGATGTGAAGCGCGGCGACATCGCGGCGCTCGCCGGCGCTTATTCGCGGCTGATCGAAGCGGCCGGGGGTGGAACATTGGGACTGTTCACCGCGATCCAGCGGCTCAAGGCGGTTCACGCGCGGATCGCCGATCGGCTCGCCCGGGCCGGGCTGCCCATCTACGCGCAGCATGTCGATCCGATCGACACCGGCACCCTGGTCGATATTTTTCGCGACGATCCCCGCGCATCCTTGCTCGGCACCGATGCGCTTCGCGACGGCGTCGACGTGCCGGGCGAGTCGCTGCGGCTCGTCGTGATGGAAGGCGTGCCCTGGCCACGCCCGACCGTGCTTCACGCCGCGCGCCGGGCGGCGGCGGGCGGGTCGGCTTATGACGATCGCGTGGTTCGCGCGCGCCTCGCCCAGGCATTCGGGCGGCTGATCAGGCGCAATGGGGATCGCGGCGTGTTCGTGCTGCTTTCGGCAGCAACGCCCACCCGGCTGCTCAGCGCCTTTCCGCCCGGCGTCGCGATCCGCCGCGTGCCGCTGGCCGAAGCGATCGAGCGCGTTCGTTCCTGTCTTTCTTCCGACGCGGCTTTCGGGCAGATCGGGACGGACGTTCCCGTTGCCCAAGGACGCCCATGAAGACGCTGACCCTGCTCAGGCACGCCAAGTCCAGCTGGAACGACGTGACCGAACGCGATTTCGAGCGTCCGCTCAACGCGCGCGGTCGCCGGGCCGCGCAGACGATCGGCCGTGAGATGCTGTCGCTGGGCTTGAGCTTCGATCAGGTGCTGGCGTCGCCGGCCACGCGCGTGGTCGAAACCCTGCGCGAGGTCGAAGGAGGCTATGGCCGCGAACTCGGCACCCATTTCGACAAGCGCATCTATCTTGCGTCCACCGACACGCTGTTGGAGATCGTCCAGGCCGCGGACGACCAGACTCGGTCCGTGCTGCTGGTCGGCCACAACCCAGGCCTCGAAAGCCTCGTCATGCTGCTGGCCGGGGACAGCCCTCTGCGAGCCGAAGTTGCCGTCAAATATCCGACCGCGACTTTGGCGGAACTCAGCTTCGAGTGCGAAAGCTGGACGGACGTGAGGCAAGGGAGCGGCAACCTGGCCCGCTTCATCCGCCCGCGCGACCTCGACCCGGAACTCGGGCCGGACGAGGAAAGCTGAGGCGAGCGCCGCAGCTGATTGCCTCGCTACGCTCGCAATGACGAGGAAGGGCGAAACTCCGTCATTGCGAGGAGCACAGCGACGAAGCAATCCAGTTTGGGGGCGCGATGAAAAGTCCAGCCGTTTACATCATGGCAAGCCGTCGAAATGGCACTCTTTACACTGGCGTCACATCCGATCTCGTTCAGCGAGCATGGCAGCATCGCGAAGGACACAGCCCCGGCTTCACCCGCCGCCACGGCTGCAAGTTGTTGGTCTGGTTTGAAATGCACGGCGACATGACGGCCGCGATCGAGCGGGAGAAGCAGACCAAGGGCGGTTCGCGTCGCAAGAAGCTGGCGTCGATCGAGGCTCTGAACCCGACTTGGCGAGACTTGTTCGACGAGATCGCAAGCTGATTCAGCCACCGGTTCTGGATTGCTTCGCTACGCTCGCAATGACGAGTATGCGCGAGATCCCGTCATTGCGAGGAGCGCAGCGACGAAGCAATCCAGCTCAGCTCAGTCAGTTTTATCCAGCGCCTCCCGCAGGCTCTTCCGGATCGCGCGCAACTCCTCGGCGGTGGAGGACCCGCCATGCTGGTTCGCCGGGGTCGGGCCGGTCGCGGCAACCAGTTCCTCGCCGTCACCCGCATTGCCGGCCAGCAATTGCTGAACGCCGCGGATCGTATAGCCGTCCTCGTTCAGCAGGCGATGGATGCGGTGGGCAAGCGCGACGTCGGTGGGGCGGTAATAGCGGCGATTGCCGGCGCGCTGCAGCGGGCGGAGCTGGGGAAAGCGCGTTTCCCAGTAACGCAGGATGTGCTGCGGCACGCCCAATTCGTCCGCAAGCTCGCCGATCGTGCGGAATGCCTGGTCGCCCTTGCGCGACGATTCCGGCGCGGCCACGTCAATCGGTGCCGGTGATCCGGTCGCGCATGATCTGGCTGGCGCGGAACGTCAGCACGCGACGCGGTGCAATCGGGACTTCGACGCCGGTTTTCGGATTGCGGCCGACCCGCTCGCCCTTGTCGCGGAGCAGGAAGCTGCCGAACCCCGAAATCTTCACATTCTCGCCTTCGGACAGCGAGTGGCACATGTGGTGAAGGATGCGTTCGACGATGCTCGCCGACTCGGCCCGCGACAGGCCGATTTCGCGATGGACGACGTCCGACAAGTCGGCGCGCGTCAGGGTTCCGGCCGTGATCTTCGACATCGTTCCTACATCGGCCATGATTATTGTCCCCTTACCCCCCGGTATTTAGAGCCGGCAAGTCTAGACCAGCTCGACTATCAGCGCAATGCGTTCCTGCGATAGGCAGGTGTCAATAGCGGACGACCGCCGCGCCCCAGGTGAAGCCGCCGCCCATCGCTTCCAGCACGAGCAGGTCGTTCGGCTTGATTCGTCCGTCCCGGACTGCGACGTCCAGCGCCAGCGGCACGGACGCGGCCGACGTGTTGGCATGTTGATCGACGGTGACGACCACCCGGTTCGGGTCGAGCCCCAGCTTCTTGGCGGTCGCGTCCAGGATACGCTTGTTGGCCTGGTGGGGAACTACCCAATCGACCTCCGAGGCATGATGGCCGGACGCGGCCAGCACTTCGGTCAGCACGTCCGCCAAATTGGTGACCGCGTGGCGAAACACTTCGCGTCCCTTCATTCGAAGCTTGCCCACCGTGCCGGTGGTCGAGACACCGCCGTCGACGTAGAGCAGGTCGTTGTGGCGCCCGTCGGCATGGAGCTTGGTCGCGAGAATGCCCCGATCCTCGGTATCCTGCGCTTGCAGCAGGATCGCGCCGGCGCCGTCGCCGAACAGGACGCAGGTGGTGCGATCCTCCCAGTCGAGCAGGCGGCTGAAGGTTTCGGAGCCGATCACCAGCGCGTAATCGGCCATGCCGCCCTTGACCATATTGTCGGCGATCGAGAGCGCGTAAAGGAAGCCGGTGCAGACCGCCTGCACGTCGAAGGCGATGCAATCGTTGATGCCGAGCGCGGTCTGCACCCGCGTCGCGCTGGCCGGAAACGTCTGATCGGGCGTGGCGGTGGCGAGAACGATCAGGCCAACCTGGTCCGCGCCGATGCCCGCCGCCTCCAGCGCATTGCGCGCGGCCTCGGTCGCCAGAGTCGCCGTTGTTTCACCGTCACCGGCGAAATGGCGGGCGGTGATTCCGGTCCGCTCGACGATCCATTCGTCCGTGGTATCGACGCCGCGCGCCGCGAGTTGGGCGTTGGTCACCCGATTGACGGGGAGGGCGGAGCCCGTCCCGATGATCGCCGCCCGCCTCATTTCGCCGCCACCGGGGCCCGATGCGAGGCGATATTGTCGAGATCGTCCTTGATCTTGCGGGTCAAATCCTCGCGCACCAGCCGCGCCGCGACGCGGATCGCGTTGGCGACCCCCTTCTCGTTCGCGCTGCCGTGGCTTTTGACGACGATCCCGTTGAGACCCAGAAAGACCGCGCCATTGTGGTTGTTCGGATCGAGATGGTGCTTCAGCAATTCGGTTGCCGGTCGCGAGATCAGGAAGCCGATCTTGGATCGCACCGAGCTGGTGAACGCGCGCCGGAGCAGATCGGCGACGAAACGCGCCGTTCCTTCCGCGGTCTTGAGAGCGATGTTGCCGGAAAAGCCGTCCGTCACGACCACGTCAACTTCGCCGCGGGAAATCTTGTCACCCTCGATAAAGCCGTCGAATCGCAGGCCGAGATAGTCGGCGTCGCGAAGAATCGCCGCCGCGTCCTTTAGCGTGTCGGTGCCTTTCAGCTCCTCCGTGCCGATGTTGAGCAGCTGGACGCGCGGGCGCTCCAGGTCCAGCGCGATGCGCGAATAAGCCGCGCCCATCACCGCCCATTGCACCAGATTCTGGGTATCCGCCTCGGTGTTGGCGCCAAGGTCCAGCATGACGAGGTCGTTCTTGCCCAGCGTCGGCAGCAAGGCGGCCAGCGCCGGCCGGTCGATCCCGGGCATGGTTCGCAGCGCGAGCTTGGACATCGCCATCATCGCGCCGGTATTGCCGGCCGACAGGGCGGCCTGCGCCTGGCCGGACTTTACCGCCGCGATCGCCTGGCCCATGGAGGTCGTCTTGGCGCGGCGGATCGCCTGGCTGGGCTTTTCGGTGCCGGCGATCACGTCGTCGCAGTGCACGATCTCCACAGCGTCCTTAAGCCGGCTGTGCTTGTCGAGCTCGGCCCGGACCAGCGCCTTGTCGCCGAAGATCAGGAAGCAAAGATCGCCGCGCCGGGCATGCGCGCGCGCGGCCCCGGCCAGCATCACCGCCGGGCCGGTATCGCCACCCATCGCGTCGATTGCGATCCGTGGCGCTGTGCCCACCCGTCTCGCCTCCAGTAGACTCAGGCTTCGACCGGGCGGATTTCGCGTCCGTTATAGTGACCGCAGCCGGCGCACAGATTGTGAGGCAGCCGCAGCTCGCCGCAATTCGGGCATTCCTGGTAGTTGACCGGGGTCAGCGCATGGTGGCTGCGGCGCATGTTGCGCTTGGAAGGCGAAGTTTTTCTTTTGGGGACGGCCATCCTGGCACCTGTCTTGTTCGTTGCATGTGTCGGGCGAGCGGGCGCTGTGGCAACGGCCGTTTGGGCCGCGGACCCTGGCGGCCGGTGCTCGCTTGCGAATGAGGGTGCCGCCTATACCGATTTCGCGGGCTGTTGCAAGCGCGCGCGTCACGTCGACGGCAAGCCCCACCGCCCAGCCAACACCGCGAGCGCCTGGATTGCTTCGTCGCTTCGCTTCTCGCAATGACGACGCGGAGCTAGGGAGACACCATGCAGACACTGCCCATCACACTGACCGTCGCGGGGGCCGCCGCCCTGCTCAATCTGTGGCTGAGCATCCGCGTCAGCCTGCTGCGCCGACGCCACCGGGTCTCGATCGGCGACGGCGGCAACGAAGCGGTGGCGACGCGAATGAGGGCGCACGCCAACTTCACCGAATATGCCCCCTCCTTCCTGATCCTGCTCGGCCTGGTCGAGCTCGCCCGCGGGTCGCAGACCTGGCTGTGGGCGGTCGCGATCCTGTTCGTGCTGGGCCGGCTTGCCCATGCGTTCGGCATGGACCGGCCCGCGCCCAATGCGCTGCGCATCGGCGGCATGATGGCGACTTACGTGCCGCTGCTCGCCCTGGCCGGCTACGCGCTCGCGATCCCGTACACCGAACGCACGGGCAGGACGTCGATCAGCTATGCGGACGCTTCTTCCAGCACGAAGCTGAGCTGAGCAAAGCCCTCGATCGTCACCAGTGTTCCTGCAAGGGCAGGGACCAGGCACCGGTCGCGACTGGGCTCCTGCTTTGGCAGGAGCACGGGGCGTCAGGCCGATGCGCGGGCCAACGCCCGATCGCTCACGAACGGGTTGGTGCGGCGCTCATGGCCGAAATTGCTCATCGGGCCGTGGCCGGGGATGAAGGCGGTGTCGTCGCCCAACGGCCAGAGCTTGGCGACGACCGCATCCAGCAGGTCCTGCGTGTCGCTCATCGGGAAGTCCGTCCGCCCGATCGAGCCCTGGAACAGGACGTCGCCGACCAGCGCCAGCTTGGATGGCGGGTGGTGGAAGACGACGTGGCCGGGCGTGTGCCCGGGCGTGTGATAGACGTCAAAGACGAGTTCGCCCACGCTCACCCGGTCGCCTTCCTCCAGCCACCGGTCGGGCTCGAAGGTGCGGGCGGGGATGCCGTAGGCGCGGCCGTCATCCTCCAGCCGCGCGATCCAGAAGCGGTCCAGCTGCTGCGGACCCTCGATCGGCACGCCGAGCCGCTCCGCCAGCTCCTTGGCGCCGCCGCAATGATCGATATGGCCGTGGGTCAGGATGATCTTCTCGATCGTCACGCCCTGGCCGTTGGCCGCGGTCTCCAGCCGATCGATGTCGCCGCCCGGATCGACAAACGCGCCGCGCATCGTCGCCGTGCACCACAGCAAGGTGCAGTTCTGCTGCAACGGCGTCACCGGGATGATCGCGGCTTTCATGGGAGGCGTGGTCATGGCCGCCAGATGGTCGCCGATGCGCGCCGATGCAATGTCCGAACTTGCGCGCCGGAGCCCGGCGGGTTCATGATCGACAGAGGACATGGGGGAGTCGGAAGATGATGAGCAAGTTGATCGGGGCTTTACTTTCCGGGCTGCTCGCGGCGTCGCCAGGCGCCGGAGCGGAACTGTTCGACTTCTCACCGATCGCGCCCGCCCGGAACGGCGCGGTGGCCGGCGCTTACGTGTCGCTCGCGCTCGACCGGCCGGCTGGCACCCGCGCGCAACCCCGAGCGGGGCTGCGTCTGGCGATGACTCGCGACGTGCGCGACGTCCGGCGCTTCGCCACCCGCGCGGAGGCCAATCTGTTCGACCTGCGGCTCGCCGGACCCGAGCGGGCCAGCCTGTTCGTCGCCGGTCGCCCGGTCAGCGGCCCGGAATCGGATCGCCTCAACGCGGGCGGGGAAAGCAAGGGGCGGCTCGACAAGATCATGATCGGCGCCGGGATCGCGCTCGGAGCGGTGGCCGGGTTCTTCCTCGTCTCGGCGGTCACCGGCTGACGGCCAAGTCAATCACAGGAAATCTCCAGATGACCGCAAATAAATAGGTCAAATTCGACTTGGCGGTCTTTCAGCACGTCTGGTGAAAGCGTATCATAGCGGCACGACTCGACATAAACGACCGATCGCTCCCGACTGCCCACTCCGTAGCGATCCCCCTCCCGCCCCGGCCCTCAAGCTGGGGCGTTTTCTTTGAGGGTGCCGTCGCGCTCGGGGCGCGACGACATCAGTCGAAACCACACACCTTCGTCTGCCCGGACTTGATCCGGGCCAGGGCTTACTTTCCCGCCTCAGGTCAGAAGAAGCCAAACCCCGGATCAAGTCCGGGGCGACGAACCTTGTAGCATATCATTGAACGTCGTCAGCCTGCAAAGCATTCGACGGCACTGCATGTTGCCCTGATGTTGTCGGGGACATCACGTCCTCTTCCGGTCACCGTCGACACGCGTGTCTAAGCACGTCTTAAAACGAAAAGGCCGACCCGCTTCCCGCCGGCGTGAACTGCTTCACCTTGCGCTTGTTGCACCACAATTCGACGGGCTGGTCGCCGACCTTGCGGCTGGCGATGCGGACCGCCTCGACATCGTCGCGCGCTGCGATTTCCTCGAAGCCCATTACCGGGCCGCCGATCGCCTTCATGAACAGCAGACGATAATAGGACATGAGCCATCCCCGCAGCCGGTCGGGCGCGGCGACTCGCAAGGAGCCGACTTCCCGATTCCCGGCCAGGTTAACCGGATTGCAACACTTTGTGGAGTCGTGCCTAGCCCGGACCAGGGACGCGGCGATCAGCACTCGACGACGTTGACCGCGAGCCCGCCGAGCGAGGTCTCCTTGTAGCGCTCGTTCATGTCGATGCCGGTCTTGCGCATCGTCTCGATCACCTGGTCCAGGCTCACCCGGTGGGTGCCGTCGCCGACCAGCGCCAGGCGCGAGGCTTCGATCGCCTTGATCGCGCCGACCGCGTTGCGCTCGATGCACGGCACTTGCACCAGTCCGCCGACCGGATCGCAGGTCAGCCCCAGATTATGCTCCATGCCGATCTCGGCCGCATTCTCGACCTGGGCCGGCGTGCCGCCAAGCGCAGCGGTGAGCCCAGCCGCCGCCATCGAGCAGGCCACGCCGACCTCGCCCTGGCAGCCGACCTCGGCACCCGAGATCGAGGCATTCTCCTTGAACAACGCGCCGATCGCCGCGGCGGTAAGCAGGAAGACGTGCACGCCCGCGTTCGACGAATGCGGCGCGAAACGCTGATAGTAACGCAGGATCGCCGGCACGATCCCGGCCGCGCCGTTGGTGGGTGCGGTCACGACCCGGCCACCCGCCGCGTTCTCCTCGTTCACTGCTAGCGCCCACAAATTGACCCAGTCGAGCACGGTCAGCGGGTCCTGGAGCGTGCGCTCGGCGCGTTCCATCAGCAGCCTGTGCAGCCCCGGCGCCCGGCGTCTGACCTTGAGGCCGCCGGGCAGGATGCCGTCCTGGCCGATGCCGCGATCGATGCAGGCCGACATGGCCGCCGTGATCGCGTCCAGCCGGCGGTCGATCTCCTCATCGGAAAAGGCGATCCGCTCGTTGGCACGGGCGATCTGCGCGATGCTGAGTTGTTCGCGCTCGGCGATGGCGAGCAGTTCGTCGCCGCAGCGGTAATTGTAAGGCACGTCCCAGACGCCCTCGGGCGGCGCGTTGCGGGCAATCGCGGCTTCGTCGATCACCGCGCCGCCGCCGGTCGAGTAGAAGACGCCGCTGTCCAGCACGCCGCCGTCCGCGGCGAAGGCCGCAAAGCGCATGCCGTTGCTGTGATGCGGCAGCCGCTCGCGCTGGAGGAAGCGCAGGTCCCGCGCTTCGTCGAACCCGATATCCCGCTTGCCCGCCAGCGGCAGGCGTCCGGTCGCGCGGACCCGGGCGACGATCCCATCCGCCTCGTCGGGGCACAAGGCGTCCGGCCGTTTGCCGGCCAGCCCGATCAGCACCGCGCGGTCGGTCGCATGGCCCTTGCCGGTCAGCGCCAGCGAGCCGTAAAGGTCGCATTCGACCCGCTCCACGGAACCGATCAGCCCCTTGCTTTCCAGCCTTCCGACAAAGGTCGCGGCCGCGCTCATCGGTCCCATCGTGTGTGAACTGGATGGGCCGACCCCGATCTTGAACAGATCGAAGACGCTGGCGACCACTTGCTTTCTCCCGGGAAGCCGTTCCGGCGGAAGGGCTTGGCCGGAGATGGAGCCGACGCCTTCTGTTGGCAAGCGTCCATGCTGATCGATCCGTCCGAGCCGTTCATCCTGCTGGACGATGCGCGGACCTCCGGCGCCGGGCCAGCCTTGCTCTACCGCGGCCTCGTCGATCGGATCGAGGTCGTCGACCCCGATGAGGTCGCCCAAGGGCTGGCCAGGCTTCGCGCGGCCGCCGAGCAGGGCCTTCACGCGGCCGGTTTCCTGTCCTACGAGGCAGGCCACGCGCTCGAGCCGCGCCTGGCGCCGTTCCGGGAGACGGCGGGGGAAGGGGAGCCGCCCCTGCTATGGTTCGGCTTGTTCGACCGCGTCGAACAAATCGCGCCGCGCGACGTAAACGCTTTACTGCCCGATCCCGCCAGCGCCTGGAACGGACCGCCGCGCCCGCTGATCGATCGCGACGCCTATCTGGCGGGCGTCGCTCGGGTGAAGGAGCACATCTTCGCCGGCGATATCTACCAGGCCAACCTGACCTTCGCCGCGGACCTGTCCTTTGCCGGCAGCCCGCTCGCGCTCTACGCCCGTATCCGCCCGCGCGCGCGCGCGGGTCATGGCGGGATCGTCTTCACCGGCGCCCACTGGATCCTGTCCTTCTCGCCCGAGCTTTTCTTCACGGCCGCGGATGGCCGCCTCACCACCCGGCCGATGAAGGGCACGGCGATCCGGCGTGCGGATCCCGAAGCGGACCTGGCCGAAAAGCGGATGCTGCGCGACGATCCGAAACAGCGCGCCGAGAACCTGATGATCGTCGATCTGTTGCGCAACGACCTGTCCCGCGTCTCGCGGCCGGGCAGCGTCGAAGTGCCGTCGCTGTTTGAAGTGGAGACCTATCCGACCGTTCACCAGATGACCTCCACGATCACCGCGCATCTCGAGGAAGGGCTCGGCCCGGTCGACGCGATCGCGGCCTTGTTTCCGTGCGGTTCGATCACCGGCGCGCCCAAGATCCGCGCGACCGAGATCATCGCCACCCTCGAACGGCGCCGCCGCGGCATCTATACGGGCGCGATCGGCAGGGTTGCCCCGGGCGGGGATGCAAGCTTCAACGTCGCCATTCGCACCTTGACGATCAAGGCGGGCGAGCACACGGCCCGGCTCGGCCTGGGCTCCGGGATCGTTGCCGATAGCCGGCCGGCCGATGAATGGCGCGAATGCCTGGCGAAAGGAGCGTTTCTGGAAGAGCGGACCGGCTTCGACCTGATCGAGACGATGCGCTTCGATCCGCGGGACGGCATCTGCGCGCTCGATCGGCATCTGGCGCGTATGAAGGCGAGTGCCGACGCGCTCGGCTTCCGCTTCGATCGCCACGACGCCCGCAATGAGCTCCAGGCCGCGACCTTCCGCCTGCGCGAGGACAAGCTGCTGCGGCTGCTGCTCTCGCCCAGCGGCGCGGTGTCGATCGAAGCACGCCCGCTTCCCGCCCATTCGAGCGAGCCGGTGCGCGTGGCGATCATGCCCCTGCCGGTCGACAACGACGATTTCCGATTGCGCCACAAGACGACCGACCGGGCGTTTTACGACGAAGCGCGCAGCCGGTCGGGCGCGTTCGAGGTCCTGTTCCGGGATGCGGGCGGTTTTCTCACCGAAGGCAGCTTCACCCACATCTTCGTCGAACAAGCGGACGGCCGCTTGCTGACGCCGCCGCTGTCGCGTGGGTTGTTGCCCGGCATCCTGCGGGATCAACTGATCGAAGCGGGCGAAGCGCTCGAGGCCGACCTCACCGATTTGCCGGACCGCTTCTTTATCGGCAACTCGACTCGCGGCCTGATTCGCGCCACTTTGCGGCCGGGCGGCTAGGGTCGCGGCGTCAGCGCAGGTTCAGCGCGGCGCGGGCAGAACGTCTATGAACGGAGACGAAGCGATGACGATGAACAGGCGGATGGCGCTGGGGCTGGGCGGAGCCGGATTGCTCGGCGCGGCCGGATTGTTCGGATTCGGGCGGACGTCCCGGGCGGCGGAAGGCAAGTTCCAGGTCGCCTATTCCGACGCCGAGTGGAAGAAGCGGCTGGGCCCGCGCGCTTATGCGGTGCTTCGCCGGGAGGATACCGAGCCGGCGGGATCGAGCCCGCTCAACAAGGAAAAGCGTCGCGGCACCTACCATTGCGCCGGCTGCGATCTCCCGGTCTATTCCTCGACGACCAAGTTCGAAAGCGGCACTGGCTGGCCAAGCTTCTGGAAGCCTCTGCCCAGCGCGGTCGCGACTCGCGAAGACAGCAAGCTCTTGTTCACCCGCACCGAAGTCCATTGCCGCCGCTGCGGCGGCCATCTCGGCCACGTCTTCGACGACGGCCCCAAGCCCACCGGCCTGCGCTACTGCATGAACGGCGTCGCCATGAAGTTCCGGCCGGCCTGATGTCCTCCCCATCGCGAAGCGATGGGGAGGGGGACCACACGAAGTATGGTGGAGGGGTACTCAGTGCTGGTTACCCCTCCACCATGCTTCGCATGGTCCCCCTCCCCACGAGCTGAGCTCGCAGGGAGGATTTCACGCCGCCACCGGGAATCGAAGCAGGCGATCCGCGACCGGCACCAGCGCCTGTGCCCGGCTGCCGACCGCACGCACGATCTCGGGGTGGTTGACGTCCAGCCCGCCGGTCAGCGCGCCGAACGCCGGCAGCACCAGCTTGGTCGCGGTCGCGACGAAGCAGCGCCGCGAAACTTGCCGACCGCGCTGCGTGATCCGCAGCTTGGGGTGAAAATGGCCCGACAGCTCCGGACGCGCCTCGGCGGGGTCCGCTTCGTGCCGGAGCACGAGTTCGTCGACCAGTGCCTCCTCCACGATCGTCCCACCGCAATGATCGACGAAGCCCGCGTCGTGGTTGCCGGTGATCCAGGTCCAGCGCGTCGCCCCGGTCAGGCCGGTTAGCATGTCCCGCGCCCGCTCCGGCAGGCGATCGCAGCCATGTTTGTCGTGAAAACTATCGCCCAGGCACCAGATTTCGCGCGCACCGGTTGCCGCGACCACGGCGGTGAGATCGGCCAGAGTTGCAACCGAATCATAAGGCGGCAGCATTTGCCCGAGCCGCGCGAACCAGCTCGCTTTTTCCAGGTGCAGGTCGGCGACGAGCAGAGCCTGCCGCGACGGCCAGAATAGGGCGCCTTGCGGCAGCGCCATCAACTCATGTCCACAGAACGAAAAGCGAACCATGGCGGCGCTATGAATCAGCGCCCGCGCGGGCGCAAGCGGCCGCGATCAGATTTCGGCGAGTTGCTGGACGGCCGCGGCCTGCGCTCCGCCCGTCATCGGCTGCGTCCGGGGCGTTTCCGGGCCGGTCGAGTATAAAATCAGCGCCCCGGCCAGGAAGCCCTGACCGATCAGCACGAATGGATTGAGGAGTTTCTGCTTGATCTTCATGGCCCAGACTTCCACCCCGATATCCATTCCTCGGCCCGGCTTTGTGCAGCCGAAGACCTAAACCGGCCATGAATCCGGGACGGCGGAGGAGCCACGGATAGTCGATGAATCTGTCGATTTGATCGGCAAAGCTGCGCGGGGCGCCGCCTCTCTCGGTCATTGCGAGGAGCAAAGCGACGAAGCAATCCAGCCGACCTCGGTGCTCTGGATTGCTTCGCTCCGCTCGCAAAGACGAAAAGGGACGGGCTCCCCAGTCGAGAACCCGCCCCAATTTCCTGACGAAGCCTTAAGCCGCGATGGCGACCTTTCGCTCTTCCGCCTTGGCCTGCGGAGCGGCCGAAGCGCTCGCCTCCAGCGTCTCGTTCGAGCCGCCGTTGATGGCGATCTTGCGCGGCTTCATCGTGTCCGGGATCTCCCGGACCAATTCGATCGAGAGCAGGCCGTCGCGCAGATCGGCGCCTTCGACGCGGACGAAGTCGGCCAATTCGAAGCGGCGCTCGAACGCGCGGGTGGCAATCCCGACGTGCAGGAAATTGCCCTCCTTGTTGCGGTTCTCGGCCTTGCGTCCGGTCACCACGAGCAGGTTCTGGCGGGCCGTGATGTCGATCTCGCTCTGCTTGAACCCGGCCACGGCGAGCGTGATCCGATAACTGTCATCGCCGAGCTTCTCGATGTCGAACGGCGGATAATTGTCGCCAATGTCGGTCCGGGCGGCGTTCTCGAGAAAGTCGAACAGCCGGTCGAAGCCGACGGTGGAACGGCGATACGGGGAAAAATCGAAACTGGTTCTCATGATCAGATGTCCTCCAGTTTGAGCAACAAATGAAATGAGGCGCTCCAGATCGCACGAGACCCGCAGGCGCCCCGCTTAAACGCCGGACACTGCAAACAAGTCGTCCGACGCCGGCCAGATAGGAACGCTTTCCGTAGCGTCAAGTGGTCGAAAGCACCATTTATTGCTTGGCGGCTCCGGCCTCCGCGCGGCGCAGCAGGCGCAGCAGATTGCCGCTCCAGATCTTGGCGATATCCGCTTCGCTGAAGCCTGCCGCCCGCAGCCGCGCCGTGATCGCGGGGAGGCCGCCAATGTCCTTCATGTCGGTCAGGCCGCCGCCCCCGTCCCAATCCGCGCCGATGCCGACATGATCGACACCCATCACGCGCACCGCATGCAGCAGGCTGCGCATGAACAGGTCGAGGTCGGCGAACTCGAACGGCGGGCAGGCCGCTTTGTCGGCGATCACCCGCCTGCGCTCGGCGGCATTCAGCACCTCCCAACGCTCCTGCCGCTCCTCGATTCCGTCGCGGCAATCGGCGCTGGTCGTCGGGCGCAGGAACAAGCTGTTCATCTGCATCACGCCGCCGGACCGGGCGAGCTTGCGCATCAGCGCGTCCGGGATGTTGCGCGGATGATCGAAGATCGCATCGGGCCCGTGATGCGACAGGATGATCGGCGTATTGGAAAGGCTGATCATCTGGTCGATCGCGGCGTCGGACGCATGGCTGCCGTCGACGATCATGCCGAGGCGGTTGACCTCCGCCAGCCACTGCCGGCCCAGCGGGGAGAGCCCACCATGGACTGCGTCTCCACGCGCGCTGTCGGAGAATTGGTTCGAGCCGTTGTGCACCGGCCCAGCCATCCGCACGCCCAGCTTGTGAAAGGTCGACAGCAAGCTCAGGTCCGTCCCGAGCGGATAGCTGTTCTCGATCGACTGGAAGACGATCCGCTTGCCGGCCGCGTGCAGCCGCTCGGCATCCGCGGCCGTGGTGGCCAGCGCGAGCTTGTCCCCGTTCGCCGCGACCACGCGCTGGATCGCGGTCGCCCGCAGCAGAGCCTGATCGCGCACTTGCGCATAGGCCTGGGGCGTCAGTGGGCCTTGCGCCGTGTAGATGACGAAGAACCCGCCATCCAACCCGCCTTGCTCCATCCGCGCGATGTCGACCTGACTGCCGTCCCAGTCGTAATCGTGCCAGCGATCGAAGTCCCAGCCCGGCCGTTCGAACCGGCTGGGCGTGTCGAGATGGGTGTCGAGCGTCAGCAGCCGATCATGCAGCAGCCGGTCCGCCGAACTGACCGGATCGGCCGCCGAAGCGCTCGCCGCCAGGGTGAGGCCCAGCAGGGCAAGCAAAGCAGGTTTCATCGTGGCAACTCCCCAGGGCCGGGATGTCACCGTGCCGCAGCGTAGTGCACGAGGCAAGCCGTTGGAACCTCTCCCGCTTCCCGCGCCTTTTGTCCGGCGCAGGCGGCGGAGTAGACCATGGCGAGCAAGGCAACGGACGGAGCGGCGGGCGGCGAAGCGGCGGGCGCGAGCAAACCCTCCGCAATCCCCGCGGCGGGCTGGTGGCAGATTCTCAAGCGCACCTATGCCGAATCCACCAAGGACAATGTCAGCATCGTCGCGGCCGGCGTGGCCTTTTACGCTTTTCTGGCGTTCGTGCCGCTGCTTGCCGCTTTGGTGATGACCTATGGGCTGATCGCGGATCCAGCCTCGGTGAGCAGCCACGTCCAGGGCCTGACCTCCGTCATGCCCGCGGATGCCGCGCGGCTGATCGGCGAGCAATTGCTCAGCATCACCCAGACCGCGACGAGCAAGCAGGGCTTCGGCCTGCTGATCGCGCTGCTGCTTTCGTTATATGGAGCGATGCGCGGCGCCAGCTCGATCATCACCGCGCTCAACATCGTCTATGGCGTCGAGGAGGATCGCGGCTTCGTGAAGACCAGCCTGCTCGCGCTCGCGATTACGTTCGGCGCTGTGCTGGCGCTGATCC
The DNA here is from genome assembly GCA_036387855.1 of Allosphingosinicella sp. Classification (GTDB taxonomy): domain Bacteria; phylum Pseudomonadota; class Alphaproteobacteria; order Sphingomonadales; family Sphingomonadaceae; genus Allosphingosinicella. The sequence continues at coordinate 63,263 of DASVSZ010000023.1, read as the reverse complement.
TGGGCATGCTCGCGATGTCGACGCTCGCCTTGATAGAGCGGCTGCTGCCTTTCTCATCGCCGCTCGTCCACACCTTGCTGCAGATCCTGCTCTGGGTGGTCGCCGCGGCGGGCGTCAGCGTCGTCATCGCCCTGGTTTATCGCTACGCGCCCAATCGGCCGACCGCGAGATGGGCCTGGCTGACTCCGGGATCGATCGTCGCGACCTTGCTGTGGATCGCCGCCACGCTCGGCTTCGGCTTCTACGTGTCGAACTTCGGCAGTTACAACGCGACCTACGGCTCGCTGGGCGCGGTGGTGGTGTTCCTCACCTGGCTATACCTCACCGCCTACATCCTGCTGATGGGTGGCGAGCTCAACTCGGAGATCGAAAAAGCGGCGGATCCGGCCTCGCATCCGAACCCGGCGAGCTGAACCAGGCTGAGGCTGACCGACCGTCATTGCGAGCCAAAGGCGAAGCAATCCAGTTTTCGGCCTCAGTGTGGATTGCCGCGTCGCTCCGCTCCTCGCAAGGACGGGATCGAAGTTGACTCTGCTTACTTGGCGCCCGAGCTAAACGCCTGCATCGCTGCCAGCGTCTCCGGGCTCAGATGATGCTCCAACCCCTCCGCGTCCATTTCCGCCACCTCCTGGCTGATCCCGAGGCTGAGAAGGAAATCGAGCACCAGCTGGTGCCGCGCGCGCGATCGGGCGGCGACCTCGCGTCCGCTGTCGGTCAGGAAGATCGACCGGTAGGGCTGGGTGTCGATCAGTCCGTCGCGCCGCAGTCGCGCCAGCGTGTTGGTCACCGTCGCTGCTGTCACTCCGAACCGCTCGGCAAGATCGGCGGCGCGCGCTTCGCCCGTTTCGGCGATCAGCTCGGCGATCAGCTCGAGATAATCTTCCTGCATCTCCGCGCGGTGCGCTGAACGCACCCGCGCGAAGCGACGCGCCTGTTCCTGTGGGTCGGGCAGAGCCATGTTCGGCTCCTTCGCACATCCGCCATTTCGGAACAATTTAGCTTCGACTAACTTTCGATGCTCATGCTAAGCCGGGCGGATCGGAAGGGGAGCGGCATGGATCAACCGCAAACGAAACCAGCCTGGCGCTCGACCTCCGGCCCGAGTCTGCCCGAAGTGTTCCGCACCATTTCCGTGCCGAAGGACGCGCGCTTCTGGCGCAAGCTCGGCGCGTTCGCGGGCCCGGGTTATCTCGTCGCGGTCGGCTACATGGACCCTGGCAATTGGGCCACCGACATCGCCGGTGGCTCGGCGTTCGGTTACACCCTGCTCAGCGTCATCCTGCTGTCCAACTTCATGGCGATCGTGCTGCAATCGCTCAGCGCCAAGCTCGGCATCGTCACCGGCCGCGATTTGGCGCAGGCCTGCCGCGATCATTACAGCCGGCCGGTCAACCTCCTGCTCTGGTTCGCGTGCGAGCTCGCCATCATCGCCTGCGATCTCGCCGAAGTAATCGGAACCGCGATCGCGCTACAGCTGCTGTTCGGGCTGCCGCTCGTCTGGGGCGTGGTCCTGACCGCTTTGGACGTGCTGCTGATCCTGCTGCTCCAGCAGCGCGGCTTCCGCTACCTCGAAGCGTTCATCATCGCGCTGCTGATCATCATCGCCGGCTGCTTCATCTACACGCTCGCGCTCGCTCAGCCGGACCTGCGCGCGGTGCTCGGCGGCTACGTGCCGAGCACGGAAGTGATCACCAACCCGGCGATGCTCTACATCGCGATCGGCATCCTCGGCGCGACGGTGATGCCGCACAATCTGTATCTTCACTCCGCGATTGTCCAAACCCGCGCCTTCGACCGCACCCCCGCCGGCAAGCGAGAGGCGGTCAAGTTCGCCACGATCGACAGCACGATCGCGCTGATGATGGCGCTGTTCATAAACTCCGCCATCCTGATCCTCGCTGCCTCCGCCTTCCACTTTTCCGGCCGAACCGAAGTCGCGGAAATCCAGCAAGCGCACCGGCTGCTCGCCCCGGCGCTCGGCGCTGCGCTCGCCAGCACCCTGTTCGCGGTCGCCTTGCTCGCCTCCGGCCAGAACAGCACGGTCACCGCGACCCTTGCGGGCCAGATCGTGATGGAAGGGTTCCTGTCGATCCGGCTTCCTGGCTGGCTCCGCCGCCTGTTCACCCGCCTCCTCGCGATCGTGCCCGCGGTCACCGTCGCCGCGCTCTATGGCGAGAGCGGCACCGCCAAATTGCTGGTGCTGAGCCAGGTGGTCCTCAGCATGCAGCTGCCGTTCGCAGTGATCCCGCTCGTCTACTTCACCAGCAACCGCGCCAAAATGGGCGAGTTCGCCAACCCCGCTTGGCTCAAGGCGGGCGCGTGGGTGATCGCCGCGGTGATCGTCACGCTCAACTTGAAGCTGCTCGCCGACGTGTCGGGGCTGACCGGGCTGTGGCGCTAGAGCGTGATGAGATTAGCTTGCATCACCTGTCATGCTGAAGTTGTTTCAGCATCCATTCTCGATGCGGCAGTGCGGGTGACCAGATGGACCCTGAAACAAGTTCAGGGTGACGATTCGATCTGATTTCATCTGCCTCTAGATCGCCGCCGCGGCGCAGCCGGCCAGCAGCGGGGAGCGGGTGACCAACATCGCCCCGGCTCCGTAAAGCGCCGAGCCACCCGCGGGAGCAAGCTCGACCGCCATCAGGCGCCCGCCCGAATCCGCCCATAACAGCCGCCCTCCGGCCGCCCGGACCGCGTTGATCTGATCGCCCTGCGACGTGCCGGGGGCGAACAGCACCAGCGCGCTGCGGCTTCCGGCCGGCGGCAGTGCCGCCCACGGTGCCGCGACCAGCGCGAGACACGCCACCGTGCCGCCGGCAAGTCTGCCGCCATCGCCCGAGCCGCGATTCAGCACCCACCAGGCGAGCACCAGCGGAACCAGCCCAAACGCCGCCAGCCAGCCCAGATCATAAGTCATCGGATCGGGCACGTTCAAACGGATGCGGTGGATGCCCAGCGTCCAGTGGAAAAAGGCTACGTCGATCACGTTCCAGACCGCGAAGCCGAGCAGGGTGCCGCCGGTCACCGCGCGGCCCGCGCCCGCCTCGTCCAGCCCGGCGCGGCGTCGCCACAGCATCCACAGGCCCAGAGCGGTGATCAGGTACATCAGCACATGGAACATGCCGTCCGCCAAGATCTGCGTTCCGAGGTCTCGGAACGCCTGGCCCGGAACCAGGCTCAGCAGATGATGCCATTGCAGCACCTGGTGGAGCAGGATGCCGTCGAAGAAGCCGCCCAGCCCGATCCCGAGCACGAAAGCGGCGGTGAGCACGGATCGGCGACTGGTCATGAGGGCGCTCCTGATGACTCCCGAACCGGCGCTCCCTCCCGGCGTTCCGGATGTCTAACCTCGATCAGACAAGTTCCCGTGCCGCTCGACCACGCCCGCGCGGGCCGCTATTCTCCGGGCCGAAGGAGGCCCGCCATGTTTACCACGATGCAGGAAGGCACGCGCGAGGATTGGGCGCACATCGCCGCCGAGCATGGCCGGCACCAGCAGAGCGAGGCGCCGCGCCAGATCATGGACAGCTTGGCGCGGCTCGATGCGATCGAGGTCGGCTTCGGCGTCAGCCAGCTCCAGCACAGCCTGCAGGCCGGCACCCTCGCCCGCCGCGACGGCGCGTCCGACGAGGAGGTGGTCGCCGCGCTCTGCCACGACCTCGGCAAGCTCTTCTCGATCCCCAATCACGGCCCGATCGCCGCCGAGATGCTCAAGCCCTACGTCTCGGACGACATTTACCACGCCATCTACTGGCACCAGGACTTCCAGGGCCGCTATTATTACGAGCACCTCGGCAAGGATGCCGCCGCCCGCGACCGCTTCCGCCACGAACCCTGGTTCGCGCTCGCCGAGAAACTGGTCGACGACTGGGACGCCCCGGCCTTCGACCCGGATTTCAAGGTCGACCCGCTGGAGAGCTTCGAACCGGAGATCACGCGCGTGTTCAGCCGGCCGAAGAAGATGGTGTAGGCACTTTCCATTTATGCCGGGTCCGCACGAAAAGATCATCGCTGTTGCTGCTAAAGCGGCGCTTAGCCCGCACGGTTTTCGCCGCAAAGGCCAGTCTCGCACTTGGCTCGCCGATCATGGCTGGTGGCTGACAGTGGTGGAGTTCCAACCGAGTAGCTGGAGCAAGGGCAGCTACCTGAACGTGGCCGCCCATTGGCTCTGGTCCGAACTAGGCTGCTTAAGCTTCGACTCCGGCGGCCGAGTTGCGGAGTTCGAAGAATACCTCTCAAATGAACAGTTCGAACCCGCCGCCGCCCGCTTAGCAGATTGCGCGGCTCGCATCGCGCAACGTCTCGCGGAAACGTTCACTTCGGTCGAGTTGACGGCGAATCGGCTGCTTAATCGGGAGCGCACCCGTCCCCATCGCGAGCAGGGACTCTGGTCGGCCTATCATGCTGGCGTAACAGCAGGACTGGTCGGGCGTGAAGTGGACGCTGCTGAGATGTTCAACAGAATTTTAGTCAGCCCGCCTCCACCTGGTTCGATGGTGCATGCGGCGGCTGAACAGATGGCGCCGCTCGCTAACGATTCAGACGCTTTCCGGCGTGAGATAGCCATGCGTATCGCAAAGCAGCGACAGACTCTGAAGCTGGCCGCTGCTGACACACTCCCACTTTGAGTATGACCGGGCATACATCATGCCTCACTCCAACCGCATCGCCTCCTCGGCCAGCGCTTCCGCCTCGATCAGCAGCTGATCGTCCGCCGCGCCAACCGACGTGCGCTCGCGTCCGATGATCACCAGCACCGGCACCGCCAGCGGCGATACGCGGTCGAGTTCCACGTGCAGCATCGTCCCCGCCGCGCGGTCGAGCAGGCGCGCTAGTCGCCCCACGTCCGTCATCCGCTCACGCGCGTCGTTCCAGGCGGCTTTCAGCAGCAGGTGGTCGGGCTCGTAACGCCGCAGCACATCGTAGATGAGGTCGGTCGAGAACGTTACCTGCTTGCCCGACTTGCGCTTGCCGGGATGGTGGCGCTCGACCAGGCCGCCGATCACCGCCACTTCGCGAAAGGCGCGCTTCAACAGGTTCGATCCTTGCACCCATTCGACGAACTCGTCCGCCAGGATGTCGGGCGAGAACAAGGCGGCGGGCTCGGTGATCGGCTCCAGCCCGTAGCAGGCGAGCGCGTAATCGTTGGACACGAAGCCGAGCGGGTTCAGCCCCGCGCTTTCCATCCGGCGCGTGATCAGCATGCCGAGCGACTGGTGCGCGTTCCAGCCCTCGAAGCTGTAGGCGACCATGTAATGCCGCCCCTCGCGCGGGAAGGTCTCGACGAGGAGCTGATCGGGGCGGGGCAGGGTGGAGCGCCGCTCCTGAACCTCCAGCCAGTCGCGCACGTCATCCGGAAAGCGCGGCCATTGCGCGCGGTCGTGCAGATAGGCGCGGACGCGATCGGCGAGGTTGGTCGTCATCGCCATTCGCGCGCCGACATAGGTCGGGATGCGCGCCGGCCGAGTCGTCGCCTTGACCATTAGGTCTATGCCCTCGATCCGCTCCACCTCCAGCGTCAGTCCCGCGAAGAAGAAGGTATCGCCGACGCTGAGCGTCGATGCGAAATATTCCTCGACCGTGCCGAGCTTGCGGCCGTTGCGAAAGCGCACGTCGAGCAGCGGCGCGTCGACGATGATGCCCGCGTTCATCCGGTGCTGCTGGATGAACTTGGGATGCGACACGCGCCACGTCCCGTCCGCGTCGCGGGTCAGCCGCTTGAACCGGTCATAAGCCTTGAGCGAATAGCCGCCGCTTTCGATATAGCTCAGCACGTCTCGGAACAGCTCTTCGCTGAGGCCGGCATAAGGCGCCGACGACCGCACCTCGGCCAGCATCTCCTCCTCGCGGAACGGCCCCGCGCAGGCTGCCGCCATGATGTGCTGGGCGAGCACGTCGAGCGCGCCGGGACGGAAGATTTCCGGATCGAGCTCGCCGCCCTCGATCGCGTCCAGCGCCGCGCGCGCTTCCAGATATTCGAAGCGGTTGCCGGGCACGAGGATCGCCTCCGACGCTTCGTCCAGCCGGTGGTTCGCCCGCCCGATCCGCTGCGTCAGCCGCGACGAGCCCTTGGGCGCGCCCATCTGGACGACCAGGTCGATGTCCCCCCAATCGACACCGAGATCCAGGCTCGCGGTGCAGACCAGTGCCCGCAATCGCCCGTCCGCCATTGCCGACTCGACCTTGCGACGCGCTTCGAGCGACAAGGAGCCGTGGTGCACCCCGATCGGCAGCGTCTGATCGTTCACCGCCCACAGGTCCTGGAAGATCAGCTCGGCGAGCGAGCGCGTGTTGCAGAAGATGAGCGTCGTCTTGTGTCGCTCGATCTCCCTCATCACCTGCGCCGCCGCCCATCGCCCACTATGCCCCGACCAGGGGATGCGCTCATCCTCCGGCAGCATGATCGCGATTTCCGCGTCCGCGCCGGGATCGCCGATCACCACGTCGACTGTCTCGATGTCCGCATCGGGCGCAAGCCAGCCCTGATAGGCTTCCGGGTCGGAGACCGTCGCCGACAGCGCCACCCGCCGAAGCCCCGGCGCGATCCGCTGCAGCCGCGCCATCGCCAGCGACAGCAAGTCGCCGCGTTTGCCATTGGCGAAGGCATGCACCTCGTCGATAACGATCGTGCTCAAATCCCCGAACAGCGTTCCGCTATCCTCGTGACTGAGCATCAGGCTGAGCGATTCAGGCGTGGTCAGCAGGATCTGCGGCGGCCGGACCCGCTGCCGCGCCTTGCGGTCCGCCGGCGTATCGCCGGTGCGGGTCTCCACCCGAATGTCGAGCCCCATCTCGGCGATCGGGGTGAGAAGATTGCGCTGCACGTCCACGGCAAGCGCTTTGAGCGGCGAGACGTAGAGCGTGTGGAGTGGGCTTTTCGGACTTGAGCCGTCCCTCCTCAACCGCTCAGGCTGAGCTTGTCGAAGCCCTGTTTTTTCTTTTTGGAGTGGAAAGAAGGGCAGCTCTTCGACAAGCTCAGGGCGGGCGGAGTGGGTTAATTTATCCGAGATCAGTTCCACCAGGCTTGGCAGGAACCCTGCCAGCGTCTTGCCCGCACCCGTCGGCGCCACGAGCAGCGCGTTCCGCCCGGCCTGCGCTGCGGCCAGCATCTCCAGCTGATGTCGCCTCGGCGCCCAGCCCTTCGCGGCGAACCAGTCGGCGATGACTGGCGGGAGCGGTTCGGCGGGGCTCAACGCGTTCTCGATCGATCGCTCATTCTGAAGGGGGACGGAGCCCTTCGACAAGCCGGCGGCTCCTCAGGGCAGGCTGACGGGGTGCACGAAAGACAAGCGCTCGCTCAGGGCTGTACATCGCTCCTATTCTGATGAGCCGCGTCCTCCTCCTGATACAGTTCGTGCGTCGCCCGCTCTGTGCGCTCGACCTCGCCCGGCTTGGGCTTGCGGTTCTTGAGCGTGGCGTAAAGGATCGCCGCGAACAGCAAGATCGGCCCCGCGATCGTCAGCAGGCTCCAGTTGAATGCTCCGAAGTCCATATAAACCTTCCTTTCTCTCCCCCGCCGCGGACTTGCCTGAAGCCCGCGGCACGTCGCACGACTTGGCGGCCGAGCATCTATCCCACATATAGCTCCTCATGGCCCGTCTCGGTTCCTGGATCGAGCCTTTTCCCGAAGGCATCTACGTAAAGCCGGCCGACGCATGGGTCGATCCGAGCCAGCCCAAGGCGCGCGCGCTGGTTACGCACGGACATGCCGATCATGCCCGCGGCGGACATGGCCAGGTCTGGGCGACGCCCGAAACGCTGGCGATCATGGAATGCCGCTATGGGCCGCAGACCGGCGAAGGCGTCCAATATGGCGAAGTCGTCCGCCTTGGCGAGGTGGACGTGAGCTTCGTACCCGCCGGCCACGTCCTCGGCTCCGCCCAGATCGTACTCGAACATGGCGGCGAGCGCGTGGTCGTCTCGGGCGATTACAAACGCCGGCCCGACCCAACCTGCGCAGGGTTTCAGCCGGTGCCGTGCGACATCTTCGTCACCGAGGCGACCTTCGGTCTTCCCGTGTTCCGCCACCCGGACGCGGGCAGTGAGATGGACCGGCTGCTCGAGCGGCTTCACGCCAATCCGGACCGCTGCGTGCTGGTCGGCGCTTATGCGCTCGGCAAGGCGCAGCGCGTGATCGTCGAGCTGCGCCGGCGCGGCCACCAGGACCCGATCTATATTCACGGCGCGCTGCAACGGTTGTGCGAATTGTACGAAGAACAAGGCGTGGCGCTCGGCGATTTGCGGCTCGCGACCGGCGTCAAAAAGGACGAGTTGAGAGGCCGCATCATCCTGTGTCCGCCCGGCGCGCTCAACGATCGCTGGTCGCGTCGCCTTCCCGATCCGATCACCGCCATGGCGTCCGGCTGGATGCGGGTCCGCCAGCGCGCCCGGCAGCGCAATGTCGAGTTGCCGCTGATCATCTCGGACCACGCCGATTGGGACGAACTCACCGCCACCTTGCGCGAAGTGGCTCCGCGCGAGGTGTGGATCACCCATGGCCGCGAGGACGCCCTCAAACACTGGTGCGCGATGCACCAGATCAAGGCGCGCGAGCTCAACCTGGTGGGATACGAAGACGAGGACGACTGAGCGCCGCGCTCAATCTTCCGGCGTGACCCCGCCGTCCTTGTATCTATTCTCGATGAACCGCCCTTGCGTTTCGAACGCGTCGATATCCTGCTTGGACATCTTCGCGCCGAGCTCGCCCAGCGCTTCGCGCGCGGCATCGAGGCTGGCGACCAGCCGCTCGTCCACCGTCAAACCTTGGCCGTCGCGGCTGCCGCGATATTCGGCGGGCACGCGCTCGTAACGGTCGATCAGGTCGGGCAGGTGCTTGCCCATCAGCCGCCGCGCATCCTGCGCCAGCGGATCGAGCGCATCCATCTGCGTCAACCGGCTTTCGAGCAGCGGCAATTGCTGGCTGATCGCGTCCACCCGGCGCGCGGCGGGGGCGGGGAGGACGGCGCGGCGAGCGGCAAGCAACCCGTCCAGCTGCCGCACCACCGCCCCGGTCGGCAATTCGTCGGAATAGGGCACGCGCTTGGGCTCGGTGGCGGTGGGCCAGAAGGAGAAGAAGATCAACGCGAACAAGGCCGCCATCACCACCAGGAACAGCCCGCCGATCCCGATCGGGCCGACGATCAGCCCGAACCCGATCGTCGCCGCGATCAGCACGCCAAGCGCGATCCCGACATTCGCGATCTTCCGGCCGACCCGCGCGACCTTTCGCCCTCCGGAGCGCCGGCCGGTCGGGCTGCTACGCGGCGTGTGCCCGTCGATCCGAGCGGCGATCGCATCGAACCTCGCGATCGTGTTCTCAACGCTTTGTGGCTCGCGCAAGGCGATCATCCTTTGAAGCGCTTCCTCGACATGCCGGGTTTGCCGCGGCATCAGCCGATCTTCACGGGCAGTGCGACGCAAATGGCCACCGCTATCCTCCCAGCGCGGTCAGCAGATTGTCACCGCCGCGTCCGCCGCCGCCCGCGATCCGGTTCTGCTCCACGCCTTCGGCGCGTGCGATATAGCCGCGTGATTTCTCGACCTCGCTGGTCAGCACGGTCACCGTTTGCTTCATGTTGCCCAGCGCCTCGACCTTGAACCGATCGATCGTGTCCATCGTGTCATAGATGTTCTGGAAGGCCCGCTGCAGCGTCTCCAGCGGAATGGTGGACGATGCCGCCTGCTTGTGAATTTCGCCGGTCTGGTTCTTGAGCAGCGATCCCGTGCTCTCGATCATGTTGGCGGTGGTGACGTTGAGCGCGCCGATCTGTTCCAGCACCAGCCGCTGGTTGGTCAGCGCTTGCGCCACTGTTACCGCCGTCCGCAACGCCGCCACCGTCGTCGTCGAGGCCCGATCGACGCCTTTCACCAGCTCGACATTGTTCTTCTTGACCAGGTCGAGCGCCAGATAGCCCTGCACCGTCACCGCCATCTGGGTGAGCAGATCGGTGGTGCGTTGGCGGGTGTAGAAGAGCGCCGTCTCCCGGATCGCCTTGGCCTTGGCCGGCTCCGTTGCGTCCAGCTCGTTGGCCTTCTCCTCAAGCTTGGCGTCCATCACCTTGGAAATGTGGATCATCTGCTCGAGCTTGCCCATCGTCTTCCACATATTGGCGCGCTCGACATCGATGGCGGCATTGTCCATCAGCAGCTCGTCCTTGCCGGAAGCCAGACTGGACAGGATCTTCGAAATGTGGGTCTGAGAGGACTGATATTTCTGGAAATAGTTTCCGAGCTTGTTTCCGAACGGGATGATCCCCAGGATCTTGCGCGGAGTAGACAGATTGCCCTGCCGGCCCGGGTCCAGTTGCTCCACCGTGCGCCGCAGCTGGGTCAGATCGGCCCCGATCCCCGTGTCGCTGTCGATCGCCTTGACCGGCCGGTCGAGGAAGCGGTTGGAATGGCCGGCGGCTTCCGCGATCTCCTTCCGGCCCATGCTGGTCAGCTGATCGACCTTGCGGCCGAATTCGGGGCTGTTGGCGTCGGTCGCGATCAGATCGTCGACGAAGCTGTCCACCTTCTGCTCGAGCTGGCTGCGCTCGCCTTCCTTGAGGGGCACCAGCCCGGCCGCCTGGTGCGGCTGCAACGGATTGAGCGCTTCCGGCGGGTCGAGCGTGAGCCGGGTTTCGGTCGCCGTCGCACTGCTGGCCATGTTATTTCTCACCCTTCGCAATCTGCAACGGAGAGATTGGGTGAAGCGCCCGCCACATGCAAGGAAAAAGGTGTGTTATAGGAGTGCTACACCAAGGCGAGCACGCCGCTACGCCTCCCATCCGCTTTTCGCGCGGCCCGGAATGCGCTATGAGACTCGCGGGGGACGGTAGATGGTCGCCTCCATGCGCGGACCGTCGGCGAAACGCTTCGGAAAAATCCGGAGCGTTTCGTTTTTTCCCGGAACCAATCTCCAGGTCGCCCGTTCAGCACCATACCCCCCACCGATAGATCGGCTTCCCCCCAGCCGACTGTCACAGCCCCGGCCTTCCCCCCAAGGCCGGGGCTTTTACTTTTCTGGACATCCTCGCAGTCCGGCTCTAGTCGGATGCAATGAAAATGTCGGTGCTGGGCTTACTTGCGGCAGCAACAGGGTGCATGTCTCCCGCGCAGAGACAGGCGGCAGACTTCGTTCATTGGGACGCGATGTCGGATGCTAACAACTCAACCGCCGCAGATTGCGCCGGCGATGTCGAGCTAATCCGCGGAAGAAAAGGCTACTCACCCTCCGATTACCGCTGCCTGCCCGCAGCGCCAACGGTTCGCAGGCCTCCTAGCCTCTAGTTCTTCACCGAACCCTCGGCCCACCAAACGGCAGTGGCGGCGGCGGGCGGCGGTCGCGGCGGGGCATTTGCGCTTGGTAGGCGACGCCGCAATGATCGACGCAATATGGAAAGCCCGGATTGGCCGCCTTTCCGCAGAAGTGAAAGTCCGGCTCGCCCGGATGGCCCAGCGGCCATTTGCAGATCTTTTCGTTCAAATCGAGCAGGCTGGTCTTGTCGGCCACATCCGCGCTCGGCTTGGCGGGCACCAGCCTCCGCGGCGGTGCGGGCGGGATCGGCTGCTGCTGATCGCCCGGACCCTGGCGCAGGAACCCGCCCGGCCCGACCGACACCACGCGCGGCTGAGCAGCCGGAGCGGGCGCGCTCGCCTGAGGCGCCGAAGCCGCCGGGGCTGGCTGGGGCTCGGGAGCGGCGGTTTGCAGCACCGGCTCAGGCGCCGGTGCCGCGGCCTGCGTCGCCGGCTCGTCGTCGAGATCGAACGGTGCTTCCTCCAGCGGATCGGCGTCGCCCGGCGCGATCTCCAGCCCTGAAACCGGCGCCGGCTCGTTCGGCTTGACCGGCGACGGCCGCGCTTGCAGCCCGAGCCGGTGCGCCTTGCCGATCACCGCATTGCGGCTGATCGTGCCAAGCTCCTCGGCAATCTGGCTGGCCGTCATGCCCTGGCTCCACAGCTCCTTCAGGCGCTCGATCCGTTCATCGGTCCATGACATTGGGCATAAGTCCTTTTCGGGTCTGCGAAGCTTGCGGCCCCGCGCATCCGCCCTCTACAGCGACGCGCAATGAACGACACACCTTCGAATTGGGTTCGGTCCGCCCCTGGCGAACCGGTGATCCGGAACGTCAACTGGGGAGGGCTCAAGACCCTCTATTTGAAGGAGGTGCGCCGTTTCTTCAAGGTGCAGCTGCAAACCGTGTGGGCGCCCGCCATCACCACCTTGCTCTATTTGATCATCTTCTCCGTCGCGCTGGGCCGCAGCGGCCGCACCGTGATGGGCGTGTCGTTTGCCGATTTCATCGCGCCTGGCCTCATCGTGATGGCGATGCTCCAAAACTCGTTCGCGAACAGCAGCTTTTCGCTGCTGGTCGGCAAAATCCAGGGCACGATCGTCGATTATCTGATGCCGCCGCTTTCAAGCGGCGAGCTGATCGCCGGGCTGGTCGGCGCGGCGGTAACCCGGGCGTTTCTGGTCGGCTTCGCCGTCTGGCTGGCCATGCTGCTGTTTCCTGGCGTGCATGTCGGCCCGCGCCACTTTGTCGTGATCCTCTGGTTCGGCCTGCTCGGCAGCACGATGTTGGCCTTTCTCGGCCTGCTGACCTCGATCTGGGCCGAGAAGTTCGATCATGCCGCAGCGGTCACCAACTTCGTCGTGGCGCCGCTCTCGCTTCTGTCCGGCACTTTCTACTCGATCGAAAGCCTGTCCCCCACCTTCCAGGCGATCAGCAATGCCAATCCTTTCTTCTACGTGATTTCCGGCTTCCGCTACGGCTTCATCGGCGTCGCAGATTCCAACCTTCACCTGGGCGGCGCCGTCCTGCTGACGATCAACCTCGGCCTGTTCGCTTTGTGCTACCTGCTGCTCAAGCGCGGCTGGAAGCTGAAGAACTGAAAGCTCAAAAGCAGCCGAAAGGCATGTGAACCCGGCCTGTCAGGTCCGTTCAGGGCCGTAACAGTTCAACTTCTCCATAAGCATCGGCACTGACCTCAGAAGGAGTGTGACCGATGCGTAAGTTTTTGATCTCCGCCCTCATCCTCGGCACGCTCGCTTCGGCCGCGCCGGCGGCCGCCCAATATGGCAATCGTGGCAACGGCTACGGCTACGGCCAGGGCCAGAATGTCAATCAGCAGCTGGCCAGTCTGCGGCAGCGCGTCGACTCGCTCTACCAGCGCCGCCTGCTTTCCGATCGCGAAGCGCGCCGCCTGTCGCGTGAGATCGAGCAGACCGATCGGCTGTTCGATCGCTATCGCCGTGACGGGCTGAGCCGGGGCGAGCGCAACGAGATCGAGAACCGCGTGCAGAACCTGCGCTCCCAGATCCGCGAAGAGCGTCAGGAAGGCCGCTACGATCGCCAGGACGATCGCCGCGACCGGTATGACGATCGCGACGACCGGCGTGATCGGCGCTACGACCGCGACGATCGCTGACCCGGCTCGCCCTTGTTGAGGGCGCCCGCCGAAGCTAAGCAGGGAAAGGCGGCCTTCGGGTCGCCTTTCTTGCATCCAGCCCTCGGAGCCCGTCATGGCCATCACCCCGCTCATGCCCGTTTACCCCCGCTCGCCGGTGCGGCCGGTGCGCGGCGAGGGGGCCTATCTGTTCGGCGAAGGCGGCGAGAAATATCTCGATTTCGCGAGCGGCATAGCAGTCAATCTGCTCGGCCACGGTCACCCGGCGCTGACCAAGGCGATCCAGGATCAGGCCGCGACCTTGATCCACGTGTCCAACCTGTACGGCTCCCCGCAAGGCGAGGCCTATGCCCGGCGCCTGACCGAGCTCACCTTCGCCGATACGGTGTTCTTCACCAATTCGGGCGCGGAGGCGGTCGAGGGCGCGATCAAGACGGCGCGCCGCTACCACCATCATCACGGGCGCCCCGAGAAGAACGTCCTGATCACCTTTTCCAACGCCTTTCACGGCCGCACTTTGGGCACGATCAGCGCGACCGATCAGGACAAGTTGCGCGACGGCTTCGCGCCCTTGCTGCCCGGCTTCACGGTGGTTCCCTTCGACGATCTCGACGCCGCCCGCGCGGCGATTACCGAACATACGGCCGGCTTTCTGGTGGAACCGATCCAGGGCGAAGGCGGCATCCGTCCGGCCAGTCAGGCCTTCATGTCCGGCCTTCGCGCACTCGCCGACGAGCATGATCTTATGCTGTCATTGGACGAGGTGCAATGCGGCGTCGCCCGCACCGGCAAGCTTTACGCGCACGAACATTACGGCATCCGTCCGGACATCCTCGCCACCGCCAAGGGGATCGGCGGCGGCTTCCCGATGGGCGCGTTCCTCGCGACAGAGCGCGCCGCGGCCGGAATGGTCGTCGGCACGCACGGCTCGACTTATGGCGGCAATCCGCTCGCCTGCGCCGCCGGCCAGGCGGTGCTCGATGTCGTCGCCAACGATGATTTCCTGGCCCATGTCGCCCGTATGGGCGAGCGGCTGCGCGGCGCGCTCGAACAGATGATCCCCAACCACGATCATCTGTTCGAGGGGGTGCGCGGCCTCGGCCTGATGCTCGGCGTCAAGATGAAGACCGACAGCCGCGCCTTCGTGACCTATCTTCGCGATCACGGCCTGCTCACCGTCGCCGCCGGGGACAACGTCATGCGCGTGCTTCCCCCGCTGGTCATCGAAGACGCGCACGTGACGGAGTTCGTCGAGAGACTCTCCGCCGCCGCCCGAGCCTACCAAGTCCCGCAAGCCGCGTAACGGCTCCGTGCTCCTGCGAAGGCAGGAGCCCAGTCGTGCCGCCATTGTGGGATCATGCTTGCGCAGGAACACGGAAGCGAAAAGGTTGAAGCTGATGAGGCTTTTAGCCACATCGCGGCCATGAACGACCAGATCACCACCGAAGTGAACACCAATCTCGACCAGGCGGTCGGCTTCACGCTGCCGCATCGCAGTGCCCGCGGACGCGTCGTCCGGCTGGGGCCATTGCTCGACCAAGTCCTCTCGGCGCACGATTATCCCGCGCCGATCGCGCGCATCCTGTCCGAAGCGCTGGTGCTGACCGCCTTGCTCGGTTCGACCCTCAAGGATGTGGGCGGCCAGCTCACCATGCAGGCGCAGACCGAAAGCGGCATCATCGACCTGCTGGTCTGCGATTATCGCGGCGGCGAACTGCGCGGCTATATCCGTTTTGACGCGGAGCGGCTCAACCTGCTCGGCGCCGTGCCGTCGCTCTTCGCCCTGTTCGGCAAGGGCTATCTGGCGATCACCTTCGATCAGGCGGTGTCGGGCGAGCGTTACCAGGGGATCGTCCCGTTGGAGGGCAACAGCCTGGCGGACGCGGCCCAAAGCTTCTTCAGCCAGTCCGAGCAGATCCCGAGCCTCGTCCGCCTCGCCGTCAACGACACCGGCCATATCGCCGGCGGCCTGCTGGTCCAGCATCTGCCCGAGGGCGAGGAAGGGCGCGAGCGGCTGCACACCCGGCTCGATCATCCGGAATGGGAGCATGTCCGGGTGCTGGCCGGAACCGTTAAGGCAAGCGAACTGGTCGCCGACGCGCTGCCGCTGCCGGATCTGCTGTGGCGCTTGTTCCATGAAGAAGAGGAGATCCGTCTGCTCGCGTCGGTATCCTTGTCGAAAGGCTGCCGCTGTAACTTCGAACATATTCGCGACGTCATCTCCCGATTCGGGCCCGACGAGCGGCGCGACATGGTCGATGGGGATGGTTTCATCAGCGTCGACTGTGAATTTTGCTCGCGAGTCTTCCCGATTTCGATCAACGACTTGGATGCCTGAGCAATGAACGCGCGCAAGGACGTTCGCGTCTTTGCGCGTTCTATGTTATAGCCTTCGCGTTCGCGGCGTGGGATGGACGCCGGGCAACGGCGGGCCTGGCCCGCTGGCGGGGGTTGAGATGATCGGGTGGGGCGATTGGCGCCGGGCCGTTTGGGCGGTTGCGGCCACGGTGGCCGTTTCGGCGGGTGCCGGCGCGGCCGGAACCGCGACTTTGTCCGCCTTGACCCGGCTGGAGCCCGGCCTTTGGCAGCTACGCGACCTCGATCAGCCAAAGGCGGCGCAACGATCGATCTGCATCGCCGACCCCATTCTGCTGATGCAACTCCAGCATCGCGACGCGCCGTGCAGTCGGCTGGTGGTCTCGGATGCCGACCGCGGCGCCGTCGTCCATTATACCTGCCAGACCAGCGGTTTCGGACAAACCGCGCTGCGCGTCGAAACGCCGCGCCTGGTGCAGATCGATACGCAGGGAATCGTCGACAATCGGCCCTTCGCCCTTCGCGCCGAAGCGCGCCGGATCGGGCGGTGCGCCGCGCGCCGTTAAGACGGCGTTTACCTATGCTGGGTTAATCGGGGCAGGTGCCGAGTTGGGCACGCTTCCTCCCTAGTGGCTTTGGAAAGCCTAACTGGGCCGCTCTTCCGGGCGGCCCGTTCTTTTGCGGTTCAGCGTTCGGACTCGATGCCGCCGCATTTGACCCTCAACTCGTTGCGCTTGTTCCAGCAATCTTCCTGCAGCGGCGGCACGGGCGCGAGGCGGATCGACTGCGGGTTGAACGGAATCAGCGTTGGTTTGTAGGATGCGACGAGGCTGCTGCGAAGCTCGCGCATGCGCTGTTCGGCCAACGTGTAGAGCTGGCCTTTTGGCCGGGTCAGCGCTTCCTTACCGATGCTCGCGGCGGTTTGGCAGAAACCCAGCTGCGCCTGCAGCGTCGAAAAATTGTTGTAGGTGATCGTCGTATAATCGTCGAAAGCCTTTTGCCCGGCCGCCCCACCAGTCCGCTTGAAATAGGCATTCAGCGCCGTGTACGCGCTCGCCAGTTCCTTGCTGTGATGCGCGAGCAGGCCGTTATAATTGTCGACGGTGCGCAAATAAGGCGAGAATTGGCACTGCAACGCCGCGACGTTCAGCCCGGCCCGCATGTTCCACAGCAGATGTGCCCGATATTCGGCCGGCGTCGCGCCCGGGATCGGCAGCCCGACCAGCGGATCGTCGCCCTGCACCGGTCCCTTCTGGAACCCCGGATCGTTCATGTAGAATTGCGCGGCGGCCGGCTGAACCGCAGCCAGTCCAGCCGCGAGCATCCCTCCGGCAACAAGGGCACGAACGCACTTCTTCGCTGCAAACATCGTCGGTAACATTCCTTGAAACGGCGGCATCGGCCATGCCCCGCCGGGCCTGTTCCTATGCTGAACGAGCATCGCGGGCGCAATCGCGAAAGCGGCTCTCCCCGTTGGCCTTTGCGGAGCTTCAGGGTAGGGGGCGCGCTTTCGCGCAACGGCAGAACAAGGCATGGACGCCTCCGACCTCCGCATCGCCCTGTTCAGCGGCAACTATAATTATGTCCGCGATGGCGCCAACCAGGCGCTGAACCGGCTGGTCGATTATCTGCTGCGACAAGGCGCGGCGGTCCGCATCTACTCGCCGACGGTGGCGGAGCCGGCCTTCCCAGCCAAAGGCGAAGTCGTGCACATCCCGGCGATTCCCTTTCCGGGCCGCGCCGAATATCGCGCGCCGCTGATGATCCCGGCCCGGGCAAAGGCGGACATTCGGCGCTTCCGGCCCAACATCTTCCATGTTGCCAGTCCCGAAGTGCTCGGTCACCGGGCAGTGACCCTGGCGCACAAGTCGAACCTGCCGGTGATCGCGTCGGTGCACACCCGCTTCGAAACCTACCCGCGTTATTACGGCCTCGCTTTTCTTGAGCCGCTGATGCTGGCCGCCTTGCGCCGTTTTTACCGCCGCTGCGACGCGATCTTCGCGCCGTCGGATTCGATGGCGCAACTGCTGCGCGAGCAGCGGATGAACTACGATGTCGGCATCTGGACCCGCGGCATCGACCGGGTGATCTTCAATCCCGAACGGCGCGATCCCGAGTGGCGCCGCTCGCTCGGCATCGCCGACGATTTGCCGGTGATCGGCTTTGTGGGGCGGCTCGTGATGGAGAAGGGGCTCGACGTCTTCTCGGACGTGATCGACCAGCTCGAACGCCGTCAAATTCGCCACAAGGTGCTTGTCGTCGGCGAGGGACCGGCGCGCGAATGGTTCGAACAGCGCCTGCCGCAAGCCTGCTTCGCCGGTTTCCAGGCCGGGCCGGACCTCGGTCGCGCGGTCGCCAGCATGGACATGCTGTTCAACCCGTCGGTCACGGAAACGTTCGGCAACGTGACGTTGGAAGCCATGGCATCGTCGCTGCCGGTCGTCGCGGCAATCGCGACGGGAAGCCAGAGTCTGGTTGCCGACGGCGTGACCGGACGCCTGGTCCGCGCCGGTGCGATCGATGCCTTCGCCGATGCCCTCGCGGCCTATTGCCAGGACGCGGACAAGCGCGCCGCCGCCGGCGGCTCGGGCATGCAGGTCAGCTTGCGCTACGGTTGGGACGAGGTGAACCAGGCTCTGGTGGACGGCTATCTGCGCGTGATCCGGCAAAGATCCTCGGGCAGGAGCCGTCCGGGCCGGAGCCCGGTACCGTAAGCGCGTTTACTTCAGCCGCTCGATCCTTTGCGCCGCCTCGTCCAGGATCGCGGCGATCTGATGCAGGCGATCCTCGTCCATCTCCTCGCTCGTCACGCGGTGCCACAAAGCGGATAGCAGATTGGCGACGGCTCTTTTGATTGGAGCGCCGCCCGCGCGACGCTGATCGGCGCCGAGGCCGGACAGGCGATCCATCAGGGCGGCCACCTCGTCGGCCTTGTCGGCAAGGTGAGCGCGCCCTTCGGCAGTAACGGTGAACAGCTTGCGCGTGCCCTCGGCGGGCGTTTCCTCGATCAGCCCCATATCCTGGAGCATCGTGAGCGTTGGATACACGACGCCGGGGCTCGGCGCGTAGGTGCCGTGGGTCATCTCCTCGATCGCGCGGATCAGATCGTAACCGTGGCGCGGCTGATCGGCGATCAGCTTGAGCAGCACCAGCCGGAGCTCGCCGGATTCGAACATCCGCCGCCCACGCCCGTGCCGGCCGCCACCGCTCCCGCCTGGTCCGCCGCCGCCCCAGTCGAAGCTCCAATTGCCGGGATTGCCCGCACCCCAGCCCCGCCGCCCCATGCCCATCGCGAGCACCGCGTCCGGAATCTCGAACCCACCACATCCACCACGCCCGAACCTGAACCGCATATCTGCTTCCATCTGAGTATGGGCAAGATATATCTCAGAACTACAAAACGCAAGTGGTATTCGGGTTGCGACGACCCTATTCAGGTCCTATCGTTCGCCCAAGACCTACCGAGGACAAAATGACCTTTCATGCCAAGCTGATCAACGGAGGCAAGGTGGTCATCCCTGCCGACCTTCGCCGTAAGCTCAATCTCCAAACGGGCGATGTCCTCGTGTTCGAAGAAAGCGCGGAAGGGGAGATCGTGCTGAAGAGCTACCGGCAAGTAATTCGTGAAATTCAGGACGAGATGAGCAGGTTCAAACGTCCCGGTGTTTCCGTCGTCGACGATTTGATCGCGGAGCGACGTCGCGAGTTCGATGGGGAGCAAGCCGAGAGTCGAAGCGCAGCGCTCGTCCGGAAATGATGACCGTTTTCGACTCGTCCGCCGTGCTGGCCGTGATTTTCAACGAGAAAGGCAGCGAGGTCGTCGAACCGAGGTTGCTGGGCGGGGCGATCAGCACACTCAACTACGGCGAGGTTATCGATCGGATGATTGCGAGCGGCCGCGATCTGGCCGACGCCATACGTGTGGCCTCGAGAATTCAGTTGCGGATCATACCCTTTGATCAGGCTCAGGCTGAACGCGTGGCCGAACTGCGGGAACCGACCAGCCCGTTCGGGCTCTCCTTGTGCGATCGCGCTTGCGTTGCCCTGGCTGAGCGACTTGGCGCCCCGGTCATGACGGGCGATCGGCGCTGGGCGGAGGCGCCGCTTCCGGTCACTGTCGAACTGATACGCTGAGCATGAACGATCTGTTCGCGCGCGAGACCGGGATTGAGGCGGCCGCGCTCGCCTCCTCGCCACTGGCCGATCGGCTGCGGCCGCGCTCCCTGGACGAGGTCGTCGGGCAAGAGCAGCTGACTGGGCCGGAGGGGACGATCACGCGCATGGTCGGGGCGGGGCGGCTTGCGTCGCTGATCCTGTGGGGTCCGCCCGGAACCGGCAAGACCACGATCGCGCGCTTGTTGAGCGATGCGGTGGGCATGCGCTTTGTCGCCATCTCCGCCGTCTTCTCGGGTGTGGCCGATCTCAAGAAGGTGTTTGCCGAGGCCAAGGTGCAGGCGCGGGCAGGGCGGCAGACCTTGTTGTTCGTGGACGAAATCCACCGCTTCAATCGTGCCCAGCAGGACGGCTTCCTGCCTTACGTGGAGGACGGCACGGTCGTGCTGGTCGGCGCCACCACCGAAAACCCGTCTTTCGAGCTTAACGGGGCGCTGCTGTCCCGCGCGCAGGTGCTGATCCTGAACCGGCTCGGCCCGGATGCGCTGCACCGCCTGCTCGAACGCGCGGAAGCGCTGGTCGGCCAAGCCCTGCCGCTCACGCCGCAAGCACGCGATGCCTTGGTTGCCACCGCTGATGGCGACGGGCGCTTCCTGCTCAATCAGGCCGAGACGCTTTTTTCGCTCGATCTCGACGCGCCGCTCGATCCCTCCACCTTGTCAGCGTTGCTGCACAGGCGCCTTGCAACCTATGACAAGGATCGTGAGGGGCATTACAACCTGATCTCCGCCCTGCATAAGTCAATCCGCGGTTCCGATCCGCAAGCCGCCCTTTACTATCTCGCGCGGATGCTGACCGCTGGCGAGGAGCCGCTGTTCGTGCTGCGCCGCCTTACGCGCGCGGCGGTCGAGGATGTCGGGCTCGCCGATCCGCAAGCTCTGGTCCAGTGTCTCGCGGCGAAGGACGCCTATGATTTCCTGGGCTCACCCGAGGGCGAACTGGCGATCGTCCAAGCCTGCCTGTATCTGGCTACCGCGCCCAAATCGAACGCCCTGTACAATGCGCAAAAGGCGGCGTGGAAGCTGGCGCGCGACACCGGCTCGCTCCCGCCGCCCGCGACCATCCTCAACGCGCCCACCAAGTTGATGAAGCAGGTCGGCTATGGCGAAGGCTATCAATATGATCACGATCTGCCGGACGCTTTCTCGGGCGCGAACTACTGGCCCGATGAAATCAGCCCGCAAAGCTTGTACGAGCCGACCGACCGTGGCTTCGAGAAGCGAGTCTCCGAGCGGCTTGCCTGGTGGGAGAAGCTCCGTGCCGAACGAGCCGGCTGACGTCATGCCAGCGAAGGCTGGCATCTCGGGACGGAAAGTCTCAGCGCTTTCACTCGCCGGGATCCCAGCCTTCGCTGGGGTAACGAGGTTGTTGGTTCTCGCAGCGTTGTCGTCTGCGCACCTACCGGCCGGCGCGCAGACCCGACCCGACCCTTATACGCGTGCGATTGCCGCTGGATACAAGGCGTCCTTCCTGTGCAGTGACATCTTCAACGCCGGCCAGTCCGAAGCGATCGTTGCTCAGGATGACCTGCAGCGGACCTATCCGGAACTGGTGCCGGTCATGGCCGGCCTTGCCGCTTCCGTCGATCGCCAGGCGCGGCGGGTCAGCGTCGCGTTCGATGACCAAATGCCGCCGCGGATCGCGCTGTGGCGTCCCGTGCTCGGCTGCGCGCAGCTGCCGATCGGCGCGCGCGATGGGCAGGTGCCATCGCTACCATCGGCTGTACGCGCGCCGAACCTCGACGCCCGACGTTGGCCGATGGGCGATCGAGACGCCACCGCGCGGCCCGGTCGGACGTCACCGGCCCTCTCGGCGGCAGTGACCCGCGCGTTCGACCGGCGCAGCTACGGCCAGGGCAGCGAGACCACCGCAATCCTGATCGTGCGGGATGGCAAAATCGTCGCCGAGCGCTACCGGCCCGATTTTACCATTCACATGTCCCAGCGCACTTGGTCGGTGGCGAAGAGCATGGCCGCCTCGGTGATCGGCGTGGCCGTGCAGCGACGCTTGCTCAGCGTGGATGCGCCCGCGCCGATCCCCGAGTGGCAGCAGCCCGGCGATCCCCGTGCGGCGATCACCACCGATCAATTGCTTCGAATGGCGAGCGGCCTGCATAGCGACACGGCCGGCAACCGCACGGACGCAATCTATTTCGGCGGCACCACGGTTACCGAACAGGCGACCGCTTGGCCGCTCGAAGCGCCGCCCGGCACCCGCTTTCGCTACGCCAACAATGATATCCTGCTCGCGATGCGCGGCCTCCGCCAGGCGATCGGCAACGACCAAGCGCATCTCGCCTTTCCCTATACGCGATTGTTCTGGCGCATCGGGATGACTCGCACCGTCGCCGAGACGGACTGGCAGGGTGATTTCATCCTTTCCAGCCAGGTCTGGACGACGGCGCGGGACTTGGCGCGGCTCGGCATGCTTCATCTGGGCGACGGAGTCTGGCAGGGCGAGCGCATCTTGCCGCCGGGCTGGCTCGACCATGTCCGCCGCCACGGCCCCGCGCAGCCGGCGTCCGGCTACGGCTATGGCGCGGGATTCTGGACCTTTCCGGCCGGATCGGGGCTGCCGCAGGACGCGGTCGTGATGCGCGGCAATCGCGGCCAATATGTCGTGATCGCGCCTTCGCAGCGGGTCGTGATCGTCCGGCGCGGCTATGACGGCGCGGAAAGCGCGTTCGATCTCGATGCCTTTACGAAAGACGTGCTCGCGGCGCTGAATTGACCGGAACTTACCCTCATCCTACCGCTTTTCGCCTCCGGCACGATTACGCCGGCAAAAGAGGGGACAGACATGTACGGTCGCGACGTCGACACCGCCCGGTGGCAATATGAGCTTCAGGAATGGCTGCCGAGGATCCTCGGCGCGCTTGCCATCCTTGTCCTCGCGTACGTGCTGGCGCGGGTCGCGAAATGGGCCATCGCCAAGGTGGTCGATCGCACCCCGGCCCTCAAGAAACATTATGAAGCGGAGCCCGGCAAGACGCTCGGCAGCCTGATCGGCGACATCGTCTTCTGGTTGATCCTGCTGGTCGGGATCATGCTGGCCTTGCAGCCGCTCGGCCTGACCCAGGTATTGGAGCCGGTGCGGCAACTCACCAACAACGCTTTTGCCTTCATCCCGAACCTGATCGCGGCTGGCCTCATCTTCTTTATCGGCCTGGTGATCGCCAAGATCGTCCGCCGCCTGGTCGAAGGCGCGCTGATGGCCGCCAATGCCGATGGCTGGATGCGACGGGCGGGCCTGTCGAGCGGTGCGACCGCGACCGCGACCGCCGCGCCCACCCCAGCCGGGACCGGCCCGGGCGCGGCCACGGTCAGCGTCAGCAGCGGCGCGCCCGCGGGCAAGTCTTCGCTGAGCCGCTCCATCGGCACGATCGTCTTTTTCCTGATCATGATCCCGGTCACCATCTCGGCGCTTGATGCGCTGCGAATCGAGGCGATTTCCGGCCCGGCGACGCAGATGCTGCGCACCATCCTCGCCGCGATTCCGAACGTGCTCGGCGCCTTGATCCTGCTCGCGATCGGCTACGCGGTCGGCAAGCTCGCCAAGGGCGCGATCGAACAGATCCTGCCGTCGATGGGTTTCGACCGCGCCGTCGGCGCGCTTGGCGTCGCTCCGGCGAGCGCCGCGCCGTCGCGCACCGTCGGCACGATCGTGATGATCGCGATCATGCTGTTCTTCGCGGTCAAGGCGGCCGAATTGCTGCAATCGCCGATCATCGCGGCGATGCTGGCGCAAGTGCTCGAACTGGGCAGCCGTATCCTGTTCGGGACAGGGATCATCCTGGGCGGCGTCGTGATCGCGCGACTGGTGTCCAATCTGGTCGGCGGGGCAGGCTCGGAGGGCTGGCTGCCGGCGATCCTCAAATGGTCGATCATCGCGCTCGCGGTCGCCATTGGCCTGCGCTTCATGGGGCTGGCGAACGAGATCGTGATCATCGCATTCGCCTCGATCATCGGCTCGGCGGCGGTGGCCTGCGCGCTCGCGTTCGGCCTGGGTGGCCGCCCGACCGCGCACAAGCTGCTGGAAAGCTGGACCGCCGGCAATCGGATCCCGCCTCCTCCCAAGGCGCCGGCCGCGCCGATCCCGCCGTCGGGACCGCCGCCGCTTTGACGGCGAGCCTGGGCAGCTGGGATGAGGTGGTCGCCTTCGCGCTCGGCCTGGCCGGCACGGAAGTGTCCACCTCCTACGCAAGCCGGCGATGAAGGTGAATGGCAAGGAATTCCTGTACACCGGGCGCGAGCCGGACAGTTTCGCGCTATCCGCACCGCTGTCGGATAAGGAAGTGCTGATTGAGACCGACCCGGACAGCTTTTGGGAAACGGACCATTATCGCGGCTGGCCGGCCGTGCTGGTCCGTTATGACAGCAGATCGTCGGAAAGGATCGAGACGGTGATCATGCGCGCCTGGTGGGACCGGCTCAAGAAGCCCCAGTGCCTCGCCTTCGGGGCGCGACCCTGAGCCGTTTCACACGCTTCGCCGCGATCGACTGGTCGGGCGCCAAAGGCAAACGTCACCAGGGGATCGCGGTCGCCACCTGCGAGGCAGGCGAGGGCGCGCCGGTGCTGATCGAGCGCGAGCAGCCCTGGTCCCGCACCGACGTCCTGCACTGGTTACTTGCCACTGCCGACCAGGAACCGACCCTCTACGGCTTCGACTTCAGCTACGCGCCGCCGATCGTCGAGCGCGGAGCGTATTTCCCCGGCGAGAGCGCGCCCCCCTCGAACGCCCGCGACTTGTGGGCTTATGTCGATGCTCTGTGCCAGGACGAGGATCTCGGCGCAGCCAGCTTCCTGGAACAGCATCATCGCCCGCACTTCTATTTCGGCGCAGCGGATGGGGAGAAAGCGCGCTTCATGCACCACCGCGTCTGCGAGCATGCGTTCAACGCGCTCGGCGGCGGCAAGGCATCGACGCTCTACGACGCAGTCGGCGCCGCTCAGGTCGCCAAGGCGAGTTATGCGGGGATGCGCCTGCTCCACCGCCTCGCCGGGACGGTCCCGGTCTGGCCGATGGAGCCGGTGCCGGCATCCGGCAGCCTGGTGGTCGAAATCTACACCCGCGTTTTCATCCGTCAGGCGGGCCTGAGCGGGCGCAAGGTGCGCAGCCTGGAGCAGCTCGGCCTCGCGCTTGGCGGCCTCGGCAGCCCGCCCGCCACGCTTGCCCGGACCCCGAGCGACCACGAAACCGATGTCCTGATCGCCGCCGCCGGCCTGCGCGCGATCGCCGACGACCGCCGATATTGGCACCCGGCACGGCTCACGCCCGAAATCGCGCGCACGGAGGGCTGGACCTTCGGCGTGCTCTGACGCATTTGGGACGGGAGCCGGATTAGCACAGCGGTAGTGCAGCGGTTTTGTAAACCGAAGGTCGGGGGTTCGATCCCCTCATCCGGCACCGTTTTTGGATGGCAGATGGTCTACGACGACACCAATTCGATCAGCGTCAACGGCCAGCATCGGCGCGTGCCCAAGGGCAGCACGATCGCCGATCTGGCGCTCGAGCTCGGGCTCGAGCCGACCAAGGTCGCGGTCGAGCGCAACATGGAAATCGTGCCCCGCTCGACACTCCCCGAGACGATGATCGAGGACGGCGACGATTTCGAGATCGTCACCTTCGTCGGCGGCGGCTAGGCACCGCTCGTGCTCCTGCGCAGGCAGGAGCCCAAGCACTTGGTTCAGGGCAGGGCCGCGTTCCTGCCTTTGCAGGAACACGAATTGAGCGATTCACCTCACGACAGCTGGACCGTCGCCGGCCGCACCTTCACCTCACGGCTGATCGTCGGCACCGGCAAATATAAGAGTTTCGAGCAGAATGCGGCGGCGGTCGAAGCGTCGGGCGCGCAGATCGTCACCGTCGCCGTCCGCCGGGTCAATATCGCCGATCGCAATCAGCCGATGTTGACCGACCATATCGATCCGAAGCGTTACACCTACCTGCCCAACACCGCCGGCTGCTTCACCGCCGAGGACGCGATCCGCACGCTCCGGCTGGCGCGCGAGGCGGGCGGGTGGACCCTGGTCAAGCTCGAAGTGCTGGGCGAGGCCAAGACGCTCTATCCCGACATGATCGAAACGCTGCGCGCGTGCGAGATCCTGGCCCGCGAAGGCTTCGAGCCGATGGTCTATTGCGCCGACGATCCGATCGCATCGAAGAAGCTCGAGGACGCCGGCTCGGTGGCGATCATGCCGCTCGGCGCGCCGATCGGCTCGGGCCTGGGGCTGCAGAACCGGGTGATGATCCGCATCATGGTCGAACAGGCGCGGGTGCCCGTGCTGGTCGACGCCGGCGTCGGCACCGCTTCCGACGCGGCGGTCGCAATGGAGCTGGGCTGCGACGGCGTGCTCATGAACACCGCCATCGCGGAAGCCAAGGATCCGCTGCTTATGGCCCGCGCGATGAAGCTGGCGGTCGAATCCGGCCGCCTCGCCTACCGCGCCGGCCGCATGGCCAAACGCCGCTACGCCGATCCCTCCAGCCCGCTCGCGGGTTTGATCTAAGCGCTCACCCGCCGCCCGGCTTGGCCGTTCCGGAAGGGCCGGTATCGCCGCCTCCGCCGCCCAGATCGCCGCGATCGGGGTTCGTGCCCGAGCCGACGTCGCCGCGGCCGGCGCCCGCTCCGATCGCCTCGCCGATGCCGCCGCTAAGGGCCGTCCCGCTCGCCGCGCCGGCGGCGTCGGCAAGGGCGCCGTCCGCGTTGCCGAGCGTGGCTGCTTCCGCCGCCGGTCCGCCGGTCATCTCGGGGAGCCCGGCCTCATCGTCGTCGAGCGTCCCGCCCGAGGGCTGGCCGGCTCCGGCGCTGGTGCCGCCGCCGCTGGAGCCACCGGTGCCGCCAAGCTCGCCGTCGCGCCCGGCCAGTTCGGCGCCGTTCAGGCCGCCGCCATCGCCACTGCCCTGATCAGCCATGGTTCGACCCCTCCTGAGAATCTCGGCTGCTGCCGCCCGGGCTGCGCTGACCGCCGGCGCCCGACGTCTCCGACACATTGCCGCGCTGGGCCTGCTGCTCTTCCGGCGTTCCGATCGGGCCCTCCTGAGCGCCGCCCGCGCCGTCGAGCTGGCCGCGTCCGTCGTCGCGATCCGGTTTCATCTTGGGCATGTCACGTCTCCATTCTGCTGCCGGCAAGAACGGCGACGGCGAAGCCGCGTTCCCGCCGCTTCTCTTGAGGTAAGCGGCGCAATGCCTATCCGAGTTCCGGCTTCGGGGCTTGAACCTTCCCGCCGATCCTCCGATGTTGGCTGGGCAACACCGACCCCACAGGATCCCACGACATCATGGACCATCAGGACATCAGCCAAGGCCTCGTGCCGATCGTCATCGAGCAATCGAACCGTGGCGAGCGCAGCTTCGACATCTATTCGCGGCTGCTGCGCGAACGGATCGTGTTCGTGACGGGCCAGGTCGAAGATCACATGGCGACGCTCATTACCGCCCAGCTGCTGTACCTTGAATCGGAAAATCCGAAGAAGGACATCTTCATGTACATCAACTCGCCGGGCGGGGTGGTGACGGCGGGCATGGCGATCCATGACACGATGAATTACATTCGCCCGCGCGTCGGAACGGTGTGCATCGGCCAAGCGGCGTCGATGGGCAGCTTCCTGCTCGCGGCCGGTGAGCCCGGCATGCGCGTCGCGCTGACGAACGCCCGCATCATGATCCATCAGCCGTCGGGCGGTGCCCAGGGCATGGCCTCGGACATCGAAATTCAGGCCAAGGAAATCCTGCGCATCCGGCATCGGATGAACGAGCTGTATGCGCATTATACCGGCCAGACGCTGGAGACGATCGAGCGCGCGATGGACCGCGACAAGTTCCTGTCCGCGGACGAATCGCGCACGTTCGGCATCGTCGACGAAGTGTTCGACAAGCGCCCTGCGGTGGGCGAGGAAGACGCGGCGAAAAACGCGGCTTAACGTTTAGGTGGTTGTGATCGTGCCAAAGTGCGGTCAGGATGGTTGATCGGGGCTGGTTGGAGTGCCCTTGGAAGGGCCTGAAGGACGAGGAATGGCTAAGTTGAGCGGCGGCGACTCGAAGAGCACTTTGTACTGCTCGTTTTGCGGGAAGTCGCAGCACGAGGTGCGCAAGCTGATTGCCGGGCCGACCGTGTTCATCTGCGATGAATGCGTCGAGCTGTGCAACGACATTATCCGCGAGGAAACCAAGTCGGCCTTGGTCAAGACCCGCGATGGCGTCCCGACCCCGTCCGAAATCTGCAAGGTGCTCGACGATTATGTGATCGGCCAGATGCACGCCAAGCGCGTACTCTCGGTCGCGGTGCACAATCATTACAAGCGGCTTGCCCATGGCGCGAAGGGCGCGGATGTCGAGCTCGCCAAGTCGAATATCCTGCTGGTCGGCCCCACGGGCTGCGGCAAGACTCTGCTCGCGCAGACGCTCGCCCGCATCCTCGACGTGCCGTTCACCATGGCCGACGCGACCACGCTGACCGAAGCCGGCTATGTCGGCGAGGATGTCGAGAACATCATTCTCAAGCTGCTCCAGGCCAGCGACTACAATGTCGAGCGGGCGCAGCGCGGCATCGTTTACATCGACGAAATCGACAAGATCAGCCGCAAGTCGGACAATCCCTCGATCACCCGCGACGTTTCGGGCGAGGGCGTGCAGCAGGCGTTGCTGAAGCTTATGGAAGGCACGACCGCCTCCGTGCCGCCGCAGGGCGGGCGCAAGCATCCGCAGCAGGAATTCCTGCAGGTCGACACGACCAACATCCTGTTCATCTGCGGCGGCGCTTTTTCGGGTCTCGAGAAGATCATCGGCGATCGGCTGCAGGGCAAATCGATCGGCTTCGGCGCCTATGTCGCCGCGCCCGACGAGCGCCGCACGGGTGAAGTGCTGCGCCAGACCGAGCCGGAGGATCTGCTCAAGTTCGGCTTGATTCCTGAATTCGTCGGCCGCCTGCCGGTAATCGCGACGCTTGAGGACCTCGATATCGAGGCGCTCGTCAAGATCCTCAAGGAGCCGAAGAACGCGCTGTCCAAGCAATATGCCAAGCTGTTCGACATGGAGGACGTGAAGCTCAGCTTCACCGACGATGCGATGGTGGCGATCGCCAAACGCGCGATCGAACGCAAAACCGGCGCGCGCGGCCTGCGCTCGATCATGGAGAATATCCTCCTCGACACCATGTTCGACCTGCCGGGCATGGAAGGCGTCGACGAGGTCATGATCGACAAGGACGTGGTCGCCGGCAACAAGGAACCGGTGCGGGTCTACGCCAAGGCCGAAGACGCGGCCTGATGGGCGGGGCTCCGGACGAGCCCCGCTTCATCGACCGCTTCTCCGACCGCGCTTCTTTATACCGGCAGGCGCGCCCGACTTATCCGGAGCGGCTGTTCGAGACCCTGGCCTCGCTTGCGCCTGGGCGCGACCTTGCCTGGGATTGCGGCGCGGGGAGCGGGCAGGCGGCGGTGTCGCTTGCGCATCACTTTGCCCGGGTTCACGCATCGGAGCCAAGCCGTCAGCAATTGGCCGAAGCCGAGCAGGCGCGGGGTATCACTTACCATTGCGAACGGGCGGAAGATGTGGCGGTGCCCGACCAGAGCGTCGATCTCGCCGTGGCTGCGCAGGCGCTGCACTGGCTCGATCTCGACCTTTATTATGCCCAGGTCCGCCGCGTGCTGAAGCCGGGCGGGATCGTCGCCGCGATCGGCTATGACTGGATGTATGTCGACGAGCCCGTCGATGCGGTTGTCAGCGACCGTCTCATGCCGCGTCTCGCGCCCTATTGGGCGCCCCAGAATGCACTGCTCTGGGCGGGCTATCGATCCATTCCCTTTCCTGGAGAAGAAGTTCGGCTCGGCGCCTTCGCCATCCACCTTGATTGGAAATTCGAGCAGGTCCGCAACTACATCCTGAGCTGGTCAGCCGCCCGCGCCGTGCAAGTGGCGGTCGGTTTCACAGCCCTGGACGATGTGCTGGATGCCCTGGAGCCGCTGTGGGGCGAACGCCGGCATGTCACCATGCCGCTGTTCGTCCGCGCTGCCCGCCTGCCATAATCCTTCCTTGGGCACTACCGTGTGGATAAGGATCAGGCGGTCAGGAAATTGGGTGCTGACCGCGGCTGATCGCCATGAATGCGGTCGAGGTAGGCCGAGGCCAGACGGTAATGCGCCTGGACGGCCTTGCTGTGTGATGCGCGCTGGGCGAGTTCGATCTCGTCCTCCGCCCGGCGCTGGAAATAGGCCACGTCTTCGCGCGACATCGTGCGTTCGCTTCTCTCTGTTTGTGACCGCTTGTCCGGGCAGAACGCCTCGAGCGGACCAGGTGAGAAGCAAAACGAACGGGCCTGTTTCGCGATCCCGGCGATTTCGCTGACATGGATTATCGCGTCGCCGTCGGGCGGTGCGGCGTTGGCTATATGACGACCAGTCGATCGTCGCCCAGCGCGCCGAGCAATCGGATGAGCCCGCCAGCCTCGACAGCCGGACCGGCATCGGACAGGTCGAGCCCGGCCAGCGCGAAACCGGACTGGCAGGCGAGGATGGTCACGCCAAGCGCGGCCGCCTCCTCGCGCAGTTCGGTCAGTCCCGGCATGCCGGCCTGCGCATAGCGCGAGCCTTCGTCGGATTTCGTCAGCAGGGCCACCGCCTCGCCATGCAGGTAAAGCCGTGCGTTGCCGCCGAGCGCGGCCTGGGCAGCGGCCAGCGACAAGGCGGCGTGGAAGCGGGCGGGGTCGGCGGTCGCGACCATGATCGTCAGGCCGCGCATGCGGGGCAGCCCGGGTCCTTGCGCAACCCCACCGTTCGAAACCGCAGCGTCAGCGCGTCCATAAGCAACAGCTTGCCCGCGCTGTCCTCGCCGAAGCCGGTAATGCAGCGAGTGATTTCCAGCGCCGCCAGGCTCCCCATCACGCCCGCGGCCGCGCCGAGCACGCCCAGGTCCGCGCAACTGCGCCCGGGCCGTTCGGGATCGCCGCCCACCAGGCACCGATAGCAGGGATTGCCGGCGTCCCAGCCGCGGTAAACGGCCAATTGACCTTCGAATTCACCGACGGAGGCGGAGACGAGTGGGATGTGCAGCGCCAGCGCTGCGTCGGCAACAAGGAGGCGAGTTTTGAACGTGTCGGTGCCGTCCAGCACCACGTCCGCTCCGGCGAGCAGGCGGCAAGCGTTCGACGCATCGATTCTGGTCGGGACGGCTTGGATCTCCACGTCCGGATTTAGCGCCGCGACAGTCTCCCTCGCTTTGTGAGCCTTCGACTGGCCTAAATCTCTCGCTCCGAACAATATCTGCCGCTGCAGATTGGAAAGCTCGACCCGATCATCGTCGATTATCGCGATCCGGCCGACCCCGGCCGCCGCCAGATACTGGATCGCCGGCGAGCCGATCCCGCCCGCGCCGACCACAACGACCCGTGCCGCCAGCAGCCGCTTCTGCCCCTCGCCGCCGATCTGCCTCAGCACGATCTGGCGCGCGTAGCGGTCGAGCTGATCGTCCGTGAGCGTCACCGCCCGGTCGAGCCGAACCCGCCGCCGCCCCGCCCGGTTTCGTCCAGATCGGCCGCTTCCGCGAACCGGGCGCGCAGGACCGGGGCGGGCACAAGCTGCGCGATGCGCTCGCCGCGAACCACAGCGAACGGCTGCCCCCCTAGATTGGCCAGGATCACCTTCACTTCGCCGCGATAATCGCTGTCGATCGTGCCGGGCGTGTTGAGGCAGGTGACGCCGTGCTTCAACGCCAGTCCAGAGCGGGGGCGGATTTGGACTTCGTAGCCGTCCGGGATGGCGATTGCGAACCCGGTCGCGATCGCGGCGCGAGCGCCCGGGACAAGCGTTGCGTCCTCGGCGGCGACGATGTCGAGCCCCGCCGCGCCTGCGCTGGCATAAGCGGGCAGGGGCAGGCCATCGCCATGGGGAAGCCGCTTCAGCCTGATCTCGATCATCGTCTTTCTTTCTTCTCGCCGGACGCCAATTCCGTTGCGATCCTTTCCGCCAGGCGCCGCGCAACCTCGTCCTTGGACAGGCGCTCCCAGCTTTCGACCCCGGACGCAGTGACGAGGTGCACCTGATTGGCGTCGCCGCCCATCACATCGCCGGACACGTCGTTGGCGACGATCCAGTCGCATCCTTTGCGGCGCAGCTTGGCACGAGCGTTGTCCAGCACGTCGTCCGTTTCCGCCGCAAAGCCGACCAGCAGGCGCGGGCGCGCCGGGGCTGCGGCGAGATCCGCAAGCAGGTCCGGATTCTCGAGAAAGCGAAGCTCGGGCGGGCCGGCCGGCCTTTTCTTGATCTTCGTGGGCGAGGCCTCGACCCGCCAGTCGGCGACCGCGGCGACCATCACGGCCCCATCGGCCGGCAACGCGGCTCGAACGGCCGCCTGCATTTCGAGCGCTGTCTCGACGTCGATCCGCGTCACTCCCGCCGGCGTGGGCAACGCCACCGGGCCGGCGACCAGGGTCACGCGCGCGCCGAGCGCGGCTGCGGCGTGGGCAATCGCGAAGCCCTGCTTGCCCGACGAACGGTTGGCCAGCATCCGCACAGGATCGATCGGCTCGTGAGTCGGGCCGGCGGTGACGAGCACGTGCTTGCCGGCAAGGCGGGCTTTTCCTGCCGTGAAAAGGTGAGGGGGCAGAGCTTCGACAGGCTCGGCCTGGGCGGTCAGTAAACCGGAGATGGCCGTCACGATCGCTTCCGGCTCGGGCAGGCGGCCAGGACCATATTCGCCGCACGCCATCTCGCCCTTGTCCGGCTCCAGCACGGTCAGGCCGTCGGAGCGCAGCCGTGCGACGTTGCGCACCGTTGCGGGATGTTGCCACATCCGCACGTTCATCGCCGGCACGGCCAGCACCCGCTTGTTGGTCGCGAGCAGCAGGGTGGTCGCGAGATCGTCCGCCAACCCCGCCGCCATGCGCGCCAGCAGATGGGCGGTCGCGGGGCAGACCACCACCAGATCGGCCTGCCGGCTGAGCTGGATATGGCCCATCTCGACCTCGTTCTTGAGGTCCCACAAGCTGGTATGCACCGGATTTTCCGATAGGGCGGCGAGCGTCATCGGAGTCACGAACTGCGCGCCCCCTTCCGTCAGCACACAGGTCACCGACGCGGCGGCACGGCGCAGCAGCCGGATCAGCTCGCAACTCTTGTAAGCGGCGATCCCGCCGCCGACGATCAGCAGAATGCGCCTGCCCTGCACGGTCAGAATCCGCTCGTCAGCATGTCGATTGCGTTCATGATCTCCGCATGCTGGTCAACGAGGGAGGCCACGGAGGCGCCTAATCGCTCGCGGGGTATGGCGAAGATCAGTTGGGTGCTCATCACGAATCGACTTCCCTCAATGTCGAAGACCGGGTTGAGGCGTGTCGCGCTTGGCAGTCCGTGTGCGGGCAGCAACGGCACAACCGCCCGGGTTTCCAGGTGCGACAGGAGATCGGCCTGGCAGTCCAGCAGATAGCCCTTGCCACGGGCACCGGGATAAACGTCGAAACGCGCCATCAGAATTGGCTATATTCGGCGTATGGAATTCCATTCTCCCGGGTCCAATCGTTCCAGGCTTCGAGAGCGGGCAAGTTCTCCGCAAGCCAGCGCGCCTCCCGTGCCCTCTTCACCTCGCCGACAAGCCCGACTTCGCACGCCTGGGAAATGTTGATGTCAAGGATTCTGGCCTGATCGATCAGATCGGCCCGGAGCGAGACGTTGGTAGCCCGTCGCGGGGCCTGTTTTGCGGCGCTGGTCATGCGCATGGAATATGCGCACACCCCAACCCAAGTCAAATCGTGGAGAGCAGCAGAGCGCCAGAGGCCCCAAGCGCGGCGGCGAGAACCGCGGTCAGGACATAGCCCAGCCGCTGCGGCTCGACCACCGCCACCTCGCGGAGCGGCGGGGCCGGCGGCGCGGCGCCGGGGGCGGGGTAATAGTGATCGATGCGGCGGATGAGGTCGGGGACCAGCCTCAATGTCCGCCAGCTCCGCACCAGTTCATCGGCCAGCTGTGCTTCCGGCCCGAGCTCGCCGCGCAGCCATTCGCGCAGGAACGGCTCGGCGGTTTCCCACATATTGATGTCGGGATCGAGCGCGGTGGCGACGCCTTCCTCCATCACCATCGTCTTTTGCAGCAGCAGCAGGTGCGGCTGGGTGGGCATGTCGAAATCGCGGGTGATGGTGAACAGGCCGTCCAGCATCTGACCCACCGAAATCGCCTTGACCGGCAGACCCCGGATCGGCTCCCCGACCGCGCGCAAGGCGGTGGCGAACTCGGCGCGGTTATGGTGGCCGGGTACATATTGCGCTTCGAAATGGATTTCGGCGACGCGGGCATAATTGCCGGTGATCAGGCCGTAGAGGATCTCGGCCAGCCACAATCGGGCTTGCCGGTCGATCCGGCCCATGATCCCGAAGTCGATCGCCGCCAACCGCCCGTCGGGCAGGGCGAACAGATTGCCCTGGTGCAGATCGGCATGGAAGAAGCCGTCCACCACCGCCTGGCGCAGGAACGATCGGACCAGGATCCGGGCCAGCGCGGGCAGATCGTGGCCGGCATCGACCAGCGCCTGGCGGTCGGTCAACTTGATGCCGTCGATCCATTCCAGCGTCATTACCCGGCGCGCGCTGCGGCTCCAGTCGATCTCGGGAACGTAGAAGCCGTTTTCGGCGACCATCGCCTCGCGAAGCTCGGATGCCGACGCGGCTTCCCGGCGCAGGTCGAGCTCGCGCATCGTCCACTGGCGGAAGTGGGCGATCACCAGCCGGGGCCGCAGCCGCGCCGCCTCGCCGCCCATCCGCTCGACCCGCGCGGCGGCCCATTCGTAGGTCTCGATCGCGCGGGCGAAATCCTCTTCGATGTGCGGGCGCAGCACCTTCACCGCGACTTTGCGGCCTTCGATCGTCACCGCCCGGTGAACCTGGGCGATCGATGCGGCGCCGACCGGCTCGGGATCGAATTCGGCGAAATGCTGCTCCAGCGGCCCTTCCAGCGCCTGCTCGACCGCCGCCCGGATCTGGTCGAATGGCGCGGGCGGAAGCGCGTCCTGAAGGCGGGCGAGATCGCGGGCGGCTTCGTCGCCGACCAGATCGGGTCGCGTCGCCAACGCCTGGCCGAGCTTGATCGCGGCCGGCCCGATCCGCTGGAACGCGGCGGCATAAGCGGGAACCTTCGGCACGCGCGCGCCGAGTCGCGCGATCCGGGCCAGCCGCCGCACCGGCGTCGGCGTGTTCGGATCGCGCTCGATCCCGCGCAGCGCACCGTGCCGCGCCAGCACCCGGCCCCACTTCAGCAGCCGCCAGACGTGAACGGCGGGTGCGGTCAAATCTTCCAGCCGCTGTGAATGGCGACGGCGCCGCCCAGGATCGGCTCGACCCGCGCTTGCACGAAGCCGGCGCGTTCGATCATCAGCTTGAATTCGTGCATCGCCGGAAACCGGCGGATCGATTCGACGAGATAACGGTAGCTCGCCTCGTCCCCGGCCACCGCCTGTCCGATCCTCGGCACCACCTGGTGCGAATATGCGTCGTAAAGCTGGCGGAAACCGGGCCATTCGGTGGTCGAGAATTCGAGGCAGAAAAAGCGGCCGCCGATCCGCAACGCCCGGTGCGCCTCGGCCAGCGCGCGATCGAGATGGGTGACGTTGCGAAGCCCGAACGCGGCCGTGTAGGCGTCGAACGTCTGATCGGGGAAGCTTAAGGCTTCCGCATTCTCCTCCGCCCAGACCAGGCCCTCGATGCGGCGCTTGGCGGCGCGGTCGATCCCGACCGCCAGCATTTCGGGATTGATGTCCGCGACCGTGACCTGCGCGCCGCGCGCCGCCATCCGGAACGCGATGTCGCCGGTGCCGCCGGCCATGTCGAGGATCGTCTCGCCCGGCCGGGGTTTCACCCGCCGGACAAACTGGTCCTTCCACAGCCGGTGCATGCCCCCCGACATGAGGTCGTTCATCAGATCGTAGCGCGATGCCACGCGCGAGAAAACGCCGCCCACCCGCCGCGTCTTCTCATCCGGGGCGACATCCTCGAAGCCGAAAGAAACCTTGTCCATCGCGGCTGCCTCTAGCAGGGGAGGGCGCAGATGTGCACGCCCGATATGCCGGCCCCGATCGGTGCCTGAGCTTCCCGAAGTCGAAACCACGGTGCGCGGCCTGCGGCCGGTGCTGGAAGGCCGCCGCATCGCCTCCGTCGAGGCGCGCCGGGCCGATCTGCGCCGTGCCTTCCCGCCCGATCTGCGCCAGCGCCTCACCGGGGCCCGCGTGACCGCGCTTCGCCGGCGCGCCAAATACGGGCTGATCGACACCGACCGGGGCGATACGATGGTATTTCACCTCGGCATGTCGGGCCGCTGGCGGATCGATCCGGAGGCGTTGGGCATCCACGATCATCTGGTTCTGGCCACCGATTCCGGACATCGCCTCGCGCTCAACGATCCGCGCCGGTTCGGCTCGGTCGATCTGGTCCGAACGGATGGGCTGGGCGACCATGAACCGTTCCGCCGGATGGGGCCGGAGCCGCTCGGTCCCGATTTCAACGCGGGCACGCTCGCGGCGGCGCTCTCTGGGCGGGCGGCGCCGATCAAGGCCTTGCTGCTCGATCAGCGGATCGTGGCGGGGCTCGGCAACATCTATGTTTGCGAGGCGCTGCACATGGCCGGGATCGCCCCGGGTCGCGCCGGCGGGCGGATCGGGCGGGAGCGGCTTGGCCGGCTGGTCGAGGCTATCCGCGCCGTGCTGCTCGCCGCGATCGATGCCGGCGGCTCGACCCTGCGCGATTATGCCCGCCCCGATGGCGAGCTCGGCTATTTCTCGAAGGAGTTCCTGGTCTATGGCCGGGAAGGGAAGCCGTGCCGCTGCCAGGCTCCCGTCCGCCGCCGCGCGGAAGGCGGCCGATCGACCTTTTATTGCCCCCGCTGCCAGCGCTGAAGCTTGACCTGCGCCGCGCGGATCGGTAGGTGAGCGGCTTGACCGGTGCGGAGCCATGCCCGCGCCGTTTTCATTTACATCGCGAAAAGGCTCGAACGAATGGCGAATACGCCGCAAGCAAAGAAGCGCATCCGCCGCAACGATCGTCGCGCGGCCATCAACGGTGCTCGCGTCAGCCGCATCCGCACCTTTGTGAAGGCGGTCGAAACCGCGCTGGCCAGTGGCGACAAGGCGCAGGCCGAGGCCGCGATTCGCCGGGTTCAGCCGGAGCTGATGCGCGGCGTCGCCAAGGGCGTGGTTCACAAGAATACCGCATCGCGCAAGATCTCGCGCCTGACCAAGCGGGTCGCCGCGCTCGCCTGAGCCGCGCTTCGGATTGCTACAGGTTCAACGAACCCGCCGCTCGCCGGCGGGTTTTTTGTTGCGCGGGCTCGACGTTAACGAATCGCGGATCTCCCTCGCGATTCGCTCCGATCGCGGATCGTCTCGACATCCGGAACTGACGGAAATGCGGCGGTTTTCCGTGCAATAGCCGGCTTTGGCGGTTTTGCGTGTCAACGGCATATATTTCACTCCGGTGACTTTTACCGCTTGTCCGGCGTCCGCTCCGGCCCCAGAAACGGGCTCCCGGCGGCGAATCTCCGGCGGGGCTAAAAACAGCGGAACGATGTTCGGAATCGGCGTCACCGGGGGGTGTTTGCCGAAACGGGGAGAGTTTGCTTCGCGTAAAAGCCGCTGGTGCGGCATTGAAGGAAGGGGTGCGTGCGTGAGCCAGACGCCGGCCAGT
Organism: Allosphingosinicella sp.; assembly: GCA_036387855.1. Lineage (GTDB taxonomy): Bacteria > Pseudomonadota > Alphaproteobacteria > Sphingomonadales > Sphingomonadaceae > Allosphingosinicella. Next base: position 25,721 of record DASVSZ010000023.1, on the reverse strand, counting down.
GATGGTGCGTTGCTTAGCCAGAACGAGCTTCCGGAACCGATTCTGGCGGCTTGGGACCTGATCCGCTCAGGGCTTCGCCGCGATTGCGGCGCCCGTACCTTCGACGGCTGGCTGCGCCCGATCTCGCTTGGCGGCTTTTGCCCGGACAGCGGCGCCGTCCGGCTCGAGCTACCCTCCCAGTTTATGGCCGATTGGGTGCAGACTCACTTCGCCGATCGGCTCGCCCTTGCCTGGAGGACGGCGATCCCCGCCGTTCGCGAAGTGCTGGTCCTTGCCGGATCGGGCGTCGAGCCTGTCCGCACCGCCGCCTCCGTTCCGATCCCCGCACCCGAGCCCGCGCCGGTCCAGGAGCCGACCGGCCTCTATGCGGCCCAGCTCGAGCCCCGCTACCGGTTCGACACTTATGTGGTCGGCAAGGCGAACGAGGTCGCGTTCAACGCCGCCCGCACGCTCGCCACCGCCGACAAGGTCGCCTTCAACCCCCTGTTCGTTCACGGCGGGACCGGGCGCGGCAAGACCCATCTGCTGCACGGCATCGGCCACGAATTCCGCGCCCGCCGGCCGGGCGCAAAGATTCTCTACATGTCGGCCGAGAAGTTCATGGTCGAATTCGTCGCGGCGCTGCGCGGTAACGACACAATCCGCTTCAAGCAGCAGCTGCGATCGGCCGACCTGCTGATGATCGACGACGTCCAGTTCATCGCCGGCAAGGAATCGACTCAGGAAGAATTCTTCCACACGATGAACGAGATCATCTCCGCCGGCAGCCGGCTGGTGATCAGTTCGGACCGCGCGCCGCAGGATCTGGACGGGATCGAACCGCGCATCCTGTCGCGGCTGAGCTGGGGCCTGGTCGCCGACATCAACCAGGCCGATCTCGAACTGCGCCTCAACATCATCATCAAGAAGCTTGAAACGCTTCCCGAAGTTCATGTCCCGCCCGAGGTGGTGAATTTTCTGGCCAAGCGGATCAGCTCGAACGTGCGTGAGCTGGAGGGCGCCCTCAACCGCATCGCCGCTTATGCCAGCCTGCAGAATCGCGCGATCGATCTCGCCTTTGTCGAGGAAGTGCTGGCGAGCACCTTGCGCGCCAACCAGCGCCGGATCTCGATCGATGAGATCCAGACCCGCGTGTCCGACCATTACCGCATTCGCAAGGCGGAGATGACGTCCGCCCGCCGCGCCCGCGAAGTCGCCCGCCCGCGCCAGGTCGCCATGTATCTGTCCAAGCAGCTGACCCCGCGCTCGCTGCCCGAAATCGGCCGCCGCTTCGGCGGGCGCGATCACACCACCGTGATCCACGCCGTCCGCCAGATCGAGAAACTGCGCGCCCAGGACCCCGAGCTCGATTCGGACATCCGCCTGCTCACCCGCCAGCTCGAAAGCTGAAGCGCAGACGCAGGGTCCTGGACCGAACCTTTCGTTGTTTCGAAAGTGCTCGGCCCCTCTTCCACGATCCGCTCAGCCCCGGACTTAATCCGGGGTTGTCGGAGCCCTGTCCTTCTTACCCGAGCGACAGGAAAGGTCAGGCCCTCGACGAGCTCAGGCTAGAGGCAGATGAAATCAGATCGAATCGTCACCCTGAACTTGTTTCAGGGTCCATCTGGTTACCCGCACTGCCGCATCGAGAATGGATGCTGAAACAAGTTCAGCATGACAGGTGATGCAAGCTAATCTCATCACGCTCTAAGCGGATGAAGGCGGGCGGATCACGCTCTAGCCCTGCCGGGATTACGTTCGAGGGCGATCCCCGGAACAGCGATCTCAGCTTACCGGGCATCGTTACGTACTCCCGAGCAATGGACTCCGAAAACCGTGTGGTTCGATTTCATCGTGCCGGGCATCGCAAACTCCTCGGTGAACGGATATTGAGGCCCGTTGCCTAGCAACGATGGCTCCTGGCACCATCTCGGGACCGTTTGACGGACACAGGTAAGCCTGGAATTAACCCGCTTGCGCCGGCCAGCCGCTTGATCGCAGTGCGGCACGCCATCCAGGTTCGAGCTTCCGGACTGACACACCAGACGATTCTTCTGATCCGCCCAGAGTTCGCACCAGGCGTGCTGTCTTGCTGCGATGCGGCGCCCATTGAACGGCCTGTTCTCGCCTCCGCCGCAAAGCTCTAAGGTGTCCCGCCCAAAGAAGTTCTGCGGAGCTTGCAGAACCGTTCGAACGATTTCACCTGAGCGCGCGTGGGCGGTGCCGCTTCGCCCGCGGTGCAGAACGGTTCCGAAGGTGCAACAGGACGATCCGGATCGGTGCTGCAAGCGACGGCGCCACCTTCCCCAGTGCGGGAACACATCTTTTGCCAATTCGTCCAGAGCTGGCATTGGAGATTGGCTTCTCCGAACGCCGCGAGCGCAACGTCCGCGTGCTGCTGGTTGCGAGAGTAGCCTATACCCGCGGCCAGGCTCGGGGCGATGAGCAAACCTACAAGGAAGGCTGGTAACAGCGAACGCCACATCCTGTCCGAGTACCTCCATCTATTCCGATGGCGCTGCCCTGATGACCGCTCATTGTCCAACTCCGCATGAAAGTCCGTGTACCGGAACCTTGTCTAGTCTTGTTCCCACTTCGTATCCTGCGATAATTCCGTCGCTATCGGCCTTTAATGCTGAGAGTTCTGCTTGCCGAAGAGAAGTGTCTCGGCAGCCTTCAAATGTAAAATGTGCGCAATAGTAGCCGCTAGTCGAGTAGGGACCCGCTCTTTTGTTGGTCTTCTCCTCACGCCACTCGGCGCACGCTGGAGAGATGATAGGTTTAAGCCGCCGCCCGTTAAAAGGGCGATCTGCCCTATAACGATTGCACGCGGGCAAGCGTCTCTTACCGAAAGTAAGATAATCTGGCTCTTCGCAGAAGCGCATGCGCGAAGCCTGCTCTTCCTCCGTCGCCTCTTCCCATTGGCCCACGCAGAACGGGGCGGACGGTTTAACACGCTTGGCGCGATCGATGGTGCAATGAACCGTCGATCCGATGCGGGAGCACATCTTCTGCCAATTCGACCAAATTTCGCAGCTCGGATTGCTCGCCTCGAAGGCGGCCAGAGCGGCATCGGCCTGCTGCTCGCTGACAAGGGCGACCGACCGTACGGCATCACTGGGGCCGATGCACGCCAACAGCACCAGCGGCAACAAGGCGGTCAGTCGCATCATCTTTCTCTCCCCGCTTCCAAGCGTGCCTCGTCGATGGCACTTAGCAAATAGCTCAGGATGCTACGCTTCCCGGTCTTGATGTCGCGGTCGCCGACATGCCCGGCAACAGAGCAACATGGGCGTTGCCGCGATTGATCGTCAAACGCTCAAGCGCCACTCGGGCCGTGTAGACGAGGCCGAGTTTCTCATCCTCATCCGGGCTGATACTCATAATCCGGCCCGGCACCGTTCGGCTGGCCGACGCTGACGAAGCCGGCATCCCGGTTGAGCACCTTGGCTTCCATAACGAGAGCAGCGCCTTCAGGGACGATGACACGTCTCTATCCCTTGATCGCCTGCGGCCGATCGCCGATCGGTCGTGCCCTGAATCGCAACATCGAACCTGCCGCTTCGACCGCCCTGCGCGCGACGAACAGCATGTCGGCGAAGAAGGGCAGGGGATCGCGCCACGAAAAGACGTAGTAGCGCGAGCCGTCGACGAAGCCTTTCAGGTAGAGGCCAAGCTCCCGCAGGCCCGAGAAACGCAGGTTTCGATCGGGGATCGAGCCGCGCGCGAACAGGATCCGGCACAATCTGCGCGTCTCGGCGATCATGAAGCGGCACCGAAGCCCGGCCTTGTACGAAGGCACCAGCGGCATCGCCAGGTCCAGCCCGAGCGCGCAGTAGGTGGCCACGCCGAACAGGGCGCCGGCTTGCGCGGTGAGCGGCAGGCTTCCCCAGAAACGGCCGTTAATCTCCATCAGCACCGCGCGGCCGCTGCGCTCGTCATGGCGATATTCGACCATCGCCGGTCCTTCCCACCCGATCTCGCGCAGCAGCGCTTCGGAGCGGGCCATCAGGTCGGGATGCGCCCCGGCGTCCACGCTCTCGCACAAGGTCGAGACACCGCCTTCCGGCGGCCATTCATGCAGCCGCCGATGCTGGAAGCGCAGGGTCGCCGCTCCCCGATGCATCACGAACATCTGGCCGAGGCCGGCACCGGGCGCATAGCTTTGCACCATCGGGAAGATGCCGGCGGCGCGATAGCGTTCGAGGATCGCGGTCAGGGTGGCCGGATCGTGCGCATATTCGGTCTTGAGCAGCGGCAGGCCGTGAGCGGCGAGCCGGTCGGCCACGACCTCCGGATCGCGCCACTTGAGCACGCGTGGGTAGGACAGATCGGGCAGGCCTGCCGCCAGGGAGCCGGATGTCGGCTCCCAGCTGTGCGGGACGGCGATGCCGAGCCGCTCCGCGATCCGGCAGATCGCCGCCTTGTCGTTGACCAGATGAAGCTTGTCCGAGCCGGGCAGGAGCGGCTTGAGCCCCGGCAGCCGGCCGGCCTCGGCCGCCGCCTGGACCATCAACGCATCGCCCATCGACACCGTCATCACGAACCGCGCGCCCGTGCGGCGGGCGATGCGGCGCAGCAATGACAGCGTGCCTGCCTCGTCCTCCGGGCGAATATGCCCCCGGGTCAGCCATCGCGAGTAGAGCCCCAGCGCGCGCCTGTCCCGCGCGATCCCATGAACCTCCACGCCCGCCCGGCCGAGCTCACGCGTCAGGCTGAGCCCGATCGGGCTGTCGATCCCGAGCAGGATCAGCGGCGGCCCGATCACCGGCGGTCGACGCGCGCGAGGATAGCGGAGACGCCGCTGTCGATGACTTGGAAGCAGCTGTGGAAATAAGCCTCGGGCAGGGTGAACGGATCGTGGAGATGCGGCCGCTTCGGGCGCGACCACAGACCGAGCAACGTCACCTGCACGCCGTTGCTCAGACAGCGCGCCTGAAGCTGGCGGGCTTGCCACGGCTCCATCGCGATCAGCAGATCCCCAGCCCGCAGATCGGCCCCGGCGATCGCGGTTGAGCGATGGCCGTCCAGATCGACGCCCGCCGCCCATGCCGCCGCGCGCGCGGCCGGGTCGGCCGGCAGCCCGGATTCGCCGCGTAGCGCCACGGAAATGGACGGAAAACCCGCCAGCACCGCTCGGCGCTCGGCATAGGGGCTGCGGCAGATGTTACCCGAACAGACGAACACGAGCCGGCGGACCTGGCCCCATTCGACCCGCTCGAAAGCGCGATACGCACCGGCGCTTGACGCGGCCCGCGACAGCCCCAAGCGTGCCAGCCCGCGCACCGATCCGAACCGCGCCTGGACGAAGGCGGGGCCATCTGTGGCGCGCAGATACAGGCTCCTAGAGCGCGGGGAGGAGATCATTGGCCTTGTTCTGCACCATGCGGCCGAGCACCGGCAGCAGCGGAACGGTCAGCTGCGGCTCCGGCATCTCGGGCGCCGCCAACCAGCCCGGCGCGGCATCGGCGAAGCTGACCGATTCGAACGCATCGTCATGGTCGGCGAGAAAGGCGCATAGCCGCTCCAGCCGACGCTGGTTGACCCGGTTGACGCGCTGCCGGGCCGGATCGAGGCGATCGCCCTTGATGAACTCGAACGGGTGGGTGAGCAGCACGACCGTCTCGGCGCCGGCGTCGCGCGCCGCCCACAGCAGATGCTCGGTTTCGGCGGTGGAGCTGGCCGTCGTCGTGAACAGGCGGTCGGCCGGCTGCCCGCCGAGGCCCGCCTGCCGATAAGTCAGCACCGGCACTTCCAGCACGCCCTCGATCAGGTGCCGGCCGCCGCGCAGCCGCAGCGCCGGGTCCGCCGGACGGTTCAGCCCCAGGCCGACATTCGATCCGATCGCCAGCCCGGCCGTCCGCATCGCCCGATACACGTTGCGATCCGCCCGCAGATTGCCCGTCCGAAGCGCCACCGGCGGCGGCGCGCCCATGCGGCGGAGGGCGGCGATCCCGTCGTCGATCAGGCCTGTCAGCGCATCGGCTTCCCGCCCGTCACAACGATCGTCGGGAGCGCGCCCGTTCAGCTGCGCCCGCCAGTCGCCGTCGCGAAACGCCGTCCAGCATGGGTGAAGGTGCAACTGCACATCCTGACCGGCGGCCAGGATTCGCTCGACCATCGCACCCATCGGGGCATCGCCGAACCAGGCGGTCTGCAGCGCCTCGACGAAGAAGGTCGCACTCGTGCCGTGGCGGGCGAAAGTTTCGAGCAGGAAACCGAGCCCTTGCTCGCGCCCGTCGACCGGGCAGGTGACGTTGGTCTCCCCGATCGGCAGCCGCGCCCGATCGGCGAACGCGCCGCCGATCGAGAATTCTGTATCGATGGTGATGAGAACCTGGGTGCGCATATCCGTGTCCCCGGACATAGACCGGTTAGGTTGACGGGGCGTTTGCTTCGGACGGACCTGAAAGAAAAGTCTTGGAAAGCTTGGGTCTTCCCGCGCCGGGACAGGATCAGCGCGTCCAGCGGGGCCCGCGTATGTCGAAGCCGGCCGCCGACAGGTCGTCCAGCACCCCGCCGCGGGTGGCGAGGCTGTGCAGGTCGACCACCGCCACCGTGACCTTGGGCTGGCCCATCAGCTCACGCATCTGCCCGCGAAGATCGGCGCGGGGCAGCGCCGCCGATACTGCCGCCGAGCAGCTTTCGTAGGCCGGCTCGACCGGCGATGCCATCACGTCGGGCACGCGCCGCTGCGCCCAGGCGGCCGAGCGCGCGCGGATCGCCGCCGGCCCCGCTTCCGTCATCCGCACCGTGTCCATCAGGCAGGTGAGATAGGCCCTGGGCGGAATCGCGAAGAAATCCCCGGCGATCGCCTTTGCCCGCACGTTCCTGATCGGGACGGTGGTCAGCTTATACTTCTTCGCCGCCCGCCGGACGTAATGATCGGCGCCCGCGGCGAGCTGGGCCTGCTTCTCCGCCCGGCTCCTCAGCGCGATCGCGAGATGCAGCGGGTGGCGACGCTCGAAGCCCGGCTTCAGCACGCCCCGCCTGCTGAGCGCGACCAGCCGCTGATAATCCGCCGCGGGCAGCAGGTTGGCGAGTGTCTGGCCGCCGGGCAAGGTCGCCTGCTTGCGCAGCTTGAACACCATGCCGATGATGCTGAACGCGCCGGCGCTGACTCCGACTTGGCTCGGGAACATGATCCGATCGGCTTTGCGCAAAGTCTGGGTGAGCGAGTCCGGGCTCCAGCGCGTCTCCCTGGCGACGCCCTCGATCGACCCGACCAGCACCAGGGTCGTCTTCGGGCCGGTCACCCGCCAGACCGGAATTCCGGAGCGCTGCGCGGTCACCACGATCTCGTCGGCCTGCGCGGCGGCCGGCGCCTGAGCGGCGCTCGGCAGCGCGCTCGCGGCCAGCATCAAAGTCACGGCCAAGCGCGTTGATCTGGTAGGCAAAGTTCTTCTCCCCGGTCGTCATCCCCACGCCGGCTCTCCGGTCACTTCATTGAACGCCGGTTGAACGGGCAAAAAAAGAAGGGCCGGTCGCCCGGCCCTCCTCTTACCGTCGGTGCCGCGACGCTCAGCCGCGCGGCCGCTGGGGCGGCGGCACCGTGATCCGCACCGTCTCGCCCGAATTGCCCGGGAAGCCGGTGAACATCGCCTCCACCAAATTGGGCACCAGCACCTGCAGATTGTCGGTCCGCGAGCGCGCCTTGGCGGTGCCTTCGAACAGCGATTGGCCGTCGGCGGTCCGCTTGATGTCGAGATCGAGGTAGGAGGTGTAGACCGTATAGCTGTCCACCTCGCCATATCCGCTCAGGAAAGGATCGTTCCAGCCGTAATAGAAAGGCGACCGGAACCCGCCACCATAGCCGAAGCGCGAGTAGAAGGGCCGGTGATAGCCGAACCGCCCGAAGCCGAACCCGGCTCCGAACCCGCTGCCGAAGCCGAAGCCGCCGCCGATACCGGGGCGGGTGACGACCTTGGTCTGGCCATTGTCGACGCCGTAATCGAGGCTGACCACGAAAGTCGCGCTCGCCGGCGAGGACGCCTCGACATAGCCTTCGGAGATCAGGTTGCGGCGGACCAGATCGGCATAGCGGGAGAATTCGAGCCCGCCCTGATTCTGCGGGTCGGTCGCCTGGATGATGAAGCTCTGGCCGGCAGGTGCAGGCAGCGCCTGGAAGCGTGAAACCTGCGTCGGCAATCCGGTCGCGCAGGCGGATAAAGCCAGCAACGCCGCCGGTGCGGCCAGGGTCAGAAGTTTGTGGGAGAAAGACATGAAATTACGCCCTTTCTCGAGCAGCATGGAGACGTTGGATACAATATCGCGCGCGTAACGCCAAGTCGCTTAACCACGGCTGAAGGCGATGGTTTCCCATGCCGGCACAAAGTCTTAGACACAGACCGTCGGCGCGGCATCAGGAATGGGAAAGCGTTCAAGCCGCCTCCGGCAGCGCCCCATCGCCTTCGTCCACATCCGGCTCGCTTTCGGCCGCGACGCCTTCGTCCAGCAAACGCTCGGCAGCTTCCAGCTGCGCCGCGTCGCCTGGGCAGATGCCGAACCTGGCGGCGACGTCGGGAGCGTAGCGCAGCAGGTCCGGCTTGAGCTTCAACAGGCTCAGATCTTTCGACTTGCCCTCCATCATCACATCGAACTCGAGCCCGTCCGCCATTCGCATGAAGGTCGCGAATTCGAACGGATTGGTGAAATCGGCATGGCCGGTCCAGATCGGCGGCAGCAGCACCGTCTTGATCCGCGCCGTAGCCTTGACCGGCGCCAGCGTGACCTCGCCCTTGCGTGGGCGCGCCTTGCCGCTCTTCGCGGCGGCGCGCTGCTTGGGACTGATCTTGCGCTTGACCTCGCGCAGCTCGGTGCGCGGGGACGAGAAATGGATCTTGGGCCGCGCGCCGTCGGTCCAGCTCGCCAGAAACCGCTCCAGCGTGGGCCGCATCTCCAGCCGCTCCGGATTGAGGCACCAGAAATGCTGGTAGTCGAACACCAGTCGCACGCCCGTCCGCTCGTGGATCCACAGCACGTCCGCGGCCGAGAAGCGGATATCGTCATTCTCCAGCACCAGCCGGCGCCGAACATGCTCCGGGCATTGTTCCCAGCCGTCGATCCAGCGCGCGCGGCTCGCCTCGCGATCGTCGTAGACGCCGCCGACATGGGTCACGAGCACCGCCTCCGGCCCCATCCCCATCCGGTCGAGGATCTCGGCTTGGCTCGACAGGTCCCAGATGCTCTTGCGCGTCAGCTCCGGATTGGGCGCGTTGAGCAGCACATATTGCGACGGGTGAAAGCCGACCCGGATGTCGAGCGCGCGCACCTTGGCGCCGAACGCCGCCAGCTCCGCATCGCTCTCGGCGACCATGTTGTGGAATTGCGGCATGTCCGGATGAGTCGCATAGGGCGCCAGGTCCGACGAGAATCGGTAGAAATCGATCCCGACCTTGGCCAGGTAATCGATGATCTTGTCGACATGCTCCAGCGAGCATTTGAGATGCGGGTTCTTGCGCCACCCGCGCGTGTCGTTCGACTTCAAGTCCGGCCGCCCCATCACCTTGACGGGAAAGCCGAGCCGCAGCGGGCGCAATGTCGTCATGAAACCGCTTCCTTCAGCCCCTCTCCCCGCAGGGGAGAGGGAGGGACCCGCTCGGCGCCAGCCGAGTGGGAGGGTGAGGGTGCACCCACGAATCTACTACTTTCGTGGGACCCGGGTGAGGGTATCTGTTCCTCAGGAAATCCCAATCCCCGCACGAACGCGTTCCAATCGTCCGGCCGCAACGCCCCGCCAGTCGCCTGGACATGCCCACTGCCGTAATTCTCGTCCGCCCCGCCCGGCCGCCGCTCGGCGAGGAACTGGATCAGGTCCCGCCCGCTCGCGGTGCGCGCGGCGAAATGTACCCAGCCGGCGCGGTAACCGGTGTTGGCCGCCAGCACGATCTTGTCCTTGAGCCGCCCCCGCCATTGCTGCGCCACCAGCGGATGGATCTGGCACGGCGAATGGAAGCGGATCAGGGCGACGTCGCCCCTAATCTTCGGCCCAACCCGCTTGGCCACGTCCAGCTCGGCCTTCACCTCCGCTTTCGCGGCCAGCAGTGCCGCCGTTTCGGGATATCTGCCCGACGTCACGTCCTTGGGCCCACCGCCGTTCAGAAGCAGCTTCAGTGCCGGTCCGGCATCGGCCGCCGCCGCCCGCCGCGGTGCGTTGATCAGCGACACCGCGTCACGCAGCGCGGTTTTGCCGAAGCGCTGCTGTGCCTCGGCCATTTCGGGAAAGCCCAGGCCTTCCGCCATGTCGCCGATCAGGCCCAGCCCGGCGAGCCACAGGAGGTCGCTCGCGTCGCCAAGCGCCTGTGCGCACCAATAAGTCAGCAGCGCGGAGGTGGGCTCCGGCGCGAGACCGTTGCCGCTGATCACCGTTGCCGCGCCGGGCACACCGGTGGGCACGTGGTGGTCGACGATCACGGTCGGTACGCCCGGAGCGATGTCGCCCTCCCGCACGCCCAGATCGGTCACGATCAGCCCGCCGGGCCGGCGCTGCGCAACTTCGGCACGGATCGAAGCCGACCAGGGGTTCTCGCCTTTTCCGACCAGCCGGATGTCGGACGCACGGCCGGCCCGATCCAGCGCCCGCTTCAGGATCGCCACCGCCGACAGTCCATCCGCATCGAAATGGCCAAGGATGAGCGCGGGGTGGGTGCTGTCAAATCCTTCGAGTGCCGTTCGAAACGCATCCGCCACAGCGGCGCGCGGATCGGAGGAGGTCGAGAGGTTGAGGCTCATTCACCCGTAACTGCTCACCCGCCCCATGTTTCCCCTCTACCTTGATGGGATAGGGATGCGAAGCCTTGGCGACGTAGGCGCCTAGGCGTAGTTGGGAGAGGGTGAGCGCTGGCCAACCAGCGCGTGCAGCAAAGTAGCGCCCTGTTTCACGTCAGCCCGGGCTTGACCCGGGCCAAGCCTTCTTCTCCAGCGGAATCGGCAAACAGGTAAGCCCTGGCCCGTATCAAGTCCGGGCCGACGATGGTGCTTGGATCAGTCTAAAAACATCGCGCCCTGATCAGCCCGGCCCGGAATACGTCGCGCGCACCGGTATGCGGATCGGAGAACTCTCGAATGCCAGCGTTCACGCTCCTCCCAACATCCTAGGCTGATCGAGGTTCATCCCCGATAGGGGGAGGCCTCGCTCCGATCGCGCCTGAATGCGACGGTCTCGGAGTTTGCGAACGGCGGCTGTGACACTCGAGCATACCAGTCGAGGTCGAATCCAGGCAGTTGCTGCAGGTGCTGGAGCAGCAATCTCCAGCCTTCAACTTCCTCATGGAAGAACCAAACCCGACCGCCGATCTCGATGTCGCAGCAAATCAGGTCGGTTGTTAGCTCGTCTCGTTTGAAGAAGACCACGGTCTGGATGTCAGCGTGAGGTAAGGCGTCCAGAACCGCCGAATTAACGCTGTTCCGTGCGGGTTCAGCCCTCCGAAGCCGCGCCATGTCGGGGCTTCCCCCAATCCTAACGCTGATCCACCGGCACATAATCCCGCTGCGTCGGTCCCGTATAAAGCTGCCGCGGACGCCCGATCTTCTGGTCGGGATCGGAGATCATCTCGTTCCACTGCGCGACCCAGCCGACCGTGCGGGCGAGCGCGAACAGGGCGGTGAACATGGAGGTCGGAAAGCCGATCGCCGACAGGATCACGCCCGAATAGAAATCGACATTCGGATACAGCTTCTTCTCGATGAAATACTCATCGCTGAGCGCGATCTGCTCGAGCTCGCGGGCGACGTCGAAGATCGGGTCGCTGATGCCGAGCTCGTTCAGCACTTCTTCCGCCGTCTTCTGCATCACCTTCGCGCGCGGATCGAAGTTCTTGTACACGCGATGGCCGAAGCCCATCAGGCGGAACGGATCGTCCTTGTCCTTGGCCCGCGCGATATATTGCGGGATCCGGTCCGGCGTCTTGATCTCGCGCAGCATGTTGAGCGCGGCTTCGTTGGCCCCGCCATGGGCCGGGCCCCACAGGCAGGCGATGCCGGCGGCAATGCAGGCGAACGGATTGGCCCCGGACGAGCCGGCCAGCCGCACCGTCGAGGTGGATGCATTCTGCTCATGGTCGGCATGGAGGATGAAGATCCGCCGCATCGCCCGCTCGACCACCGGATTGACCTCATAAGGCTCGGCCGGAACGCCGAACGTCATGCGCAGGAAGTTGCCGGTGTAGCTCAGGTCGTTTTGCGGATACATGAACGGCTGGCCGACCGAGTATTTGTAGGCCGCCGCCGCGATCGTCGGCATCTTGGCGATCAGCCGGTGCGAGGCGATCATGCGCTGCTTGGGATCGGTGATGTCGGTGCTGTCGTGATAGAAAGCCGACAGCGCGCCGACCACACCGCACATCACCGCCATCGGGTGCGCATCGCGCCGGAAGCCGCGATAGAATTGCATCAGCTGCTCGTGCAGCATGGTGTGGCGCGTGATCGTGTAGGTGAAGTCGTCCAGCTCCTTGCGATTCGGCAACGCGCCGTTGAGCAGCAGGTAGGACACTTCGGTGAAGGTCGAATGCTCGGCGAGCTGGTCGATCGGATAGCCGCGATGGAGCAGGATGCCCTGATCGCCGTCAATATAGGTGATCTCGCTCTCGCAACTCCCCGTCGAGGTATAACCCGGATCGTAGGTGAACAGCCCGGTCTGCGCGTAGAGCTTGCGGACGTCGATCACGTCCGGCCCGACGCTCCCGGACAGGACCGGGAACTGATAATCCTTGTCGCCGACTTTCAGAGTTGCGCCGTCCGCCATCGTCACTGCTCCCCATTGCTGATCGGGTCCGCGATCCGGGCGAGGCTTTCCTCCCGCCCGAGCAGAACCAGCACATCGAAAATACCGGGCGAAGTCGCGCGTCCGGTGAGCGCCGCGCGGAGCGGCTGCGCCACCTGGCCGAGCTTGACGCCGGCTCCCACAGACACCTCACGCACGGCCTGCTCTGTCGCCTCCTTGGACCAGTCCGGCACCGCCGTCAGGGCCGAATGAAGGAGGGCGAGCAAGTCCCTGGCCGAGCCCTGTAGCAGGGCCGCGGCCTTGTCGTCCATGTCCAACGGCCGGCTCTTGAACAGGAAGGTCGCGGCCTCGCCGAGCTCGTTCAGGTCCTTGGCGCGCGGCTTCAGTTCCGGCATCGCCCGGGTCAGCAAGGCGAGCTCGTCGTCCGACAGGCTCTTGCCCAGCAGCGCCCCGATTCGCGGCGCGACCAGCACCGCCAGCCGACCGTCGGACGCCTCGCGCAGATAATGGCCGTTGAGGTTCTCGAGCTTTTTCTGATCGAAGCGGGAAGGGGACCGCCCGACCCCGCCCAGATCGAACCAGCGCACCGCATCGTCGCGCGCGATGATCTCCTCGTCGCCATGCCCCCAGCCGAGCCGGAGCAGATAATTGGACAAGGCCTCGGGCAGGATGCCGAGTTCGTGATAGTCCATCACGCCGGTCGCGCCGTGCCGCTTGCTCATCTTGGCACCGTCCGATCCGTGGATCAGCGGCACATGCGCATAGACCGGCTCGGGCCAAGCCATCGCCTTGACGATGCCGAGCTGGCGGAAGGCATTGTTGAGGTGATCGTCGCCCCGGATCACATGGGTGACGCCCATGTCGTGATCGTCCACGACCACCGCGAGCATGTAGGTCGGCGTGCCGTCCGACCGCAGCAGGATCATGTCGTCCAATTCACCGTTGCGGACGACGACGCGGCCCTGCACCGCATCCTCGATCACCGTCTCGCCATCCCGCGGCGCCTTGAGCCGGACCGCGAACGGCATGCCTTCCTGTTCGGGCCCACACTCGCGCGTCCGCCAGCGCCCATCATAACGCTGCGGCTGCTTGGCCGCGCGCTGCTCGGCGCGCATCGCCTCCAGCTCGGCCGATGTCGCGTAGCAGCGATAGGCGTGGCCGCTGGCCAGCATCTGGTGGGCCACTTCGGCGTGGCGGCCGGCGCGGGCGGACTGGAACACGGTCTCGCCGTCCCAGTCCAAACCCAGCCAGCGCATGCCTTCGACGATCGCGTCGATCGCCGGCTGGGTCGATCGCGCCTTGTCCGTGTCCTCGATCCGCAACAGGAACTTGCCGCCATGATGACGCGCGAACAGCCAGTTGAACAAGGCGGTCCGGGCGCCGCCGATATGCAGGAACCCCGTCGGCGAGGGCGCGAAGCGCGTGACGACGGAAGGTCCGGGGGCGGCGGTGCTTGCGCTCAAGCGCGGTTTCTCCAAGGATGAGCCGGTGACGGGTTCCAGCGCCCCTAGCACAGCGGCTCGCGCGGGCAACACCTGCGGCCCTCGCGGTGCGCGAAGTGGTTGCCCGCCACGCCCTCGTCGTCGTCCCGGCGAAAGCCGGGACCCAAGAACGCGAACGTAAGTGGCCACAGCGGCGGGCCCCCACGTTCTTGGATCCCGCATCAAGTCCGGGATGAAAGAGCGGTCGGCCGGCTTCGGCGAGCGCATCGAAACCCTTCTCGAAGCCGAACGCGAACAGCTTCCGCTGTGGCTCCCCGTCGGGCTCGGCGCCGGTGTCGCGGCCTGGTTCATCCTGCCGGACAGAGCCGCCTGGACGGCTTTCCTGCTTGCCGCCGCCGCTTTGATCGCCGCCGCATTGGCCTTCGCGCCGGATACCCGCGCCGGCCGCGCGGTCGCCTTGTTCAGCCTCGCGGCGATGCTCGGCTGCACCCTCATCTGGTCCAAAGCCGATCGCGCCTCCGCGCCCCGGGTCGAGCGCGCGCGCATGGTCGCGTTCAGCGGCACGATCGAGACGGTCCAGAAGCTTCCCGCCAGAGAAGCGGTCCGGCTGCTGATTCGCACCGCGCCCGAGCAGGATCTCCCGCCGCGCGTCCGCGTCAACGTCGACGAGAAAGCCGCCAGTGCCGCACTTCAACCGGGCGCGACCGTGAAGTTGCGCGCCTGGCTGATGCCGCCGGCACCGCAAGCCGTGCCCGGTGTCTACGATTTCTCGCAGGCCGCGTGGTTCCAGCGGATCGGCGGCACCGGCCGCGCGCTCGGCAAGGTGGAGGTTGTCGCATTACCGTCCGAGCGAGGCTGGCGCGCTCGCCTCGCCGGCACCCGCCAGCGCCTCGCCGATCACGTCCGCTCGCGGCTCGACACAGGGGAGGGCGCCGTCGCCGCCGCGCTCGCCACCGGCGATCAGGGCGCTATTCCCGAAGCCGATGCCGAGGCGATGCGCGCCTCCGGTCTCGCCCACCTCCTGTCCGTCAGCGGTCTCCACCTCACCGCGATGGTCGGCGCGGTGATGCTGCTCACCCTCAAGCTGCTCGCGCTCAGCCCGCGCCTGGCGCTGCGGGTGCCGCTGATCCTGATCGCGGCGGGCGCCGGAGCCCTGGCCGGAGTCGGTTACACCCTGCTCACTGGCGCGGAGGTGCCGACCATACGCTCCTGCGTCGCCGCCCTGCTCGTGCTCGCCGGCATCGCGCTCGGCCGCGAGGCGCTCACCCTTCGCCTGGTCGCGGTCGGCGCGCTGATCGTGCTCCTGTTCTGGCCGGAATCGCTTGTCGGCGCGAGCTTTCAGCTAAGCTTCGCCGCGATCACCGCCCTGGTCGCCTTACACGAACATCCGCGCATCAAGGCGCTGCTCGCCCGCCGCGAGGAAGGGCTCCCGCAGCGGATCGTCCGCGCCCTGTTCGGCTTGGTCCTGACCGGCCTGGTGGTCGAGGCCGCCCTGATGCCGATCGCCCTGTTCCACTTCCACAAGGCCGGCTTTTACGGCGCGCTCGCGAATGTCGTCGCGATTCCGCTCACAACTTTCGTCATCATGCCGCTCGAGGCACTCGCTCTGCTGTTCGACACCGTCGGCCTCGGCGCGCCCCTGTGGTGGCTGGCCGGCCACGCGCTCGCTCTCCTGCTCGCCCTCGCCCACGCCGTCGCGAGCGCGCCCGGTGCGGTTGCCGTGCTTCCGACCATGCCGCGCGGCGCCTTCGGGCTGATCGTCGCCGGCGGGCTCTGGCTCGCTTTGTGGCGAACGCGCTGGCGGCGCTGGGGCCTGCTGTCGATTGCCGCCGGCACGATCTGGGCGATGCTGACCCCCGCGCCCGACCTTCTCGTCACCGGCGACGGTCGCCACCTCGCGCTGCGCACCCCCGACGGCGGCATGGCGATCCTGCGCGGCCGGGCGGGCGATTATGTGCGTGACATGCTCGGCGAATCGGCCGGCGAGGAAGGCGAACTCCCCGCCCTCGAAGATCTCCCCGGCGCCTCGTGCAGCGCCGAATTGTGCAGCGCCGACATCGTCCGGGACGGCCGCCGCTGGCGCCTGCTCGCCACCCGCTCGTCCCGCCTCGTCCCCTGGCGCGAGATGATCCAGGCCTGCGCGGCCGCCGACATCGTCGTGTCCGACCGCCGCTTGCCCCCAGGCTGCCGCCCGCGCTGGCTGAAAGCGGATCGTGTACTGCTCGCCCGCACCGGCGGCCTGTCGATCCGCTTCTCCGATCCGCCGCGCATCGACACCGTCGCCAATCACGTCGGAAAGCATCCCTGGGCACTGGCGGCGGAGCGCTCCCATCGGTATCAAAGGCCGGGTCGCCCCCCACTCCGCTGACCCTGAGCTCGTCCAAGGGCGGTCCTTCTTTTTTGCAAGAGAGGAGGAGGGGCAGGGCTTCGACAGGCTCAGCCTGCGCGTTGATTGGGCGTAATCCTCGGGATCAGTTCGACCATGCCGATCCGCCTTATCTGCCTCGATGCCGACGATACGCTTTGGCACAACGAGACTTTCTTTCGCCGCACCTTCGCGGCCTTCGCCGAACTGATGGCGCCCTTCGCCCCGGCGGCGGACGTGCAGCGCCATTTGGACGCGACCGAGCATCGCAACCTCCAAGCTTACGGCTACGGCGCCAAGGGATTCATCCTGTCGATGCTGGAGACGGCCTCGGACCTTGCCGGCGACGACCTTCCTGGCGGGACGGTTCGCGCGGTGCTCGCGCTCGGCCGCGACATGCTCGCTCATCCGATCGAGATGCTGCCCGGCGTGCGCGAAGCCCTGCCGGCGCTGAGCGCGCTCGCACCGCTGGTCCTGGTCACCAAGGGCGATCTCCACCATCAGGAAGCCAAGCTCGCCGCCTCCGGCCTCGGCGATCATTTCAGCGGGGTCGAGATCGTCAGCGACAAATGCGCCGCGACCTACCGCCGCGTGTTCGTGTCGCACGGGGTTGAGCCGGGAGAAGCGCTGATGGCGGGCAATTCGATGCGGTCCGACGTCTTGCCCGCGCTCGAAGCCGGTGCCTGGGCCGCCTTGGTGCCCTACCATCTGGTCTGGAGCCACGAAGCGGCGGACGCTCCGAACGGTCATCGGCGCTTTTTCGAGGTCGCGAGCCTTGCCGAATTGGCCGGATTGATCGAGAGCCTGGACCGGAGGGAGTCGGAACCGCCGCGCCATCCGGGCGCTGGGGCGCCGCAAGGAGTTTAGATCAAGATGAAGTCGTACAAGGACCCGACGTTCCAGGATCGGGTCGGCCGCGCCGCCGAAGCCAAGCAAAAGGCGCTGGAAGCCTTGAAAGCCAAGCCGCCGATCGACCCTGCGGTCGCGGCCGAACGCCAGGCCGCGCGCCTGGCTCGCGAAGCGGCCGAGCGCGAGAAGCGCGCCGCCAAGCTCGCCGCCGAGCAGGAAGCCCGCGCCGCCAAGGCGGCCGCCGTCCAGGCCGCCGCCGACGAGGCGCGCGCCAAGATCGCCGCCGCCCCCACCGAGGCCGAACTTAAAGCCGCCCGCGACGCCCGCTACGCTGCCCGCAAGAGCCGGAAGTAAAGTTCAAGCGCGCGGCGAACTTCCCAAGGTCGTTCACCCCGGACCTGATCCGGGGCCTACTCACCCTTTGATGAGTTGGAGCGTGATGACATCAGGCGAAATCACACGCCGTCGTCTGCCCGGATCTGATCCGGGCAAGGGCTTACTTTCCTGCTCCCGGTTTGAAGAAGCCCAGCCCCGGATCGGGGTCCGGGTCGACGAACTACGAATGAACTGATTCGATGACGTCGAACTCGATAACCGACGTTCGACCGGGCCGGCCAGCGTGTAAGGTCACCCGCCCTTGACCGCCGCAAGCTCGTTCCCGCTTGGATCGGCGAAGTGGAACCTGCGTCCGCCGGGGAAGGAGAAGATCGGAACAACGATCGTCCCGCCCGCCCGCTCCACCGCCGCCAGAGCCTCCTCGAGATCATCCACCTCGATCACCGGCAGCGGCGCCTTTGACGCCTCCGCAGGATCGCCCTGCAATCCTATGTCCGTGTCTCCCGTCGTCGTCGCCGCATAGCTCGGCCCGAAACCGGTAAGAGACCAACCGAAAGCCTGTTCATAGAACGCCTTGGCCGGCCCGATCTCCCGCACCGGCAGCTCAACATAATTCAAACGCGCCACGATCTCGCCCCTCCGCTTTGTCCGACCAATCCAATCCAGCACTCATCGACCAAGGTCGAACCAGGTCAAACCGAGCACGGACCAGCCTCAATAACGCCGCAGCAACCCCGACAGCTTGCCCTGGATCACCACCTGCTCGGGCCGGTAGCGTTGCGGGTCGTAGCGGCGGTTGGCGGGGTCGAGGCGGATCATCTGGCCTTCGCGGCGGAAGGTCTTGAGCGTGGCTTCCTCGTTGTTGATCAACGCCACAACGATCTCACCGTCGCGCGCCATATCCGTCTTGCGGATCAGCGCGTAATCGCCGTCGAGAATGCCTTCCTCGACCATCGAGTCTCCGGCGACTTCGAGCGCATAATGTTCGCCGGGGCCGAGCAGGGCGGCAGGGACGGCGAGGCTTTCCGTCCCTTGCAGCGCCTCGATCGGCGTGCCCGCCGCGATCCGGCCGTGCAGCGGCAGTTCGACCACGTCATTGGCGGCAATCGGGATCGTCACCGGCGCCTTGGCAGGGCCGGCCTTGACGTTGCCCGCGTCCGGCATTTTGACCACTTCCAGCGCCCGCGCGCGGTTCGGCAGCCGTCGGATGAAACCGCGCTCCTCCAAAGCCGAGATCAGCCGGTGGACGCCCGATTTGGACTTGAGCTCCAGCGCGTCCTTCATTTCCTCGAACGAGGGCGAAACGCCGCTGCCGGCCAGATGCTCGTTGATGTAGCTCAGCAGTTCATGTTGCTTGCGCGTCAGCATAGACCGGCCCTCGTCAGGAACGAACGAGGAACGTGTAGGAAACGCGGGTAAGCCTGTCAAGCGGCCGTTGGGGATCGCGACGACGTGGCCGCGATCAGCGCCAGAAAGTTGCCCAGCAATTCACGGCCCCACTCGCTGGCGATGCTCTCGGGGTGGAATTGGACGCCATGGATCGGCAGGTCGCGGTGACGCAGGCCCTGCACGGTCGCGTCGTTGGCAGTGGCGTTAACGAGCAGCTCGGCCGGAACACGATCGGCCGCGATCCCGAGCGAATGGTAGCGCGCAGCGTTGAACGGGGAAGAAAGGCCGGCGAACATCCCCGTTCCGTCATGGCTGACCGCGCTTGTCTTGCCGTGCATCGGCGCGGTTCGCTCGACGCGGCCCCCGAACACCTGCCCGATCGCCTGATGGCCAAGGCAGACGCCCAGCAGCGGCCGCCGCTCGCGCGCGCAGGCTTCAACAAGCCGGAGCGAAATCCCGGCCCCGTCCGGCGTGCCCGGACCAGGCGAGATCAGAATCCCGTCGGCGCCGCTCGTCAGCGCTTCATCCACACCGATCTCGTCGTTGCGCGCAACCCGCACCTCCGCTCCCAGCGCGCGCAGATAGTGGACGAGGTTCCAGGTGAAACTGTCGTAATTGTCGATGACGAGGATCATGCTGCCTTGCCGGTTCACAGCCAAGTCACTACAGTAGTGACATGCCCAAGACCATGATCGTTTCGGCAGCCGAAGCCAATCGCTCCTTCTCAAAGCTGATGCGGGTGGTGGAAGACGGAACGGAGGTGACCGTTACGTCGCGGGGCAAGCCCAAGATCAAGCTGGTTCCGGTCACCCAGGACGATGCTGCGGATCGGGAGCAGCTGCGCGAGGCCTATGAAGCCTTGAAGGCGAGCTGGGCCAATCAAGAGTTCAAGGTTATCGGTCCCTGGACGCGGGAAGACTTATACGATCGCAACTGGTAATTTGATCCGGGTCGCGCTCGATACCAACGTGCTGGTCTACGCCGAAGGCATCGGTTCCACGCCCGTTGACGAGACCAAGGCTCGACAAGCGAAACGCCTGCTGGACAGAACCACGTCGGCCGGCATTCGGCCTGTCGTCGCACTACAGAGCTTCGCCGAACTCCACCGAATACTGGTCAGGAAAGGTGGGTTCAATTCCAGGGACGCGGCGAGCAAAGTCTCCGATTGGCGCGCCACGACCGAAGCCATCGCCACGAAGCACATTGTCTTCGACGCCGCTCTCGAACTCGCTGCCGACCACCAGCTCCAGATTTACGACGCCATCATCTTTGCCGCGGCCGTCCATGCCCGCTGCGATCTGCTCCTGTCCGAAGATCTTCAGGACGGCTTCGCTTGGCGCGGCGTCACCGTCGCCAACCCGTTCGCGCCCACCTTGGAGCGCCGCCTGGCCCGGCTGATAGGCTGAAATCTACTGCGCGACCGGGCCGCCGGTCTGCAGCTGCTTCTTGAGCGATGCGATCTTGCCCTCGTCCCGCTCCACTTCCAGCCGGCCCTGCACCGCGCGGGCGAACTGGGCGCCATATTCCTCGCCCAGGATTCGCTCGAACTGGGTTCGGGTCGCCTGGATCAGCTGCGGCTGGCCGGCGGCGTTGCCCGGCACCGTCGCCTCCGTATGCACCACGAACCAGCCGACACCGCCCGGCGCCGCCAGGATCTTGGCGCGCCCCTTTGGCAGGCTGAACAGCATCACCAGCGGCGGCGGCACCTGCTGGCCGGGCCGGGCGATCTCGATCCGCCGCGCGCTGATCCGCTGCACCGGCTGCAGCCGCACGCCCGCGCTCGCGAATGCCTGGGTGGGCGCGGTGCCGCGGTTGATCTTGTCGGCCAGGCTCTGCGCCAGCGTCCGGGCGCGCGCCGAGGCGCGGTCACGGATCAGATCGGCCCGCACCTGCGGCCTGATCTGCGCCAGCGCCGGCGGGGCGGCTGGAACCGTTCGGCTCAGCGCCATCATCGCGAACCGGCCGGGGCCAACCGTTTCCACCACCGGCTCTTCCTCGGGGCTCATCTCGAACGCGGCCTTGAGCAAGGGCTGAAGCTCCGCCGGGGTCGCCCATTTCGGATCGCCCGGATTCTGCCCGGTCGCGGTCAGCGCCGGCGTTTCCTGGACGCGCAGCCCGTTCGCCTGGGCGACTTCCTCCAGACTCGCGCCGCCGCTCAGCGCGTCCTCGACGCGGGTGACCAGGTTGGTGATCGCCTCCTGGCGCTTGCGCTCGCCGACCTCCGCCGCCAGCTCCGCGCGGACGTTGGCGAACGGCACCGCCGGGCGGTTATTCACCGCGTCCACCTTGATGATGTGCCAGCCGAGCGGCGATTGTATCGGCTGAGTGGTCGCGCCCTGGGCCGCGGCGAAGGCGGCGTTCGCCACCGCGGCGCTGGTCAGCCGCGCGAACTCCGCCTTTTGCTGCGGCCCCAGCCGAGTATCGGCGGCGCTGAACCTGGCCTGCGCGGCGGCCTGCTCGAAGCTCGTTCCGGCGGCGAGCTTGGCCGCGAAGGCGCGTGCCGCCGCCTGGTCGGGCAGCACCACCTGGCTCAGCGTCCGGCCTTCCTGCGCGGCATATTTGGCCCCGGCCTGCCGATACGCCGCCTGCAGCTCGGCTTCGGTCGGCTGGGCGGCGGCACCGGCCTGCTCGGCACCGATCGGCGCGTAGCGGACCACGCGCCGCTCAGGCACCGCATACCGAGTTTGGTTCTGCCGATAAAAGGCGTTGATCTCCGCCTCGCTCGGCTCCAGCCCGTTCGCCACCGCCTCGGAGCTGACCAGCCCGACGCTGCCGCTCCTCTGTTCGAGCAGCAGGGAGGCATATTGCTGGGCGAGGCTCTGCGGCACGAACGGCGATCCGGTCACCGGCGCCATGATCTGGCGCTGGATCAGGCTGGACGCCAGGTCCTCGCGCAATTGCTCTTCGGTCACCCGCTCGGTCCGCAAAGCGCGCTGGAACGCCTCCTGGTCGAACTGCCCGGCCAGATTCTGAAAGGCCGGCACGCTGGCGATCTCGGTGTCCACCATCCGCTTGGACGCGCCCAGCCCCTGCTCGCGCCCGAAAGCCAGCATCGCCTTGGCGGTGATCAGCTGGTTCAGGATCTCCTCATAGCCGCCCTCGCGAAAGAAGCTGATCACGTCCAGCTCCGGGTTCTGCTGCCGCAACCGGGCCAGCTGGCGCGTGACCTGATCGCTCAGCTCGCTGGACGTCACCGCATGGCCGCCGCCGACGCTGACCAGAGTGTCGCCACGATTGGCGACGGTGCCGCCACCGCCGAGCCCGCCCATGCCGTCGGTGCCGAAGCCGGTCGCGACGATCGCGAACAGGCCTATGCCGAGCACCACCAGCATGACCTTGGAAGACGCGCCTTTACGGAAGATATTGAGCATGTGGTGTCCGGACGGGGAGGGAAGGGAAGGGCCATAGAAAGCGCGCGGGGTCCCGGCAAGCTTGGCGCCGCCCGACGGCAACGTTAGATACCTCCCCTTCCGGACTTCCGGGAGGCGACCGAGGGTGGGGCGAGCGGCGCAGCCGCGAGCTCTTGAAGGAAACATCCTCCCGCCAGGTCGGGCCAGGTGAACAGGGAGAATCAGGTGCGCCGCAAGCTCGTCGTCGGCAATTGGAAGATGAACGGCAATCTCGCCCAGCTTGGCGAGCTGGGTGCGATCGCCGCCGCCGCGCGCAAGTCGCCGGGCGTCGATGTCGCGATCTGCCCGCCCTTCACCTTGATCGCGCCCGCCCGTGCCCGCGCTGCGGGTCTGCCGATCGGCGCGCAGGATTGCCACGGCCAGGAAAGCGGAGCCTGCACCGGCAGCGTGTCCGCCGCGATGCTTAAGGAAGCCGGCGCCCGGCTGGTCATCGTCGGCCATAGCGAGCGCCGCGCCGAGCACCGCGAGTCGAACGAGTCCGTTCGCTCCAAGGCCCAGGCCGCACTCCGCCAAGGGCTCCAGGCGATCGTCTGCGTCGGCGAAAGCGACGCGGAGCGCGGGGCGGGCAGGGCGGTCGAGATCGTCTCCGAACAGCTGCGCGGCTCGCTGCCGGACGGTGCGGAAGGCGAAGGCGAGCTGGTCGTCGCCTATGAACCGATCTGGGCGATCGGCACCGGCAACAGCGCTACACCGCAAGACGTAGCCGAGATGCACGCCGCGATCCGCGCCGAACTCGGCCGCGCCCTCGGCCATCGCGGCGGCACCGTGCGCATTCTCTATGGCGGCTCGGTCAAGGCCGATAGCGCCGCCGAGCTGTTCGCCGTCCCGGACGTCGACGGCGCCCTGGTCGGCGGCGCCAGCCTCACCGCAAAGGACTTCGTCCCCATCATCGAAGCCGCCGCCGCCGGCCGCGGTTGAAGCAAGCGACCTCTTCCTCTAGATCAGGATCATATCGTCACCCCGGCGAAGGCCGGGGTCCATACTGAGTCAGCATGGATGCCAGCCTTCGCTGGCATGACGAACCAGCCAGAAAGCTCCGACGTGCTCTTCACCTTCATTCTCGTCGTCCAGACCATCGTCGCGGCCGCGCTCGTCGCGGTGATCCTGATGCAGCGTTCGGAAGGCGGCGGCCTCGGCGTCGGCGGTTCCTCCTCCGGCCTGATGACCGCGCGCGGCGCCGCCGATTTCCTCACCCGCGCGACCTCGATTTTGGCGACTTTGTTCGTGGTGCTGTCGATCCTGCTCGCCGGCCTCGCCGCCGTGAACCGCGCGCCTTCGACGATCGATCCGTCGCTGTCTCGCCGCCCGCTGCCGACCAGCCCGGTCGGCCAGGTCGCGCCCGTCCCCGGCCAGGTTCAGACTGGGCAAGTCCCGCTCGCCGATGATCCGCTCGCCGGCGCCGCCGCGGCCGTCCCCGCCGCCAACACCAGCTCCGCCCGCGACCAGATCCGCCCGGTTCCCACTCCCACCCCAGCCAACGAAGCCGCGCCGAAGCAGTAAGGGCCTCGAACAATTCCTCGTCATGCAGCGAAGGCTGGCATCCAAGCAGCCGCCGCGAAGGATCGAGCGCAGCTTGGTTCCTAGCCTTCGCTGGGCTCCGACTTCCCCACCCAATCCGTTCGGCCTGAGCCGGTGGGTAAACTCCGACTTCCTCGCCCACTCCGTTCGGCCTGAGCCTGTGGTCGAGCTCCGACTTCCCCACCCACTCCGTTGGGCCTGAGCCTGTCGAAGGCAGCCCTTTCTTATCCGCCTTTGAAGGGGAGAAGGGGTGGGCTTCGACAAGCTCAGCCCGAACGGGTTTGAGACAGGATGTCAGTGAAAAGCCTGATCCCCGGCCGATTGGGCTTGCCCGATCGGACGATCCCGGATTAACCCCATCTTCCCATGACCCGGTTCATTTTCATCACCGGCGGCGTGGTTTCCTCATTGGGCAAAGGCCTGATGGCGGCATCGCTCGCCGCTCTCCTCCAGGCGCGCGGCTACCGCGTCCGCATCCGCAAGTTCGATCCCTATCTCAATGTCGATCCCGGCACGATGTCGCCCTACCAGCATGGCGAAGTCTACGTCACCGACGATGGCGCCGAGACCGACCTCGACTTGGGCCACTATGAGCGCTTCACCGGCGTCCCCGCCCGCCAGAGCGACAACATCACCACCGGGCGCATCTACCGCGACATCATCGCCAAGGAGCGCCGCGGCGATTATCTCGGCGCCACCGTCCAGGTGATCCCCCACGTCACCAACGAGATCAAGGCCTTCGCCCGGGCCGAGCTGCTGGACGAGGATGGCGGCGCCCTCGATTTCATCATCTGCGAGATCGGCGGCACCGTCGGCGACATCGAATCGCTGCCCTTCATCGAAGCCATCCGCCAGCTGCGCAACGATCTCGGCACCGACGAACAGGGCCGCAAGAACGCGGTCTTCATCCACACCACCCTCGTCCCCTACATCGCCGCCGCCGGCGAGTTGAAGACCAAGCCGACCCAGCACTCGGTCCGCGATCTCACCAGCCTCGGCATCCAGCCCGATCTGCTCCTGTGCCGCGTCGATCGCCCGCTCCCCGCCGCCGAGCGCGCCAAGATCGCGCAATTCTGCAACGTCCGCACAGAGGCGGTCATTCCCGCCCTCGACGCGAAAAGCATCTACGCCGTCCCGCTCCAATATCACCGCGAGGGCCTCGACGCGGAAGTCCTGCGCGCGTTCGGCATCACCGACGCCCCCGCGCCCGATCTCTCCCGCTGGGACGACATTCTCGATCGCCTCCACAATCCGGAAGGCGAAGTCACGATCGGCGTGGTCGGCAAATATGTCGGCCTGCCCGACGCCTATAAAAGCCTCACCGAAGCGCTGATCCACGGCGGCCTCGCCAACCGCGTCAAGGTCAACATCCGCTGGCTCGACGCCGAACTGTTCGAACATCCGGAGGCCGAGATCGCCCCCGAGCTCGAGCCCTGCCACGCCATCCTCGTCCCCGGCGGCTTCGGCGAGCGCGGCTCGGAAGGCAAGATCGCATCCGTCCAGTTCGCCCGCGAGCGGCAGGTGCCTTTCTTCGGCATTTGCCTCGGCATGCAGATGGCCTGCATCGAAGGCGCCCGCAACACCGCCGGCATCGCGGGCGCCAACACCACCGAGTTCGGCGAAACGCCCGAGCCCGTCGTCGGCCTCATCACCGAATGGATGGGCCCTGAGGGCCTGCAGCGCCGCGGCCTCAACGGCGACCTCGGCGGCAC
>DASVSZ010000022.1:0-1532 GCA_036387855.1 Allosphingosinicella sp. | reverse complement strand
ACGACGCGGATCGAGCCCGGCGTGACCGCTGCCGCCGTGATTGGCGTTTCGTTGCTGAGCAACAGGCCATAGCCCGCGACCACGCCGGCGACTTCGCCGCGTGCCCGGGCGCCCTCGCGCGCCGGATCGTCGATCGCGATCCTGTCGCCGAAGCTCACATGCATCGAATCGAGCCAGCCGGTCAGACGCTGGCGTTCGCCGACCGCCAGCCCGCCGCGCGCCGTCACCAGGTCGAGCGCATAGTCGCTACGCGATACCACCGGCTGATGGACCGATTCCAGTCCGCGGTTCTGGGTGCCCATACAACCCGAGACCAGCATGGCCGGCCCGAACGAGGCGAGGAGGAGCGTACGCTTGATCATCGTGGCTTGACCTCGGATCAGTTGGAGAAGCCGGGCGCGGGGGTCGCACCCTTCTTCGACTTGGGCTTGTCGGCGACCTGGCTACGCTGCTCGACCGCCGGGGCGGGAAGGGCAGGGGCGTTGGCACCGATCGTCGGCGGCGCGGTCTCGGTCGCCATCGTCGGTACGGGTCGGCGAGCGCCGCTCACCCCGTCGCCGATCTTGCCCATCAGCACGCGGCCTAGATCGCTTGGCGCGCGGTAGCCGTCGGTCGGCAGCGTGATGTCGCCCATATTGTCGACCGGCTTGACCAGGTAGGGCGTGATGATCACGACGAGCTCGGTCTCGTTGCGCTTCCAGCCGTTGGAGCGGAACAGCGCGCCGAGCACCGGAACGTCGCCGAGCCCGGGAGTCTTGTCGATCGAGTTGTCGTGACTGTTCTGCAGCAAGCCGCCGATCATCATGCTTTGGCCGGATCCTAGCTCCAGCGTGGTCTCGACACGGCGGGTGCTGAGCCCGGGGATGACCGAGCCGCCGATCGTCACCGATCCGGCCGCGGTGAGCTGCGACACTTCGGGGCGCACGCGCATGCTGATCCGGCCATCGGACAACACTGTTGGCGTGAAGGACAGGCTGACGCCATATTGCTTGTAGTCGACGCTCTGCCCGCCAAATCCCTGACTGATGATGATCGGAACCTCGCCGCCGGCGAGGAAGGTCGCGGTTTCGCCGGACAAGGCGGTCAGATTGGGGTTGGCGAGGGTCGACACCTGCCCGAGCGATTCGCCGAGATCGATCGTGCTTAGCAGGTCGAGGCCGAGCAGCCGGCCGGCGAGGCCCAGCGTGGTACGCTGTCCACCCTGTCTGAAGGTGTTCTGCACCGCATTCGGGTTCGACAGCTTGCCGCTAAAGGGATCGAACGGCAGCCGCACCGAACCTGCGGGAAGGCCGTAGGAACTCGACACGTCGACGGTGGGGAGGCCCGCCGTGCTGGCGTTGGCGATCGTTCCGGCGTTGCCGCTCTGCACGCCGAACTGGAAGCCGCCGGTAGTGTCGCGGCTGGTGAGGTTCGACCCGATGTTCTTGACGAAGCTGCGGCTGACCTCGGCGATGCGGACCTGGAGATTGACCTGGAGCGGCGTGGCGGTGCGCAGCCGCGACAGGACCTTAACGGACTCGCCGACATACGCC
>DASVSZ010000021.1:0-1574 GCA_036387855.1 Allosphingosinicella sp. | reverse complement strand
GTGGGTGCTGTCGGGTA
This sequence comes from Allosphingosinicella sp., assembly GCA_036387855.1. GTDB lineage: Bacteria > Pseudomonadota > Alphaproteobacteria > Sphingomonadales > Sphingomonadaceae > Allosphingosinicella. The sequence continues at coordinate 1,557 of DASVSZ010000021.1, read as the reverse complement.
TCATCGCCTCGTTCGCGGGCGGATGGATCGCGGGTCGGCTGGCCGGCAAGCCGCGCGAATCGACCGGCGGTTGGCACGGCGTCACCTCCTGGGCGGTGACGTCGTTGATCGTCGTGTACCTTCTCACCAGCGCGGTAAGCGGCGTATTGGGTGGTGCTATCGGCGCGATCGGTAACGCGGCAGGCGGCGTGGCCCGCACGGTCGGCACGGCCGCAACGGTGGCCGCGCCGGCGGCAGTCGGTCAGGGCGACGAGATCGCCGGCGCGGTTCAGTCGCAGGTTCGTGAAGCGACCGGCGGCGCCGATCTTGGTCAACTCGCCAGCGCTGCCGGTGCTGCGGTGAGCGGCGCCACCAGTGACGATCCTGCTCGTCAGGCGCAGGCGCGCGAGCAGGCGGCGCAGGCCTATTCGCAAGCTAAAGGCGTGCCGATCGAGCAGGCTCGCGCCGAGGTCGCCCGCACCGAGGCCCAAGCCCGCACCCGCGGAACCGAGGTGAAGCAGCGCGCGACGCAGGCGGCCGACACGGCGGCCAAGGCGGCCTCGACTGCCGCGCTGGTCAGCGCCTTCGCGCTGATCCTGGGCGCGCTCGCGGCCTGGTTCGGCGGCCGCCGTGGTGCGGTCGAGCCGACGATCACGGGTCGCCTGCGGGTCTGAACATGGGGGAGGCCGGCCGAACCCGGCCGGCCTCACTCCACTTCAGCCTTTTGCCAGAATTAGGCGGATAGGTTCCGGTAATCGGCCGGGAACACGCGCGCATACCTCACCGACATGGCCCCTCCCGTATAGACGCGGCGCATCTCACTCTCATGCGTCGCGCCCGGCCTGTGTTCGGCTGACCGCATGGCGGTCCTGCCACTGGGGCCGGACCGCGGCTGTGCATCGCAGCGTCCTTCGCTCCACCGGAGATGGTCGCCATTCTGTCGACGCTCGCTCAACGCTTCCGCTTCACCCCGATTGGCGTGGAACCGGTCGTGAGCGTCAGGATCGGCACCTACTCCCTCAATGGTTTATGGGCGGGCGTGGAGCGGCTGAGCCGAAGGGCGAAAGCCCATCTCACCCAGGGCAGGAGCGTCCGTTAGACAGATATTCCTGGCGGGGTCTGTCATACGGGCCACACGAACGAGCGGCCGCTTCCAAGCCGCGGCAATGCTGCGTTGAGCGCCCGAATATGGGTCGCCCAGCCTGCCGATGGGAGGGTAGAAGACGCCCGACTGTTCGGACACCAGCCTTGCCGATTGTGCCAATGCGTTGTCCCAACCCGGCGTGTAGCACATCGTTATGTACTAGGTAGGGGACTCATACGATCCATTCGCTGACGATGGCGGCGAGGGCTAGGCCGGCGAGGTAGTTACGGGCGAGGCGGTCGTATCTGGTAGCGATGCGCCGCCAGTTCCTCAGCCGGCAGAACAGCCGCTCGATCCCGTTGCGACGGCGATAGGCGCGGCGGTTGAGCGGGTAAGGCTTGTAGCGGCTGGCGGTGGACGGGATCACGGCCGTGATCCGCCGCTCGGCCAACCAGCGCCGTAGCCGGTCGGCGTCATAGGCCTTGTCCGCAATG
>DASVSZ010000020.1:0-40022 GCA_036387855.1 Allosphingosinicella sp. | reverse complement strand
TGCCCGAGTCCGCCGGCACCGGTGGTGCCCGCGCCGCCGGCGCCATTGGCGCCGATCTGCGACGCACCCTGCAGATTGAGCCTCGAGTTCGCGCCGGTCGCCGTGGCCGTGGCCGTGCCGCCGCGCCCCGCGCCGCCGGCCACGCCCGCGCCGCCGATGCCGCCGGCATTGAGCAAGGCCGTCGGCGCCGTCACAACGCTGCCATTCTGCGCGATCAGCGTCACGCGCCCACCCGCGCCGGCACCGCCGACTGCCGCCGCACCCGTCGAGTTGGACACGCCGATCGCGGTCAGGTTCAGCGCCGGCGCGGTCACGCCCTCGCCGCCCCGGATCGTGATCGCGCCGCCATTGCCCAGCACCTGCGCGGTGCCACCCGTCCCGGAACCGGTGCCGTTGGCGACGCCGTCCGCGCTGATCTCCAGCGCGGCCAGGCTGACGCTGCCCGTATCGGCATCGACTTGGCCCACGCCGGCCGTCGCGTTCGCGTCCGAGCTGCCGCCACTCGCCGCTTGAGTGATCCCGTCGACGAAGATGATCGTGTTGCCGCCGTTGATCTGTCCGCCGGCCGTGCCGCGCGTTGCCACGACGACATTGCCGCCCTGCGCCACGCCGCCGCCAACATTGTCGCTCGCCACTCCGCCAAAGCCGGAAGCATTGAGGTTGGCCGCGCCGAAGTTCAGCGCGCCGCCATTGGTTGCGGTCAGCTCGACCCGGCCACCGGACCCAGTGCCGCCATTGCCACCGTTTCCGCCCGAGCCGGTCGCCGACACATTGAGCGGACCGCTCGCCGTGACGGTTCCGCCTGGCGCGAACAGCACCGAGCGACCGCCGGTGCCGGCCCCGCCCGCTCCCGAGGAGGCGCCGCCGCCAGAGCCGTTCGCATTGACTGTCAAGCCGGCGAAACTGCCGGACCCGGCCGCGCCCGCCGTGCTGACCCCGATATTCACGAACGCGTTGCCGCCCGTGCCGCTGCCGCCGATTCCGTCGCCGGTGCCGAAGCCGCCCCGGCCCGTCGCGCTGATCGACGTCGCGCCCAGAACGGTCACGCGGCCGCCGGTGCTCACAATCTGCGCCGTGCCGCCCGTGGACGTGCCGGCGACGTTGGTGATACCGTTGTTCGCCGCCGCCGCGTCCGCCGACACGGTCGCCGCGCCGCCGATGTTGACGACCCCGCCTTCGAACGCGGCGATCTGCGCGGAGCCGCCCTGGCTGTTCAGCTCGCGCGTCACGGCGGCGTTGGCAACGGTGAAATTCTTGATGTCGTTGGACGTGATCGTCGCCGATCCGCCGACGGTAACCGTCTGACCCTGGCTCGCGACCAGGTTGGCGCCGGTGCGGCCCTGCAAGGAGACGTCGCGCCCGAAGATCAGATTGCCGCTTGCATCCGCATTCTGCGTCGCCGCGCCGCGAACGGAGGACGTGAAGTTCACGCCGTTTGTGATGTTGATGCGGGCCAGCGGCTGCGTTTCGGGGAACAGATCGAAGGTCGGCTCGCCGCCGCTCTCGCCGAGCGGCCGGGTGATGTCGTAGCCGGCCGACAGGAGAACTTGACCGTTCTCGCCGCCGTTCAGGAAATCGTAGCCGACCCGGCCCCTGACCGTCATCGTCACCAGATCGGTCTTGGGCGCGGCCACCATGTAGATGCGGTGGTTGTCGCCAGCACCGGTCGAAGCGGGGCCGCTCGTCGTGCCCGTGTGCAGAATCGCGGTCTGGGCGGGATCGCCCGACAGGTTCCCCGCGACACTGGTCCCGGTCACCACATCGATGCTGAACAGGCCCTGGTTTCCGAGAACCTGGAGATTGACCTCCTCCGCGGCGATGTAGCCTACCGAACCGTTGACTCGAACGGTGCCGCCCTGCTGGATTCGCGGTGCGACAAGGGCGACGTAACTGCCCTCACTCGGCGCATTGATCAGCGCGCCTTCGTCGATGGTGATCGGCGCTTGGCTGCCCGCCGCGGCGCGCAGATTGCCGGTCGCGAGGTTGAGCGGCTCGAGCGCGGTCAGCGTCAGGCTGCCCACGTCGAACACGGCCGTCGAGCTGACGAAGATGCCGCCCGGGCTGAAGAAGGTGACGTTGCCGCCCAGGCCCGTGACGGTGCCGGCCGCATCGCGCAACTGGCTGATGACGCGGCCGTTGAAGTCGACGCGGCGGCTCGCGTCCGCCGGAATGATCCGGTTGAGGACGATGAAGTCGCGGTTTTCCAGGCCGTTCTGGAAAATGCCGGTCGCGCCTTGTGGCAGGAAGTTGATCGGGCCTGAGCCCTGATTGTCGGTCGGGGTCCAGTTGATCACCGCGGTCGGAGCCGAAACGGTGATCGTGTCCAGATTGTCGCCCCGCTCGATCGACACGCGCGTCGCGTCAAAGGCCGGCGTCCCCGCGAACGCGCCCGTTCCAGGGGGCGGTGGCGGCGGTGGCGGCGGCGGTGGTGGAGGTGGCGGCGGTGGCGGCGGTGGAGGTGGCGGTGGCGGAGTCGCGCCCGCGTTGATGTTGATGCCGTTGAACTCGGAATCCGAAGTGTAGGCAGTAACGTCGCCATTAGGGTCGTTCGGGTCGGCTAGGTTGAACTCGACTTCTCCGAAAAAGGCATCGCCGCTGGTAAAGGTGCCGTCGCCGTTGTCACGGCGGCCGAAGCCGACCACGGCTATGGCTTGGTCCGTGTCTGCCGAGCTGATTTCAAGCCTGCCCGCGCCGACGGTCAAGCCGGCGACGTCGCTGGTGGTACCGGTATTCTGGATCAAGATCGCGGGGCGGGCGTCACCCGACTCCGCGCCCTCGGCGCTCAGCCCGATCGCGCCGGCCTGAACGTAGCCGGCTGGATTGACAGCGCCGTTGTTGGTCCGGAGCGCCTCGTTGCGCCCTTCAAAGTCTGGATTGGCGGCCAGCCGCGCGGCAAGCGCGGCGTCGGCGATGACGATCTGGTTGGCTTCAAGATTAAGGCGACCCGACAGCTCGCCATTCTGACCGGTGATCCGAACTCCGCCAGCCGGCGTAATCACTTCAAGCCGTTCTCCGCTTGAAATAGTCAGGGCGTCGCCGGCGTCGGCATTCCGGTAGTCTATCTGCCCTTCGATGCGAATGGCACCATCTGCGCTCAGATCGATCTGCCGCGTGCCGTCGCCAGTGGCCGTGCCCTGAAACGCAATGTCGCGGATGATCACATTGGTGGCAGCCGGATCGTCACTGATCCGAGCAACTTCAATCCCGACCGAATCAGCCTGGAGCCGGGCGGCTTCGGCCGCCGTCAGCGTATAGCCGGGGCCGTCTGCGTCGCCACCAAGCACGACCTGCTGCCCGCTCGATTTGGCCAAGAAGAAGACGCTTTCGGTGCTCTCGTCACCGATGCTCGCCGTTTCACGAATATCGAGGTCGGTCGAGGATACTCCGATGATTGGCGCAGAGAGAGCCCCGGTGAAGATGGCGGTTTGGTCAGTGTCGATGAAGAAGACATCGGTCGCGGTGACGGTGTCGACGGTGATGTCGCCGGAAGCGTCGGCTTCGACGAACGCGTTATCGAAGATCGTACTTCCGCCTCCGATCCGGAGGTTGACAGGCGTGGAGTTGACCGGGGTTTCGTCGATCGGCTCTCCGGGAGTTACGTCATAGCCAGCCAGCAAGAACACAAAGCCGTCGCGGAAATCTCCTGATGAAGTGTCCTCGAAGCCAAGTGAGCCTTGGATCACGGCGGTAACCGGGGCGTTTTTCCCGACCACGACCGCGAAGATGTCGCGGTCTCCGGCGAAACTTCCTGGGACGAGGGTCGAGCCGCTATGCGTAAGCGCATCCGCCACGGAGGTGCCCGTCAGGACCGCAATGCTGTCGAAACTAAAGCCATTGTAGCCAAGATCGACCGATTCCGCCGTGACATACGCAACTGAATCGGCGGCGCGGACCGCGCCGGCGAGTTCGAGCCGCGGCGCGGCCAGCGCGACGAACGCGCCGCTCGCGTCGATGCGCGATCCCGCGGCGGTGACGATCGCGGAGGTGCTGTCGCTCGCCCCGCGGAGTTGGAAAAGCGGGCTCCCGGGATTGATCGAGTCGAAGTTGATCGGATCGAGGCTGGTCAGCAACAGGCTGCCGACGTCGAACACGGCGGTCGAGCTGATGAAGATGCCGCCCGGGCTGTAGAATGCGACGGTGCCGCCCGGCCCCGTCACGTTGCCGGCGGCATCGCGCAGCTGGCTGACCACGCGGCCGTTGAAATCGACGCGGCGGCTGGCGTCGGCCGGAATAATCCGGTTCAGCACTGCGAAGTCACTGACCGACGATCCGTTCTGGAAAATGCCGGTGGCGCCTTGCGGCAGGAAGTTGATCGGCCCCGAGCCCTGATTGTCGGTCGGCGTCCAATTGATCACTGCGGTCGGCGCCGACACGGTTATCGTGTCCGTATTTTCTCCGCGCGCGATTGACACGCGCGTGGCATCGAACGACGCCGTTCCCGCGAACGCTCCTCCAGCCGGCGGTGGGGGTGGCGGAGGTGGGGGTGGCGGCGGAGTGACGCCGGCGTTGATGTTGATCGTGTTGAACTCGGATGATGCCGTGTAGGTGACGGGCGGATCCTCGCTGTTCGGATCCTGCACCCGGCCGAAATCGATCTCGTCGAAGAAATCCTCGCGCGTGGTGAGGCTGCCGCCCGCATTCTGGCGGGCGCCGAACGCGATCACGTCCGCATCCGGCGGCGGCGCGCTGCTTTCGGGCGCGTTGACGCTGAAGACGAGCGGGCCGGAGCCCACCGTCAATCCCGCGAAGTCGGTCGCGGTGCCCGTGTTCTGGACGAAGAAGCGCGGCCGTTCGACGTCCCGGTTGTCGGCGTCGAGCTCGATGTCGATCGTCCCCGCGCGAATGTAGCCCAACGGCTCGACCGGGCCGTTGTTGGTACGCAACAGCGCGATCCGATCCGGATCGTTGGGATTGGCAAGGAGGCGGGCTGCCAGCGTCGCGTCCGCGGCGACGAAGAATGGTGTGTCGATGCCAAGCAGCCCCGCCAGACTGCCGTCCGGCGCGGTCATGCGAATGCCGCCGGTCGGCGTGATCACGGAAAGGCCATCGACCGCGTCGATCGCCAGAATGTCGCCCGCCGCCACATTGGTATAATTGATCAGGCCTTCGATGCGGATCAGATCGGCAATCAGATCGATCCGCGCGGTGCCGTCGCCGCCGGCCGTTCCCTGCAGCGTGATATCGCGCACGATGATGTCGGCCAGCCGGTTAGGATCGCTGTTCGCCACCGAATCGGCTTCGAACTCGATGCGGTCCGCCTGCAGCCGGGTCGCTTCCGCCGCGGTCAGCGTATAGCCCGCCTCGTCCGTGGTGCCGCCCAGGATTACCGGATCGTTGCCGAGTCCCTCTGCGAACAGCAACAACTCGGCCGTATCCGCATTGCCGACATTCGCGGCGACCTCGATGTCGCTCGACGCAAAGGACAGCAAGGGCGCGGCCAGAGCGACGGCCCCTTCGGGAGCATTGGCGTGGGTGAAGCTGATCGCGCCGGCAGTGTCGACGTCGATCTCGACATCGCCCCGGATTGTGCCGGTGCCGACCGCCGCGAATTCCAGATTGTTCAGCAACTGCGCGTTGAAGGTGCCCGCGCCGCCATTGGCGGTGGTGAAGCGCAACGCGCCCGTGTCCGCCCGGACGAAATTGGGACGGTTGTTTGCATTCACCACCGCGTTGACGATGCCCAGCGCCGTCAGGTCGCGGCCGGTCTCGCCCAGCGCCACCAGCGACGCGCTGCCGATTGAGACGTTGCTTCGGATCACCTGCAGCTGAACGTTGCCTGCCTGGTCGAGAAGATTCGTCACGCCCGAGCCGGTCGGAACCGCGCGGGTGCCGGTTGCAGTCATCGAAAGCGAGCCGATGGTGGCGGTACCGCCGGTCGTGGACACCGCCTCGGCCGAGCTTGCGAAGGGCGTGAACTCCGCGCCGACATCGCCGCCCGCGCCGCGCCCACCTTCGGCCCGTACGGTTCCGCCGACGCCACCTTGCCCACCCGATCCGAATGCGGTCAGCGTCGCGGTGCCGGCGACGCTCAACGTCGCGCCGCGCTCCAGCAGGGCCGCCGCGCCGCCAACCGCGTTGCCGCCGATTCCGCCAGCGCCGGCGGTGGCGCCAAGGCCGCCGCTGCCGCCGGCGCCGCCATTGCCGTTCGCGAACGCATTGAGCGTCCCGAACCGCGCCGCGCCCGCCTTGGGCGCGTCCGGCGTGTCGGTCGCGCCGCTGACCTGACCGACCTGAACGTTCCCGCCCGCCGCGGTGCCGCCGGCACCGCCCGTGCCGCCCACGCCGTTGCTGTTGCTGCCGCCCGCGCCGCCGACGCCGCCGCTCGCGCCGCCGAACACGGTCGCGTTGACCATGTCGACCGTGCCGTTGATCGCATGTGCGAAGATCCCGGCGGCGCCGCCCAGCGCGTTGCCGCCCGCGCCGCCGGTTCCGCCGGCGGCGCCGATCGCGCCATTGCCACCACTGGCCCGCGCGGAAATCGTGGCATTGTCGATGTCGATCAGGCTTGGCCCGTCCTGAGCCACGCCGTCATTGAGGGTGGACCCGTTGAACGCCGTCGCGAACGCGTTGCCGCCGCTGGCGTTGCCGCCCCGCCCCGCCTGCCCGGCCCCGCCGAAGCCATCCGCGTTGACGTTGACCGATGTGCCGACAAGCTGACCGCGCCGTGCCGATATATAGGCGCCGGCATTTGGATTGACGCCGGCGACCTCGTTGAAGCCGCCGCCCCGTCCGTCGCCGCCGACGGCACCCTGGCCACCGGTGCCGCTCGCGAATACATTGGCCGTGTTGAATTGAAGGCGTCCGTCAACCGCGAACAGCTGCGCCAGCCCGCCCGTGCCGATCCCGCCATTGCCGCCCGTCAGGCTGGTGCCGCCCACGCCGGCCGCGGATATGTTCAGATTGCCGGCCGAGGTAAGCGTGCCGCCATTGGCGAACACCTGCGCGCGCCCGCCAGTGCCGTTGCCGCCGTCGGTTCCGCTTTGGGTCGCAGCGCCGCCCTGCCCTTGCGCGAACACGGTGGCGCCGCCGTTCAGGTTCGTCGTGCCGCCGTTCGACGCGTAGACCAACGCATTGCCGCCGATCCCGGCGCCGCCAATCCCGACGGCGGCCGATTGTCCGCCTTCGCCCCTGGCGGTGACGGTGGCCGCGCCGGCCACGGAAACGATGCTGCCCGGCTGGAAGGCTTCGATCACCGCCGTGCCGCCGGTGCCGACGCCCCGGGCCGGGTCCGTCCCGCCGGTGCGCGTCCCGCCGGTTCCCGCCGCGTCCACGAACGCCGTGCTGCCGAGATTGATGACCCCGCCGCTGCCGGCCTGGATCGCGGCGCGGCCGCCGGTGCCGTTCTGGCCGTCCAGACCGTTGGTCGTGAAACCGGCGATCCCATTGGCCGTCGCGGTGACCGCGCCGTCGATGCGGATCTGGCCGCCAACCGTGAAGATTTCCGCGCGTCCACCCGTGCCGCCGGCGTCCGTCAAACCGCGCACGCTGGCGTCGAGGGTCGCGGTTCCGCGAATATCTACGAACGAGTTCGCGCCCGAACTCTGGATCGTCGCTTCGCTGCCGAACGTCGCCACGCTGCCGGCGCCGCTGCCGCTTGGGTTCGCGCCGAACGTCGTCCCGCGCGCATTCGACACTGCGGCGTTGCCGAGCACGGTGATCGTGCGCCCGCCCTGCGCGGCGATGAACGCACGTTGGCTGCCGATCAGCGTCACGTCCTGGTTGAACGCGATGTCCTGCCCGCCCTGGTTGATCGCGGCGGCATCCGTGACCGCGCGGGCGCGTACGTCGGACGTATAGGTGCCGCCGTTGATGAACATGTTCGCGCCGAGGCTGCCCGCGACGGGGCTGGCGGCGATCGTCCGCCCGCTGACATTGTGCCCGGCCGACAGGATGATCTCGCCATTCTCAACGGTCGCGCTGGTGGCTGCGTCGAAACCGACCGAGCCCTGCAGCGTCATCGTGATCGCCTGGTTCTTGGGCACGGCAACCATGTAGATGATCTGGTTGTCACCGGCGCCGGTCGACGCCGGACCGCCCGTCGTGCCGCTATGGGCGATCGGATTGACCGCGCTCGTGCCGGTCAGGATGTTGATGTCGAACAGGCCGTTGTTGACGACGAAATCGACCGACTCCGCGGCGACGTAGGCCGCCGAACCGTTGACCCGCACGGCGCCGTTGTGGATCACCTGCGCCGCGACCATCGCGACCGTGCTGCCACTCGCCGGCGCGTTGATCTGCGATCCCGCCGAAGTGAAAACCGACGCGAGGCTTCCCGCGGTTCCGCGCAGGGAGATGTTGCCGGTCTGCGGGTTCACGAAATTGCCGCTGCCGTCGCGAACCGGATCGAGCGTGGTCAGCAGCAGGCTGCCGACGTCGAACACGGCCGTGCCGCTGATGAATATACCGCCCGGTGCATAAAATGCGACGCTGCCGCCCGGCCCGGTTACGTTGCCCGCCGCGTCGCGCAATTGGCTGATCACGCGCCCGTTGAAGTCCACCCGGCGGCTCGTGTTCTCCGGCACGATCCGGTTCAGCACCGCGAAGTTCGGGACGGTGCCGTCATTCTGGAAAATGCCGGTATTGCCGGCCGGCAGGAAGTCGATCGGCCCCGTTCCGCTGTTATCGACCGGAGTCCAGGTGATGGTGGCGACCGGCGCCTTGAGCGTGACCACGGTGGTGGTCGAATTGGGCGAGGAAATATCGACCTGATTCGGGTTGAAGGTCGGATTGCCCCGGAAGCCGCCGACGAAGCCGTTCTGCGCCGAAGCTTCCTCATGCGTCACCGCCGTTGCGGCGAGCACCAGCCCGAGCGCGGCCGAGACCAGCAGGTCTTCGCGGCGATTGCGGAGGCCCAGGCGGCGCTCAGGCAGATGTGCGAGCTGCGTCATGTTCTAAAAGCTCCAGGGGAAGAGACGGGTGCTGATCGAGACGAGAATGCGCGGATCGGGCTTTTCCTCCAGGATGCCGGCGCGCTTCAGCGGCACCGCCACGGCGACATCGATCGCCGCGCCCTTGTAAATGCCGCGAAGCCCGCCGCCGGCCGAGTAGAGCTTGCTATTCTCGTCCGAGGTCAGCCGGTCCTTGTTGTAGACTTTGGCGGCATCGAAGAAGAGGTAGGGCTGGATGGATGGCCGGTCGGCGGCGGTCGGCAGGATGCTGCCGAACCGCACTTCCGCCTGGACGCCGATGCCGCTGTCGCCCAGCAGGCTGCCCGGATCGTAGCCGCGCCCCACTGTATAATTGCCCGCTGAAAATTCCTCGAAGCTGAGCAGCGGATCGGCACCATATTGGCCCCGCGCGCCGAGCGCGAACGTGATCCGGGGCGCCGGCCGATATTCGGTAAATGCCTCGCCGCGCAGCACAAATGCGGTGGGATCGCCTTCCAGCCGGCTGATCGGCACGGCGCCGACCGCGCTGCACCGCGCAAAGTTGGTGCCGCAATCCTCGCTGCCGCCAAAGATGTCGACGCCCTTGCGCGCCTGGAACGATCCCGCCGCCCGCCAGCGCGGCTCGGCCGCCGAATAGCCCCCAAAATTGTTGAGACTACCCTCGTCCACCGTTTCGATGTCGAGCCGGGCAAAGGCGACGCGCAGCCGGTCGCGGGTGATCGGCAGGCCGTTGAGGCTCACCCGCTGGTTGATCAGGTCGAGCCCGATCGCGCCGCGAATGGTTTCTTTCTGACTGCGCAGGAACGGGTAGCTCGCTTCCGCCGTCGCCAGCAGGGTGCGCGCTCGCACCCGCAGTGCATCGTCGTTCAGGTCCGGCTCCGCCCAGGCGTAAGTAAACTGCCCCGACAAGGTCAGCCCCTCGCCGCCGATCCGAAAATCATGGCCGACTTGAACCGTCTGCTGTTCTTCGAAATCCGAGGTCGAGAAGAACGCCAGGCTGGTGCGGTCGCCAAGTCCGGTCAGTCCGTAAAATTGCCCCCGGATCAGCCCGCCGAACCGGCCCAAATCCTTGGAGCCGAAATTCTGGACGTTGAGGTCGATCTCGGCCGGAATGCGAAGCACCGCGACGTCGCCGATGACCTCACCCCTCCCCGCCCCCGCAGAGCGCAGCGCGAGCCGCACGTCGTAGCCGGGAATGTCGCCCGCCAGCAGCAGGTAACGCTCGGCATCGAACCGGTTGAACACCTCCTGATCGGTTAGCCGCTCGAGATAAGCGGCGATGGTCTGTTCCGCCCGCCCGGCATCGCCGCGCACCCTGACGCCGACCAGCTTGGCCATCAGCACCTGGAACCGGACATTGCCTTCCGCGATCCGCTGCTCGGGAACTTCGACCGCAGCGATGTAGCCGGCATTGCGCAATATGGTCGCGGCCCGGTCCCGGATCTCGCAGATTACCGCCACCGGCTGCTCGGTCCCGACATATTGGTCGTAGGCTGGGCGCAGGTCCGCCGGGCCGAGCCCGCGCAGATCGTCGAACGCAACCGATCGCACGGTGAAGCGGATGTTCGCATATTGCGGATCGGCAAGCGCGCAGGGCGCCCGCTCGACGCCGCCGTCCACCGTCAGCCGGGTCCCCCGCTGCGTCCCCGGCCGAACCGGCGCGCGCTGAATTTCTTCTCGGGTCGGCGCTTGTGGGATGTTGGGTTGCGCCTGCGCGTTCGCGATGCCCGTCCAGGGCAAGCCGGCCGCAAGGAAGGCCAAAGCTTTCACCGAGCTCTTTTCGAGCAACATCAACACACCCCCCGGTATTATTTTGCTTACTTCTCAATACCTAAGCACCAGATCGACCTCGAAACCCCGGTCGACTAACGCCAATCCAAGTTGAACCCCGACTCACTTGGAACGCAAGCAGTAGCGATTCCCTCGGCCGCTGAGAAGGATAAGCAGCAAAGTGGAGATGACTATCCCCAATCTGGGGTATTCTTGTTAGGCGAAGATGTCCGCCAGCCCGTCCACTGTCGCGCCTTCCTTGGCCGTCCGAAGCTCCAAGTAGAGCGAAGCGGACATTCCGGCCGACAACATCGCGACCAGGGCGGCCGACAGTCCTTGTGCCAACGCCTCCACGACGGGCAGATCGCCGCCGAGCGCCGACCCGAACGCCGACGTGATCCCCTTCGCGATCAGATAGGCGATCACGAACAGCACTAGCAGCACGAAGATGCGCCGGCGCGATCCCCGGGTCAGCTCGCGGCTGCGCCCCATCGCGTGCAACACTCCGCCCTCCTCCACCAAGGCCGGCACGCTGACAATGAAGATGATGAACACGATCACGCCCGGAACGATCAGGAGCGCGAACCCGATCGCCGTCAGGAACCATGTGCAGATGCCGAGCCCGATCATCGGCAGCAGCAGGCGGAATGCGTTGATCAGGCTCGGCAGCACCTGCGGTCCGCGACCGCCCAGTTGAAGGATCGCCGATCGCACCAGCGTCGCCTGCAACAGAAATCCGGCCACGATCGCCACCAGCCATGCCGACAGGTAAGCCGGCTCGCCGAAGCCGCGGGCTCCGCCCGAATCCAGCGCGAGCCAGCTCATCAAGGCCGTCGGTATGCCGCCCAGCAAAAGGCCGAGCAGCAAGAACGGACCGATCTGCCGCCCGATCACTTCGAACCCGCGTCCGACCACCCGGCCGATGTCGATCTTCTCCAAACCCGCTTCCCCTGCCAGTCCCATCGCTTCGAACCTGCTCCGCGTTGTGGCGGATGCCGGATCATGCCCGCCCTGACGAGAGGGCAAACGCAATTCCTCCGCCCTTTACCGGATGTTGTGCTTGCCCCGGCATTGCCGGCCCGCTTACACGGCTTGGGTGGCGCTCGAAGGCGTCCGGGGGGATGAGTGGCGTCGGTGCCCGCTTCAGGATCGGCCGGGAGAGGAGCGAGGCGATCGTTCGACGAAGCGCATCGCCAGCTGCTGGGCGACGCCAGCATTCAATGGACGCTGGACCCGTTCCGCCCGCAACCGACACCCGCCTGGGTGCGCTGGCTGGTCGAGGCGATCAAGGATGCCTGGCCGGTGCTTCGCGTGCTGTTCTGGATCGGCGTCGCTGCGCTCGCGCTCTACCTGCTTTATCATCTGGCCCGCCGCCTCGCCGGCGAAAGCTGGCCCTGGCCGCGCCGGCGGGCCGACGCCGAGCCTGAGACCTGGCGCCCGGCGGAAGGCTCGGCCCGGGCCCTGCTCGCCGATGCCGATCGCCTCGCCGCCGACGGCCAATATGACGAGGCCGCCCACCTGCTTCTGTTCCGAAGCATCGAGGACATCGACGCGCGGCGCCCGCAGCTGGTCCGGCCGGCGCTGACCAGCCGCGACATCGCGCTCGCCCCCGATCTGCCGGATGCGCCCCGCCAGGCGTTCCGCTCAATCGTGCTGACCGTCGAGCGCAGCCTGTTCGGCGGCCGGCCGCTCGCCCAGCCGGATTGGCAGCAGTGCCGCTCGGCTTACGAGGATTTTGCCTTCGCCGGAGCGTGGCGCCGATGAGCGCGCGTGAGGGCGGCCAGCCCTTCGATCCCCGCCTGATCGCAGGCATCGCCGCCGCCGGCATTCTCGCGTTCATCGGCTTCTTCGTGCTCAGCGCCTATGCCGGCAACTTCAGCTCCGGCCGCGACGGGCGCGCCCACGCGCTGTCGGTCTCGGCGGTCGGCTACAAGGGCATGGTCGATCTGATCGGCCTGACTGGCGGGGACACGACGCTGGTCCGGCAGGACGCGCTGCTGGACGACGAGGCTTTGCTCATCGCCACGCTTGAGGAGAATACCAGCGCCAAAAGGCTGCAGGCTCTGCTCGACCGCCGCGCCGGCAAGGCGACCCTGCTGGTGCTTCCGAAATGGATGGTGCAACCGCACCCTTTCCGTCCCTCCTGGGTCGCCAAGGTCGGCCCCGCCCCGCCATTCGCAACCCAGGCGCTGCTGCCAAAGTCGCTCAAGCTCGCCGTCGCGCACAAGCCTACCGAACCGGCACCGCTAGTTGGGCAAAGCTTCCTGGAAGGCTTTGACATCCTGCCTGCCGGGGACGAGATTTGGCAGACCGTCTCGGGGCCAGGGCTGGAACCGCTGCTTACCGGATCCGGCGGGTCGGCGGTGCTTGCCCGCGTGGTCGATCGCGGCCCGCTCTACATCCTCGCCGATCCGGACCTCATCAACAATCGCGGGCTTCGCGACCCCCGCCGCGCCCGGGCCGCGCTGAAGCTGATCGACCAGCTCAATTCCACCGATGCCGAGTCGGTCATGTTCGATCTGACCTTGAGCGGCTTCGGCGAAACGCAAAGCATGCTCAGGCTCGCCTTCGAGCCGCCGTTCGTCGCGCTGACCGTATGCCTGCTCGCCGCCGGGCTGCTCGCCGGCCTGCACGGCATCGCCCATTTCGGGCCGCGATCCCACGAGGCGCGGGCGATCGCGCTGGGCAAGGCCGCGCTGGTCGATAACAGCGCCGGGCTGGTCCGGCTCGCGCGGCGCGAACATCGGGTCGGCGCCCATTACGCCGACTTGGTGCGCGCCCAGGCCGCGCATAACGCCGGCGCTCCAGTCCAGCTCAGCGGCGCGGAGCTGGACTCCTATCTCGATCGGGTCGGCCCCGCCGCCGGCCCGCGCTTTTCGGAACTGGCGTCCGCCGTTCGCGCGTCAGGCGATCCCGATAATCTGCTCGGCGCCGCCCGCGCTCTCTTCCGTTGGAAAAAGGACATGACCCGTTGACCATCGACGATGTGAAGACCCTGGCGACACGGATCCGCGCCGAAGTGGGCCGGGCGATTGTCGGGCAGGACGAAGCGATCGAGCTGATGCTGATCGCTTTGTTCGCGTCCGGCCACGTCCTGCTCGAAGGGCCGCCGGGCACGGCCAAGACCTTCCTGGTGCAATGCTTCTCGCGCGTGCTGGGTCTGGGCTTCGGCCGTATCCAGTTCACGCCCGATCTGATGCCTGGCGACATCGTCGGTTCCAACCTGTTCAACTTCCAGACCAGCCAGTTCACCCTGTCACGCGGGCCGATCTTCTGCGAGCTGCTCCTTGCCGACGAAATCAACCGCACCCCGCCCAAGACACAGGCCGCCCTGCTGGAAGCGATGCAGGAGCGCGCCGTCACGATCGACGGGCAGACCCTGCCCTTGTCCGATCGCTTCATGGTGATCGCGACGCAGAACCCGATCGAACAGCAGGGCGTTTATCCGCTGCCCGAAGCCCAGCTGGATCGTTTCCTGTTCAAGCACCGCATGGCCTATCCCAGCGAGGCGGAAGAACGGCGCATCGTTGGTGATCATGGTGCCCGCTTCGGCGCCCCGCGTCCGGAAGCCTGGCACATCGAGCAAGTTGTCGATCGCGATACGCTGGCCGCGGCGAGCGCGGCGGTGGCGGCGCTGCCGATGGTCGACGACGTGGTCGACTACGTCGTCCGGCTGGTCCGCCAGACACGCGACGCGCCCGATCTGGGAGGCGGCGCTTCGCCGCGTGCCGCTGCCATGCTGGCCGGCGCCGCCCGCGCCCGCGCCGCGCTGGAAGGCCGCAACTATGTCATACCCGACGACGTCAAAGCACTCGCCGCTCCGGTGCTGCGCCACCGCGTGATCCTCTCGCCCGCCGCCGAGATTGAGGGGCGGCCCGTCGAAGGCGTGATCGCCCGCCTGATCGAACAGGTCGAGGCTCCCCGTTGACGCTGCCCACCCGCCGCCAATGGTCCTACCCCCGTCACCCCGGACTTCATCCGGGGTCAGGCTTCTTCTTTTCCCCTCTCCCCTTGTGGGAGCGGGTAGGGAGAGGGGATCGATCTCGCGGCGCTCACCCTCTCCAACTGCGCCTAGCCTCAGCTTCGCTTCGACGAGGCTCCGTATCCTCTCCCATCAAGGGAGAGGCGGGATTCAGCATCTTTGCATAACATGATCTACCCCACCCGCCTCTCCATCCTCATCGCCGCCGCGCTCGCGCCCTTGTCGCTGGCGATCGGGGTGGCGGTGCCGCATCTCTGGTTTGCCGGCCTGTCCCTGCTCGCGCTCTTGCTGCTGCTGTGCGCGGTCGATGCGCTTGCCGGCACGCGCGCCTCCGCCATCGGTGCCGAATGGGCCGCGCCGCCTTCGGTCGGCGTGGGCGAGGATTTCACCGCCGCCGTCGAGGTCACCGCCCCCAACTCGGGTCCGCACATCGTCGACGTCGCGATCGACAATCACCCGCTGCTCGCCGCCGCCACCGGCTACCGCCGCACCGTCGCGATGAGTGGAGGCCTCGGAATGGCCTCGTTCGCGCTGACCCCGGAGCGGCGCGGAACCGCCGACTTTGCCCATCTCTGGCTGCGCTGGCGCGGTGCGCTGGGCCTGATCTGGAAGCAGAAACAGGTTCCGCTTGGCCAGGCGATCGTGATCACGCCCGACATCCGCCCGGTCCGCCAGAAAAGCGCGCAGCTGCTTTACCGCGATGCCCAGCACGGGATCGTCGCGCAATTGCAGGTCGGCGAAGGCTCCGAATTCGAAGCGCTGACCGAATACAAGGCGGGCATGGATCGACGCTCGATCGACTGGAAGCAATCGGCGCGGCATACCGCCCTGATCGCCAAGGAATATCGCACTGAACGCAACAACACCATCGTGCTGGCAATCGATTCCGGGCGGGCGATGGGCGATCCGATTGCCGGCGTGCCGCGCGTCGACCGGGCCATCTCCGCTGCGCTGCTGACCGCCTTTGTCGCGCTCAAGGAAGGCGATCGGGTCGGCTGGTTCGGATTCGACTCCCGCCCGCGCGTCGCCACCAATCCAGTCGCCGGCGGCCGATCCTTCGCACTGCTCCAGCAAGTCGCGGCGCAGATAGATTATTCGCCCAACGAAACCAACTACACTCTTGCCCTCTCCACCCTCGCCGGCCGGCTTAACCGCCGCTCGCTGATCGTCATCTTCACCGATTTCCCGGATACGACCAGCGCCGAACTGATGCTGGCGGCGCTGGGGCCTCTGCTCAGCCGCCACCTCGTCCTGTTCGTGTCGATGCACGACGAGGAACTCGAGGCGCTCGCTGCCGCCGAGCCGGACGCTCCGGGCGATGTGGTCCGCGCGGTAACGGCGGCGTCGCTGCTGCGCGAACGCAGCCTGGTCCTGACCAAGCTCCGGCGGCTCGGCGCGCATGTGATCGAGACCGAGCACGAAACGGCCGGACCCGCGATCGTCGAAAGCTACTTGCGCATGAAGCGGCGCAACATCCTGTGATCGGCTCCGCCGCAACCAGCCGCTTCCGCGCCGACCGCGAGGCCGAGTGGCGCCGGCTCGACGCGCTGCTCGCCACCGTCGAGAAGAGGTCGGCGCGGGCGCTCAGCGACGACGATCTGGTGCAATTGCCGCTGCTCTACCGCTCCGCTTTGTCGTCCCTGTCAGTCGCGCGCGAGACGTCGCTCGATCTGGAACTGGTTACGTTTCTCGAGGGGCTGTGCGCCCGTGCCTACTTCTTCGTTTACGGCGTACGGACGTCCGCCTGGACCCGCTTGCGCCGTTTCTTCGGCGAGGATTGGCCGGCCGCCGTGCGCAGTCTGTGGCGCGAGACATTGATCGCGGCCGGCCTGTTCGCGTTTGGAACCGCCGTCGGCTTCCTGCTCGTATTGAGCGATCCCGGCTGGTATGGCGCATTCGTGCCGGAGGAGCTTGCCGGCGGCCGCGATTTCTCGGCCACCACTGCCTACCTTCGCTCCACCCTCTATGATTCCGGCCGCAACCAGATGCTGGAGGCGTTCGCTGCTTTTCTGTTCAGCCACAACAGCCAGGTCGCGATCCTGTGTTTCGCGCTCGGCTTCGCCTTCGGGCTGCCGACCGCGATGTTGCTTGTCTATAACGGCGCGACGCTCGGCGCGGTGCTGGCCTTGTTCGTCTCGCGCGGGCTCGGGTTCGAGCTTGGCGGCTGGCTGCTGATCCACGGCAGCACCGAATTATTCGCCATCATCCTGGCCGGCGCGGCGGGCCTGCGGATCGGCTGGGCGATCGTCTTCCCAGGCGAGCGATCCCGCCTCCAATCCGCCAGCGGCGCGGGCCGCGCCGCCGCGCTCGCCATGGCCGGCGTGGTACTGATGCTGCTGGTTGCCGGCCTGCTCGAAGGCGTCGGCCGCCAGACGATCACCGGCGATTACACGCGCTATGCGATCGCGACCGGCGCTCTCGCCGTGTGGCTCCTCTTCTATTACGTCCCGAGGCGGTCCCGGCATGTCGGATAAGGCCGCCCGCACCCTCGTCACGCCCGAAGGCGTTGCGCTCAACCTTCAGCTCGCGCTTGCCGGTCAGCGCCTGTCCGCCTTTCTGCTCGACCTTCTGTTCATGGTCGGATCGATGATCATCCTGTCGATTGGATTGCTGATCGCCGCCGCCAGCCTCGGCCGGCCCGAGGCGGCCAACATCGCCGCCGCGCTCTGGCTGCTGGGCTTCTTCTTTATCCGCAACGGCTATTTCATTCTCGCCGAGATGGGTCCGCGCGCCGCCACCTTCGGCAAGCGCATCGTCGGGCTGCGCGTGGTCGCCCGCAACGGCGGCCAGCTCACAGCCGACGCGGTAATCGCCCGCAATCTCCTGCGCGAGCTTGAATTCTTCCTTCCTCTCTCCTTCCTCGCCAAGGAAGCCGGCGACAATGGCGTCGCCAGCGCCGCCTGGGTGCTCGGCCTGATCTGGACCGGCATCTTCCTGTTCTTTCCGTTGTTCAACCGCGATCGGCTGCGCATCGGCGATCTGCTCGCCGGCACCTGGGTGATCCACGCCCCCAAGCGCCAGCTCGGCCTCGATCTGCTGAGCGAGCCCGACCGGCCCCCCGCCCGCTTTACGGAAGCCCAGCTTGCCGCCTACGGCACCTATGAACTCCAGACGCTTGAAGGCGTGCTGCGCGCCGGCAATCCGCAGGGCCTTGCCACCGTCGCCGCCGCGATCCGAGGCAAGACCGGCATTCCCGACGATGGCGACGACGAGCGCTTTCTCCAGGACTATTACGCCGCTCTGCGCCTGCGCCTCGAGCGCCACCTGCTGCTCGGCCGGCGTAAGGCGAACAAGCACCAGCCGCTGGAAGGGGTGAAATGAGCGAGCCGAAATCGAACAGCATGTGGGGCGGCCGCTTCGGGGGCGAGCCCGCCGCCCTAATGCGCCAGATCAACGCCTCGATCGACGTCGATGCCCGCCTCTGGCGTGAGGATCTCGCCGGGTCGCGCGCCCACGCCGCCATGCTGCGCGACGGGGGCATCATCGGCGCCGAAGACGCGGCCGCCATCCTTTCCGGCCTCGACCAGATTGCCGCAGAGTACCAGCGCGACGGCGTACCCCAGCGGATCGAGCTCGAAGACATCCACATGCATGTCGAGCACCGCCTGGGCGAACTGATCGGCCCCGCCGCCGGCCGCCTCCATACCGCCCGCTCGCGCAACGATCAGGTCGCGACTGACTTTCGCATGTGGGTCCGCGCGGCGCTGGCGCAAGTCGATGAGGCCGCCGCCGCCCTCCAGCACGTCCTCGTCGCCCGCGCCGACGAACATGCCGAGACGGTGATGCCCGGCTTCACTCATCTTCAAACCGCCCAGCCGGTCACGCTCGGCCACCACCTGCTCGCTTATTACGAAATGCTGCGCCGCGACCGCTCGCGCCTGCGCGATGCTGCCGCTCGCTTGGACGAATGCCCGCTCGGCGCCGCCGCATTGGCCGGCACCGGCTTCCCCATCGACCGCCACGCCACCGCCGCCGCGCTCGGTTTCGCCGGGCCGACCGCCAACTCGATCGACTCCGTGTCCGACCGCGATTTCGCGCTCGATTACCTGGCCGCGGCCACCCAGTGCAGCCTGCACCTTTCTCGCCTTGCCGAAGAGCTGGTGATCTGGTCCAGCGCGCCGTTCGGCTTCGTCCACCTGGCGGACGCATATTCCACCGGCTCGTCGATCATGCCGCAAAAGCGCAACCCGGACGCGGCCGAGCTGGTGCGCGGCCATTCCGGCCGGATTGCCGGCGCGCTGACTTCGCTCGTCATCACCATGAAGGGCCTGCCGCTCAGCTATTCCAAGGACATGCAGGACGACAAGGCGCCCGTGTTCGAAGCGCACGACCTGCTGATCCTGTCGCTTCACGCGCTCGCCGGGATGATCGAAACAACCCGCTTCGACACAGCCCGCCTCCGTGCGGCGGCAGAGGCCGGCTTCTCCACTGCCACCGACCTCGCCGACTGGCTCGTCCAGGCCGCCGACGTGCCGTTCCGCGAAGCGCATCACATCACCGGTGCCGCCGTCCGCCTCGCCGAGCAAAGCGGCGTCGCGCTGGCCGACCTGCCGCTGGAAGGGCTCCAGCAAATCGACCCCCGGATCGACGCGCGCGTCTACGGCGTCCTTACCGTCGACGCCTCCGTTGCCAGCCGCGCCAGCCACGGCGGCACCGCGCCAATCCGCGTCCGAGAGCAGATCGCGGCGGCGCGGGCAGAGCTCAAATCCTCCCTGTCGCGGAGCGATGGGGAGGGGGACCACGCGAAGCGTGGTGGAGGGGCTACACCAGGCAGCGCCCCAGGATCGACCGAATAACAGGCTCGATATCGCCGAACAAGTCGGCCGCAGAAACCCGCAGCACGCAATAGCCTCGGTCCCGCAGCCACGCATCGCGGACCCGATCCCGCTCGGGATTGTCCCCCATTCCGTGCAACTCGCCATCAACTTCGATCCCGAGCTTCGCCGCCGGGCAGTAGAAGTCGAGCACGTACGGCCCAATCGGATGCTGGCGCCGAAACTTCAGCCCCTCCGGCCTGCCGCGAAGGGCTTGCCAGAGGCGCGCTTAGGGCGGAGTCACCACGCGCCGGAGAGCCCGCGCTTTTGCCACCGTTCGCTTGCTCGTTGCGCGCATTGCCCCTCCACCACTCTTCGAGTGGTCCCCCTCCCCATCCGCTGCGCGAACAGGGAGGATATCTAACCCAACCGCCGCTCCCGCGCCGCCGCGATGCGCAGGCGCAGCGCGTTCAGCCGGATGAACCCCGCGGCGTCGCGCTGGTCGTAGGAGGTCGATCCTTCTTCGAACGTCACCAGATCCTGGTCGTAGAGCGCGCCCGGGCTGGTCCGGCCGATCACCGTCGCATTGCCCTTGTATAGCTTGACCCGCACCGCGCCGCTCACATGCTCCTGACTTTTGTCGATCAGCGCCTGCAGCATCTCGCGCTCGGGCGAGAACCAGAAGCCGTTGTAGATCAGGCTCGCATAGCGCGGCATCAGCTCGTCCTTGAGGTGGCCCGCGCCGCCGTCCAGCGTGATCGATTCGATTCCACGATGCGCCGCGAGCAGGATCGTGCCACCCGGCGTTTCGTACACGCCGCGGGATTTCATGCCGACGAACCGGTTCTCGACCAGATCGAGCCGGCCGATGCCATTGTCATGGCCAAGCTGGTTGAGCCGAGTCAGCAGGGTCGCCGGCGACATCGCCTCGCCATCGATCGCGACCGGATCGCCCCGCTCAAACGCGATCTCGATTACTGTCGGCACGTCCGGCGCGTCCTCCGGCCGCATCGTGCGCTGGTGGACATATTCCGGCGCCTCTATCGCCGGGTCCTCCAGCACCTTGCCCTCGGACGAGGAGTGCAGCAGGTTGGCATCGATCGAGAATGGCGCCTCGCCGCGCTTGTCCTTCGAGATCGGGATCTGATGCTTTTCGGCGAAATCGATCAGCTGCTCGCGGCTGACATACTCCCATTCCCGCCACGGCGCGATCACCCGGATGTCCGGCTCCAACGCATAATAGCCAAGCTCGAACCGCACCTGGTCGTTGCCCTTCCCCGTCGCGCCGTGACACACCGCGTCCGCCCCGACCGCCCGCGCGATCTCGATCTGCCGCTTGGCGATGAGCGGCCGCGCGATCGAGGTGCCGAGCAGATATTGTCCCTCATAGACGGTGTTCGCGCGGAACATCGGAAACACGAAATCGCGGACGAACTCCTCGCGCAGATCCTCGACGAAGATGTTCTCCGGCTTGATCCCGAGCAGCTCGGCCTTGCGGCGCGCCGGGTCCACTTCCTCGCCCTGGCCCAGATCGGCGGTAAAGGTGACGACCTCCGCGCGATACTCGGTCTGAAGCCATTTGAGGATGATCGAAGTGTCGAGCCCGCCCGAATAAGCGAGCACGACCTTCTTGGGTTTTTCAGTCATCTTTTTTCCTTCGTCACCCCAGCGCAGGCTGGGGTCCAAGCTGTGTTGATGCAATGTTCGAGCGCAGTCTGTCTTCCAGCCTCCGCTAAGGATGACGGCTAAGTACCGCCCGCCCAGCCCCGGAACCGCTCGGCGATCGCGCCGGCAACCACACCGTCGCGCAACGCGAGGAACAAGGTGTCGTCGCCCGAAATCGTGCCCGCCACTTCCGGCAGTTCAGCCGCGTCGATCGCGGCGCCGACCAAATGCGCCGATCCCGGCGGCATCCTGAGCACGATCAATCCACCCGCCGGCTCCACCGAACGCACCCATTCCGCCACGATCCGCTGCAACCGCCCCGCCGCCCAATCACCGCCGCCGAGCTGGTCCGGCAGCGCATAGACCGATGCCCCGTCGCGCCGGACCTTGACCGCGCCCAATTGCTCCAGATCGCGCGACACGGTTGCCTGGGTGACCGCAAAGCCAAGCTCGCCCAAGCGCGTGCCGACTTCCTCCTGGCTGATCACGCGATGCGACCGGATAAAATCCGCGATCGCCCGCTGCCGGCGCGAGCGGGATGTCACCGCCCAAATCCTCTCTTAAAAAGGCGGCATTCAAGCCCACCCCTCACGGCTGCACGCCCAGCATCCACGCCAGCGCGCCCCGGGCGCTGTGCATCCGGTTCTCCGCCTGCCGCCACACCGCCGAGCGCGGCCCGTCGATCACCGCGTCCGTGACTTCCTCGCCGCGATTGGCGGGCAGGCAGTGCAGGAACCATGCGTCCCGGCCGGCGGACAGGAGATCGGCATCGACCTGATAGGGCGCGAACGCCGCGCGGCGCGCCGTTGCTTGCTCATCCTGTCCCATCGACACCCAGACATCGGTGTAGACCACATCGGCCCCGGCGACGGCCTCGGCGGGATCGGCGACTTCGCGAATGCCCGGCAGCGAGCCGCCGAAGCCGTAGCCTTCCGGGCAGGCCAGGATCAGCTCCGCACCGAGGAAGGCGCAACCTTCGGCCAATGATCGCGAAACATTGTTGGCATCCCCGACGAACGCGATCCTGACACCCTCGATCCGGCCGAGCAGCTGCTGGATCGTCAGCAGGTCGGCCAGCGCCTGCAGCGGATGGTCGGTATCGGACAGCATGTTGAGCACGGGCGTGTCCACCGCCACGATCATCCGCTCCAGCACCTGGTGATCCTTGACGCGCGCCGCGATCACCGAATGGTAGCAGGCGAGCGTGCGGGCGACATCCTCGACGCTTTCACGCGTATCGAGGCCGACTTCGTCCTCGCGGATGGTGACCGGGTGCGCGCCGAGCTGAACTGCCGCCATCTCCATCGAATTGCGGGTCCGGGCGCTCGGCTTCTCGAAGTAGAGCGCGATGCCCCTACCCTGCAGCGGCCGCCTGGTCGGCGCCCGCTCGGACAAGGCCAGGATCTGGAGCAGTGATTCCCGATCGAGGTCGCGGATCGCGAGAAGATGGCTCACCAGTTCGCTTCCCGCTTGATCATGGTCCCGATCCCTTCGTCAGTCAGCAATTCGATCAGCAGCGCGTGAGGAACGCGGCCGTCGATGATGTGCGCGGTGCCAACGCCCGCATCCACTGCGTCGGCGCAGGCCCGGAGCTTGGGGATCATTCCGGCGCTGATGCTGTGATGGCCGATCCGCTCGCGAAGCTCGACGGACGTCAGCCGCTGGAGCAGCGAGCTTGGATCATCAACATTCTCCAGCAGCCCCGGCGCAGCGGTGAGGTACACGATCTTTTCGGCCGCCATCGCCGCCGCGATCGCGCGCGCCGCCTCGTCCGCGTTGATATTGTAGGGCTGTCCACCCGGATCGGCGCCGATGGTGGAAACGATCGGGGTCAGCCCTTCGTCCAGCAGCCGGTCCAGCACGGCCGTGCGCACGTGGGTCACATCGCCGACGAAGCCGAGCGCGGATTCGCGAGGGGCCACGGTGAGCAGCCCCGCATCCTCGCCCGACACGCCCACCGCGACCGGCTCGTCCAGTGCTTCCCGGTTAACGGTCGCGACCAGATCGCGATTGATCTTGCCCACCAGCACCATGCGGACGATCTCCAGCGTCTCGGCATCGGTGACGCGCAGACCATCCCGAAACTCCGGCTCCTTGCCCACCCGCCGCATCATCGCGTCGACCTGCGGCCCGCCGCCATGAATGAGCAGGCAGCGCACGCCGACGCTGCGCAGCAGCAGCACGTCCTGCGCCAACGCCCGATCCAGCTCCGCGTCGATGGCCGCCCCGCCGAGCTTGACCACAACCACCTTCCCGGCGAAGCGGCGGATGTACGGCAGCGCTTGAACGAGGACGCGCGCGGTATCGGTTGGGGTCATAAACGGCAGACCGTCAACCCAGCGAAGGCTGGGGTTCGCGCTGAGTCGATATGGACCCCTGCCCTCACTGATCGAAGTGGAGTTGGTCCTCCTAACGTCACCCCAGCGAAGGCTAAGGTCCATTCTGAATTTGCATGGATGCCAGCCTTCGCTGGCATGACGGGGAGTGGCTTGAACGAGTTCACGATATCTTCAAATCCTCTTTCGTGTAGCCTGGCCCAAGACCGATCCCGATTACCGGCACGCAGTCCGTTCCAAACCCTCGACATGCCCGGATCTCGGTCCTCTCACCTCTCACAGCCCCACCTTCCGTCACCCCAGCGAAGGCTGGGGTCCACTCTGAATTCAGCATGGATGCCAGCCTTCGCCGGCATGACGGGGAGTGGCTTGAACGAGCTCACGATGTCCTCGAATTCTCTCTGATATAACCCGGCCCAAGGTCGATCCCGATCACCTGCGCACTGCCGGTTCCGAGCCCCAGCGCGACTTCGATCTCGATCCGCTCGCCCTTCATGTGCGCCGCCACCGCTGCCTCGTCATGGCCTTGGTTGGCGCCAGCCCGCGCCACGGCAATGCCGCCATAGCTGACCACCGATTTCTCCGTTTCGAACGCGATCCCGGACGAGCCCGCCGCTGCCAGCAGCCGGCCCCAATAAGGATCGCCGCCGTACCAGGAACATTTGACCAGATTGTTTTCGGCGATCGTCTTGGCCGCGATCCGCGCCTCGGCATCGCTGGCCGCGCCCGTCACCCGTAGCAGCGCCATCTTGGTCATACCCTCGGCATCGCGCGCCATCTGCACCGTCAGGTCCTCGCAGGCACGATGGACCGCGTCGGCGAACTCCGCCGGATCGGGTCTGCCGCGCCTGCCCGACGCGAACAGCATCGCACTGTCGTTGGTCGATGTCGCGCCATCCACATTGAGGGTGTTGAAGCTCCGGTCCGACGCGTCGCGGAGCACCGCCTGCATCTCCGCCGCGCTCACCTCCGCGTCCGTGGTCAGGAAGGCGAGCATGGTCGCCATGTCCGGCGCGATCATTCCGCAACCCTTGGCCATGCCGCCCAAAGTGAAGGTCGATCCCTCGATCAGCACTTCCTTGGACTTGTGGTCGGTCGTGAGAATGCCCCGCGCGGCGTCATGCCCGCCATCGCGCGACAGCTTCCTGGCGATTTTGGGCGTGGCGCTCAGGATGCGGTCCATCGGGAGCGGTGTGCCGATGATGCCTGTCGAGCAGACCAGCACATCGTCTGCCCGGACGCCGAGCGCCTCGCCCGCCGTTGTGGCCATCGCTTCCGCATCGGCGCGCCCGGCCGCGCCGGTTCCCGCATTGGCGTTGCCCGAATTGACGATCACCGCCGCCGCCTGGCCGCCATTCGCCGCCAGCCTTGTCCGGCTCACATCGACGGGCGGCGCGAAGAACTTGTTCTGCGTGAAGACCGCCGCGACCGGCACCGGGCGCCGGTCCTCCGTCGCCAGCAGCGCCATATCGAACCGGCGCTTCTTGATCCCCGCATGGCACCCTGCGGCCACGAACCCCAAGGCAGCGGTGACACTCATGGATAAACTCCGCAGGTTGGCAGCCCGGCCGCTTCGTCGAGGCCGAGCATCAGGTTGGCGCACTGGATCATCTGCCCGGCAGCGCCCTTCCCGAGATTGTCGATCGCGGCGATCGCGACGATGCGGCCGGTTCGCTCGTCGTAGCGGGCCGTGACCTGGGCGGCGTTGCTGCCCAAAGTCCACTTGGTTGCCGGCGCTTGATCGCTCGCATGAACGAACGGCTCGTCCTTATAGGATGCGCGCAAGACCTCCAGCGGCTCGCCTGCCGACATCGCGCGGCTCGCCTTGCCGTAGCAGGTCGCGAGAATGCCACGGTTCATTGGCGCGAGGTGCGGCGTGAACAGGATGTCGCCGCCCAGAACGGCCTGCATCTCGGCCGTGTGGCGGTGGTTGAGCAGCCCGTAGGCCGACAGCGATTCCGACACCGTGTTGAAAGCCGTGGCTTCCTTGGCCGCCCGGCCTGCCCCGCTGACGCCGGAGCTGGCGTCGACGACAATGCTGCCGATCTCGATCAGCCCAGCATCGACCAAGGGTTTGAGCGCGAGGATCGTGGCCGTTGGGTAGCAGCCGGCGGCGGCGACGCAGCGCGAGGCGCGGATCGCGTCACGGTTGATCTCGGGAATGCCGTAGACGAAGCGGTCGAGCAGCTCTGGCGCGTGATGCGGCTCGCCGTACCAAAGCTGATACTCCGCCGGGTCGCGCAGCCGGAAATCCGCGCCGAGATCGACGAACGGAATGCCGCGCTCGACGATGCCGGGAGCGATCGCCTGGCTCTCGCCATGAGGCAGCGCGGCGAAGACGAGGTCTACATCGCGCAATACACCGCCGTCGAACCGCTCGACCGTCGCGTGCCCGTAAGCGAGCGCGAGGTGCGGATGCACGTCGGCGACCCGGGCGCCGGCTTGGCTATGGCCGAACAGGCGCGCCGGCCGCAGCCGCGGGTGCGCAGCGCAAAACCGCAGCAACTCACCGCCGACGAAGCCTGAAACACCGAAGATCGCGACACGGACCATCTGCCCGTTCTGCATAATATGCAGACTACTGCAACATTATTCGTGATAGGGTTATCGAACCCGTGGCGCCCGCTTCCGCCGAGAACCCTGTTCGAGGCGGAGGAGGCGCGCACGTTGCAATTGGTCGTGGTCAGGCCCATGTTAGCTTTGCTGACGTCGCCTGCGACGGATTTGGTGGCTCCCCTTCGTGTGATGCCGCCGCTTTCCTTCCTACGCCTCTTCCGCGCCGTCGCGTGCGCTCTCCCGCGCGCGCGATCGTGTTTCACGCGACCCTTAAGGAGCAAACTTGGCCAAGGAAGAACTTCTCACCATGGAAGGGTTGATCGACGAGATCTACCCGGATGGCCGCTTCGGCGTCACGCTCGACAACGAGCACCGGATCATCGCCTACACCGCCGGCAAGATGCGCCGATTCCGCATCAAGTCCGTGGTCGGCGATCGCGTCCACGTCGAGATGACTCCCTATGATCTTTCCAAGGGCCGGATCATATTCCGCGAGAAAACGCCGGGCCAGGGTCCGGGCGGCGGCCCACGCCGCGGCAACTTCCGCCGCTGATTTCAGCCAAGTTCAAAGGAAAAAGAAATGTCCCGAGTTCCAGTGAAACCCTATCTGATCGCCAAGGACGATGACGGGCAGGTTCGCCTGACCGTCCGCGAGACCCGCTACAACAGCCAGAATTATCCGATCGTCACCGCGACCTTGGTCGAGGAGCCGTTCAAGACCGCCACCGCCGCCCGGGCTTATGCCAAGGAGCATTTCGGCGCCGAAGCCGGCCAGTTCGCGGCCAAATAGTTTCGTCGATTGGGCTTGGCTCAGCGCACGCCCTTGCCGAAGGGCCCAATCAGCTTGCGGTAATGCTCTTCCGCGAACCCGTAAGCGGTTCCGGCCAGATGTTCGAGCAATGGCCGGTCCTTGACGGTGATCCGGCCCCGCTTGCTCCGCACCGCGCCATGTCCTTCCAGCAGGTGGAGCGTATCGGTGACCGTAGCTCGGCGCACGCCGAGCATGCGGCCGATATGTTCGTGCAGGAGCTGGATGTCGTCGCCCTCGATCCGATCGTGGCACATCAGCAGCCATCGCGAGAGCCGCTTCTCCGTCGGATCGCGAAGGTTGGACGCGAGCGTTCGCGCGGTCTGCAAGGAGAGCGCGTGAATGAAGCGCAGGAATAGCCGATTGGCGGAAGGATGAGTCGCGCACAGATCCCGCAGGACATCGGCCGACAGCCGAAGCGATCGCCCGCCGCCGATCTGAACCGAAGCTTCGTGCGAGGCCTGCTCGCACCCCAGCAGAAGCTGCGCGTTGGTCATCCCTTCCCGCCCGATCAGGGCGACTTCGGTGCGAGTCCCGTCGGCAAGCACATCGGACACCGACGTCACGCCCGCTTCAGGGAAGCAGACGAAATCGATCGGCTCGTCCCGCGCGACGATCACATGACCTTCGTTCAGCGGCACCGGCTCCAGATAGGGGCTGATGTAGCTGAACTGCTCGGCCGGCAGCGAGCGCAGCAGGAGGTTGCCGCACCCCTTTGCCGCATCCGGCTGAACGCGCTGATAGTGCCCCGTTCCCCGGAGCGGCTCAGCCAAAACCCATGCTCAACAGGATGGAAGTGGCGGCGAGCTTGCTGGCGACGATGATCAGCAGCCAGTCCGGCAATGCTCGTTTCAGGAAAGCTGGCATCGGATCACCTCCGCGATGGTGATCCGTCCGCTCTCCCCCGGGAAGAGCGGACGGAAGAGGTTCAGGGCATCAGCACCGTATCGATGACGTGAATGACGCCGTTGGACTGCATCACGTCCGCGATGGTGACGCGCGATGTGCCGCCTTTCGCGTCGGTCAGGACCAAAGTCTTGCCCTGCATCCGGGCGGTGAGCTGCTCGCCCTGGACGGTCTTGAACATCGCCTTGCCACGGCCGGCCTTGATCTTGCCGGCGATCGCGCCCGAGGTCATCCGACCCGGCACGACGTGGTAGGTGAGGATGCTGGTCAGCGTGCCCTTGTTTTCCGGCTTCACCAAAGTGTCGACGGTGCCAGCCGGGAGCTTGCCAAAGGCGGCGTTGGTCGGCGCGAAGACGGTGAACGGGCCCTTGCCCGACAGGGTATCGACCAGGCCCGCGGCCTTGACGGCGGCGACCAGGGTGGTGTGATCCTTGGAATTGACCGCATTGGCGACGATCGTGCGGTTCGGATACATGGCGGCGCCGCCGACCATCGGGTTCTTGGCGATGGCCGGCATCGTTGCCGTCATGGCGATCGCGGCGGTCGCGGCGAAAGCGGCGCGGAAGCTGATTTTCTGCATCTTGGGTCCAGTCCCTTCATATCGGCGCAGCCCCTCGAAGGGGTGCGGCCGAAGTTACGGAACGGGAGCGCCAGCGGATGCGTCAGACGCGATTTATTTTTCCCGACGCGGTGATCGGCCCGGTCGGAGCGCCGGTCGGCGAGCCGCCGGCGGGCTCCAGCGTGATCGCGAACGTGGCGCCCTGATGAAGATGGGCGCGGTGCTGACGGGGCACGACGACGCGGCTTGGAGCGACCGCCTGGATGACGCCCAGGGAACGCGGCGTGCCATCGCCCGGGATGATCCACAATTCGGGCGCGCGGCCGTCCGACGGCAGCCGCACCGGCGTGACCAGGAGCTGACCGCCGGCCGGCTCGACGCTGATCGTCACCGCCGACGGACTGTTTTCGTCGCGTAACGAGGCGACCAGCAGCGGTTCGGGCTCCGGCCGGGGCGCGACGGCGACGGCGGGCGCTTGCGGGGGCGGCGCGGGCCGGGTGACCAGGACCAAAGCGAGCGAGGCGGCGAGCGCGGATGCGCCGATCGCCGCCATCCGCCAGCGCCGGGCCGCGGCAGCGCCGCCGCCGCGCGCCGGACCCGGCGCGTCCTCGTCATTGGCGGCGAGACGGGCGGCGATGCCGTCCCAGACGCGCCCCGGCGGCTCGGCCGGAGCGCCGAACAGCATCGGCGCGAGCCGCTGCGACCAGGCCTCGACGGAGGCGGCGAAGCCCGGATCGGCCGCGGCCCGCGCTTCCGCGGCGGCGCGCTCGGGCCCATCGAGCAGGCCGAGCACATATTCGGCCGCGAGGAGATCGTCGTCCGCGGGCTCGCTCATTGCGACAAGCACTCCCGCAATTTGAGCAGGGCGCGGCGGATGCGGCTCTTGACGGTGCCGAGCGGCGTCGAGGCGCGCGCGGCAAGCTCGGTATAAGTCGAGCCCTGGTAGAAAGCGGCCCGGATCAAAGCGGTATCGGCGCGCTCGAGCCGACCCAGGCACGCGCCGAGCCGCGCGCCCTCCTCGCCCTGTTCCAGCACGCGATCGGCGCCGTCGGCGGGATCGGCGACCGCCGCGGCGAGATCGAGCCGCTCCAGCGGCACCGACTTGCGGCCGCGCAGCCGATCCAGCGCGCGGTTGCGGGTGAGCGCGGCGAGCCAGGTGATCGGGCTGGCGCGGGCGGCGTCGAAGCGGCCGGCGTTGCGCCACACGGTCAGATAAGCTTCCTGCAACGCATCCTCCGCTTCTTGCCGGTCGGGCAAGATACGAAGGCAGATGCCAAACAGCTTCGCCGAGGTCGCGGAATAAACTTCGGCAAGCGCCGCGCGATCGCCGCCGGCGACCCGCTGCAACGCCCGCGCGAGCCGCTCCCGGGCTTGCGCGGCGCCCGGCCGATCGGCGGCCGGCACGCTCGGCACTTCAGGCATTTGCGTCCGTTCGCTCACACGCGCCCCCTCCGGACCGCCTTATCTCAGGTTAGCCTGAAAAAGGCTATGTCCTACAGGTCGCAACCTGTGTTCTTGGTGTGTTCCTGATTCACGAAAGGCACAGCACTATGATCAGCATAGCTGCCGAACCGGCGAGCAGCTGGCTGCCGGCGGCGTTACTCATGCGCCAAAACAGGTCCAGTTAGACCGAGCGGCGCCTATGCCGACTATCGCTACGACCCGCTGATGCGGTTCGACGGGAGCGTCACGGGAAGCGGCTTTCAGAACGGCTTCCTGTTCGACGGCCACGATTTGATCGCCGAATACAGCAACGGCCAGCTCACCGCGAGTCACGTGCATGTTCCCGGCGAGGCGGACGAACCGCTCGCCTCGATCGACGCGGCGGGAACGCGGCGCTGGTTCCACGGCGACGAGCGCGGCTCGGTGATCGCCGGCTCGCTCGGCGACGGCACCGTGCAGGGCGTCAACATCTACGACGAATATGGCCGGGTCGGCTGGAACTGGTACCGCTTCCAATATGCCGGCGCGCCTATTCTGAACTGGGACCTGCTCTACCTGCGCAACCGGGTCTATGACGCGGAGAATGGCAGGTTTCTGCAACCGGACCCCGCCGGCTATGTCGATGGGCCGAATGCTTATTCATATGCCGGGGGCGATCCGGTGAATTCGATCGATGTAGAGGGAACTCGGCGGGCCACAATCGGCGAGAGAAAATATCTGAATAGGGTGTACGGTGGTATCCTCGATATTAGCAGAATTGACATTCGAAGCTCTCCGCTCGATCGATCGTTCGTATTTGGAAGCACGATCTTCTTCTCCCATAACGTGTATTCGGAGGATTTCTCTAAGCTTAACAAAACAGGATTTAGCCTTCACACGTTTAATCACGAGGTTGGTCATCAGTTCGAGCTTCAGCTTGGATTGACTAGCATGTCGAACCTGATTATGAATCAGGCGGCTGCGATGGGCGGTCAGTTTGTCTATAACACAAACGTGAAGGATGCTTGGGGGAATCAAGTCGACTACAAGCACCTTAACCCGGAAGCTCGCCCACAGGCTCTTGCTAACTGCCTCGCAGGCAGGTCCTTCAATTGCGATATCATGTCGACGTTCAAGCACGAGTGGTCTAAGGGCGGTGTAAAATACCGTGTTACTTTTGAGGACGGAGCTTTCGTAGGCAGGGCGACATACACCCCGACCGGCTCCCGCATTGCTCGCTCGGTGACGATCGGCGGTGGAAAACCGCCATCGACGCCGCCCACTCCGTCAAGTAGCAAAAGGAAAAGTTGATGCGGTTGATTACGAGGCTTGCCCTGCTGGTTGGCCCGATAGGTCTGCTATCGTCCTGCACCGACCATTTTGGAGTGGATGTCAACGTTGTAGGTGGAAAACAGATCATTACCTTCAGCCGGTCATTCTTTGGTTTCAAGCAGTCCTTTTCTCCGTGTTTACGAGAGCTAGCTGTATATAGATCGAACAAAGTTTTGTGGCAAATCAAAGCAAAAACAGAAAAGTGTGTTATCGTAAGATCAGTTGAATACGGAACTGACTTAGGTTCGTTCAACACTTTAGTTGCATCAGAGACTCTAGTTCCTGGGGTGCCCTACGAGGTAAATGCGCTGTCTGACCCTCTTTCGTATGGAGTCGGAAAAATGACTATAGGGTCAGAAATTGAGAAGACGATTTGAGGCTAGCGCATTAGTCAGTCAGTGATTACGGTGTAAGTTAGTGAATGCACGAAGTCGGGCGAGTTCGCACGGTTGTGCGCTCGCCTTGTCTTGTTCACGGGATCGCATCGATTGTCCAGATGCGCGAGCCGATCATCTCAGGCTACCTCTTGTTCAACGACCACTATTGCCCCAACGGCGGCGTCGAGAGTTGCGGGTGCCAGTTTACTAAATGCGAAGTTACGGTGCCAGTTTACTAAATGCGCCAGTCGGGGCAGGTTGGGCCATGGCTCGCCTGCCCCGCCTCGTTCTGCCCGGCATTCCGTATCACGTGACACAGCGCGGCAAGCGGCGCGCGCAGATCGGGCCCGGCCGGGCAGTTGATGGCGCGCGACGTGCACGTGCCGGGAAGCACCGGCGAGCCGCTCGCCTCGATCGGCGCGGCCCCGTGCCTCACGCCGCCAGACTCTCCAGCGTTTCGGTTGCGTCGAGCCATTCGGCTTCCAAGGTGGCGATCTTGCCTTCCACTTCGGCGCGGGCCTTCATCAGGTCGGTCATGGTGAGTCTGGAGAGCGCGGCATCGGCGGTGGTGGGATCGAACATCGCGCGCTCGATGGCGCTGCGGCGGGCGGTGAGGCGGGCGAGGTCGCCTTCCATGTCCTTGACGCGGCGGCGCAGCTGCTGGCCCCGCTCGCGCGCTTCGGCGGCGGCGCGGCGGGCGTCCTTGCGGTTGGCCTTGGCTTGCGCCTTGCCCGATGAAGCGGCGGGATCGCCAGCCAGCACAAGCGCGATATAATCGTCGAGCGAACCATCATATTCGCGCGCGGTGCCGGCATCGACCAGCACCAGGCGGTCCGCCGTCATTTCCAGCATGTGGCGATCGTGGCTGACGATCAGCACCGCGCCCGAATAAGCGTTGAGCGCCTGGATCAAAGCCTCGCGGGCATCGACGTCGAGGTGGTTGGTCGGCTCGTCGAGAATGAGCAGGTGCGGTGCTTCGCGCGTGATCAGCGCCAGCGCGAGGCGGGCGCGCTCGCCGCCGGAAAGCTTGCCGACCTGGGTCGTCGCCTTCGGGCCCGAGAAGCCGAAGCGGCCGAGCTGCGCGCGCACGGCGGACGGGGTCGCGCCCTTCATGAGCCGCGCCATATGCTCGATCGGCGTGTCGGCGCGGTCGAGCTCCTCGACCTGATATTGGGTGAAATAGCCGACCCGCATTTTGCCTGACGCGTTCATCGCGCCTTCCATGGGCGCGAGCTGCGCGGCGAGCAGGCGGGCGAGCGTCGTCTTGCCGTTGCCGTTTCGGCCAAGCAAAGCGATGCGATCGTCCGGATCGAGCCGCAGGTTGAGCTTCCGGAGGATCGCAACGTCGCCATAGCCGACCTGCGCCATGTCGAGCGTGATCAGCGGCGGGCGCAGGGCGTCGGGATCGGGGAAATCGAAGCTGAGGCTGGGATCGTCGAGCAGTTCGGCAATCGGCTGCATCCGGGCGAGCGCCTTGGCGCGCGACTGGGCCTGTTTGGCAGTGGAAGCGCGGGCGGAGTTGCGGGCGATATAATCCTGCAGCTTCTCGCGCTCGGCGGCCTGCTTCGCCCTCGCGGAGGCGAGTTGGGCCTGGCGCTCGGCGCGCTGGCGTTCGAACGCGTCGTAGCCGCCCGGATAGAGCGTCAGCTTGCCGCGATCGAGGTGGAGGATGTGATCGACGACATTGTTGAGGAAATCGCGCTCGTGGCTGACGATCAGGATCGTCGCGGGATAGGATTTGAGGAAGTCCTCCAGCCAAAGCACCGCCTCGAGATCGAGGTGGTTGGAGGGCTCGTCGAGCAGCAGCAGATCGGGCTGCGAGAACAGCAAGGCGGCAAGCGCGACGCGCATCCGCCAGCCACCTGAGAAGCTTTCCAGCGGGCGGGCCTGCGCCTCCTCGTCGAAGCCCAGGCCGATCAGGATGCGGGCGGCGCGGGCGGGGGCGGAGTGCGCGTCGATCGCGAGCAGGCGTTCGTGGACCTCGCCGATCCGATCGGGATCATGGTTCCACTCGGCCTCGGCGAGCAGGGCGGAACGCTCGATATCGGCGGCGAGAACGGTTTCGAGCGGGGTTGCGTCGCCGCCGGGTGCTTCCTGCGCGATATAGCCGAGCCGGGTGCCGCGCGGCATTTCGGCGCTGCCGGCGTCCGGCTCCAGTTGGCCGGCGACGACGCGGACGAGCGTGGTCTTGCCGGCGCCATTGCGGCCGATGAGGCCGATGCGGCCGCGCGGCGGCAAAGCGGCGGTGGCGCCGTCGAGGATGGTCCGGCCGCCGAGGCGGACGGTGACGTTGCTCAAATTCAGCATGGGAGCCCCCTAGCAGAGGCCGCGCGAACCCCCAAGCCCGCCGCCGCTCATCCCCAGCGCGCGAGCCAGATGGTGTGGCGGGCGCCGCCGCGGCCGCGATGCGCGCGCACGATGTGTTCCTCGACGGCGGCGCCGGTGCGCTGGAGGCGGCGGGTGAAGGCCGGATCCGGAGCGGCCGACCAGATGGCGAGCGCGCCGCCGGGGCGAAGCGCGCGGCGGGCGGCGGCAAGGCCGGCGGCGCCGTAGAGGCGGTCGTTGCCGGGCTGAGTCATGGCGTCCGGGCCGTTGTCGACGTCGAGCAGGATGGCGTCCCACGCGGCGGGCGCGGCGTCGGCAATCACGTCGACGACGTCGGCGATGCGGATGGACACACGGGGATCATCGAGGCTGCCGGCGAACAGATCCGCCATGGCCCCACGCGCCCAATCCACCACCGCGCCGACCAGCTCGACGATTGTGACCTGCGCCCCCGGCCCCGCCCCCGCCAGCGCGGCGCGCAGGGTGAAGCCCATGCCGAGCCCGCCGATCAGCAGCCGCGGCGCCGCCCGCTCGATCCGGTCGAGCGCGAGCCGGGCCAGCGCTTCCTCCGACCCGCTCATCCGGCTGTTCATCAGCTCGTTCGCGCCCAGGGCGATCATGTAATCGTTGCCGCGGCGGATCAGGCGGAGGGTGCCGCCACCGGAGATTTCGGCGCTGGCGAGGAGGGTGCGGGGCAGCATGAATGCTGCTTTAGCCGGGCGGGCGCGGCGCGCAATGCGGGCGCGGCGCCCTGGAAGTTCACGAAGTCTCCATGTTCTAACCTTGCTCAGCGTCTCCCCTCTTGCCCCCTCGCGCCGCTTGTTGCACGAAAGCTGCGGAGGGCGGGGATGGATCATTACCGGGTAAACAAGCTCGCTGAGCCTAGCGGCGCGATCGTCAAGCGCAGGGATATTCTTGCAAACAGCGACGCGCAGGCGATCGAGATCGCCAGGCACGATCCGGATTGCCCGATCTGCGAAGTGCGGCGCGCGGCGAAGGTGGTCGGCAAAGTCGAGTGAGGCCGGGCTGATCGGGGCGAGGCGGGGGGCAAGCGGGCCACGGCGGGAAGAGGCGGACGCCGGATCAAGCCGGCGATCGTATCGTTCAGGCAAGTAGCCGTTCGCCGGCGAAGGGCGGGGCCCGGCGCGATCAACTTGCGCGCGGTAGCGTGGCTGCGGTGCCGCGCAGTTCTTCCGATGAGCTGGACCGCGGCCTTCGCCGGGGAACCGGTTGCTGCGATGGCATGAGCAAAGATCAAGTCCGGGGTGACGGACCTGGGGTCGCGTCGGGCGAAGTTCACGAAGTTCACGATGGCGCGGCACTTTCGGCCGGGCGCGGTTCGGGCGCGGTCGCCGCTTGCGTGCAGCGGGCGGGAACGGGGCGCGACGGTGGCAAAGAGCGGGCGGCCGGAACCGGATCGGCGGCACGGTGGCAGCGCAAATCCTACATTGCAACCGCCCTCCCCTCCCCTGATCGGGCGGCCAGGCCGGCTACCTCGTAACACCTGCGGAACGACAGCCCTGCCCTGTCGTTAAGGCTGGAAAAGGAGTTTGCGTGATGCCCAGCCTGCCCAGCCTCGAGATGTTCACCCGGATCGGCTTTGCCGCGCGCGGGCTGATGTACCTGATCATCGGCTACCTCGCCTTGCGGTTCGGCCAGACGGAGAGCGGCGAAGGCGCGCTGGCCACCCTGGCGCAGGGCAGCGGCAAGCTGCTGCTCGGGATCATGGCGCTGGGCTTTGCCGCTTATGGGGTGTGGCGGCTGTCGGAAGCGTTGGTCGATACCGAGGGTCACGGGTCGGACGCCAAGGGGAGCGCGGCGCGGATCGGCGGTGCGCTGAGCGGCATCATCCACATCGGGCTGGCGATCGTCGCGGCCAATCTCGCGTCCGGCGGAGGCGGATCGGGCGGCGGGCAGAGCGGCGCCGAACAGGGCGCGGCGACCGCCCTCGCCTTGCCCGGCGGCCCGCTGCTTCTGCTCGTCGCCGGCGCGGTTTTGATCGGGACGGGCCTGTGGCAGCTCGTCAAGGCGGTCAAGGCCGACTTCCTCCGCCACCTCGACGGCCGCGTGGCGAACCAGGCCTGGGTGATGTGGCTGGGCCGCGCCGGCTATGCGGCGCGCGGGATCGTGTTCGTCATCATCGGCTGGTCGCTGCTGCAAGCGGGCCTGTCCGAAAGCGCGGCCCCCGCCGGCGGCATGGAGCAGGCGCTCGGCTCGCTTTCCGGCGCCTTGCTGTCGGGAGTGGCGCTGGGGCTGCTGCTGTTCGGCTTGTTCAGCTTCGTCGAAGCGCGGTATCGCCGGATCAACGATCCGAACGTGGCGGCGCGGTTGAGGGGTGCTGTGCGGGGGTGAGGCTGGGGGCTGCTTTGGCGCGGCGCGGAATCTTAAACTTCCGAGTTCTTCTTGGTGCGCTGCTGGGCACGCAACTCGCGGATCCGTGTGAGCGCGTCGCGCACTGGCGGCTCGTCGATTTCTGTCGGGATGATCGGGTCGTCATCATCGCGGAGCACTGACATGTCGGGATCGTGCGGTCCAATCTGCCAGGCGCGGCGGAGTTCGAGCTTCCGCTTGGTGATAGCAAGGTCGAACCGAAATGCGTTCAGAGTCACCTCATTAGTCATCCGCATTGAACCAGCCGATATGAACCGTGCCGCTGGTAAGACACGAGGAAGTTCGTCAGGTTTTCGGGCGATGCATTTTCCATACGATTGATGCGGCTGAGCATAGTGAGGATTGCATCAGGATTTTCGCGCTGTATCGCATCCACGTTGCGCCCGACGGTAACGGCGTACCCTGTCGGGTCGCTGTGTGAGAGCCCCTGAATAATGGCGATGCGGATGGCTTCTTCTTCATCGACCGTGCCGAACCGCGTGCGCCATGCTTGGAAAATCTTTGCGCCCGCTTCGATGTCGCGGAAGCACAAGGCGAGAATAGGAATATCGTCACCGATCATCGCCATTCCCGTTCCGCTCCAGCGGGCGCTATCCCATAATGGCAGGTCAATAATTGATGTAACGCGGACGCGGGAATGATCGTTGAATGCGAACGGCTCCTCCGGCGCTTCCTTCCGGGCATCCGCCCTCAATGCCCCTGCTTCAGTGTTGACGGCACTAGTTGGCGGTCCAGCGCCGTGTGTCCACGGCTCGGTGCGCAGCAAGGGATACTCAGTCCCGCCATCACGCGTCCAATAATCAAGCCGGTGCAGCGGCTCATCACCGAATACACTGCTTGCAAGGATGGGCACATTGCCGAGCGAAATCGCGCGGGAGAAGCCTTCCTCCGCCCCGGCAACCTCCGTCAGCCACTCCTCCGGATTGTGCATGTAGAGAGTCCGCGCGATCATCTCGCCGATGAGGTCGCGCAACCATGAGTGAAAACCGGTCCGGTCCAACTTACCCTCCGGAACTACAGTCGCCGGATAAGTCAGCTGTGCCCAGGTTTCCGGGGTGGTATGCCACGCCGTCTCAAAGCGCTCGGTCAAGCCCTGCTGGAGATCGAACCGGATGTAGTCGCGGTACGGCGTCACTTTCTGCTTTAGGCTCGTAGCTAGGAACGCCTCGAAGGCGCTCGCAACCGCTTCCGCAACATGGATCGCAGACGCCTCATTCGGGAGGGTGAAGCGGAGCTCGCACCCGAGAGCTCGCGCGCTCAGCGTCAATGTTTGCTCGTCGCCGACAATGATCCGGCGCGGGAGCGATTTCACACCGGGGTGAGAGAGACCTTCGTAGAACAGTGCCTGTAGATCCTCGTGGCGGTCTTGGGGCGCCAGATACCGATCACGCACGAGGCCCTCCTGTCCGAGTCCCCACAAGAGCAGCATTGCAGTTACGTCGAGATCGAGTTTGCGCAGTGCATCGGGCAAGCGCGTCAGCGCCGCCAGTTGACCGAGCGAGCCGTTGAGCAGCACGTGCCCGAGCAGTCGGGCGAGCACGTGCAAGTCCGAATTGAGGTCTGCACGATCGGCCGCCTCCATCTCGAACTGTGCGGATATGGTTCGGAAGTGCCGCCACGCTGCAAGCGACTGAGGAAGCCGGCCAAGCTGAACTTCGACCCAGGTCAGATCGTGGAGCGAGCGCAGCAAGGACGCGGGAATGTCGCCGTCGTCCTTCATGATCGCGAAGGAGCGGTCGACGGCCATTAGCAATTTTGTCCGCGCGGCCCAAGGCAGTCCCAAGGCGAGATAAGCGCTGGCCATTCCGAGCATCACTTGGACGAAGGCTTCGATGTGCTCCTCTTTCGCAAGCCCCAGCTCAGCGCGTCCGAGTAGTCGCACGGCATCCTCATAATTCCCGGAATCAAGCTTTTGCATGCCGCGGCGCATCAGCGCTTGTCCCGCTGCGGCGTTGCTGCGCCTCCGCTCCAAGAGGGGAAGGAAACTATCAAGTAGCCCTTCGTAAGCGTCAGTGCTCGGGACGAAATCGCCCATCGTCTCCAGCGTTGCGACCATTCGCTCCAGCGGAAGACTAAGCAACGTCTCGCCCTCAGCGATCAACGGGATCAGCGATTTCCAAACCACATCCAAAGCCGTAAGGTCGCGCGCTGCAAGCGCGTTGTGGGCATCAAGAATGGCGAGCGCATATTTCGCCTGGGTGGAGTTGTTGGGGCGTGTGCTGTCGTCGGCAAGCAGGCGTAGCCGGCCGGTCAAACGCTCTCTTTTGCCAGCTAGGTCAATGCGTGCCGCATCGAGCACGCCACAAATGCAAATGCCGGAAAGCAATTGCCACAGGGTCATAAGTTGTTCGAGATCGTCGGCAAATGGCGTATTCGCCGTCAGAACTTCGAGCTGCTCGTAATTGTCGACGACTCGCTGGTGATCCTCATACCACCATAAAGCAGTCCATGCTTCGAAATAGAGGACCCGCTTGCACTGCTCGCCGATGCCGCATTCTTCCGCCAGCCGCCGAGCCTGCGCAAACCGCGCTTCGACTTCAGAGCGCGGCCGTTCCAACCCTCGGGCTAGAAGAGCCGAAGTAAAACAGTCTTCCGCGAGCGAATAGCGCGCCTCGCTGTAGCGATTGGGATCGGCGATCTGAACATCAAGCTCCTCCAGCCGCCGCAACCGCGCCGCGTCGTTCGGGCCGATCTGCGCCGCCGGCGCTTCAGCCCCGGTGAGACCGAGAGTTTCAACAGCGAGCGAGAGACGGTTATTCGTGTAAATCTTATCAAGAATCCAGGCCCTATCGAGGATTGTGACGGGCAAGCCGACCTCCAACGACAATGAATCCTCTAGCGCAGCGCGCGGCTTGTCCGGTGCATAGCGACTGGTGATACAGTAAATCCGCGCATAGGCACGATCAGTGCTGACGATGTTGGCAACGTCGGCTTTGACCTTGGCTTGCCAAGCTTCCTTGGTGCTAAAGGCAAAGCCCCAGCGCTCGTTTGCGGCAGTTTTGCCGAAAAACCAGCGTTCTGCAATGTTAGGCGCTACGGCATAGGTTTCGCTGTCGACTTTGGCATCGCCACCGCCGGTTGGCCCGGTCTGAGTCCGTAAGTTCGGGCAAAGCTCTTTTTCAGCTAACGCACGTGCAAAATGCTCAAACTGATATTCCTGCTTTCGTTTGGTCAGCGTCTCAAGGTGGTAGTCGAGAACCTCGCGCGCGATTTGAGGCTCGCTTGAACGAAGGGTGTCTGAAAAGAGGTGCGGACGTCGCCGACGCATTTGTTCGCGCAGGCTGTTGACCGGAGAAGGTGCGGCGTTTGCCTCGTAGTCGGAAGTCTCAACCATTTACGGAACATATCGCGCACATCGTCACATTCACAGCCCAGAAAAGCGAACGCTCAAGCCGAATATTCCGTAAACCAGCCGTCGAGACAACTTTGCAGCCGCTTTCGGGAGCAGCAGCATTGGCTGTGAATGGCACAAGTATGTCGCACAGCAGACGCTAGACCAACCGGCTCTGCCTCACCGCCGCCTCAATGAAGCTCGCGAACAGCGGGTGCGGTTCGAACGGCTTGCTCTTCAGTTCCGGGTGGAACTGCACCCCCACGAACCAGGGGTGGTCTGGGCGCTCGACGATTTCGGGGAGGGCGCCGTCGGGGCTCATGCCGGTGAAGAGGAGGCCGCCCGACTCGAGCGCGGCGCGGTAATGGGCGTTGACTTCGTAGCGGTGGCGGTGGCGTTCGCTGATTTCGGCTTCGCCGTAGATGGACTGGGCGACGCTGTTGCCGGCAAGCTCCGCCTTGTACGCGCCCAGCCGCATGGTGCCGCCGAGGTCGCCGTTGAGGCCGCGGCGCTGCAGGCCCTCAGGGCCCATCCATTCGGTGATGAGGCCGACGACGGGCTCGGGCGTTTCGCCGAACTCGGTGGTGTTGGCGCCCGCGATGCCGGCGGTGTTGCGGGCG
>DASVSZ010000019.1:0-92759 GCA_036387855.1 Allosphingosinicella sp. | reverse complement strand
TGCTGCGCAAAGCCGCCGAACGAACACACGAGCACACGTGGCGGCGCATCGGCTCACTGCTTGACCACTTCCCGCCCAGCGAATGCGCAGCATACCTCGTCAACTCAGGATATGCCGCAGCGTAATGTCATCACGCTCTAGGAGTGCAGCGTCGGAAAGCCTCGCAGGTCGACGATCACGTGGCGTTCCACATCTTTTAATGAATTGATGGGGTCTTACTCCGTTGCCGACCGACCGGAACCGATGCACTTGCTCTTCTGGAACTTGAGCGTATTTCGGAAAAAGCACCGCACACCGATGTCGAAACGTCCGAAGTCGCCAAGCGCGATGGCCGCGTTCGATCCGGCCTGATTGGCACTTGAGTGCTTGGTGTAGTTGAACAGTCGCTCGCCCCAGATCTCGGCGAACCACGATGTGACCCTCGCATCCTGGAACTTGGCGATCGCGTCCTCAGGGCTGATCCGCAAGGCATTGCTGATCGCGGGCAGCGAAAGCTGTGTGCGTAAGACCGTGAGCTTGATCTCAGCTACTTGGCGCCTCTTCCTTCAAGCGCTTGATGGCCGCATCCCCATAGTCCGGATCGAGTTCAATACCGGTGCCGCGCAAGCCGAGCCGGTGGGCTGCGACGAGGGTTGTGCCCGCCCCGAGAAATGGGTCGAGCACGACCGCATCGTCCATCCCGTGCAATTTGATGCAACGCTCCGGCAGGCCGACCGGGAA
The DNA here is from genome assembly GCA_036387855.1 of Allosphingosinicella sp. Taxonomy (GTDB): domain Bacteria; phylum Pseudomonadota; class Alphaproteobacteria; order Sphingomonadales; family Sphingomonadaceae; genus Allosphingosinicella. The sequence goes on along the minus strand of DASVSZ010000019.1, from coordinate 92,039 downwards.
GCCTGCCGGATGATTGAACTTCTGTGCTTTGGATCTCACCGTTTCATAAGGAATGAACCACGTGTTGCCCGCGCATCTTTTATCCTGCTTTGCGTGCCGCCACCGGTTGATGTTGCTCTTGTCCTTGTAAGGAACGCCCACCGCGAGCCGGTCAACCTCGACATGCCCGCCCTTCGTGAAGTGATAGATCGCCTCGTGATTGTTGTTGAGGTAGCGGTAGCTCGAGATAGGTTTGAAATGCCCGACCGTGTCATCGCCGATGCTTACGGACTTGACCCAGATGATGTGGTTCTGGAGCACGAACACGTCGCGAAAGGCGTTCGCCACGTCCATTGCGATCCAAGGATCGGAGCCAGTCCCGCCGACGTTCAGGAAGAATGATGCATCCGGGCGCATCACGCGGCGTAACTCGCAGCCGATCTTCGTCATCCAGCCGAGGTAATCGCCGCGAGGCCGCCGATCGGCATAGCTGTTGTAGGCGACTCCGATATTGTAGGGCGGCGAGGTGACGACCACGTCCACGCTCGCGGCGGGCAACTCCGCGAGGCTCGCGAGGCAATCACCGACGATCACCGTTTGCCGCCCAACGATGCGGTGGTTGCGCTTCAAAGTCGAAGCGGACGCTGGCCTTTCAACGGGTGCTTCCCATGACTGAACGTCCGAGGCGAATCCCATGGCACACTCCCCATAATCGCGACCGGGGCTTATAGCCGCGGGAGTGGTTCTCGTGACCTGAATAAAGACGTTTCATCTTAACAACAACGGAAGCTCGCGACGGACGCCGTTGAGCCGGTCCTCGAAACCGCCCGCGCCATATTGGGAGGTGTAGCGGTTGATCTTCTCGATCTGGTCGCCGGTAAGCGAGACCACCCGCGTCGTCCGGTCGTAGGATTTCTGGAGTGAGCGCAGCAGGGTCTGGAAGCCACCCTGGCCGACCACCTTGCGCATCAAGGCTTCGGCTTCCGCCGGCTGGAGTTCGGCTTTGAATGGCCCGCCTCTGATCATGGTGGTGTTGCCCGCTACAGCTACTCAGAAGATGCTAATCCGCTGACCGCTGCCGTCAAGCGTGTCGCTGACACACTCCGCAATCACGCCAGCTCCTCCGTGCTTACGCCGAGGCCGGCGATAGTGACCGCCTCCACACGCTCACCCAATTTCACTACCCGGCGTTCGGAGTAGCCGTTGGCTTGCGGGCGCCATAACTGGTGAATTGCGCGGCCGGGCAAGTCGAGCACCCAGTACTCCGCTATTCCGTGGACGGCGTATAGAATTGCTTTCTCGCCGAGGTCGGTCCGCAAGCTGGTATCGGCGACTTCGACGATCAGCACGATCGTCTCGGGCCGGACCGCGCCGGTGGTGGGCCTCACGGTCGTGATGAACAGGTCCGGCTCCGGCATGCTGTCCTCCCCAAGCGCGACCGAGCCCTCCGACCACACCCTCATACCGGTGCCGAGCCGATTGCACGCTTCGTTCAGGAGCAGGAGAAGATCGATTTTGGCCGTGAGATGCTCGCTGAACTGAGCGTTCACGACGGTAACGACGCCATTGATCAACTCCGTCTTCGCATAGCGGTCGAACGCGCCCGAGCTGCTGAGCAGCAGGAAATCACCCACGGTCAGCCTGGCCGGATGCGGCGTGGTGAGCGCTCCGGAACCGGCGAGTGAAGCATTCATGGGACGAGGAATTACCGCAAGTTCGGAACGGTTTCAAATTGGACATCGTCGGGTCGCCAACTCTGCTCGCCCCAAAAGAAAAGGCCGCCCGGTTGCCCGGACGGCCTTTCCCAAAACCCGTGAGGGTCGGCTTACATGCCGTTGGTCATGTTGCCGCCGGTGGTGTTGCCACCGGTCATGTTGCCGCCCGACATGTTGTTCATCATCATGTCGTTCGACATGTTGCCGCCCGACATGTTGCCGGACATGTTCGCGTCCATGGTCATGTTGGTGTCCATGGCCATGTTGTTGTCCATGCCGGTCGCGCCGTCGACGGCGGTGACGTCGTTGGTGCTCATCATGTCGGCGCTGTTCATGTCGGTCGCCGCCGTGTTGTTGGCTTCGCTGCCGGCGCCGCCGCAAGCGGAAACGAGCAGGGCCGCACCGGCGATCATGGAACCGGTCATTACGTTCTTGAGAAGGTCACGCATTTTGGAAACTCCCTAGGATAGAGATTTGGCGGGGTTCGCCCTTTTTCTACCAAATCGGTTTTGCACATAAACGAGAAGGGGAGAGCCCTCAAGCCCTCTGATTCCCCTTGCCGAGTTCGAAAAGAAACTGGTCGAGGCCGTGCTTCAGTGCCAGATCGAAACGTTGCTGTCCGTCCGTCACTCCCATCTCGACGAGGCTGGTCACCGGGAATTCGGCGATACCGCAAGGTACGATTCCTGAGAAGTGGGAAAGTTCCGGATCCACGTTGATCGAAAAGCCGTGCAGTGTCACCCAGCGGCGCACGCGCACCCCGATCGCGCCCACCTTCGCCTCCGTTCCCCCATGCCGGACCCAGATGCCGATCCGGCCGGGCGCGCGAAAGGCCTCGACCCCGAGTCGCGCCAGCGAATCGATCAGCCACCCTTCCAGACTGTGGACGAAATGCCGGACGTCGCGCCCGCGTCTGTCCAGATCGAGCAGGAGGTAGCCGACCCGCTGGCCCGGGCCGTGATAGGTGTAACGGCCGCCCCGGCCCGCATCGAAGACCGGAAAGCCCAGAGGATTGAACAATTCGGCCGGATCGGCGCTGGTCCCGGCGGTGTAGAGCGGCGGATGTTCGAGCAGCCAGATCAACTCGCCGGCGCCCTCCTCCCGGATCGCGCGAGCCCGGCTTTCCATATCGGCCAGCGCCTCGGGATAAGGCGTCAGCCCCAGGGAGGTACGCCATTCGATGGCGAGCTGCTGAGTCGCGCCGGGCACGAGCGCATGTCGGCGCCGGCCCGCGCTCGATCAAGCCTTTGTTGCGCCGCAGCTTGCCCCACGGCTATGCGAAGCCGCGCAACGACAAGGGACGGAAGATGAAATTCTCCTACAGCGCGGTTTGGAACGACGCGGTGGCGATGCTGAAGGCGCATGGCTCGCTGACGGCCGCGCTGGCCGGCGTGTTCCTGTTGCTGCCGACCTTGCTGACCGGTCATTTCCTGCCGCAGCCTACGCCCGAAGGTTCGGACGCGATCACGCCACTGGCCCAGTATCTGACCGACAATTGGGTGTGGCTGCTGCTCGGCAATATCGTCAACATGGTCGGCCTGGTGGCGATCTACCTGTTGCTGCTCGGCAATCGCGGCCGGACGGTGGGCGGCGCGATCGCGGCGGCGCTTCCGATCGTGCCCTTCTACTTCCTGATGTCGATGATCACCAACGTGGCGATCGGCTTCGGCCTTGTCCTGTTCATCCTGCCCGGACTGTATCTGCTCGGACGCCTGTTTTTGGCAAGTCCCGTCCTGGTGGCGGAACGACCGAGCGATCCGATCGGAGCGATCCGGGGCAGCTGGGGGCTGACCCGCGGGCATGGCTGGGCACTGGCCGGCCTGATCGTGATCATCTTCCTGGTCGGCATGCTGATCAGCTTCGTGGTTACCGCGATCGTCGGCTCGCTGCTGCTGATCTTAGGCGGGCAGGACGGCGTCGGCGGATTGCTGGTGCTGATCCTGAGCTCGGCGCTGACGGCGGCGCTGTACACGATCCTGGCGGTTGTGGTCGCGGCCGCTTACCGGGCGCTCAAGGGCGCGCCGGCATCGGCGGTGGATCTCGCCAAGGGGATCTGAGGCGCGATGTCGGCCGGGAGCAGGCCAAGCAGCCGGGGGTCCGGAAAGCTTTCGAATGCGCGCCGGTAAACCTTGAACCCTGCCTTCAGATAGGAGGGTAGGGCGGCCGGGTGGTCGAGCGTGCAGGTATTGACGTGGACGCGGGCAATGCCTGGGGCCCAGGCCAGCGCGAGCAACCGCCCGAACAGCCATTGGCCGTGGCCCTTGCCGGCAAGCTCGGGAATCAAGCCCAGGAATCGGATCAGACATTCGCGCGTCGCGGAAACGTCGAGCTCGATCAGGCCGACCTCGATCCCGCGCCGATCCACCACCGCATGGACCTGCCCGATATTGGCGGCGAGCGTTGCCTCGTCCATCGCCAGCCGCGAATACCACAGCCAGCGCCCGCCCACCCGGCGGAACAGCGCGCGATACTTGCCCGGCTCGGGCGCGCGCCACCGCTCCAGCCGAAGAAGCGAGGTGGGAAGGGGCCTGGGCCGGGGCCGCTCCGTCATCTCGAGGAAGGTGACGACGGTGCCTAGGTGATCGGGCGGAATGTCGAGGAGCATCTATGTCCTCCCTGCCGCGCAGCGGTGGGGAGGGGGACCACCCCCTTCGACTGCCTGCCAGGGCAGGCGCTCAGGGTAAACCGCGCTGTGCGCAGGGTGGTGAGAGGGTAGCCGGCGCTGTGTACCCCTCCACCATGCTTCGCACGGTCCCCCTCCCCATGCTGCGCATGAGGAGGGCACTAAGACCACGTCGCCAGCGGCGGCAGGCTCATCAGGATCGCGTCGACATTGCCGCCGGTCTTTAGCCCGAACAGGGTTCCGCGATCGTAGATCAGGTTGAACTCGGCGTAGCGACCGCGCCATTCCAGCTGGCGCGCCTTGTCGGCCGGGGTGAAGGGGGTCTCGCGCCTGCGCCGGACCAGCTTGGGAAAAATGTCCAGGAACGCGTCGCCGACATCGCGGGTAAAGGCGAAATGGGCGTCGAAATGCCCTTCCAGATGATCAAAGAAGATGCCGCCGACGCCGCGGTGGACGCCGCGATGGGGGATATAGAAATAATCCTCCGCCCATTTCGAGAAGCGCGGATAGTAAGTCGGGTCGTGGCCGGCGCAGGCGGCGCGCAGCCGCGCGTGGAAGTCCTCGGTATCCTCGTCGTAAGGGATCGGCGGGTTGAGGTCCGCGCCGCCGCCGAACCAGCGCTTGGTGGTGACCAGGAAGCGCTGGTTCATGTGCACGGCGGGGGCGTGCGGATTGGCCATGTGCGCGACCAGGCTGATGCCGGTGGCGAAGAAGCGCGGATCCTCGGCCGCGCCGAGCACGCTTTGCGCGAAATCGGGACTGAAGCGTCCGCCGACGGTGGATACGTTGACGCCGACCTTCTCGAACACCGCGCCCTTCATCACGCCGCGGACGCCGCCGCCGCCCGGCGATCCGTCCGGATCGAGCCGGTCCCAGTCGGAATAGTCGAACCGCGCGTCGCTGCCGGCCTCGCGCTCGATCGCCTCGAATTCCGCGCAGATCCGGTCTCGCAATCCTTCAAACCAGTCGCGCGCTGCCTGCTGCTGGTCGTCAAGTTCCATCATGGGGCCATCCGCCTGTCTGCCGCAACGCTTCGGCCAGCCCGATGCCCGCTGCGACCGCGATGTTCAAGGACCGGGCCGGCGCCACGATCGGAATGCGCACTCGAAGATCGGCGCGGCCATGCACCGCTTCCGGTACGCCCCGGCTTTCCGAACCGAACAGCAAGATGTCGTTTGAACGATATTCCGCATCCACGAAGGCGACATCCGCCCCCGTCGTGAACAGCACTATTCTGCCATTCACGCCCGCTTCGAACGTCGCCCAATCGGCTTTGCGCGACACTTTCGCCAACATCGCATAATCCATCCCCGCCCGCTTCAGCGCCCGATCCGAAAAGGCGAAACCGCACGGCTCGATCACATCGACGCCGACCCCGAGGCAGGCGGCGAGGCGCAGGATGGTGCCGACATTGCCGGCCTGATCGGGCTGATACAGAGCGAGCCGCATGCGGCCGCCCTAGCCGCTGCGGTTGAGGCTTGGCAAAGCGCCCCCCGCGCGGCTATCAGGCCGCCCAGCCGCTTGGAGGACCGATCTTCCCCGCCAGCGCGGCGCTGTGTATGGCATCGCATCCGCCAGAGTCTCGGCGGCGTGCGGATTTCTGCACATCCGTTTGCAACCGCTAAAGGGTGACCATGGCGACGGTTGAACATACCGATGGAACGGTTCACGCGGCCGCCCCGGACGGCGAGCCGGGCGTGCGCCGCCGCGACTTCATCAATATCGCCGCCTTGAGCTTCGCCGGTGTCGGCGGCGCGACCGTCTTGTATCCGCTGATCAACCAGATGAACCCGTCCGCCGACGTGCTCGCGCTCGCCTCGATCGAGGTAGACGTCAGCCAGATCCAGCGCGGCCAGGCGATCAAGACGATCTGGCGCAAGCAGCCGATCTTCATCCGCAACCTGACCGATGCCGAGATGGCGCAGGCCAATTCGGTGCCGGTGGCCAGCCTGCGCGATCCGCAAACGCTGGCGGAGCGCACGGTGGAAGGCAAGTCCAACTGGCTGATCACGATGGGCGTGTGCACCCATCTCGGCTGCGTGCCGCTTGGCGCGGCGGAAGGCGAGAACAAGGGCGAATATGGCGGCTATTTCTGCCCTTGCCACGGATCGCACTACGATACCGCCGGGCGCGTCCGCAAAGGGCCGGCGCCCAAGAACCTCGAAGTGCCCGAAGTCGCGTTCAAATCCGACACTCTCGTCCAGATCGGTTGAGGTAACACCATGAGCTTCCCGTGGGCCCAGCAATATCAGCCAAAGCATCCGTTCATGCAGTGGCTCGACCAGCGTCTGCCTTTGCCGCGGCTGGTCTTCAACTCGGTCGGCGGCGGCTATGAAGTGCCGCGCAATCTGAACTATTTCTGGAATTTCGCGGTGCTCGCCGGCTTCATGCTGGTCGAACAGATCGTGACGGGCATTATCCTGGCCAGCCATTACGCCCCGGCCGCGGCGCTGGCGTTCGATTCAACCGAGCACATTATGCGCGACGTGAATTCGGGCTGGATGCTGCGCTATCTCCACGCCAATGGCGCCAGCTTCTTCTTCATCGTGGTCTATATCCACATCTTTCGCGGCCTGTTCTACGGATCCTACAAGGCGCCGCGCGAGATGGTGTGGATGCTGGGCGTGGTCATCCTGCTGCTGATGATGGCGACCGCGTTCATGGGCTATGTGCTGCCTTGGGGACAGATGAGCTTCTGGGGCGCCAAGGTGATCACCGGCCTGTTCGGCGCGATTCCGCTGGTCGGCGAACCGATCCAAACCTGGCTGCTGGGCGGCTTCGCGCCCGACCAGGCTGCGCTGAACCGCTTCTTCTCGCTCCATTACCTGCTGCCGTTCGTGATCGCGGGCGTTGTCATCCTGCACGTCTGGGCTCTGCACATTCCAGGCTCGTCCAATCCGACGGGCGTCGATATCAAGACCCCGCAGGACACGGTGCCCTTTCACCCCTTCTACACGGCCAAGGACGGCTTCGGGCTGGCCGTATTCCTGATCTTCTTCCTCGGCGTGACGTTCTTCCTGCCCAATTATCTCGGCCATGCCGACAATTACATCCCGGCCAACCCGCTTTCGACGCCGGCCCATATCGTGCCCGAATGGTATTTCTGGCCGTTCTACGCGATCCTGCGCGCCTTTACCGTCGACTTCATCCTGCCGGCCAAATTGTGGGGCGTGCTGGCGATGTTCGCCGCGATCCTGCTGCTCTTCTTCCTGCCCTGGATCGATCGCTCGCCGGTCCGCTCCGGCAATTACCGGCCGCGGTTCAAGCAGTTCTTCTGGATCCTGGTGCTCGACGTGCTGGTGCTCGGCTATGTCGGCGGCAAGCCGGCGGAAGAGCCGTACGTGATGATCTCGCAGCTCGCGACGATCTACTATTTCGCGCATTTCCTGATCATCCTGCCGCTCATCTCCAAGTTCGAGAAGACGCTGCCGTTGCCCAACTCCATCGCGGAAAGCGTGCTGCACGGCGAGAAAGCGGAATCGGCCCCCTACGGCGTACCGGCCGGCGGGATCGGCAGGGCGCAGCCGGCTCCGGCCGAATAAGGACAAGAAGCTCAGATGGTCCGTCTCATCTCAATCCTGGTCGGCCTCGGTTTCGTCGGGGTGGCCACCTGGTCGCTGCTGTGGGGCGTGGTCGCCTATCTCGGCGAGACGCACGAGGAAACGATCGAGCACCGTTTCCACCTCGCGCCAAAGGAAGCCTCGTTCGCGCATCAAGGGCCGTTCGGCCGTTATGACCGGCAGCAGCTCCAGCGCGGCTTTCAGGTTTACAAGGAAGTTTGCTCGGCCTGCCACAGCCTGAACTACATCGCCTTCCGCAACCTCGAGCAGCTTGGCTATAGCGAGGCGGAGGTAAAGGCGATCGCCACTCAGTGGCCGACCGAGGTTCCGTCGATCAACGACCAGACCGGCGAGCCCGCTACGCGCAAGGCGATCCCGGCCGATCGTATCCCGAGCCCCTATCCGAACGAAGTCGCGGCGCGCGCGGCCAACAACAATGCGGCGCCGCCGGATCTGTCGCTGATCACCAAGGCGCGGCACGAAGGCCCGTCTTACGTCTATTCGCTGCTGACCGGTTATGCGGATGCGACCACTTACAAGAACGAGAAGGGCGAGCCGGTGCCCGAGGCTTCGCGTCCTGGACCCAACCTCCACTTCAACCCCTATTTTCCCAACCTGAACCTCGCCATGCCGCCGCCCATCGCGGCCGATGGCCAGGTTACCTATGCGGACGGCACGGTCGCGACCAAGGACCAGATGGCGATGGACGTGGCGGCGTTCCTGACCTGGACCGCCGAGCCGTTCCTGGAGAACCGGCATCGCGCTGGCATCGCGATCATGTTCTTCCTGCTGATCGCGACGGTGCTCGCCTACATGGCGTACAAGAATGTCTGGGCGAGCGTGAAAAAGCGCCCGGTGCATGCAACCGGCATGTCGGACGAGGAACGTATGCGTCGGCAGGGCCAGTCCCTCCACTAGGCCCAGCCGGCGTGAGCAGCGGCGACGACTTCAAGGCGCTGATCCGTACGATTCCGGACTTTCCCAAGCCCGGCGTCCAGTATCGCGACATCACGACGCTGCTGCTGGACGCGCGGGGTTTCGCGGCCACGGTCGCGCGTCTAGCCGATGGCGTGACGGCCAAGCCGGATCTGATTGCCGGGACCGAGGCGCGCGGCTTCATCTTCGCCGCCGCGCTGGCGCATCGGCTCGGCGCAGGCCTGCTGCTGATCCGCAAAGACGGGAAGCTGCCGGGCGAAACGATCGCGGAGGATTATGCACTCGAATATGGCAGCGACCGCCTCGCCATGCATGTCGATGCCTGCGCGCCCAGCGCCCGCGTCCAGCTCGTCGACGATCTGATCGCGACCGGCGGCACGGCCCTTGCAGCGGCGCGCCTGATCCGGCGGGCAGGGGGTGAGCTTGTCGGCGCCAGCTTCGTGATCGATCTGCCGGCCCTGGGCGGCGCCGATCTGCTGCGGGCGCAAGGCATTTCGGTGAGCAGCCTCGTCAGCTACTGATCGGGTCCTGCGGCTTCTCGCCGTGCACGGCCGCGATCCGCTCGACATCCACTTCCGTCCGGCGGACGACATCATGGATGTCCTGGACCTGCTCACGCGTCTGGACGCGCATCACGATCTCCTCGCGCACCATCGCCTGTTTCTCGAGGATCAGCTTTTCGGCCGTCTCGCTCAGCTCGACCACCTGCTCGGTCAGCCTTGGCGGAGCAACCATCTCGACCCGCTCGGCGCCCGGTTCCAGCGCGATCGCGGCCGCGTCCACTTGCTCGGACGGAACCTCCACGCTGACAGTGAAACCACGTTCGAGGCCGGTGCCATCCGGCGACAGCATTTGCGCAAGCCGGTCGAACATACCCGATTGCGCTTTGGCCGGCGCCTCCTGCTCGGCGATGCGCAGGGATGAGCCGCCGAGCTTCGCCGCCGTCAATCGCTCCGCGGCGGCTTGAGCCAGCGCGCGGCTGCGATAGACTGCGGACACGCGGCGAGTCATCAATCCTGTGTCCGGCGCGTGCTCTTGGCGTAAAGCAGGGCTGCGACAATTGCGGCCGAGCCGATCCCGGCCGCGACCCCGGCGGTGACCAGCTGCTTCTTGCGCTTCGCGGCCGAAGCATCGGTCGCGACTTCGGCCTGCTTCTCTTCGGGCCTCTGCTGCTCGGGCGTCTGCGGCTGATCGGACATGTCGGGACTCCTGCCTGTTTATAGGTTCAGGTTGCGGATCGTGAGATCGAAGGCTGTCGGCGGGCTCAAACCGCTCGCGCCAGAGCGCTGGGCCGCTGGCCCACGGAGCGGTAAACGCGCGGGCCGAGGTCAAGCCGAAATGGGGCCATCTTCTCGGCGGGTGGATCGGGCTCGCGGCCAACGACGTGAGCGCTGCAAGTCTGGCCGACCTTGTCCCGACCCCAATCGTATAGCAGGTTAAACGCGACGGTCGGGATGAACAGGCTGCGGCCCTGAACCTTCACCTCACGAATATCCTCGCGGGCCATGTTGACGACGCTGCTGAGCGATACTTCGCTGCGTGGCAGGATGGTGAGTGGTGGTCCGTCAGGCGCGTCCACCCCCATCGCGAAGAAGCGGGCCACTTCGGCCTGCAATTCCGGCCCGGAATTGAACATCGAAGCGGCAAGGCGGACGTTTCGCGCGGGTGCGTTGCCGACATTGCGGATCGTCGCCTGATATTGAACGGAAGCGCCGCCGTCCGTCGCGGTCGCGCGCGCCGGAACGAAGACCAGTTCCAGCCAGGGCCGCATCACGATCCCGGGAACGTCGCCGGTCGGAGCCGGTGCAGGAGCCGCAGCTTGCGGGGAATTAGGGGGAGCTACGGCGAGAGTCTGGGGCGGGGGCGCCGGTCTCGCCGCAGGTTCCGGCTGCGGCTCCGCGCCAAGGACAGGTTCTTCCTCTTCGACCTCCTCGTCGCGCAGCTTGTGGAAACGGTAAAAGGCGAAGCCCGCGCCGAGCAGGGCAAGCAGCCCGAGCAGCGGCAGCAGCCAGGACGAGCTTTCCTCATCCGATCGGGCCGCGGACGGGGAGGGTGTGGCCGCTGCATCCGGACTTGCCTCGGAGACGGAAGGCGATGTCGATCCCGGTGCGGCCGCGGGCGCTTCAGGCGCCGGCGTCGGCGGCAGATCGTCGGCCGGCACGTCGGGCTGCTCTTCCGCCGGGCTATCCGAGCGCGGCTCCGCGACGACTGGTGCGGCGGGACGCCCGGGCGCCGGCGCTTCGCTTCGCGGGGCTGGAGATTGCGCGGGAGGCGCGGGTGTCGGTGTGGCCGGGGTGGGAGCCGGTTCGTCGACAGGTTCAGCCGGCGACGGCGCGGGCGTGGGTGCAGGTGTCGGTTGCGGCTCCGGAACAGGGGGAGGCGTGCCGGGCAGCGAAAAATCGCGGATCTCGGACGGACCGACACCGTTGCTTTGGCCTTGTGTCTGCCAGGCGTGCGTGGGCGCGCTGAGCGCGGTGGCGCTCAGCAGCGTGATCGCGATGTGGTGAAGCTTTGGCCTCAACTCGGCTCGTCCCTGTTCATGATGCGCTTGACTGGCCGGCACGGCTGAAAGCGGATGCGCCGTTCCGGCTGAGCGGCAGATTAACTCTTTGCCTCCCGGCGCGAAACCTATTCCTGCAATCGCCGCGCGACCTCGTTAATGAAGCGCGCGTCGTCACCTCTGGCCAGCCATTCCGCTTCCGCCGCGATCGCTCCGAGCATGTCGGCCAGCCGGTCGGTTTCCGCTTTGGCGTAGTTGCCGAGCACGTGCGGCATTACCCGATCCTTGTGTCCCGGATGGCCAATGCCGATCCTCACGCGCCGGAAGCCGTTGCCCACATGCGCTTCGGTCGAGCGAAGGCCATTATGCCCGGCGGTGCCACCGCCGATCTTCACCTTGACCTTGAACGGCGCGAGATCGAGCTCGTCGTGGAAGACTGTGACATCGCCCACCTCGCGCTTGAAGAAATCGAGCGCCGCGCGAACCGAGCGGCCGCTGTCGTTCATGAAGGTCGCGGGCTTCAGCAGGAGGATGCGCGACGTGCCGATCCGGCCTTGCTGGGCCCAGCCCCCGAACGCTTTCTTGGGCGGCTCGAACCCGTGCACTTCGGCGATCGCATCGACCGCCATGAAGCCGACATTGTGCCGATGCATCGCATATTGCGCGCCCGGATTGCCGAGGCCGACCCAGATCTGCACGTCATCCAAGTCCCAGTCGGTCGCCGCGGGAGCGTCTTGCGGCTGGCCCGGCACCTCGATCGCCCGGGGGGCGAACAGGGCGCCGAGCCGCCTCAGGAAAAACAAAGCCTTTCCTTATTCTTCCGTTTTCGCGGGAGGCACATTGTCCTCCTCGCCACCCGGGCCCTGATCGGACGGTACCGCATCGGCCGGCGGTGTCTCCTCCGCTTCTTCGCTCGCCGTCATGCTCGACGAGGGCACCAGCGTGGCGATGGTGAAATCACGGTCGGTGATCGCCGAAGTTACGCCCTGCGGCAAAGTCACCGCCGAGATGTGGATCGAGCCGCCGACATCCAGGCCGGCCAGGCTGATCACGACTTCGTCCGGGATCTCGGCCGCGTCACAGACCAGCTCGAGCTCGTGGCGAACCGCGTTGAGCACGCCACCGCGCTCGATGCCGGGCGACTGGTCCTCGCCTTCGAAGCGGATCGGGACCGCGACGGTGACCTGGCTGTGCTCGCCCACTCGCAGGAAATCGACATGCAGCGGACGATCGGTCACGGGATGAAACTGCACGTCCTTGGGGAGCGTGCGGGTCTGTTGGCCGGCGACATCGATCATCACGATCGAGTTCATGAAATGCCCGGTTTGCAGCATCTTGGTCAGGCCCTTCTCCTCGACGTGGATCGAGAGGGGCTCCTGACGGGCGCCATAGATAACGGCTGGAACGCGGCCATCGCGACGCATGGCACGGGAGGCTCCCTTGCCTGCCCGCTCGCGCGTCTCGGCCGACAGGTTGAGCTGTTCGCTCATGGTCAGATCTCCGAAAACGTGTTGCTAAAGCTCCGCCGCGCACGCCTCCAGGGATGACCATGTGCGGGGGAACGGGGCCTATAGGGGCAGGGCCGGTGCAAGTCCAGTTGGGCGCATCGCCGTCAACGCGCCATGCGCCCGGCGCCCCGGGCCGAGCGGAATGCAAGCTGAAAAATCGCTGAGATCTGGACGGGTACGCTGCCGTACCAGAACCACAAGCTCGTCTGAATCCTGGAACTTGTGCGCAACCCGGTGCGTAAGCTGACTTGAGTTAATGGAGGGTATTCTGATGAGCGACGAAACCGTGTCTCTTGACGTGCTGGAGTCGCGAGTCCGGCGACGCGAGGATCGCCGCGAGTTCTTCCGCGCGATCGGCGGCATGGCCGCGGTGGGCGGCGTCGTAACCGCAATGAGCAGCGCGGCGCAGGCGCAGGCTACCGCGCCGACCGATGCCGACATCCTCAATTTCGCGCTCAACCTCGAATATCTGGAAGCGCAATTCTACCTGTTCGCCGTGAACGGCCAAGGCTTGCCGTCCGGCTCGCTGAGTGGAACGGGAACGCGCGGAGAAGCCACTGGCGGTCGTCAGGTAACCTTCACCGATCCGGTCGTGGCGCAATATGCGCGCGAGATCGCGGCCGACGAGCGCGCCCATGTCGATTTCCTGCGCACGGCGCTAGGCGGTGCCGCGGTTGCGCAGCCGGCGATCGACATCAGCGCAGGCGCGACAGGACCTTTCTCCAACGCCGCTCGGGCCGCCGGCCTGATCGGCGCCGGCCAGTCGTTCGACCCGTACGCCAACGACGAGAATTTCCTGCTCGGCGCGTTCATCTTCGAAGATGTCGGTGTGACGGCGTATAAGGGCGCGTCGCCGCTCCTGACCAATCTCGACACTCTGGAAGCGGCCGCCGGATTGCTAGCGGTCGAGGCCTATCATGCGGCGATCGTGCGGACGACATTGTTCCGGAAGGGCATTCAGACGCCCTCATCGGGCCTGATCGAAGCGACCGAGTCGATCTCCAACGCGCGGGACAGTCTGGACGGCACCAGCAACCTGGATCAGGGCATCCGCCCGGTGGCGACGCGGTTCGGGGAGGGATCGAACATCTTCCCGTCCGATGCCGACGGCCTCGCCTTCAGCCGATCCGCCGGCCAGGTGCTCAACATCGTCTATCTCAACCGGATGGCGGTGACGATGGGCGGCTTCTTCCCCGCCGGTGTCAACGGCACCATCCGCACCAGCGCGGCCAATTAAGCTCAGATCGGGAGGACATCCGTGAACAACGAACTTAAGATCGAGCTTATCGAAGCTACGGAAGCGCGCCGCGCCGAGCGGCGCTCTTTTCTGCGCGCGACGGCGAGCGTGGCGGCGATCACTGCCGGCGGCTCGCTGCTGGCCAGTTGCAGCGGGAGCAGCAATTCCAGCCCAAGCCCGACACCGCCGCCCACTTCGACGCCGGCACCACCACCTCCGCCACCACCCCCTCCGGCTTCGTCCAATATTGACCCGGACATCTTCAACTTCGCCCTAAACCTCGAATATCTCGAGGCGCAATTCTACGTGTTCGCGGTTTCGGGCCAGGGACTGCCGGCCAATCTGTTGACAGGGACGGGTACGCAGGGCGCAGTGACTGGCGGGCGGCAGGTCACCTTCACCGATCCGGTGGTCCGGGCCTATGCACGTGAGATCGCGGCCGACGAAGAAGCGCACGTTGCGTTCCTGCGGCGGACGCTCGGAGCGGCGGCGGTCGCCCAGCCTGCTATCGATATCGGGGTGACGCCGACCAGTGCATTCTCGAATGCCGCTCGCGCGGCCGGGTTGATCGGAGCCGGTGCTTCGTTCGATCCTTATGCGAACGACGAGAACTTCCTGCTCGGCGCCTTCATCTTCGAGGATGTCGGCGTGACCGCTTACAAAGGCGCGGCCAGGCTGATCACCAACAAGGGCTTCCTGGAAGCAGCTGCGGGCATTCTGGCTGCGGAGGCCTATCATGCCGGCCTGGTCCGGACAGTGCTGTACGGTAAGGGCATCCAGCCGCCGACGGAGGCGATCTCGAACGCGCGCGACAGCCTCGACGGCCCGTCCGATCTCGATCAGGGCGTGGCCCAGATCGGCAACGCGTCGAACATCGTGCCCACGGACAGCAACGGCCTGGCGTTCAGCCGAAGCGCGGGGCAGGTGCTCAACATCGTTTATCTGAACCGAATGGCGGTGACCGCCGGCGGCTTCTTCCCCAATGGCGTGAACGGCAACATCCGGACCAGCGCAGCCAATTAAATCGAACGGTTCTAGCAAGTTGATTGGCGCGTAACAGAGCCCTGCTTCGTCCTGAAAAGGACGGAGCAGGGTTTCTTGCGCGCTATTCCTAACGGTTCACTAACCTTTGGCTGGCATGGCCAATCCTGACATGGGTTGGTTTGCCAAAGCGCGCAGCAGATTTGAGGAAGGCAGCCGCCCTCAGCGCCGCTTCGGCCTGCTGCTCTGGGCGACCCTGATTGCTGTTATCTGCGGCACGGTCGACCTCGGCCATCCACTCGAGGCGGTGCTGCGCACATCGCGCAATCTGATCCGTGAACATAACGCCAGCGGTCAGATCGTTATCGTCGGCATCGACGACAAGAGCCTGGCGGAACTGCCGGGCTGGCCGTGGCCGCGCGGCCGTCACGGCGAACTGGCGGACGCGCTGGCCGAGGCCGGCGCTCGGCGGATCTTCTTCGACCTTAATTTCGACGCGCCGTCGGTTCCGGAGGAGGACGAGAAGCTGGAAGCGGCGCTTACCCGGCATTCCAGCAAGCTGGTTCTTCCCACGCTCGCGATCACGGATCAGATGACCGAGCGCCGAACGCTGGTTTACCCCCTGGCCCGGTTCGCCCGCCACGCCCAGCTTGGCTTTATCGGCGTTTACTACGATTTCCGCGGCGTTGCCTGGAACTTGCCCTACGACAGCGACATGGGGGGAACGAGGCAGCCAAGCTTCGCCGCCAAGTTGGCAAATGTCGCAGGCCCGCCCGGCCAGAGCTTCCCGATCGACTATTCCATCGCGCCTCAATCCATTCCCTTGGTCAGCGCGGCGGACGTGATCAAGCGGCGTGTGCCGAAACAGACATTCGCCGGAAAGGATGTTCTGATCGGGGCGACCTCCCATCAACTCGCCGACACTTTTCTCGCGCCGGCGGGCGGAATGCTGGCAGGGCCGTATCTGCACGCACTCGGGGCGGAGACGCTGATTTCAGGTGCACCTAAGGCGCTGGGCTGGTTCATCCCGGTGCTGCTGACGGTCGCACTTTGCGCGTTTGCCTGCCTGCTTCGGAAAGTAGGTCTGCGGATCCTTGTGCTTGCCACCGGAATGGCCCTCTGTTTGCTCGCACCGATCGCTCTCGAGGCCATGCGGCTGTACGTCGATGTCGTTCCAGCCCTGATCATGTTGGTGATTGTCGGTGGAAGATTGGCCTGGATGCGCCACCGCGCTTCGGTCAGTGCGAAGGCGGTTCTCCACCCGGTGTCGGGTCTCCCCAATCTGGCGGCACTTCGCGAGACCCAGGACGGGCACAAGCGGCCGCTGGTTGCCGCCAGGATTACCAACTTCGCCGAGATTGCTTCTTCGCTGGCCGCCGACCAGGAACGCGCGCTGATCCAGCAGATCGCCAGCAGACTGACGCTGGGCAGCGCCGGGCAGAAGCTGTTTCACGGCGACGAGGGCGTGTTCGCATGGTTCGCCGACGACGAGATGGCGGTAACCTTGACCGACCACCTCAACGCCATGCACGGCCTGTTCAGAAGTCCCGTGATCCTGGCCGACACCCAAGTCGATCTCACCATCGTGTTTGGCGTCGAAGCGGGCAGCGACCGATCGCCCTCCAACCGGCTTGGCAGCGCGCTCGTGGCCGCCGACGAAGCCGCCGTGGAGGGGTTGCGTTGGAAGGAGTATGACTCGGCCCGGCTGAAGGAGGCGCCGTGGCGCTTGTCGTTGCTGAGCCAGCTTGATGCCGCGATCGATTCGGGCGAGCTTTGGATCGCTTACCAGCCCAAGCTCGACATCCGGACCAACCGAATGAACGGCGCGGAAGCCTTGGTTCGCTGGACGCATCCCGAAAAAGGACCGATCAGTCCGGCCGAGTTCGTGCTTGCGGCCGAACAGAGCGGGCGGATCCAGAAGCTGACCTTCTACGTCCTGGAACGGGCGATCCAAGCCGCGGCGGCGCTGAATGCGCGTGGCGTATCGTTCGCCGTTGCCGTGAATCTCTCGGCCCGTTTGATCGACGACGCGTTCTTGCCCGAAGCGGTATCGAAGCTCCTCGATCGTCACGGACTCCGGCCCGACCAGCTCATTCTGGAGATCACGGAGACGGCGGCGCTGGGAACGAGCGCGGCGCACCTGGGCAATCTCGCCCGCCTGCGCAGCCTGGGCGTCCAGATTTCGGTGGACGATTACGGCACTGGGCTTTCCACACTGGATTATCTGAAGAAGATCCCAGCCTGCGAGATCAAGATCGACAGAAGCTTCGTCCAGGCGATGCATCGCAGCGCCGGAGATCGCGTGATCGTCAATTCGACCATTCAGCTCGCTCACTCGCTTGGCCGACGGGTCGTGGCGGAGGGCGTTGAGGATCGCGAAACGCTGTTCGCCTTGCAGCAAATGGGCTGTGACATCGCCCAAGGATTCTATGTGGGACGGCCAATGCCGCTGCACGGACTCGCCCGCCAGCTTTTGAAAGAACGCGACGAACTGCTCATTGCGGCTGGTTAACGACTTGCTAACCTTACCAGACTCGGTTAATGCGTCCCTACACCGTAGCGATTTCCGTTGCGTGTGCTTCGAACAGGGGACGTCCTATGCGTTGGAGCATCTGGCAATATCTTTTCGGCGGCAACGGTTCCGGTAACGGCGGCACCAAGGCCTGAGCGTTTCGCTTCGTTAGAAGTTCAGGGGCTGGACCGGGAGACCGGTTCCGGCCCCTTCTTTTTGCCCTGTTCACTTGCTGCGGAGATGCGCCGCGTTCCGACGCTAGTAGCCGCCAATCTCGCACCCGGTCTAGAAGCGGTGCCGCAGAAAGCCGCCTTCTGCCACGTCGGCGCAAAAGCTAAGTCGGCGCAAACGCCAAGTGCCCGGACATTTCTGCCCGGGCACCCACAGGCGATCGCTCGCCGTTCCCCTTTTGATGCTCTTCGCCCGCGCGCAGCCTCACCTCGCTTGAGGATGCGGGGCTTGGAGCCTCCCCGAACCAAGGCCTTCGCCTTTTGCTCGTGGCCGAGTGCTAGGCCAGCTTTCTTGTCCCTGTCACTTGCCGAATCGGGGCGGGCGCGGTTTTGAAGTGACGCTGTGTCGCCCGGGCCACAGGAAGCATTGGTTGCCTTGCTCAGGCCGCCTGCCTAGATCGAAGCTCCTTTCCGCGATCCCGGACCTTCATTCAGCAATGCGCCTGTCCCGCTACTTCCTGCCGGTCACCAAGGAAACGCCGGCCGACGCGCAAATCGTCAGCCACAAGCTGATGCTGCGCGCCGGCCTGATCCGACAGACTGCCGCTGGTATTTACGCCTGGCTTCCGCTCGGCCTGAAGGTGCTGCGCAAGATCGAGCAGGTCGTGCGCGAGGAGCAGAACCGGGCCGGCGCGGTCGAGCTGCTGATGCCAACCATCCAATCGGCGGACCTATGGCGCCAGTCGGGTCGCTACGATGCTTATGGGCCGGAGATGCTGCGCATCAAGGACCGGCACGATCGCGACATGCTGTTTGGGCCGACCAACGAGGAGATGATTACCGCCATCTTCCGCGACGCGGTGAAGAGCTATCGCGACCTGCCGCGGACGCTCTACCATGTTCAGTGGAAGTTTCGGGACGAGATCCGCCCGCGCTTCGGCGTGATGCGCGGGCGCGAGTTCCTGATGAAGGATGCCTATAGCTTCGATCTCGACGAGGCGGGGCTCCAGGCCAGCTACGAAGCCATGTTCGTTGCTTATCTGCGCACGTTTGCCCGGTTGGGACTGCAAGCAGTCCCGGTACGCGCGCCGACGGGACCGATCGGAGGAAACCTCAGTCACGAATTTCATATCCTTGCCGATACCGGCGAAAGCGCGGTCTTCTATGACGCAGCGATCGACGAGGTGACGCGTGATGAGCTGCTGGGCGCCGACGCCGCCACCATCGCCCGCCTGACCGGCCTCTATGCGATGGAAGAGGAGGAACATGCGGAGGCGGATTGCCCGGTTCCGGCCGATCGCCTGCGCACCCGGCGTGGCATCGAAGTCGGCCATATCTTCGCGTTCGGGACCAAATATAGCGCCAGCATGGGGCTGAGCGTGCAGACGCCCGACGGCGGCCAGGTTCATCCGCAAATGGGCAGTTACGGCATCGGCGTGTCGCGGCTCGCGGGCGCGATTATCGAGGCGAGCCATGACGATGCCGGCATCATCTGGCCGGACGGCGCGGCCCCGTTCAAGGTCGGTTTGATCAACATGCGCGCGGACGATCCGAACTGCGCGAGCGCCGCTGACGACATGCAGGGCCGGCTTCAGAATGCCGGGGTTGAAGTGCTGTATGACGATCGCGACGAACGCGGCGGCGCCAAGTTCGCGACCATGGACCTGATCGGCTTGCCTTGGCAGCTGATCGTCGGCCCCAAGGGCATCGCCAGGGGCGTGGTCGAGCTCAAGCGCCGGGCGACCGGCGAGCGCGAGGAGATCAGCTTCGAAAGCGCGCTGGCGAGGTTGGCGGAATGAGGCCATCTCGTCGCCCCAGCGGAGGCTGGAACCTCAGGACAAGAAGTCACGGCGGTTCTCCCCGAAACCTCAGCCTCCGCTGGGGTGACGGCTTGTCGGAGCCGTCATGATCCTCTCCCGCTACGAACGCATGATCGCCAAACGCTACCTGCTCCCGGGAAAGGGTGAGGGCTTCATCTTCCTCGTCGCCGGCATCAGCCTGGCCGCAGTCATGCTGGGCGTAGCGGCGCTGATCGTCGTCATGAGCGTGATGAACGGGTTTCGCGCGGAACTGATCGACAAGATCGTGGGCCTAAACGGCCATGCCATCGTGCAGGGCTATGGCGGGCGGCTGCCGGATTGGCAGCAGGTAGTGCGCGAGGCGAAGGCGACGCCCGGCGTGACTGCGGCCGTCCCCCTCATCGAGCAGCCCTTGATGGCAAGCTCCGAAGGGCGGGTGGAAGGCGTGCTGGTCCGTGGCATGCGGCGCGAGGACATCCTGTCCAACCCGGCCTTGAACAACAAGGTCCTGTCCGGATCGCTTAGCGCGCTGCGGCCAGGCTCCGACAATGTCGCGATCGGCGTCCGCCTCGCCGAAGCGCTCGGCGCCCGGGTCGGCGGCTCGATCACCATCATCAGCCCCCAAGGCCAGACGACGCCGTTCGGCACCGTGCCTCGCATCGTCGATTACACCGTCGCCGCGGTGTTCGAAGTCGGCGTTTACGACTACGACAAGATGTTCGTGGTCATGCCGATCGAGGACGCGCAAACCCTGCTGATGCTCGGCGACACTGTCGGCATGGTCGAGGTCGAGACGGAGGACGCGCAGCGCGTCGGCGACATCCTGGCCCCGCTCGCGGCCCAGGTCAGCGGCCGCGCGGCGGTGTCCGACTGGCGCAGCATGAACGCCAGCCTTTTCGAAGCGCTTGCGGTGGAGCGGGTCGCGATGTTCGTGGTGCTGTCGCTGATCATTCTGGTCGCCGTGTTCAACATCCTGTCGTCGCTGATCATGCTGGTCCGCGCCAAGACCCGCGACATCGCCATCCTGCGCACGATGGGCGCGACCCGGGGCGGGCTGATGAAGGTGTTCGTAACGGTGGGCGTCACTATCGGTTCGCTCGGCATCCTCGCAGGGCTGGTGCTCGGCGCAGTGTTCCTGTTCTTCCGGCAGGGCGTGGTCAACTTCATTCAGGTGCTTACCGGCCAGAACCTCTGGGACCCCTCGATCCGCTTCCTGACCGAACTTCCATCCAAGACCGATCCGCTGGAAGTGGCGGGCGTTACGTTGATGGCGCTCGGCCTGTCCTTCCTCGCGACGCTCTACCCGGCCTGGAAAGCCGCCAGCACCGATCCCGTCCAGGTGCTGCGTTATGAGTAGAAGCATCCGAGCACCCCAATACGGCACCCCAGCGGAGGCTGGGGTCCAAGCTGTCTCAGCATGCGTGCCAGCCTGCGCTGCCATGACGGCGATGGGTGACCGGAATGACTGATGTCCTCGCCGTTACCGGTCTTAAGCGCAGTTTCACGCAGGGCGAGGCGACCATCCATGTATTGAACGGCGTCGACCTGACGGTCGGGCCGGGTGAGATCGTGGCTTTGCTCGGGCCGTCGGGATCGGGCAAGTCGACCTTGCTGCAGGCCGTCGGGCTGCTCGAGGGCGGGTTCGAGGGATCGATCCGTATCGGGGGCGAGGAGGCGGCTCGGCTGGACAATGACGGACGAACGCGCCTGCGCCGCGACGCGCTCGGCTTCGTTTATCAATTCCATCACCTGCTTCCCGATTTCAACGCGACCGAGAATGTGATCCTGCCGCAACTCATCCATGGCGCGGATACGCCGGCGGCGCGGGCGCGTGCCGAGGCGCTGTTGACGGCGCTTGGGCTCGGCCACCGTCTCACCCATCGTCCGAGCCAATTGTCGGGCGGCGAGCAGCAGCGGGTCGCAGTCGCGCGCGGGCTCGCGAACCGGCCCTCGCTGGTGCTCGCCGACGAGCCGACCGGCAATCTCGACGAGAAGACCGCCGACATCGTGCTGGCGCAATTTCTCGATCTGGTCAGGGGCGAAGGCAGCGCGGCTCTGGTCGCCACACATAATGAGCGGCTGGCTGCAAAGATGGACCGAGTTGTGCGTTTGCACGAAGGCGTGCTGGAATAGTTGTCGTCGTCCCGCGCGTCCGTGCTTGTTTGGTAAAGGCGTGAAGCGATGAAGGAACGCAATCTGTTGCTGGCCGTGGCGGCGTTGGTGATCGTGATCGCCGCCGCCTTTGCCCTTGCCTCCCCGCGTGAGAACCGGCTGAAAACCGGTGAGGAGCCGAGGGTCGAGACCGCCGCGCGGGAGACTGGGGCCGATCGGCCGAGGCGATTGCCGAGCCAGCTCTGCGCCTCCAGCGCCGGCTACCAACAGCTCAAGTCGGCGGCGTTCGAGCAGGCGATCCGGGTGCGGGGCGAGCCCGCCAGCCTGACGCGTCTGGCCGCCACATCGGTGATCCGCATGGAAAATCCGGTCGCGACCAGCGAGGATGGCGATGATTTCGCAACCTGCTCGGGCCGGCTGGTGATCGAGCTGCCGCCTGGCGCGGAACGCGGAGCGGGCGGCCAACGGCGGCTGGCGGCGGATGTCGGCTATACCGCGCAGCGCGATGCGGCAGGCGGGATCGCCTACCGATTGACCGGCGGCGATGCGATCGTCTCAAGCCTCGCCGCGTTCGACATCGAGACGTCCTTACAGCCCGCGCCGGCGGCTCCCCCGGCCGTGGAGGTCGCGCAAGCACCCGATCCCGCGCAGGACCTGCCAGTCATCATCCGCGCCGATCCAGCCGATCGCCCGGCGCCCCGGCCCGCACCGGCCAGACCCGCGCCTCCGCCCAAGGCCGAGCGTGACGAGCCGGCCCCGCGGCCGGCCCCCGCCAGGCCGGCTCCCGCTGCCCGCGCCGAGCGCGACGAACCCGTCCGCCGTGAGCCGCCGCTGCGTCCCAGCCCCGCACGCGCCGAACGCAGCGCGCGGCCGAGCTTCAACTGCGCATCGGCCGGCTCGCGCAGCGAGCGGGCGATCTGCGGCAGCGAGCGGCTCGCCGCCAAGGATCGCCAGATGTCGCGCTTGTTCTTTTCGGCCCTGAACGACGCCGATCCCCGCACCCGCGCCGAGCTTCAGCGCACCCGCAACCGCTTCCTCTCCTATCGTGAGCGCTGCCGGAGCGACGAATGCATTGCCGAAGCCTATGACGGGCGGATGGGGGAGATCCGCGACATCATGGAAGGGGCCGAGTAGCGCCAGGCAGCTGTGGATAAGCGGCACTGAGCTGTTTCCACTTGGGGTTCGCGGCACCATAAAGGGCCATGGCCGCGCCCTATGTCCCGCTGCGAATCTTCTCCTGTTACACGATGCTGGAAGGGGCGATCGATCCCAAGGCGATCGCCAAACAGGCCAAGAAGCTTGATTTTCCGGCGGCGGCGCTGACCGATCGCAATGGGCTGTACGCCGCCATGCCGTTCACCGACGCGTGCAAGGCGGAAGGAGTGCAGCCGATCATCGGCGCGATGCTCGGGCTCGCGCGGCCGGGAACGCCCGACGGCAAGCCGCCGCCGATCGACTGGCTGGTGCTCTATGCCCAGAGCGAGGCCGGCTATCAGAATCTGTGCGCCCTGGTTTCCGCGGCGCATCTCGATCGCCCGCTGGACGATGCGCCGCATGTCCGGTTCGAGACGCTGGACGGGCGCACGGACGGGCTGATCGCGCTGACCGCGGGCGCGGAAGGTGCGCTCGCGCGGCTGGTGGCGGAAGGACAGCTGGGCGCCGCCTCGTCGATGCTCGACCGGCTCGACCAGCTGTTTCCCGCGCGATTGTATATTGAGCTCAGCCGGCGTGGCGACGAGATCGAGGAACGGGCGGAATCGGCGCTGATCGATTTGGCTTATGCGCGCAACCTGCCGCTGGTCGCGACCAATCCGGCCTGCTTCACCGACGCGCCGTTCCACCGCGCGCACGATGCGATGCTGTGCATCGCCCAGTCCAGCCAGATCGACCGCGACGATCGCGTCAAATCCTCGCCCGAAGCCTGGATCAAGCCGGCGGCCGAGATGCGTCGATTGTTCGAGGATTTGCCGGAAGCGATCGAGAACAGCTCGGTCGTCGCCCGGCGCTGCGCGTTCGGCGCGCCCAAGCGCAAGCCGATCCTGCCCAGCATCGCCGGAGATCTGACGGGGGAGGCGGACCAGCTGCGCCGTGATGCGCGGGCGGGGCTGATCGAGCGGCTTAGACGTGACCACGCCACCATCTCCAATCCGTCCGCTCACCCTGAGCTTGTCGAAGGGCTGTCCTTCTCTTCTTCTTCGCCGGACGGAGAAAAGCAGGGCTTCGACAAGCTCAGCCTGAGCGGAGAGGGGGCGATGATTGAACGCTACAAGCCCTACTTCGAACGGCTCGAATTCGAGTGCGACGTCATCATCGGGATGGGCTTCCCAGGCTATTTCCTGATCGTCGCCGACTTCATAAAATGGGCCAAGGCCAACGACATTCCGGTCGGCCCCGGCCGCGGCTCGGGCGCGGGCTCGCTGGTGGCGTGGGCGCTCACCATCACCGATCTCGATCCTATGAAGCTCGGCTTGCTGTTCGAACGCATGCTCAATCCGGAACGCGTGTCGATGCCGGATTTCGACATCGATTTCTGCGAAACCCGGCGCGGCGAAGTGATCCGTTACGTGCAGGGGCGTTATGGCGCCGACAAGGTCGCCCAGATCATCACCTTCGGAAAGCTCAAGGCGCGCGCGGTGCTCAAGGACACGGGGCGCGTGCTGCAGATGAGCTATGGCCAGGTTGACCGGCTCGCCAAGCTGGTGCCGAACCATCCGACCGACCCATGGGACCTGCAACGCGCACTGAACGGCGTGTCTGAACTCGCCGCAGAATACAAGAACGACGCTCAGGTGCGGCGCTTGTTCGATCTGGCGATGAAGCTGGAAGGCTTGCCGCGGCACAGCTCCACCCATGCCGCCGGCGTGGTGATCGGCGATCGGCCGCTCGATCAGCTGGTGCCGCTCTACCGCGATCCGCGCTCGGACATGCCGGTCACGCAATTCGACATGAAATATGTCGAAGGCGCGGGCCTGGTGAAGTTCGACTTCCTCGGCCTCAAGACGCTCAGCGTGCTCCAGAAGGCGGTTCAGATGCTGGCCAAGGGCGGTGTGAACGTCGATCTCGACCGCCTCGCCTGGGACGATGCCGAGGTCTACAAACTGCTCCAGCGCGGCGAAACGGTGGGCGTCTTCCAGCTCGAATCCGAAGGGATGCGGCGCACGCTGGCTGCGGTCAAGCCGACCAATTTCGAAGACATTATCGCGCTGGTCTCGCTTTACCGGCCGGGGCCGATGGATAATATTCCGATGTTCGGCGCGCGCAAGAACGGGCGCGAGCCGATCGAATATCCGCACCCGATGCTCGAGGATGTGCTCAAGGAAACCTACGGCATCTTCGTCTACCAGGAACAGGTAATGGAGGCGGCCAAGGTGCTGGCCGGCTATAGCCTGGGCGAAGCCGATCTGCTGCGCCGCGCGATGGGCAAGAAGATCAAGGCGGAGATGGATGCGCAGCGCGAGCGGTTCGTCACCGGCTGCGCCGCGAACAGGATCGCGCGCCCCAAAGCCAACGAATTGTTCGACTTGATCGACAAATTCGCGGGCTACGGCTTCAACAAAAGCCACGCCGCCGCCTATGCCCTGGTCGCCTATCAGACCGCCTGGCTGAAGGCGCATCATCCGATCGAATTCTACGCCGCTTCGATGTGCTTCGACATGGCGCAGACCGACAAGCTGGCGATCTTCGTCGATGACATGCGGCGACTGGGCGTCACATGCCTGCCGCCGAGCGTGAACAGGAGCGACGCCGAGTTCGCGGTCGAGGCTATAAGCCCCTCCCCTTCAGGGGAGGGGTTGGGGGTGGGGCATGTCGCAGCCCCGAATTCGTCGACAATCCCCACCCCAACCCCTCCCCTTAAGGGGAGGGGCTTGGCCGTCCGCTTCGCGCTTGGCGCGCTCAAGGGCGTCGGCGAAAAGGCGATGGAGCAGCTGGTCGAGGAGCGCCGCGCCAATGGGCCGTTCGCCTCGTTGGACGATTTTGCCGACCGGATCGATCCCCGCTTGCTCAACCGCCGCCAGATCGAGAGCCTGGCCGGGGGCGGCGCGTTCGATGAACTGGCGCCGAACCGGGCGGCGGTTCATGCGGCCGCCGAGACGATCCTCGCCCACGCCTCCAGCGCGGCCGACGCGCGGACCAGCGGGCAGGGCGGCCTGTTCGGCGAAGGACCGAGCAACGTCGTGCCGATCCGCATGCCGGCGTCCGCGAGCTGGTCGCTGGCCGAGCGGATGGCTCAGGAAAAGGAAGCGTTCGGCTTCTACTTCTCCGCCCACCCGGTCGACAATTATCGCCACCTCGCGCTGGCTCACGGCGCGCGCCGCTACGCCGATTTGGGGGGAATGCCGGCGCCGGCGGACGGCGGGCGCTCGTCGGCGACCATGGCCGGCCTGGTCGAGGAAACGCGCTGGCGCACGTCCGCCAAGGGCCGCCGCTATTTGATGGCAACTCTGTCCGATTCGTCGGGGCAGTTCGAAGCCACCGTGTTCGACGATGCGGTCGCCGCGCAGATCGAGGAAGCGGCAAAGGCCGGCGGCTGCGGGCTGCTCGGCGTCGAACTGGATCGCCGCCCGGGCGAGGAAGCCCCGCGGGTGACGATCAAGTCCATTCAGTCGTTCGAGGCGCTGGCGCGCCGCACGCGGCTCCAGTTGGAAGTGGAGGTGGACGGACCGGGCGCGCTGCCGCTGTTGGCGGCCGCGGTCGCGCCCAATCGCGGCGGCAACGGACAATTGCGGCTGCGCGCGCGGACCAAATTCGGCGGCGCGGACCTGGTGCTTGGTCGCGACTTCATCCTCGATGCGGAACTGGCGGCGCGGATCGAGCGCGTGCCGGGGGTTACCGACGTGACGCTCGCCGTCGCCGACCCGCCAAGGCTTGCGCTTGTGTCCTAAGCCCTTCTCCACTTGGGGGAGAAGGATACGGAGACTTGGCGACCAAGGAGCCTAGTCGCAGTTGGATGAGGGGTGCGCTCCAGGAGTGCGCGCTCGCAAGTGCGAGCGCTTACCCGTTACCCAGCTTCGACTAGGGCTGCGCGAAAGGCGCACCCCAAGTCTGCGCAACCCTCTCCCTCAAGGGGAGAGGGGCTGATATGTTGCCCCACGATCAAAGGAGAGAGCTTATGCTTGGCGCGATGCAGGATTGGCCGCTTAGGGTGATGCGGCTGCTCGATCATGCCGAGCGGGAGCATGGCCCGCGCGAGATCGTTTCGCTCTACGCCGACGGCAGTCTCCTCCGCACGGACTATGCCGGCATCGCCCGCGACGCGCGTCGCCTCGCCAACGCGCTGGAGCGGCTCGGCATCCGCAAGGGCGACCGGATCGCGACGCTGGCGATGAACCACGCCCGCCACCTCGTCTCCTGGTACGGCTCAATCGGCATGGGCGGGATCATCCACACGGTGAACCCGCGGCTGTTCGCCGAGCAGCTCGTTTACATCCTCAACCATGCCGAGGACCGGGTGCTGTTCTACGACGCGGCGTTCCAGCCGCTGGTCGACGCGCTCCGGCCGCAGCTGACCAATGTCGAGCATTTTATCCGCTTTGACGGGCCGGACGGCGAGTTCGAGCCGCTGCTTGCCGCCGAAAGCGACGGTTATCGCTGGGCCGAGGGCGACGAGCGCGAGCCGTGCATGCTCTGCTACACCAGCGGCACGACCGGCAATCCCAAGGGCGTGCTGTACGAGCATCGCTCCACCGTGCTCCACGCCATGGCGGAAGTCGCGCCCGATGTGTTCGGTCTGTCCCGCCGGGCGGTCGCGCTGCCGATCGTGCCGATGTTCCATGCCGCCGCCTGGGGCCTGCCCTTCTCGGCGCCGCTGGCCGGCTGCAAAATCGTCTTCACCGCCGATTATACGCCGCGGGCCGTGTGCGATCTGATGCGGGACGAGGGCGTCACACACACCGCCGCGGTGCCAACCGTCTGGCTTGGCGTGATGGCGCATGTCGAGCAGACCGGGCGCGATCTCGGCAAGCTTGGCCTGATCACCATCGGCGGATCAGCCGCGCCGCGCGCGATGATCGAGTTCTTCCAGTCGCGCGGGATCGAGGTGGGCCATGCCTGGGGCATGACGGAAATGTCGCCGATCGGCACCAGCGGCGGCCGGCCGTGGAACTGGGAACAGCTCAGCTTCGAGGAGCAGGTGGACATCATCGCCAAGCAGGGCAGCGTGCCGTTCGGAGTCGAGATGCGGATCGTCGATGACGAAGGCCGCGAGCAGCCCCGCGACGGCAAGAGCTCCGGCCGCCTGCAGGTGCGCGGTCCTTGGGTGGTCGAGCAATATTTCCAGGAGCCGGACAAGGCGGTCGATGCCGAGGGCTGGTTCGATACGGGCGACGTCGCCGTGATCCACCCCGACAACGTCATGCAGATCACCGACCGCTCCAAGGACGTGATCAAGTCCGGCGGCGAATGGATCAGCTCGATCGAATTGGAGAATGCGGCGGTGGGCTGCCCGGGCGTGGCGGAAGCGGCGGCGGTGGGCGTGTATCACCCGAAGTGGGATGAGCGGCCGCTGCTGCTGGTGGTGCGCAAGCAAGGCTCGGACGTGACGGCGCAGGATGTGTTGCAGCACCTCACCGCGCATGTCGCGAGATGGTGGCTGCCGGACGAAGTCCTGTTCGTCGAAAGCCTGCCGCACACGGCGACCGGCAAGCTGCTCAAGACGGCGCTGCGGGACGAGTATCGCGACTACAAGCTCGCAACGGCAGCCTGATGTTCACCGTTCTCGTTATTCTGATTGCGCTTATCGCGCTCATCTTGCTGTTTGGCAGGGCAGCGATACGGGGAGCACTCGGTAAGGGTCTGATGATCGTCGGCTGCTTCGCCGCGATAGCGATACCA
This sequence comes from Allosphingosinicella sp., assembly GCA_036387855.1. GTDB lineage: Bacteria > Pseudomonadota > Alphaproteobacteria > Sphingomonadales > Sphingomonadaceae > Allosphingosinicella. The sequence continues at coordinate 63,576 of DASVSZ010000019.1, read as the reverse complement.
TCCCTGTGGTTTGTTTCGTCGTTCGGAGATGACGGATTTCTTTATCTCATACTGGCAATAACGCTTCTTGCTGGCGCAGGTTGGATTGCGATCGCACATTTCGAGAACTAGCAGAAAGTCGCTCTGCGTCAAACTAGACCCACTGGCACCCTACCGCGAAAACCGCCGCTACCACCCGAAACTGTTAAGGCGGTGTGGCAGACGTTCGCTTATGACATTGAGCATCGGTTTGATTTGAACGCCCAAGTGCGCGCGCACGACATCTACAAGACAGGCAATGCAACTGCCTTGCGCCGGTTCTATACGGATACAATGAGTTTGATCACTCAACATCCGCGTCAGGGGTGACCTCCCAGCTGAAGGCTGACCGACGCAATATCGGCTCACAATCCAAGCCGACTTATTGCATCCGTTCGTGAGCATCTTGCGGCTCCTTCACAGTTTCTGTATACACAATAAGTGCGGATGGAGTTCGACCCTGCTAAGGACATCGCCAACGTTGAGAAGCACGGCGTGTCGCTGGCCCGGACCGCCGAGCTCGACGTTCTGGCTTTCGTCGAGGATACCCGGCCGGAGGACGGCGAACGCCGGTTCCGGCTTTACGGCCTGCTCGACGGTCAACCGCACTGCGCGGTAGTCACGTTCCGCGCTGAGGCAATCAGGGCGATCAGCCTGCGAAAAGCGAATCGGACGGAAAGGAAGCGCCATGGGCTCTAACGAAGACAATCCGGAATGGACGGAGGCCGATTTCGCCCGCGCCAAGACGCCGGATGAATTGCCAGCCCAGCTGCTCGCCGCCTTTCCAAATACCGGCAAGCGCATGGGCCGGCCGCCCGGCTCTACGAAGCAGGCCGTTTCGCTGCGGCTCGATCGCGATGTGATCGACAAATTCAAGGCGACCGGGCCGGGATGGCAGTCGCGGATCAATGAGGCGTTGCGACGCGCCGCAATCTGAGCGGGGGATTAGAGCAGCCGCATCTGCGCTCCCTCCGGCGGCCGGAACAGGTCCGTCCGAAGCCGCGCCCGCTGCCCCTCCAACCCGTATCGCCTGACCGCCTTCTCGAACCGCGCCGCCAGCAAATCCGCATACGCCCCTACCCCGCGCATGCGGGTGAACCAGTCGGGGTCGTTGTCGCGGCCGCCGCGCATGGACTGGATGAGGTGCATCACCTTGGCGGCGCGGTCGGGATAGTGTTCGTCGAGCCAGGCGCGGAACAAGGGCGCGATCTCGTGGGGGAGGCGGATCGGGATGTAGGAGGAGCCGGTCGCGCCGGCCGCCGCCGCCTGTTCGAGGATCGCTTCCAGTTCATGATCGGTGATCGCCGGCACGACCGGAGCGACGATCACGTTGGCTGGGACGCCGGCATCGTTGAGCGCGCGCACTGCCGCGAGCCGCTTGCGGGCCGAGGGCGCGCGCGGCTCAAGCGTGCGGTGGATTTCGGGCGTGAGCGAGGTAACCGAAATCGAGACGGCGACGAGGCCCTGCGCGCCCATCGGGGCGAGGATGTCGAGATCGCGCAGGATGCGGTCGGACTTGGTGGTGATGCAGACCGGGTGCCGCGTTTCGGCCAGAACTTCGAGCAATGAGCGCATGATCCGCCACTTGCCCTCGATCGGCTGGTAGGGATCGGTGTTGGTCCCGATCGCGACCGGGCGGGGGGCATAGCCGCGCTTGCCCAGTTCGGCGCGGAGGAGCTTGGCGGCATCAGGCTTGGCGAACAGCCTGGACTCGAAATCGAGCCCGGGCGAGAGATCGTGAAAAGCGTGGGTCGGCCGGGCGAAGCAATAGATGCAGCCATGCTCGCAGCCGCGATACGGGTTGATCGAGCGGTCGAAGTTCACGTCCGGCGAGCTGTTGCGGGTGAGGATGGTCTTGGGGTTCTCGACCGTGACGGTGGTGCGGAGCGGCGGTGGGCCGTCGTCGACATCGTTAAGCGCGTCGAGCCAATCGCCGTCCCATTCGCGCACCGCTAGCGCGAAGCGCGTCGGCACCCGGTTCTCGGGCGCGCCGCGACCGGGTTGGGCGAGGGGACGAGTCATGGCATGCTTCTATTCCATTGACAAGAACAGAGCAAGAACGATCAGCGCGTTGATTGTTCGTCATGCCAGCGAAGGCTGGCATCCAAGCGGCTTTGGAGCAAACGGTGCCGCCGGGCGCGATCGTCGAGACGGCTTGGATGCCAGCCTTCGCTGGCATGACGGTTTAGGGTAAGGTGGCCGCGCCGCTACTCACCTCAGCCGTGCGTCGCTCTTGCATCCGCACCGCGCTTGCGCCGGGCAGCCCCGGAAATCTTGGCCACATGCCTTGCGCCAGCGCGTGGCGGCTGGACGAGTTCTTCCCGGCCTGCTGTTCGTAGATCCAGTAATTGCGCAGGACGATCGGGACGTAGCCGCGCGTTTCCCAATAAGGGATACTCTCGATGTAGAGCAGCGGATCCCCGCCAGCCATCGCGCGGCTGTTCCATTCGGCGATCGGCACCGGGCCGGCATTGTAGGCGGCGATCACTTTGGGGAGCAGGCCGCCGGTGCCGGGCTTGTCGCGCAGCATCTCGATGAAGGTCTGGCCATATTCAATATTGTGGACCGGATCGACCAGGCGCTGCGTGTCGAACGGCTCGCCCCGCGTGCGGGCGATGTCGCCGGCGGTGCCGGGGCGGACCTGGAGGAGCCCCGCGGCTCCGGCCGGGCTGACCGCGCCGGGGCGGAAGTTCGATTCCTGGAGCGCGTGGGCGAAGACCAGGCTCTGATCGACGCGCCAGCCGCGGGCGGGCTGCCAGTCCGGCATTGGATAGCGCGCCGCGATGTTGATGCTGGCGCCCTTGGGGCCATTATGGGCAAGCCAATATTGGGTGCCGGTCAGGTTGAGGTCGGCGGCGAGGTGGAGCAGCGCGTCGTGATCGCGCGCCGATCCGAGCCGGGCCTGGTGCCGGATATGCTCATCCGCCAGCGCGGGCTCGCCGATCTCAAGCAGCGCCAGAGCCGCCTTGACGTTCGGCTTTTCGGCCACCGATCGCCATTCGGAATCACGGTAATCGTGAAGCTTGGCGACCGGCGTCTTGATCCCCAGCGCCTCGGCGGCAAGCAGACCATAGAAGGTCTCGGGCGACCGTGAGGCGGCGCGCAGACGCTGCTGCACCCGCTCCGGCCGCTTGCAGCGCATGTCGGCGCGGGCCGCCCAATAATGTCCCGCCGTGCCAAGCTCGACATCGCTCGCGCGCGATGCGACCGTGCTGAACGCATTGGCCGCCGCCGCGCAATCGCCCTGTCGCCAGGCGGCGAGCCCCAATGCCCAGCTTCCCTGCAAGGCCCATTCGCCGGTGCCGAGCGCGGCCTGCTCGGCGAGCCGCCGCGCGTCGGCATCGCGGCCGACCAGATAATAGGACCAGGCGATGCGCTGGCGCAGTTCGGTGAGGATTTCGGGGGTGAGCGGCTCTGCCCACAAGGCAAGCTGCGCTTCCGCCTCGCTCGGCTGGTCGGCGACGATCAGCGGCTGGACGATCGCGTCCAGCTTCGCGGCGGCGGGATCGGCCGCGGCGAGGCTCCTGGCGCGCTCACGCCGTGGCTGGCTGCCTTGCCAGTAGAGCTTTTGCGGCTCGACGATCGTCGGCGCGTCCTCCGCCCCGCGCGCGGCGGCCAATCGGGCAAGCTGCGCCGCGTGCGGCAGTTCCGGGGCACTCGCGATCAGCGCGAGCAGCGGCTCGAGCTCCACCTTGGGCGATCCCTTGGCGAGGTAGAGTTCGGCGCGAGCGGCCGCGTGGAGCGGACCAGGCTCCATCGCGTCCAGCTTGCTCGCGGCGGTTGCCCAATCGGCGCTGCGGACGGCGGCGAAGATCTCGCGATACGAAACGCGCTGCGCGTCGGTCAGAACGGCCGGCGTCCGCGACCGGCTTGCCGCCGCCACCGGAACGTCGGCCGCCGCGGGCAATGTTGGCGAAAGTGCCGCGGCGGCCAGAAGCAGGGCGGAGCGCTTGATCATGGGTTGAGGCCTTGCATCAGCATCTGGAGATCGGCCCAGGCATGCGCCTTGAGCCGCGGGGATCGCAGGAGAAGCTCGGGCGGGAGCGTCACCATCGCCTTGACCGGCCCAGCATGGGTGGCGAGATCGTGCCAGCGGCCGCGTGCCTGCGCCATGTTGAGGCCGAGCAGAGCCGTGGAGGCGGCGTCGCCGAACAGCAGCAGCGCGCGGGGGCGGGCCAGGCCGATATGGTGCCGGGCGAGCGCGGCGCAGCGGCCGCCCGGCTCGCCCCCGATCCGCCCGTCCGGCGATCGCAGGCAGGACAGGGAGGCGAGGTAGATCGAGTCCCGGTCGCGCCCGATCGCGGCCAGCATCCGGTCGAACAGACGGCCGGCATCGCCGGACAGCAAGGTCCCGCTCGAACAATCCTGCGCGCCCGGCATGTCGGCGAGCATCATCAGGCCGGATGCGGGGTCTCCGGACGGGCAGACGCGCGGGGCTTGCGGGGCGGCGAAGGGAAGGTTGGGGCTGTCCTTTAGCCATGCGCGGAACAGGTCGAGCTGGTCGGGCGGGGTGTCGTGCTCACGCCCAAGCCCCGCCGAGTCATCCCGGCGAACGCCGGGACCCAGCAGCGCCGGCGTCTGTTCACTTTTCCCGGACGTGGGTGCTGGGCCCCGGCTTTCGCCGGGGTGACTAATGGTGTTCGGGGCGGGGCTTGCCGGGCGCAGCCAGTCGCGCGGGGTTTCGTCGATCAGCGTATCGACGCCCGCATCCGCCCACCATGACAGGAGGCTCGCCGCCTCCGCCGGTGTGATTGCCCCCCCGCGCTCCATCCCGCCGCGACTTGGGCGCCCTGCGACCGCACTGGTCAACCACGTGAATCCTTCTTATCTGCCAAGCGTTGGCTGCTTGCGACGAGAGGTCGTGGGCGGCGCCGGGACGGAGCGGATTGGAATGACGGCGACGCGCGAGTCGATGCCCTATGACGTGGTGATCGTGGGGGCGGGACCGGCCGGTCTGTCCGCCGCGATCCGGCTCAAGCAGCTCGCCGAACAAGCCGGCCGGGAACTCAGCGTCTGCGTTCTGGAGAAGGGCTCGGAAGTCGGCGCGCACATTCTGTCCGGCGCGGTGATCGATCCCAAGGCGCTGGACGAACTGCTGCCGGAGTGGCGCACCGACGCGGATTGCGCGCTCAATCAGGTGCCGGTTACGTCCAATCACCATTGGGTATTGAGCCGGTCAAAGAAGACCAATCTGCCGCATTTGATGATGCCGAGCTTTTTGGACAACAAGGGCACGTTCACGGGCTCGCTTGGCAATCTGTGCCGCTGGTTGTCCGGCAAGGCGGAAGCGCTCGGCGTCGAGGTTTTTCCGGGTTTCGCGGCGGCCGAGGTGCTGTTCAACGAAGACGGCTCGGTCAAGGGCGTCGCGACCGGCGACATGGGCGTGGCGCGGGACGGCATCCACAAAGCCGATTACCAGCCCGGAATGGAGCTGCACGCCCGCTATACCTTCTTCGCCGAGGGCGCGCGCGGCCACCTTACCAAAGAAGTAAAGCGCATCTTCGACCTGGAGCGCGACTGCCAGCCGCAGGTTTACGGCATCGGCATCAAAGAATTGTGGGACATCGATCCCGCCAAGCACGAGCCTGGCAAGGTCATCCACACCCAGGGCTGGCCGCTTACCGACACTTGGGGGGGCGGCTGGATCTATCACCAGGCCAACAACCAGCTCTCGATCGGCTTCGTAGTCGCGCTCAACTACACGAACCCGCATCTGTCGCCGTTCGACGAAATGCAGCGCTGGAAGCATCATCCCGAGATCAAGGCGTTGCTGCAAGGCGGTCGCCGCGTTTCGTACGGCGCCCGGGCAATCAACGAGGGCGGTTACCAGTCGATTCCGAAGCTCGCCTTTCCGGGCGGCGCGCTGATCGGCTGCTCGGCCGGCTTCGTCAACGTGCCGCGGATCAAGGGCAGCCATACCGCGATGAAGTCCGGCATGCTGGCCGCCGAGGCCGCGTTCGAGGCGGTCGCGGCCGACCGTTCGAGTGACGTGCTGCAGGCTTACCAGGACGGCTTGCACGCGAGCTGGGTCGCGGACGAGCTCAAGCAGGTCCGCAACGTGGAGCCGTTCGTCGCCAAGCTCGGCGCGACTGCGGGGACGCTGCTCGCCGGCACGGACATGTGGATGCGCACGCTCAAGATCGGGCTGCCGTTCACGCTCAAGCACAAGCCCGACCACCAGCAATTGATGCGCCGCGACATCGCGCCTCGGATGGTTTATCCCAAGCCCGACGGCGTGATCAGCTTCGACAAGCTGTCCTCCGTCTTCTTGTCGAATACCAATCACGAGGAGGATCAGCCGATCCACCTCACGCTTCGCGATCCGGACATTCCCACCCGCGTCAACTTGCCCGAATATGACGGGCCCGAGCAGCGTTACTGCCCGGCCGGCGTTTACGAATATGTGGAGGAGGCCGGTCGCCCGCGCCTCCAGATCAACGCGCAGAATTGCGTCCACTGCAAGACTTGCGACATCAAGGATCCGTTGCAGAACATCAATTGGGTTGTGCCGGAAGGCGGCGGAGGGCCGAACTATCCCAATATGTAAGCGCGTCGCAGGGCTACTTGCCGTTCTGCTGGCCGCCTCGCCGGCGGCTGCGACGGTTGACGATCGTGCCGAGCTCGCGGCTTATGCGCGGGCCCGCGCCGCCGACAGTTTCGGCGCGTCGGGCCAAGCGGCCAGGCGCTATGCCAGCGCGCTCGCTCTTTCTCCGGACAATCAGGTGCTCGCCGCGCGGGCGCTCAACCAGAGTTTGGTGGCCGGCGATTACCGTGTCGCCGTGCAGGCCGCGCGCATCCTCGATCGCGCCGGTCGCCTGGCGCCGGACTCGCGCCTGCTGTTGCTGACGGACGCGCTGCGCAATCGGGATTGGGGCCGGGCCAACGCGCAGGTCGATGCGATCGCCGTGGACCAGATCTACGGCTTCATGGTTCCGATCCTGCGCGCCTGGATTGCGCTGGAAAGCGGGCGCGGCGATCCGCTCGTCATCCTTGGCGCCTCGAACGCCAATCCGCTGTCGGTCGTCTATGCCGCCGAGCAGCGTCCGTTTCTGCTGCTCGCCGCCGGCAAGCGCCGCGAAGGCGCGGTCGAGCTTCTCAAGCTCACCGAAAAGAGCGGGGGGCGGGCGCTGCGCTTGCGAATCGCCGGTGCCGCCACGCTCGCGCGCAAGGACCGGGAAGCGGCCGCCGAACTGCTCGCCGGCGATTCCGCGCCGCTCCGTTCCGCCCGCGCCCTGCTCGCCAGTCGCAAGCGCATTCCCGGCGAGATTGCGGGCGCGCGCGCCGGGATCGCCGAGTTCCTGGTGCGGGTCGCGGTCGATCTGCACGGCCAGAACGCCACGGCACTGGCGATCGCGCACGCCCGCCTGTCCACCTTTCTCGCGCCCGAGAATAGCGAGACTTGGCTGGTGACCAGCGATTTGCTCGCCGCGCAGGACAAGAATGCCGATGCGCTGGCCGCGCTGGCGAACGTGGCCGCGGACGATCCGTTCGCCGCCAATGCGACCGACAGCCGGAGCAAGCTGCTCGTCGCGCTGGGCGACAAGCAGGCGGCGTTGGCGCAGGCCGAAGCCGCGACAGCAGCCGCTTCCGCCGGGACCGCCGATTGGGTGCGCTTGGGCGAACTGTACCTCGAAATGGATCGGCCGGAAGACAGCGCGCGCGCTTATGCAGCCGCGATCGAGCGGGCCAAGGCAGCGCCGGTCTCGGCCGAGCCCGAATGGACCTTGTGGCTGCTGCGCGGCAGTGCGCTGGAAGAAGCGGACCGTTGGCCGGAAGCAAAGGCGGCGCTCGAGCAGGCCTATAAGCTGGCGCCCGATCAGCCGCTGGTGCTGAACTATCTCGGCTATTCGCAACTGGAGCGACGCGAGAATTTGGCGGAAGCGGAGCGGCTGATCCGGGAAGCCAGCCGGCTGCGGCCTGAGGACGCCTCAATCACCGATTCGCTTGGCTGGGCGCATTATGTGCGCGGCAATATCCGCTCCGCGATCGAACTGCTGGAAAAGGCCGCCGCTGGCGAGCCTGCCGATCCGGCGATCAACGAGCATCTCGGCGACGCCTATTTCAGCGCCGGCCGGCGGTTCGAGGCGCGCTATGCTTGGGAGGCGGCCCTGCTCTACGCGGACGAGAAGGACGCCGGGCGGATTCGGGCGAAGATCGAGGCGGGCCTCAGCCCCAAGCTCGCCGCCCCCTGATGTTCGAGACCGGTTACGCCAAGCTCAACTTGGCGCTGCACGTCCGGGCGCGCGAACCGGACGGCTATCATCGGCTGGAGACCCTGTTCGCCTTTTGCGAGGACGGGGACAGGCTGAGTGTTGGGCCTGCCGATGCGCTCAGCTTGCGGGTTGAAGGGCCGTTCGCGGACAGGCTGGGGAGCGGTGACGACAATCTCGTGCTCCGCGCCGCGGGAGCTTTGCGCTCCGCTTGTGCGGTCGGGGCGGGCGCCTCGCTGACCCTCGACAAACGGCTTCCGATCGCGTCCGGCATCGGTGGCGGCTCAGCCGATGCTGCCGCGGCCCTGCGCCTGCTGCGCCGCTTCTGGGCGGTCGATTTCGACGGCGGGTCTCTGCTTGAGCTCGCGGCATCGCTTGGTGCCGATGTCCCCGCCTGCGTGGAAAGCCGGACCGCGTGGGGCGAGGGCAGGGGCGATCGCCTCGCCCCCGGCCCCAAGGACCTGCAAGGCGGCCCCGTCCTGCTCGTCAATCCGGGCATCGCGCTGTCCACGCCCGCAGTCTTTGCAGGTTGGGACGGGGTCGATCGCGGAGTGCTGGCCTCCGGCTCCGCACGCAAGGCGGCGCTGGACGGGCGCAACGACCTGGAAGCGTCCGCAACCGCTCTTGCGCCTGCGATCGCCGACCTCCTCGCGATCCTGCGCTCCTGCCCGGGCGTGACCGTGGCGCGGATGTCGGGCTCGGGCGCAACCTGCTTCGCCTTGTTCGAACACGACGCCGATCGGGACATGGCGGCCGACCGGGTCCGGACTGCGCAGCCCGGTTGGTGGCAGCTTGCGACCCGGCTGCGCTAAGGGCCGGCTTGCGATCTTTACTTCGGGTGCGCTGCGGGCTCATGCTGAAGCGTGGCCGACGACTTTCCTCACGGGACCGTGCACCGAGCACCGGACGATCTGCGCGGCGCCATCCAATCGGATCCCTTGATCGTCGACCTGTGGCGGAAACTAACACCGCTCGGGCGCAACGAGTTCATCTGCTGGGTCGATGACGCAAAACAGGCGGCGACACGCAAGCGGCGGATCGAGCGAGCCTGTCAGGAGCTAATCGAGGGAAATCGCCGGCCCTGTTGCTGGGCCGGCTGCATCCACCGAACGGACAAAGCTCCCGGCCCGTGGCAGCAGGCGGTCCTGATCGAAAAACGGAAGCGATAATGATGTTCGACCTTATTGTTCGCGGCGACATTGCAATCCTCCGCCTCGACCGGCCGGAGGTGCGCAACGCGGTTCCGCTCGGTGGTTGGGGCGAGCTTGGCGACGGTGTCGACAAGGCTGTCGCCGCAGGAGCCCGCGTGCTCATCCTCGCCGGCATTCCGGACGGCGCTTTTTGCGCGGGCGCGGACGTGTCGGACTTCGGCGCCTTTGCCGGCGACGAAGCCGCGCGGAGCCGGTTTCGCCTCGCCATTCGCGCCGGGCTGGGGCGGTTGCGCGACGCTTCAATCCCGACGATCGCGATGATCGAGGGCGCGGCCTACGGCGCGGGCCTGGCCCTGGCGATGGCCTGCGACGTGCGACTGGCCGGACCCAAAGCGCAGCTCGCCGCCACGCCCGCCAAGCTCGGCATCTCCTATCCGCAGGAGGATGTGCACCGCCTGGTTGCGCTGGTCGGGCCGGGGCAAGCCGCGCGGCTGCTGCTCAGCGCCGGCAGCGTCGACGGCGCGGAGGCCGAGCGGATCGGTTTGGTCGAGCGCTACTACCCGTCCGATCTGGAAGCCGAGGCGCTGATCCTTGCCGGCCAGATCGCCGCCAACGATCCGGACAGCCTGCGCGTGCTCAAGCGCGGCATCCGGCTTGCCGAGACGGGCCTGGCGACCGATGCCGAACAGGACGGGAGCTTCGACGCGCTGCTCGGCTCGCAGGCGCTGACCGATCGCCTGGCGACCCTGCGCAAACCGCGCTCCTGAAGGCTTGCCCGGCAACATCCGATCCAGCAAAGGCGAGGCATGCGCATTCCATTCTGGCTCGCCCTGGTGCCGCTCGCCGCTTGTGGAGCGGACGACGGGGCAAGCACTAACGCCACCGCCGGCGCTTCCGCCGAAGACAGGATCGAGTGCGCGCTTGCCGCCTCGGACCGGTTTGCCGCCGAATGCGCGATCGAGCGCGCGCCCGATGATGCCAAGAGCCTGACGATCCGCCACCCGGACGGCGGCTTTCGCCGTCTGCTCGTCACCGACGACGGGCGCGGCGTGATCGCCGCCGACGGGTTCGCGCCCGCCGTCGTTCAGGTCATCGCCGACAAACGGATCGAAGTGGCGATCGGTGGCGATCGCTACCGCCTCCCCGCCACCATCAAGGGCCGGTGAACCCGAACGTCATCCTTACCGCGGCCGAAATGCGTGCGGCCGAGGAGCGGGTGATCGCCGCGGGAACGCCGGTCGAGACCTTGATGGCGCGAGCCGGCGCGGCGGCGGCCGAAACGGTGGCCCGGTTCGCGGGGCCTATGCCGACTCTGGTTCTGTGCGGCCCCGGCAATAATGGCGGAGATGGATATGTGATCGCCCGCGATCTGCGCGGCCGGGGCTGGGACGTGCGCGTCGCCGCTTTGGGTGAGCCGACCGGCGTCGCCGCTCGCTGGACAAGGGGAGGGTGGGACGGGCCGGTCGAGACGTTGGAAGGAACGAAGCCGGCCGGCTTGCTGATCGACGCGCTGTTCGGCACCGGATTGACCAGGCCGCTCGCGGGAGGTGCCGCCGAGATGCTGTCCCGACTTGCCCAAAGTGCGCAGGTGCGGATCGCGATCGACCTGCCGAGCGGCGCGGCGACGGACGATGGGCGCCTGCTCTCGCTGGTCTCCGATTACGAGCTGACCGTAGCCTTTGGCGCGCTCAAACCTTCGCACCTGCTTCAGCCGTCGGCCCGCCATATCGGCCGGATCGTGGTTGCCGATATCGGTGTTCCAGCCGAGAGCCGACTGCATCGTCTCGCCGGACCGGACCTGCGCCGGCCGGGTCCTGACGATCACAAATATAGCCGCGGCTATGTCGCCGTGATTGCAGGGGAGATGCCCGGCGCGGCCGCGCTCACCGCCGGCGCCGCCGCGCGTTCCGGGGCCGGCTATGTCCGGCTTGTCGCTCCCTCGCCAATCGCCGGGCTGCCCCATTCGATCGTTCAAGGCAGTTCCGACATCGAGACGGTGCTGGCGGATGAGCGCGTCGGCGCGGTCGTCCTCGGGCCCGGGCTCGGCCGAAGCGATGCCGGCCGCGCGCTGGTCCGCAAGGTATTGGCGTCCGATCGTCCGCTGGTGCTGGATGCCGATGCCCTGGTGCTGCTTGCGGAGCAGGATCCCGCCTCTCTCATCCGCGCCGGCCGGCCGCTGGTCCTGACGCCTCATGCCGGTGAGTTCGAACGGATGTTCGGGGGTGGGCAGGGCAGCAAGGTCGAGGCTGCGCGCAACGCCGCCGCGCGGACCGGGGCGGTGCTGATCTACAAGGGCGCGGACACCGTCATCGCGGGCCCGGACGGGCGGGCGGCGATCGCTGCTGCCGCTCCCGCCTGGCTCGCTAGCGCGGGCACCGGCGACGTGCTCGCCGGGATCGTCGCTGCCCGGGTCGCGGCGGGCATGCCGGCGTTCGAGGCTGCCTGCGCGGCCGTGTGGCTGCATGGGGAGGCGGGCCGGGCAGCGGGACCGGCGCTGATCGCGGACGATCTGATCGATCATCTCGGCCCCGCCGTGGCGCGCTGTTCATGAGCGAGACGATCGTCCGGGTCGCGGCGCGGGGCGATGGCGTGACCGAATCCGGACGGCACATCGCTTTTGCCGCGCCCGGCGATCTGGTCCAGCAGGATGGCAGTCTGGTTGCCGGACCGCATCGCGCGGTGCCGCCATGCCGTCACTTTCCCGAATGCGGCGGTTGCCAGCTTCAGCATCTCGACGACGCGGCGTTCGGCCGTTTCCTTGCCGATCGGATCGCTTCCGCGCTTGCCGCGCAGGACGTGCCGGTGCCGGACATCTTGGCCCCCCATATCTCGCCGCCGTTCAGCCGCCGTCGCGCATCGCTGCGGGCGGAAGCGCGTGGCCGGCAGGTTCTGCTCGGTTTCAACGCCGAACGGAGCCACCGCATCATCGACATGCGCGAATGCTTCATCTTGCGCCCCGAATTGTTCGCCCTGGTCGATCCGCTTCGCCGGCTGCTCGGGCCGTTGCTGGGCCCGCGCGGAAGCGGCGGCGTTCGGATGACGCTGGCCGATCAGGGTGCGGATGTCCTGCTCGAGAAGGTCAGCATCGACGACCTCGCCGCGACCGAAGCCCTGGCGCAGTTCGCGCAGATGCAACAGCTGGCGCGGCTTGCCGTGGACGACGGCTACGGCCCGCAGACCCGCTGGGAGCCCGAGCCGCTCACCGTCACGCTGGGCGGCTTGCCCGTTCCGCTGCCGCACGGCGGCTTCCTGCAAGCGACGGCGGACGGAGAGGCGGCACTCGTCACCGCTGTTCGCGATGCGATCGGGCCGGGGCGCATCATCGCCGATCTGTTCGCGGGGCTCGGAACGTTCGCGCTGGCGCTTGACGGCCGGGTGCTGGCGGTGGAGGGCGCGCGCGATTCGGTGCTGGCGCTCAAGGCGACCGCGAACCGGACCGGGCGCCAGCTGTTCGTGGATCACCGCGACCTGTATCGCCGGCCGTTGCAAGTGGCTGAGCTGGACCGGTTCGAAGCGGTCGTGCTCGATCCGCCACGCGCCGGTGCCAAGGAGCAGGTCGAGCTGCTCGCCCGCTCGGCGGTGGCGCGCATCGCTTATGTGTCGTGCAATCCAAGCAGCTTTGCGGCAGACGCGCGCAAACTGGTTGGAGGGGGCTATCGCCTCGACTGGGTGAAGCCGGTGGGGCAGTTCCGCTGGTCGACTCATGTCGAGCTGGCGGCATCATTCATACGATGACGAACGGAAGGCAGGCGGGGATGGCAGACGGTTCGAACGGCGCAGCGGGCAAGCCGGGTCTGGCGTCCACGCCCGGAGCGCTGGTCAAGCTCGGCTGTGCGATGATGGCATCGGGCGAAGGCGCAAAAGCCGTCGCGCTGATGACGTCCTTGCTGAAGCAACGGCCGGACGATCCGGCGCTGGCCAGCGCCGCGCGCAAAGTCACGTCCTACCACGTCCCCCAATGGCATGGGCCGATGATGCGCGATACGCCGCGTAACGATGCCTACCAGCGCGCGATCGAGCGGGCGGTGCGGCCCGATACCAGAGTGTTGGACATCGGCACCGGCTCCGGCCTGCTGTCGATGATGGCGGCGCGGGCGGGCGCGCAACGGGTGGTCGCCTGCGAGCTCAATCCCGCGCTGGCCGCAACCGCCGCGGAGATCGTCGCCCGCAACGGCCTGTCGGACAGAATCGCGGTGATCCCGCGCAAGTCGACCGAGCTGGATCGCGATGCCGATCTTGGGGGCGGCGCGGATCTGGTCGTGTCCGAAATCTTCTCGGACGACCTGTTCTGCGAGGCCGCTCTGCCGAGCTTCGATCATGCACGGCGCGAACTGATCGCCCCGGGCGCCCGCTTCATCCCGAGCAGAGCTTCGATGCGCGTCGCTCTCGCCTACCGCGAGACCCCCGATGCTATGCCGCTGACCGACATCAACGGCTTCGACCTGTCATTGTTCGACCGCCACATCGCGCACGGCCAGCGGCTCAAGGTCGGCGACAAGCACCTGCAATTGCGCGGCGAGCCCGCCGACCTGTTCAGCTTCGATCTTCAGGCGGGCGGCGCCTGGCGCGGCGGAGAGGGGCGGGTCACCCTGAAAGCCACGGACGGGCCGGCCAACGGCTTCGCCCAATGGATCCGCCTCGATCTCGACGAGGAAGAGATTTACGAGAACAGGCCCGGCCCGGGCGCGACGTCGGCCTGGGGCATCTACTTCTATTCATTGCCGGACGGGAAAGTGCTAGGGGCCGGTGAGACAACGGACGTTCACGGCGCGCATGATGGCGAGCGCGTGCACTTCTGGTTTGCTTGAGTGAGGAGGAAAGATACGATGCGTCTTCTGTTCACCTTCGCCGCTCTGACGTTCGCCGCCGGATCCAGCCTGGCGCAACCGGCCGCCAAGCCAAGGGTTCTCGTCGCGCCGGTGCTGGAGGCGCCTGCGAGAGGGGCCAAGCTCGACTGTGTCGCTAACCAGGTCCGCCATGCCGATCAGTTCGGCGCGACCAAGCCGCGACGGCTCGACGAGCTGCCGCGCGGCAATCTCTACCTGTCGGTGATGCGGGAGGTGGAAGGCTGCCAGGAGATGGTCCTGGTCAGCGAAGAACGCGGCCGCCTGGGCGGACGCCGCTAAACAAAAACCCCCGCCGGTGAGGGCGGGGGTTCGTGTGGCTCAAGCCTGATCGAACAGCTTGGCGAAGCGGCGCTTGGCGCGTTCGCGCCAGTGGCCGCGGTGGTAGGCGTCGGAGGCCAGCAACGGCATCACGCTGGTCGCCTCGGCGAACACCATCTGCTCCATCGCGGTGGAAACCTTGCCCCAGCTCGCCGCTTCCTGAAGAGTCGAGGAGGAGCAGGCGCCGTCGCGAACGTCGGCAACCGTGATCTGCACCGCATATTTATGCACATCGACTTCTTTGCCGAGGATTTCGGCGCAGACCACCGTGTCCTGGATGAAGTTCTTCGGCACGCCGCCGCCAATCATCAGCAGCCCGGTCTGGCCGGCCGCGATCTTGATGTCGGTCAGCTCGCGGAAGTCCGCGATCGAATCCATCGTCAGATACGGCTTGCCTTCCTTCATGCGATCGACCTGGTGCTTGACCAGGCCGAAGCCGGCCGAGCTGTCGGTGAAGGCCGGGCAGAAGATCGGCACGTCATGCTCGTAGGCGAGCTTGACGAGGCTGTTCTCCTTCTTGCCGTGGGTCTGGAGCCACTTGCCCATTTCGCGGATGAACGCGCGCGAGCTGTAGGGGCGTGGCTCAAGGCTGTTGGCGATCTCGCCGATCGTGTGATCGGTTTCCTGCAGCTGCTCTTCATCGATATAGGTATCGTAGATGCGATCGATGTAGAGCGAGCGGAGCGTGTCGTCGTCCGGGATTTCGAGCGCTTGGTAATGCTTGTGGCCAAGCGCTTCGAAGAAATCCATGTCGACGATGCTGGCGCCGGTGGCGACGATCCCGTCGACCATGTTGTTGCGCACCAGCTCGGCATAGAGGTCCATGCAGCCGCCAGCCGAGGTCGAGCCCGCGATTACCAGGAAGATCGAGCAATCCCGATCGGCCAGCATCGTGTTGTAGATGTCGGTGGCGCGGCCGAGGTCACGAGACGTGAAGCTCATCTTCTTCATCGCATCCACGATCGGGCGCGCGTCGAAGCTCTTGATGTCGATATGTTCGACGACGTTGGCGAGCAGCTCCTGCTTGCGAGTGTCGTTGATCTTGGTCTGGTCGTTCATTCTTGCAACTCCAACCTCCACGTCACCCCAGCGAAGGCTGGGGTCCAAGTGGAGTTAGTATGGATCCCAGCTTACGCTGGGATAACGGTGAACAGATTGGGACGGGACCCGGGCTCCCGAAGGCCACGCAGGTCCCGTCCCTGTTACTTGCGGTCGGCTGTCCTACAGCTTAACCACATTGTTTCTCGCAACTTCACGGGCGCCTTCGACGTACAAACTGGCCATCGGTTCGTCCTCGACGACGACCTTGGCGTCCGATCCGAAGCCGTTGAAGCCGGTCCGCATCGCGCAGCCATAAGCGCCGAGCATGCCGATTTCGACATAGTCTCCGGCCTGGACGTCGGCGGGCAGCATGAACGGCCCGGCCATGTGATCGAGATCGTCGCAGGTCGGCCCGTAGAAGCTGAACGCCATGTCCCGCGCGTCCGATCCGCCGTCACGGACCAGCTTCACCGGAAAGCGCCAGCCGATATGGGCCGCATCGAACAGTGCGCCGTAAGCTCCGTCGTTGATGTACAATTCATCGCCGCGGCGCTTTTCGACGCGAACCAGAACACTGGCATATTCCGCGCAAAGCGCCCGGCCGGGCTCGCACCACAATTCCGCCGAATAGGAAACGGGTAAGCTTTCGAACGCCTTGTGGATCACGTCGAAATAGGTTTCGAGCGGTGGCGGCTCCATGCCCGGATAGGTGGACGGGAAACCGCCGCCCACGTCGACGATATCGACGGTGACCGCCGCATCGACGATCGCCGCGCGCACCCGCTCCATTGCTTCCGCATAAGCAGCCGGGCTCATCGCTTGGCTTCCGACATGGAAGCAGATGCCGAGTGCATCGGCCGCCTGGCGGGCCGCGAACAGCAGGGCACGGGTCTCACCCGGCTCGGCGCCGAACTTAGAGGCGAGGCTGAGCTTGCTGTGGTCAGACGACACGCGCAGGCGCACGCACAGGTTGAGATCGGCCGCATCGTCGGTGGCGCGCAGGATCTTCTCCAACTCGTCCATCGTGTCGAGCGAGAAAGTGCGAACGCCGTGATCGTGATATGCTTCGGCGATCGCTTCCTCAGCCTTGACCGGGTGCATGAAGCACAAAGTCGCGTCCGGCAGCGTCGTCGCGACCAGCCGCACCTCGGCGATCGAGGCGACATCGTAATGGGTGACCCCGCTCTCCCAAAGGATATGGAGCAGATCGGGGGAGGGATTGGCCTTGACAGCATAGATCGACCGGCCCGGAAACTTCTCGGTAAAGAAGCGGGCGGCACGACGGGCTGCGTGCGGGCGAACAAGCGTGACCGGCTGGACCGGACGCTGCTCGGCGATGGCGGCAACGTCGGTGTTGCCGTCTTGGGGCGAAGCTAGCCCCAGCGCGCGATGATGCTTGTGCAATTCAAGGGACCTCCAAGGGGTAGTGGCGACAAAGGCAGCCTTGCGGTTATTGGAAGTCCCCTTGGGGCTGCGGGGCGCGATATATGGGGGAGGCACCCCCCTGTAAAGTGGTTCGAACAGGCGGCTGTCATCGATCCGTCACGATCCGGCGCGGCAGCATCTCGTTCGGGCGATGTCCGAACCTGCTTGAGCCCGGCTCAGGACCGCTCTAGGTTCGCCGTTCGTTCTGGATGGAAGGTGAGCAATGGACGCGGGCATATTGGCCGTATTGGCACTGGGAATGCTGGCGGCCGGCGCGCTTGGCTGGTTGGTCGCAGCCAAGCGGACCAATTCGTTGCAGGCCGAGGTGGAGACGGCGCGGCAAGAGCGCGAAGCGGCGCGCGCGGAGGCGGAAGGCTGGCGCGGCAAGTTCAACGAAGCGGTCGTCAACCTCGCCGCGGAAGCGGAGAAGGTGAAGCGGATACCCGAGTTGGAAACGCAACTCGCGGCCGAACGCCAGGCAGCCTCCGCCGGCCGCTCCGAGGCCGATCGGCTGCGCCCCGTTGCCGCCAGGGTCGAACAGCAGGACCGGGAGATGAGCGAGCTTCGTGCCGAAAAGGAGAGGCTTGCCTCGGCCGTAGCGGCGTTCGAGCGGGGCGAGGCCGAGCGCAGCCAGGCGCATGAGAAGCAGCTGAACCAGCTCAAGGATCTCGAGACCAAGCTGGAAGCGCGATTTGGCGAGCTCGCGTCCAAGGCCGTCGATGGCGCGCACGATCGGTTCCTCAAGCAGGCCGAGGAGCGGTTCGGCCATGCCGGCAAGCAGAACGAGGAGAAACTCAAAGCCTTGCTGCAACCGGTTCAGACCACGCTCGAACGCTACGAGCAAGGGCTAAAGGAGGTCGAGAAAGCCCGCACCGACAGCTACGGCTCGCTCAAGGAAGCGGTGGCCCAGCTTTCGGTCGGAAACGAGACGGTGCGCCGCGAGACGCAGCGCCTTGCCAATGTCATGCGCTCCAGCCCCAAGGCACGCGGCCGCTGGGGCGAGGAGCAGCTGCGGACCATTCTCGAATCGGCTGGGCTCGCCGAGAATGTGGATTTCACGCTGCAGGCGACGGTCAACGACGGCGAGCGTCAGCTCCGCCCCGATTGCGTGATCAATCTGCCGGGCGATCGCTGCATCGTTGTCGATGTCAAATGCCCGCTGGTCGCGTTCGAACAGGCATTCGAGGAGGAGGATGAGGCCAAGCGCGTCGATCATCTGCTCCAGCACGCGCTGGCGATGAAGAGCTATGCCAACGATCTCGGCCGAAAGGGCTATTGGCGCCAATTCGAGCGTTCGCCCGATTTCGTGATCATGTTCATCCCCGGCGAGCATTTCCTGTCCGCCGCGGCCGAACGCGCGCCGGACCTGATCGAGACTGCCTTCCGCAACGGCGTGATCATCGCCTCGACCATCAACATGCTTGCGCTCGCCAAGATCATGGCCGGCATGTGGCGCCAGGAAAGCCTCGCCGCGCAGGCCAAGGAAGTCGCGGAAGTCGGCAAGGAGCTTTACAAGCGCCTGTCCGTGATGGGCGCGCATGTCGGGAAACTCGGCCGAAATCTTGGGCTTGCGACCAGTGCCTATAACGATTTCGTCGGCAGCCTGGAAAGCCAGGTGATGACCCAGGCGAAGCGGTTCGAGTTGCTCAAGGTCGAGACAGGCGGCAAGGCGATCGAACCGGTCGGCATGATCGAAACCACTCCGCGCCAGCTTACCAAATTGCCGGAACTGCCCGAAGCGGCGGAATAGGCCGCTTCTCAGCAGAGAATTTCAGCGGACGACAGCCTCACTCGAGCCGACAGGCTTCCTTCACGACATGTGCCACGCCGGGGCGGCGCGGTGCCGCCCGCATATGGGGGGAGCAAAATCGAAGACTGCTGCGTTGTGCGCGCAAGTCCTCTGTCGAGATCGAGTAACCCATGTCGCTTTCCCGCCTGCCGCGTTCCGCCGGCCTGTTGCTTGCTCCTCTGCTCGCCGCCTTGGCCTGGTCTCCCGCTGTCGCCGTCAGCCCGGTCCAGATGGACGCGGCGTTGCGCGCCAACGGCGATGCCGAGCTGACCAATTTCTACCGCGTCGCGGAGCATCGGCCGATCTGGACGTCCGGCACGTCGGTGCGCCCCGAAGCGCTGCTAATGGTCGAGCTGCTCCGCAAGGCCGGGCTGGACGGCATGGGCGACGGCGCCGATCGGGCCGACCGACTCGCCGCGGCGGTCGAGCGGGCCGCGTCCGGTGCGCCCGGCGATATCGCCCGCGCCGAATTGCTGCTGTCGCAAGCCTGGGTCGATTATGTGCAGTTGCTGCGCCGCCCGGCCCAGGTCGGCATCACCTATATCGATCCCAGCCTGTCGCCCTCGGTCCCGACCGCGCGCGCGATCCTGGGCGCCGCGGCCGCCGCGACGTCCCTCTCGCAGCATATCGAAGAGGTGTCCGCGTTGAATCCGCTCTACGCCCGCCTTCGCGCGGGCGCGGTCACCTGGCAGGCGCGCTGGGGCGATCTGCCGCATGTTCGCGTGGCATCCGGGCCGGACCTGACCAGTGGCAGCAACGGCGCGCGCGTCGCGGCGCTTCGCGAGCGGCTCGGGCTGTCGTCGGGAGAAACGTTCGACCGCGAGCTTGCTTCTGCGGTCCGCGCCTTCAAGGCCGCGCATGGCCTCGCGGAGACTGCGGTGGTCGATCAGGACACGATCGACGCGCTCAACCAGGATCGCTCGCTGGTCGAGCAGCGCCTCCGGCTAAATCTGGATCGCGCCCGCGCGCTGCCGTCCAGTGGCCGCTTCGTCCTCGTCGATGCCGCGACCGCGAGGCTGTACCTGTATGAGGACGGGGAGGTTCGCGACAGCATGAAGGTGATCGTGGGCAAGCCCAGCGAGCAGACGCCGATGATTGCCGGGCTGATCCGGACCGCTGTGCTGAACCCTTATTGGAACGTGCCGCCGGACCTGGTGCAGCGCCGGATCGCTCCGGCCGTTCTCAAGGACGGGCTTGGCTACCTCAAGACCAAGCGCTACGAAATCCTGTCCGATTGGACGGACGCGGCGACCACGGTAAATCCCGGCAATGTGGATTGGGAGGCGGTGGCGGCCGGGCGCGAGGAATTGCGGGTGCGGCAACTTCCCGGTGCGGACAATTCGATGGGGGCGATGAAGTTCATGTTCCCGAACGAATTCGGCGTCTACCTTCATGACACCCCCGACAAGGCGCTGTTCGCGCAAAGCGCCCGGGCCCAGAGCTCGGGCTGCGTGCGGGTGGAGGATGCGGCGCGGCTGGCAAGCTGGCTGTTCGGCAAGGCGCCCCGCCCGGCATCGGCCAAGCCCGAGCAGTCGGTTGCCTTGCCTCAGCCGGTGCCGGTTTTCCTGAATTACTTCACCGCCGGGTGGAGCGGGGAGACCTTCGCATTGCGTGAGGACCCCTATGGTCGCGATGCCGGACGGGTGCAGACCGCCTCGATCGGATACGCCTCGGCACGGTGATAAACTCGCCTGGATTAACCATTGTCCCTGTTGCGCAACAGTCGAGAACCAATGTAAGCAAGCAAGGAACCTCGGCCGGAAGCAGCCGTTCAGCCTCGCGGCATACAGGGAGAATGCTCAGTGATTAAGAAGTTCGTGGTCGCATCCGGTGCGATGTTGGCTTGTTTGGCGGCGCCGACCGCCGCTTTCGCGCAAGGGGGACCGGACGGGTCCGAAATCATCGGGCATTCGGTTCAGGTGGAAGCCAACGGCACCACCAATACCGTTTTCTTCGATCCGGGCGGGAATGCGCGCATCCTGTCCGCGGCCGGCACGGAAGTGCAGGGCCGCTGGTCGGTCGCGAACCAACAGATGTGCCTCAGCGTCGGCAGCCTTCGGGAATGCTGGCCCTATCAGCAGGCGTTTCAGGCCGGTCAGCCGGTCACGCTGACCAGCGACTGCGCGGTGACGTCGCGCTGGACGCCGGTCTCGACCGCCCCGACCGCTCCGCCGACTCGTCGCGGCGAGCGCGGCTGAGCCAGAAATTCCGCGCGACCGGAAGGTCGCGCCAGTTCGTACCAGTTTGAAGGGGATATATATGAAGTTCGCCAATTTCGGCTCAGCGGCAATCAAGGGAGCGGTGATTGCCGCGACCATGTTTGCCTCGACCGCCGCGTCGGCCACGATGGTGTGCCAACCGGGCACCGGTTGCGTTCTGCCGGTCACCGATGCCGCTCCGCCTCCGGCACCAACCGAAGCGGCACCGCCGCCGGTTGCCGCGCCTTACGAAGCGGCCCCGGTTGCCGCTGCCAGCGGTGGCGGCGGGCTTGGCCTGTTCGCGATCCTCGCCGGCCTCGCCGCGCTCGGTTTGCTCGCATTCCTCGTGTTCGATGACGACGAGGAAGATGAAGCCGTCAGCCCGTAAGGCTGATCTTTTTCATCGCCTGAAGAATAAAGCGGAGGGAGCGGCGCTTCCTCCGCTTTCTTGCGTTTAGCGCTCGCCAGGCTGAGACTTTGGCGAAATCAGATGAGTTCATCTGACCTTCGTCGCCCCGGGCTTGACCCGGGGCTGGGCTTCTTCCGACCTGAGGCACGAAGAAAGCCTGGGCCCGGATCAAGTTCGGGCAGACGAAGGTTGTGCGTCGCCTGATGTCATCACGCTCTAGAGCCGAATGACCTCGAGCCAGACCAGGATCCTAAACTTGGTTGGCCAGTTTACCGTCAAGCTAGAGCGGGATGATCTTACGAGTATCTAAGCCGTCATTGCGAGCCCCTTCGACCGCCTGCAAGCAGGCGCTCAGGATGAACCGCTGCTTCGCAGCAGGCGAAGCAATCCAGACTGGCTCGGAGCTCAACTGGATTGCTTCGTCGCTCCGCTCCTCGCAATGACGATCGAAGCTAATCTCATCGTGCTCTAATAAACGTTCCTTGGCGAAGGCCCCGCCCGGCCGATCGTCGTGCGCGTGTTAGCGCGCCTGCGCTGCCGCGAATTCTTTTGTGCTTCAACGCCGGCCTTTGCTGGTGAGCTACGTGTTTTGGTGGTGCAATTACAACCACGTTCGGGGTCGAGAGCCGCAATCCGACGCTTGTGGCTTAAAGCCCGGTAATCTCTTCCTTGAGCTTGAGCTTTTCCTTCTTGAGCCGGGACAGGGTCGCCATATCCGGTTGGGGCCGCTGTTCCTCGCGTGCGATGCGCGCGTCGAGATCAGCATGCTTGTTCGCCAAAGCCGAAATATGCGGGTCCTGCATTCCCATCTCCTTGCTGAATGATCGAGGTTGATGCCCTGCTTAGAACATGGTGTCGCCGCCTTTGTCTTCCACCGCTCGACGGCTGCGGGATTATATACGACGGTCCGTTCGATCTGCTAGCGTTCCGAAGCGATGATCGGGGATGGCCTGCGGGATGATTGAGGGTGTGGAGGCGCCGAACGGCCGCCTGACCTGGCTTCGGACCGAGCATCGCGATCTCGACGCCGCGATCGAGGCGTTGGGCCTCGCCCCGTGCCCGGACCAGCTGCAGATCGCGCGCCTCAAGAAACGCAAGCTTCGCCTGCGCGACGAGATCGCGGCGATCGAGGACCAGCTCATCCCCGACATCATTGCCTGACTCTTTCCCGTTCTGGGATCGCGATCGCTCCTCCAGCGCTTCGGCGCCGTTCACCGCATCGATGCGCTGTGGCACATGCCGCTGATGCAAGCCGCACGCTCCAGCACCACCCCCAGGTTGATCGATTCGCTCTACACCGAGGCCATGCTTCTTGCCGATGAAGCGCGCGCTTATTTCGACCGCAACGGCCGCGAGGAGCGGCTCGCGCTCGATCCGCTGCTGCGGGTCGGCTGGTCCGTCGAATCGCTGAAGGTCACGACCCGGCTGATGCATGTCATCGCCTGGCTGCTGACCCAGCGGGCGATCGAAGCGGGTGAGCTCAGCCGGAGCGGTGCGACCGGCGAGGAACGCCGGCTCGGCCGCGCCCCTGTCAGCGATTCGGCGCTGATCGATCGTTTGCCCGAGGGCGCGGCGCAGCTTGTCCGGGCCAGCCAGGACCTGTTCGCACGGGTCGCGAGACTGGACGGTGGCGACGCTGCGGATCGCGCGCTGTCTAGCCCTGTCCGGAGTCTGATCGGCCGATTGGAGCGCGCCTTTTAGCGTCGGCCTTTGATCTTCAACGCTGCGCCGGTCGGAACCGGATTGCGCGCCGGCGTGCAGGCGGTGATAGCAAGGTCATGCAATCCTACCGCTTCACCTACGGTCCAGGCCTGATTGCCGGCCCCGGCGCAAGTGCCGGACTGGCCGATCTGCTGCTGCCCGGCCGCAGTCTGTTTGTCACCGATCGGACGGTCCGGGCGCTTGGCCTGCCGGCCGCCGCTCTTGGCTCGCTGGAGAAAGCCGGGATCGAGGTGGTGTTGTTCGACTCAGTCGAGGCGGACCCATCGCGTTCGACGGTGATGGCGGCGGCCGAGGCCGGAGCAGGCTGCACTTCGGTGGTCGGCTTTGGCGGCGGCAGTCCGATGGATGTCGCCAAACTAGCCGCCTATCTGATCGGCAGCGGCGACGATCTGGACGATCTGTGGGGCGTTGGCAAGGCGACCGGCAAGCGCTTGCCGCTGGTTCTGATCCCGACCACCGCCGGGACCGGATCTGAAGCAACCCCGGTGACGGTGATCACCGTCGAAGGTGCCGAGAAACGCGGCGTGAGCAGCCCGGCTCTGGTCCCGGACTGGGCGATCCTGGATGCCGGACTGACGCTCGGTCTGCCCCGCGACGTGACCGCCGCAACGGGGTTGGACGCGATGGTGCATGCGATCGAAGCTTACACGTCCGCGCGGCTCAAGAATCCGATGTCCGACATGCTCGCCCGCGAGGCGTTGCGGCTGCTTTGCGCCAACCTCATTCGCGCCTGCGATGATCCCGGCGATCTTGCCGCGCGCGAGGCGATGCTGCTCGGCGCCCATTTGGCGGGGGCAGCCTTCGCCTCTGCGCCGGTGGCCGGAGTCCATGCGCTCGCCTATCCGCTCGGCAGCCATTTCAAGGTCCCGCACGGGCTGTCGAACGCGCTGATGCTGACGCATGTGCTGGGTCACAATCTGAATGCGGCGATGCAATCCTATGCCGAGCTCGGTCTGCTGCTCGATCCGTCGCTGGCGGACGCAGGGCAGCAGGCGCAAGCGCGCGGCCTTGTCGACGCCCTGACCGCGCTGGGCCGTGAGGCCGGCGTGCCACTGCGGCTGCGCGACGTCGGTGTCACGGCGGAGCATCTCGACATGCTGGCCCGAGAAGCGATGAAGCAGGAGAGGCTGCTGGTGAACAATCCTTGCCCGATCTCGCAAAGCGATGCCCGCCGGCTCTACGCGGCCGCCCTGTGAGCCGGCCTGCGTTCCAGGGCCGGGCCTATTACCGCGTGTGGCGCGACATCGACACACGGTGGGCGGACAATGATGCATACGGCCACGTCAACAACGTCGTTTATTATGGCTGGTTCGATACGGCGGTGAATGCGTGGCTGATCGATGCGGGCCTGCTCGACATTCACGGCGGCGACCCGATCGGCCTGGTGGTCGAGACCGGCTGCCGCTACGCGCGCCCGCTCGCCTTTCCGCAACCCGTCGAGATCGGCTTGGCCGTCGAATCGATCGGCACGTCAAGCGTTCGCTATCGCCTCGGCGTGTTCGCGTCGGGCGACGAGGAACCGGCTGCGGAAGGACATTTCGTCCACGTCTATGTCGGGCGGGCGAGCCGAGCGCCGGTGCCGGTTCCGGACGGGTGGCGGACGACGCTGGAGCGGATCAGAGCGACGCCTTCGCCCTGAGCTCGCTCCTGGCCTGCTCGTACTGGGCGGCGAGCAGCCCGACATAGTCGGCGGTCGGCAGCACCTGCGTAATCGCGCCGATGCCCTGGCCGGAGCCCCAGATATCGCGCCAGGCCTTCGCGTCGCCGCCACCGGAACCGAAGTTCATCGTCTTGAGATCGCCTTCGGGCAGCTTGTCGGGATCGAGACCGGCGCGGACGATTGACTGGCGGAGGTAATTGCCGTGCACACCGGTGAAGAGGTTCGAATAGACGATATCGCCTGCCCGGCCCTCGACGATGCCGTTCTTATAATCGGCTTCGGCATTGGCCTCGGCGGTGGCGATGAATGGCGAGCCGATATAAGCGAGATCGGCGCCCATCGCTTGCGAGGCCAGGATTGCATGGCCGGTCGCGATCGCGCCCGACAGGATCAAAAGTCCATCGAACCAGGATCGGATTTCCTGGACGAGCGCGAAGGGGGACAGCCGCCCGGCATGCCCGCCCGCGCCGGCCGCGACCGCGATCAGCCCGTCCGCGCCCTTGTCGACCGCCTTGCGCGCGAACCGATCGTCGATGATGTCATGCAGGGCGATGCCGCCCCAGCCATGCACCGCCTGATTGACCTCGACGATCGCGCCGAGCGAGGTGATCACGATCGGCACCTTCCACTTCGCGCAGGTCGCCAGATCCTCCTGCAGGCGATCGTTCGAGCGATGCACGATCTGATTGACGGCGAACGGCGCGGACGGTTTGTCCGGGTTCGCGCGATCCCAGGCGGCGAGTTCCTCGGTGATCCGATGCAGCCATTCGTCGAGCATCGACTGCGGCCTGGCGTTGAGCGCCGGAAACGAGCCGACGATGCCCGCCTTACATTGGGCGATGACGAGTTCGGGGCCGGAAACAATGAACAGGGGCGAGCCGATGACGGGCAGGCGCAGGCGATCGAGGGGGGGAAGCAGAGCCATGCGGCCGTCCTGAACGCAACCGGCGGACGGGTCAAACCGGCGGTGATTGCTTATTCGAAGCGGCTGCCAATCACGAAGGAGATGCGGGGGTTCAAGTTTTCAGCCGGATCGGCGCCATTCTTGAGCGGGACACCCACTTCCAGGCTCGCGTCGATCGTCTTGCCGAGCCAAGTGCGGATGCCGCCGCCAGCCGATGCGAGCGAGCCGCCGCCGCTGCCGTCCCGGTAATTGCCGACCGTTCCCGCATCGGCATAACCGTAGAGCTGCGCGGCGCGCAGCGGGCCGCCGATGTCGGGCAGGGCGAACCGAAGCTCGACCGAACCCACCACGCCCTTGTCGCCCGAATATTCCCGGTAATCGTAGCCGCGCAGGAAGTAACGCCCGCCCAGGCCCATTTCCTCGCTCGAGAGGAGCGGCCGCGACGCGATCTGACCTTCGCCTTGCAGCTGGATGCTGACGGGGCCGAACAAGTCGCGATCATAATCGCCCCAAAGCTCGAGCTTGGAATAGATGGCGCTGCCGTCGTCGCGCGAGGCGAGCGGATCGCCCCCGCGGGTCGCATCGAGGATGCCCAGCCCGCGCGAGGCGAATAAACGGGCGCGGAGCGAACCGCCGGCCAGATCAGCGGTGGTAAACAGGCCGGCCTTGAGGATCGCCAGGCGGTCTTTTCGAATCCTCGCATCGGCGAGTGACTGATCAGAATGGCGGACACTGAACTCGGCTTCGCCCCACAGGCTGGCGACCCGGCTGCGCAGGAAGGGGTGATTGATCGCCACGGAGGCTTCCGCGCTGCGGCCTTCGAAGTCGCGGTCAGCCAGCGTGCCTCCCGGCTGCGAGCGCGCCGCGTAGGCGGAAAGGGAGAGCTCCGTCCCGTTCGACCCGATGGCCTTGCCATACGAGGCGCGCGCCAGAGCGAACTCGCTGGGATCGAGCGGGGTGATCGACCCGCCGATCGTCAGCCGATCGTCGCTGGCGAGCAATCCGTTGAAATCCACGCTCAGGTGAAGCCGCGCCGGACCGACATTGCCCGTCCCCCAATTGTCGATCGAAGCTCGGCCGCGAACGGCGTTTCGCACGGCCGTCATGACCAAAAGGGTGCGCCCGCCGGCACGTTCCACGCGCGGCTTGACGATCGTCACGCCCGGCAAGTCGCCGGCCAACAGCAATTGCCGCTCGAGTTCGGCGGTACGGACCGGTGCCCCTGTCGCGATCGACGCGAAGAAGGGGCGGGCCGCATCCGCGGCATTGCCCTTGATGAGAACGTCGTCGATGCGTCCTTCATCGATGGCGATGCGGATCGAGCCGTCCCGGACGGTCTGCTCCGGGATCCAGGCGCTGGCGAGGCC
The DNA here is from genome assembly GCA_036387855.1 of Allosphingosinicella sp. GTDB lineage: Bacteria > Pseudomonadota > Alphaproteobacteria > Sphingomonadales > Sphingomonadaceae > Allosphingosinicella. The sequence goes on along the minus strand of DASVSZ010000019.1, from coordinate 36,517 downwards.
GAACCCGGCGCCGCGTGCGACCTGGGCGATCGCGGTGGCGAGATCCTGCAATTCGCGGCCTGACAAAGTCCGGTTACGGTAAGGAAGCGTGGCCGCCTGGTAAGCGGACGGGGGGAGGGCGACCGCACCCTCCAGCGTGATCGCGCGGATCAGGACCGGGCGGGTTAGAGCCGCGTCCGGATCGGCTGTCTTTACACGCAGCGGATCGCTGGGCCGGCCATCGAAGACCTTGTCGTCGAGCTTCAGTTCCTGCTCGACCACCGATGGGTCGGCGCGATCCTGCGGCGTCTGCGTATTCGCCGCGGCCTGTGCCGAGTATAGCAAGGCAAGCGGAAGCATCACCATTGATGAAGATTTGCGCACCGACCACCCGATCATCGAACCAGCTCTGGCCTAGCAACGGAGTTCTTAAGAACCGGTTAGCCAGTTCATGATCTTCGCCCTGTTAACCTCAGCATTTAGCCGCCCGGAAAGGAGTTCTGGTTAGGCGGGGGTAAGTGTAAATATCGGCCGACGTGAATGACGGCCGCCATCGGGGGTCGCATGATCGGAAAACTGACACTCGGTATCGCCCCGGCGATGCTGCTGCTCGGAACTCAGGCGGTCGCGGCGGCGCCGCCGTGGCGGGTCAGCGAAGTCAGCGGCGATGTCCGGCTGACCGAGTCCGGCCGGACCCGCGCGGCGGCCAAGGGTGCGCTGCTGGGATCGGGAGCGATGATCACGACCGCGCCGGGAGCGCGCGCCGTGATCGTTCGCGGCCGCGAATTCGTCGTCATCTCGCCGCGCACGCAGCTGCGCGTTCCCGAGGCGAGCAGCCCCAACAAGATCGTCCAGCTGATCGAGGATTGGGGCTCGGCGCTGTTCCGGATCGAGAAAAAGAGCACGCCGCATTTCGGCGTCCAAACGCCGTACCTGGCCGCGGTGGTCAAGGGAACGACGTTCACCGTGGCGGTCGGACCCGAGGAGGCCAAGGTCGACGTGACCGAAGGCGCGGTCGAAGTGTCGACCCTCGACGGGGGCGCCGCCGAACTCGTCCGCCCGGGCGCGTTCGCGATCGTCGGCAAGGGCGATCTGGGCCGGCTCAGGATCGAGGCGGACGGCAAGGCGCGCGAGATCAGGTCCAACGCCGCGGCCGCCGCCGGTGAGTTGGGGCAAGCCGCGGTCACCGACCTGGTGGTGATTGCCCGTCCGATCGGCGACAATTCCGAAACCTTCGGCGCATCGACCGGCGGCCTGCTCGAAGGCCGGTCGGCTGCCGATTATGCCCAGGTGGTGTTCGTCGCGCAGAACCGTGCCGCCGCGAGCGGACCGCCAAGTGGCGGCAGCGCAGGCAATGGCGGGCAGACACCGGGCCCGGTCGTCACGATGCCGGTGCCAGCTCCGACGCCCGCTCCGCCGCCCGCACCCGAGCCCCAGCCGACGACGCCGGCGCCCGATCCTGCTCCGGTTCCAGCGCCAGTGCCTGTTGATCCTGCTCCGGCCCCGGCGCCGGACGTGGAGGTCGATGAGAATGGTGACGAGGCTGCCGACGAGGATAAGGACAAAGACAAAGACAAAGGCGAAGATAAGCCCGGAGACGGGGCTGGTGGCGACGATGACGACGATGATAGCACGGGAACTGGCTCGGCCGGCTCCGGTGCGACCGGCTCCGCGCCGGGCCCGTCCGATCCCGGAGATGTGAGCCCGCCCGTCACCCCGGCTCGGCCTGATCCTGCTCCGGAGCCCGCACCGGCACCGACGCCGGAACCCGCTCCAGCGCCGCTGCCGCCTTCGGAGCCCAGTTCAGAAGCAGAGCCCGTGCCGGCTCCGCAGCCCGCGCCGACCCCTGAGCCGGCGCCCGAACCCACTCCGGAACCGGAGCCGGTGTCGACCCCGGCGCCAGCGCCGGAGCCTGCACCAACGCCAACGCCGACTCCCGCACCCGCGCCGGAACCTGCACCGGCCCCAGCTCCCGCACCGGCGCCTAGCCCGGAGCCGGAGCCGACTCCCGCGCCGGAACCTGCACCAGCGCCTTTGCCAGAGCCGGAACCTGCGCCAATGCCAGCGCCGGAGCCAGCTCCCGCACCAACGCCAACGCCGGAGCCTGCACCGACCGCTGCGCCGGAGCCGGCGCCCGGCCCGACCCCCGCACCCGCGCCGGAGCCCGCGCCAACACCTGCGCCGGAGCCGGAGCCGGAGCCAGCACCGGAGCCAGGTCCGGCGCCGGCACCTGAGGCTGAGCCTGGCCCGCAACCGACTCCCGATCCGGTCGACGAGCCGGACCCGCCGTCGGAGCCGCAGCCTGACGTCGACGGCCCGACGCTGGAATATGATCTGAGCGGATTGGACGAGGATTTGGCGAACGACATCCAGAAGGAATTGGACACGCGCGCCGAGAAGGTTGCGGACGAGCAGGCCAAGATCGCTGAATCCGCGCAAAAGGCGGCGGAGGAAATCGCAAAGGCCGAAAGCGAAGCTGCCGCCAAGATCGCCGATGCGCGCAGCAAACCGGACCTGAGCCCGGCCAAGCTCGCCGAGCAAATCCAGAAAGCGGAACAGGAACTCGCGAACAAGACGGACGACGCGCGCGAGAGGGCGGCCGAAGAGCGGACCAAGGCCGAACAGGAGATCGCCAAAGCGGAAGCGGAGGCGCTCGCGAAAATCGAGGAATTGCTCGAGAAGGAGGGGCTCAGTCTTGACGATATCGATCCGAAGACGGACGCTCCCGCCGTGCCGACGGGCGCCGTGCCGGTTCCCGATCTGGTGATCGTGCCGCCGCCAGTGCCTGAGGTGGTGCCCGTGCCAGCGCCCGAAACGCCCGCGGTACCGGTGCCGGCACCCGAGCCCGATCCCGAGCCGACGCCCGCTTCCGCGCCGACGCCTGCTCCCGAGCCGGTTTCTGAGCCGGCACCCGAGCCGCTGCCGGTGCCCGAGGTGGACCCGGTGCCCGTGGTCGAGCCCGATCTGGAGCCGGAGCCGGACATCCCGGCAACCGGCGACGGGGGTGACGCAGGCGACGACGATGGCGGGGACGACGGCTCGGACAACGATGACGGTGGCGATGACGATGATGACGACACCGACGGCGGTGCCACATGTTTGCTCGGCGCTGTTTGCGTCGGCGTCGATCCCGATCTGGCCTAGAACGCGATCGCCGAGCGAACGGGATTGATCATGCGCTTCGGCCTCAACGCCGTCTTTGTGTCGATCCGGGCCTATCTGTTGGCCCGGCGCCGGACGCTCCTCGTTGGGGCCGCGTTGTTCGTGGGCTTCCTTACTCTCGTCTCCGGAGGAGGCGTCGCCCTCGACCAGGCGCTTCGCTCGCTGCGGGATTCCCTTCGGTCGCATCCGGCGAGCGGGGAGGTTCACATCGTCGAGATTGACGGGCGAAGCCTGGCCGAACTCGATCGCTGGCCTTGGCCGCGCAGCATTCACGCCGCCGCGATCGACCGATTGCACGATGCGGGCGTTCGCTCCATCGCGTTCGACGTCGATTTCTCGGCGCGCTCCGATCCGGATCAGGACGCGGCGCTTGCGCGCGCTCTGGCGCGGGCCGGCGGGAATGTGATCCTGCCGACCTTGCGGCAGCCGGCGGGTGCCGGGCAAGCGGCGGAAATCGAGAGCGTTCCGATCGAAGCTTTCGCCGACAAGGCCTTCCTGGCCGCCGTGAACGTCCGGCCTGATCGCGACGGACAGGTCAGAACCATGCCGCTCGGCATCGAGACGCACGGGACGCCGCGACCGTCGCTCGCCACGATGGTCGCGGAGAAGGGCGCCGAGATCGGACGCGAATTCGAGATCGACTATTCGATCGAGCCGGCCAGCATTCCGCGCCACAGCATGGTCGATCTGGTCCGCGGCAAAGTGCCCGCGCGAAGCCTGGCGGGCAAGCGCGTCGTGATCGGCGCAACTGCAGTCGAAATCTGGGATCGCTACGCGGTGCCACGCCACGGGGTGCTGCCGGGTGTCGTTATCCAGGCGCTCGGCGCGGAAACCTTGATGCAGGGGCCGGTCCCGCAACGGCGCGGTGGCGTCTGGCCGATGCTCCTCGCGTTGTTCGCGGTGGCGGTGGCGTCGCGTCCGGGCAACCGCAACCTTCGAATGGGCGCGTTCGCTCTGCTGAGCCTTGGCGTGCTCGCCATGCCGCTGATCGGCGAGGCTTATTGGGCCACCAGCTTCTCGATCGCGCCGGCTCTGGCGGCCTTGTTGACCGCCACTGGCATCGGGCTGGGCCTGATCGTCACCGAGCGCATGCAACAACGCTCGATGACCGATCCGGCGACCGGACTGCCGAACCTCGCTGCCCTGTGCTCGGCGGCCATCGCCTCGTCCGGCAGGAATGTCGTGGTCAGCCGGATCGATCGTTTCGCGACGATCGCATCCGGCCTCGGCCCGGAAGCCACCGCCAAGCTGGTGCAGCGGGTTGCCGATCGGCTGCGCTTCGCCAATCGGCAAGCCGTGATCCACCGGGCCGACGAGGCGACGCTCGCCTGGATCGAGGATCGGGCCGATGAAGCGGACCTGGGGGAGCGCCTGGAGGCAGTCGCCGCCGTGATGCGCTCGCCGGTCGATTGCGGACGCCTGATCGATGTCGCGCTCACCTTCGGTTTGGCGGGCGGCGACAAGCCGGTCCAGCAACTCGTCGCCGAGGCAAGCTTTTCGGCTGCGCAATCCGCCCAATCGGGCATGCGCTGGCAGCGCTTCACAGAGGCGGACAGCGTCGCAACGCATCGCGCGCTGTCGCTGCTCGGCGAACTCGATTCCGCCATGGCCTCCGGCCAGTTGTGGAACGCGTATCAACCGAAGCTGGACCTGGCGACGGGCGGAATCGTCGGCGCCGAGGCATTGATACGCTGGGAGCATCCGCAGTTCGGACCAATCGCGCCGGACCAGTTCATCCCGCTGATCGAGGAGCATAAAAGGGTCGGCGACGTCACCGTTTTCGTGCTGGAGCAGGCGATCGAGGACGCGCTCGGCTGGGCGGCGGCGGGCAGTCCAATCGGAGTGGCGGTCAACGTGTCCGCGACCTTGCTGGCCGACCATGGCTTTATCGAGCGGATCGCGCGGGTCTTGCAGTCGACCTCGCTGCCGACCGAGTGCGTCACGATCGAAGTAACCGAGTCGGCGGCGATGCACAGTCCCGAGCGGGCGATTGCGGCGCTGGAGAGTTGGCGCGCGCTGGGGGTCAACATCTCGATCGACGATTACGGCACCGGCCAATCGTCGCTCGGCTATCTTCAGATGCTGCCCGCGACGGAGCTCAAGATCGACAAGAGCTTCGTCCAGAGCATCGCTGCCGACCGGCGCAACGCGATCATGGTGAGATCGACAATCGCGCTGGCGCACGAACTGGGAATGAAGGTCGTCGCCGAAGGGATCGAGGATGAAAACTGCCTCACTCTGCTCCGCGAAATGGGCTGCGACACCGCGCAGGGCTATCACATCGCGCGTCCGATGGCGGCGCAGTCGCTCGGCGAGTTCCTGAGTCATCGGGAGCGCGCGGCCGCCTGACGGCTGGCGCGACGCGAGCGGGCTAACGCCCGTAGATGCGGTCGAGAACTTCGGACACGGCGACGAGCCGCTCGGCTTCCGGATCGAAACGCTGCCCCGCCGCCAGCCGGGTCGCCCAATGCGCGGCGGCGCGCCCGCCCCATCCGTCCGGTGGCGAGGAGAGCGGCTCCGAGGCCGTCCCGCGATACCGTTCGGCGGTGAAATCGTAGAAGCTGCCGCCGACGTTGCGCAACGCGGCGCCGCCACCGGTGCCGTAAAAGGATGCGGCGATGATCGCGTCGACGCCGGCCTGGAGCCCCCATGAGCAGGCCAACTGGACCGTCGCGCCGCCGGCCAGGCCGATCGTCGCGACCGCATAATCCTCGACCTTGCCGGGCTGACCGGCCAGAGGCGCGCCGCCGGCGAGGAGGCTGCTCGTCACGCTCTCCACCGCCGGGAAATCCAGCGCCCAAAGCGCGAGATCGACGAGGTGGACTCCCAGGTCCATGACGCAGCCGCCCCCGGACAAAGCGGGATCGTAGAACCAGGCCTTGTCCGGCCCGTAGGCGTTATGGAAGACGAGATCGACCGCGAAGACGGAGCCGAGTTCGCCGGCCGCGATCAGATCGCGAATCCGCCCCATCCCTTGCGTGAAGCGGTAGGACAGATCGACGCCAAGCAGCCGATCGGCGCCGCGAGCTGCTTCGACAACCTCGCGGGCCTCGACGGCATCGCGGCCGAGCGGCTTCTGGCAGAAGACGGCAGCACCGCGTGCAAGTGCCGCGATCGACTGCTCGGCATGCATCGCGCTCGGGGTCGCGATCACGATGCCGTCCACGCGGAGGTCCAACAGATCGGCCAGGGAGTCGACCCGCGTGGCGGCGGGCGCGAGCTTCTGGGCCTGCGCCGCCATTTCTTCGGACGGCTCGGCGATGGCGGCGACTTCGATCGATCCGGTCGCGAGCATGGCCTCCATTCGATGCCGGCCGATCCAGCCGACGCCGAGGAAGCCCAGCCGGGGCTTGCCGGTCATGGCGTGACCAGCGCCTTGAGGAAGCCGTCCGGGCGATCGCGCGTTGCGTTCAGCGCCTCGTCCAGCTGGTCGAGGCGGTAGGTGTGCGTGTAGAGTTCGGTCGGGTCCAATTTGCCCGATGCCACGGCTTGGACCGCGTCCCGAATGCCCTGCGCATAAATTTTGGGATCGCGTTCGTGGGCGTTGATCACGTCGATCCCGCGCCAGTTCCATAGCCACATATTGACCTGGCGCGGCCCATCCTGGTGATATCCGGCGACGATCAGCTTGCCGCGCTCCGCGGTGATCTCGGCGGCGAGGTCCAGCGGCCATTGCTTGCCGACCGCTTCGATCACGCGCTCGCAGAAGCGTTCGCCGGTCAGCGCCCTGACCCGGTCGATGATCACCTGGTGGTCGTCCATCGCGACCGTCTCGGCGGCGCCGAAGCGGCGGGCGATTTCGAGCGAGAAGGGGCGGCGGGAGATGGCGATCACGCGCGCGCCGGCATCGGTGGCGAGCCGGGTCAGGATCGCGCCGAGAAAGCCGATGCCGACGATCGCTACCGTCTGGCCGGCCTGGATGTCGCTGCGGCGGAAGATGTTCATCGCGCAGCCGAGCGGCTCGCCCGGAAAGGGCTTGCCGGCGAGCGCCGCGGGCAGGGGCACGATCGCGTCCGCCTCGGCGATGTCGTGCTCGGCATAGCTTTTGTAGGACAAAGCCGCGACTCGGGTGCCGATTTCGAGGCCGGTGACGCCCTCGCCGAGTGCGTCGATCACGCCCCAGCCTTCATGGCCGAGCGCGCCGGGCTCGGTCGGAAACTGCATCCACTCCGGTCCTTCCCACGGCGTCAGGTTGGACGCGCACACGCCGCAGCCTTCCAGCCGGACGCGGACCTGCCCCGGCCCCGGCTCGGGCAAGGCCACCTGGTCGATTCGAATCTGACCGGGGCCGGCCACCACGGCGGCCCGCATCATGCTGGATGTCTGCAACAGGGAAAGCTCCAATGAGAACTGCCGAGGCGGGTAACCCCGCGCTTCGATGCTCGTCAATGCGCAACGGGCCTGCCGGCTTGGCGAGCAGGCTGCTTTACCATAGTTTCCAATTGCCTGGGCGACGCTCCCGCGCAATATGAACATCTGTTCAACTTGCCTGCTCCATCGCGCAAGCCGCAATCCTGGTCACATCGGATTGGGTTCAGCGACCGGAACCGGCCATCGTCCGATCATGGGCCACGAGACTTCGATCACTTTGAGTGACAGCTTCGCCACATTCCGGCAGAACGGGAACTGGGTCACTCGGGGGATGAACTCGATCATGCCGTCCGTTCGCAAACAGGCGCGCTGGCCGGAGGCGATCGTGATCACGATCGCCTTGTGGCTGTTCGTCACCCTGATCTTTCTGCCGCTGATCGTGAAGCGCCATGAAGGGGAGGGGTGGGGCAGCATTGCGCTGGACATCGCCACCATCCCGGTCTCGATCCTGTTCGCCTTTCCGATGTTCGCGATCTTCCGCAAGACGCTCGATTGGGGACAGGAGAAACGCGCGCTGATCCTGGTCGGAACGGTGGTGATGACCGCGGTCGCCAACATCATGTTCGACCTGCTTTTCCAGGCATGGGTGGCCAACCACCTCGATACCGCCTGGGCGACATTGGGCACCGATCTCGCCCGGGTTTATCCTTCCTTTTTCAATTACATCCTGGTGTTCGGCATCAACATGGCGCTGTTCCAGGTAAGCTTCTCCAGGCGAGCGGCGCTGAAGCAGGAACTGCAGCTATCGCAGGCCCGCAGCGCCGCCCAGCAGGCCCAGCTCGCGGCCTTGCGCTACCAGCTCAATCCGCATTTCCTGTTCAATGCGCTGAACAGCATTTCCGCGCTGATCGTCACCCGGCGCAACGAGGATGCCGAGCGGATGACGGACAAACTGTCCAACTTCCTGCGCTCATCGCTCAATGCCGATCCGTCCGAACTGGTGATGCTGGACGAGGAACTGGCGATCACGGAGGAATATCTCGATATCGAAAGCGTGCGCTTCGGCGAGCGACTCAACGTGACGGTGGATTGCGCGCCGGAGGCCTGCGAAGCGCTCGTCCCCAGCTTCCTCGTCCAGCCGCTGGTGGAGAATGCGATCAAGCATGGCGTCAGTCCGTCGCGCCAGTCGGTCGACATCAACATCGAAGCGCAAGTCACGGACGGTGACCTCTGCATCACCGTCGCCAATTGCATCAGCGAGGACGCCGCCGAGGAGCAGGCGCGGAGCAGTCAGGCATTCGGCCGCAAGGGCGTCGGCCTGCAGAATGTCAGACGGCGACTTGCCGCCGTCTATGGCTCGGCCGCGACCTTGTCCGCCGAGACCAAGGACGGACGCTACGTTGCCACAATCTGTATTCCGAAAATCCAGCAGAGCCGTTGACAGGCCGACCGCCCTCGTCCGAAAGCAACATGCTTCGGGACGAGGTGGGAGAGCAAGGCGATGCGCGTGCTGCTGGTCGATGACGAGGCGCTGGCCCTCGATCGCCTGCGCACATTCTTCGCCGATATCGACGGAGTTGAACTGGTCGGCCAGGCGCAGGATGGCGACCAGGCGCTGGAGCGGATCGCGGAGCTGAGGCCCGACCTCGTCATCATGGACGTGCAGATGCCGGGCCGCAACGGCTTGCGCGCCGCCGCCGACATTGCGGTCGAACCCAAGCCCGAGATCGTGTTCGTGACCGCCCACGAACATTATGCGCCGGACGCGTTCGACGTGGATGCGGCCGATTATCTGCTCAAGCCGGTCCGCTTCGATCGGCTGCGGCAGGCGGTGGATCGCGCGCGCCGCCGCCGGGCGGTGCGCGAGCAAGCCGAGCGGGCGGGCAAGTTGCAGGAGGAAGTGGAGGCGCTGCGATCGGCCAAGCCGCCGGCGCGCGACGATGACGGCTTCTGGATTCCCGAGCGCGACGGCCACCGCCGCGTGCCGATCGACGCGATCGACTGGGTAGAGGCCGCGCGGGATTACGTGCTGCTCCACACCAGCATGCGCAGCCACCTGCTGCGGACGACCATGTCCGCGCTGGAAGAGAAGCTGGCCGGGTCGCGGCTGCTGCGCGTCCACCGTTCCGCCTTTGTGCGGCCCGACAAGGTGGTGGAGGTGAAGCGCGCGAACCGATCGCTGTCGCTGGTGCTGGCGGACGGCGCGGCCGTGCAGGTCGGGCCCAATTACGCGGCCGCGGTCAAGGCGGCGCTGTCGCTCGAATGATCGCTCAGGGCAGGACCGGCGTCGAGAGCAGGGCGGTGAGCAGCAAGGTGGCGACGAACAATGCGGCGACGCAGGTCGATATCAGCCTGAACATTTCCGACGTCATGGTGCGATCCTCGCGAGCTTGTACCGGGGCCTTTAAGGCGGGCTGCGAGCGGGACGCAGCTGTTCACGATCAGGAACGCCGCCGCCGCGACAAGGGGAAAGGCAGCGATGAGACCCGCTTATCTCACGACGAAGGTGCGTCGGCGTGGTCGGCGCCCCGTCCAATGCTGGACGCCGTTGCATGCGGGAAGGCGCGTTGATGCAGGAACTCAGGCTCGAAGATTTCCTGGGTCAGGTCGGGGAGGCTTACCAGGTCGGATCGGGCGAGGATACCGTTGCCTTGACCCTGGTCGAAGCTGAAGCGCTGCCGCCTTCAGTACGCGCGGCCGGATCGTTTCGGCTGCTGTTCCGCGGCCCGCCCGCACCGATCCTGCCGCAGTCCATCTACCGGTTTCAGCGGGGGGCGGCGGCGTTCGACATGTTCATCGTCCCGATCCAGCCGGACGCGGCCGGCGCTCGGTATGAGGCGATCTTCAATTAGGCAGGCGATCTTCAATTAGGCAGGTTCGGCCCGGCCGTTCCAGACCATCAGATCGTAGATGCCATGTTCGTCGGTTTGGACGAAGCCGAGCCGCTGGTAGAGGCGCATCGCCGGATTGTTCTTCTCGACGTGGATCGAGACGGACTTGCCGGCTTTCCGCGCGGCGGCCACCATGTCCGCGAGGATCGCGGTGCCCACGCCTTGCCCGCGCGCATGCGGCAGCAAGGCGATGTCGATGATGCGGAACTGGTCCGGCCATTCCTCGAGGTAGAAGCGGCCGATCGCTTCGCCCGACCACAGGATGATCAGCCATTCGGCGGCCGGATATTGCTGGCGGTAGTGGCGGTGCTGGGCGCCGAACTGGTGCTCCAGGAACTGCTGCTTCACCCCGTCGGGCCAGCCGGTCGGCGCGAGCTCCTCGACCCGCGTCGATGCATAGACCTGGCTTAGAAACGGCAGGTCGGCGTCGTCTGCCGGGCGATAGCTGATGCCGAGCGGCGCGGCCGCGCGTGGCGGTGGCGGCATCTGCTCAGTTGAAGACGGCGGTCAGCCCGGTCGCGCTGGTTGCGCTGGCGCTCAGGAAGATCTGCATCTCGCCCAGGCTGCGATGCGTGACCGTGTAGATGCCCTCGCCGGCGGGCGCGGCTATCCGGCCGGTGTCGAAGGACAGGAGAAAGGCTTCCTGCCGAGCGAGTTCCGCCGGGCGCTTGCCGCGCGAGGGGAACGCGGCGACCGAGGCGAGCGTGGTCAGCAGGCTGCCACTGGCCGTGCGGATGAAGAAATCCGTGCCGACCGCCGCGGACCAATTGTCGATCGCGCCGAGCGGTGGCGTGCGCTTGAAGGTCGATCCCGGACGGTCGGACGAGCCGACGGGGCCTGGCTTGAACACCCGGCGCGACATACTGGGCTGGGCGGCGATCGCGCCTACCGCGCCAAGCGCGGCGGCACCCGCCAGGACCATGTTGCGGCGCGACAGCAGACCTGATTCTTCACTCATCCGACTTCCCCCGCCGGTGACGCCATCCCGCGGCCCCAACCGCGCGTCCCCAGCTCTCTTCTGATTACTTCAGTTTTCCCAATTGAGAAACAGCTTTGACTTGACCGGACCGAATCAGTTCGGGCTCGGGAAGATGCCCTGCAGTGCGATGACGAAGTTGAGCACCAGATAGGGCATCATGTTGTTGTGGGCCTGACTGCCGCCCGTGTTCGTCACGGACGACGCGGCCATCGCCGCCGTCGGATTGCCGGTGGCGTACAGGTTGACGTCGGAGATCGGATTGCCCGCGGCCGCCTGGGCCAAGGACTTGGTCGCTGCAGGAATCGCGCCGCCGACCAGAGTGGCGCGCTCCGCCCGGCCAGACATCAGGTGGGTGTGCGCAGGCAGTTGCGACTGGTTGAGCGTGACCCCGCTGCTGCCGCCGGTCTCGCCCAGATTGTGGCCGGAGCCGAAATGGATCGGCGTCTTGCCTTGCAGGTTCGGCAGCCCGAAATTGGTCTGGCCGTTGCCGCCATAAGTCGTGCCGAGCAGCGCGAACAGGGCCTGGTTCTGGTTGATCGGCAGCAGCTGCCCATTGCAAAAGGCCCAGCCCTTTGGCGGGAAGTCGAACGAGGCGATCCTGATTTCGGCGAGGAAAGGTTCGGCCATTTCGCGAGTCCTTCAGATAGGTCGGCAGCGCCCGGTCGTTCAACCGCGCGGCGGGAACACGCCTTGCAGGGCGATGCAGAAATTCAGCGTGAGATAAGGCTGCATATTGTTGTGCGGCAGATCGCCGCCGGCGACCGCCATCGCCTGGAAGCCCATTTGCGCGTTAGGCGCGGCGGCCGAATACATCGGCACCGCGCCGCTATTGCCCTGGAGATTGTAATTGCCCCGGGCAAGAATGGCACCGGTCGGCTGATCGGTATTGGCGTTGATCGTCGTCGCGTTCACCGTGTGGACGTGGACGGGCATCTCGGACGGGAGCAAGGTTACCGTTTCCGAACCGCCTTGTTCGCCAAGATCGCGCAAGGACAGCCCCTGGCCCTGCCCGGGCTGCATCGGCGCTGACCCTTGCATGTCCGGCAGCGCGAAGGTCGACTTTCCGTCGCCGCCATAGGTGGTCCCGAGCAGTGAGAAGAGCGCGGTGTTCTGGGACAGCGGCAATAGCTGCCCATTGCAGAAGGCCCAACCCTTCGGGGCGAAGTTGAACCCGAAAATGCGGATTTCGGCAACGAACGGATCGGCCATGGAAATCTCCGAAAAATAGCAGGCGCCGGCTGGGCCGATTTTCAGGTCGGGCTTGGAAAGAGCCCGAACAGAGAGATGATGAAGTTGACGCACAGATAAGGCTGCATGTTGTCATGCGGCTGGCTGCCACCGACCGGGCCGACGCTTTGCGGGTGCAAGGTCACGTTCGGCGTCGCCACATTGTTGTAGGTGCGCAGACCGCCCTGGCTGCCGCTCGGCACCGTCAGGATCGAGTTGCCGGGGGCGAGCGTGCCGGCGGCGTTGGACACCAGCAGCGGATGGTTGTGTGCCGGGATTTGCTGCGTGGTCAGCGTCACGCTTTCGACACCCGCCGCCTCGCCGATCGGGTAGATGACCCCGTCCGGACCGTTGCCCCGGTGGATCGGGATGCGGCTTTGCAGATTGGGCAGGTTGAAGGTTACCTCGCCGTCGCCGCCGTAAGTGGTGCCGATCAGCTGGAACAGGACGTCGTTTTCAGAAATGGGCAGTGTCTGGCCGGCGCAGAACAGCCAGCCAGCGGGCGCAAAATTCCCGGCGAACATCCGGATTTCGCCGACATAAGGCTGCGCCATCGCATAATCCCCCGTTCGATCGACTTTTTGCGTGCACCCGGCCGGCGCGCGAGCGGGCCCGGATTTCGCCGTCTCCGATCCACAGTGGAGCCAAAAACCCCACCCTGTCAAACCCCGTTCCGGCATGTTGCTGGAACCGCGATCGGCGCAATCACGAAGTAAGTTACTAAGTCGTTGAAGAAGCGGGTCGCCCGCGACTTGCGCGGTGCATGGAATACTCCGGAATGGACAGGTTAAGACTGGCAGGCGGGCGTCGATTGTGTCATGGGCGCGGCGGGGTATTTGGTGCTCGCCTGGGGGCGGCGCCGTACATGGGTTGGGGAAGAAGCACATGGTCGCGACCGTTCTTGCCGCTGGCGATATCGCCATCGTTCAATACAGCACCGAGGATTCGGACGATCCCAGCATCGCCGGTGTCCAGGGCATGGACCGGGACGTCATCAGTTTCGTGCTGCTGAAGGCGATCGACGCGGGGACGACCATCTACTTCACCGACCGCGCGTGGACGCCGACGGCGAACAGCACCACCTTGAACGCGGGCAGCTTCGCCGCGGCGAGCGGGAGCGAGGGCACGTTCACCTTCACCACCGGCGCGGATCTCGCGGCCGGAACCGTGTTCACGATCACCACCGCGCAATTGAACGCAGCCGGGATCAAGCTGTCGGATACGGGTGAGACGATCTACGCCTTCCAAGGCCTGAACGCGAACACGCCGACCAGCTTCCTGTACGCGATCGATGTCGCCGACGAGAACACGACGTTCAATGGCAACCTGACCAACACGGGCCTCAGTGTCGCCGCCAACACCGCCACCGCGATCGGCGCTGACAATGGCGTGTTCGCCGCGCGCACCAACAACATTCAGATGTCGCAGCTGCTCGATTCGATCAACGATGCGAACGATTGGGCGCAGAACGCCAACAGCCCGTTCACGCCCACCCCCAACGGCTACAACCTGTTCACCGCGCCCGATCAGGCGGTGTGGGTGGCCGGCTCTGGCGGCGGCAACGGCGTGATCCGGCTGAGCCAGGATGCGACGCTGAGCCAGGGTGCGATCGGCTACGCGATCAGCACGATCTACGGGAACACGGCCGGCGACGGCAACAGTTCGACCGCCACCAATCGAGTCTGGCACCCGACCGACATCGTTCTCGATACGGTCAACGACCGCTTCTTCATCGCCGATTCCGACGGCACGATCGATCGCATCCTTCAGGGCCGCATCAGCGAGATGCTCGCCAATCCGGGCGCGGCGCCGAACCTGACGATTCTGTACCGCGAGGCCATTCCCGGCGACACCGATAATGATGGCGATATCGACACGCCTGCCTCGTCGGACGGCACCGGGATCACCGGCATCGCGCTCGATCCCGCCAACGGCATCGTGTATTTCGCGCGCAGCACCTTCCTGCAGAAAGTGAATTACAACACCGAAAATCAGACGGCGGTTACGTTGGTCAACCTGGGTATCAATCCCGCGACCAACAATCCTTATTACACGCAGGACATCGCGTACAACGCGACGACCAACACGTTCTTCGTGATTTCGAGCGAGAGTTTCAGCGACTTCATCGACGAAGCCGGCACCGTCGGCACGACGATGAACCATAATTCTATCTTTCGGATCGACGGGGTGTCGCCAACCGATACGAACGCAACTGGGAATGTCGCGGTGAAGTTGACTTTCGGCGCCAGTGCCGAGACCGCCAGCAGCGCGACGGGGGCGCTCGACCCGACGTCGTTCGAGGACAGTCTCGGCAAGATCACCGGCATCGACATCAACACGGCCACCGGGGACGTCTGGTTCACGGCGGTGCAGCTGAACGGGGGCGCGAACGGTGCGACCGGCGGCATCTACAAGATTCTCGCCGCGGACGCGAACCGCCCCGCTGGCCCCGGCGGCGCGCCGGCCTTGGTCTATTCGGAGACGAACGCGACCAATCGCAATTTCCAGTTCATCGACATCGACGAGGCGACCGGGCGCTATTACGTCACCAGCCTGGAGCCGAACACGGCCAACCAGCACAAGGTCTATCGCGGATCGCTGACCGGCACCGGTACGCAAGACGACCCCATCGAGTTCGCCACGGTGGGCAATGTCAACGGCCTATCGCCGCTCGGCATCAACGTCGAGAACGCGCCGACCCTGACCGGAAACGGGCTTGCCGCGGCGGTGACCGAGGCGAGCAATGCGCCGGGTTCCGGCGAAACCAGCCGGCCGCTCCTGTTCGGCAATCTGGTGGCCAGTGACATCGACACGGCCGGCGGCGACGAGCTCGCGGGCGCGCAGGTGCGGATTTCGGGCAACTTCCTGTCCGGTGCGACGCACCAGGATATCCTGCGCATCCAGGGCAACACGAACGGCACGATCGCCGCGTCGGGCATCACCTATAGCTATGATCAAACTGTCGGCGTGCTGACATTGAGCGGGATCGCGACCGTCGCCGAATACCAGTCGGCGCTGCAACTCGTCACCTTCTCGACCAGCGGCGACAACATCACCAATTATGGCGCGGCGATCACGCGCACCGTTTCGGCCTCCGTCTCCGATGGCCTGCTCTACTCGCAGGAAGTGGATGCCACGGTCAACGTGACCGGGATTAACGACGCGCCGTTCAACACGCCGGGCGCGGCGATGAACTTCAGCGAAGACACGGTCGGAAGCGCCGGCCGGACGACCGCGCCGCTTTCGCTGCCGGTCAACGCGATCACCGGCGTATCCGTATTCGATGTCGATGCCGATCCGGCGACGCAGGACATCTCCGTCACGTTGAGCGTGGGCCTGGGAACGATCACGATCCGCACCGACGTGGTCGGCGGCATCGTCGCGGCCGACATTACCGGCGGGGCGAACGGCTCCGGCACGATTACGATCACCGCTACCCAGAACGAGATCAATGCGACGCTGGCGGCGACCAGCGCGGCGGTGACCGGACCGCCGGCGCAAGCCGCAGCGGCGAACGGGCTGATCTATACGCCGCCCGCCAATTACAACGGTGCGACTCCGCTTACGATCGTGACGAACGATCTTGGCAATAACGGCAACGATCCGGCCCTGACCGGGGGCGGACTCGACGAGCAGGACACGGACAGCAAGACGCTCAACATCGCCGACGTGAACGACGCGCCGATCGTGGGCGGCGACGGAACCGTCGATTCGCCGACCATCCTGGAAGACACGCCGTTCACCAACCTGAACGCGCCGACCGTGGCAGATCTCTTCGGCGCGCAATTCGCCGACCCGACCGATGTAAAGGTCTCGGGCGCGAACCCGACCGGCTCGACGGGCGACACATTCGCCGGCATAGCCATAACGTCAAACGGTTCCAATCCGAACGGCTCGTGGCAATATTGGGACGGCGATAGCTGGGAGAACATCGCGGGCGCCTCGGTCGACGCTGCGCCGACATTCTCCGCGAGCACGCTGCTCCGCTTCAACCCCGCGCCGAATTTCAACAGCGACGAAGGTGGCGTCCCGACCCTGACCGCACGGCTGATTGAGAGCGGCGGACCGGCGATCGTCAACAACGCCACCGTCGACCTTAACCCCGCGCCGCCGACCACTGGGCCAAGTTCAGTCTATTCGGCGGGTTCGGTCACGTTGAGCCAGGCGATCACTCCGGTCAATGACGCGCCGGTGCTCGGCAGCCTGAATGGCGATGCCGTCACCTATACCGAAGGCGGCGCGGCGATCCGTCTCGACGCGGCGGCGAACACGCTGGTCAGCGACGTGGACAGCGCCGATTTCGACGGCGGCTCCCTGCGCGTGGCGATCACGGCGAACGAAGTAGCGAGCGAGGATTTCCTCGGCATCGCGCAGGGCGGCAGCGTCTCGGTCTCGAACCTCGTCGTGTCCGTGAACAATGTCGCGATCGGCACGATCACGGGCGACGGCACCGGCGGCAGCGATCTGGTGATCAGCTTCAACGCCAACGCTACCCCTGCGGCGGTCCAGGATTTGGTTCGCGCGCTCACCTATCGCAATGCCAACAACATCAATCCCGGCGAGGCGGCCCGCACCGTCACGATTACGCTTAACGATGGCGACGGTCAGGCCAATGGCGGCGATGCCGACGCAACGGTCACCACGATCGTGCACGTTGCCGGCGTCAACGACGAGCCGACCGGCCTCGACAAGCTCGACGTCGCCCTGAACGAAGACGCAACCCGCGTCTTCGTGGCGGCCGATTTCGGCTTCACCGATCAGGACGGCAATGGCTTCGGCGGCGTCCAGATCGTCACTCTGCCCGGCGCCGGGACGATCAAGCTCAACGGCGTCGCGATCTCAAGCGGCGCGATCATCGGCGCCCAGGAAATCGCGAACGGCAAGCTCACCTACACGCCCGCGCCGAACGGGAATGGCGATGAGTATGCCAACTTCACCTTCGCGGTGCGCGATGATGGCGCGTCGGCCGAGAGCCACGTCAACCAGGACCAATCGCCGAACACGTTCAGCTTCGACGTTGCCGCGATCAACGATGCGCCGGTCTTCACCGCGCCGACCTTCGTAATCCAGCGCGTGTCCACGAACTCGGCCAATGCCCAGACCACCGGCACCGTCGCTTCTGCTGCGACCTTTTCGCCGGATGGGACCAAAATCCTGTTCACCAGCAATGCGTCCGACTTGGTTCCCGGCGACACCAACGGTTTGAACGACGTTTTCTACAAAGATCTCGCCACGGGCGTGGTCGCGCGGCTTTCCGTCGACGGAGGCGGGCAGCAGGGCAACATCAACAGCTTCTCGGCGTCCTTCTCGCCGGACGGGAACAGCATCGTCTTCCAGAGCGATGCCACCAACCTGGTGCCCGGCGACACGAACGTCATCACCGACGTGTTCATCCGAAACATCCTGACGGGTGAGAATACGCGCATTTCGACCGCCGCGAACGGTGATCAGGCGACTGGACCAGGTATCTCCGTTAACAATCCGCCGCTCTTCTCGCCCGACGGGTTAAAGGTGGCGTTCGCCAGCAGCGCCAACAATCTGGTTCCGGGCGACACCAACGACAGCTTCGACATCTTCGTGAGGACTCTGTCCACGGGAGCGATTACCCGTGTTTCGGCTGCGGCCGACGGCACGCAAGCAGATGCTGGGAGCTTCGCCTTTGCCTTTTCACCCGACGGTAGCGCGGTCGTCTTCCAGAGCGGGGCGAGCAATCTTGTCGCCGACGACACCAACGCCTTCGACGATATCTTCGTCAAGGTCTTGGCGACGGGCGCGATTACCCGCGTCTCGACCAACGCAGATGGTGGGCAGGCCAGCGGCCTCAGCAGCAACCCCGTCTTCTCTCCCGACGGTAGCAAGGTGATGTTCACCAGCAGCGCCAGCTTCCTGGTGCCCGGCGACACCAACTTCAGGACCGACATCTTCATCAAGGAACTCGCGACGGGCGCCATCTCGCGCGTCTCGACCGATTCGAACGGCGGCCAGGCCAATGCGGCCAGCACGCGGGCGACCTTTTCGCCCGACGGCAGCAAGATCGTCTTCTCGAGCGACGCTTCCAATCTGGTTGCTGGCGACACCAATGGCGTGGCCGACATTTTCGTCAAGGATTTGACCAGCGGGGCCGTTCAACGCGTTTCCGTGGACGGCAGCGGCGCGGCGTCCAATGGCGCGAGCCAGGAACCCACCTTCTCGCCGGACGGCACCCGGATTCTCTTCACCAGCAATGCCGCGAACCTCGTCGTGGGCGACACGAACGGCAATCGCGATCTGTTCGTCGCCACGCTCGGCGCGGCCGGTACGCCGTCTTATCGTGAGAATGGCGCGCCGACGCAGGTCGTGGGGGTCGCCAATCTGTCGGATGTCGATGCGGCGAACTTTGCCGGCGGCACGTTCAGCGCGGCGATTTCTTTCAGCACTGCAGGCGACGCGCTCACCATCGCGGGCACCGGCGGCGCGACTGGTATCGACCTTGTCGGTAGTTCGGTCCGCTATAACGGAGTCGAGATCGGCACGTTGACGAGTACGGGAACCAGCCTGTCCGTCGCGCTCGACGCCGATGCGACAAGGGCCGCGGTCAAGGCGCTGACGGAAGCGGTGCGGATCGCCAATACAACGGAGAACCCGACCGGATCGCGAAGCGTGGTCTTCACGCTGAACGATGGTGGCAACAGCGGCGGCGGAGGCGCGCAAAGCACCAGCTTCACGCAGACGGTCACGTTCCTGCCGGTCAACGACGCGCCGTCCGGCACCGACAAGACTATCGAGACCAGCGAGGACGATGCTTACACCTTCGCCCTGGCGGATTTCGGCTTTTCCGACATCGATGGCCATTCCATCCTCGGCGTCGTCATCACGACGCTGCCGACCAACGGGTCGCTGACCTTCTTCGGTACGGTGATCGGGGCCGGTTTCGACGCGGCCTTCGATGCGATCGCCAATGGCGCGCTGAAGTTCGTGCCCGACGCGGACGAGTTCGGCGCGCCTTATGCGACGTTCACGTTCCAGGTGCGCGACATGGGCGGCACCGCGAACGGCGGCATCGACACCGATCAGAGCCCGAACACGATCACCGTCAACGTCACCGCCGACAATTTTGCGCCGGTGCTGGACCTGGACGATGTCGCGGCCGGCAAGGGGTTCGCGGGCAGCTTTACCGAAGACGGCGCGGCCGCGGCGATCGTGGCGGATGTGGCGATCACGGATCAGGAGAATGATCAGATCACCGGCGCGACCGTGACGATCACCGACACGGTGGCGGGCGACAGCCTCGCGATCGGCGGCATCTTGCCGACCGGCATTTCGGCGAGCAGTTCGGTCGTGAACGGCAACGTGGTGCTGACGCTGACCGGCGCGGCATCGGCGGACGATTATGAAGCGGCGCTGGAACTGGTCCTTTATTCCAGCAGCAGCCAGGATCCGACTTCCGGCGGTACCGATCTTTCCCGCACGATCACGACCGTGATCCGGGACGCGGGCGGCACCAGCCTGCCGGCGACCAGCACGATCACGATCGATGCCGTCAACGATGCGCCGGTCAACGCCAATGCCGGCACAGCCAGCGGCAACGAGGATGCGACGATCGCGGTGACCGGCCTGTCGGTAAGCGACGCGGATGCCGGAACGCAGGACATCACCGTCACGCTCGGCGTGACGCGCGGCACTCTCGACATCGCGACCAACGTGGCCGGCGGGGTCGAGGCTTCCGACATATCCGGCGACAGCACCGGCACGATCGTGGTTACGGCGTCGCAAAGGCAGATCAACACAACGCTGGGCGCAGCTAACGGGCTGTTGTTCTCCGGCGGCGCGAACGCCAACGGAACTGTCGCCTTGACCGTGACCAGCAACGACGGCGGTGCCACGGGAAGCAGTGGCGCGCAGCAGGATCAGGATCAGTACACGATCACGATCAACGCGGTGAACGATGCTCCAACCGTGGTCGGCGATGGCGATGAATCCGGTGTGATCGCGGAAGACACTCCGAGTGGCGGTCAAAGCGTCTCGACCATCTTCGGCGCCCAATATTCGGACGCCGCCGACACCCAGTCGGCCTTCCCGGGCGGCTCGTCGCCGGGATCGTTCGGCGGCATCGCGGTGATCGCCAACGGCTCGGGCGCGAGCGGGCAATGGCAGTATCTCAACGGTTCGATCTGGACCGACATCGGCGCCGCATCGGCTTCGTCCGCGAAGCTGTTCGACGCCGGCACCTCCATCCGCTTCAACCCGGCGGCGAACTTCAACGGGCCGGCACCGACGCTGACCGTGCGATTGATCGACAACAGCCAGCCGGCGGCGATCGTCAACGGCTCCACCGTCGATCTGAGCGGCGCGGGCGCGACGGGCGGCACCACCGCCTTTTCGACCGGCACCGTTGTGCTCGGCCAGACGGTTACGGCCGTCAACGACGCGCCATCGGGCACCAGCACCACCGTCACGATCAACGAGGATGCGTCGCGCGTGCTCGGGGTTGCCGATTTCCCGTTCACCGATGTCGACGGCAACGGCCTGCTCAGCGTCACCATCGACGGCGTCACTGGGGGCACGATCCTGTTCGACGCCGATGGCGCGGGCCCGAACGCGCCCGTCGCGGCGACTTTTCCGGCAACCTACAGCGTCGCCGATCTGAACGCGGGCAAGGTGGTGTTCCAACCGACCGCCAATCTCAACGGCAACGGTGCCGGCTCGATCAGCTTCCGCGTCCGCGACAATGGCGGCACCAGTCCGGGCCAGGATGCGGATGTCAGCGCCAATACGCTGACGGTCAACATCGCTTCGGTCAACGACGCGCCGACCTCGGCCGATCGGACGCAGAACATCATTGAAAATACAGACTATGTATTCAGCGTCGCGGACTTCCCGTTCAGCGACGTCGACGGCAACGTCTTTTCCAGGATCGAGATCAACTTCAACGGCTTGGACGGAACCTTGCTGTTCGATAGCGACGGTACGGGTCCGGGAGCCCCTCAGCCGATCAACGCCATCTCTGCTCCGTTAAGCGCATTGACGAACGGACAAATCAGGTTCCGTCCCGATCCTGACGAGACCGGGACCGGCTACGCGTCGCTAAGGTTCAGGGTCACCGACGATGGTGGAACAGCGAGAGGCGGGAGCAATATCAGCGGCTTTTACGCGTTCACGTTCAACGTCGCGCCCGATCGCCGGCCGCCCGTCGCCACCGACGATGTCAACAGCGCGGTCGAGGACAGCAGCACCACCGGCAACGTGCTGAGCAACGACAGCGACCCGAATGGCGACCCGCTGACGGTCTCGGCCGTGAGCTTCGGCGGCACCTCCGGAACCGTCGGCCAGGCGATCAAAGGCACCTACGGCACGCTGACGCTGAACCGCGACGGCAGCTACACCTATGCCGCCGATCAGGACCTGCTCGACACGATCGCGACCGGCACGACCGGACTGAAGGACGTGTTCACATACGACGTCTCGGACAACGTCACCGGCAGCGACACCGGCACGCTGACGATCAACGTTTCCACCGCGAACGACGAACTCGTCACCAACGGCGGCAGTGGCCACGACACCATCTACGGCGATCGGACCGCACCTGGCATCGAGGACACGATTTACGGCCTCAGCGGCAACGACACGATCTACGGATTGGGCGGCGCGGACGATCTGTTCGGCGGCACCGGCAACGACCAGTTGTTCGGCGGCGAGGGCTGGGACGAGCTATACGGCGCGGACGGCAACGACCGGCTGGATGGCGGCGCGGGCAACGATCTGCTCGACGGCGGCACCGGCGTCGACCAGCTGTTCGGACGGGCAGGGGTCGATCGCCTGCTCGGCGGCAGCGGCAACGATATCCTGGACGGCGGCGCGGGCGCCGACGTGCTGAATGGCGGCTCGGGTTACGACGTGTTCATCTTCCTCAACGCCGAGCAGATCGGCACCAAGGCGGGCGCGCACGACCTGATCACCGATTTCGTGTCGGGCACCGACAAGATCGACCTGAGCGCGATCTATGGCGGCCGCGCGTTTAGTGGCGTCTCGGCCGGATCGAACCCGAACCCATATGGCATCTCGACCTTCAACGAAGGCGGATCGACTTGGGTGGTGGGCGATGTCGATGGCGACACCAATGCCGATTTCGCGATCGAACTGACGGGCACGCTGCGGCTCAAGGTCAGCGATTTCATCGTCAGCCAGGCGCAGTGGAACAGCCACTTCTCCAGCTCCGGCGCGGCCGCGCCGAGCTATTCGGTGCTGCACAGCGAAGGCGTGCTGGTTTGATGTCGCTACCGCCCCGCCCGTTTCCGGGCCGGGGCGGTAGGCGGAAGCTGGCTCAGGCCGGGCGGTCGCCCATGTGCTCGCCGAGGCGCACCGTCCGCTCCGGTGCCCAATCCGTGTTGAAGGCGATGACGTCTTTGCCGAACAGCATGATGATCGTCGAGCCGAGCAGGAAGCGGCCCATTTCCGCGCCCTGGCTCAGGACGATGTCCCTATCCTCATAGGTCCATTCGGACGGCTTGCCGGTTCGCTTGGGATTGACCACGCCGTGCCACACGGTGGCCATGCTGCCGACAATGGTGGCACCGACCAGCACCATCACGAACGGCCCGTGCTCGGGCGAATCGAACACGCACACCACCCGCTCGTTGCGCGCGAACAGGTTCGGCACCCCGCGCGCGGTGGTCGGGTTTACCGAGAAGAGCGATCCCGGCACGTGGATCATGCGCTGGAGCCGGCCGTCGCAGGGCATGTGCAGGCGGTGATAATCCTTGGGCGAGAGATACAGGTTGGCGAAGCTGCCGTGCCGGAACCGGGCGGCAAGCGCCGCGTCCCCGCCGACCAGCTCAGTGGTGGTAAAAAGATGGCCCTTGGCCTGCAGGATATGATGATCGTCGATCGCGCCGAACTGGCTGATCGCGCCATCCACGGGGCAGACGAAATCGGCCATGGCCAAGGGGCGCGCGCCGGCCTTGAGCGAGCGGGTGAAGAAGTCGTTGAAGCTGGCGTAGCTGCCGATGTCCGGATCGGCGGCCTCATTCATCTCTACGCGGTATTTGCCCACGAACCAGCGAATCAGCCGAGTCGTGAAGTGCCCCCCCTTCGCTCCGGCGACCCGGCCGGCAAAGGTGGTCAGCCGCTGCTTGGGCAGGAGATGTTGAACGAGGATCTTTAACCGATCGGACATCGCGAATCTCGCCTTCAAAGCGCCGTCATGGGCCCGTGAGGATCAACATCTAACGAGCATAAGTTGCCTGTAGAGCTGATTGACTGACGTTGGCGAGGAAATCGCCGTTACTCGCGGCGAATCAGCGAGAAGTTAAGGCGTAAAGCGGTCGCTGAATGGGTAATGTGTTCCCGTATTCTTACCCTGCAATCGCCTTTGGCGATTTCAGGCGGGCTACCTGATCAATGATCGGCTGGGGATGCGGGTGCTCCGCCACCCCTACACCAACAAGCCCTACGTCATGTTCTATGTGACGAAGCGGGTGGGCGGCGGTGTGCTCGATCCCAACGCTATCCGGCTGCTCCAGCTCCCGGCCTAAGATCAGTCGCGCGGCGGGGGGCCTCCGCCGCGCGCTGAGGGGCAGGGAGACCACCCCGCAGGTGACTCACTGCCCCACCGCTAGGGCCACTGGTGCAACCCATCAGTGGCCCGTAGCATGTGGCCATGAGACAGTTTGATATGGCGGACCTGGACCGCGATGGCCTCACCCAGGCTGCCAAAGATGCCATGCTGGACCTGATCCTAGCCTGGGCTCACCTGGACGGTATGCTGTCGCTGTGGGTCGGGGTGAAATTTGGCCTGCGCCCCGACAAGACGGCAATCCTGCTGGGCCGCTCAGATGCCCAGAGCAAGCTCCTCAAGCTGCAGCGCCTCTATGCGATGGAGGGGGCAGATCAGCTGGTGCCCCAGATCAGGGCCATCAGGAAATCCTATGAGAAGCAGGTGGCTCCCAGGAACACTATGGCCCACGCTAGCTGCAGGGGCTGTCTGAAATCTGAGCCCGACAGGATTGTTTTCGCAGCCTTTGAGGCAGTGAAGCTGGGCGAGCCGGCGATAGACGCCGTGCCCATTGAGGTGATGGAGCGCAGCACCCGCTGGGCCAACCTGCTCTCTGAGCGGGTGGAGAAGATAATCAACGTACTGGACC
Organism: Allosphingosinicella sp.; assembly: GCA_036387855.1. Taxonomy (GTDB): domain Bacteria; phylum Pseudomonadota; class Alphaproteobacteria; order Sphingomonadales; family Sphingomonadaceae; genus Allosphingosinicella. Next base: position 11,849 of record DASVSZ010000019.1, on the reverse strand, counting down.
CGCTACCGGCTGAGGCCTGAGCTGCTCCAGCATGCGCTCATAGGCTTCCAGGGGCAGCGTGAACGGGGCCTCAGATGGCAGGCCGACACCACTCTCAGCTCATTCGCCACGTTGATGCCGGTTAGAATAAGCCCCTGCAGCTGATCAGGGGTAAGCTGCGCTGCTTTGAAGATGTCGGGAAAAGCCCTCCGCTTTGTTCGGTGCGCGTAGGCCGAATTGCGCAAGGTCCGCACTCTGGAGAAATCCGGCTGGGCTACAGACAGTGCCTCCCTGATTTGCGGCTGAGGGCCCGCCTGTGCCTCCACCTCATCCAGCAGCCTGGGGAGGTTTATCGTCCGCTCATTAGCGTCCAGGAGTGAGTGCAGCTCCACCACGGCTGTGACGAGCTGCCCATGCTCCAGGAAGCGCAGGTGCTCCCAATGCTCATCCAGCACCTCCCTGTGGCGGCTGCGCCCCTCTACTCCGGCTGTGAGCTTCCAAAGAGCCAGGTGGATGTGGGTGCGGTGCACCATGCGGGAAACCGCGAAGATTTGCTCAATTGTGGAGAGAGCCTTGGCCATCCCCGGCATCGTGATCCAAATTTTTCCTTCAGGAAAGGCTACAGGGTGAGCGTTACCCCCAGCGTTACCCAAACCTAAAAAACAGAAGCTCACCAGCTAGGCGGCTGATCAAGTTTCCGCTCGTTTACAATAGGAAGGTGGTGGACGCACTAGGGCTCGAACCTAGGACCCGCTGATTAAGAGTCAGCTGCTCTACCAACTGAGCTATGCGTCCATGCCTGTCAGGCAGGTTGCGGGCGACCCTGGCCGCGCGCGAGATCGGGCCGCTAGCATGGGCCGTGGCGGCTTGCAACGGGGCTTGTTCAGGGGCGGCGGTTGCGGCGGTTCTCGCGGTCGATCGACATCAGGATGCCGAGGCAGATCATCACCGTCAGCATCGCCGAACCGCCGTAGGAGAAGAGCGGCAGCGGAATGCCGACCACCGGCGCCAGGCCGACCACCATCAGCAGGTTGATCGCGAAATAGAAGAAGATGGTCATGGTGAGCCCGGCCGCGGTGAGGCGGGCGAAGCGGCCCTTGGCGGCGTCGGCCACGCCCATGCCCCAGCGGAACAGCAGATAGAAGCAGCCGATCAGGAACAGGCCGCCGGCCAGCCCCCATTCCTCCGCCATCGCCGGGAAGATGAAATCGGTATGCTGTTCGGGAAGGTAATGGAGGTGGCTCTGGCTGCCGTTGAGGAAGCCCTTGCCGAAGATGCCGCCCGACCCGATCGCGATCTTGGACTGGGTGATGTGGTAGCCGGCGCCAAGCGGATCGTCCTCCGGATTGAGGAAGATCAGCACCCGCTTCTGCTGGTGCGGCAGCATGAGCAGATTGTAGGCGAGCGGGATCGCTGCCGCGACGGCGAGGCCGCCGCCGATGAAATACCAGAGCGGGAGCCCGGCCAGGAACATGACGGTGATCGCCGCGAACAGCAGCAACAGGGTGGTTCCGAGATCGGGCTGCATGATGATCAGGCCGACCGGCACCGCCAGGATCGCCAGCGGCGGCCAGATCGCGCTGAAGCGGCGGATCTCGCCGGCGGGAAGCGAGCCGTAGAAGCCGGCGAGCAGCAGCACGGACACGGGCTTCATCAGCTCGGACGGCTGGATGCGGATCACGCCGAGTTCCAGCCAACTTTTGGCGCCGCCGCCGATCGTGCCGACGACGAGGGTCACGATCAGCAGGACGATGACCAGGCCGTAAGCCGGCCAGGAGTAATCGCGATAGGTTTCGGGCCGCACGTAGGACATCGCCATTGCCATGCCGAGCAGCACGAAGAAGCGGACGAAGTGGAGCAGCGCCCAGGGCAGCATCGAGCCGCCCGCCGCGGAGAACAGGCACATGCCGCCGAACAGGCCGATCGCCAGCACGACGAACAGCAAAGTCCAGGGCAGCCGCGCGACCTGGGCCGGAACAAAGGATGCGCTCGTCATGTCCGCGCCGCCGTGCCGCCATCGCCGGCGGCGGCCTGCTGCGTGGTCGCGCGCTTGCGGGCCGCTTCGGATGCTGCCCATTGTTCGGATTCGCGCTTCATCCGGTCCGCGATCGTGCCGCCCCAGCCTTGTTCGAGTTCGAACAATCGCTCCATCGCCTTGGGCTTGTCGAACAGATAGGTGAGCACGTCCTTGGCGACCGGGGCGGCCGCGCGGGCGCCGCCCAGGCCATGGTCGATCACGACCGAGCCGGCGTAACGCGGATTGGTGGTCGGCGCGAAGAACACGAACAGGCCGTGGTCGCGATACTTCCATTCGCCCGATTGGCCGCGCTGGCCGCCGGTGATGCGGCGGACCTGCGCGGTGCCGGTCTTGCCGCCCATCTGGAGGTCCGGAAAGGGCAGGCGGCTCGCCCCGGCGGTGCCGTCGCCGTTGACGACTTCCCACATGCCGGCACGCGCGGTCTGCAGATGCTGCTCGGGCAGGCCGAGCGACGGCGCGGGCCCACGCTTGCGCAACAGCAATTGCGGCTCGATCGCCCGTCCCGACGCGATCCTGGCCGCCATCACGGCAAGCTGCATCGGGTTCAGGATGACATAGCCCTGGCCGATCGCCGCGTTCAGCGTGTCGGACTCGCGCCAGCGATCCTTATACTTGCGCTGCTTCCATTCGCTGTCGGGATAGGTGCCGTAGCTCTGGCTGACGACGGGGAGATCGTATTTCTTGCCCAGCGTCATCATGCGCGCCATCTCGGCCATCTTGTCGATGCCGATCCGGCGGCTCATCGCATAGAAATAGCTGTTGCAGCTTTTGGCGATCGCGCGGTGCATGTTGACGCTGCCGTGGCGGCCCAGGCAGCGGAAGAAGCGATTGCCAAGCTGGTAGCCGCCGCCGCAATAGATCGTCGCCTTGGGATCGATCCCGCCGGCCTGCAGCGCGAGCGCCATCATCGGCTTCAGGGTCGAGCCGGGCGGGTAGAGCGAGTTGAACGTCTTGTTGAGCAGCGGCTTGCGCTCGTTCTGCGAGAGCATCTTCCACTCGCTCTGGCCGATCCCGTCCGAGAAGCTGTTCGGATCGTAGGATGGCATCGAAGCCATGCACAATATGTCCCCGGTCCAGCAGTCGATCACCACGCAGGAGCCGGATTCATTGCCCATGCGCCGCGCGGCATAGGCCTGCAGGCCGGCGTCGATGGTCAGCGGCAGGGTGCCCCCGGACTGGTCCTGAAGCGTCGACAGTTCGCGCACCAGCTTGCCGCGCGCGGTGACTTCCAGCCGCTTGGCGCCCGGCTTCCCGCGCAGGCGCGGCTCCATGACCTCCTCGAGGCCTTCCTTGCCGATCTTGAAGCCCGGCGTGATCAGCAGCGGGTTGCGCTCTTTTTGATATTCTTCCTTGTTGGCGGCGCCGACATAACCGACCAGATGGCCGACCGCCGCGCCTTCCGGATAGAAGCGGGAAAAGCCGCGCAAGGGGGCGACACCGGGCATTTCGGGCTGGCGCAGGCTCACCGCCGCATATTTGTCGAACGGCAAATTTTCCGCGACCGCCACCGGCTGGTAACCGGCGGCCCCGTCCAGTTCCTTGAAGATGCGCTCCACCTCCTCGGCCGGCAGATCGAGCAGCTGGGCGAGCTGAGGCACGATCCGCTCGGGATCGCGCAGCTGATCAGGGATCAGATCGACCCGGTAATCGGAGCGGTTGATCGCGATCGGCTGGCCGTGGCGATCGACGATCCAGCCGCGGCGGGGCGGCACCAGCACCATCTGGACGCGATTCTCTTCTGAGAGCAGCTTGTAACGCTCGTTCTCGGCGATGGAGATATAGGCCATGCGCCCGGCGATCAGCGCCGACACGCCGGCCTGAAGCCCGCCCAGCACGAACGCGCGGCGGGAAAAGGTGAAGATCTGCGAATTCTCGGTGAGGAGGGGAGGGGCCTTGCGCTTCATCGGGTCAGCCGCCAGCGATCGAGCACGAGAATGAACCGGGCGATCACCGGATAGGCGAGCACGGACGCGCCGATCTGGGGCCATAACACCGCGAAGTCGGCGCTGCTGCCCTCCCAGCGGCCAATCAGCCAATCGCCATACGCGTAGCCTAAGATGAACAGGCTCGCGAACAGCCAGTCCATCCAATAATCGCGCCACACGACCCGGCTGTCGATCACGTCCATCAGCAGGAAGGTCGCGGTCCACAAGGCGACCGACTGGCCGACCGGATGGCCGGCGATCAGGTCGTTGAGCAGGCCAAGTCCGATCGCGGTCAGCGCCGACCACATTTCGGGGCGGAGCAGCCGCCAGGCCAGCAGCACCAGAAAGGCGAAGTCGGGCACGACCGGCGCCGCCGTGATGATCGGCAGGACGCTGAACAGGCAGGCCAGGATCGTCGAGATGATCGGAACGTAGCGGCGCCGGAAATCCTTGCGGCGCACATCCCCTTGGGTGAGCGCGATCCGGCTCATCGCGCGCCGGTGCCGGGCTGCAGGGCGGGGGCCACTTGAGGCGCCGGGCCGGAGGGCAGAGTGCCGGCGATCGGCGGTGGCGGCGCCGCGCTCAACGGCTGGTTTGCGGCGGGCTGATAGATGCGCTGCACGATCGCGAAATCGACCCGGGCGGGATCGGCGATCGGCCGGGCGATGGTCTCGTCTCGATTGATCTTGGTCACGATCGCCACCGGAATGCCGGGCGCGAAGATGCCGCCGACTCCTGAAGTCGCGAATAGATCGCCCGGCCTGAACGGATTCTTGCCGACTTCCAGCGGCTTGATCTCGATCGTGCCATCGCCGCGGCCGGTCGCCAGCGCCGGCGTGCCGTCGCGCACCAGCTGGACGGGCACGTTGCTGGCGCCATCGGTGGCGAGCAGCACCCGGCTTGCCCACCGCCCGACCTCGACGACACGGCCGACCAGCCCCTCCGCGGCGCGCACCGGCTGGCCGACCCGGACGCCCTGGCCGGCCCCGGCCGACAGGGTCGCCAACCGCCGGCTCGAATCGAACGTCGATCCCACGATCCGCGCCATCGCGACCTCATCGGTGATCGCATCGCGAAGGCCGAGCAATTGCTTGAGGCGCTTGTTCTCGAGTTCGGTCGCGCGCGCCTGCAGGATCTGGACCCGCATCCGCTTGATCTCGTCGCGAAGCTCGGAATTGCGGCGGCCGGCGCCGAAATAGTCGCTGACCCGGGAGCCGCCTTCATTGGCCGCGCGCACCGCGCTACGTCCGCCTTGCGTGACCGGGCTGGTCAGATCGAGCGCGAAGCCGCGCAAGCTGCCGCCGAAACCGCCCGGATTGGCGACGGTCAGGATCAGCACCGCCACCGCCACCAGCACGCCGCCAATGGCCAGGACATAGCCGAAGAACAGACCATATTGCGCCCTGCGGGAAAAACCGGGGCGCCGTAAACTGGGCGGCGCCATGGCGCTGGGCCCCTACGCCGTTTGCAGCACGCCGCGGAAGATCTCTTCCTCCAGCGCGCGTCCCGTTCCGAGCGCGACGCAGGTCAGCGGATCGTCCGCGACCGTGACCGGCAGCCCGGTCTCGTCGCGCAGCACTTCGTCCAGCCCTTGCAGCAAGGCGCCACCGCCCGTCAGCACGATGCCCTGATCGACGATATCGGCGGCAAGCTCGGGCGCGGTATTTTCCAGCGCGATGCGAACGCCCTCGACGATCGTTCCGACAGGCTCCGACAGAGCCTCCGCGATCTGGCGCTGGTTGATCACGATTTCCTTCGGCACGCCATTGACCAGGTCGCGGCCCTTGATGTGGACGCTGAGCCCGTCGCCGCCATCGGCGGGCGGCTTGGCGATGCCGACCTGTTGCTTGATCCGTTCGGCCGTCGCCTCGCCGATCAGCAGATTGTGGTTGCGCCGGACATAGGAGGAGATCGCCTCGTCCATCTTGTCGCCGCCGACGCGCACGGAGGTGGTGTAGGCAAGGCCGCGCAAGCTCAGCACCGCGACTTCGGTGGTGCCGCCGCCGATATCGACGACCATCGATCCGATCGGATCGCAGACCGGCATGTTGGCGCCGATCGCGGCCGCCATAGGCTCCTCGATCAGCCACACCTGGCGCGCGCCGGCGTTGGACGCCGCATCGCGGATCGCGCGTCGCTCCACCGAGGTGGAACCGGACGGCACGCAGATCACGATCTCGGGCCAACGCGGGAAACGGCGCTTGCCGTGAACCTTCTGGATGAAATGCTTGATCATCTGCTCGGCGACATCGATGTCGGCGATGACGCCGTCGCGAAGCGGGCGGATCGCTTCGATCTGGTCGGGCGTCTTGCCCATCATCAGCTTGGCGTCGTCGCCCACCGCGCGAACGCGCTTAACGCCGTTGATCGTCTCGATCGCCACCACCGACGGCTCGTTCAGGACTACGCCCCGGCCGCGCACATAGACGACCGTGTTGGCGGTCCCCAAGTCGATCGCCATGTCGTGCGAGGGAAACTTCAGGAAACTGAACAACCCCATGTGGCAGGTCTCGCTTCTTCAATCATACTCAGCGCCGCAAGGGGCCGGCACCGCCCGAGCTTCGTCCTATAGGGTGCGCCCGCGGCCAACGTCCAGAAGACAGTTAACCATGACGCGGGCGCATCGCTTCGTCTAAAGGTCCACGTCATGTCCATAAGGCGACTCCCCGAACATCTTGTTAACAGGATCGCCGCCGGAGAAGTGGTCGAGCGGCCGGCGAGCGCGCTCAAGGAACTGGTCGAGAATGCGATCGACGCGGGCGCGACCCGGATCGCGGTCGGGCTGGCCGGCGGCGGCATCGACCGGATCGAGGTCAGCGACGACGGCTGCGGGATGGACCCGGCCGAAATGGCACTGGCGCTGGCACGGCACGCCACCTCCAAGCTGCCGGACGACCGGATCGAGGCGGTATCGACGCTCGGCTTTCGCGGCGAAGCGCTGCCGTCGATTGCCAGCGTGGCGTTGCTGCGGATCGAGAGCCGTCCGGCCGGGGCGGACGGGTGGCGTCGGGTGGTCGACAATGGCAAGCTGACGGCGGAGGGTCCGGCGGCGCTTCCGCCCGGCACCCGGATCAGCGTCGAGGATCTGTTCGGGCGTGTGCCGGCGAGGCGCAAGTTCCTGCGCTCAGGCCGCTCCGAATATGCGGCCTGCGTCGATGTCGTGAAGCGGCTGGCGATGGCGCGGCCGGATATCGGCTTTGCCCTCGAACATGAAGGCCGGCGCAGCTTCGCTGTCCAGGGCGGCGAGGATCGGCCGGCGCGGGTCGCCGCGCTGACGGCGCAGGCGCTGGCCGCCAACAGCATCGGTATCGATTACGAGCGCGGGCCCATTCGGCTCGGCGGCGTGGCCGGCCTGCCGACCTTTCACCGCGGGGTCGCCGACCATCAATATCTGTTCGTCAACGGGCGCCCGGTAAGGGACCGGCTGCTAATCGGAGCGGTGCGCGCCGCCTATCAGGACCTGCTCGCGAGGGATCGCCACCCGATCGTCGCTTTGTTCCTGGAAGTTCCGCCCGAGGAGGTCGATGTCAATGTTCACCCGGCTAAGACGGAGGTGCGCTTCCGCGAGGCGGGGTTGATCCGTGGCCTCATCATCGGCGGGCTCAGGGCGGCGTTGGATTCGGCGGGGCATCGCAGCGTAAGCCAGCCTGCGGTGACGCTCTCCGGCTGGACGAGCCCCTCCCCTTCAGGGGAAGGGTTGGGGTGGGGGATGTCCCCTCACCAAAGCTCGCCAACATGGCAAGATAGAAGCCCCACCCCCAACCCCTCCCCTGAAGGGGAGGGGCTTAGGCTGCACGAGACCCGCAGCGCCTTCGACTCCGCCCCCCAGGCCCGTGCCGAAGCCGCCACCGCGCCGATCCCGGACGCCGCCGCCCACCCGCTCGGCGTCGCCCGCGGCCAGGTCGCCGCCACCTACATCGTCGCGGAAAGCGAGGACGGGCTGATCCTCGTCGATCAGCATGCCGCGCATGAGCGGCTGGTCATGGAGCGGATGAAGCGCGCGATGGCCAGCGGCGGCGTTGCGCGCCAGGCTTTGCTGCTGCCACACGTGATCGAACTGGACGAAGTCGCCTGCGACCGGCTCGAGGCTCGCGTCGCCGATCTCGCCGAACTCGGCCTCGAGCTCGACCGCTTCGGCCCGCGCGCCGTCCTGGTCCGAGCGGTCCCGGCGATGCTCGGGACGCCGGACGTTCAGGCGCTCGTGACCGACCTCGCCGACGAACTCGGCGCGTTCGACGAGGCGCTCAGCCTGCGCGGCAAGCTCGACCTCGTCGTCGCCACCATGGCCTGCCACGGCTCCGTCCGCGCCGGCCGGATTCTTTCGGTCGCCGAAATGAACGCGCTGCTCCGCGAGATGGAGGTCACGCCACATTCGGGCCAATGCAATCATGGTCGGCCGACCTGGGTAAAGCTGGCGCACGGCGATATCGAGAAGCTGTTCGGGCGGCGGTGACCTACCAAGGTGCGAACCGAGCCAGTAAGGTTTCCCATATGTCGCCGGTCACGGCTGGCAAAAGGAAGAGCGCGAGCGAGGAGCCGAGCCAGATTACGATGGACCAACGCGCATGCCTGCCAGTCAGCCATCGGCCTTTGGCGACCGGGATGCGGCCTTTGCGCCAGAGCCAAATGCCAAGCGCGACCAGCGCGCCGTTGATCAACAGCCACGTGACGATCAGATTGGAATGCAAAAAGTCCGGGAGTCTGATCCGGAATATCGCCTTCGCTAAGACGTAGAGCAGAGCTAGGTGAGCCAAAATGACGGGAAAGGCGTAGGCCCCGAGCCGGCTGAAATAGGATGCCTCCTCCAATTCCTGGCGTTCCAGATCGGGGCAGATGTCCACAAGCGACGAGTTGTCAGGCTCAAGGAACGGCTCTTGATCGACACTCACGGCTGGAACCGCGTGTGCAGCCTTCTGAGATCCTCGCCAACAGCTTCGATTGCATGGGCTGAAGAAGCATGACGTGCCGCGCCAAGCCGAGCGTAGCCTGCTTCCGCATCGGCGATCAGTGCGGCTGCAGTCTGACCGCTGCGGACTTCAGCTAGAATGCGACGCATTTCAGCGCGTGTCTCAACGGTAACGATCCGCTTTCCACCCACCATCGCGCCGAATTCGGCGGTGTTGCTGATCGCCTCGCGCATGCCGGCGATGCCGCGCTGGACGATCAGGTCGGCGAGGAGCTTCACTTCGGTCAGGCATTCCAGATAGGCGATTTCTGGGGAGAAACCGGCTTCGACCAAGGTCTCGTAGCCGGCCAGGATCAGCTCCGGGATCGCGCCCCACAGCACCGCTTGTTCGTTGAATAGGTCCGCCTCGCATTCCTCGGCGAAGCTGGTCGGAAGGATGCCGACGCGTCCGCTGCCGATCGCGCCGGCGTAGGAGAGGGCGAGCGCCTCCGCCCCGCCGGTCGCGTCCTGATGGACAGCGAATAGCGAGATCAGGCCGGAGCCGCGTTCGTATTCGGAGCGGAGCGCGGTGCCGGGGCCTTTGGGCGAGACCAGCAGGATGTCGAGATCGGGGCGGGGCGCGATCAGATCGAAGCGGATCGACAGCCCATGCGCGAACAGCAGGGCGGTGCCGGGGCGCAGATTGGGCGCGAGATGCTCGGCATAGATGCGGCCGTGCACTTCGTCGGGGGCGAGCAGGGCGACGAGATCGGCCCAGGCGGCGGCTTGCGCGGGCACCATGACGTCGAACCCTTCGGCGCGCGCGCGCTCGGCGCCTGGGCCGTCGCGGGCCGCCACTGCGAGATGCATCAGCCCGCTGTCGCGCAGGTTCAGCGCCTGCGCGCGGCCCTGATTGCCGTATCCCAGGATGGCGACCCTGCGGGATCGGATAAGGGTGGGATCGAGATCGGCGTCATTGATGATCCGCACCGTTGACCTTCTTCCCGTTCGGGCTGAGCTTGTCGAAGCCCACCATTGCTGCTTCCACCTCGCTACAGAGAAGGGGCAGCCTTCGACAAGCTCAGGCCGAACGGATCAGGTAAGCAAAGGCCCTTTCCTGCACTTCAGCATCGAGCGGCTCAGTCCAGCGCGGCCAATCTGCCGGGGGTTGGCGCGAGAACCAGGTATATTGGCGCTTGGCATATTGGCGGGTCGCGGTTCGGCCGGCGGCGAGCGCTTCGGCGCGGTTCAGGCGGCCTGCAAGCAATCCGGCGATCTCCGCGACGCCGATCGCGCGCAGGACTGGCAGAGCGGGGTCGAGCTTGCGGGCGAGGAGCTGGCGCACCTCGTCCAGCCCCTCCTCGCCCAGCATCGCCTCGAACCGGCGGTCGCAGCGCTCCTGGAGCCACGCACGCGGCGGGAGCAGGAGGAGGGGGCGCAGCTTCACCTGGCCCGCGATGCCGCCCACCTTCTCGGCCTGCCAATCCCTGAGCGATCGCCCGGTCGAGCGGATCACTTCCAGCGCGCGGGCGACCCGGGTGGTGTCGCTTGGCCGCAGGCGCGCGGCGGCTTGTGGGTCCTCCCGGGCCAGCGCGGCATGGGTATCGGCCACCGGGAGCGCGCGAACTTCGGCGCGGATGGCGGGGTCGATCGCGGGGACGGGCGCAATGCCGTCGAGCAGGGTGCGGATGTACAGGCCGGTGCCGCCGACCAGGATGGGCAGCCGCCCGGCGGCCTGCGCCCCAGCGATCGCCTGCCTGGCTTCCGCGGCCCAGTCGGCGGCGGAGCAGGGTTCGGCGCCATCGCGATGGCCGTACAGAAGGTGCGGCGCTCGTCTCTCCTCGTCCGGGCCGGGCCGGGCGGTGACGACGCGCAAATCGCGATAGACCTGCGCGCTGTCGGCGTTGATGACCACGCCGCCGGCCCGTTCGGCGAGCAGCAGCGCCAGCGCGGACTTGCCGCTGGCGGTCGGCCCCGCGATAAGCGCCAGCGGTGGGAGGCAAGCCATGTTCATCGTGACGCTGATAGCAGCCGATCGGCTGGAAAGCGGCGACATTTCCGCCGCCGAGGATGCGTTGCGTGGCGCCGGCGTCGAGCCCGGCGGACGCAGCTGGATCGAGCCGGACACGGCCTGCGACATCCTGTTCGACGGCTCCCCCGATCGCGCCCGCATCGCGCTTGAGGGAGAGGTCGCCGGAAGCGATGTGGTGGTCCAACGCGAGGCGAGGCGGCGCAAGACGCTGCTCCTCGCCGACATGGATTCCACGATCATCACCGTCGAATGCATCGACGAGTTGGCCGACTATGCCGGCGTGAAGCTCCAAGTCGCTGAAATCACAGAGCGTGCCATGCGCGGCGAGCTGCCGTTCGAGGCGGCGCTTCGCGAGCGCGTTGCGCTGCTTGTCGGCCTGGACGAGCAGGTGCTGGGGCGCTGCTACGAAGAACGGGTTCGGCTGACGCCCGGCGCAGAGACTTTGGTGCGCACGATGAAGCGGCATGGCGCCCATTGCCTGCTGGTATCGGGCGGGTTCACCTTCTTCGCCGATCGGGTCGCGGCGGCGGCCGGCTTTGATCGCGCGATCTCCAACCGGCTCGGCATCGAAGCCGGGCGGCTGACGGGGCGGGTGGACGGGCCGATCGTCGGCGCGGCGCACAAGCGGCAGGCCCTGCTCGACGCGGCGGCGCAGCGAAACGTCGACCTCGCCGACATTCTGGCGGTCGGGGACGGCGCCAACGACATTCCGATGCTGGAGGCCGCGGGGCTCGGCGTCGCCTACCACGCCAAGCCCGCTGTCGCCGCGATCGCCGGCGCGGGGATAGACGCTGGTGATCTCACAGCATTGCTGTTCGCCCAAGGCTACGCCCGGAGCGAGTGGGTGGTTTAGGCTCCGGACTCAATCAGCACCAGAAGGTGATGATGGCGGCGAGGAAGACGCCGGAATGGTAGTTGGCGGCGAGCTTGTCATAACGGGTTGCGATGCGCCGCCAATCCTTGAGCCGGCACCAGAGGCGCTCGACAAGG
>DASVSZ010000018.1:0-1723 GCA_036387855.1 Allosphingosinicella sp. | reverse complement strand
GACGGTGGCGATCGCTTGGTCGGCACGCTCTACGGTGCGGGTGGCTGCCACCGCACTCGCCTTGAGACGGCCGTCCATCTGGGTCACCGACGCGGCGGTCTCCTCCAGCGAAGCAGCGTTGCTCTCGGTACGGCGCGCCAGGTCTTCGGAAGCCTGAGCGATCTCGCCCGATCCGGTGCGGATCGTCGCGGCGCTTTCGCTCACCGATCCGATCAGTTCGCGCAACTTGCCCAGCGCTTCGTTAAAATTGGTCTTGAGCGCGGCATAGTCGCCGGGGAAATCGGCCTTGATCTGCGTGGTCAGGTCGCCGTCCGAAAGTTCGGACAGATGGCTCGCCACCGTCGTTACGACCATCTGCTGCTCGGTATCGGCGCGTGCCTTGGCTTCGTCGGCGGCCTTCTTGGCGATACCGTTCTCCCGGAACACCCGCACCGCCTTGGCCATCGCGCCGACCTCATCGCCACGCTCGATGCCAGCGACGTCCTTGGCATAGTCGCCGCCGGCGATCTCGCCCATCTGATGCTCGAGACTCGAAAGCGGGCCAGTGATGCCGAACTTCACGGTGGCGAGTGCCACCGCAATGGCGCCCAGGACGCTCCCGATCGCTACCACATACAGCATCGTCGATGTGCTGGCGGTCTCGACGGACAGTTTGGCGGACGTTTCGATGGCTTCGGCGAGCAGCGCGGAGTTGCCGGCGCGGATCGCGCCCGAGGTATCCGCCTCGAGCACATCGGCCTCGTCCAGCACGCGGGCCGCCGCCTCATCATTATCCGCGAGCGCCAGCGGCATGACCTTCCGGGTGATCTCGTGAATCTTCTCCAGATCGGCACGAACGCGCGGGATCAGCGTATTGGAGGGATCAGCCTTTGCGCCGTTGGCAACCATCTCCAGGCCGGCGGTATAATCCGCCTCCACCCGCTTGGCCGCCTCGCGGACCTTGTCCGGCTCGCCGTCGAAGACCACGGCCTTGTACGCGTTGTAGAGGATGCCTGTCATGCGCTGGTGCGCGCGCGAGGTATATGCGCTCGCGGGCAATTTGCTGTCGGTCAGGACGGTATAGTCGCCATCGCTCTTCATCAGGACGCGCGATCCGTTCCACGCCACGAACAGGGTGATCGCACCGAGCAAGACCAGCAGCGCGATGATCTTCGCCGAGATCTTGGTATGGGTTAGCAGCTTCATGACGGGCGTCTCCGGCAAGAGTGGCGAGCCGGTGAAATCACCGCACCGGCCAAGGATATCTTTGCCTATCGTAGGATCGTTTCGGAGACGGTTGCCGTGAAACACAAGTATTTCACGGCCAACACGCCGATCACGCCGGAGACTGCCAGGATCGGCGGATCAGAAGGCATTCCAGTCGGCGTCCGCGCCGGCCAGTTCTGCGGTCCGCAGCGGCGTGACCGGCGAGACATAAGCCGGGCCGGGCTTTTCGGCTCGGCGGGCGACAGGCGATTCCGGCTTGCGCGGGGAGGACCGGACGACCGTGCGAGCGGCGCTGACCCGGCCGTCGCCGCCAACGTTGAAGCGTGCGGCCTGTTCGGCGAGCGCACCGACTTCGCTGGACAAGTTGCGCGCGGCAGCCGAGGTTTCCTCGACCATGGCCGCATTCTGCTGGGTCGACTGGTCCATCGCCCCGATCGCGGTCGAGATCTGGGTGATCGCCGCAGACTGCGCCATGTTGTCCGCAGCCATCGTCGCCAGCAATTCATGCACCTGGCCC
>DASVSZ010000017.1:0-49299 GCA_036387855.1 Allosphingosinicella sp. | reverse complement strand
AATCCGATCAAAGTATCACCTCGATCGGGTAAGTCATAGAACGGCTTAGCTTTAACCGACCAAACCATACCCAGAGGATATGGCAAACCGGAGCCGCCGCCCACATGTCCCTTCATCTAAACCAACAATGTCAAAGAGCCGCACTTCGCTCACCCTGCGAGCAGGGCGTTCTGATCAACGATCAAAGAAGCGCGCGACCAAACAAAGCCAGTGGGCCGTGTCCGTCGGTGAAGAGCCATATATGGGCCGAATTTCCGACCGTCAATAGCTTTTCTCGCGAAATCTTCTGCGAAAGAAGCGTCCTCGGCGCCGTTTGGCGCTTCGGAAGTCGCCATATGGTCGGGTGATCGGGCGGCGTCAAGTCCGCCCGACATTGGCTAAACGACACGCGGGTAATCGCTTTTTCACCGGCCTCGGTTATCCGGGCCCAGCGCCGCGGAAGCACCCGTCGCGCAAGGGAAGCCGAAGCGCGTGAACCAGCCCACGATCAGCGTCGCGATGAGCGTCTACAACAACGCGCCCTACCTCGCGTCCGCGATCGAGAGCATCCTGGCGCAAAGCTTCGCCGATTTCGAATTCCTGATCGTCAACGACGGGTCGAGTGACGGATCGGCCGAAATCATCGACTTCCATGCCGCCAAGGATCGACGGATCCGTCCCATCCACCAGCCGAACCGTGGCCTGGTCGCCAGTTTGAACCTTATGCTGGAGCAGGCGCGCGCGCCCTTGATCGCGCGCATGGACGGTGACGACATCGCCCTTCCCACCCGCTTCGAGCGGCAGCTTTCATTCGTGCGCGCTAATCCGGACCATGACGTGGTCGGCACCTGGACCCGGGATATCGATGGGACCGGAGCCGCCCGGGCCCACGCCTCGCGGGACCAGCCGACCAGCCACGAAGCGGCAACTGCCCAACTCGAGACCGGCAACCCCCTCTGCCACCCTTCCGTGATGATGCGGCGCGACACCGTCCTGGGCGTCGGCGGATATCATGCCGCCTATCGCCATTGCGAGGATTACGACCTGTGGCTGCGCCTATCGGAACGCACTCGCCTGGCCAGCATCCCCGAACGGCTGATGCTGTATCGGCACAGCGACTCGCAGGTGAGCAGCCGGCACATCCTGGCGCAAACCACCGGCGCGGCAATCGCGTGGCTGGCGCATGTCGAGCGCGCCAACGGGCGGCCCGACCCAACGGAGCAACTGGCGGAACTGCCACCGCTCGACCGGCTCGACGACCTGTTCGGCCGCCCCGGCGTGGGCGCAGCGGTGCGTGCCAAGGTCGCCGCCAGCATCCTCCACTCGCCCTTGGCCCTGCGCAACGAAGGCTACGAGCTGCTGCTCGATCACGTCCGGCACGGCGGGGCGAGGGCGGGCCTGTGGCGCGCGGCCGGCCGGCTGGTCAAATTCGGTGAACCCGGCCGGGCATTGCGCCTGGCCGCCGCGCTGGCGACCCGCTGATGTCGGTCCGCGCCGCGACCTTGTGGTCGATGGGGGCGCAATATGTCGTCTTCGCCGTCCAGTTCGCGGTCAGCGTCATCATCTCGCGATACTTCCTGTCGCCGGCGGAAGTGGGGCTGTTCTCGATCGCGCTGTCCGCCGCGATGATGGTCTCGATCCTCCAGGATTTCGGGATCACGCGCTACATTGCCGGCCAACCCGGGCTGGACGATGCGCAGATCCGAACCTGTTACTCGGTTTCGCTGGTCTTCGCGCTCGGGATCGGTCTGGTTATCCTCGCGCTCGCCTGGCCGGTATCGTCTTTCTACGGCGATCCGCGGCTCTTCCCCGTGCTGGCGACGGTGGCGGCATCCTACCTGCTGGCGCCGTTCGGAATCGTGCCGAGCGCCTTGTTGCAGCGGGAAATGGATTTCCGTTCACTGTTCCTGGTCAATGTCGGCGCGGTAATCGCCTGGGCGGCGGTGGCGCTGGGATGTGCCGCGGGTGGCTGGTCGGCCATGTCGCTGGCCTGGGCGGTGGTCGCCCAACAAGGCGCGCGGGCGCTGCTCGGCCTGTGGCGAAGCAGGCAACGGCCGCGTCTGCCGCTCCGCTTCGGCGGTGCCGGGCCGATCATGCGCTTCGGTGGCGGCACCTCTTTGCTTTACGCGAGCGGGTCGATCGGTACGCGCTCGCCGGAGCTCATTCTGGGCCGACTGCTCAGCTTCGAAGCGGTCGGCCTGTTCGGACGCGCGACTGGGCTGGCGGGGCAACTCCGGACCCTGGTGGCCGGCGCGGCGGGCGGCGTATTCTATCCCGCTTTCGCCCGGCTGCGGGACAGCGGCGCGGACCTGTCGGGGCCGTATCTGCGGGTCGTTTCGGGGCTAACCGCCACCGTCTGGCCGGCAATGGCGTTTCTGGCCGCCGCGTCGCTGCCGCTGGTGCTGATGCTGTTCGGGTCGGCCTGGGAGGGCGTGGCGCCGCTGCTGGTGTGGATCGCCTTGTCCGAGATGATCTTCGTCGGCCTGCCGCTGACGATGGAGTTGCCGATCCTGCTCGGGCGGATGCGAACCTTGCTCGCGCTCAACCTGATGGACACGGCTGCGTCGATCGTGATGCTGGTGCTTGGGGCCTCTTACGGCCTCGAATGGGCGGCGGCATCGCGGATCGCTTACGGGGCATTGTGGTTCGCCATCTACGCGCGGCTGTTGCATGGGCTGGCGGGCTTTCGCTGGCGATCGATGCTTGCGGTGTACGTGCAAAGCGCCGCCGTGAGCTTCGCCACCGTTGTGCCGTTGCTGCTGGTGTACAGGCATTTGGCGGAACCGGCGGCGATCGGCTTCACGACGCTGGCGGCTGCCGCAGCCGCCGGCTCCCTGTGCTGGCTCGCCTGCCTGTTCCTGGTTCGGCACCCGGCGCGGCACGAAGTGATCGGCTTCGCCGAGGCGGCCTGGAATCTCCGGCCGCGCCCTGCCCGTTCCGCCTGACCGATCAGGCGCTCTGGATGTAGGCGCGCATTGCTTCGGCCTCCTGCTCGATCCGCTCGATCCGATAGGCGACCAGGTCGCCGATCGAGACGATGCCGATCAGCTTGTCCCCTTCCACCACCGGCAGATGGCGAATGCGCTTGCGGCTCATCTGCGAAAGGCCGCCCAGAGCGGTCACCTCCGGCGTGACGGTGATCGCGGGCGAGGTCATCACCTGCTCGACTGTCTTGTCCAGCACATCGGTCTCGTCCCGGGCCAGGCAGTAGATGATGTCGCGTTCCGACATGATCCCGACCACTTTGCCGTCCCGCAGCACCGGCAGCGAGCCGATCCGGTGTTCGGCCAGCATCGCTACCGCCTCGCGGACCGGCGTGTCGCATTCGACGCTGAGCAGAGCGCCACTCTTGCGGCTCAAGATCGCGGCAATCGTCATGGATCGGCCTCCCTTTGCAACTACGCCGACTCGTCAGGGTTGATGATCACACGGCCTCGGCACAAATGGAAGCATGCCCAGACACGATCCACCCCCGCCCGACCTTCAGCGCACCGCGCTGGCCTGGGCGCGCTACAAGGCGTTGATGAGCTGGATGGCGGTGGCCGCGGTCGTCGCGGTTTTGCTCGCGCTCCTGTATCTCAAGAGTTCGGGCCGGCCGATGCCAATCCACATGGCGATCGCCACCATCGCCGGCGTCGGCTTCTCGGTGCTGCTCGGCACCGCGTTGATGGGCCTGGCCTATTTCAGCAGCCATTCCGGCCATGACGAGGGCGCCCACCAAAGTAGTACTTTGGTGGGGACCCACGATGAGGAAGCTTCCAGATCCGATGAATATCTCGATTGACGGGCGCGCCGCGCCGGACGCGCGCGGTGAGCCGATCCTGCGGCTGGTGCCGCGGCCGGCCGACATCAACGCCAACGGCCATATCTTCGGCGGCTGGGTGCTGAGCCAGATGGACATCGCGGCGGGCATCGTCGCCTCGCACCGGGCGCAAGGGCCGGTCGCCACGGTGGCGATCGACGCGATGGAGTTCATCGCCCCCATCCTGCTGCACGACATCATCTCGGTTTATGCGCGGATCGAGCGGACCGGGCGCACGTCGATGGGGATCAGGATCGAGGTGGTCGCGACGCGAAACCGGGGAACGGAGGAGGTCAAGGTGACGGAGGCCCTGTTCACCTTCGTTGCGCTGGACGAGAATGCGCGGCCGAGGATGCTGCCGGCGATTTGAGGGTGTCACCGCGCCTCGCCTCGAAGGGGAGAGGCTGTCCGGTACGACTCAGTCGGGGCTGCGCAGCCGGTAGTTCAAAGTCGCTGTTCCGTTGGCGGGAACGATCACGTCCCACAGCCACGCACCCTCCTTCGGCGTCAGCTTGGCGCTTTGCTGGATGAACCGTTCGCCGTCGATCAGCGACAGGCGCAATTCGAAGCGCACCGGGTCGGCGTTCGCGTTGGTGACGGTGACGCGCATGTCTCGCCACGCCGGAGCGGAGGCGGTCTGTGCCGAGGACCAGCGGACGGCTGGCGATTCGGAGAAGAGCAGTTCGACTTCCTCGCCGACCGCCTTGTCGGTCAGGCGCGTTTCGCCGACCAGCAATGGCCTGCCCGCCTGCTGCTCGAACAAGGCGACCGAGCCTTGCGGGAGCGGCACGCCGAGCTGGTTGCGCCGCTGGTTGTCCGCGCGGATCATCAGCTGTGCGGCTCCGTCTTCCTGGTAATCGCCGGCACCGCTGCGCGCCCGATAGATCACGTCCACCGGCACGTTGCTGAGATCCAGAAACGCAACCTGCTTCTGGCTCATCGCCGCCACCGTTACCGGCTCGGGAAGGCGGTAGAGTTTCAGATCGCCGAGCGTCTCCTGCCGGGCAACCCGCGAGCCGGTGACGATGATATTCTCATCGCTTACGGCCGAAACCGGTATGGCCATCGCCGGCGGCGGTGGAGGGGGTGGCGGCGCGAACGGATCGGATCGAGATCGCTCGCGCAGCGGGATGTCGCTGGTGGTGGCGCCTGGCCAGCAGCGCAGCTCGTAGCCTGCCCGCCCCTGCCCCCGCCGGTTCGGCCTGTCCTCTTCGACCCGGTTCAGCCGGCCGGCAACGGCCTGAGTCTCCGCATTGCGAAAGCTGGTCTCGTCGCCATTGGCCAGCGTCACCCAGGCGAACAGATCGAGCGAACGGCCGTCGGGGCGCATGGTGGCGACGTAATTGGCCTGCCAGTCGAAGCCGCTGGCGAGGTAGGACAGGGTCACCGTCGCGGACGCCGCCGCGGGGCTGCGGGTGCGAACCGACAGGGTCGGCTTGGCCGACAAACCTTCCGGCACGGATCGGTAGATGATCGCCTCGGGCAAGCCGTTGCATTGCAGCGCCTCGAAGCCCTCCGCCGTTTGCAGCACGACGGCTCCGTCCGGCCCGGACCGGATCACCGCTTCATGTTCGCGCATTTCGCCGGTCGCAACCGACATACGGCGCAGGTGGACGCGGCGGCCCAGCGAGCGCTCGAGCAGGCTCGCAGGCGACAGCAACAAGGCATCCTGGTTCTTCTCGATCACGCCGCTCGGCAGGCCGGTGACGATCGCGCTTTCGGGGATGATGCCGCCGGCTACGCCTTCGAAGCGGATGCTGCCCTCGCCCGCCGGAATGGCGACCGTGCGCCGTTCGGTGATCAGCGCGAAACCCTGAAGCCAGTTGAGGTCCATGGTGGACCCGTAGCGTTGCGGCGCGCGATACACGGTCACGGATACCGAATTCGGTCCCGGCGAACTGGTCACCGGCTCGGCCCGGCCAGCGCCGGCGAGGCCGAGCAGCCCGAGCAGGAAGAGCCCCAACCGGCGCATGATCAGAAACGGGTCTGGTAGGTCACGTCCAGATTGACCGTCCCGTTCGCCGGGACGGGGACCCGCCATTGGACGCGATCGGAGGAGAGCCGCTCGCTGCGAAGCGTTTCGGAGATGATCCGGGTATCGTCCCAATAGCTGTCCAGGCCGCTCTGGTTAACCTCGACCGTGACCGGCTCCGGCCGTGCATTGGTGAGCGTGTAACGCATCCGGGTCTGCCAGAAGGTCTGCTCCCGCAGGCTATCCGCCTCGCCAGTCATCTGGCGCCCGTCCGGGCCGACGATGCGGAAACGCGAGGTCGTCTTCCACTGCTCGGCGGTGATCCGGTCGCGCTGCTGCACCACCGGCTGCACCTTCACGTCGAACGCTTCGCCGGTCTTGAGCCCCAGATCCGATCCCATCGGCGTGTGGCCGATCGTGTTTTCGCCGACGAACTGGGCAGCGCCGCGCGCGTCCCGCTGATACACGCGGACGGTGCCGGCCGGCAACGCGTCGCCGAGGCCCTGGTCGCGCGCGGTCGAGAATTTCAAGACGGTGTCCGCGCTTTGCGCTTCCTCGGCTGTGTTGAGTCCTTGAACGCGGAATTCGTAGGCGCGGCGGCCGGGCGCGCCGACCACGTCGAGAAAGCTGACCTGCTTGGTCTGGGCATTGGCGATGGTGGTGCGTTCAGACAGCGGGTAAAGATAGAAATCGCCCAGACGCTCGCGGTTGGCGGACTCGGTGCCGGGCCGCCGCATGCTGCCCGGCGGGGGCGGTGGGCGGTAGCCGCCGTCATAGCCCCGATTGGCCTGCTGCACCTGGCCGGCGACGAGCAGGATCGACGCGTTGCTGTAGGTCGTGCCGCTGCTGTTGCTGAGCGTGATCCAGCCTTGCACGTCGATCTTGCCGGCGCGCTCATCGAACATGGCGACATAATCGGCCTTCCAGGCGAGGCCTGGTGTCAGATAGCTCAAGGTGATCGGCCGCGTGCCGGCGCGGCTGCTGTCCATCGTGACGGACAGGGTGGGACGGGCGCGCAGATTTTCCGGCACCTTGTCGAAGATGACGCGAGCCGGCAGGCGGTCGTCGCGCAGCACCTCGATGCGGTTGCCGATGCGCAGCACGACGCCACCATTGGCTGCCAGCACGGTCGCGCGTTCGGTGGTCTCGGCGCCAGTGGCCGGGTTGATCCGCACCAGGGTGATCGTCTCGCCGACCGCTTTTTCCATCAACGCCTGGGGCGAAAGCAGGTCGAAATCAAAATTCTGCTCGACCACTTCAAACCCTTCGCCCGAGAGCGTCACGGTTTCGGGGCGGATCTGGCCGGATACGTCCGGAAATTCCTGTCGGACCCGGCCGGACGGAAGCTGGAGGCGCCGCTCATCCTGCACCAATGCAAGATTGTCGTTGTAGATGGTGACCGCGACATTGCCCTGCGACGTCTGGCCGGTCGCCTCGGCCGGCAGGCTCTGGGCGGCGGCCGGGCCGGCCAAGAGGATGGCGGACGCGATCAGACATTTACGCATGCAAACAGGCTCCTTCCGGACGGATCGAAGCTTGTTACATCATTACGCTAGCGTCAACGGGGGGTGGTCTTCGAGCACCATTGTGTGGCTTCGTGCCCACAGGTCGGCTTGGGCGTCGCGCTAGCTTTGACCTGAAACCTGCCCCCTCCCTCGATGGGAGAGAAGACGCAGCCTTGGCGAAGCGCAGCTGAGCCTAGGCGAACTCGGAGAGGGTGAGCGCCGCAATGCGGCGCGCGCGGCGGAGCCGCGCCTCGACCTTGCAGGCATCGAGCCTGCAAGCCCGACCCCCTCTCCCTACCCTCTCCCACGAGGGGAGAGGGGAAGAATGGGAGTCGGCCGCTATCAGTGCTCAAGCCGCCGGGGCGATTTCCGTTTCGCCTTCGGGGCGGGGGCGGCGGGTGCGGCGGCGGGGTTTCACTTCCACAACGTCGGCGGAAATAGCCGGCGGCAACACGTCCAGCGACAGGCGGCTTTCGCCGTTCATGTCGGGCAGGACCTCGTTGGCTGCGGGAAGCGCCGAGACGGCCCCCTCGCCTTCACCTTCCGACTGACGCGGCCGGCGCTGGCGGGGACGAAGCCCCTCGGTCCGTTCGACGCGCTCCGCCCGTTCGGGGCGTTCGAACCGTTCGGAACGCTCGGCTTCATCGCCGCGCGGTTCACGGGCCTCGCGCGCCTCGCGATGCGGCCGGGGCTCCCTCGCCTCGCGCGGCTCCCTGGCCTCGCGCGGCTCACGATATTCCCGCGGCTCGCGCTGTTCACGATCGGCGCGCGGCGCGCGATCCGGGCGATCATCGCGGCCGTCACCGGAGTCGCGGCCACGATAGTCGCGGTCGCGCTGCTGGGGACGCTCCTCCTGCTCCTCGCCGCCGGAGAAATCGGCATCGTCGCCGTCTTCCTCGTCATCCGACATGTAATCGCGCCCCTGCGGCCGCTGCTCTTCGAACCGCGCGCGCGTTTCATTGAGAATGCGGAAATAGTGATCTGCGAACTGAAGATAATATTCGGTCTGCACCCGATCGCCGGCGAGCTGCATGTCGCGCGCCATCGCCTTGTATTTCTCGTGCAGTTGGGCGGCGTTGCCGCGCGAGCGATTATCCTGGCGGTTGCCGGAACTGGGCGCGTTGTTCGGCCGCGGTCCCCCGCCGCCACGGCCGCGACGGCGGCCGTTCTGACGATTGTTGATCAAACGTTGGTCCTCGTCACAGGTGGTCTATTTCGCCACTCCAGCGGCCGGGCCCGTCCCGGCCGGATTGATTGCACGACACCACAGGCTGGGACCGTTGCACGGCTCCCGCCACCTCACGCCAGCATCGTCGGTCAGACGCCGCAGCAATCGGGGGTCGGCGACCGGAGCCTCACGCAATTCCAAGCTGTGATAGGCCCCGTCCCTGTCAGCATATGTAGCTATGCGTGCGAGGAAAACCAAGCGGAAAAGAAGTCAACTGGATCAAGGCCGGACAGCCAGGCAGCGGACGTGTCCGGCAAGGTCCCGCCAGCCCGATACGGACAGACCTTGCGCTTCGAACAGCCCGGCCGCCGCGGCCTCCTGCCCGGCGCCAATCTCGATACAGGCGATCCCGCCGGGCGCGAGCTGCGGCCTCAGCACCGGCGCGATTTCGCGATAGGCATCCAGCCCGTCCGGGCCGGCGAACAGCGCGCCCGCGGGCTCGAACGCCGCGACATCTCGCGGCAGCGGATCGCCCAGCGCGATATACGGCGGATTGCACAGGATCAGGTCGTGCGGGCCATCCGCGCCGGTCCAGGTACCCGCGACGATCCGGGCGCGCTCGGCCATGCCGAGCTTGCGGGCATTGGCGCCGGCAATGCGGATCGCGTCGGGCGACCGCTCGATGCCGATGCCGATCGCTTCCGGCCACTCGTCGAGCGCGGCCAGCAGCAGCGCGCCGGAGCCCGTTCCCAGGTCGAGAATGCGGGCCGGCCCCGGGCTTGTGCGAAAATGATCGACCGCCGCTTCCAGCAGGGTTTCGCTATCCGGTCGCGGAATCAGCACGCCGGGCGCGACGTCCAGCTCGATCGTCCAGAATGCGCGCCGGCCGGCGATATAGGCGATCGGCTCACCGGCCTCCCGCCGGGCGAGCAGGGTCCCGAACGAAGCCGGCACCGGCGAGTCGAGATGATGAAGGAGCAGGTCCTCGCGGCTGACCTGGAGGGCATGCGCCATGAGCAGTTCGGCGTCGAGGCGGGGCGTGGCGGACAGGCCAGCCAGCGATTTCGCCGCGATCGCCAGCGACTCGCGCACGCTCATCTTCCTAATCGTCATGCCAGCGAAGGCTGGCATCTCAGGACGGAAAAGCTGCCCGTCCGACGCTTCTCCGGCCTGAGGCCCCAGCCTGCGCTGGGGCGACGGGTCAGGCTTCATCGAGGCTCGCCAGACGCTCGGCCTCGTCCTGGGCGATCAGCGAGCCGATCAGTTCGTCCATCTGGCCTTCCAGGATCTCGGGCAGGCGGTGCAGGGTCAGGTTGATGCGGTGATCGGTCACCCGCCCCTGCGGGAAATTGTAGGTCCGGATGCGCTCGGAGCGGTCGCCGGAGCCGACCATCGACTTGCGCGCCCCCGCCCGCGCGCTCGCCAGCCGCTCGCGTTCCGCTTCGTAGAGGCGGGTCCGCAGCACCTTCAATGCCTTGGCCTTGTTCTTGTGCTGCGACTTCTCGTCCTGCTGGATGACGACCAGGCCGCTCGGCAAATGGGTGATGCGGACCGCGCTGTCGGTGGTGTTGACCGATTGGCCGCCGGGCCCTGACGAGCGATAGACGTCGATGCGCAGATCGCGGGCTTCGTCGATCTGGACGTCGACATCCTCCGCCTCCGGCAGGACAGCGACGGTGGCGGCGCTGGTGTGGATGCGGCCGCCGCTCTCGGTCGCGGGCACGCGCTGGACGCGGTGGACGCCCGATTCGAACTTGAGCCTGGCGAACACGCCCTGGCCGGTGACGGAGGCGACCACTTCCTTGTAGCCGCCGACATCGGATGCGGAGGCGGAGATCAGCTCGACGCGCCAGCCCTGCGTCTCGGCATAACGCCCGTACATGCGGAACAGATCGCCCGCGAAGAGCGCGGCTTCGTCACCGCCTGTGCCGGCGCGAATCTCGAGCATCGCCGCCCGCTCGTCGGCGGCGTCGCGGGGGAGCAGCTTAAGGGCCAGCGCCCGTTCGGCTTCGGCGAGCCTGACTTCGTTCTCCGTCATCTCCTCGCCGGCCATCTGGCGCAGCTCGGGATCGGCGTCGCCCGCCATGAGCTGGAGCGCTTCCGCCTCTTCGCGCAGCCGCCGCACTTCCCGCGCCGCCACCGCGACCGGCTCGATCTCGGCATAATCGCGCGACAGCTTGACGAACTGCTCCGCCGCCAGGTTCGGCGCGGACATCGCATTCTGCAATTCGTCCCGCCGCGCCTCAATCTGCGCGATCCGCTCAGCGGAGATCGAGGTCATGCGAGTTCGCGTTCGAATAAGGCGGTTTCTCTGCCGAGGGCAACAGCGTGACGATCCACATTGCCGAAACGGTCAGTTGTGATTGCTCCGATAAGATCGCGCTTTGGACCTAAGCTCCAGCCCTCGCGCACTTCCTTCAACCTGAGATTAGCCACCTGCCCAGCCGCAAGCAGTCGTGCATCTAAGATTAGGACAGCTATGCTGTTAGCTCGCCGAGCCTTCTCGAAGCGCTTTTTGGCCGCGCCTTCGGCAAACAGTTCGGCGCTAACGTGATCTCGTCGCAATCGTGATACATACCACTGTCCCAGAGAGTGCAATTCGTCGTCTTCAACAACGACGCCGACTTCAATGCCATCCCTGATGGGCGTGTCTATCAGCATCGCCAAGCGCTCAATCCCCGCCGCCCAACCCACCGCCGGCGTGTGCGGGCCGCCCATCGTCTCGATCAGGCCGTCATAGCGGCCGCCGGCAAGCACCGTGCCCTGCGCGCCGAGGCGGTCGGTGACGAACTCGAACGCGGTGTGGCGGTAGTAATCGAGGCCGCGGACGAGCCGCGCGTTGCGGGTCCAGGCGACGCCGGCCGCGTCCAGCCCGGCGGTGACCTGGGCGAAGAAGTCGCTCGCCGCGGGCGACAGGAAATCGTCGATCGCCGGCGCGCTGTCCGCGGCGGGGCGGTCGCGAGGGTCCTTGCTGTCGAGGATGCGCAAGGGATTCTTTTCGAGCCGGACCAGGCTGTCGTCGGACAGGTCGGCCCGGTGCGCCTCGAAATGCGCAACCAAGGCTGCGCGCCAGGCCTCGCGCGTTTCGGCATCGCCGAGCGTGTTGAGCTGGAGCGTGACGCCTTCCGAAATGCCGAGCTCGTGCAGGAGCTGATCGGCGAACGTCAGCAGCTCGACGTCGGCAAGCGGTGTATCCGTGCCGATGATCTCGGCGTCGAGCTGGTGAAACTGGCGGAATCGCCCCTTTTGCGGCCGCTCGTAGCGGAACACCGGGCCGTGCGTCGCGACCTTCATCGGCGCGTGCTGCTGCCAGCCTTCGCTCAAGTATGCGCGGCAGATGCCGGCGGTGAATTCGGGCCGCAAAGTCAGCGAGTCACCGCCGCGGTCCGGGAACGTATACATCTCCTTTGAGACGATATCGCTGGTCTCGCCGATCGAGCGGGCGAAAACGTCGGTGCTCTCGAACACCGGCGTCTCGATCCGCTGAAAGCCGTACAGCCGGCGCACGCGATCGAACGCCGCCACCACCGCCTGAAAGCGATCGGACGCCTCGCCCCAGATATCCTGGGTGCCACGGATGCGTTGCGGGCCCTTGCTCATGCGGCGCGGGCCTTAGCAGTTTCGCCGTGGGTTAAAAGCATTCACCGTCACCCCAGCGCAGGCTGGGGTCCGTGCAGCTTCCCGCACGGGCTGCGAAATTCTTCGCGCGGCATGGATGCCAGCCTTCGCTGGCATGACGGTTCCGCGTCGGGGATGACTCGCATGGTGCGACCCGCTAGACGCCCGCCCCATGAACATCGACCTCATCCCCGTCGGCAACAGCCCGCCGACCAACGTCAACGTGATCATCGAAGTGCCGGTCGGCGGCGAGCCGGTGAAATATGAATTCGACAAGAAGTCGGGCGCGATTTTCGTCGATCGAATCCTGCACACGCCGATGCGCTATCCGGCCAATTACGGCTTCATCCCGCACACGCTCTCGCCCGATGGCGATCCGCTCGACTGCCTGGTGGTGGCACGCTCGCCTTTCATTCCGGGCTCGGTGGTCCGCGCACGGCCGATCGCGGTGCTGCTGCTGGAGGATGAAGCGGGGGGCGACGAGAAGATCCTCGCCGTGCCGTGCGACGCGACCTTCCCTTATTATGAGAAGGTCGAGGAAGCCGAGGATCTGCCCGCGATCGTCAAGGCGCAGATCGAGCACTTCTTCACCCACTACAAGGATCTGGAGCCGGAGAAGTGGGTCCGTGTCGGCCACTGGGGCGGGCGCGAGCAGGCCGAGCAGGTGATCGTGGAGGCCATCGAGCGGGCTGAGCAGGCAAAGGCGGTCTAGCTCCGTCGTCCCGGCGAAGGCCGGGACCTCAGGACGCGAAGGCACCGGCTCCCCTTCGGCCTGAGGCCCCGGCCTTCGCCGGGGTGACGCGTTAGACCAACCCTCTGGACGAAAACACGTCCTTGCTTCATCGCTGACCTGAATCAGCCTTGGAGTTCCGCCCCTTGCGTAAGCTTGCCCTGCTCGCCCTCACCGCCGCCGCCGCCCTCCCCGCTTCCGCGCAGCAGCGGGAAAGCCGGCCGCAGCCCGTGATCTTTTCGCAGCCGCTGCCCCAACCGCAGGACATCGCCTATCCCGGCACGCTGACGATCGATGTCGATGCGCGGGACACCGCACGGGCGATCTTCCGCGTCAAGCAGACGATCCCGGTGCGCGGCGCCGGGCGGATGACCCTGCTCTACCCGGAATGGCTGCCCGGCAATCACGCGCCACGCGGGCCGATTTCCTCGATCGCGGGCCTTCGGATCAGCGCCGGCGGGCGCGCGATCCCGTGGACGCGCGATCCGGGCTATGTGCACGCCTTCCACGTCGATGTGCCGCAGGGCGCGCGTGAACTGGACGTCCAGTTCGAGCATCTGTCGCCGACCGAAGCCAATCAGGGCCGGATCGTGATGACTCCGGACATGCTGAACATCCAATGGGAGAAACTGTCGCTCTATCCGGCCGGCTATTTCACCCGCAACATCCCGATCCAGGCGAGCGTCACCCTGCCCGCCGGCTTCCAGGCCGCGACGTCGCTGGACGTGGCCAGCCGCCGCGCCGAGCGGATCAGCTATCGGGCGGTGAGCTACGAGACTCTGGTCGATTCGCCGATGTTCGCCGGCCGCTATTATCGCCGCGAGAAGCTCAGCCCCGACGTGAACCTCAACCTGTTCGCCGATCGCCCGGAGGATCTGGCCGCGACGCCCGAGCAGATCGCGGCGCATCGCCGCCTGGTCGAACAGACGATCAAGCTGACCGGCACCAAACATTATGACGAATATGAGTTCCTGGTCGCGCTGACCGACGAACTCGGCGACATCGGCCTCGAGCATCTGCGCTCCAGCGAGAACGGCCACGCCCGCACCTATTTCACAGATTGGGCAAAGGGCTCGGCCGGCCGGGACCTGCTCGCGCATGAATATATCCACAGCTGGAACGGCAAATATCGCCGCGGCGCGGGCAGCTGGCAGCCGACCTACCAGACGCCGATCGATAACAGCCTGCTCTGGGTCTATGAGGGCCAGACGCAATTCTGGGGCAACGTCCTGTCGGCCCGTTCCGGCATGATGCCGCGCGAGGACGTGCTGGCCGAGCTGGCCCGCAATGCCGCGTCGCTCGACATCTCACCGGGCCGCGCCTGGCGCCCGCTGATCGACACCACGCTCGATCCGATCGTCGGCGCGCGCCGGCCCAAGCCATTCCCGTCCTATCATCGCGGCGAGGATTATTATGGCGAGGGGATGCTGATCTGGCTCGACGTCGATTCGATCATCCGCGAGCGTACGCGCGGGGCACGCTCGATCGACGATTTCGCTCGTGCCTTTTTCGGGGTGAACCCGGGCGAGGGCGGCATCAATCCCTACACCCTCGACGATGTGGTTCGGACGCTGAACGCGATCACGCCCTATGATTGGGCGGGCTACCTCAACCGATATGTCAACCAGCCCGGCAAGGCGCCCCTCGATTGGGTCAGGCGCGGCGGCTACCAACTCGTCTATCGCGAGACGCCAACGCCCTATTTCACCTCGCGGGAGAAAGCGCGCGATGTTGCCGCGGACCTGACCTACTCGCTCGGGATCACGCTCGGAAAGGACGGCGACATCACCGGGGTCGCGTGGGATTCGCCGCTGTTCAACGAAGGCGTCACCAGCGGCACCCGCATCCTGGCGGTGAACGGCCGTGCTTATTCGGCGGACGACCTGAAGGGTGCCATCACTGCCGCAAAAACGGCCAAGCGCCCGATCCAGCTGCAGCTCAAGAAGGGCAATTACTTCCGCACGGTGTCGCTGCCTTATTATGGCGGTCTGCGCTATCCGGTGCTGGAGAAGGTCGGGCGCGGCCCATCCACGCTGGACGCGCTGTTGGCGCCGCTTTGATCGGCTTCCGACCACGCCTTCCTTGTTCCCGTCACCCCAGCGCAGGCTGGGGTCCATGCTGACTCGGCTTGGATGCCAGCCTACGCTGGCATGACGAGTTGGAATTTTGAAACTCAGGGTTGGAAATTATGTTGCGCCACCTTCTCCTCGCCTCCGCCATCCTCCTCGCCACTCCCGCGCTCGCGCAGCCGAGCGCGGAAGCCAATACGCGCGACGCGATCCGCCGGATCGAGGCGCTGAACCCCAGGATCGGCGCGGTAATCGGGGTCGAGCCGGCGGCGCTGGACGAAGCGCGGGCGCTCGATCGCATTCGGCGCGCGCGCGGGCCGCTGTTCGGGATGCCGATCCTGATCAAGGACAATATCGAGACCAAGGGCGCGCTGCCGACCACTGCCGGGAGCCTGGCGCTCAAGGACAATATCAGCGGCCGGGACGCGCCGCTGGTGGCGCGGCTTCGCGCCGCCGGGGCGGTGATCGTCGGAAAGACCAACCTGTCCGAATGGGCAAACATCCGGTCGAGCAACTCGATCTCGGGCTGGAGCGCGGTCGGTGGGCAGACCCGCAACCCGCATGCGCTCGATCGCAACCCCTGCGGATCGAGCAGCGGCAGTGGCGCGGCGGTCGCGGCGGGCATGACGCCGGCCGCGATCGGCACGGAAACCGACGGCTCGATTACCTGCCCGGCGGCGGTGAATGGCATCGTCGGCTTTAAGCCGACCGTGGGCCTGGTCAGCCGCACCTACGTGATCCCGATCAGCCACAGCCAGGACACGCCGGGGCCGATGACGCGCACTGTTCGTGATGCGGCTTTGGTGCTCGGCGCGATCGCCGGGACGGACCCGCTCGATTCCGCCACGCGCGAAGCGGATCGGCGCAAGGTCGATTATGCGGCCGCGCTTTCGGCGCAATCGCTGCGCGGCAAGCGCATCGGCGTGATGCGCTACGCCTCCGGCTTCGGCACCGATGAAGCGTTCGAGGAAGCCCTGCAGGTCCTGACTCGCCAGGGCGCGATCCTGGTCGACATCAAGGAATTCAAAGGCCGCGGCGAGATCGGATCGAACGAGTTCAAGGTTCTGCTGACCGAGCTCAAGGCCGATCTGAACGCCTATCTCGCGACCACCCCGCCAACGGTGCGCACCCGCACACTCGCCGACATCATCGCCTTCAACAAGGCCAATGCGGCAACCGAGATGCCCTTGTTCGGCCAGGACACGTTCGAACAGGCCGAGCAGACCAAGGGGCTGACCGATCCGGACTATCTGAAGGCACGCGCGACCTCGCTGCGTCTGGCCGGGGCGGAAGGCATCGACAAGCTGCTCAAGGATAATCGGGTCGACGCCCTGGTCGGCCCGACCATGCCGGCGGCGTGGCTGATCGATTCCGTGCACGGAGACCAGATCAGCGGCGGCGGAGGCGGAGGGGCCGCCGCGGTGGCCGGTTACCCGCACCTCACCGTGCCGATGGGGGATGTGCGCGGGTTGCCGGTGGGCCTGAGCTTCATCGGCCCGAAATGGTCGGACGCAATGATCCTGTCGCTCGGCTACGCCTACGAACAGGCTTCGCTCAAACAATATATGCCGGAGTTCCTTCCTTCGATCGAGGACCGGGAAGACACGCGGCGAGCCTTCGCGCCGGCCGGGATCGCTAAGCCGTAAGCTTCAGTCCCGCGATGCAGGCGACGACGCCGAGGATCAGCAGCATGCGGATCGTCGTGGCGGGCTCACCGAACCAGAAGATGCCGACCAGCACCGTGCCCAGCGCGCCGATGCCGGTCCAGATCGCGTAGGCCGTGCCGAGCGGGATCGAGCGGGAAGCGATCTCGAGCAGGCCCATGCTGAGCGTCACCGAAGCGAGGAAGCCCAGCGTCCAGGGCAGGTTGCGAAAGCCGTCGACGAAGCGCAGGCAGGTCGTGAAGCCGACTTCGAACAGCCCGCCGAGGATGAGCAGGAGCCAGGCCATCAGGCGTGCAGGCCCGCTTCGACATCGGCGTCAGGCGGGGCGCGGCGCCGGGCCGCGACCAGGCAGCCGAACACGATCAGCACCGCGCCGGCGACGGTGAACGGGCGCACATCCTCGCCGAAGATCAGGTGGCCGAGCATTGCCGCCCAGATGAACGACGTATATTCGACTGGTGCGAGATGCTGCGCCTCTGCCCGGGCATAGGCCCAGGACAGGAGCATGAGCGAGCCAAAGGCGAGCACCGCGCCGCCGACGATCGCGGGCAGCTGTTCGACCCCCGGCAGCTCGGCCAGCGCAGGCGCGGCCAGGGCAAAGCCGCCGGCCATGATCGTGCTGATGAAAAAGGCGACGTCCACCGGCCCCGCCACCAGGGCCTGACGGCGCATCAGGATGATGTTGTAGGCGTAAAGCCCGGCCGAGCACAGGATCGCGAGCGAGCCGAGCAGCGCCGGCCGGCCCAGATCGGCCTGCGCCTGGCCTGCGAAGATCAGCAGCACGCCGCCGAAGCCGAGCAAGGACGCGACCAGTGCGCGCCGCTCGATCACTTCGCCCAGCAGGACCGCCGCCAGGTACAGCGAAAGCAAAGGCGCGACGAACGACAGCGCGATCGCCTGCGCCATCGGCACCCGCGCGAGGCCCCAGAAGAACAGCAATGCCATCGGCACGGAAATGAGCCCGCGCGTCAGGTGGACGCGCATCACCGGCGCGGTGGGCCAGGGCCGGCGCCACGCCAGGAACAAGGCGCCCGCCAGGACGGCGCTGGCGAGGGTGCGCCACAACAGGGCGTTGTAGGTGCCGATCTGAAGACTGAGCAGCTTCATCAGCGCGTCCATGCCCGAAAACATGGCGATGCCGAGCGCGGCCACTCCGAACGCCACGGCTGTGCTGGTCGAAGCTTGGGACGGAGCCTGCTGCATTCCGCTTCCTTGCGGGTGGGCCGGGCCGGAGGCAATCGCAAACCCGGCTGCCGCCGGCAATCACCGCAGCGTCATCGTGTCCCGGCTCATGTTCACCGAGGTCAGCGCCGACAGGTAGGATTGGCCGAGCAACGACACCGAGCCGCCCTGGATGATCGCGCCGCGCACGTCATGGACCTTCTTGCCCTCGACCGAGACCGTGCTGAGCATGATCGAAGCGCCGCGCACATCGCCCGATGCGCCCTTCCCGACGATCTGGAATTCGGCGGGATCAAACGGAATGCCGATCCGGCGCGCATCCTCCTCGGTCAGCGCGACGATCGAAGCGCCGGTGTCCACCACGAAACGGACAATCCGCCCGTTCACTTCGGCATCGACGTAAAAATGCCCATTGTCCTGCCGACGCAGATGAGTCTCGGGAGGCGCGTCACTGCTGAACGGCTCGGATGAATCGGATGCTGGCTTGGCCACCGTCGCGGCGGAGCCGACATCCGAATCGGCCTTTTGCGACGGCCATGCCCAACCGATCGCGAGCCCCACGAGAATCATCAAGAACAGCGCCTTGCCCATGCGGGAAACGTGACGCGATCATGCTTCGATCCGGTTAACCGGTCGGCGGCGGCTTCATTCCGCCGCGATCGGGGCGTCGATCATCCCGGACTCGATCTCGGCGGCCTTGGCCTCGACCAGGCGGACGATGTGATCGACCATTTCCTCGTCGCGGACATGGTGGTCGGTCACTCCGGACAGATAGACCATGTGCTTGCCGCCGCCGCCGCCGGTGATGCCGATGTCGGTTTCGCGCGCCTCGCCAGGGCCGTTGACGACGCAACCCAGGACGGAGAGCGACAAGGGCGTGCGAATATGGCTGAGCCGGTCTTCCAGTTTCTGCACGGTCCGGATCACGTCGAATCCCTGCCGCGCACAGGACGGGCACGAAACGACGCGGACGCCGCGATTGCGGATGCCGAGGCTCTTGAGGATTTCGAAGCCGACCCGCACTTCCTCTTCCGGCTCGGCGGAAAGGGAGACGCGGATCGTGTCGCCGATCCCGAACCAGAGCAGCGAGCCGATCCCGATCGCGCTCTTGACGGTGCCGCCGCGCAGGCCGCCGGCTTCGGTGATGCCGAGGTGGAGCGGGCAATCGACCGTTTCGGCGAGCTGCTGATAGGCTGCGACGGCAAGGAACAGGTCGGACGCCTTGACCGCCACCTTGTAGTTGCGGAAGTCATGCTCCTCGAGAATGCGGATATGGTCGAGCGCGGATTCGACCAAGGCCTCGGGGCAAGGCTCGCCATATTTTTCGAGCAGGTCGCGCTCCAGGCTGCCGGCATTGACGCCGATGCGGATCGCGCAGCCATTCGCCTTGGCCGCGTTGACAACTTCGCGGACGCGCTCGGCCGAGCCGATATTGCCGGGATTGATGCGCAGGCACGCCGCGCCAGCATCCGCCGCTTCCAGCGCGCGCTTATAGTGGAAGTGGATGTCGGCCACGATCGGGACGCGCGAGGCGCGGACGATCTGGCGGAGCGCCGCCGTGCTCTCCACGTCGGGGCACGACACGCGGATGATGTCGACCCCGGCCTCTTCGCAGCGCCGAATCTGATCCATCGTCGCCCGCGCATCGCTGGTCAGCGTGTTGGTCATGGTCTGCACGGTGACGGGCGCATCGCCGCCCACGGCCACGTTGCCGACCATGATCTGGCGCGAAGGACGACGCGCGATATCGCGCCACGGGCGGAGGGACATTGAGGGATGCCTTTGCGGGTTCCCCGTCTCTATAGTGCCTACCGGGACGGAAATGAAGCGCGGGGGCGGCCATGACGGCTCGGCATTACGGCATGGATTGGCTCCGGATCTGCGCGTTCGGCCTGCTCATCTTCTACCATATCGGCATGTTCTTCGTGCATTGGGACTGGCACGTGAAGACTGCCGATCCGGTTGAATGGGTCGCCGTGCCGATGCTGGCGCTCAATCCGTGGCGACTGCCGCTCCTGTTCGTGGTTTCCGGTTTCGCGAGCCGGGCGCTGATGGCTCGCACGGCGGGTCCCGGTGCATTCGTGCGATCTCGAAGCGCCCGCCTGCTGATCCCGCTGGCCGTCGGCATGGTGCTGATCGTGCCGCCGCAGCCCTGGGTCGAGATGGTCGTCGAGCATGGCTATCGAAACAGCTATCCGTTCTTCTGGCTGAACGACTATTTCCGCTTCGGCGCGATCGCGGACGACCTGATCGTCCCGACTTGGCAGCATCTCTGGTTCGTCGTTTACCTTTGGGTCTATTCGCTGCTGATCGCCGTGGCCACGCCACTCGGGCGGCGCGTCCATGCGCAAACCTGGTTCGATCGATGGTTCGCCAGGAAACGTGCATCATGGATCGTGCTCGCCTGGTTCGTGCTCGCCCAAGGCGTGCTTGCGCGGGGGCAAACTTCCACCAACGCACTTGTCGACGACTGGCCGGGGCACATCATCTTCCTGCCGGCCTTCCTGTTCGGCTTCGCGCTGGCGCGGTCGGAGACAGCATGGGCGGGCATCCGGCGCTGGTGGCACGTAGCGGCCCTGATCGCGGCGATGGCCTATTCGTTCGTGGCCGGAGTCGAGCTTCTCTATCCGGGTCGCACGCCTATCCCGGTTTGGTTGGAGCTTCCCTATTTCTCGATCCGCGCCGCGCAGGGGGCGGCAGGGGTGATCGCGCTGATCGGCATGGCTGATCGCTTCTGGAACCGCGATCACCCCGTCCGGGCGACGCTGAACGAAGCGGTATTTCCCTTCTACATCATTCATCAGACGGCGATCGTGGTCGCCGGCTGGTATCTGCTCCGCTTTCGCCTGCCGCCCCTCGCTGAATTCGCGATCCTGCTGGTGGTCACGACCGTGGCCTGCCTGCTCTTCTACCTAGCGGGCAGGCGAGTCGGCTGGCTGCGCCCACTGATCGGGCTCAAGTGAAGGCCTGCCGGCACAAATCGGGCGCCGGCTTCAAGTCCGACGGCCTAGGTCAACGCCGGCCACCCATCATGCCGCCGAGAATATCGTCGAGCGGATTGCCGCCCCGGCTCGCGCCGCCACTGCCGCCGCCGAGCAGGCCACCCAGGAGATCGCCCAGGCCGCCGCCGCCGCCCATTCCGCCCGGCTGCTGAGCCGGTGCGCTCCCACCGCCGCCAATCGCGCCGCCGAGGCCGCCGGAGCCGCCGCCGAGCACGGAGCCGAGGACACCGCCCAAGCCACCGCCCATTCCGCCGCCAAGCCCGCCGGCGCCGGCGCCGCCCATCCGGCCCATCAAATGCTGCGCGACCATGGCCGCGACCACCGGCAGCAGCGCCTTCATGATCTGGCTCGACATGCCGGTCTGGCCCGCCGCGTGCTGCGCGACCTGGCGGCTGACGTCCTTGGAGCCGAAGATGTTGCCGAGCACGGCATTCCCGGGCGCGACCGCCTCATGCGGCGCGACGCCGCTCGCGAGCTGCGCGGTGCCGGGTAGATCGTCCGCGTCGGCGCGCTTCTGGAAGCCGCCCGCCACCGCTGGCAGCAGCGATGCCATCGCCTGGCGGGTCTGGTCGGGCGTCATGCCGAGGCGGGCGCCGAGCGCGCCAAGGTCGGTTCCGGTCTCACCGGCAAGCTGATCGATGTTCAATTTCCGTCTCCTGATCGTGTCGGGCTGACAACGACTCGGGGCGGGCCTTGTTCACCCATCTTTTGACGGCCGACCCCGCCTGCGCTGTTCGGGCGGAGCGATCTTGATGCCGCGCCGGCCCAGCGCCTCGCGCAGCAGGCATTCGATCTGCGCATTGACGCTGCGCAGATCGTTGGCGGCCGCGCGTTCCAGCGCGTCCCACAAGGCGGGCTCGATGCGTAGCGGAAACGCCTTCTTGGGTGGAGGAGTGGACACCGCGCCTACTGGTAAAGCGAGCCCGCGTTGACGACGGGCTGCGTGTCGCGGTCCGAGCAGAGCACCACCATCAGATTCGACACCATCGCCGCGCGGCGCTCGTCATCCAGCTCGACGACGTTCTTTTCCGACAACATCTGGAGCGCGGTCTCGACCATGCTGACCGCGCCGACGACGATCTTCTGCCGTGCCGCGATCACCGCTTCGGCCTGCTGGCGGCGCAGCATCGACTGCGCGATCTCCGGCGCGTAGGCGAGATGGGTCAGGCGGCATTCGTCGATGGTGATGCCGGCCACTGCGACCCGATCCTGCAATTCGGCGGCGATCTCGGCCGAAACGACATCGGCATGGCTTCGAAGCGTCACTTCCTGATGCTCGATATCGTCATAGGCATATTTCGCGCCGACGTGACGCAGCGCGCTCTCGATCTGGATGAACAGGAACTTGGTGTAATCGTCCACGTCGAAAAGAGCCTGTGCGGAATCGGTCACGCGCCAGACGACGTTGGAGGCGATCTCGATCGGATTGCCGCGCAGATCGTTGACCTTGAGCCGCTCCGACGTGACATTGTGGACGCGGGTGGAGATCTTGGTGCGGGTGAGCCAGGGCAGCACCCAGCGCAGCCCCGAAGTGCGATCCGTCCCGCGATAATCGCCGAACAGCAGGATCGCCGCAGCCTGGTTGGGCTGGAGCAGATAAAAACCGCACAACACGAACAGGAAGACGAACCCTGCGCCGATCAGCAGCGGCAGGCCCAGGCCGATGTCGCCCTGGGTGAAGCCCCAGAAGGCGTAGCCGGCGGCAACCAATGCCACCAACAGGACGAGCAGCATCAGGTAGCCGTTCTGAGTGGCGGCGGGCCGTTCGCGCGACAGCCTGAGTGCATTAAGGCTTACGGACTTGTTCTCGTTCATCGCTGACCCCTTTTCGCGTTATCAAGATATCATAATTATATGTGGCTTGCTTCGTCAAGCGTGAAGGCAAGCCGCTGGCGGGAACGGAGCCGGGCAGTTAAGCGCTCGCCCCTGACCACGAAGCCTTTGCCCCTGGAGACGATCAGATATGCCCGACCAACCAAGCTGGACTTTGGTCATCCACGGCGGAGCGGGGGTGCTGGAACGGTCGCGGATGACGCCGGAGCTGGACGCGGCGCATCGGGCGGGTCTCGATGCGGCGCTGGCGGCGGGCGCGGCCGTGCTTGGCGACGGCGGCAGCGCGCTGGACGCGGTGGAAGCGGCAGCGCGCGCTTTGGAGGACAACGAACTGTTCAACGCCGGACGCGGCGCGGTGCTGACCTTCGACGGCACGACCGAGCTGGATGCGGCGATCATGGACGGGCGGGAGCGCGACGCCGGCGCGGTGACCGGCGTCAGCGCGACCCGCAATCCGATCAGCCTCGCCCGCGCGGTGATGGAGCATAGCCCCCACGTCCTGCTCGGCGGCAGGGGCGCCGATCAGTTCGCGCGGGAAATCGGTGCCGAGCAGGCCGGACGCGACTATTTCGATCTGCCGCAACGCCGCCAGCAGCTTGAGGAACTCAAGGCCAAGGGTGCCGACTGGTTCGACGTGGATATGAAGTTCGGCACGATCGGCGCGGTCGCCCGCGACGCGGACGGCCATGTCGCGGCGGCGACGTCCACCGGCGGCATCACCGGCAAGCGCTGGGGCCGGATCGGGGATTCCCCGCTGATCGGGGCCGGCACCTGGGCGGACGATCGCAGTTGCGCGGTTTCGGCGACGGGTTCCGGCGAATATTTCATCCGTGCCGCCGTCGCGCACGAGATCGCGGCGCGGATCCGCTATCTGGGCGAAAGCGCCCAAGCGGCCGCCGACGCGGTGATCGCCGATGTCGGCGCGCTTGGCGGCAATGGCGGCGTGATCGTGGTGACGCCCGCCGGCGAGCCGGTTTACGCCTTCAACTCAGAAGGCATGTATCGCGGCACGGCGACGGCGGACGGCCGCACCGTCGCCATCTACGGAGACGAGTGAATGCGCTTCCTCCTGCTGCTCGCGGCCCTGCTCCTGCCATCGCCGGCATTCGCATGGTGGGAATATGGCCATTACACGATCGCCAGGATCGCGGAGGACACGGCTCGCCCGTCCACCCGTGCGGAGATTCGGCGGCTGATCGCTCGTTCGGCCGTGCTGGAGACACCGACATGTCCCATTCGGACGATCGAGGACGCGGCCTATTGGCCCGATTGCGTGCGGCAATTGCGCGACCGGTTCAGCTACAGCTTTCCCTGGCATTACCAGAATGTCGATATCTGCAAGCCGTTCGATCAGGCGAGCGCGTGCCGTGACGGCAATTGCGTTTCGGCGCAGATCGAGCGCAACCAGAAGCTGCTCGCCGATCGCACGCTGCCGGTGCGGGAGCGGCTGATGGCGCTCGCCTTTCTCGCTCATTTCGTCGGCGATCTGCACATGCCGCTTCACGCCGGCGATCGTGGCGACAAGGGCGGAAACGACTTCGCGGCTTCCTACGGGCTGATCGCCGGGCGTGCGAACCTGCATTCGATCTGGGACGGCTACCTGGCGGAACGGGGAATCTCGACGCCGGCGGCCGGGGCGCGCGGGATCCTAGCCTCACTAATGCCGGAACAGCGGACGGTTATGACAGCTGGCACGGTCACCGAGTGGGCGCGCGAAAGCTGGGAGGCGAGCCGGACTTATGCCTACGGCAGCGTCATGGCGGACCCGTGCGGGCCGAAGCCCGCGACGCGGCCGGTGATCGACGAGGAGAACGTTACGGCGCTGATCCCGGTAATCCGCACGCAAATCGCGCGGGGTGGGTTGAGGCTGGGGCGATTGCTGGATGAGAGCCTATCATGACCCTCTCCCTTTGACGGGAGAGGATACGGAGCCTTGGTGACGAAGGAACCTAGGCGAAGTTGGAGAGGGTGACACGGTCAGCGGGCACTCTCCGCCGCTGTCACCCTCTCCCAGCTACGCCTAAGCTCGCTGGAAGACGCTCGCCAAGGCTGCGCAACCCTCTCCCGTCAAAGGGGAGAGGGGCTGGTGCCTCACTCCGGCAGCACCGTCACCGCGCGGCGGTTCTGCGCCCAGGCGCCTTCGTCGGAGCCGAGGGCGGCCGGGCGTTCCTTGCCCCAGCTGATCACGCTCATCCGGCCGGCGTCGATGCCGCGCGCGGCGAGGTAGTTCTTGGCGGCATTGGCGCGGCGATCGCCGAGGGCGAGATTGTATTCGCGGGTGCCGCGCTCGTCGGCATGGCCCTCGATCGTGACCCGCACGGTGGCGTTGCGCTGCAGCCAGGCGGCCTGCGCGTCCAGGATCGCGCGGTCCTGCGCATCGACGCTGTAGCTGTCGGTTTCGAACAGGATGCTCTCGGACGGCACGCTCGCCAGGAAATCGGCGCGGCTGCCGGGCAGCGCGGTCGTGCCGACGCCGCCGCTGCCATCGGTTCCATCCGCGCCGGTTCCGTCCTGGCCGGCCCCGCCGTCCGCGCCGATCGGGGGCGGCGGCAATTCGGCGGGCTTCTTCTTGGAGCAGCCGGCCAGGCCAAGCGCGGCGGCCATCGCCAACAGCTTCAATCCATTGTTCGTCATCATGTCTCGTTCCTCCCAGGGATAAGCGACTCGGGGTTAGTTCTGCAGTGGCGACCAGGACGGGTCGGAGCCGTCGAGCGGCGTCCTGATCTGCTTTTCGTTGACGCCGGTCAGATCGACCGACCAGAGTTCGGTCCTGCCCGACCCTTGAGCGGTCCTGAAGAAGTTGATCACGCGGCCGTTAGGCGCCCAGCTCGGCCCCTCGTCCTGCCAGGCTTCGGTCAGCACACGCTCGCCGCCGCCACCGGCATTCATCACGCCGATCCGGAAGCCGCCACCGATCTTGGTATAGGCGATCAGATCGCCGCGCGGGCTCCAGACGGGCGTGCCATATTGACCGCCGCCGAAGCTGATCCGGCGCTGATCGGAGCCGTCCGCCCGCATCACGTAGAGCTGCTGCGATCCGCCACGGTCGCTTTCGAACACGATCCTGCTGCCGTCGGGCGAGTAGCTGCCGCCCGTGTCGATGCCCGGCGTGTTGGTCAGCCGTTGCGGCGTGCCGCCCGTCACCGGCACACGGTAGATGTCGGTGTTGCCGTTCACCGCCATCGAGAAGACGACGGAGCGGCTGTCCGGCGAAAAGCGCGGCGCGAAGGTCATGTTCGGCTGGCTGACCAGCAGGCGCTGCCGCCCGGCGGCCATGTCGTACAGCCAGACCTGCGGCCGCTGGCCGTCATAGCTCATGTAAGTGAGCCATTTCTGGTCGGGCGAGAAACGCGGCGTCAGCGCCGTCGATTGGCCGTTGGTGAGGAAGCGGTGATTGGCACCGTCCTGGTCCATCACCGCGATCCGCTTGGTGCGCTTGCCCTTGGGCCCGCTCTCGGCGACGTAGACGATGCGGCTATCGAAATAAGCGCCCTCGCCGGTCAGCCGGGCATAGATGGCGTCGGCGCATTTATGCGCGGCCCGCCGCCAGTCACGCGCCGCGACGACGAAGCCCTGCCGGGTGAGCTCGGAGCGGGCGGCGACATCGTACAGGTAGCAGCCGACGGTGAGCTTGCCGTCGCCACCAGCCTGCACGAAGCCCTGCACCAGCGCCTGCGCGTTGTTCCACAGGCCGAAATTCGGCGCGGTCACTTGCGGGAAAGTGACGCCGGGCAGGCCGGACGGCCCAGTTGGCGTGAACAGGCCTGAATTGCGCAGGTCGCTCGCGACGATCTCGGCGACCTGGCGGCCCATCGCTTCCGTGGTCAGCCCTTCGGCAACCTGCACCACCGCCGGCGTCGGCATGACCGGCACCGCGATCGGCATCGGCGCGGAAATGCCGCCGACGATGTCCACTTCCAGCGCGGGTCCGTCGTCGGCGGGCGGAGCCTCCTGGGCAGCGGCTGGCGCGGCAAAAGCCAAGGCGAGAGATAAAAAAAGGAGCAACCCTTCCCTCGTCACACCAGCGAAGGCTGGCATCCATGCTGACTCGACTTGGGCCCCAGCCTTCGCTGGGGCGACGACTTTCCGCGTCATGCCAGCGGAGGCTGGCATCCATACGGAGTCAGCTTGGACCCCAGCCTTCGGTGGGGTGACGAAAAACTTCCTGATTGAAGACACGCGCACAAAAACCCCCATCATCCCGGCAGCTTGTAGTTCATGTTGATGTTGCTCCACCCACCCTTGGCCGTGCGGTAGAGCTCACTCGGCAATCCGCGCAGCGGCGCGCACCCGCGATAGGCGGCGATCGCCAGATCGGCGACGCGCTTTTCGTAACGGCCATTTTCGTCGTTGACGCCGCTGGTGCGCACCACGGACGGACTGCCGGCGAGCGAGCCGTCCGGATTGAGCCGAAGGTTCAACGTCACCTGGATCGCACTGGCGCCCGGCCCCGGATTGACCTGACGGTCAGCGCAAGGCTGGATCTGCCGCTGGATTGCGGACTTGATCCCCGACAGCTGGATCGCGCTCATCACGGCGCCGGTCGGTTTGGCCGAGGTGGACGGGCTCGGGTCGGAGCCGAGCCCCTTGAGAAAGTCGCGTCCCAGCCGTGAGCCCCGCGCCGCCTGCGCCTGGCCCTTGCCCGATGCGGCCTGCGACGGCGGGGCCGGCCTGGCAGGTGCGGATTTCGTCGGAGCAGGCTTCGAGGCGGCCTTTGCAGGTGCCGGTTTGGCCGGTGCGGGCTTGGGCTGCGGCTTGGCCGGCGCTGGCTTTGTGGCCGCCGGCGCAGGTTTCGGAACCGGCTTGGGCGTCGGCTTCGGCGGTGGCGGGAGGACCGCTTTGGGAATCGGCTTGGGCTGGGGCAACGGCGGGACTGGCTCCGGCACCGGCGCCGGCGGAGTCGGCTCCGGCGTGGGTTGTTCGATCGGCGCGGGCTCTTCCGGGGCCCCAAGTTCCGGAGCGACGCTCTGGGCGGGCGCTTCCGGGGCGGCCTCGGTCACCGCGCTCCTGAGCGCGACCTCCTCGACGATCGAAACTTCCATCGGCTCGTTCATCAACGGCGGCTGCTTCACGCTGGCCAGCCCGAGCGACAGGATCGCGAGCAGGACGCCATGCCCCGCCAGCGCAACGCCGAAACCTGTGGCTTCAGCGCGGTCCACTACGCGCTACCCTCGATCATACAGCTCCGCTCAGGCTGAGCTTGTCGAAGCCCTGCCCTTCCTTCGTGCGGCCGAAGAGAAGGACAGCCCTTCGACAAGCTCAGGGTGAGCGGAGTGGGGGTGAAGCCGCGCGTCACTGAGCCTCGCCCTGCGTACTGACGAGGGCCACCTTGCGCAGGCCCGCGGCATTGATTTCGCCCATCACCGCCATCACGCGGCCGTAATCGAGGCTGCGATCGGCGCGCAGGAAGATGCGCGGGCCGCCTTCCTCCGTGGATGTCGCCGCGATCTGGGCCAGGCGCGCGCCGAGCTCGCCTTGCGGAACGGGGGTGTCGTCGACGAACACGGCGCCGCCGCCCTCGACCGAGATCTGGATCGGCTTGGCTTCCTGATCGAGCGCGCCCGCCTTGGTTTCGGGAAGATCGACCGGTACGCCGGCGACCAGCAGCGGCGCCGTCACCATGAAGATGATCAGCAGCACCAGCATCACGTCCACCATCGGCGTGACGTTGATCTCCGCCATCGGCGAACGGCGGCCGCGGCGATTGGAACCGAGGATCGGACCCATAGCCATCAGCCTTCGAACTCCAGCTCGCGGCTGAGCGTGCCGTGGAAGGCATCGGCGAAGCGGGTCAGGCGGGCTTCGATGCGGTTGATGCCGTAGCTCATGCGATTATAGGCGATCACCGCGGGGATCGCCGCGAACAGGCCCAATGCAGTCGCGAACAAGGCTTCGGCAATGCCGGGCGCGACCACGGCGAGGCTGGTGTTGTTGGCGCCGGCAATGTCGCTGAAGCTGCGCATGATGCCCCAGACGGTGCCGAACAGGCCGACGAACGGCGCGACCGATCCGATCGTCGCCAGGATGTTCAATCGCTCCGCCAGCCGATCGACCTGCTCGGTGACCGCCGAATGCATCGCCATCGCGAGGCGAGAGCGGGTGCCGTCCTTGTCGACACTCTTGCCGCCGGTCGAGCGCCGCCATTCGACCAAGCCGGCCGACATCACCTTGGCGCTGGGCAGATCCTCGGCCCCGCGCTTGTCGTGGAAGCGGTCGATGTCCTCCGCCTTCCAGAATTCCTGTTCGAACCGCTCGCCCTCGCGGACCGCGCGGCGGATGCGCCGCGCCTGGCCGATAATGATCGTCCAGGTCCAGATGCTGGCCAGCAGCAGCCCGATCATTACGGCTTTGACGACGATGTCGGCCTGCATGAACAAGGCGATCGGGGACATCATTCCCGCCGCGGCCGCACCTTCAACGCTCAACGCATATCCTCCAACAACCGTTCGAACTTCTGAACCCAGGCGCGCGGCTGGCGCTTGGGTCGGCCTTCCGGCGACAGAAAGGCCGCGGTCACGACGGCATCCGTCAGAATGGCCTCCCCGCGCATGACTCGCTGATGAATGAGGCAGGAGGCGGCGCGGACTTCCCGGACCTGGCTTTCCACGACCAGTTCGTCGTCCAGCCTTGCCGGCGCGCGATAACGGATTTGCAGGTCAGCCACGGCATAGACGCCCTCGCCGCCATCGATCGCGGCGCGCTGATCAATGCCGACGGCGCGCAGCATGTCTGATCGCGCCCGCTCCATGAAGCGCAAGTAATTGGCGTAATAGACGATGCCGGCCACATCCGTATCTTCGAAATAGACGCGCAGCGCGAAGCGGTGGGTACGCCCCACGAAGCCGCCGCGATATGCTGACCCGAAATCCCCGCCCACGCGGCCGGTCTATCGGCCGGAGAATCCAGTGAAAAGGCCGCCAGACTCGCCATCGACGAGCCGGGGCTTTTACAAGGTTAACGGGAGTGTCAATCTCGTCACCCCAGCCCTTCGACTGCCTGCAAGGCAGGCGCTCAGGATAAACTTCAGCCAAAAGCTGAAGGCTGGGGTCTCAGGCCGGAAGAAAAGCTGGCGTTCTCGCGTCCCGAGATGCCAGCCTTCGCTGGCATGACGGATCACTGCGCGCGGTAGGCCCGCACCTGCGCTTCCACCAACCGGACGAGATCGCCTTGCGCGAGGTTCATGTCGGCGACGTGCAATCCCCAGCCGGCATTGCGCTGGCCGGCGATATACACGTCCCCTGGAATCCGGTCGGTGCGCGCGTCGGTGGGATCGGCGTTGACGCGGATCGAGAGGTAGCCGGCCTGGCCCTGATGGACGCACTGCCCGATCGCCAAGCCTTCGGTGCGCAGGAAGGGGGTGGCGGGCGGGCCGCTGCTGGACCAGCTGACCGGCTCGCCACCGCCGGACGGGGCAAGCGCGAACCAGTAGGAGTCCAGCGGCGCTGGCCGATCACCGCCGAGCGCGGCGGGGTTGGTGCAGCCCGCGGTCATTCCCGGGCGGGTGGCGCGACCGAGGAACGAGCCGGCCGCCGGCGGGCTTTCGGCGCGGAAGCTCATATAGGTCAGCACACAGCCGGTCTGGCTGTTGCGGGAGCAAAGCGGCGTCGATTTGAAGCTGCCACCGACCAGCTTGCCGGGAGGAACTTCGACCGGCCAGCCGAGCAGGATCGCGGAAAGCATGCGTTTCGCGACCGGCTTGCCTTCGATCTCCTGCTGGATGAGACGGGTGGCGTGGATCGAGCCCTGGCTGTGGGCGATGATCACGAACGGCCGATCCTTGGCGCGCCGGCTTTGAAAATCGCGCCAGGCCGCGAGCACGTCGCCATAAGCCGTATTGAAATTGGGCTGGAGATTCTGCCCTGCGAATGCGAGCGGCAGCGCGCCGAGCGTCACCGAGCGATAGATGGGCGCGAAGGTGCGGCACACCGTCCCGAAGCGCGCGAATTGGGTGGCGGCGGTGCCTTTCTCCTCCAGCCCGGCGATCAGATCGCTGTTGAGAGCGCGATCGCGCGACACGGTCGGGTAGATGTAGAAGCAATCGGCAGCGGGCTTCGCGGCCGGGCGGACCTGCCCCGTCGAGCCGTAGCCGTTCGGGTTCAGCGCCGTGGTCGCGAGCGGCGCCGAGCAGGGATCGTCGCGGCTGGGCAGACACAGCCAATTGCTGTCGTCGGTGTAATTGGGCGTCAGCACGGTCGGTTTAGGCGCGGGCTGCGCCGGGAGCGGCAGGCGCGCGGGCGGAGCTGCGATCTGAGCCGGGAGCGGCGC
Source organism: Allosphingosinicella sp. (assembly GCA_036387855.1). Taxonomy (GTDB): domain Bacteria; phylum Pseudomonadota; class Alphaproteobacteria; order Sphingomonadales; family Sphingomonadaceae; genus Allosphingosinicella. Next base: position 18,510 of record DASVSZ010000017.1, on the reverse strand, counting down.
GGATACGAACAGCGCCAACCCCACCAGAACCGTTCGGGCTGAGCCTGTCGAAGCCGCCCTCTGCCCTTTCGGGCTGGATGGCGAGAAAAGAGCGGCCCCTTCGGCGGCCTGCCTGCGGCAGCCGCTCAGGACATGCTTCGACAAGCTCAGGCCGAACGGTGTCGGGCGCCAGAACCGAGCTCTATCGATCATTCGCACCATCACTCCCTCATTTCCCTTCGAACAGCCCACCTTGCCCCGATCCTTGCGGCGGGGCCATGCCGAGATGCGTCCAGGCGCGCCCGTTCAGGCAGCGCCCCCGGGCCGTCCGCGCGACCAGCCCAAGCTGGATAAGATAAGGCTCGATCACTTCCTCGACGGTATCGCGCGGCTCCGACAAGCCGGCGGCAAGCGTTTCGACCCCGACCGGCCCGCCTTTGTAGATGTCCGCGATCATCAGCAGGTAACGCCGGTCCATCGCGTCGAGGCCCAGCGCGTCCACTTCCATTCGAGTAAGCGCAGCGTCGGCCGCGCCGGCATCGACCGTCTCCTGACCCGCGGCATGGGCGAAATCACGCACGCGGCGCAGCAGGCGTCCAGCAATGCGCGGCGTTCCGCGCGAACGGCGAGCGACCTCCGTCGCGCCGTCCTCCGTCAGATCGAGCGCCAGCAGCCCGGCGGCGCGGCGCACCACCTGCTCCAATTCTTCGACGGTATAGAAGTTGAGCCGCACCGGAATGCCGAACCGATCCCGCAAGGGGGTGGTGAGCAAGCCTTGCCGCGTCGTCGCGCCGACCAGGGTGAAGCGGGGCAGATCGATCCGCACCGATCGCGCGGACGGCCCTTCGCCGATCATCAGATCGAGCGCGCGGTCCTCCATCGCGGGGTAGAGCACTTCCTCGACCACCGGCGCGAGGCGGTGAATTTCGTCGATGAACAGGACGTCGCCGTCTTCGAGGTTGGTCAGCAAGGCAGCGAGATCGCCTGACTTGGCAATCACCGGCCCCGAGGTGGCGCGGAAACCGACCCCAAGCTCGCGCGCGATGATCTGCGCCAGAGTCGTCTTGCCCAGGCCCGGCGGCCCGAAGAACAGCACATGATCGAGCGCATCCCCGCGCGCCTTCGCGGCCTGGATGAACACGCGCAGATTCTCCCGTGCGGCTTTCTGCCCGACGAATTCGTCGAGCGTCTTCGGGCGCAGCGCGGCGTCGACGTCCTCGGGGCGGCGCGAGGCGGAGAGGATGCGGTCGTCGGTCAAGATGTTCCTCGCAGGGCGCTGCGAACATCTTGCGAGTGATGCAGTATGCGCACGATGAGAACGTTACCACCATCGAGTTTGTAGAGGATGCGATGCGGCCGGTGAGAGAGCGACTTCATCCCGAGCTCGAACTCTGCACGCTCCTGTCCGGCAAACGGATGCTCCCGAAGCAGCTGGAACCATCGCCTAAAGCCCTGCAGATGTGCTTCGACTGCGACTAGAGGGTACTCGCTTAGGCCTGCCTGTCTGATTTCCTGAAGGTCGGCACGCGCTTGGGCGCTTAACCTCAGCCTAGTCATTCGAATCGTAGATGCCGGCGATGACCTCGTCCAAGACGTCTTCCGGCTCGGCGTCCAGCACGCCGGACGCTAATCCCTCGTCGATCAGCTTACGAACGCGCTGCACTTCTGCTTCGTAGGCATATCGATCATGCTGGATAAGCTGCCGCACGTAGCTTTCCGCGTCGGTGTAGCCACCCTTGGCCAAGCGCGCATCGACCCAGCCCTGCAGCTCGGGGGGTAGCGAGATGGTAAGCTGGCTCATGCTGCGCTTCTACCGTGCCGCCTTCTTGAGCGCCAGCCGGACAAGCGCATCGAGGCTTGCATGTTCGCCGAGCTCTTCCTTGGCTTTGCCGACAGCTGCGCCGGCTTCGGCGGGGCGGAAGCCCAGATTCTGGAGTGCCGATACCGCGTCGGCGGCGTGGCTTCCGACCGGTGCGGAGGGCATGGTTGCCGCGCCGAGGACGATGCCGCCGGCCTTGTCCTTGAGCTCGTTGACGATCCGCTGGGCGAGCTTGGGGCCGACGCCTTGCGCGCGGGCGACCATCGCTTTGTCGCCGCTCATGATCGCGCGGTGAAGATCGTTGCCGGTCAGCGCCGACAGGATGCCGAGCGCGACGCGGGCGCCGACGCCCTGGACCGAGGTGAGCAGCCGAAACCAGTCGCGCTCCTCGGCCGACGCGAAGCCGACCAGCCGGATGAACTCCTCCGCGACCAGCATCTCGGTGTGGAGCACGACCTCGTCGCCGATCGCGCCGAGGCCCGACAGCGTGCGGGTCGACGCGCCGACGAGATAGCCGACGCCGCCCACGTCGATCACCGCGTTATCCGCCGAGAAACTCAGCAGGCGGCCACGCAGGCTGGCGATCATCGGCGGTTGAGCTTTGTTTCAGTCATCCCGTGACTCTAACCCGTTCGGGCTGAGCTTGTCGAAGCCCACCACATTCGCTTCTTCAAATGCCCGGAAAGAAGGAGCGGCCTTCGACAGGCTCAGGCCGAACGGAGCATGAGGAGTTTGCGCGTGCCCAGATGATGCGCGTGCGTGATGGCGACCGCCAGCGCATCACCCGCGTCCGCGCCGGCGATCTTCACGCCGGGCAGCAGCCGTGACACCATCGCGTGCACCTGGGCCTTCTCCGCCCCCCCAGTGCCGACCACTGCCTTCTTCACCAGCGATGGCGCATATTCGCCGACGACCAGCCCACTGCGCGCCGCGACCAGCAGCAGCACGCCGCGGGCATGACCGAGCTTGAGCGTCGATTGCCCGTTGTCGTTGACATACACCTCCTCGATCGCTGCGCCTTCCGGGCGATGCTCGGCGATCACCTCAGCCAGGCGATCGTGGAGCTGGAGCAGCCGGTCCGCCAATGCGGACTTCGCGTCGGTGCGAACCTGCCCGTTCGCGATGTGCCGCAGCCGATTGCCCTCCGCCGCGATCACCCCCCAGCCGGTGCAGCCGAGGCCGGGGTCAATGCCGATCAGGATCACAGTCCCTCTCCCCTCGGGAGAGGGAGGGAGCCGCGGAGCGGCGGAAGGGTGAGGGTGAGCATGCGGGCGAAAAGATCACCCTCACCCTCCCATGCTTCGCATGGCCCCCTCCCTCTCTCGTCGGGAGAGGGGCGCGCGATCAACCCAGCCGCTCCATCACGTCGTCCGACACCTCGTAATTGCCCCAAACGGTCTGAATGTCATCGTCGTCTTCCAGCGCATCGATGAGCTTGATGAGCGTGCCGGCTTCCGCTTCGCCAACCTCGACCGGCGTTTGCGCCCGCCAGGCCAGCTTGGTGCTTTCCGGCTCGCCGAGGGCTTTCTCCAGTGCCTTGGCGACTTCGTGCAAATCCTCTTGCGCGGTCCAGATCTGGTGACTTTCAGCATCGGATTCGACATCCTCCGCGCCCGCCTCGATCGCAGCCTCAAACACCGCGTCGGCGCTGCCGGCCCCGGCCGGATAGCCGATCAGGCCGAGCCGGCTGAAGCCGTGGCTGACCGATCCGCTCGCGCCCAGATTGCCGCCGTTCTTCGCAAAGATCGTGCGGACGTTGGTGGCGGTGCGATTGCGATTGTCGGTCAGCGCTTCGACGATCAGCGACACGCCGCCCGGGCCGAAACCCTCGTAGCGCAGTTCCTCGTAATCGGCGGCGTCGCCCATCGACGATTTGTCGATCGCGCGCTGGATATTGTCCTTGGGCATCGACTGCGCCTTGGCCGCCATCACCGCCGCGCGCAGTCGCGGGTTCATGTCCGGATCCGGCGTGCCCATTTTAGCCGCGACCGTGATCTCGCGCGACAGCTTGGAGAACATCGCCGAGCGCTTCTTGTCCTGCGCGCCCTTGCGATGCATGATGTTCTTGAACTTGCTATGGCCGGCCATTGCCCGCTTGCTACCCTTGATGATGTCAGACGGGCCAAGCTCTACCCGCCCGCCGCCTTTGCTTCAACCAAGCCGCTCAGCGCGCTTCCTCCAGCAGCCGGGCGGCGCGCTCGCCCGTCCATTCCGCCATTCCCGTCATCCGCCAGACCTCCCGGCCGCGAGAGTCGTAGAGGATGGTGGTCGGCAGCGTATCCACCTTGAGCTCCGTTATCAGCGACAGGCCCGGATCGATATAGGGTTGGAGCTTGGCGAAGCGGCGGCCGGCGAAGAAGGCATCGACCTTGTCGTGGCCGTTCAAATCCTCGCTGACCGCCAGCACCTGCAGGCGCGGCTCGCGCGCGGCGAGCGCGTCCAGCATCGGCATTTCGGCGACGCAGGGTGGGCACCAGGTCGCCCACAGATTGACCAGCAGCGGCCGGCCCCCGAGATCCGCCAGCGTGATCGCCTCGCCGGCCGGATCCTCGAAGATGCTGCGCGGCGCCGGCGTGCCGGCAAAGGAGCGGTCGAGGCGGCCGGTCTCGATCTTTTCTGCTGAATTCGAAACGATCGCCTCGGCTTTGTTCGGATCGGGCGCGTCCCCGCCGCAACCGGAGAGCGCGGCCATCGCGATCAGAATTGAGACACAGCGCATCACATGAGCGGATAGGAACGGCCTTGCGCCCTCGCAAGCGTCGCCCTTCAACTCGGATGGCTTTGCGAGCGAAGCAAGACAATCCAGCCCTGGCATGCCAGTCTGCTTTTTCTGGATTGCTTCGTCGCTCCGCTCCTCGCAATGACGGTCGGGATGAAGACGGCTCTCCCCATCGCGGCGCTGCTGCTGTCGCTCGCCGCGTGCGGCGGGCGGGAGCCGCTTCGGCCGGCGGCGGGCGAGCAGATGCCGGTCGCGCCGCAACAGTCCGCGCGGGCGCCGACCACCGACGAATTGCTGACGCCGCCACCCGTTCTCCGGCCGGAGCGGGTCGATGAAGTGCTGCGCCGCTCCGAGGAGCGCCAGGATGATCGCTTCGACCTGCCACCGCCCTAGCCCTCTGGAGCTCCGATGAAACCCGTTCGCAAGGCGATCTTCCCCGTTGCCGGCCTCGGCACGCGCTTCCTGCCCGCGACCAAGGCGATCCCGAAGGAGATGCTGACGGTCGTCGATCGGCCGCTTATCCAGTATGCGGTGGACGAAGCCCGCGAAGCCGGCATCGAGCAGATGATCTTCGTGACCGGGCGCGGCAAGGGCGCGCTGGAGGACCATTTCGGCATTTCGTACGAGCTCGAAGCGACGATGCGCGGGCGCGGCAAATCGCTGGACGTTCTCGAACCAACCCGCTTCCCGCCAGGCGCGATTGTGTCGGTTCGCCAGCAGGAACCGCTCGGGCTTGGCCACGCGGTGTGGTGCGCGCGCGACATCGTCGGCGACGAGCCCTTCGCGGTGCTGCTGCCCGACGAGGTCATGGTCGGTCGCCCGAACTGCCTCAAGCAGCTGGTGGACGTGTACGAGCGGATCGGCGGCAATGTGGTCGCGACGCTGGAAGTTCCGCCGGAGGAGTGCCACCGCTATGGCGTCGTCGATCCCGGCAAGCGCGACGGCGCTCTTACCGAAATCCGCGGACTGGTCGAAAAGCCTGCGGCCGGCACTGCCCCGTCCAATTTGATGCTGCCCGGCCGCTACATTCTCCAGCCCGAAGTGATGCGGGTGCTCGACCGCAAGGAGAAGGGCGCGGGTGGCGAGATCCAGCTGACCGATGCCATGGCGCAGCTGATCGGAACGCAGCCCTTCCACGGAGTGACGTTCGACGGTGCCCGCCACGATTGCGGCGAGAAGATCGGCTTCGTGATCGCCAACCTGGCACTCTCGCTCGCCCGCGAGGACATGGCGCCCGCGATCCGCGCCTATCTCGCGCAACTCTGAATGGAGTGCGGGCTGCTCATCGGGGACGGCCCGTTCCGGCAACTCACCGTTCCGGAAGCCGAGGTGTATCGTGGCCCGGGCTTCCTGTGGCTGCACCTGCACGGCCGCGACGAGAGCGACGTGTCCGTGCTCAAGCGCCAGGATCACATCCCCGACGTCGCGGCGCACGCACTGCTGGCAACCGAAACCCGGCCGCGCTGCGACCGCGTCGATTATGGCGCGATCATCAATCTGCGCGGCCCGGGTGAGCTCGACCCGGACGATTCGGACCGGCTCGTGTCGATCAGATTGTGGGTGCATCAGAACCGGGTCACGTCCGTCAGCCGTCGCCGCATGAACGCCACCAAGGCGGTCATGGCGCACGCGAGGGCGGGCAAGATCCAGGATGCGGGCGACCTGGTCGCCGCCTATGCGCTCGCGATCAGCCTGGAATTGGATCCGCAGGTGGCGGCGCTCGGCGACAGCCTCGACGACATCGAAAGCGGGCTGGAGGACATCAAGAGCCTCTACAAATACCGGGCGTCGATCACCAAGGTACGCAGCGAGGCGATCGCCTTTCGCCGCTTCGTCGCACCCAATCGCGATGCGCTGCTAACCTTGGCCGCGTTTGATTTCGAATGGTTGAACGAGGACGATCGGCTGCACATCCGTGAAGCCGCCGACAAGTTCGCCCGCATGGCCGAGGAGCTGGAAGCCGTGCGCGAGCGGGCGGGGCTACTTCACGAGCAGATTACCGACCTGCGCGGCGAACAGGTCGAGCAGCGCAGCCTCTACATAGGGGTGCTCGCCTTCATCTTCCTGCCTTTGACCTTCATTACCGGCCTGTTCGGGATGAACGTCGAAGGCATTCCGATCGACAAGAATCCGTGGGCGTTCTGGATCATCGCTGGCTTGTGCGTGCTCGTCGGGGTGATTGTGCTGGTGTGGTTCGCGTGGCGGCATTGGCTTCGCGATCCGAGCTGAGCTGCTTCCTGTGCGAGCGGCCGATCGGCACGCGGCTGGAATGGCACCATCCGATCCCGAAAAGCCGCGGCGGTCGCGAGACGGTGCCGGTGCACCCGATCTGCCACCGCACCATCCACGCGACGATCGACAACAAGGCGCTCGCGCGGGGTTATCACAGCGCCGAGGCGCTACGGGCTCACCCGGAGCTGAGCAGGTTCGTCGCCTGGGTGCGCGGGAAGGAACCGGATTTCCACGCGCCGACGCGGCGGAAGAAATGAGCCCCTCTCCCGTTCAGGGAGAGGGAGGGGCCCGCTCGCGAAGCGAGTGGGAGGGTGAGGGTCCTGCTAAGCAGCCATATCTTCGTCGAGTTCGGTGACAGAATTTCTTCCCGACCCTCACCCTGGCGCTCCGCGCCTGTCCCTCTCCCCTGCAGGGAGAGGTAAAAGATTCACGCGTCCAGCTCGACATCCCAATAGAGATAATCCCGCCAGCTTTCGTGCAGGAAGTTGGGCGGAAATCTGCGGCCATGTTCCTGCAATTCCCAGCTGGTCGGGCGGTGCGGCCAGCGTTGCAGGTGCATGTGCGCGCCCGCCGGAGTGCGCCCGCCCTTGCGCAGGTTGCACGGCGCGCAGGCGGTGGTGACATTCTCCCAGGTGGTCCGCCCGCCATGCGCGCGCGGAATGACATGATCGAAGGTGAGTTCGCTGGGGGAATGGCAATATTGGCACAGGAAGCGATCGCGCAGGAACAGGTTGAAGCGGGTAAAGGCCGGATGCTCGGACGGCTTCACATATTGCCGAAGCGCGATCACGCTGGGGATGTGCATCGTCCGGGTCGGGCTGTGCACTTCGCGGGCATAGCTGGCGATGATGTCGACCCGCTCCAGGAACACCGCCTTGACCGCGGTCTGCCACGACCACAGGCTCAGCGGATAATAGCTGAGCGGGGTATAATCGGCGTTGAGCACCAATGCGGGGCAGCTGTCGGGATGTCGGATGAGGTCAGGATGGTACATGAACCGGCAAAGGCCTCCCGTTTCGTGCGGAGCATCGCTCCCGAAACGCCGATCCCGGACCTCTGTCGCACTCAGACTTCGCGGGAGAGGGACGTTGCCGGCCGCTTCTCCTGTTCGCATCACGCTTGTCGCTGCTATGCGTGACGGGGCCATGACACCACAAGCGTCGAGGGGCGGTCAAGGGGTGGGCGCGTGAAAATCGTCACGCGCTTCGCGCCGTCGCCGACCGGGCAGCTGCATTTGGGCCACGCTTTTTCCGCCCTGCTCGCCCATCGCTTCGCCCGGGAGCGCGGCGGCGCCTTCCTGCTTCGAATCGAGGATATCGATTCGAGGAGGACTCGCGAGGAGTTCGTCGCCGAAATCGAGGAGAATTTACGCTGGCTCGGGATCGACTGGGATGGCCCGATTGTGCGGCAATCGGAGCGGCTGGGGCTGTATCAGGCCGCGCTCGATCGGCTGCGGGACCGCAGCCTCGTCTATCCCTGCTTCTGCACCCGATCCGAAATTGCGGCCGAGATCGCCCGCAGCGCAGCGGCGCCGCATGGGCCGGAGGGGGTGGTTTATCCGGGGACGTGTCGGAACTTGCCCGAGAACGTGCGCGCTCTGCGCCTGCCGCGCGAGCCACATGCGTGGCGGCTGGATATGGAGGGCGCCCTCACCACCTTTTGCCCCTGCGAAGGCAGGAGCCTAGCTCCGGCCACTAAGCTGGCCTCCTGCCTTTGCAGGAGCACGCTGGATTGGCAGGACGCTACGGTGGGCAATGTTGAGGCTCACCCAGAGCGCTTCGGCGATGTGGTGCTCGCCCGCAAGGACGCGCCGACCAGTTATCACCTCGCCGTCACGGTCGACGATGCGGCACAGGGCGTAACGGACGTGGTGCGCGGCCGCGATCTGTTCGGGGCGACCGATGTGCACCGCCTGCTTCAGTCGCTGCTGGACCTGCCGACGCCGCGCTACCACCATCACCCGCTGCTCGCGGGGCCGGACGGCGGGCGCCTGGCCAAGCGCCACGGCGCGCCGACCCTGGCCGAACTGCGGGCCGGCGGCGCGGACCCGCGCGAACTTGGGCGGGCGCTGCTGGCGGGGCATCTTCCGGCTGGTTATTCTGCGGCGACCACCTAGATAACGCCCATGCAGACGCTCCTCATCATTCTGATCATCGCGGCCGCTGGCGCAACCCTGTTCGTGCTCGTCAAAGGCGTGATCGGGATGGCGCAAGGCAAGGACGTGTCCGGCATGCGCAGCCAGGATTTGATGCGCAAACGCGTCATGTTCCAGGCGCTGGCGATCGTGCTGGTGGTCCTGCTCCTGCTCGTCGCCAGCGGCGGATCCTGATCTGGTCCGGCTCAACAAGATCTACACCCGCACGGGCGACGGCGGCGACACCGGCCTGGTGGATGGCTCGCGCCTGTCCAAGGCGCATGCCCGCATGGCCGCGATCGGCGATGTCGACGAGGCCAACAGCGCGATCGGCATCGCCCTGCTCCATGTGACTGGCGAGGAGCAACGCGCGATGCTGTCGCGCATCCAGAACGAGATGTTCGATCTCGGCGCGGACCTTGCCACCCCCGGCGAGGATTTCGCACCGGGCGAGATGAGCCTGCGGATCACCGCCGACCAGATCGAGCGGCTCGAGCGCGAGATCGACGCCATGAACGAAGGGCTGGAGCCGCTGCGCAGCTTCATCCTGCCGGGCGGCGGCGCCGGATCGGCCCACCTCCACCTTGCCCGCGCGATCGTCCGCCGCGCCGAGCGGATGGCGGTGGCGGCATCGGCGCAGGTCGCGCTCAATCCGCTGGCGCTCGCTTATGTGAACCGGCTGTCGGACCACCTGTTCGTGCTTGCCCGGTTCGTCGCGCACGGGGCCGATGGCGACATCTTGTGGCAGCCGGGCGCGACCCGGACGTGAAATCCTCCTTTATGCAGCCCCCCCACCCACTCCGTTCGGCCTGAGCCTGTCGACGGCCGCTCCTTCTTATGTGTTGGAAACCTAAAGGGTGGGCTTCGACAGGCTCAGCCCGAACGGCATTGGAGAGACCGGGGTGCGAAACAATCCTTTCCCCTCCCCTACGCTCCTGTAAGCTGAGACCATGGCGACCTTGATCAAGGAACGGCGCGATCGCCTGGGTGAGCGGTTCGGCCAGGTCCGCGCGTTGAGCCGCGCCTTAGCGGCGCCCTTGTCGGATGCGGATGCGACGCTTCAGCCGCATTCCGACGCGTCGCCTGCCAAGTGGCACCTGGCGCATACCAGCTGGTTCTTCGAGACCTTCGTGCTGCGCGATCACCATCCCGGTTACCGCGCCTTCGACCCCGCTTATTCCTACCTGTTCAACAGTTATTACGATGGCGAGGGTGAGCGGCATCCGCGCGCCAGGCGGGGCATGCTCAGCCGCCCCGCCCTGAGCGAAATCTTCGCCTATCGCGATCAAGTCGACGCCGCCCTGGACGTGGCGCTCGGTACATTGCCCCAGCAGGCCCGCAAATTGGTCGAGCTCGGGTTGCAGCACGAGCAGCAGCATCAGGAACTGATGCTGATGGACATGCTGGCGGCGATGGCGGAAAACCCGCTCGCGCCCGCTTTATGGCCGGGCAACGCCGTCACCACCGCGGCGGCCCTTCCGATCGGTGGAGTCGCCCACCGCGCCGGCTTGGTCGAGATCGGCCACGGCGGCGAAACTTTCGCCTTCGACTGCGAGACGCCGCGGCATCAGCAATTGGTCCGCGCCTACGAACTGGCCGATCGCCCCGTCAGCAATGGCGAATGGTTGCGCTTCATCGACGAGGGCGGCTACCGGCGCCCCGACCATTGGCTGGCCGACGGCTGGGCCTGGGTGCAGGCCAATGCGATCGAGGCGCCGCTCTACTGGCGCCGCGACCGCGAGGGCTGGCTCCGCTTCGGCCTTGACGGTCTCCACCCGGTCGCGCTCGCCGAACCGGTCTGTCACATCAGCTATTACGAAGCGGACGCCTTCGCCCGCTGGGCCGGCGCGCGGTTGCCGACCGAGGCGGAATGGGAAGTCGCGGCGGCGTCGCTCGATGCCGTCGAGGGCAATCAGCTGGACGAGGCCGGGCCGGTTTGCCCGCGCCCGGCGGCGGCAAGCGGCGGCCTGCGCCAGATGTTCGGCGATGTCTGGGAATGGACGTCGAGCCCGTTCACCGCCTATCCCGGCTACCGTCCCGCCGAGGGCACGGTGGGCGAGTATAATGGCAAGTTCATGTGCGGGCAGTTCGTGCTGAAGGGCGGCAGTTGCGCCACACCGCGCGGCCATGTCCGGGCGAGCTATCGCAACTTCTTCTATCCCCACCAACGCTGGATGTTCGCCGGGCTCAGGCTGGCGCGGGACCTATAGGTGAGCGAATAGGTGAGCGAACCGACGGATGCCGATCCCGCTTTTCGCGCCGATGTGCTGGCGGGCCTGAAGGCACCGATCCCCGCAATTCCGGCGCGCTGGCTGTACGATCGGCGCGGCTCCGAGCTGTTCGACGCGATTACCCGGCTGCCCGAATATTATCCGACCCGGATTGAGACCGGGATACTAAAACGCCATTGCCCTGATGTCGCGGCAACGGTCGGCACCGGCCATGCGGTGATCGAGTTCGGTTCGGGCTCCTCGACCAAAACTCCATTGCTACTTCGCGCGGTCGCGCCGGCGGCCTATGTGCCGATCGACATATCGGGCGATTTCCTTCGGGAAAGCGCGGCACTGCTCCAGGGCGAGTTCCCCGCGCTGCCGATTCATGCCGTTGAAGCGGACTTCACCCGCCCGATCCGATTGCCGGCCGAGATCGGCGATGCGACCAAGCTCGGCTTCTTCCCGGGCTCGACGATCGGCAATCTGGTCCCGCGCACCGCCACCGATCTGCTGCGGGCGATGAAGGATACGCTGGGGGACGGCTCCCACCTGCTGATCGGCATGGACCGGATCAAACCGGAGCCGATCCTGCTCGCCGCCTATAACGATGCGCAGGGCATAACCGCGGCGTTCAACCTGAACCTGCTCCACCGCATCAACGCGGAGCTGGACGCCGACGTGCCGGTCGAGGCGTTTCGCCATCGCGCGATCTGGAACGATCGGATGAGCCGGATCGAGATGCACCTGGAAGCGGTGCGCGATGTCACCTTCTCGATCGAGGGCGAGCATTTCGCGTTCCGTACCGGCCGGACGATCCACACGGAGAACAGCCACAAATACGGCCTGCGCGATTCCCGCCTGCTGCTTCGTGCGGCCGGTTGGGCAGTGGTCGCGGAATGGACCGATCCGCAAGACTGGTTCGCGCTGATCCTGGCCGAAGCGGAAGCGCCCCGCTTCGCGCCTTGAGGGCCGACGTTATTAGGTCGTCATCGGATAAGTGGCGGAGAAGGAGGGATTCGAACCCTCGGTACGGTTGCCCGCACAACGGTTTTCGAGACCGCCGCATTCGACCACTCTGCCACCTCTCCGCACGAGATCGGTTCCGAGCTCCGCAAGGAGCGGGTCGATAAGGCGCGGCCTCTAACCCACAGCGGGAGGCGAGCGCAAGCCTGTCCTGATCGGCTGGCCGCGTCCTTCCTTGCCCTTCGCGCGTTTGCGCCTAGATTGGAGGGCATCATGCCACAACACGACATGCTTTCCCTGCCCGATCCGGTCACCGCGCCGCCGATCGCCCATGCCCATTTCTCGATCGGCGACATCGTGCGCCACCGCGTCTTCGAATTTCGCGGCGTGATCTTCGATGTCGATCCCGTGTTCGCCAATTCCGAGGAATGGTATCAGGCGATCCCCGAGGAGATCCGGCCGCGCAAGGACCAGCCCTTCTACCACCTGCTCGCCGAGAACTCGGACAGCAGCTACACCGCTTATGTAAGCCAGCAGAATCTGCTGCCCGACGATCAAGGCGGCCCGGTCGATCATCCCGCGATCCCGGGCATCTTCACCGACTTCGACGGCGAGCGTTATCGGCTACGGCGCGAGCACCGGCACTGAGCCACGCGTAGCTCCAGCGCAGATGGTCGCACCCCAGCGCAGGCTGGGGTCTCGGGTCGCTTCAGGCGCGGCGCCCTTCACCCGCTGAGGCCCCGGCCCTTCGCCGGGGTGACGAACAGGGGCGAAGCGTTGACAGTCCACGTCGCCCCATGTAGCAGCCCGGTTTCCCGCGCGGGGCTGGCCGTGGCCGCGAACGCTTGGGAACAGCATAAAGGGTTAGGTTAAGCCATGTTCGCAGTCGTGCGCACGGGCGGCAAGCAGTATCGCGTTGCCCCCGGAGACAAGATCGTCGTTGAAAAGCTCGCTGGCGAGGCGGGCCAGACCATTTCGCTGGGCGACGTCCTGCTCGCCGGCAGTGGGTCCGACCTGCAATCGACGGACGGGCTGACCGTTTCGGCCGAGATCATCGCCCAGGCGAAGGCCGAAAAGGTGATCGTGTTCAAAAAGCGCCGCCGGCACAATTACCGTCGCAAGAACGGTCATCGCCAGCAGCACACGATCCTGCGTATCACCGCCATCGGCGATCATCAGATGGAGCGTGCGCCGGCTGCCGCCGAGGCCGAACCCGAGCAGCAGGTCGCAACTCCGGTCGAAGCGACGCCGGTCGAGACGGCTCCCGACGCCAAGGCTTCCAAGAAGCGGGCGGCCAAGGCGCCTGCGGCTCCGGCCAGCACCGAGGCCCACATCGCCGAGCCGCTCAAGGTCGATGGCGCCGAGAGCCCGATGACAGACAGCCCGGTTGCCGTTAAGAGCGACTCCGAATAACCAAACACAAGATCGAGCAGGCAAGAGATGGCACATAAAAAGGCAGGCGGTTCTTCGCGCAACGGTCGTGATTCGGCCGGTCGTCGCTTGGGCGTCAAGAAGTTCGGCGGCGAGATCGTCGTCGGCGGCAACATCATCGTGCGTCAGCGCGGCACCAAATATTATCCGGGCGCGGGCGTCGGCATGGGCAAGGATCATACCCTGTTCGCGCTGACCGACGGCCGCGTCGCGTTTCGCGACGGCAAGCTCGGCCGCAAGTTCGTGTGCGTCGACATGTTTACACCGCAAGCCGCGGCTGAATAACGGACGATCAGGATCGTCCGGAGAGGGCGATCCCGGGTCTCGCAAGAGTCCATCAAAAAGGGAGAGGGGTCGCCCCCTCTCCCTTTTTCATTTCTCCCTCGAAACTGTCGCCGGCCCGCAACGAAGCGGGGTCATGGCGACGCGGCAAGCGAAGGGGAATGGCGATGTTCGCGAGGACGGAAAGACTGCTGCTGCGGCCCGGCTGGGCGGAGGACGCCCCCGCCCTGTTCGCCGCGATCGCCGACGAGCGCATCGTCTGCAATCTCGCCAGCGCGCCCTGGCCTTACCGGGCCTGCCACGCGCAAGCCTTTCTCGCGACCGAGCGCAAGCCGGGGGAGCCCAGTTTGCTGATTTTCCAGCGCACGAGCGGCGCACCGCGGCTGATCGGCACGATCGGGATCGGATCGCGGCCGAGCGGCGGGCGCGAACTCGGCTACTGGATCGCGCGGCCATTCTGGGGACGCGGCTATGCGACGGAGGCAGGCGCCGCGCTGATCGGCATCGCCCGCGAAAGCTTGAGGCTGCGGCGGCTGCAGGCGGGACACTTCACCGACAATCCCGCCTCGGGCCGCGTGCTCGAGAAGCTCGGTTTCCGCCCAACCGGCATCGTCGCGCCCCGCTTCAGCGCCGGGCGCGGTGTGGATGCGCCCTCGCGCCTGTTCGAGCTGGAGCTGAGCGGGGAGCAACCGGAGAAATTGGCGGCGTGACCATTCCGTCACCCCAGCGAAGGCTGGGGTCTCAGGACGCGAAGATACCGGCGTTTCTCCGTCCTGAGATCCCGGCCTTCGGGCACCCCGCAAAGTAGTACTTTGCGGGGTGCCCGAAGGCCGGGATGACGATTAGGCGAACGCCGGCTCCTTGTGCCGCTCGAACTCGAGCGTGCGCTCCGCTTCGACGATCAGGGCGCGATCATCGTGATTCCAGGGGTGAAAGCCGGGCATGAAGAAGCTCGCCCAGGCGCCGAACACCTTGCGCATCATGCCGGGCCGCCCGAACGCGAACCAGAACAGCCCCGCCCACACCTTGGGCCCGGTCAGCCCGTCCTGGCGCAGCAGTTCGAGCGCGCCGAGCGTGCGATCGACCAGGAAGTTGCGGGTCACCAGCAGCATGACCTTGGACTTGACCTGCCAGCGCTTGAAACGCGGCCAATCGTTGGTCGCGTGCAGCCAGGTGTCGTAGGCGACGCCCTTGTGCTCGATCTCCTCGATCGCGTGCCAGCGCCACAAAGCGGCGGATTCCGGATCGGCATCCGCGAGATGACGCGGATCGCGCAGCAATTCGTGCGCCAGGATCGCGGTATAATGTTCCAGCGCCAGGGTCGCCGCCAAGCTGGCGATCGCCGGCTTGGACCGCACGAAATCGAGCCGCCAATCGACCCGATCCTCCAGCGGCTTCAGATCGTAACCGGCATCGTGGGCGCGCTTGTTGAAGGCGATATGCTCGCGGCTGTGCATCACTTCCTGGTTGACGAACGCCTTGATCTCGGCCGCGAGCTTGGGATCGGCGCCGTCGCGGAACTTGCGCACGCTTTCGACGAAAAAGGCTTCGCCCTTCGGAAAGGTGGCGGACAGCGCGTTGTAAAGCGCGGTTGCGATCGGATCGCCGCCCATCCACCAACGATCGGTGGAGGTGCCGCGGCCGAAGCGACGGTCGCGCGGCGTGATGGTCAGGTCTGAGGGTGTCGTTTCTCGGGCCATGCTGTATCTCCTGAGGTTCAACATGCGAGATACTTACACTGATGTCAATAGTGCGTGCGCGTCTTACCCCCGAACAAAGCCGCGCGCAGGCGCTGGAGGCCGCGCGCCGGCTGCTGATCGAGCAAGGGCCGCACGCGGTGACGCTCAAGGCGGTCAGCGCCGAGATCGGCAAGACCCACGCCAACCTGCTCCATCATTTCGGATCGGCCGCCGAGCTGCAATCGGAGCTCGCCCGGCATATCGGCGAGCGGGTCACGTCGGAAATCGCCAAGGCGGTGGATCGGGCACGCAAGGGCGAGACGGATCCGCGCGAGATCGTCGATCGGACCTTCGATGCGTTCGATCGCGAAGGCGCCGGCGCGCTTGCCGCCTGGATGATCCTGTCGGGCAATCGCGACGCGCTGAACCCGATCCTTGATTCGATCCACGACCTGGTCGATCAGCTCGGCCAGGGCCATGAGGACCGTCCGGTGCATGAGACGACGCTCTGGCTGGTGCTGGCCGCGCTCGGCGATTCGCTGCTCGGCGGCCCGATGGCCCAGGCGCTCGGCCTGCCTCGGGAAAAGGCGCGCGAACTGGCCCGCGAGCAACTGATCCAAGCCGTCGGAACGGCGGTCCGAACCTGAATCGTGTTCCTGCGCAAGCAGGAACCCGGGCTCAGCGTTCGGCCGGGCCCGCCCGGGTTCCTGCTTTCGCAGGAACACGAGGTTCACTCTGGCGCCCTTCGCGCCTACATCGCGCCAATGCATTTCCTCGATCAAGCAAAAGTCTATCTGAAATCCGGTGCCGGCGGCCCGGGCGCGGTCAGCTTCCGGCGCGAGAAGTATATCGAATATGGCGGGCCGGACGGCGGCAATGGCGGCAAGGGCGGCGATATCGTCTTCGAAGCGGTCGACGGCCTGAACACCCTGATCGATTTCCGTTACACCCAGCATTTCAAGGCGCCCCGCGGCAAGGGCGGAGCCGGCCAGAACCAGACGGGCGGCGGCGGCGACGATCTGGTGATCAAGGTGCCAGTCGGCACACAGATCCTGTCCGAGGACAAGGAGCATGTGCTGGCCGACTTCACCCGGCCCGGCCAGCGCCAGGTCTTCCTGCGCGGCGGTGACGGCGGCCGCGGCAACGCCAGCTACAAGACCGCCACCAACCGCGCCCCGCGCCAGCATGGCACCGGCTGGCCGGCCGAGGAGATGTGGGTATGGCTGCGGCTCAAGCTGCTCGCCGATGCCGGGCTGGTCGGCCTGCCAAATGCCGGCAAGTCGACCTTCCTCAACCAGGTGACGAACGCGCAGGCCAAGGTCGGCGCGTATCCGTTCACGACCCTGCACCCGCAGCTGGGCGTGGTCCGGCACCGCCAGCGCGAGTTCGTGATGGCCGACATTCCCGGCCTGATCGAGGGCGCGGCGGAAGGCGCCGGCATCGGTGATCGATTCCTTGGCCATGTCGAGCGAACGCGGGTGCTGCTGCACCTGATCGACGCCAATGGCGAAGATGTCGGCCAGGATTATCTGACCGTGCGGGACGAACTCGATGCTTATGGCGCCGATCTGGCCGACAAGCCGGAAGTGGTCGCGCTCAACAAGATCGACACGCTGGACGAAGAGCTGATCGACGCGCTTTCGGCGGAGCTGGAGGAGGCGTGCGGCCACCCTCCCCTGCGGCTATCGGGTGCCACCGGCCAAGGCTCGGTGCAGGTGCTGGATGCGATCCTGGAAAAGCTCGGGCCGGTCGACGCGGCGCAGGCCAGCGAGGAACCGGAATGGTCGCCGCTGTAACATCCTCCCCAGGACGGGGAGGCGGACCGGCCGCAGGCTGGTGGAGGGGGTTAAGAGACCCTTGGCGCGAGTGGAGAGCCCCCTCTACCGCACGTAGTGCGGTCCCCCTCCCCGCCCCGAGGAGGGTCTGGTGATCCTCGCAATCACCGGCGGAACCGGCTTCGTCGGGGAGCATCTGCTTCGGGCGGCACTGGCCGGCGCCCAGCAGGTGCGGGCGCTGACCCGGACGCCCCGAGCCGGCGAGAACGGGATCAGCTGGATCGAAGGCGCGCTGGACCGTCCCGAGAGCCTCGCCAGGCTGGTCGAAGGCAGCGACGCGGTGATCCACATCGCCGGCCTGATCAGCGGCGATCGCGCGGCGTTCGAGGCGGTCAACGTGCACGGCACGTCGGCGATGATCGCCGCGGCCCGCAACGCAGGCGTGCGCCGCTTCGTCCACATCTCCTCGCTGGCGGCGCGAGAACCGGATCTGTCCAATTATGGCTGGTCGAAATCGGAAGCCGAACGGATCGTCGCTACGTCCGGGCTCGACTGGACGATCCTGCGCCCGCCGGCCGTGTTCGGGCCTGGCGACCGCGAGACGCTGGAGCTGTTCCGGATGGCCAAGCGCGGCTTCGTCGCGCTTCCGCCGAAGGGGCGTTTCTCGGTCATCCACGTCGAGGATCTGTGCCGGCTGATCCTCGCG
Organism: Allosphingosinicella sp.; assembly: GCA_036387855.1. Lineage (GTDB taxonomy): Bacteria > Pseudomonadota > Alphaproteobacteria > Sphingomonadales > Sphingomonadaceae > Allosphingosinicella. Next base: position 578 of record DASVSZ010000017.1, on the reverse strand, counting down.
GTGATCGAGGCTCCCGAAGCGATCCAGGCCAGCTACGAACCCGACGACGGGCGCGAAAATGGTTGGGAGAACCGGCACTTCGCCCGAACGCTCGGTCGCCTGTTCGGCAAGCGCGCGACGACGGTGGCCTTGCCGAAGCTGGTGTTGCGCGGGGCGGCCCGGATCGACGGACTGGTCCGCCGCGGCCGCGCCAAGCTGACGCCGGACCGGGTCAGCTATTTCTGCCATCCCGATTGGGTATCCCGGCCCGAGCGCAAGCCGCCCGCCGAGATCTGGACGCCCTCCCTGCGAACACCGAGCGCGCTCAAGGCGACGGCGGACTGGTACAAGGCGCAGGGCTGGCTCTGAATGATTCGGATCCCTCCACCCCCCGCTTAGAGCGTGATGAGATTGGAGTCTGATCCATCTAAGCTGAAGCGTAGCCTGCGCCCTTGAGGTAGTTGGCACATTCGTGGGGCGGGAAGGCGTCCAGGAGCGAGCCGATGCGCTTCCAGCTTGTCTCGACGGTGCGTTCGGCGGCTTTGCGGAGCAGGAGCTTGAGCTTGGCGAAGACCTGCTCGATGGGGTTCAGGTCGGGA
>DASVSZ010000016.1:0-1533 GCA_036387855.1 Allosphingosinicella sp. | reverse complement strand
AGGAGATGCCGCATGTCATACGGAGACGCCAGGCAGAACCGCACGGCCGCGATCGGCGCCGTGGTCGTGGTCCACGCCGCTTTGGGCTACGCGCTGCTGACCGGACTCGCGTCGCAGGTGTTCACGCACGTGGTCGACGGGCCGATGGAGACCTACGACGTCAGGATCGCGCCCCCGCCGCCGCCCGATCCCAAGCCGCTGCCCAAGCTCGACAAGCCTGCGTCGCGCCCCGCCGAGACGCTGACCGCTCCGAACCGCGAGATCGTCACGCCGACCGACACTCCGCTCGTCGTCGGCTCGATCGAGCTGCCGACCACGCCGATCTTCGAAGCGCCCCCGGGTCCCGCAGTCCTACCCGAGCCCGCGCCCGCCGTGTCGCTGGCCCGCGGCGTCCGGCCCCGCGGCAATCAGGGCGACTGGTTCCCGCAGGACAGCTACCCCGCCGCCGCGCGGCGCGCAGAGGCCGAGGGCCGTGTGTCGGTACAGGTCACGGTCGGCGCCGACGGCCGCATATCTGATTGCACCGTCACAGCATCGAGCGGCAACGCCGACCTTGACGCCGCCACCTGCCGCCTCGCCCGCCGCAACGGCCGCTTCGAACCCGCACGCGACCCGCAGGGCAACCCGGTCACGGCGCAATTCCCCTTGCGCGGCGTCCACTGGCGGCTGGAATAGACGGTGATGCCGGGCCGCTCCGCGCGGCTCGGCCGTCAGGGGAGAATGGTGCTGCCGGTGAGGATTGAACTCACGACCTCAGCCTTACCAATTTGGAAAATGGACTTTTCGGGTTTTCGCCAATCTACTCTAACCTACTGCAAATGAATATATATTTTGGCATGCCATACGCCACGCTACTCCAGAAATAGCCGCCTGTACGACCGAATTTGCTGACAATATGCTGACAATTTGACCAGTTCGCGCTATTGTCAGCAAATGCTGGAGGATGGCCGATGCCGAAGCTCACGAAATCCCGGATTGATGCGTTTCCGATACCGGAATCAGGACAGGCAAGTCATTGGGATAGCGAGTTGCGCGGCTTCGGCGTGCGGGTGCTACCCTCGGGGCTGAAGACGTTCGTGCTTCAGTATCGCAACGCCGAAGCGCGGAGCCGGCGGATCACGCTCGCCCGCGTAGGGGTGCTGACCGTCGAGCAAGCGCGCATGGAAGCGCGGGCGAAGCTCGGCGAGATCGCACGGGGCGGCGACCCGATCGATACACGCGAGGCCGCGAGGGCGGCGCCCACCGTCGCTGACATCTGCGACTGGTATCTTGAGGAAGCCGAGAGCGGCCGGCTGCTCGGTCGTCGGCGCGTGCCGATTAAGGCGTCGTCACTACGGATGGACCGGAGCCGGATCGAGCGTCACATCAAGCCGCTGATCGGTAGTCGAAAGATAGGCTCGCTGACGCCGCCCGATATCGCGGCGATGCAGGCCGACATCGCCGCAGGCAAGTCCTCCCGATCGCGGGGTGCGGGCCGAGGTCGCGATACGACGGGTGGCGTAGGTGCCGGATCGCGGACCATCTCAACGCTTC
>DASVSZ010000015.1:0-162296 GCA_036387855.1 Allosphingosinicella sp. | reverse complement strand
CTTCCCCCAAGCCACTAGCGGCCATGGCGAGCGGGCATCCCTTCAAGCGGCGCGGACTCCTCTTCGTTCTCTCGAGCCCGAGCGGCGCCGGCAAATCGACCATCGCGCGGATGCTGCTGGGCAGCGACATGGGCATCGCCATGTCGGTGTCGGCGACCACCCGGCCAATCCGCCCGGGGGAGGAGGACGGCAAGGACTATCACTTCGTCGGCGACGAGGAGTTCCAGCGGCTCGTCGAGGCCGGCGAGTTCCTCGAATGGGCGCACGTCTTCGGCTACCGCTATGCGACGTTGCGCAACGAGGTGCTCAAGGTGATCGAGGAAGGGCGCGACGTCCTGCTCGACATCGACTGGCAGGGCACGCAGCAATTGAAGCAGGTCGATCCGGACATTGTGCGCGTGTTCATCCTGCCGCCCTCTATGGCTGAGCTGGAGCGGCGGCTGAGGAGCCGTGGCACCGACACCGAGCAAGTGATCCAGCAGCGCATGGCGCGCGCCACCGCCGAGATCAGCCACTGGGCCGAATATGATTATGTGCTGATCAACAACGATGCGGAGAAATGCCGCTCGCTGGTCCACACCATCCTCAAATCCGAGCGGCTCAAGGCGACCCGCCGCGTCTTCCTTCACGATTTCGTCCGCAGCCTGATCGGCTGAGCCCCGTTCTTCCCTCCGCTTTGGATGCAACTGCACGTCCGCGCCGTCGCGACCCGTGCTATCCTTCATCCGATGTTCGACCGATGAGAGGGGGGCGTATGTTTCGGGACATGATGTGCCGTCAGCGGGGCTGCGGTGGGCAGATGGTGAAAGTTCGCCAGGATGGCGCGTGGGTCGTCCTACGCTGCAGAAAGTGCGGCTGGGAGGTCAAGGAGTGAGCGTTCGTCAACGCCGGACCGCCTGATCGGCATCGATCAAGGTCAGCAGACGGTGCGCCGTCTCGAACTCGGCGCGGCGGGCGGCGAGGCGGGTGGTGGCTTCGGCATCCTCGCCCCAATTCTCGGCTTGCCAGGTCTCGTCGACGGTTGACGCGGTCCAGGCGGTCTCGAGGTCGATCGCAGCTTCGTCTAGCGCCAGCCCGATCACCAGCGAGCCCGAGATGGTGACCAGCGGCGATAGGGCGGCGAGCCGGAACGGATCGCGGGCGGCCAGCGCGCGGCCGAGCTGTTCGACGGTGCGCGGCGGCTGCGGGCGGTGGATCACGCCGGCGGTGACTTCGAAATCGACGTCGTATCGCCGGCGCGCCCAATCGAGCAGGGGATCCCAAGCTTCCGCTTCGCGCCGGACCAGGGGCGCCGGCCCTTCCGCCCGGTAGCAGAGCAGATCGCTTTCGCCATACACGCCAAGCGTTCGGGCGAAGGCGGCGGGATCGGGCGCGATCCGGTCGATTGCGGCGTTGGCGAGGCCGGTCAGCGGCATCGAGCGGGGATCGACCTTGTCGCCCTGCGCCCGCCATTCCGCGGCCACTGCCTCAGCCAGCGCAGCGCCGGGCAGGAGCAGAGGCTGCCGGGCGGGGGTGCGGACCGGCCGATCGTCGAGCCGGATCTCCCAACCGCTTCCCGTATCGGCAAGCGCGACCTGCGTGAAGAAACGTTTCACGAGCAACCGATCTTCAGCGCGGCGTGCGCCATTTGCGGGCCAGCGCGAGCGGCCCCCAGAAGCTCGCCACCAGCCCGATCAGCGCCAGCGGCAGCCCGATCTCGACCGCGCCGCCCGAGCGCAGCCAATCGCTGTGCCAGATGAACAGGCCGAGCAGCACGACCAGCGTCCCGCCGATCCGCACCAGATTGATGAGGATGAAGCGATTGCGCCAGGTCGCCTCGTCGACGGGCGGGTTCGGATCGGTCATGCTGCGAGGCTCGCCATGCCGGTAATGTGGGACGGATCGGCGGCGATACAATCCGGCCGTGCTCTCCCCGCGCCGCTCATTCAGCCGATCGCCTCCAGGATGAGAGCGGCCGCCGCGTCCGGTTCGTCCCACATCGGAAAATGCCCGCTATGCTCGAACCAGTGCAAACGCGCGCCGGGAAAGGCGGCCTCGGCGCGTTGGGCCTGGACCGGCAGGCAGAGCCGGTCGTGGCGGCCCCATCCGATCGTCACCGGACCGGAGCCGGGCGCGGCCGGACCGGGCTGGGCCGGGCCGTAGGCGAGGTCGGTCACCAACGACAGAAATGTCCGCGTATCGGCGAAGCTTTGCAGTTCGGTCGCGATCAGGTCGTTGTCGATCGCCCAAGGCCGGGCGGAAAGCTGGGCCAGCAAGGCCGTTCGCGTGAGCGGGTTGCGGGCGAGCGCCGGCAGCGCCGAGCGGACCACACGCAACGCCGCAACGGAGGTGGTCAGGGTTGCGTCGATGAAGCCCCGCTCCCATCCCTCCCAGAAACCGCCGGGATCCAGCGCCACGGTCGCGCCCGACCGGCCGCGCCGCGCCATTTCGAGCACCAGCCGCGCGCCCATCGAGCTGCCGACCATGTCGATGCCGACATGGCCTTCGCGATCGAGCCATTCGTCGAGGCTGCGGGCGAGGCCGGCGAAGGTGCCGCTATCCTCCTCGGCCGGGCTCGCGCCATGGCCGGGGAGATCGATCAGGATCAGCTCGCGCCGGGCGGCAAGCGCCGGCGCGACGAGGCTCCAGGCGGCGCGGGTGCTGCCGAGGCCGTGAACGAGAAGCAGCGGCTTGCCCGCGCCCTGGCGGCTATATTGGATGGTCATGGGGCGGCAACGGACGCGGGCGGGGATGGGTCCCGCCTGATGACGAAGGCCGGCGCGAAGTTCACGAAGTTCATGATGCCGCGCTTTCTTCGCGACGCGTGAACTTCGCCGGCGCGGGCGGTCCGAGATGCCGCGACCTGGGCGATCATGTTGGAGAGGCGACGCATCGACCAGCTTGGACCACGAAACGCGCGTGTAGGAAAGGGGGATGGGCGAGCAAGTGTAAGCCTTGCCTTTGCCCGATTGCCGGCCGAGGCTGCGCGGGACAAGCGGAGCACGGCATGACACTGGCTTGGGCGACGGCATTGCAAGTGGCATCATCGGCGGCTGCCGCGATGTCCGGCGAGGCGAAGCCGGCGCCGATCGATTTCGATCTCGCCAGGATGATCCCGAACGAAGCGGCGCTGCGGATCGGCTGCCGCGGCGGAGGCGGCGACGCCAGCGAAATCGTAGTCTGCGCCCGCCGGCGCGGCGGCGATTACCCGGTGGAGGAGATGGCGCGCCGCTACGCCAGCAAGCCGCTTATGGCTGAAACGGGCATCGCCCCGGATACCAGCGTGCGTGCCTACACCGAATCGGTGCCGATGCCCGGCGGGCAGACGAGCAAGCGGGCGATGGTGGGGGTGAAGCTGCGGTTTTGAAGACGGGCAAGCACTCGGCAGATCAGGGTGCGGTAGGGCCGTTTAGTCCACGGCTCACGCGGGCAGGAAGACCGTCTCGGGCGGGCTAAGCTGCACCTCCTTCAAGCTCGTCTCGCAATCGCACCGGTGACAATGGGCGTAGTCAAAGGCGACGCGCAGCACCCACTGCTGTGCCTTCACGTCCCAATCCGACCAGGCATCACGACTCACGTCGTCGCCGCCGCACGAATTGCAGATGTAAGTAACCGGCCCGGTCACGCGGCCTTGGCCGTGAGTTCGAGGCCCAGCGCCTTCATCGTGCGGATGATCGCGCTAATGTCGGAGTGAGAGTTTAGCGCCTCGGTTGCAACGCCTCTTGCGCGGGCAACGTTGTCGAGCGCGAGCGTGATCAGCTCGGGATCGCCGTCCTCGAAGACAGCTTCGAGGTAGGCCAGAACAGCCTCCGTGCTTCGGAGATGTTCGGCTGTGTCCCAAGGGATCGTTTCAATCGCCATACTCGGACTCCCAAGCGGCGACGATTTCGCGCGCTCGGGCAATATCGGTTTTCTGACGCGATTTGTCACCACCATATGCGAGCAGGATGAGGTGCTTGCCGCGACGCGCGAAGTAGAGCCGATATCCCGGCCCGTAATCCACGCGCAATTCGCTCACTTCGCCGCCAACGGATTTGGTGTCGCCGAAATGGCCGAGGTTGAGGCGATCGATCCTCATCAGGATGCGGGCGCGCGCGCGTTGGTCTCGAAGTCCGGCCAACCAGGCTAGGAACTCACGTGTTTGGACAATTGTGGTGCTTGGTGCGTGTGGGCCAGGCATGATCAACGGCTCCCAGCCCCGTCTCGAGGCTTTCTAGGTCAACTGGTCGGGGCCGCGAACAAAGACAAATTACCAGTAGAACAAAGAGTAAGAGCATTAAATTAGATCATGAGCTTTACACCGCTCACGGCTTCCCGCGGAAGGAGATGGTGGTACGGCTTCGCTTATTCAAGCATGCCGGCCGTGGCGACGTATCCACCAAGAAAGCCGAATTTCGTTTACGTTCGATGTGCTCTAGAGCGACAACCACTTGTGCTCGGCCGCGACCTTGCCGGTGCGGTTCTGAAACTCTCACGCCGGATCGGCGAGAATGGCGCCGAACCGCTGCCCTCCCGCCCAAGCGAGCAGGTCGATTGCGGCTTCGGAGAGAATATTGGCAGCGGAGAACATAATGAGATCTTTTACTCATCGCTGCGGATTGTCACAAGCGCTAGTTCAGCTTGAATTTCGGCTGCACGCTGGCGTGAACGTTTGAAAGTTTTTGCCCGCCCACGTTCGCCAACGGCTCCGCTAGCGAACTAAGATCGACAATGAATTGAGTCCTGTCGTCGCGGCTTTCCCAGTTTATCAAAACTGCCCCTTGATGCTCGGCAGCTTCCAAAGTGGGTGTGATGAAGCTTTCTAGCGAAGATGTGGCCTTATACACGAGGCGTGCCTTCGTTTCAGCCTCACCAAATTGCATCCGTGCCTGTTCAAAAACCATAGCAGCTTTACCGATGCTATAGATCATTCGCATCGAGAAGTGTTCAGATGCAGAAGCATCTACGGTTTCTACAATGTGCATCGCGCCGTTCTTTAGTATGAGATCGGCTGGAAGCCCCTCGGCTACTTTGTAGTTTTGCAGAATACGATGAGCTTCCAAGCCTTCTCCCTTGCGCGCCATGACGCGTTCCGAACGAAATGCCGACTTTATGTCGTTCAACAATCTTGAAGGCCGTCGCACTGCTTGGCGGGGCAGTGCCGGCTCAGGCTCGACGAGAGTTCGAACAAGGCTCGTAAGACGGTTCTCGTATTGCTCAGATGATGCGGCTCTGAACTCTCCCAACATCGAGAAATCTACCGCAGCAAACGGTGAGATCGCGTCGAGCTTCTCTTGCGCACTTAGCCCCTCATGAACTGCAAAGGTGTACACATCGTACAACTGCTCGACTGCGTCTCTCACGCCTTGCACATCAAGTGCGGCCGAGATCGCGTGCAATTTGTCCAGGCTCTTGGGTAATCTCACATCCAAGCCGTCGTCCTTGAAGACAACGACTGCAATATTCAGACGCTCATCCCGCAAGCGGTTGGCGACGAACCTTGCGACGGCATAGCTATAGCAGCGTTCCATCGGCTATGCCCGTACGCAGGGCCAGGAGCCGCCCCCCGAAACGGCGTGCCGACCAAATCTCACACGTTCTCTCCCTTTGCGCAGCGCTCATCCAATCCGGCGGCATCAACTTCAGGAAACCGGCGATAGTCTCGCTCGGAATTGCAGCGATGCGGTCGATCATCTCGTTCGCTTGCGGGGTGAAAAACCTATGCACGTTGCGCAGGAATCGCCCGTAGCGAACAGTCGTTGTCAATGCATCGGGGAATGCCCTCCCGTCCAGTCCGTTCAACGCCGCCGAAGCGAAATCGAACGCGCAAAGGCGTCGGCTCGAGCCGTCCTGCATCAGCATGAAGTTATTCGCACCCCGATCTGCGTTGCCCAGAAAAAGGTCGAGGGCGTAAAGACCCGACATGTAAGCTCCCGGCCACTCAGACGGTTGGCCTAGCTCGCCGACCTGAGCAGTGCCCAAGAAACGTCTTGTGTCAAAATCGGAAGCTGGGCTGTCTACCACCAGAGAGCCGAACGCCGTTTCTCCGCTCAAATCGTCCTCGACGACCGCGAAGCGCGGCGTGACAATCCCGACATGGCCAGCAATCGACGTGCAGAGCCACTCGGTCGCTCTAACTGAGCGTCCGTCTCGATCCTCTTTGCAGTAGGCGATCCCCTCGCTCGTGCTGCAGCAAAACGACAAGTCAGCGCCATTTGCGAGCGGAGGATACCGATTGCTTATACGAAGAGGGTAGAGGCTCGGCTGAGCCGGCATTCCTGAATGCAACCCCCTTCTTTGCCCTAGGCTAATCGATTGTTGTTCATACTCTTTCATATCGACTTAGCCTGTTTCGCTCTGGTCCTCGAGTCCTCAGTAATCTATTCCGCCGCCACCCCCGCCTGCGCGAACATATCCGCATCCGCCTCGCCGGCCGGCACATCGTTCGCTGCCTTGGCCTGCTTGCGGCGGTCGAAATTGTCCCACACTTCGTTCCAGTTCCCCCGCGTCGCCGCCTTGGAATATTCCGTGGCTCGCGTTTCGAAGAAGTTGGCGTGTTCGACGCCGTTGAGCATGGGGGCGAGCCACGGCAGCGGGTGTTCGTCGATCATGAACATCGGCTTCAGGCCAAGCTGGCCCAGCCGCCAATCGGCGATGTAGCGGATATATTGCTTGATCTCCTTGGCGCTCATGCCGGCGACCGGGCCCATCTCGAACGCCAGATCGATGAACGCATCCTCGAGCTCGACCGTGTGGTGGCAGGCGTCGCGAATGTCCTTCTTGACCGCGGGCGTCAGGCAATCGCGTTCGGCGCAAAAGGCGTGGAACAGCTTGATGATGCCTTCGCAATGCAAGCTTTCGTCGCGGATCGACCAGGTGACGATCTGGCCCATGCCCTTCATCTTGTTGAAGCGCGGGAAGTTCATCAGCATCGCGAACGAGGCGAACAGCTGCAGCCCTTCGGTGAAGCCGCCGAACATGGCCAGCGTCTTGGCAATGTCCTCGTCGGTATCGACGCCGAATTGCTGAAGATAATCGTGTTTGTCCTTCATCTCCTTGTACTGGAGGAAGGCGCTATACTCGCTTTCGGGCATGCCGATCGTATCGAGCAGGTGCGAATAAGCGGCGATGTGGACCGTTTCCATGTTGCTGAACGCGGTCAGCATCATCTTGATCTCGGTCGGCTTGAACACGCTGCCATATTTGTCGTGGTAGCAATCCTGCACCTCGACATCGGCCTGGGTGAAGAAGCGGAAGATCTGGGTCAGCAGGTTGCGCTCATGCGGCGTGAGCTTCTGCGCCCAATCACGGCAATCCTCGCCGAGGGGGACTTCCTCCGGCATCCAGTGGATCTGCTGCTGGCGCTTCCAGAAATCGAACGCCCAGGGATATTCGAAGGGCTTATACTGCTTGCGGGCTTGGGTGAGGGACATCTAGCGAACTCCGATCGGAGATTGACTGCCAAGCCCTCCCCCCTTGCGGGGGAGGGTGGGGTGGGGGGTGCCGACCGTCAGGTCGGCGCGCGGCAGAGCCGCGCTTAGGCTCGCGTTCGGGGGCGAGCTTCCAGCTCGCGCGCGGCCTTGCCGCGCACCCCCCATCCGTCGCTTCGCGCCACCTTCCCCCGCAAGGGGGGAAGGGAGATGTGTGGCGATAAGCGTCAGGACTGAGTCAAGTTCTTGCAGGACTTGGTTGTTCCAGAAACGCAGGACTTTGTATCCTCGGCTTTCCAGGAACGCGGTGCGTTCGGCATCATACTCGATCGCTTCCGCATGCTGGCTGCCATCGATCTCGACGATCAGTTTCGCGCCGTGGCAGACAATGTCCGGGTAGTAAGGCCCAAGCGGTGACTGGTAGCGGAAGTGCACGCCGGGAAAAGCACGCCGCAATCCCGCCCTCAGCGCGCGCTCAGCCGGCGTCATCTCCCGACGGAGCGCACGCGAGCGCGCCACCGTCTCGGGCGTGAGATGCGGAGATTGCCTCACTGACACGCCAGACACTCGTCGTAATCCGTGCTTTGCAGCTCGATCTGCTTCAGGTCCGGCGTGTTGTCCGCCTCCACGCCACCCGCGAATCCCGCCCGCTGCACCGACTTCGACCGCAGATAATAAAGGCTCTTGATCCCCAATTCCCAGGCCCGGAAGTGCAGCATCAGCAGGTCCCATTTGTCGACATCCGCCGGGATGAACAGGTTCAGCGACTGGGCCTGGTCGATATAGGGCGTGCGATCGCCGGCGAGTTCGAGCAGCCAGCGCTGGTCGATCTCGAAGCTGGTCTTGAACGTGTCCTTTTCCTCGGGCGTGAGGAAATCGAGATGCTGGACGGAGCCGCCCTTCTCCAGGATCGTGTTCCACACCGCGTCCGAATTCTTCGACTTCTGGATCAGCAGCTTCTCGAGATACGGGTTCTTGATCGAGAAAGAACCGCTCAGCGTCTTGTGGGTATAGATGTTGGCCGGAATGGGCTCGATGCAGGCGCTGGTGCCGCCGGTAATGATCGAGATGCTCGCGGTCGGCGCGATCGCCATCTTGCAGGAAAAGCGCTCCATCACGCCGCGATCGGCCGCATCCGGGCACGGGCCGCGCTCGGTGGCGAGCATCATCGAGGCCTCGTTCGCCTGGGCGGAGATGTGGCGGAAGATCTTGAGGTTCCAGCTCTTGGCCATTGCGCCTTCGAACGGGATCGAGCGCGCCTGGAGAAAGGAATGGAAGCCCATCACGCCCAGGCCCACCGAACGCTCGCGCATCGCGGAATAGCGGGCGCGGGCCATCTCCTCCGGCGCGCGGTCGATATAATCCTGCAGGACATTGTCGAGGAACCGCATGATGTCCTCGATGAACAGCTTCTCGCCCTTCCATTCGTCCCAGGTCTCGAGATTGACCGAGGACAGGCAGCAAACCGCGGTGCGATCGGCGCCGAGATGGTCCTTGCCGGTCGGCAACGTGATCTCGGAGCACAGGTTCGAAGTCGAGACCTTGAGGCCGAGCTCGCGGTGGTGGCGCGGCATCGCGCGGTTCACCGTGTCCGCGAACACGATATAGGGTTCGCCGGTCGCGAGGCGGGTCTCGACCAGCTTTTGGAACAGCGAGCGCGCGTCGACGCGGGCGCGCTCGGAGCCGTCCTTGGGGCTGCGCAGCACCCACTCGTCACCGGCGCGGACCGCTTCCATGAACGCGTCGGTGATGAGCACGCCGTGATGAAGGTTGAGCGCCTTGCGGTTGAAATCGCCGCTCGGTTTGCGGATTTCGAGGAATTCCTCGATCTCCGGATGGTTGATATCGAGATAGACGGCGGCCGAGCCCCGGCGCAGCGAGCCCTGGCTGATCGCCAGCGTCAGGCTGTCCATCACCCGCACGAACGGGATGATGCCGCTGGTCTTGCCATTCAAGCCGACCGGCTCGCCGATGCCGCGCACCGCGCCCCAGTAAGTGCCGATGCCGCCGCCGCGCGCGGCCAGCCAGACATTCTCGTTCCAGGTATCGACGATGCCGTTCAAGCTGTCCGACACGCTGTTCAGATAGCAGGAGATCGGCAGACCGCGCCCGGTGCCGCCGTTGGACAGGACGGGCGTCGCCGGCATGAACCACAATTGCGAGATGTAATCGTAAACGCGCTGGGCGTGCGCCTGGTCGTCGGCATAGGCCGAGGCGACGCGGGCGAACAGGTCCTGGTAGGATTCGCCGGGGAGCAGGTAACGGTCGCGCAGCGTATCCTTGCCGAACTCGGTCAGCAGCTGGTCGCGGCCGGAATCGGTCCGCACCGGAAAGCGGATCGGCTGGACGCGGCTCGATCCGCCGCTCTCGCCCGCCCTGATTTCCTCGCCACCAACGCTCTCGCCACTCGAGAAATCCACAGCCTTCTCCCTCAGGTTACCCACAACATCTAGCCCCGCAGCATCCCCCGGCTGCTACGTGTTGTGCTTTTGCATGGCTAATCCGTCCGTTTCCACTTTGGCAATATGGGGCGGCCGGGCGGAAGGAACCAGTTCGCCGGCCAGGCCCGCGCGACGCGGCGGGAAAGGTCGCTTCGCTCCAAGTCAACGGGGTAAAAAATCTTTTCACCTTCTGTTTCTTGCCCGGACGCGAGCGGAAGGCAGTGATCGGCGCGCGCAGCCCAGCAGGTGACGCAAGGGGTGAAAGCGGAGCCCGTCCGGCAGGTAAGCGGGCTGGCCCTCCCCTTTCAGAAAAGGATCGGCTAGGCAGGGTCATGCCTTTTTCCAATGCCGTCGCCCTGATCACCGGCGCCGCTTCCGGCATCGGTGCCGCGACCGCCACTCACCTCGCCCAGCGTGGCGCCAAGAAGCTGATCCTGTGCGACGCGCAGGAGGGCCGGCTGGCCGACTTCGCTTTTTCGCTGCCGTGCGAGCGCCAGCTGCTGATCGGCGATGTGGCCGACGAGGAGCTGTGGGCGGCCGCCGACCTGTCCGGGCTGACCCACGCCGTCGTCAATGCCGGGATCGGCTACGCGGCGCCGATCTGCGACACCAGCCTGGCCGATTGGCGTCGGGTCATGGCGGTCAATCTGGACGGCGCCTTTCTGACGCTCAAGGCGGCGATGAAGGCGATGCGGGACGGCGGCTCGATCGTGATCACCGCTTCGGCCGCGGGCATGAAGCCCGAGCCCGGAATCGCCGCTTATGCCGCGTCGAAAGCGGCGGTGATCCAGCTCGCCCGGGTGGCCGCCAAGGAAGGCGCGCCGCGCATTCGCGTCAACGCGATCGCACCGGGCGGGGTCGAGACCGCGATCTGGTCCGAACAGCCCTTTTTCGCCGACCTGGTGGAAAAGACCGGCAGCGAAGAAGCGGCCTACCGGACGCTCGCCGGCTCGGGAACACCGCTCGGCCGATTCGCCAAGCCGGAGGAAATCGCCGCCCAGATCGCGTTCCTGCTGTCCAACGACGCCGCCTTCACCACCGGCACCTGCCTGCTCGCGGACGGTGGGTACATGCTCTAGCCGATCCGCGTCCCGGAAAGGCTCTCCCTTACCCATACCCCCATCTACGCCCGCGGAACCACTTGGTGACGATGTATTTCGTCCCCGCGTCCACCGGCATGCCCTGGTGCAGCGAATAGGTGTTCGGCTCGCCCGCCAGGTCCAGATTGTTCCAGATGATCAGGTTGCCGAGCTTTGGCGTGATCCGAACGCCGGCGCGCTCGAAAAAGGTCTGGCCGCCCGCCTCGACATTGTTGAGGCAGCCCATCGCCGTCCAGGTCCGCTGGCCGCCGACCTCCTCCTGCGCCGGCCAATAAGGCTGGTCGGTGTAGAAGAAGTCGTGGTGCGGCTTGAATTGCTGGCCGACCGCATAGCGCTGGCCTTGCAGCGTCTCCGCGAATTCCGGCGGCAGGCCGAGGAAATTGGCGATCCGCGCGTCGATCTGGCTGACCAGCCTGTCCGAGGCCGGCAGGTCGCAGGTCTGGCTGGTCCGGAACTCGGGGTCCGGCTCGTCGGCGAGCAGCCGCGAGGGCTTCAAGTCCGTGTCGATCCGCTCGATCAGGCCGCTACATTCCTGCGCCGAGAAGAAGCCGCGTACGACGAAGATTTCCAGCCCCGTGGCCGGCACCTTGAAAACGCCCGGCCGCTTGGCGAGCGTGTTGCGGACGACTTCACCCACTTCCCACAGAAACATGCGCAAATCCCGATCGAGCCTGATGCGCCGGATTAGCGGGGGAGTCCGAGAACAGGCAAGCGCCACCCCTAAGCGCCGAGGTCACAAGGGCCCAATCGTTTCGCACACTGCGCCACAGAAACGCCGAGCTAGCGGTCAGGCTGACCAGGAAGAACAGGGCGATCGTCGTCTGCGCCATGTCAGGCGATCACCGCCGGGCCGATCGCGGCGCCAACGAACATGACGGTGGCCAGGATCGTGGCCGCGGTGGACAGAAGGACGTGCTGCAATTTGGTGCCGACCATGTGAGAACTCCCGAACGCATGTTGATGCGCGCCCGATAAGGCAGCGTTCGAGAGACTCACCTCCGGTTCGATGATCGGCGCCGGGCTCTCGACAGAGCTGTAGGCCTGCGACGAATGCAGCAGGTCCGTCGACGAACGCCTCAGGCCACCGCCTGCGTCTTGAGCCTGTTCTGGAAGCTCTTGCGGAACTTGCGCAGCTTGGGGGCGATCACCGCCATGCAATAAGGATTGCTGCTCCCTTCCCGCTCGAAATATTCCTGGTGATAGGCTTCGGCCGGATACCATTGCGCCATTGGCTCGATCGTCGTCACGACGGGCTTGCCCCAATCCGCCTGCGCCCGCGCCATCGCGGCTCGGGCGGCCGACTCCTGCTCGGGCGAATGCGGGAAGATGGCGGAGCGATATTGCGTCCCGACATCGTTGCCCTGGCGGTTGAGCTGGGTCGGGTCGTGCGTCGCGAAGTAGATGTCGAGAATGTCGTCGAAGCCGATCACCTCAGGGTCGAACGCGATCCGCACCGCCTCCGCATGGCCGGTATTGCCGTCGCACACCTGGCGGTAGGTGGGATCGTCGACGTGCCCCCCGATATAGCCGCTTTCGACGCTGGATACGCCGATCACGTCGTTGAACACCGCTTCCGTGCACCAGAAGCAGCCGCCGGCCAGGGTTGCGGTTTCTTGAGCCATGAATCCTCCGTGGGTTCGATCCGGAAGATAGGAACGAGGCCGCGACGGCGGAATAGCCGATCAGCGCGCAATCTGTTCGGAAGCCGGCTCCTCCGCGCGCGGCACGGTGAAGCGCAGCACGGCGCCGCCGTCCGGCCGGTTTTCCGCCCAGATCTTGCCGCCATGCGCTTCGACGATCGTGCGGCTGATCGACAGGCCGATCCCTAGCCCTTGCTCCTTGCTGCTGTCGAACGGCGTGAACAAGGCCCCCAGGCGTTTGGGCGACAAGCCCGGCCCGGTGTCCGCAACGCTGACCTCGATCAGTTCGTGGCCATATGCGCGTGTGGAAATCAGCACTTCGCGCCGCGGCTGGTCGGCCATGGCCTGCACCGAATTGCGCACCAGATTGATTAGCACCTGCTGGATCTGGATCCGATCGGCCTGCACCCAATGCTCGCCCCCTTCGATCTCGATGCGATGAGAAACGCCATGCAGATGCTCGTCGATAAAGGCCAGTTCGCTTGCTTCGTCGATCAGTCGCGCCAAATTCTCCGACTTCACGGTGACATTGCCGCGGGCGACGAGCTCGCGCAGCCGCCTGACGATCTGACCTGCCCGCAGCGCGCCGGCTTCCGCCGCCTCCAGCGCATCCCTGACCTGAGCGACGGCCGGCTCCTGAACCGGTTCCAGAAGACGCCGGCTGCCCCTGATGTAACCCGTCACCGCCATTAACGGCTGGTTGAGTTCGTGAGCGAGCGTGGAGGCGAGCGCTCCCATCGCGCTCAGCCGCGAGACATGGATCAATTCGGCCTGCATGCGCTGCATCTCGGCCTGGGCATGGCGCCGCTCCGTGACGTCGCTGATCGCGCCCACCGCGCGGATCGCCGTTCCACCTGAATCGCGTATGATGAAACCGCGATCCAGCACGTCGGCATAGCTGCCATCGGCTTTGGCGAGTTGGTAACTGGCCGCCCAACGATTGCGACGGCCGTTGACCGCAGAGCGAAAGCTGGCGGCTACGCGTTTCCGATCGTCGAGGTGGATACGCTGTTCCCACCAGGCGAGACTCGTGGAACTCTTGATCCCGAACAGGCGAGAGGCGGTGGAGCCCCACCAGATTCTGTTCTGATTGAGGTCGAGATCCCAGATCAGATCGTTGGTCGCTCGCGCCGCGAGGGTATAACGCTCCTGGACGTCGGCGCTCGCTTGCGCGGCCAGCTTACGGTCGTGAACATCTTCCAGCGTGCCGTACCAGCGCAGCAACTCGCCGTCATCGGTCTTGCGCGCGGCCGCCCGTGCCCGAAAGTAGCGAAAGCTGCCGCCGGCGGTCCTGAAGCGCAACTCGGCATCGTGCAGCCCGCCCGACAGCAACGTTCGCATCCAGGCCTCGGCGGCGGCGGCGCGATCGTCGGGATGGATAGCCTTGTACGGCTCCACCCCGGGCTCGGCGTCCATGATCTCGAAAAAGCGCGGATCGACGTTGAAGCTGCGGCCGTCCGGGTCGGCGGTCCAGACGATCTGGTCGCTGAGCTCGATCGTGTGCCGGTGCAGTTCCATATCCTCGTTCAGCAACGCCTCCGCCGCCTCCCGATCCCTTGCTTCGAAGCGAAGTTGACGATTGGCGACACGCAACTCTTCCATTCGGCGGCTGACGCGGTTTTCCAGCGCGGCCGCGAATTCCGTGAGTTCCTGTTTGGCCGGCGCAGCTTTCTCGATTTCACTCCTTGCCACATATTGGCGAGCGCGGCTGCGCAGGGCGGCGCGAAGCGCTTCGTCGAGCGCATCCCGATCGATCGGACGATTGATGATCAAGACCAAGCCGAGCGAGGTGACCAGCTGGTCCGTGTCCCGCCTGCCACTGGCCTCGACGGCGAGAATCAGCGGGAAATCGGACCAGGCAGGCTGCATGGACAGCGCGTTCGACAGCCGCCGCTGGTCATCCGCGGTCAGGGCCGGACCGTCCAGGATCGCGGCGCAAAGGTTGCCCGTCCGGATCCGATGCGCCAGATCGTCGACGGACATCGGCTCGATATTGTAACCAAGGCTGTCCGGTAGGATGACGGCGCCAAGGGCGGAGCTTTGCGCGAGCAGACCGATCCGCGCCGCCGGTGCCGCCGCCTGCCGCGCTCCCGATGCGGCCCCTTGCGTCATTGCCCGGGCAGCGGCTCCACGCCAGCCTGCACTCCAATCGTGAGCGCCTCCGCAAGGCTGCCGACCCGCAGCCGGTCCATCATGTTCGCCCGGTGCATCTCGACCGTGCGCAGGCTGATATCGAGCCGGCGCGCGAGCAGCTTGTTGGACAGTCCGGCCATCAAACCCTTGAGCACTTCGAGTTCGCGCGCGGTCAACGCGCCCAACCGGTCCTCTGCAGTGCGCTTGCGGCCGGCCTGCTCGCCACGATCGCGAAGCAGGTTGAACGCGTGATCGAGGCTGGTGAGCAAGGTGCTTTCCTCGAACGGCTTTTCCAGGAAGTCGACGGCACCCAGCTTCATCGCGCGAACCGCGACCGGCACTTCGCCGTGACCGGTCATCGCGATCACCGGCCAGGCGACTTGGCGGTCGGCCAGCGCCGCCATCACTTGAAGGCCATCCATTTCGGGCATGCGGATGTCGAGCAGGACGCAGCCGTCGGCAAGCTCACCCAGGCTGCCCAGGAAATCGCCGCCGCTGCCGAACGGACGTGTTTGCAGCCCCGCGGCGCCGAGCATGAAACTGATCGAGCAGCGGACGTCGCGATCGTCGTCCACCACATATACCTGCTTGGAAATCAAAGAATAATCCTTAAAGGCCTCACGTGAGACATGGTTAAGATCACGGCCGGATCGTTGCTAGTCAACCCGTAATCCGGCATCCGTTCATCCCCTGCTCATTGCCCATCGCCACGGGCCCAGAATGTCGCGAAATGCGCTCGGGACGAGGCGGTTGTGCCGCCCCCTTTCCCGAGCCGGTCGCGAGAAGCAGCATTAGCAAAGGAGTTGCAAAGAAAGTGTTTCGGGACAACGATCTGGCCATCCTTCCGGACGAGGCCGAAGCACGGCATGAGGTGCGGAGCGAGCCGCTGCCCTGGGTGCAGAGCCGTCAGGGACACCCTTATTTCTTCACCGAAGACGGCGCGCCCTGGACCCCGATCGGCCAGAATGACGCAATCAGCTGGGTCGAGTTCGAAGGCCTGTTCCGCCGCCGCGACCTGCCGGCGGTCGAGCGGCACCTGCGCTGGCTCAAGGCGCACGGCGTCACCTGCCTGCGGCTGATGCTGGAATATGCGCAAGTACGGCACCGCTATATTGAGAAGCCGGCGGGCCGGTTCGTGCCGAACATGGTGCAACTGTGGGACGACCTCTTTGCGCTGTGCGAACGAGTCGGCATGCGCATTTTGCTGACGCCGGTGGACACGTTCTGGACGTGGCTGCACTGGCGCTGGCACCCTTGGAACAAGGCCAATGGCGGGCCGCTCGCCCACCCGTCGGAGACGTTGCTGTGCGGCGAGACCCGCGGGGTCATCAAGGGCCGGCTGGATTTCGCGGTACGGCGCTGGGGCGGGTCCGGCGCTCTGTTCGCGTGGGACCTGTGGAATGAGATCCACCCTGCCCAAGCCCGCGACACCGCCGAGCCGTTCGGCGAGTTCATCCACGATCTTTCGCAGCATGTCCGCAAGCTGGAACTCGAGCTATACGGCCGCGCCCATCCGCAGACCGTGTCGCTGTTCGGCCCGGAATTGTGGTGGAAGCCCGATCTCGAAATGCGCGATCCGATCTTCCGCCACCCCGATCTCGATTTCGCGTCGATCCACATCTATCGCGAAGGGCCGATCGATAATCCCAAGGACACGGTCAAACCCGCGCGGCAGATGGCGGACATCGTCGCCATGTGCCTTGGCGAAGTCCGCGACCAAAGGCCGTTCCTGGATACCGAACACGGCCCCATTCACGCGTTTAAGGACAAGCACAAAACGCTGCCGGCGGCGTTCGACGATGAATATTTCCGGCACATGCAATGGGCGCATCTGGCGAGCGGCGGCGCTGGCGGGGGCATGCGCTGGCCGAACCGCAAGCCACATACGCTGACCCCTGGCATGCGCGAGGCGCAGCGCGGCCTTGCCGAGTTCCTGCCGCTGATCGACTGGAACCGCTTCGACCGGCGCTGCTGGAACGAGCGGGTGCGCGTGGCGGCAGACCGGGTGGAAGCGTTCGGCTGCGGCGACGACCACCAGGCTCTGCTGTGGATGGTGCGCCAGGACGTCCGCCGCGACGGTACGCTCGATCCCGACGCCGCGCCGAAGCCGGTCGAGCTTCGCTGCCCGGCCCGGCCCGGGGAGCATGGGATCACGCTGTTCGACACGAGGAAGGGCGAAGTCGTCGAGCAGCGCAGTATCGAGTGCACGGGCGATGAATTGGTAATTGAAGTCGCGCTCAGGACGGATCTGGCCATAGCAGTGCAACGAAACGTCTGAACCTCGTCATGCCAGCGAAGGCTGGCCTCCATACGGAATTAGCATGCACCCCAGCTTACGCTGGGGTGACGGCAAGTAAGGTGACGGGAGCTAGTCAGACAGGCAGACGCTGCTTCACCTTGCCGATGTCCGCCCAGGGATCGTCGACGCGAGTCGCCCGCTCGGGCGCCGTGCGGATCGTGAAGGCCTTGGGATCGAGTCCCGGCTCCACCTCGGCCCAGTCGACCGGCATCGCGACCGGCGCGCCGGGCCGCGAGCGGGTCGAATAAGGCGCGACCGCCGTCGAAGTCGGATCGTTGCGCAGATAATCGATAAAGATGCGCCCCGCCCGCTCGGCCTTGGACATGCTGAGCAGGTAGCGCTCGGGCGCATCCGCGGCCATTTCACCGGATAGCTTCCTGGCCCAGGCCTTGACCTGCGGCCAGGGCGTCACCGGCTCGATCGGCAGCACGACGTGCAGCCCCTTGCCGCCGGTGGTCTTGCAAAAGCTGGTCAGGCCGAGATCGGCCAGCCGCTGCTGCACCTCCAGCGCCGCCGCGATCACGTCGTCGAAGGTCAGGCTTTCGTCCGGATCGAGGTCGAAGATCACCCGGTCCGGCTTGTCGAGCACGTCGAGCGTGACGCCCCATGGATGGATTTCGAGCGTGCCCATCTGCACCATCGCGACCAGGCCGGCTGTGTCCTCGACATAAAGATATGGCTCCTCGAACCCCGGCACGGTCACTTCGGGAAGCTGCGGCAACACGCCCGAGCCGGCATGACGCTGATAGAAACATTTCTTCTCATGCCCGACCGGGCAGCGCACCATCGTCACCGGCCGGCGCGCGACGTGCGGCAGCATCCAGGGCGCGATCGCCTGGTAATAAGCAGCGAGATCACCCTTGGTGATCCCCTGTTCAGGATAGAGGATCTTGTCCGGGCTGGTCAGCCGGACACCCTCGACCTTCGTCTCACTCACCGGCTGCGCTCCAGTCGCTCGTGAAGAATGGCCGGGCGTAGCTCGTGCGCGAGTTGATCCATCCGGCATTGTTCGGGCGCCTTGTCCGGTCGCCAGCGCAGGAACTTGGTGCCGTGACGGAAGCGGTGGCCGGTGACGTGATCGTAGCGCACTTCGGCGATCAGCTCGGGCCGCAGCGGATGCCAGTCGGCGGAGCGCTCGTTCGACCAGCGGCTTGGCCCGCCGGGCGCGTCGCCGGTAAAGCCGGGCGCCTCGATCAGCGCTTCCAGCCGCTCGGTCAGACTCGCCTTGTCGCCGGCCGGAATGGCGGACGTGAAGCCGACATGATCGAGCTTGTCGGCATCGTTGTATAAGCCGAGCAGCAAGGAGGCGACCTGCCCGCCGGAGCTTGCGTAGCGAAAGCCGCCGACCACGCAATCGGCGGTCCGCATGCATTTGATCTTGAGCATCGCCCGCTCGCCGGGCTGGTAGCCTCCATCCGCCCGCTTGGCGATCACGCCGTCCAGCGCGCTGCCGACCTGATCCAGCCAGGCTTGCGCGGCCGATCGCTGGTCGGTGAAGGGCGATAGCAGCAGGGCGGGCTCGTCCTGACCGGCATGGAAGCGCTCCAGCGCCGCGCGTCGCTCGACCAGCGGCTTCTGCAGCAGGCTGGCTCCGTCCGACCCCGCCAGGCAATCGAACAGCATCAATTGCGCCGGAGTCTCGCGTGCCAACCGGCGGATGCGGCTCTCGGCCGGATGCAGGCGCATCTGCAACGCTTCGAAATCCAGCCGATCTCCGTTCGGGATCACCAGCTCGCCATCCAGCACGAAACGATCAGTCGGGAGGCGAGCAATCGTTTCCACTATTTCCGGGAAGTAGCGGCCGAGCGGCTTGCCCGCCTTGGATTGGAGCTCGACGTGGTCGCCGTCGCGAAAAACGATGCAACGGAAGCCGTCCCACTTGGGCTCGAACTGCCAGCCGGCATCGTCCGGAAGCGCATCGACGAGCTTCGCCTCCATCGGCGGCAGCACCGGCCTGACTTCCAGCGCGTCGAACGGCATTTCGGCTCCCTTCAACTGCCAGACGAACGGCTCGTTATGGCGGTTCCTGTCCGCCGAGAGGCCGGATCGTCCAACAATCTGTTAAGCTTTGCCACCCAACGTGCGCCGGAATGCGTCAGGGCTGCGGCAGACCCGCGAGTCGGGCCCGCCGGTTCATTGAGCCGTCAGCGGCGATCGGATAAGAAGGGCGTGGCAGTCGGGAGGATCAATGAGCGTATCTCGCAGACAGGTTTTGCGTGGCGGAATGGCCGCGGGTCTGATCGCGGCAGCCGGGCCGGCGCTTGCCCAGGCAGTGTCGCCGCTGGTTCCGCAGATCGATCCTAGGCTTCGCGCCAAGGCGTTGCTCGCGCTGGCCGCGAACCGGAGCCGCGTGCCGATGCACGACGTGATCGGAATCGCCGATTTCAGCCGCGCGTCCCGCGATCCGCGATTCTACATCATGGACCTGCGCAGCGGCATGGTGACGGCGCATTTGTGCGCGCACGGCCGCGGGTCCGATCCGGCGCATAGCGGCTGGCTCGAGCAGTTTTCCAACGAATTCGGGTCGCAGGCGACCTCGTCCGGTGCCTATCTGACCGGCGATGCCTATTTCGGCAAATATGGCCATTCGATGCGGCTGACCGGGCTCGATCACAGCAACAGCAACGCCGAGCCGCGCGCGATCGTCGTCCACAGCGCGCCCTATGCCGAGCCGAGCATGATCCAAGCCTTCGGCAAGCTCGGCCGCAGCGAAGGCTGCTTCGCCCTCCCCGGCATCAGCCACGCCGAGGCGATGACGCGGTTGGGCTCGGGACGCCTGCTCTACGCCGACAAGGTGTAGGCTACCACCAACTTGCTCGTCACCCCAGCTTAGGCTGGGGTCCATTCTGAGTCAGCATGGATGCCAGCCTAAGCTGGCATGACGTGGAGTGTTGTGGCCGACCTGATGCAGGCGGGATCAAGCCACCTCCATCTGCTTCGACCGTTCCGCCATCCGCCGCCCCATCTCCTCCTCCGACACATCCTCGACATGGGTGGCGAGCATCCATGTTACCCCGAACGGATCCTTCACCGATCCCGAGCGGTCACCCCAGAACTGATCCGTCACCGGCTGCTCCCCGGCATCGAGCGCGCGTTGGTAAGCAGCATCCACATCTTCGAGATAGACCATCAGCCCAGCGGTCGCGCCGCCGCGATTGGTGGGGCTGAGCTTGTCCATTTCCGGCCATTCGTCGGAGAGCATCACGACGGAATGGCCGACGCGGATCTCGGCATGACCGATCATATCACCCATTGGCAGGCGCATGATCTCGCTCGCGCCGAATGCGCGCTCATAGAAGCGAATCGCCTCGGCGGCGTTGTCGACGGTGAGATAGGGCGTAACGCTATGATAGCTTTCGGGTTTGGCTTGCACGGTCATGATCGGCTCCTTCCATCGTAGAACAAAGCGTGATCGACCTTACTCCTGCGCGGGCCTTCGACAAAGCGCAAACGCCTCCCTAGAAGCCGCGGGATGAGCCAGACCATTACGCCGCAGATCGTTGCCGATCATGGCCTTAGCCCCGAAGAATACCAGCGCGTGCTGCACGCGCTCGGGCGCGAGCCGAACCTGACGGAGCTCGGCATCTTTTCGGTCATGTGGTCCGAGCATTGCTCGTATAAATCTTCGCGCATCCACCTCAAGAAGCTGCCGACAAGTGCGCCCTGGGTGATCCACGGCCCCGGCGAGAATGCCGGCGTCATCGACATCGGCGACGGCCAAGCCGCGATCTTCAAGATGGAGAGCCACAACCACCCGAGCTACATCGAGCCCTATCAGGGAGCGGCGACAGGCGTCGGCGGCATCTTGCGCGACGTGTTCACGATGGGCGCGCGGCCAATCGCCAACTTGAACGCGCTTCGCTTCGGCCGGCCAGATCACCCGCGAATGAAGCACCTTATCGCCGGCGTTGTCGCGGGCATCGGTGGCTACGGCAATTGCGTCGGCGTCCCCACGGTCGGCGGCGAGGTCAACTTCCACCCGGCGTATGACGGCAACATCCTGGTCAACGCGATGACGGTCGGCATCGCGGATCAGAACAAGATCTTCCTTTCCGCGGCGTCGGGTATCGGCAATCCGATCGTCTATGTCGGCTCCAAGACTGGCCGCGACGGCATCCACGGCGCGACCATGGCCAGCGCCGACTTTTCCGAGGACAATGAGGAGAAACGCCCCACCGTCCAGGTTGGCGATCCGTTTACCGAGAAGCTGCTGATCGAGGCGTGCCTCGAACTGATGGCTTCGGACGCGATCGTCGCGATCCAGGATATGGGCGCGGCCGGGCTCACCTCCTCGAGCGTCGAGATGGCGAGCAAAGGCGGGGTTGGGATCGAGCTCGACATGAACGCGGTCCCCTGCCGCGAAGAGCGCATGACGCCCTACGAGATGATGCTGTCGGAGTCGCAGGAGCGCATGCTGATGGTGCTGAAGCCCGGCCGCGAAACCGAGGCCGAGGCGATCTTCCGCAAGTGGGAGCTGGACTTCGCCGTTATCGGCCGAGTGACGGACACCGGCCATATGGTGCTGACGTGGAACGGCGAGACAATATGCGACATACCGCTCGCCCCGCTGGCCGATGAGGCGCCGCTTTATGATCGGCCCGCGCTGAGTCGCAAGGAGTACAAGGCCTGGGCGCAGGTCAAGCCGCTCGGCGACCTACCCGACAGCACCGACATCGCCGCCGACCTGCTCAAGCTGATGGCCTCGCCCGACCTCGCCTCGCGCCGCTGGATTTGGGAACAATATGACCACATGGTCGGCGCCGACACCGTTCAGCGCCCGGGCGGCGACTCGGCGGTGGTGCGCGTCCACGGCACGCAAAAGGCACTTGCGATCACCACCGACGTAACACCGCGCTATTGCTATGCGGACCCGTACGAGGGCGGCAAGCAGGCGATCGCCGAAGCCTATCGCAACCTGTGCGCGGTCGGCGCGACCCCGCTCGCCGTCACCAATTGCCTCAACTTCGCCAACCCGCAGCGGCCGGAGATAATGGCGCAGCTCACCGGCTGCCTCGAAGGCATGGCCGAAGCCTGCCGCGCGCTCGACTTCCCGATCGTAAGCGGGAACGTCAGCCTGTATAATGAGTCAAAGGCGACCGGAGGAGGCAGCGCGATCCTGCCGACACCCGCGATCGGCGGCGTCGGGCTGCTGAAGGACTGGCGCAAGTCGGCGACGATCGCGTTCAAGGCTGAGGGTCAGACAATTTGGCTGATCGGTAGTAGTACGCTTGGATCTCACCTCGGGCAGTCGATTTGGCTTAGAGAGGTTCACGGAAAAGAGGATGGACCACCTCCAACCGTTGACCTCAAGGGCGAAAAGGCAGCTGCAGATTTCGTCCGCGACCTCATAGAACGAGGTTTGGTCAGTGCTGTCCACGACGTCTCGGACGGCGGGATCCTAGTCGCGATCGCCGAAATGGCGCTTGCTGGCGACATGGGCGCCGAAGTGACGCCTGACGACGCCGACCCAAGTGAATGCAAGTTGAGTTCTGGATTATTCGGCGAAGATCAAGGGCGCTATCTGGTGACTGTGAATGAGCCTATTTTCTTGCGCCGGATGGCAGAAGCTGCAGGTACCCGCGCGATGACGATCGGAAGTACCGGTTTTGTCTCTGCGGTCGAAGGCTGCGAAGGCATTTGGCTGGAGTCGGGCGACGATTTCGTCTCGCTCGCCAATCTCCGCCGTGCTCACGAAAGCTTTTTCCCGCAACTCATGGGCGGAGAGCCGGCAGTCGCCTGATGCATTGAAACCAGCATCGAATGGTGATATCTTGATCGCATGCGCACAACGATGAACATAGACGATGAGCTTCTAGCGGCTGCAATCGAATATACCGGGATCAAGGAGCGCAGCACGGTAGTACGGATGGCTTTGGAAACATTCGTCGCGATCGAAGCTGAGCGGCGCCTCGCCAAGCTGAAGGGCTCGCTGCCCGAAATCGGCAAGGTTCCCGGTCGCCGTCGGCGTCCTTCGCCGCAGTGATCCTCGTCGACACGTCGACGTGGCTCGATCACTTTCGGGGCAAGCGAACGCAGCTGGACGGCCTTCTCGGCCTGCAACCGCGCAAGTTGATGCATCCGTTCGTGTTCGGCGAACTGCTTCTCAACGGTCTGCCCAAAAAAGGCGACCAGGCCAAAGCGCTACGGAAGCTGCCTTCTGCTCCCGTCGGTTCAGTAGCGGAGGTCGCCGCCTATATCGAATGGGCAAAGCTGACCGGCACCGGCGTCGGCTATGTCGACACGCATCTCCTTGTTTCGGCGAAAATGCTGCCGGGCGTGTGTATTCTGACAGAAGATCAGAGGCTTCAAGCGCAAGCCGAACGTCTCGGCCTTGCGTATTCCGGTTGAGCGCCGGCCTACGTTCGGGGCTCACATAGCTATTGCGAGTTAGTCGCATTAGCTGTAAGCCTCCTCTCCAGCGGGAGAGCATCATGGTCGTGTGCGTCTGCAATGCCATTCGGGAATGCGATGTTCGTAAGGCGGCGCAGCAAGGCGCGCGCTGTCCGGCGAGCGCGTATCGCGCGATGGGGCGCAAGCCGCGCTGCGGACAATGTTTTACCTTTGCTCGGGAAATTATCGGCTCCGAGGCGGCGGCGGCTTAAGCCTTTCCGGTTCCGTTCCGGCCCTCATCCCCTTATCTGAAGCTCCAAACACAGGAGGATGGGCATGAAGGGCGACCCGCGGGTCAACGAGCTGCTGAACGAAGCGCTCAAGAACGAACTGACCGCGATCAATCAATATTGGCTGCACTACCGTCTGCTCGAACATTGGGGCGTGCAGAAGCTCGCCGACTATGAGCGGCACGAGTCGATCGACGAGATGAAGCATGCCGACCGCTTGTCGGAACGCATCCTGTTCCTCGACGGCCTGCCCAATTTCCAGCTGCTCGGCCGGTTGCGGATCGGAGAAACCGTCGAGGAGGTGCTCCGCGCCGATCTGGCGCTCGAGATGGAAGCGCTCGGCCAGTTGCGCGACGCCGTCCAGCATTGTGAAGCGGTGCGCGATTATGTCAGCCGCGATCTGTTCGCGGAGATCCTCCAAAATGAGGAGGAGCATGTCGACTGGATCGAGAAGCAGCTCGATCTGATCGCGCTCACGGGCCTCGCAAACTACATCCAGCTCCAGTCCAAGCCCGCCGGCGAATAAGTCGACGCTCCCAAAGACGCTGCTCAGGCTGAGCTTGTCGAAGCCCTGCCGCTCTGGTCTGCTGACCTGAAAAAAGGCAGCCCTTCGACAGGCTCAGGGGGAGCGGAGTGAGGCATGGACTGGAAGTGAGGCCAGATCGGTCAGGCGCTGAGCAGCCCGCGCCGCGCATCGCAACGCTGGATGTCCTGCGCGGCGCCGCGGTGATGGGCATTCTGGCGATGAACGTGGTCGGCTTCGGCCTGCCGTTCCAGGCTTATATGAACCCGGCCGCGCTCGGTCCTCCAGACGCGGTCGATACCGCGTCTTGGAGCCTCAGCTTCGTCCTGTTCGATGGCAAGATGCGGGGGCTTTTTTCCTTCCTGTTCGGTGCCAGCGCCCTGCTGGTGATCGAGCGGGCCGAAGCGGCCGGGCTGAAAGGCGCTTCCGTTCATTTTCGGCGGATGGCTTGGCTGCTCTTCTTTGGCCTCGTCCACTTTTACCTAATCTGGTCCGGTGACATCCTGATCAGCTACGCGCTAATCGGAATGGCCGCCTTCATGTTCCGAAGCCGCCCGCCCGAGAAGCTCGTTGCCCTCGGACTGGCCTTCCTGTCCATCCAGCTTCTTCTGATCGGCGCGATGTCGGCCAGCGTGTACATGCTCGCCCAGGCCGCTGCGGCGCCTGGCGCCGAGGCGGACTTAGTCCGGCAATGGCTGGCAATGGAGCGCGAATTCGGCATCTTAAGCCCAGCCCAGACCGCCCAAGAGATCGCGCTATACCAAGCTTCGTACCCGGAGATCGTCCGCCATCGCCTGGTCGAAGATGGCGCCCAGCCCTTGACCGGCCTGCTGCTGTTCGGCTGGGAAACGCTTGCCTACATGCTGTTCGGAATGGCGGGGCTGAAGAGTGGGTTTCTGACAGGGGATTGGAAGGACCGGACCTACCGCCGCGTCGCCTGGGTCGGGTTCGGGATCGGCATACCGGCTTACGCGGCGCTCGCCTGGGCCTATGCGGCTTCCGGCTTCGACACCGCGTTGACCTTTGCGCTGGTGATGGCCGCCACCACTCCGCTGCGCCCGCCGATGATTGCGGCAACCGCCGCGCTGGTCATCCTGCTCGCCCGCCGCGCAGGGCCGTTGCACGATCGGATCGCCGCGACCGGACGCGTGGCATTCAGCAATTATCTCGGCACCAGCATCCTGATGACCGTTTTGTTCTACGGCTACGGCTTGGGCCTGTTTGGCACGCTGGGCCGAGCCGAGTTGTGGCTGGTCGTGATCGCGACCTGGGCGCTGATGCTGGCCTGGTCCACGCCGTGGCTCGACCGCTTCGAATACGGTCCGCTCGAATGGCTGTGGCGCAGCCTCGCGCGCTGGCGGGTACAGCCGCTGCGCAAGTCACAGCCGGCCTAGATGCGCCCGAAATCCTGGTTCGCCGCCTCGCTCCTGCTGGCCGGCCGGCGTTGCTGCAACGGATTGGCCTCCTGGTCGAACAAGGCCACGGTCCGGCGGTAAAGCGATCGAAGCTTCACCACCGCCGGCAGCAGGTCATCCGGCGGTACTCGCATCTCAAGCGCGTGCCTGGCCAATTCCTCGATTTCCTCGGCCAGCTCCGCCAAGGGCTCGGCCCCGAACTGGCGCGCTTCGACCTTGAGCGTGTCGGCCGGCGTGACCAGAGCGGCGGCATCCTTGCGGCGCATCGCCTGCTCGATCTGCACCACCGCCTTTTCGCCATCCTCCCGGAAATAGCCGAGCATCCGGATGAAACCCGATCCCATCTCGCTTCTCACTTGCGAGAAGACGCCCCAGTCGACGATCCCATCGGCATTGCTGCCCGGCGCCGACTCTTCTTCCCGTTCCTGTGTCCACATGCCGACCTTGCTAGCCCCGGCCCGGTAAACAGCGCGTTTAAGTCTCCTGGCTTATTGCGATTTCATAGGCATGCGGCACTTCGGGATCGACCGCGCACGCCCAGCCGCGCTCCGCGCACAGCGCGGCGATTTCGCCCGGCGCGATCGGATCGTCGGCGAGGATACGGATGCGGCCCGGTCCGTTCATCTCGCGCGCCGCGCGGCCCAGGCGGATGACGGGCCACGGACAGCGCAGCCCCCGCGCATCGACCAGCAGCGGTTCGCTCATTTCTCCGTGTCGAACGGGTTGCGGGAGGCCCGCGCCGACAGCCGAACCGGCACCGCACCGAAGTCGAGCTCCTTGCGGATACCGTTGATTAGGTAGCGCAGATAGGAATCGGGCAGCTGATCGACTCGCGTTCCGAACAGGACAAAGGACGGCGGCCGGGTATTCACCTGGGTGATGTAGCGCAGCTTGATACGCTTGCCGCCGGGCGCGGGCGGGGGGTTGCGCTCCACTGCTTCCTCGAACCAGCGGTTGAGCTGGCCGGTGGACACGCGCTTGGACCAGATTTCGCGCACTTCAAACGCCGCGCCGAGCAGCTGGTCGATCCCCTTGCCGGTCACGCCGGAGACCGTCAGCAACGGCACGCCCCGTGCTTGGCTGAGCCCCTCTTCCAGCGCGCCGCGTATGCCGTTGAACAGCGCGCTGGCGCCTTCCGCGACATCCCATTTGCTGACCGCCACGATCAGCGCACGGCCTTCCTGCAGCACATTGTCGGCGATCCGCAAATCCTGCGCTTCCAGTCCGCGCGTGGCATCGAGCAACAGCACGACCACTTCGGCAAAATCCACCGCGCGCCGCGCATCGGCGACGGACAGCTTCTCCAGCTTGTCCTCAACCTTGGCCTTTTTGCGCATTCCCGCGGTGTCGATCAGCCGCACCGGGCGGACTCCGCCATCCGGCCCGCGCCACTCCCAGTCGATCGCGATGGAATCGCGGGTGATTCCCGCTTCGGGTCCGGTGATCAGCCGCTCCTGCTCGAGAATGCGATTTATCAGCGTCGATTTGCCGGCGTTGGGACGGCCGACAATGGCGAGCTTGAGCGGCCCCTGATCGTCCGCCTCGTCATCGCCTTCTCCGTCTTCGCGCTCGACGAACGGGCGGATGTGCTCGAACAGATCGACCACGCCCTCCCCATGCTCGGCGCTCATCGCGATCGGCTCGCCGAAACCCAGGGCATAAGCCTCCAGGATGCCGCTCTCGCCCGAGCGGCCCTCCGCCTTGTTGGCGGCGAGCACGATCGGAGTCGTTTCACTGCGCAGCCAGCGGGCGATCTCCTCGTCCAACGGCGTCACCCCGGCGCGCGCGTCGAGCAGGAACAGGGCGACATCGGCTTCGCGCACCGCCGCGACCGTCTGCGCGCGCATCCGGCCGGGCAGCGTATCGGGGTCCTCGTCCTCATAGCCGGCGGTATCGATCACGCGAAAGTCGAGCCCGAGCAGGGACGCGTCGCCCTCGCGCCGGTCCCGCGTCACGCCCGGACGGTCGTCGACCAGCGCCAGGCGCCGGCCGACCAGGCGGTTGAACAAGGTCGATTTCCCGACATTCGGGCGACCGACGATCGCGATGGTGGGCAGAGTTTTCGCCATGGCTTCTGCCCTGCCCCTTGCCCGTGGGAGGGTCAACCACGCGGCCATCTTGCAATTCCTGATCGTTTCGGCTATGCAGGGTCTCGCGGACCGGGCCCCTCTGGCGGTTGTTCCACTGGAACAGCTGCGATGTCGGACCGCATCGGGTTAGCTCGATGCAGTCCCTTTGCCCCTGCCGATTGCATCGCAGCTGACCCGATCGATGATCAACCATCGATTGGAGAGTGGCTATGAACGCTTATCTTTACCGCCTGACCGTCATGCACCGCCGTTTGGATGAGGAAATCCGGACCGAGCTTAAGCGCCGCCTGCCCGACTCGGTTCGGCTGCTGCGGCTCAAGAAGTTGCGCCTCGCGATCAAGGATCGCCTGCACCGGATGAGCCCACGAACGCCCAGCCGGGCTTAACTTCCAACCGTCATCCCGGCGAAGGGCGGGACCTCAGGACACGAAGGTTCAGGCTTTCCCGACCTGAGACCCCGGCCTTCGCCGGGGTGACGGCACGTCTCCTTCTCGCGCACCGGGCCCCTCTGGCGATCGATCGATCGCGATGTCGGACGCACATCAACGGAGCCCCAGAATGAATATCCTCCTCGAACCCTGGCTCGGCACGCCGCTGTGGATGTGGCTGAGCTTCCTGGGCATCGTCGTCACCCTGCTGACTCTCGATCTTGGCGTTCTGCATCGCAAGCAGCGCGAGATCGGCGTCCGGGAAAGTTTGGTCCTGTCGTCCATCTATGTCAGCCTTGGCCTCGCCTTTGGCGGCTGGGTATGGTGGTCGATGGGCGAAACGGCGGGGATGAATTACCTGACCGGCTTCGTCATCGAGAAAAGCCTGGCGATGGACAACGTCTTCGTCATCGCGATGATCTTCAGCTATTTCGGCATCCCGCGCTTATATCAGCATCGCGTGCTGTTCTGGGGCATATTGGGCGTGATCGTGCTGCGGGCGCTGATGATTGGCCTCGGCGCGGCGGCGGTGCAGCAATGGAGCTGGACGCTGTATCTGTTCGCGGCGTTCCTGATCTTCACCGGGATCCAGATGTGGCGGCATGCCGAAAAGGAATATGATGTCGCCAAATCACCGTTGCTGATCTGGCTGCGTCACCGCCTGCCGGTGACGGACGGGTTGCACGGCTCACGTTTCTGGGTTCGTCAGCCTGATCCGAAGACGGGCAGGACCGCCTTGGCGGTCACGCCCTTGTTCCTGGCGCTGATCATGGTCGAGTTCGTGGACGTTGTGTTCGCGGTCGACTCGGTGCCGGCGATCTTCGCGATCACCACCGATCCGTTCATCGTCTACACGTCCAACATTTTCGCGATCCTGGGCCTCAGGGCATTGTATTTCGCGCTGGCCGCGATGGTGGACCGTTTCTACTATCTGAAATACGCCCTTGCGCTGCTGCTGGTGTTCATCGGGTCGAAGATCTTCATCGCCGATGTCATGGGCCTCGCCAAAATCCCGCCGCCGGTCTCGCTCGGCGTGACCTTCGCGATCCTGGCGGGTGGGGTAATCTACTCGCTGGTTAAAACGGCCAAGCCCAAGCTCCTCGCCTGAAAGGGGAGGTGGCGCGCGAAGCGCGACGGAGGGATGTCGGCCTATCCGAAAAGGCTGATACCCCTCCACCAGCCTGCGGCTGGTCCCCCTTCCTCTTCAGGGGAGGACCTCCGCCCTCACCGCCAGGCCGTCAGGCGTCCTTCGTCGTGCAGCACGTAAAGCGTGTTGTTGGCCACCACCAGCGGCAGGGACACCGGCATCTTGGTTTCCACCGTCGATTGCACTGCGCCGGTGAGCGGCGACACATGGGTGATCTGGCCGCGATTGTTGGCGAGGATCAGGCGATCGCCGGCCAGCACCGGGCCGACCCATCGCAGCGGGCCCTTTTTGTCCTCGGCGTCGCGCCAGCGCGGCAATTGCGTCATCCACTTCACCTTGCCGGTCGCGCGGGCGATGGCGAGCAGCTGCGCCTGATCGGTCACCACGAACGCCCAGTCTCCCGCCACCCACGGAGTCGAGATGCCGGCGACGTTGATCTCCCAGATACGCTGCCCGGTGTTGAGCTCGAGCGCGACCATCCGCCCGCCCTGGCCGACCGCATAGACGCGCCCCGAATCGATCACCGGATCGGCATCGATGTCGGAGATGGTAGAGACCGCATTGGAGATGCTGGTCCGCGACAAGGCGTCCTGCCACAGGACGCGCCCATTCTCGTAGCGGTAGGCGGTCAGTTCGCCCGAAGAGAAGCCGACCACCACCGTGCCTTGCGAGGCCGCCGGAGCCGCGGCGCCGAACACGCCCGCCGTTTCCAGCGTTCCCGACGCCGTCCAGCGAATCTTCCCGTCCGCCGGGTTGAGCACGTAAAGCTGGTTGTCCTGGCTGGTCACATAGAGATTGTCGTTGGCAACCGTCGGCGCGCCGCGCAACGGGCCGCCGGGCCGGACCTGCCAAACCTGCCGGCCGGTCGCGGCGTCGAACGCGGCGACATCGCCGACCCCGTTGGTGGCGTAAACCCGGCCACCGTCGAAGCTGACGCCGCCGCCGAACAGGAGCCCGCGCGAGCCGTCGGAGCCGCCGCCGATCAGCGGAATGCTGAGACCGCCGCCGCTGCGATCCGCTGCGCGGCCGACCCCCGTCGCCCAGACCTGCGCGCCGGTGCGTGCGTCGAACGCGCGCAGGTTGGCCAGGGCGTCGATCGTGTAGATGCGGCCGCCTGCGACGATCGGCGCCGCCGCGAGCCGGGCGCGGCTGTCGCTCCCCTGACCGATGCTGACGGCAAAGGCCTGACCGGTGGCGGCGCCGAGCGCCAGATGGCCGAGCGACTTGGACGCGCTACCGCCGGGCTGAGCCCAGGCGAGATTGGTCTGAGCGGGAGGCAGGCTGATTTCGACGCCGGCCAGGGTCGGATCGACTTCCACGCCGGCTTCATTGCCCAATACGGAGATACGTTGCCCGACGGTCGGGGTCTTGGGCTTGTCCTTGCCGCCGAGAATGCCGCAGCCGCCAAGCAGGGCGAGGGCGGCCAGAGCAGATGCTACGCGCTTCATCTTCGATTATTCCTTCGCTGCGGCCGCGCCCGCCCCGGCGCCGTCCGCCTCCACCACCGCGTCGATCCCGAGCGAGCCGGCCATTTGCACGGCCCGCGAACGAATGCTCGACGGAAGCTTCTCATCCTTTGCCAATGCGGCGAAAATAGGAGCGGCTCGGCCGGTTTGACCCCCCTTGAGGTGCGCGATCGCGACCAGCTCGCCGGCGCTGCCGAACCAGGGTCCGCCGGCCACCGCCAGCGGCTCCAGCCGGCGGATCACTTCGGCCGGTTGCAACCGATCGAATTCCAGCGTGGTCTGCCGGATCAAGGCGAGGTTCCGGTAAGGCTCCGCGAAATTACCGTTCTCGGCCACCGATTTGAACGCGGCGATCGCGGCGGGCAGATTGTTGTCCTGGATCGCGGCGTCCGCCTTGGTCAGCAGCGCCGCCGCCTGAGTGCCGGGCGCATCTTCGGCAGCGAGTCTATCGAGCTTTGGCAAGGCCGCCTTGGTGCGGCCGGCCTGGACGTCCTCGAATGCCGCGACCAGCGCCTCGCCACGCGCTCCCGCCTGCTCCGCCTGCCGATGCTGCCACCACAGGAAACCGGCGAGCCCGGCCAGGAACAGCAACACCGCCGCGGCAATGGCGATGCCATAGCGCTTCCAGACGTTGGTCAGCTGTTCCTTGCGAAGCTCGTCATCGACCTCGCGATAAAAGCTTTCATTGTCCCTGGGCGTGATCGCCAAGCCATTTTCTCCAGATCGTCAACCGGCGAAACAGCCGAACGCCCGCCCAAAGCTTCGCCGCGAGTAAACGGAAACGAAGATGAACGGGAGATTGGCGCGCCCGCATGCCCCCGGCCCTATTAGAGGCGCGGACGCCGTGAGAAAAGACTTACTTGGCGCGGTAGATTTGCTCTTCGGTGGGAAAGGCGCGCGACCGCACCTCGGCGGCGTAGCTTCCGACCGCTTCGCCGATCCGGGAGGCGAGATCGTCATAGCGTTTCACGAAGCGCGGCGTCCGTTCGAACAGGCCGAGCATGTCTTCGGTCACCAGCACCTGCCCGTCGCAGGCTGTCGACGCGCCGATACCGATCGTCGGGCAGGCGACAAGGCGGGTCGCTTCGGCTGCGATTTCCTCCATTACGCCCTCCAGCACCAGCGCGAAGCAACCCGCCTCCGCCACCGATCGGGCATCGGCCAGGATCTTGGCGGCTTCCGCATCGTCGCGCCCGCGCGCCCGATAGCCGCCAAGTGCGTTCACCGCCTGCGGGGTCAGGCCGACATGCCCGATCACCGGAATGCCCCGCCTGGCCAGGAACGACACCGTCTCGGCCATCGCCTCGCCGCCTTCCAGCTTGACCGCCGCCGCGCCGGTTTCCTTCAGCACGCGCGATGCGCTGGCAAAGGCCTGCTCGGGGCTCGCTTCATAGGATCCGAACGGCATATCGACCGCGACCAACGCATGCCAGCTGCCCCGGACGACGGCTGCGCCGTGCGCGCACATCATGTCGAGCGTCACCGGGATCGTCGACGGCAGGCCGTAGATCACCTGGCCCAGACTGTCGCCGACCAGCAGCAGATCGCAATGCGGATCGAGCAATTGCGCCATCCGCGCGGTGTAGGCGGTCAGCATCACGATCGGCTCGCCGCCCTTCATCGCCTGAAGCTTCGGCACCGTCAGCCGCTTCATCGGAGACGGCGTCGGATTGGCCCGGCTGGTCGCGGTGTCGATCGTGTAGGTGGACATGGCGGCACTCTAACGCGGGCGGGCGCGCGGCGCCATGCCGGGGCCGCCCTGGCGTCAGACGCCGTTGTTTGCGATCAGCGCGACTTCGGAGCCGGCGGGCTTGGGCGTGACGATCAGGTAGTAAGCGCCGCCGTTGCGGCCGTTGGTGCCGGCCAGGACGTGGTCGCCGTCACGGCGCTGCTGTTCGGCCGAATAGCCGGCATTGAGCGCACGCCCGCGATAATAGTCGAGCACGCGCTCGGCCGGATCGGCGCTGGCCTGCGTCACCACCCGCATCGAGCAACCGCGTTCGTTGTTGCCGGCAGCCTCCGTGACGCGGGCGCCGGGGTAAAGCGTGAACTCCGCCGGCAGCCGCTTCGCCCAGCTCAGGTCGTAGTTGAACGGCCCGGTGCCGCAGCCCGCGCCATTGCCGTCCATCAAGCCGAGCCGTGCCTGCTCCGCCGCACCATTTTCGGCCGGATATTGCGCCTGGATCGGAGTCTCGGGCGGGCGAACCGCATTGGCGTTGGACTGTTGGGTCAAAGCCGGATCGACCAGGATCTGATCCTCCAGCGCGCTGGCCAGCGCGGGATCGGCTTCCTGATCGGCCTTTGCGACATCTCCGTCTTCACGCCCACAGGCGCCCAGCGCGAGAACAAGGGCGGCGACAATCGGCAGGCTGATCTTCGGCGACATGGCAAACGGCTCCTTCAGCCCGCCCTATGCCGCATCTGTCGGTGAAAAGGGTGAGCGAAGCTGGTTAACCGGCCCCGTCGACCGCATCCGTCCCGTCCCGGCACTGCCAGAAGCGAAAGCTTTCGGCCTGGACCGAGCCGATGAAGCGGCTCGCTTCCGCCCCTTGCCACGGCCCCGCGTAGCCGCGCGCACGGGCACCGCCGCAGACCCACCAGCCCTGCCCCGGTATGCCGTCGCTTTGCCGGACCACCAATACCGCCAGTTCCGGCTCGCCCCGCGCCTCGGCTTGCTCGTCGATCGCGCTCAGGATCGAGCACAGCGCGCGCATCTTGGGTCGCGAAAAGGCGTAACCGAGCCGTTCGAGCAATTCGGCATAGGTCAGCGCCACCCCTGCCCGCGCCGCCGCGATCAGGTGCTGGCGGACCTCTTCCGGATCGGCCAGCGCGGCCACGGCCGGATCAGTTGCTGTCCTGAAGCGTCAGCTGCGCTTGCGTGCCGCCGCCATCCGCCGGCGACAGGCGCAGGTCGAACGGCTCGCCGCCATTGCCGTCGGACCCGCTCACCCGATATCCCGCACCGTCCTGCTGAACCGAGACGCCGGTAAAGGTCGCCGCGCGTGCCGGATCGCGATACCATTGCACCACCTTGGCGGGCGCGTCCGGGCTGGTGAAGCGCATTTGCACCCTGCCCTGCCCCTTGCCGTTGTCGGCATTGGCGCTGACGTTGAGCCCGCTCACCGTCGAGCCCGGATAGATGATGTCGCTGTCGCCGCTGATCTGCGAGCGGATCGCGTCCGGGATATCGAGCTTCATGTCGAAGCCGGGCGTATCGATCGAAATCTCGCCATCGCGCACTTCGCTTGGCGCCGCGCTTTTCGCACCCGCCTTGTCTTCCCCGTCGCGCTTGACGCTGACTTCGCAGCCGCCAAGCAGCAGGGCCAGTGCCGCGATCATCCATGCCGAGCGCATCATCGTTCCTCCCCTGGTATCGGGACCAGCTTAGCGGAACGCTTCCGACAGTCGAGCCCCGCCTTGTGAGCGACCCGCGCCTGCTCTAGCGCGCAGTGGTGGCCGAGGATCAGCAGCGCACCCGGGCCGGGCTCCTTCTGGGGCTCGGTGCCTATCTGATGTGGGGCTTCCTGCCGCTCTACTTCAAACTGCTCGCCGCCGTGTCCCCGACCGAGATCGTCGCGCACCGCATCTGCTGGTCGCTCATCTTTCTGTCGGTGCTGGTCCTGCTGTGGAAGCGCTGGCCGGCGGTCCGCGCCGCAGTAACTTCGCGCGTGCTGGCCACGCTCACGCTCACCGCGGCGCTGATCGGCGCCAATTGGCTGATCTGGATCTGGGCGGTGGTGAACGGGCACGTGCTGGAAGGCAGCCTCGGTTATTATCTCAACCCGCTCGTCAACGTGCTGCTCGGCGTGCTGCTGCTCGGCGAACGGCTGACCCGAGCCCGCACCTTCGCGGTGCTGCTCGCCGCCGCCGGTGTCGCGGTGCTCGCGCTCGGCGCAGGCGATGGGCTGTGGATCAGCCTCTCATTGGCCGCCAGTTTCGCCCTCTACGGCTATTTCCGGAAAGTCGCGCCGGTCGACGCGCTGGAGGGTCTGACGGTCGAGACAGCGATCCTTGCGCCGATCGCGCTCGGCTGGATCCTGTGGCTGAACCGGTCGGGCGGAGGTGGGCTCGGGGCGGACGGCTTCACCATCTTCCTGCTGGTGCTGGCCGGCGCGGTCACCGCCGTGCCGCTGTTGCTGTTCACCGCCGCCGCCAAGCGGCTGCCTTATTCGACGCTTGGTTTTCTCCAGTATATCGCGCCGTCGATACAGTTCCTGCTCGCGGTGCTGGTGTTCGGCGAGCATCTGTCGACCGCCCACATCCTCTGCTTCGGCGCGATCTGGACGGCCCTGGTCATCTTCGCGGCCGAGGGCTGGCGGCTGGGGCGGATCGCCGCCCGGGAGCGCGCCGCGGCCGCCACGCCCTGACTTGCCGGAGCGGCTCGGCAAGCGCACAAGCAGTTCATGCTGAACCTCGTCTCGATCCTCATCGGCGCGCTGGCCCTGGTTGCCGCCGCTTTGGCCTTTCTGCCGCTGCTCGGCTGGATGAACTGGCTGATCATTCCGTTGGCGGTGATCGGCCTTGGTATCGGGCTGGTGTCCAAGCGCCGGAGCGGGACCAACCTCAACATCGCGGTGATCCTGATCTGCATCCTGCGTCTGATGCTCGGCGGCGGGATCTTCTAAACCGGGCTGAAGTCCGGCGGCATCTGCCGGAAACTCTGCCGCTCGCAAATCTCGCCGACGTCGTTTTGCAGGAAGGCTTCGCCGTGCAGCGCCGCCGCCCGTTCCTTTGCCGTCGACCAGGCCTCATCCTCGCTGGGGTGCCGCGTGGTGCTGTCCGGCAGGCCTTCCTCACGGACGATCCAGCCGCCCTCCTGCTGAACCGCCCAAAAATTGCTGCCGACCATGTCGCTCTCCCCCGCTGATATCGCGTCAAGCTAGCCGATCGATTGCAAGCTGGACAAGCCATCGCGCCGGCAACCGCCAGCCGGCCGGCTCGTTGCCCGACGATGATCCGCCGCGGACCTCTAACGCTGCCGATGGGCATGCAGGCCCTGATCGAGCATAGCGCGCGCTCCTATCTGGCCGCCGGTGGTGCGGTCGACTTCACCGCCCCGGCCGGCGAGCCGGCTCTGGCCGGCCCCGATTCGGTCTGCTGGCAAGTGTTTCGCAATCCGGTCAGCCTGTTCGTCGGCGGAATCGCGGCCGTGATCCTGGAATTGGCCGAGCCACGAGTCCGCGAGGGCGTCTGGACCCACAGCCGCTTTCGCGCGGCCCCGGCCGAACGGCTCCAGCGAACCGGCCTCGCCGCCATGGTGACCGTTTATGGCGCGCGCAGCGTCGCGGAAACCATGATCGCCGGAGTCTCGCGCGCCCATGACGGCGTCAGTGGATCGACGCCGGACGGCACGCCCTATCGGGCCAGCGACCCCGAACTGCTGACCTGGGTTCACGCCACCGCCGCTTTCGGTTTTCTGAACGCTTTCACCACGTTCGTCGCGCCGCTGAGCGAGGCGGAGCGCGATTCCTTTTGCGCGGAAGGCCGGGACGCTGGCCTACTCTACGGAGTTCCGGCCCCGCCAACCTCGCAGGCCGAGCTCGCCGCCTGCCTCGCGCCGATGGCGCCTAGGCTCGAACCATCGCCGATCCTGCTCGAATTCCTGGCGATCATGCGCCGCGCACCGATCCTGCCGCCGGGCGCGCGATTGCTGCAGGGTATGCTGGTCCGCGCTGCGGTCGGCATCCTGCCCGGCTGGGCGCGCGAGCGGCTTGGCCTCGACACCGGCTGGACGCTGCGCCGGCGCGAAGCGCGGCTGCTGCGCAGCGCCGCCCGCCTTGCGCAACGACTGCGTCTGGACAGCAGCCCCGCCGCACAAGCCTGCCTCCGGCTCGGCCTGCCGCCGGACCATCTGCAAACGGCCTGGGCGAACCGGGCCGATGCATCCCGCGCGTGAAGCGGACCTCGGAAATCCCGCTACCCCGTGCTCCTGCGGAAGCAGGAGCCCAGTCGAGCGAAAGAGCTGGGCTCCTGCCTTCGCAGGAGCACATCCGGCGGTCTCTCGATCCTCTCGTTGAGCACACGAGGACGCAGGTCTGGCGCCACACTGCCCGCGCGCAAGGGCATTCTCACATCAACGCGCGGTAGACCCCGAAGGCGCTGGTCAGGGTGAGCACCACTCCCACCATCAGCAGCAGCCAGCGCGATGCGACCCGCTTGGCGACCAGGGCGCCGAGCGGGGCGGCCACCACCCCGCCGATCAGCAAGCCCACGGTGGCACGTGTGAACACCTCCCAGCCGAGCGCGGCGATGAAGGTGGCGGAGATCGTTACGGTCAGGAAGAATTCTGCGGCGCTCACCGTGCCGATCACCTTGCGGGGCGCGGCGCCCTGGATCAGCAGGTTGCTGGTCACGATCGGCCCCCACCCGCCGCCGCCGGCCGCGTCGAGAAAGCCGCCGACCAGGCCGATCGGCGCGATCACGCGCGGGTTGCGCTCGTGCGGCGGATGACCGGCGCCGCGCCAGATCAGATACAGGCCGATCAGCGCCAGATAGGCGAGCACGAGCGGCCGTGCCGCTTCCGCGCTGATCTGGGTCAGGACGTAAGCGCCCAGCACGCCCCCGATCACGCCGGGGATGACCAGTCTGAGGAATAGGCGACCGTCGATGTTGCGGTGCATGGCGTGGCTGATCCCGGACACGCCGGTGGTGAAGCACTCCACGGTGTGCACGCCGGCCGACGCCGCCGCGGGCGGCACGCCGAGGCTGATCAGCAACGTGCTCGAGATCACGCCGAACGCCATGCCGAGCGCGCCGTCGATCAGCTGGGCCGCAAATCCGATTGCGATGAACGGCAGCAGGTCGGCATAAGCGAGGTCCATTCCACCCTTAGTGCATGGCGCGGCCTCCGGGTCCATGAGGCCGGCGCATCGACGCGGCGAGCCGGCGCCATTTTCAGCCGTTCGCCAGCCTACTTGCTGGACAGATGCGGGC
This sequence comes from Allosphingosinicella sp., assembly GCA_036387855.1. Taxonomy (GTDB): domain Bacteria; phylum Pseudomonadota; class Alphaproteobacteria; order Sphingomonadales; family Sphingomonadaceae; genus Allosphingosinicella. The sequence continues at coordinate 124,673 of DASVSZ010000015.1, read as the reverse complement.
CGAGCGATCAAAAAGGCGGCAACGCTCCCGGGAGTGGCCTATGCCGGCTTATGCGAAGTTTCTCATCGGTTTAGCGGCGATTATCCTGCTGGCCTGGATTCATCACGGTCCGCTGGGCGGTGGCGCCCGCTTGATCGACCGGTTGGAGGGGGAGGCGCGCGCGGCGGTTGCGCGAACCCAAGTGCCCGGCGTTCAGGTCCGGCTCGGCCGCGATCCGCTCTCGCGCGGCGCCACCTTGTCCGGACCCGCCGACCGTTTTCAGCGCGAGGGCCAGGGCAAGCAGAAGGGGCTGAACGACGTGGTCGGCGAGGTCGAGGGCATAACGGGCGTGTCCTGGTCCAATCCGCCGCCGGCAGCGCCCGCACCCGATGGAGCCCGTTGATGCCGCTGCTGATCGAAACCATCTTGCTCGTGATCGCCGCCTATCTGGTCGGAATCGCGCTTGCCTGGCTGTTGTTCGGCCGGGCCAAGAAGGATTCCTATCTTTAAGACCCGCTTGCCCGGACCCGAGGACCGCCTGACCCATGATGAGTGTTGCCGACGCCAATCTCTACCTGCTGATCCTCGCTTTGGTGATCGGCTTCGTTATCGGCTTCTGGATGTTCAGGCGGGTCCGAACAGGTAGCGACATCAGGCTCGACCTCGACAGCCAGGCCCGGCCCTATCTCGATCAACCAAGTCCTGACCCGAGCCCGCCCGCAATGCTACGGGAGGAGCCCGAATCGGCACCGCGCAGCCGGCCAATCCGCGACGGGATCGACACGCATGAACGGCGCGGCATCGCGGACCAGGGTGCCGCCGCCGCCACGGACGTCGCTGGCCAATTGCTCGGCGTGCGCGCCCATGCCGAGCTTCCCGGCGCGACCGAAGTGCCGGACAACCTTCAATTGCTGAAAGGCGTCGGCCCCAAGCTGGCCCAAAAGCTCGCCGATCAGGGCATCATTCGGTTCGAGCAGCTGGCCGCGCTCACCGGCAACGAAATCGCGATCCTGGAAGATAAGCTCGGGCCGTTCAAAGGGCGCCTGACCCGCGACCGCGTCGTCGAGCAGGCCGCCTATCTCGCGCGCGGCGACACGGACGGTTTCGAAGCGCGCTTCGGACGGCTCGGCGGCGCCTGAGATGCTTATCCACAGTTAAAGAACGTTAACGCGGCGTTGAGATTCTTTTCGCGCAACCTGCTCGGTCAGGCTCGCGTTAATCGCCCATGCCCTGATATTACTTCCATTTCCAGGACGGGCCCGCGCGCCTCACCGACTCGGAGGGCGTCGCCCTCCCCGATCCCGAGGCCGCCTGGTACCAGGGCGTTCGCGCGGTTCGCGACATCATCGAAGGCGACCTGTGCGCGGGCGCCTTCCGCCCGGATCGCACGCTGGAGATTACCGACGAAGGCGGCTTCGAGGTCTGGGCGGTTCCGTTCGAAGACTTGATGAACCTCACGGTCTAGCTGGAACCAGTCCATTCCAAAGCCGTTGCGCCCGAACCCTGCCTCTTTGGAGGCGTAACAGGAGGGCCTAAGATGAGGAAAACACTGGCATGCCTTGCCTGTGCGGCCGGGCTTTCGCTCGGTGCCGCAGCGGCCGCGCAGCAAACCGGAACGGACAACGGCATCGCGACCGAAACACAGGAGCGGCGTTCGGAAGGACAGGATGACGATTTCGACCTGAACTGGCTCGGCCTGCTTGGCCTCGCCGGCCTGCTCGGGCTCAGGCGCGCGGGCCGCACCGATCACGACGTCCGACGCTGATCCGCGTCCATTCATCGGGAGGAACGATCATGAAGAAGCTTCTGCTCGCGGCCGGCGCCGCGCTCGCACTGACCGCCGGAGCCGCTCAGGCCCAGTCGGATACGACCGCCAACAACAGTGTCGATACTGCTTACGGGGACCCGCAGCCTCGGGAGGATAATGATTTCCCCTGGGGTTTGCTCGGCCTGCTCGGGCTGCTTGGTCTGATCCCGCGCAAAAAGGCGCCGGACGTGCACATCGACAATCGCACCGCGCCACCGCGCTGATCGCGATGGAGGGGAGCCGGTCGTCGGCTCCCCTTCCCCCCCCCCGTTTGCTCAGCCGCCGAGCCGCAGCCCGATCCAGAAGGTGCGCGGCGTCGCCCGCTCGATCACGCCCTCACCTGATATGCCGGCCACCACGCGCGCGCCGGTCACGTTTTCCGCGCGCGCTTCAATGCTGAGCCGCGACGAAAGCGGCACGGAGCCCGCCAGGTCCAGCGTCAGCGCATCCGGCAGCAACTGACGGTTGAGATCATCCTCAAATTGCGAACCAGCATAGCGCCCGGTCGCGCTCGCGCGCGCGCCGTTCAGCCCACGCCAGCCCAGCGTTCCCGAAAGCAGATGCCGGGGCGCTTGGCCTGGCCTGAGCCCGTCTAACGGCGCAGCCGCCCCGCTTGCAACGACTTGCGCGTCGGCGAAGCTGTAGCCGCCGGACAGCGACCAGGCGCCGAGATCGAGCCTCCCATCCAGTTCGATGCCGTTCACCTCGATCGCGTCCAGATTCGCGCGCTGGCGGAATTGCCCTCCGCGCGCGACGAACCCGACGCCGGGGAAGGTGCCCGGCCCCTGCCCGAGCGTCACGTTGGCGATCGCGCCGTCCAGCCTGTTGCTGAACAGGGTGATCCCGATCCGCGCGGTCGAAAGTGGGCGATAGTCGATTCCCGCCTCTATGCCCCGCAGCCGCTCCGGGGCCAACGCCGCATTGGCCGCGGTCGCGTCGGCACCAACCCGGAACGGCCGATACAGCTCGTTCAGCGTCGGCAGCCGCCAACCCAGATAAGCCGCGCCGCGCAAGGTGATCCCCGCGCCCGGCCGCCAGGCGAGCCCCGCGCGCGCGGTCGGCTCCCAGCCCGAACGGTCGGCGAAGCGCGTATCGGTCAGCACCGCGCCGGTCGCGAGCACCTGTTCGCGCAGGAAGCCGCCAGGGAGACGCCAGTGGTCCACCCGCGCGCCGGCGGTAATCGTCACTGGTCCAGCCTGTGCCGCTGCTTCGGCAAATGTGCCCAAAGTGGTTGAACGTCCGCCCGCCTCTCGCCCCCGCGTTCCCACGCCACCGACGAAGCTGTACAATTCGCGAGTCTCGCCACGCGTGAGCCGCGTATCCGCGCCGAGCCGAAGCTCCACGCCCTCCCGGATCGCGGGTCGCACCTCGACGCGTGCGCCAAGGCCGGTCGATGGCACATTATATTGCTCGGACGCCTGAACGACGGCCGCCCGGCCGGCCGATACGCTGGCGAATTCGTTGCGATAGTCGCGGCCCTGCACATAGGCCAAGGCCTCCCAGCGGCGGCCGACCAGCCGCACGGAGGCGTCGGCCCCGGTCGTCTCGTTTGCGGTAAACGCGGTGCCGCGCTCGCGCTCGTCGCGAAACAGCAAGGTCGCCGCCTGCAATTCCAGATCGGGCCGCAGCGGCGCGACCGCGCGTAGCGACAGGCTGCCTTGCCGGTAGAGCGACGCGCGATCCACCGCACCCCGCTGCCGATCAATCACCGGCACGAAGCCGTCGCCGCGCGCGTAGGCGGCCGAGCCGGTGAGGAAACCAGCGCCGAGCGCGGTGCCGAACGATGCGCGCCCGTCCAGGCTTTCCCGGCTCCCGCCAGAAATCCCGCCCCGCACCCCCGCGACGTTTCCTGGATCGGCGCTGGCCAGTTCGATCGTGCCGGCGAGCGCGCCGGGTCCGCTAACGCCCGTGCCGCCGCCGCGCACCACCCGCACGAGCCCCAGCCGCTCGGGATCGTAAGCAGGCCAGTTGATCCAGCCGCCGAATGGGTCGCTTTGCGGCACGCCGTCCAGGATCAGCAACGCCCGGCTCGCCGCATTGCCGCCCAGCGCGCGCAGGGTCGCGCCCCCGCTGGTCGGGTTGGCCGAACGTGCGTCCGAGCGGCGAAACAACTGGAACCCAGGCACTTCGCGCAATATCTCGTCCAGTCGCCCCGAAGCCGAGCCGACCAGCCGCTCGCGCCCGATCACGACATTGTCGTATGCGCCCTCGCCGAGCGCCCGCGGCAAGCCGCGGCCTGTCACCACGATGTCCCCATCCTGGGCAACAGCGGGGCCGGAGACGATCAGGGCGAGAACTGGCAGGGTACGCAGCATTGCGCGCCCTTAGCGCCGGCGAGCAGGGAACGGGAGTGTGCGTTCGCGAAAGCTAAAGCTTGTCGCAGTTCGCTCCGCCGTTACCTTTCGCGTCGGCCTCGGTCAGGTCATGCATGGGCAGCGCCCAGCGAATCTGCTGGCGCAGATGTGCTTCCAACCCGTCCAGCCCGGCCGCCTGCGCTTCGGCGCGTTTGACCAGCAGACGCGCGAGCACCTGCTCGCGCGTCTCAGGTTTCCAACGCAGCGATCGGCTGTCGGTCAGGGCTTTGGCGAGACGAGCGGAAAGGCGCATCGGCGGGGTTCCTGGCATGATCGGCCCCGCTCGCAACCAGGCAAACCCCCTGCCCGGCCCGCCTGGGGCACGACCCGGTCTAGCCCGACGTCGTTGCCAAATCGTGAAGCCGGGACGTGCGGTTAGTCGAATATCTCTTCCAGGAACGACTTGCGTCTCTTGTGATGCGGCTGGTGATAGCCGGGCTGGTAACCGCCGCCAAAGCCGGGCTGAGGCGCATAGCCACTGGCACCCGGATCGGCCGCGCGGGTCGCGCCGGCGTTATGGGCGTTGCTCCGCTCGATCACCTTGTCGAGCTCGCCTCGATCCAGCCACACGCCGCGGCAGCTCGGGCAATAGTCGATCTCGACGCCTTGTCGCTCGCTCATCACCAGGCGGGTACCGTCGATCGGGCAGTTCATCTCTCCGTGTGACATGTCCGCGTCTCCTCTTGCTGGCCCGCATATTCGTTAAGCGTGGACCGACGACGCCACAAGCGTCTGGACCCGGCCACGCTACCGGCGCAAAGTAATCTGGATCAACAAGGAGATGATTGATGGCGGTGCTTGGCATCGGTGGCCTGTTCTTCCGCGCCCACGATCCGGAGATGCTCAACGCCTGGTATAAGGAGCATCTCGGCATCGGCGCCGGCTGCGATTCGACCGGCGACGACATGCCCGATCAATGGGCGTGGAAGACGCTCGGCGGCCCGATGGTCTTCGCCCCCTTCAAGCAGAACACCGACTATTTCGCGGCGGACAAGCAATTTATGATCAACCTGCGCGTCAGCGGGCTCGAACGCCTGGTCGGCGGATTGCGCGCGGCCGGGATCGACGTGATTACCAAGCCCGAGTGGGACGATCCCACTACCGGCCGCTTCGCCCGCATTCATGATCCAGAAGGCAACGCGATCGAGCTATGGGAGCCGCCGGCGAACGGCTGACGGCCTCCGGGCGTGATTCCGTCGAGAAGGCCCATTCTCCGCTTAGCCTGAACTTGTCGAGGGCCTGCCTTTTTCATTTGAGGCAGAAGGACAGGGCTTCGACAAGCTCAGCCTGAGCGGAAGCTAGCAAGAAGTCTCACCAGCTCAATCAGTCACAGGCGCAACTAAGCGCTAAGCTCACCGCGCGGTCGAACAGCGCCCTATGTGCGTAAAAGTCGCCAAGCCTCGGTGCAAAACGCCAACTTGTGTGGGCGTAATTCCCGATCTCCGACGCGTTCATGCAACAACGCACGGTTTTCCGCGCCTTTCTTTACTTGGCACGCTCCCTGCAAAGCTGTTTGCATGCCTCCGGATCAACCAGCGGCAGTTCAGGGAGTTAAGACAATGACCTTCAATTTCGCCTCCGCCCAGCAGCTCGTCGCTTCCGTCATCGGCGCGGTCGTGGCCAGCACGCTCTTCATCTCCGCCGCTGTCGGGCCGGTCTCCCAGTTCATCTGAGCGGCCGCGCCCTCCACCTTTCCATCAATCGGAGTGTTTCGAAATGAACGGCCCTTTCACCCTCGACAAGGCGAATGCGAAGCTGATGGGCGTCTGCTCCGGCTTCGCGCGCTGGGCCGATATCGATCTTCTGCTGGTCCGGCTCGGCTTTCTCGCCACCGCCATCTACCTGTTTCCGCTGATGATCCTCGCCTACCTGCTCACCGGCTGGCTCGCGCCGCAGGGTCAGGAGGAAGGCGCATGAGCCACGACCCGCTTCTTCCTGCTCGATCGCGATGCCGGATCAGTCCCCGATCAACAGCTGAAGCAAGCCAGGTCCGTCATGCCAGCGCAGGCTGAAATTCATACTGAGTCAACACGGACCCCAGCCTTCGCTGGGGATACGAAATGACGCATCGGCCAGGTTCGCGGGTCCGAAGCCGAACGGGATCAGCTCGGAAATCCGCATCGTCCTGAGGTCGCCGCCGTCGCCGCTCGCGGAAATCACTTCCAGATCGATACCAGCTACGTGCGCCGCCTCGAGGAGCGCCTGGCGGCAGCCGCCGCAGGGTGTGACCGGCGCTTGTCCCGCAAGCACGCCATCCGCGTCCGGATGGCCCCCGGCCACGGCGATCCGTCTGACCCGGCCGAGCCCGAACGCCTGCGCCGCGGCAGTCAACGCGGCGATCTCCGCGCACACGCCAAGTCGGTAGCAGGCATTCTCCATGTTGGCGCCGATGGCGATCTCGCCGGATACGGACTCGATCGCGCATCCGACGCTGAAGCCCGAATATGGTGCATAGGCCCGCAACGCCGCCTCGCGCGCGCGCTCGACAAGGGGATCGATCGGCATGTGGCGGTTCTGAATCGAAGCGGTCAGATCGGCAGGAATAGGCCGAGCACGCCAAGCGCGAAGCCCATCGAAGCGATGATCAACGCAGCCCGTGCCAACCGCGCCGCGCTCCGGGCTTCGGCGGCTACCGTGGAGTTCACATCGCTCATTTAGATCCTCTCACCGCTAAGGCGCTGGCAGATCATGTCCAGCTGATCGAGAGTTGAATAACCCAAGGTTACCGTCCCGCCATTGTCGCCATGGCCGATCGTGACCTTCAGCCCCAGAAGGTCGCCAAGCTGGCGCTGTAACGCGTCGATGTCGTCGTTGCCGCCGCTCTTCGCCGGATATTGCAGCCGCCCTTGGCTCGGTTTGCGGCCCAGTCCCGTCCGGACCAGCTTCTCGGTATCCCGCACCGACAGACCGCGTCTGACTACCTCGTCGGCATAGGCCTGCGGGCTCTCGGCCGCGACCAGCGCGCGCGCATGGCCCATGCTGAGTTCGCCCACCGCAAGATAGTCGCGGACCTTTTGGGGTAGGTCCAGCAGGCGCAACAAATTGGCGACATGACTGCGCGACTTGTGGACCAACTTGCCGAGCGCCTCCTGCGTATGCCCATATTCGTCGATCAGCCTTTTATAGCCTTCCGCTTCCTCGATCGCGTTCAGGTCCCTTCGCTGCACATTTTCGATCAGTGCGACTTCGAGCGTCTCGGTGTCGTCATAGTCCCTGACGATGACCGGGATTTCCGACAGCTGCGCCTTTTGCGCCGCGCGCCAGCGTCGCTCCCCCGCAACGATCTGATAGCGGTGGCCATTGGGCCGAACGACGATCGGCTGGATCATCCCGCGAAGCCGGATCGAGTCGGCGAGCTCCGTCAGAGCTTCCTCGTCGAAATGTCGTCGTGGCTGGCCGGGGTGCGGCTCGATGCTCGCCACTGGCAGCGTTTGAACCGCTCCGTCGCCGCCGCCCACAGGCGCTTCGTGCGCGACTTCTCCGAGCAAGGAGGAGAGCCCGCGGCCGAGGCCGGACGGGCGTTTGCGAAGCGGCTCGTTCATGCTGCCGCCGCCGGCTTGGGGAGCCGATCGATCAACTCTCGTGCAAGCGCCATATAAGCCTCCGATCCGGAACAGCGATGATCGTAGATCAGTGCGGGGATGCCGTGACTTGGCGCTTCCGACAGCTTTACGTTTCGCGGGATGACGGTCTGGAATACCACCTTTCCCAGACACGCGCGAACATCGTCGGCCACCTGGCCCGACAGGCGGTTGCGCCGATCGAACATGGTGAGCGCCACTCCGAGGATCGACAGCTCCGGATTGAATCGCGCGCGGATGCGTTCGATCGTTTGCAGCAGCTGGCTCAACCCTTCGAGCGCGAAGAACTCGGCCTGAAGCGGAACGAGCACGGAATTCGCAGCCACGAGCGAGTTGATGGTGAGAATGCCGAGTGACGGCGGGCAATCGACCAGGCAGATATCCCAGCGCGGCGGGGCTCCTGCCAGTGCCTTATCAAGCCGGTGGGTGCGGTCCTCCAACTCGACCAGCTCGATTTCCGCCCCCGACAGATCAACCGTAGCAGGGATGATGTCCAGACGCGGAACGCGTGTGGATAGAACCGCCTGCTCCAATTCGCACTGGCCGGTCAGCAGTTCGTAGCTTGAATATTCCCGTTGGGCGTGAACGATGCCGAGGCCAGTCGACGCATTGCCCTGAGGATCGAGGTCGATCAGCAACACGCGCCAGCCGCTCGCGGCTAATGCAGTTGCGACATTGATCGCCGTGGTCGTCTTGCCGACGCCGCCCTTCTGGTTGGCTACCGCGATCCGGATCATTTGCCCCTTTTGCCCCTGACCTGTCGAACCTGCTCGGCAACGATAATCCCGGATTCGGGGTCGGTGAGGCTCGGTTCCACGTGGAACAATCCTTGCCACGACTCGCGAATCTTATCCAGTTCCGACTGAGCGTTTCGCCCCTTTGGTAGGACCCATCGAGTTTGAGGCGCGGCGAACGGAGCGGCAATGTCCAGCAATCGATCAAGCGGCGCGAAGGCACGCGCGCTGATGGCGTCGCAAATTTTGGGTTTGAGTGTCTCGACACGCGAGCAGATTATTCTCGTGTGGCTCGGCAACTTCAAAGTTTCCGCCGCGCGGATCAGAAATTCCACTCTAAGCTTGCGGCTATCCACCATGGTGACGGCTGCCTCGCCTAACGCGGCAACAATCAGGCCGGGGAAACCGGCGCCTGTCCCTAGATCAAGCCACGTCCTTGCGCTGGGCGCGAACTCTACGAGCTGCGCGGAGTCTAGGATATGCCTCGACCATATGTGGTCGAAAGTGGCGCGCGCGATAAGATTCTGACGCTCCGACTCGGTTCGCAAAAGCTCGACGAAATTGGAGAGGCGGATCATTGTTTCACGTGGAACAAAGTAGCGACTGGCCAACAGGGCCTTGGCCTCATCCTCGGTCATCAGCCCGCTTTGCGCCGCACGTGGACGAGGATCGCCGCAAGCGCTGCGGGCGTGACACCCCGTACCCGGCTCGCGGCTCCCAATGTCGCCGGGCGACTGACGTCGAGCCGCTCCATCATCTCGTTCGAAAGTCCCGGGACGGATCGGAATGAGATATGAGCGGGAATACGGACGGACTCATCAGCACGCATTCGGGCGATTTCCGCATCCTGCCTGACCAGGTAAGGTGCGTACCGATGATCCTGGATTGCTTCTTCGACGATCGCCGTATTGATGCCGGCAACCGCCGGCTCAAGCCGAAACAGCCCGCGCTCATCGACCTCGGGAAACCGCAACCAATCCGACAGGGGGCGCCGGACGCCATCGTCCTTTACATTGATGCCCGACCTGATCAGGTCGGCACCGCTATACTGGATTGCTAGCATCTGTTCGAGCGCGGCTCTCTGGCGCCGGCTTTCCTCGAAGCGATCCTGGCGCTCGCTGCCGACGCACCCCGTCGCGATTGCCAGGGGCGTTAGCCGCGCGTCCGCATTATCGGCGCGAAGTCGCAGCCGATACTCCGCGCGTGCCGTGAGCATCCGATATGGCTCGGTCACGCCCTGTAATGTGAGATCATCGACTAATACGCCGATATACGATTCGCCGCGGTCGAACAGAACCGGTTCCTTGCCGCCGACCCAAGCCGCCGCATTCAGACCGGCAACCAGGCCCTGCGCCGCTGCTTCTTCATAACCGGTCGTGCCGTTGATCTGACCGGCAAGGTATAGGCCTTCAACGCGGTCCGGCCGAACCGCGAGCGTGACGTCAAGAATGCGCGGATCGACATGATCATATTCGACCGCATAACCAGGCTGTACGATCTCGGCCCTCTCAAGGCCCGCCATCGAACGGACCATCGCCAGCTGCACATCCTCTGGTAGGGATGTGGAAATTCCGTTCGGATAGACGAGAGGGTCGTCAATGCCTTCCGGCTCCAGGAAGACCTGATGTCCGTCCCGATCCCCGAACCGATGCACCTTGTCCTCGATCGAGGGACAATATCGCGGGCCGATCCCTTCGATCTCTCCAGAGAATAAGGGCGACCGATGTAATGCTTCGCGGATGATCTCGTGAGTTGCCGGCGTGGTTCGCGTGATTGCGCAGGACAGTTGCGGCGCAACACGACCGTCGCTCATCGACGACATCGTCCAATCCAGGCTGTCCGATGGTTGCGTTTCGAGGCTTCCCCAATCGATGGTGCGACCGTCCAGCCGGGGAGGAGTGCCGGTCTTCAGCCGGGCAATCGGCAAGTCGAGCGCGCGCAACTGCTGGGCTAAAGCAGTGGCTGCCTTTTCGCCGACACGGCCGCCGGCTTGGCTGCTCAGTCCGAAATGCAACTTCCCGCCGAGAAATGTCCCCGTGGCGAGCACGACTGCGCCTGCCTCCAGCAATCTCCCATCGGCCAGCCGCAAGCCACCGATCTTACGGCCGAAGCCGGTCAGATGCAGTGAAGCGGCCTCGCCTTCTACGACGTGTAAGTTGGAGTGCGCTCCAAGCAAGCGATGCACGGCAGCCCTGAAGCGACTACGATCAGCCTGAACGCGCGGTCCCCGAACCGCCGCGCCCTTGCTTGCGTTGAGCATGCGATAATGAATCGCGGCATGATCGGCCGCGCGCGCGATCAGGCCGTCAAATGCATCCACCTCTCGAACCAGATGCCCCTTGCCCAGTCCCCCGATCGCCGGGTTGCAGGACATCGCCCCGATCGTCTCCCGGCTGAAGCTGACGAGCGCCGTCGATGCGCCCATCCGGGCGGCTGCGGAAGCAGCTTCGCATCCCGCATGTCCACCGCCAACAACGATGACGTCGAAGCCTTCCACCATAAGGGCTACTTAGGTCACTGAAGCTTTGTGTTCCACGTGGAACAACTCACTTTCCGATACAAAAAGAGCCGAACAGCCGATCCAGCATCGCGTTCACGTCGGCTCGGCCGGTCACCCGATCCAACGCGTTGCGCGCTATTCGAAGACTCTCCGCTATAATCAGAAGGTCGTCGGATGCTTGTGCCGCGTGGAGATGATCCAGTAACTGCGCCAGAACCGCGCGATGTCGCTGGTTGATGACGATCTCTCCTTCCGCCGGCAGCAGCGCCTTTCCCCGCTCGATTAACAATTCGATCAAGGTCTCCATGCCCTCGCCGGTGTTGGAAGACACATGCAGATCGGCGTCTTGCCTCTGGGAGTCCGGGACGAGATCCGCTTTCGACGCGACCACAATCGATCGGTCCGGTGCAGGGCAGTCCTGCCGCCGCCCCAACCACAAAATGAGATCGGCCACCCCGACGCTCTCCCGCGCGAGCTCGATGCCTTCCGCCTCGATGCCGTCCGCGCTCTCGCGTAGCCCCGCCGTATCCACCAATAAAAACGGCGTTCCGCCGATCGCCGTCGGCGCCTCGATCAGATCTCGAGTCGTCCCCGCCATCGCTGAGGTAATCGCCGCCCGACGACCTGCCAGCCAGTTTAGCAGGCTGGATTTCCCCGCATTCGGCGGACCCGCGATCACCACCCGAACGCCATCGCGAAGACGATCGCTGGACGGCCTTGTCAGCTGGCGCTCAACTTCTTCGATCAGCCCCGCAAGTGCCATGCTCCAATGCGCCGGCAGCGCCTCGGCCACGTCCCCCTCGTCCGAGAAGTCCAGCACCGCTTCCACTTGGGCGGCAAGATTGAGCAACACGCCTTGCCACTCCTCGACGCGCCGACTCAGCGCCCCGCCCGCCAGCGACAATGCCGCACGCCGCTGCGATTGAGTCTCGGCCGCCAGCAGATCGGCCAGCCCTTCCGCCTCGGCGAGGTCGATCCGGCCATTCTCGAACGCCCGCCGGGTAAACTCTCCCGGATCAGCCTGCCGGAGAGCGGGCAAAGTCGAAAGCGCTTCCAAAACGCCAGCCACGACCGAGCGACCACCGTGCAGATGAAGCTCGGCGACATCCTCCCCCGTTGCGCTGTCCGGACCGGGAAAAATGAGGACCAGTCCACGATCCAAGGTCTCCGCGGTGACGGGATGCCTGATGCTCCTCAGGCTTGCCTGGCGGGGCAGGGGCAAGGCTCCTGCAAGAGCCTGGACAGCCCCTAGAGCGGCCGGACCACTGATACGCAGGACCGCGATGGCGGCGGGCGGACTTCCGGACGAGAGTGCGTAGATGGTGTCGGGCGTCACTTCTTCCCGCTCATCTGGTCGAACATCTGCCGCCAGACGGTCATGCCGGCTTCGCTCATCGGCCCCCACGAGCGAGTGATCTCGGCCAGCATATCAGGCGTGAGTCCGTCGCTCACCGCGCGCTGCATCTTCTCGACATAGGCGTCGTGAACAGGCGTGAGATCAGGCAGCCCGAGGAAGCGGCGTACCTCCTCTGGGGTGCAATCGACGTCGACGCTGACCTTCATCTTCCCTCCTCCGCCCGGGGCCCAAGCTCAGATGAGAAGCCTGTGCGGGCGACGCAAGCGCGATCGTCCGGAGCGGCGGATTCAGGTCAAAAGCGTCGTGATCCCCACCGACGGATCAACGTAGCCGTCATAAATCATCTTGCCCGCGACATAGACGATCACCAGCAGGCCGACCCAGGCAATCCAGCGATAGCGCTCGATATAGCTGGCCAGGATGTTCGCCGCGATGCCCATCAGCGCCACCGCAAGCAGCAGGCCGATGATCAGAATGCCGGGATGATCACGCGCCGCACCGGCCACGGCGAGAACGTTGTCCAGGCTCATCGACACGTCGGCGACGGCGACGGCCCAAGCCGCACCGGCAAAGCTTTTGGCCGGCTTCACGTTCGCATGCTCGTCGCCATCCACTTCGGGCGAACCGCCGGACGGGCCGGCATGCTGAAGCTCGCGATACATCTTCCAGCTTACCCAGAGCAGCAACAAACCGCCCGCGAAGATCAGCCCGACGATCTGCATCAGCTGAGTCACGAGCAGGGCGAAGAAGATGCGGAGGACCAAAGCGGCGATGATGCCGATCAGGATTACCTTCTTGCGTTGATCCGCCGGCAGCCCGGCCGCGAGCGCGCCCACGACGATCGCATTGTCGCCGGCAAGCATGATGTCGATCATCAGCACCTGGCCGAACACGACCCACGCCGCCGCGGTATTCAGCTTCGACAGATCGGTGACGATCGCGTCCCACATGCCTCCCAGGCCACCATCTCCGAGAGCCGCGGGCGCCGCGGCGGACAGTGTCAGCAGAAGATCGATCATCGGGCGTCCTTGATGCGATGGTTCAGGTCTGCCTTAACGGCCAAGGCGTCCGTGACTCAAGACACAAGCCGCGGGGAAGGGTGGATGGCCGGATCGGCTATTGATTCATGCTCGCGAAGAAATCGTCGTTGCTCTTGGCATCCTTCATCTTGTCGAGCAGGAACTGCATCGCATCGATCGTGCCCATCTGCATCAGGATGCGGCGCAGCACCCACATTTTGGAGAGCTTGGCCGGATCCACCAGCAGCTCTTCCTTGCGCGTGCCGGACTTGCCGACGTCCAGCGCCGGGAAGATCCGCTTGTCCGCCACCTTGCGGTCGAGCACGATTTCCGAATTGCCGGTGCCCTTGAATTCCTCAAAGATCACTTCGTCCATCTTGGAGCCGGTATCGATCAGGGCGGTGGCGATGATCGAAAGCGAGCCGCCTTCCTCGATATTGCGCGCGGCGCCGAAGAATCGCTTGGGGCGCTGCAAAGCGTTGGCGTCGACACCGCCGGTCAGCACCTTGCCCGAGCTCGGCACGACCGTGTTGTAGGCGCGGCCCAGGCGGGTGATCGAATCGAGCAGGATCACGACGTCCTTCTTATGCTCGACCAGCCGCTTGGCCTTTTCGATCACCATCTCGGCGACCTGGACGTGGCGCTGCGCCGGCTCGTCGAAGGTCGAAGAGACGACCTCACCCTTCACCGAACGCTGCATGTCGGTGACCTCCTCGGGCCGCTCGTCGATCAGCAGCACGATCAGGAACACTTCGGGGTGGTTGTCGGTGATCGCCTTGGCGATGTTCTGAAGAAGGACGGTCTTGCCGACGCGGGGCGGCGCGACGATCAGCGCGCGCTGGCCCTTGCCTTGCGGCGCGACGATGTCGATCACCCGCGCGGACTTGTCCTTCTGCGTCGGATCGGCGCTGTCGAGCGTCAGTTTGGACTCAGGGTAGAGCGGGGTCAGATTATCGAAGTTGACCCGATGGCGAACCGCTTCGGGATTATCATAATTGACCGAGACGAGACGGGTCAGGGCGAAATAACGCTCGCCATCCTTGGGGCCGCGGATTTCGCCCTCGACCGTATCACCGGTGCGAAGGCCGAACTTGCGAACCTGATTGGGCGCAACATAGATGTCGTCCGGACCAGCCAGGTAATTGGCTTCCGGCGATCGCAGGAAGCCGAACCCGTCCTGCAGCACCTCGATGGTTCCCATGCCCATGATCTCCTGGCCGTTTTCGGCCTGGACCTTGAGGATCGAGAACATCAGTTCCTGCTTGCGCAAAGTCGAAGCGCCCTCGATGCCGAGCTCTTCGGCCATGGCCACAAGGTCGGCGGGGCTTTGTTTCTTCAGGTCTTTCAGATGCATAGGATAAAGACTCGGGGAGAGAGGGTCGTGCCGACGCGCAAGGACTGGATCGGTGGGAGAAAGCCCGGCCTGGGGTGGCGAGCTGACGACATTCGGGCGTTATGCCTCGATCTGGAGCAGGTCAAGAAGTGAAATCGTCAGCGCAGCGAAGGCCGGGGGTCTCGGCGTGTCAAGAGCGCCGATGTGTTTGCTCCCCGAGACGTCCGCCTTCGCTGGGGTGACGTGATCAGAACGGCTTCACGATCACCAGAATCACGATCAACACGGTGGCGATACCCGGGACTTCGTTCATGATCCGCAATGCCCGGCCGCTGACCGGTCGCTGTCCGGCGGCGAGCTTCTTGCCGTAGCCGATCATGTAGCCGTGATAAGCGCTGAGCCCGAGCACAAGCAGCAATTTGGCATGCAGCCAGCCTTCGCTCCACGCCCCGCTGATCGATGCAAGCACGAGGCCCAAGATCCAGACCACAGCCATTGCGGGCGTCAGGATGATGTTGCGCAGCTTTCGCTCCCGCTCGATCCAGCGCCGCTCCTCGGGCGATCCGGCCGTCGCTTCCTGATGATAGACATAGTAGCGCGGGAGCATGAACAATCCCGCAATCCAGAAGATCACGAAGATGAGATGGGCGGCCTTGATCCAGGCGTAGATCATTTGAAGCGCGGTTCCGAAATCGAGGCCATTCATCCGCGGACCAACCGGAGAAGCTGCTCGACATGGGCGATCGGCGTATCCGGCAGAATGCCATGACCCAGATTGAAGACATGCGGCCGATCGCTGAGCTCCGATATGATGCGCGAAACCGCCGCTTCAAGCGCCGGGCCGCCCGCGATCAGTGCGAGCGGATCGAGATTGCCCTGGACAGGCAAGCCGGCCGGAAGCTCGCGGTTGGCCCAAGCGGGATCGACGGTTTCGTCCAATCCGATCGCGTCCGGCTTGACCCCGCGGGCATAGGCACCCAGCTTGCCGCCCGCGCCTTTTGGAAATCCGATCACCGGCACGTCGGGATGCCGGGCCTTGAACGCCGAGACGATCGCCGCATTGGGCGCGATCACCCACTCCTCGAACTGGGCGGGAGAAAGGGAGCCGGACCAGCTGTCGAACAGCTGAACGGCCTCCACCCCGGCGCGGACCTGGCCCGACAGGTAATCGACCGTCATTTCCGCGACCGCGTCGATGATCTCCCGAAAGGCGAGGGGATCGCGATACGCGTAGCGCCGCGCTTCAGCCTGTTCCTTGCTGCCTTGCCCGGCGATCATATAGGTCGCGACCGTCCAGGGACTGCCGGCAAAGCCCAGGAAGGTGGTCTGGGGCGGCAGGCCTCGCTTGACCTTATCCACCGTCCGGTAAACCGCATCCAGGCGCTCAGGAACCGCCTGGAGCGCTCCCAGCGCATGATCGACGAGCGCAGGGGACAACCGCGGACCCTCGCCGGCCTCGAAG
This sequence comes from Allosphingosinicella sp., assembly GCA_036387855.1. GTDB lineage: Bacteria > Pseudomonadota > Alphaproteobacteria > Sphingomonadales > Sphingomonadaceae > Allosphingosinicella. Next base: position 108,547 of record DASVSZ010000015.1, on the reverse strand, counting down.
CGCAGATCCTGCCCCAACGCATAGGGCACGATCAGGATGTCCGAGAACAGGATGGCGCCGTCGAAGCCGAACCTGCGGATCGGCTGGAGAGTTACCTCGGCGGCTGCGTCGCTGTCGTAGACCAGCTCGAGAAAGCCCCCCTTGTCGGCCCGCAAAGCGCGATATTCCGGCAGGTAGCGACCCGCCTGACGCATCAGCCAGATCGGCAAAACACCAGCATTCGCGCCATTCAGCACGGTCAGCAAAGGCTTGGAATCACCGGGCATGACGGGCATCTGGCTCCACTCTCTTATTCAATAGAGTCTTATTGAAAGAGAGTCTGATGAAGTTAGTAGGGCGTGGTGTGCCGGGGTTTATTCGCTCCGCTCCTTTTTGCAAACAGCTTGACTCCGGCAGGCCCGCGCGGCCCTGCGGATTCGGCCGAACCATCCCCACAATCCACAGGCGGTGAGCGGAACCTTTTCACTCTTTGTCAATATGTGGATCGATTGGGAAAGCCGGGGAGCAAAGCTTTGCTTGTGTCCGCCCCGAGGGTTCCGCTAGCCCTTTCCCCATGCTTATCCACAAGCGCTCGTCATGATGAGCAAGCTTCATCTCCACCTGCTCTCCGATTCCACCGGCGAGACGCTGGAGGTGATCGCGAAGTCGTGCCTTGCGCAATTCGACGATGTCGAGGCGATGCGCCACCTCTGGCCGATGGTGCGATCGGAAGGGCATCTCGATCGCGTCCTCGACGATATCGAGCGCCGTCCGGGTCTCGTCCTGTACACGCTCGTGAACAGCAACATCCGCCGTGAGCTGGAGCAGAAATGCCGCCGCCGCGGCATCAACGCGGTTTCCGCGCTCGATCCGGTCGTCGATGCCTTGTCGGCGGTGTTGCAGCAGGAAGCAAAGGCTCGGCCTGGCCGGCAACATGCGCTGGACGCGGCCTATTTCGCGCGGGTGGACGCGATCCAGTTCACGATCGCTCATGACGATGGCGTCGGCTCCGACAATTGGGAGGAAGCGGATCTGGTGCTTGCGGGCGTGTCGCGGACGTCCAAGACGCCGACGTCCATCTACCTCGCCAATCGCGGCTTCAAGGTCGCCAACATCCCGCTGGTGCCCGAAGCGCCGCCGCCGCCCAACCTGTTCACTCTCAAGCACCCGATGGTGGTCGGCCTCACCGCCAACACCGAGCGGCTGATTCAGATTCGGCGCAACCGACTGCTGACGCTGAACCAGGCGCCGGAAACCGACTATGTGGATCTGGAGGCGGTCAATGCAGAGCTGATGTTCGCGCGCCGGCTGTTCGCCGACAATGGCTGGCCAGTCATCGATGTGACCCGCCGGTCCATCGAGGAAACGGCCTATGCGATCGTCAAGCTGTGCGAACAGCGCAGCGAAGCCGCGGCCGGCGCGTGACGCTGCTGCTCGCGTCGAGGAGCGCGGCACGGCGGCGCATGCTCGAAGCCGCGGGGGTGCCGTTCAAGATGGCGGAAACCGCCTTCGACGAAGATGGCGTCAAGGCGGCGCTGAAAAGACGCGGACTTAGCGCCGCGGAGCTTGCGTCGGCTCTGGCCGAGGCCAAGGCCCGGGTGGCTACTGGCGATGGCCTGGTGCTTGGGTCCGACCAGACGCTTGAGCGCGACGACAGCACGATGCTCGACAAGCCGGTCGACCGGGACGGAGCCATGCTTCAGCTGCAAGTGCTCAGCGGCCGGGCACATCGCCTCCATGCAGCGGCGGTGATCGTGGAGGCCGGCAAAATCGTCTGGCGCGACATCGAAACCGTGACGATGCACGTCCGCCCGCTCGGCCGAGCCTTTATCCAGGACTATGTCGACCGTGAGTGGGAGGAAATCCGCTGGAGCGTCGGTTGCTATCATGTGGAGGGCAGGGGTGCCCAATTGTTCGAACGGATCGAAGGAAGCCTGTTCGCGGTGCAGGGGCTCCCGCTGCTGCCGCTACTCGCATTCCTGCGGGAACGAGGCATGCTGCTGAGATGAGCACATCAGCGTCCGACATGCCGGCCCTAAGGCCTCTCTCCCCCGAGGGAGAGAGGTTGGAGAGAGGGGGTTGAACAAGCGGGCTCGATGCCAGCTTGTTCAAAGCGCAGCGTTGCTGCGCGCGCCGCGAATTGCGGCGCTCACCCTCCCCCAACTGCGCCTAAGCTCGCCAAAGAGGCTCGCTAAGGCTCCCTATCACTCTCCCATCAAGGGAGAGGGGCTGGGTCGCGCAACGCTCTGATGGGCATGCCCTATGCCGAGGTGATCGGCGATCCGATCGCGCACAGCAAGTCGCCACTGATCCATAAATTCTGGCTAGAGAAGCTGGCGATCAAGGGAGATTACCGCGCTGTTCAGGTTACGCCGGCAGACCTTCACGTCTACCTTGTCGATCGAGCGCGCGATCCTGAGTGGCGCGGCTGCAATGTTACCTCTCCTCTCAAACGAGCCGTGCTGCCTTTCATGGCCCATGTCGATCGGGAGGCCAGCCGCGCGGGAGCCGTGAATGTGATCACGCCCGCGCCAGGCGGAACGAGGAAAGGTCGCAACACCGATGTGCTGGCAGTTGCGGAGCTGCTCCGTCAGTTTTCCAGGCCGAGTTACAAAAATCATGTCGCAACTTATGTTCAGATCGTAGGCGCCGGCGGCGCTGCCCGCGCGGCGGCAACAGGGGCCCGTGAGGCGGGTTACGGCGACTTCGACGTTTTCAATCGGTCAATCGAGCATGCGCACGAGCTTGCCGCTTCGATCGGTGCCCCATTCGGCAAGGGCAATCCGCTCGGCGCACTTGGCCCGATCCGAAAGTTGGACGATGGCCCGGAAGACCAGCGGTATAGCCACGTCGTGATCAACGCGACGCCCCTGGGGATGAGCGGACAACCGCCTGTGCCGATCGACCTTTCCACCTATTACCCGGACACGATCGTCTTAGACATGGTCTATTCGCCAGTCGAAACTCCGTTGATCAGGGAAGCGCGCGCGTTTCGCCTTGCGACGATCGATGGCTTGCAGATGCTGGTAGCCCAGGCAGCTCATGCATTTCACTCATTCTTCGGGCAGCCATCACCCCGCCAGTACGACGCTGAACTCCGCGCGCTGCTTACCCGATGATCATTCTCGGACTGACCGGATCGATCGGGATGGGCAAGTCCACGGTTGCGGCCATGTTCGCCGAGGAAGGCGTGCCCGTGTTCGACGCCGACGCCGCCGTGCACCGGTTGCAGGGTCCCGCGGGCGCGCTGGTTGCCGCGATCGAGGCCGCATTCCCCGGAACGACCGGGTCCCATGGCGTCAACCGGACGGCTTTGGCCGAGCGAGTGCTCGGAAAAGTCGATCGCTTGCAACAGCTTGAAGCGCTGATTCATCCAGCAGTGGCCCAGGAGAGAGAAGCATTTCTGCTGGCCAACAAGAGCGCACCGCTGGTGGTGCTCGACATTCCCTTATTGTTCGAGAAGGGCGGGTGGGATGCGGTCGACGAGATCGCGGTTGTATCCGCCCCGGCCGAGACGCAGCGCGCCCGCGTGCTCGCGCGGCCCGGCATGAGCGCCGAGAAGTTCGAGCGAATCCGGGCGTTGCAGATGCCGGATGCCGAGAAACGCGCGCGCGCCGACTTCGTGATTCCCACCGGCAGCTCGCTTGCGACGACTCGAGCGGCGGTGCGCGCGATCATCGCTGGACTGATGGACTCGGCGGATTCATAGTCGCCGCATGCGCGAAATCGTCTTCGACACCGAAACCACGGGCGTCAGCCCGCTGACCGGCGATCGCATGGTCGAGATCGGCTGCGTCGAGATGATCAACCGCGTCGAAACCGGCCGCAGCTTCCATGCTTATTTCAATCCCTGCCGTTCGATGCCGAGCGGGGCCGAGGCGGTGCACGGCCTCAGCGACGTCTTCCTGTCCGACAAGCCCTTGTTCGGCGACCGGTGCGATGAGCTGCTGAGCTTCATCGAAGACGCGCCGCTGATCGCGCATAATGCCAGCTTCGATTTCGGCTTCCTCAACCACGAACTGACGCTGATCAAACGGCCGATCGTGTGCATGACCCGGATGATCTGCACGCTCGAATTGGCCAAGAAGCGGCACCCGGGCGCCAAGCATAGCCTGGACGCGCTGTGCACACGCTATGGCGTCGACCGCTCGGTGCGGGTGAAACATGGCGCGCTGATTGACGCGCAACTGCTCGCCCAATGCTATGTCGAACTGACTGGTGGCCGCCAGATCGGCTTCTCGCTCGCCGCGCAGGCGCCGATCCGGGGTGCGGCGGAACCGGAGCTGCGCACTCCACCGATGCGCGCCCAGGTTCGCCCGCCCCGCCGTTTCGAGCCGAGCGTAGAGGAGCTGGAACGGCACGCCGCGTTTGTAAGCACGCTCACCGATCCGATCTGGACCAGGCTGGCCGCGGTCCGTTGACGCCTGCCTGAGCCGGCCCCACATGCGGCGCTTCGATTCAAAGCGGAGAAGAGCATGGATATCCGAGTCTCTGGGCACCAAGTCGATGTCGGCGAAGCGCTGCGTGGACGCGTGGAAGAGCGGCTGACCGGCATTGCGGACAAATACTTCTCCCGCATGATTTCCGCCCAGGTGACGTTCGGAAAAGGGCCGCATGATCACGGCTTCACCGCCGAGATCCTCGCATACGCGCCGCACGGCGTGGTGCTGAAAGGCACGGATCGGGCGGCTGACGCCAATGCCGCTTTCGATGCTTCGGCCGATAAGGTGGAAAAGCAGCTGCGCCGCTACACAAGGCGGCTCAAGGACCGGCAGGGTCCCAACCTCGCCGAAGTGGCGCAGGAAATCGCCGCCGATGCCAGCTACCGCGTGTTCGACGCGGGCAGCGAGGAAGAGGAGCCGGCCGACAATCCGCCGATCATCGCCGAAACCCGCGTCGATATCCCCGATGCGAGCGTGTCGGACGCGGTGATGCTGCTCGATCTTCGCAATACCAACGCGCTCATGTTCCGCAACAGCGCGACCACCAAGTTCAACATGGTCTATCGTCGCGGCGATGGCACGATCGGCTGGGTCGAGCCACAACGCGACTGACCCGGTCGGGCGAGATCAGGCGGGCATGCGGCCCGCGACTATTGTCAGGCGGGCCGCATGCGCCCGCCAGGTGAACCATGAGCGACATGAGCGACATCCTGGCCGTGGAGGCGATCAACGACGGCCTTACGGTCGCGAACAAGAAGGCCTTGTTTCAGCAACTGGGGGCTGCCGCAGCGCGCAAGACCGGGATCGAGGCGAAGATCATTGTAACGGCGCTGAACGAGCGCGAACGGCTGGGCTCGACCGGGTTTGGCGGCGGCACCGCAATCCCGCATGGCAGGATCGAGGGGCTTAGCAGAGTTTTCGGTTACTTCGCGCGGCTCACGCAGCCGATCGACTTCCACTCGGTCGATACCCTGCCCGTGGATCTTGTGTTTCTGCTGCTCTCGCCCCCGGACGCCGGCGCGGATCATCTCAAGGCGTTGGCAAGCGTGAGCCGGGCGCTGCGCAATCGTCAAACCACTGCAAAGCTTCGGGGAGCGCGGTCCCGCGACGCGATCTTCGCACTTCTGGCGGGTGTCGAGACGCTGCATGCCGCCTGAGGGCGCTGCTTCGGGAGCGGCGAAGGCCGGCGCTTCGGCACATTTCCGGGCGCTCGAAGCCCTGTATGCGCGCGCCCCGATCAACCGGCTGTTCCAATCGGCGCTGGAGATCGTCGAGCCCGGATTCGCCAGAATCCGCTTCGAGGTCGGGGAGGAGCAATTCCATGCCGCCGGCGCGGCGCATGGCACGCTTTACTTCAAGATGATGGACGATGCGGCTTTCTACGCCTGCAACAGCCTGGTCAGCGACCGCTTCCTGCTGACCACGGCATTCAATCTCAACTTCACCCGGCCGCTCACTCGCGGACCGGTGGTGGCCGAGGGACGCTGGGCGAGCGGGCGGCGGCGCGTGCTGGTGGGAGACGCGCGCCTGATCGATGCCCATGGCGAGGAGGCCGGGCGCGGCACCGGCACGTTCACGCGCAGCCACATCCCGCTTTCTTCGCTCGACGGCTATCGGCCCGGCTGATGGAGCCCCGGCTCCGCAGCGACATGGTCGTTACACTGCTGAGACGGCTTGCCGAAGCGCAGGGCGGTTTCGGCGCGGTGCTGACGCGAGGCGATGCGGCTGCTGGGACGATCGTGGTTCTGCTGACCGAGCGAGGCCGGAGGGCGAATCTTCTCGAGCGCTCGCTGGACGTGTCCGGCGCCTATGAGTGGCGCGACTCGTCGGGCCAAGCGCTTCATAACGACGAAGAATGGCAGAAGTTCCTCGACCGGAAACAAAGATTCGATCCGGATATGTGGTTGATCGAACTGGATGTCCCGTCCGCCGAACGGTTCACCGCTGAAATGAACGAGTCGGTTTGACTCGGCAGCCCGCTTGCGTGACCTTGGCTTCACCACAGGACGAGAGCGGGGGCCGCGGGATTGCCCGAGTAGACACCGCGGGACGGCTCGAGTCGGGGGGCGACCAGGAAAACAGCCTTGTTTAGGCTGGTCCGGCGTAGGTCAGCCAACCGCATTGGTTAGAAAATGAATGTTCCGTTATGCACGGGCCATCGGTTATGCCGCGGCCGCAACCCTGGTCGCGTCCAGCCCGACCTTCGCAAATCCAACAATCGGCACCGCGCCGCTTACGCCGACTTTCCTATCTCATACCGTTTCCATGCCGGACGCGGGCGCGGCCACCGATCAGGTCGAGATCGCGCCGCCCGCCGAGATTGCCGGCCCGGCCTCCGAAGTCTCCGCCCATCTTTCCGCCGCGATCGACGCCTCGCCTGAACCGCAGGAGTTCAAGCTTGAAGGCCAATCGCTTGGCGAACTCGTCACCAACCTCGCTGAAGCGGACTCGACCGACGACGAACATGAATGCCTCGCGGGCGCGATTTATTTCGAGGCCAAGGGTGAGCCGCTCGAAGGCCAGCTCGCCGTCGCGGAGGTCGTAATCAATCGGTCCAAGTCGGGCCGTTTCCCGTCCACCATCTGCGGCGTCGTCAAGCAGAAGAGCCAATTCTCCTTCATCCGTGCCGGCCGTTTCCCGCCGATCCAGCGTGGCAGTGCGGCCTGGCGCAAGGCGATCGCGATCGCGCATGTGGCAATGCAGGATTTGGCGGAAAGCCGCGCCGGATCGGCGATGTTCTTCCACGCCACCTATGTTTCGCCCGGCTGGCGCGGACTGACCCGCGTGGCCAAGCTTGGCAACCACGTTTTCTATCGCTGATCCGAACGCCCGCACCGAAAAAGGTGCGATCAATTCGGCCTGAGGTCCCGGCATTCGCCGGGATGACGGACGTGGGCCTTTCCTTTGTTCCCGCTTTATTCTAGTCGGGAGTCATGGCGAGCCAGCCGAACCTGCCTGACAATTGCTTCGCGGATGCGCCGCTTGCGGCGCAGGATGTCGCCAGGGGTGTGACGCGCCTGTTCTTCCGCCAGGATCTGTTCGCGATGTGCGAGGTGCCGCTGCGCAACGGGCGACGTGCCGACATGATGGCGATCTGCGGCAAGGGCACGCTTACCATCGTCGAGATCAAGGTTTCCCGGGCGGATTTGCTCGGCGACCAGAAATGGCCGGATTATCTCGATTATTGCGATCGCTTCTATTGGGCGGTGCCGGCCGGCTTTGGCCTGGACCCGTTCGAAGGCGCGAACTTCCGTCCGGATTGCTGCGGCCTGATCGTCGCGGACCGCTACGATGCGGCGGTGGTTCGCCAAGCGCCGACAAGGGCGCTGGCCGCCGCGCGTCGAAAAGCTGAGACCCTGCGCTTCGCCCGGCGGGCGGCGCGGCGGCTCGTCGGGGCGGCGGACCCAGGTATCGACGATCTGGCTTGATCACCTTGTGGAGTGGAATCGCTCCTAAAGCGTCGGCCCCTGCATTCTCATGGGCGCGCCGGCGGGCGCTTCCAGCAGTTTGACGATCGCGGCGGCGCGGCCGTCGCGCTTGGCATAATCGATTGCCGAATAGCCGGCGACGCTGTCGGTATACCTGGGATCGGCGCCCCGGGAGAGCAGCAACCGCACCATCGGCAAATCGCGCTTCTGAACGGCCAGGATCAGAGGAGTCTCGCCCCGGCTGTTGGCCGCGTTCACCCCGGCGGATCGCTGCAGGAGCAATTGGGCGCCCTCAACCCAGCCGAGCTGGGCCGCCAATGCGAGCGCCGTATTTCCCTGATTGTTGCGGGAATCGACCTTCACGCCCTTGCCGATCAGGTAGCCGACCCAGTTCAAATCGCGATCCAGCGTGACGATGTGCAGCGCGCCATTGCCGGAGCCTTGCTCCTTGGCGCTGTTGACGGTCGAGCCGGGCGCACGCAGCAGCGTATCGACCTTGGCGCCGTCCCGTTCCTTGACCGCCTTGATGAAGGTGTAGCCGTTGGAGAATTCCTGCGCGCCGGCAGGCACTGCCAAGCCCGCGAGGGCGATTGCCGCCCCTAGAACGCTGCGTCCAAACCTTGCCGTCACTTGCAATTCCCACCATCTCAGCTTGATCCGGGGGCCATAGCAAAGCAAGGCTGGCGAAGCCATGAACGAAAGGTCCCGCCTTGCCCTTGCGCTTCCTGGGCTTGCCTTCCTTGCGCTGAGTGCCTGCTCGCCAGCTGATCCGGGCGAGCCGCCGCTCGCCGGTGCCCGAATCGGGGGGCCGTTCACCCTCACCGATCAGAACGGCGCCCAGCTCGACAGCACGGCCCTGCAAGGCAAGTATCGGATCGTCTATTTCGGCTACACTTTCTGTCCGGACGTCTGCCCGGTCGATCTCCAGCAGATCGGTCTTGCACTGAAACGCTGGGAGGAGAGCGAACCGGAGCGGGCGCGGCGCGTGCAGCCGATTTTCATCACCACCGATCCCGAACGCGACACGCCGGCGGTGCTGAAGGAATTCGTTTCGTCCTTCCATCCGCGGCTGATCGGCCTGACCGGAACGCCGCAACAGATTGCGGCGGTGAGCAGGACTTTTGGCGTCTATGGAAGCAAGCAGGAGACGCAAGGCGCGTCGGGTTACCTGGTCAATCACAGCCGGATCGCTTTTCTGTTCGGCCCGGGCGGCGAGCCGATCGTGATCCTGCCGCATGAGCAAGGCGCGGACGCGATCCTGACGGAGCTCAAGAAGTGGGTGAAATGAGTCCCGAGCCCTTCTGGACCAAGCCGCTCCAGCAACTCGACCGGGCCGAGTGGGAGGCTTTGTGCGATGGCTGCGGCAAATGCTGCCTGCACAAGCTGGAGGACGAAGTAACCGGCGAGGTCTTCCCGACCAACGTCGCCTGCCGTTTGCTCGACCGCCGCTCCGGGCGATGCAGCAACTACCGGCAGCGTCGCGCCTTCGTGCCGGATTGCATCCGCCTTACCGCTGGCCAGGTGAACCGGTTCGAATGGCTTCCGTCCACCTGCGCCTACCGGCTGCGTGCGGCCGGCGAGGCATTGCCCGACTGGCATTATCTGATCAGCGGCGATCCCGAGAGTGTCCACAAGGCCGGCCAGTCCACCCGCGGCTGGACGGTGAACGAGCAGGAAGCCGGCGAACTCGAGCAGCATATCGTCGATCGTGAGCTCTGAGCTTCAAGTTCGCCGATCGGCGCAGGCGAAGGTGATGCGGCTGCGGGTCGATCCGCGCACCGGCGCTGTGCTGCTGACCGTCCCCAGGCGCGTGTCGCTCAAGCGTGCGCTCTCCTGGGCGGGGGAGCAACGGGACTGGATCGATCGGCAGCTGGCCGCGATCCCGGCATCGACGGCGATCGAACCGGGCGGGAGCCTTCCGCTATTTGGGCTGCCGCATCAGATCGACTGGGCGCCGCACCGGCCGCGAACCGTCCAGCTTCGGGAAGGCAGGATCATGGTCGGCGGCCCGGTCGACCTGCTGGAGCAGCGGCTCTTGCGCTGGCTCAAGCGGCACGCGCTGGATGTGCTTAGCCGTGAGACGCAGGAATATGCGGCCAAAGCGGGCGTGAGCGTCGATAGGGTCGGAGTGGGCGACCCGCTGTCCCGCTGGGGTAGCTGCTCGAGCAGCGGCGCGATCCGCTACAGCTGGCGACTGATCATGGCGCCCGATCATGTCCGACGGGCAACCGTAGCGCATGAAGTTGCGCACCGGGTGCACATGAACCACGGGCCGGATTTCCACGCCCTGGTGGCCGAGCTGTTCGAGGCCGATCCGGCGCCGGCACGCGATTGGCTAAGGCGCGAGGGCGCTAGCCTGCATCGCCTGGGGCGTCGGCTCTAGCGGCTCCTCCTCTTCGCGCGGCTGCGGTCGGCTGCGGCCGCTGACGCTGTCGATCCACTCCTGATCGAGTTGCTGCTCATCGCGCGGCCGTGCTGGCTCGCGGGTCGGTGGCGGCGATCCCGGCAGGGGCGTCGGCGTTTCGGGAAACGGCTCGCCATATGCCGGGTCCTGCGGCTGGATGGGATTGCCGTCCGCATCGACCTGCATGCCGCCTTCCGGAGCCTCGGAATAAGCCTCGGCATCGGGCTCGACCTGCCATTCCGGCTGTTCGACCTTGATCTCGAACTGCTCGACCGGGCGGTTGGCGACCGCCTTGCTCATGAAATCGTGGAACGCCTGAGCCGGTGCCCGGCCGCCCTGCAGACCCGGGATCGACTTGGCGTCATCCCGGCCCATCCACACGCCGGTGGTGAGCCCGCTCGAAAAGCCGATGAACCAGCCGTCCTTGTTCGAGCTGGTGGTGCCTGTCTTGCCCGCGACCGGCCGGCCGATCTGAGCGGCTCGGCCGGTGCCGGTCAGCACCGCGGCCTGGAGCAGATCGGTCATCTGCGCGGCGACCCAGGGCGCGACCAGCACGCGCGATCCGTCGGTCTGGTGGCTATACAGCAATTCGCCCTTGGCGGTGGTCACACGCCGGATTCCGTATGGCACGACGGCAACGCCCTTGCTCGCCACGCCGGCAAAGGCTCGGGTCATGTCGAGCAGGCGGACGTCCGAGGTTCCAAGCACCATCGACGGCTGCGTATTGACCTTGCTGGTAATCCCGAACCGCTGAGCCATGTCGGCGACGGTTCGAAACCCGACCTCCTCGCCCAATTTCGCTGAAACGGTGTTGATCGATTGGGCAAAGGCCTGTCGCAGAGGCACCGGGCCGCGGAACACGCGATCGTTGTTGCGCGGGCTCCAGCCCGCGATGGTCACCGGCGAGTCCACCACGACGTCATCGGGCTTGTGTCCGGCCTCCAGCGCGGAAAGATAAACGAACAACTTGAACGCCGAACCCGGCTGGCGCGTGGCCTGGGTGGCGCGATTGTAGAGCGAGGTCACGTAATCCTTGCCGCCGACCATCGCCCGCACCGCGCCGTCGCGGTCGAGCGAGACCAGGGCGCCCTGCAAGGCGCGCGGCGTGTTGGCGTTGATCGCCTGATCGGCGGCGCGCTGCAGGCCGGGATCGAGCGTGGTGAACACATCGATCGGCTCAACACTCTCGTCGATCAAGGTATCGAGCTGCGGCAACACCCAATCGGTGAAATAGCGGACGCTGTTCTGCTTGGGCGTCGGCACCAGCTGGACGTCGGCCGGCGCGGCCGCTGCCGCCTCGCTGGCGGTGATGAAGCCATATTCCCGCATCGACGAGATCACCACGTTGGCGCGGCCGCGCGCGGCTTCGGCATCGGCGGTGGGGGAGTAGTTGGACGGTGCCTTGACCAATCCGGCGATGATCGCGGCTTCGGACAGGCTCAGATCCTGCGCGCTATGGCCGAAGAAGCGGCGCGAGGCGGCATCGATGCCATAAGCGCCGCCCCCGAAATAGACGCGGTTGAGGTAGAGTTCGAGGATTTGGTCCTTGGTGAAGCGCCGCTCCAGCGCCAGCGCCAGGATCGCCTCGCGCACCTTGCGGCCGAACGTGCGGCTGTTGGTCAGGAAGATGTTGCGCGCGAGCTGCTGGGTGATCGTCGATCCGCCCTGGCTCCAGCGCCCCCGGTCGTAGCGGACCTTGACCGCGCGGGCGAGGCCGATCGGATCGACGCCGGGATGGGACCGGAAACGCCGGTCCTCGACCGCGATCATCGCGCCGACCATGATCGGGGGGATCTCGCTGTAAGGCAGCCACTCGCCGAAACTCGGCCCGAGCGAGAGCAGGACGCTGTTGTCCGCCGCCCGGACGCGGATCATCTGGCCAAGATCGTCGCGCCGGATCAGCTCGCCATAGCTTGGCAGCGAACTCATCGCGACGCCCACCGCGACAGCGATGGCGATTATGCCGAGAAAGGTCGTGTAGATGCCGATCTTGACGAGCGTGAACAGCGTCCGCTTGAGCGGCGAGGAAGCGGGAGCGGCCATGGCCGTTCAGGATTAGGGCCTGAATGGCAGCCTCACAAGAGTCACGCCCGTCGGTATCTGGTTCAGGATCGATGGAGTCGTCTGGCGCGACTTGTTGCCGGCTTGCGTGGCCGATCAAGGCCGGCTCGGCTCATTTGGTGCGGTCGAGAAGACTCGAACTTCCACGTCCTTTCGGACACAACGACCTCAACGTTGCGCGTCTACCAGTTCCGCCACGACCGCACGTGATGAGACCCGGGCAACCCCGGATTGGCAGGAGCGGGCCTCTAGCAAAGCGGGGCAGGGCGCGCAACGGCGCTTTCGTACCCGAGCCTTCACCATCCCCAAACCCGCTCAGGGCGAGCGGAGCGCGTGAAGGATCAGCGGCTCGCGCTCTTCACCGGCAATGGACGCATGACTCGCTCCACAACCATCTGGCCGACCTTGCGCCCGATCTCCTCGCCCGCTTCGTTGGAGAAACGATAATGAACGCCGCCGTAGATTCGGGACATCGACACCTGCCGCACCCATTCATCGAAGCTCGGCAGCACCTGCACGACGCTGTTCGGGACCGAGCGGGACTGCACGCGAACGCCGCCCGGCGGCGCATTGCCGACCTCGCTCTTGAGCACGGTCGCGGCGGCGGCGGCATAGGTGCAGTGCCCGCACGGATATTCGGGGTGGTTCGGGGTCGCGATCAACGGTTCCCAGCCATTGTCCGCGACCGTTGCGGCGTTGCCATCCTCCTCCGCGTTGCGGATCGCCGTGATCGGCCGCCAGAAATTGTAGTGGATCTTGGATGCACCGTTGGCTCTGCCGGCATCGTCGGCGGCGATTTCGGCCAGCGCGAACATGCGCGCATTCTGGACCAGCGAGCGGCCCGGAGCGTCCGCGATCAGGCGCAGGCTCGGCGTCATGCTCGGCGTGATCCGGTATTTCGCCATTAGCGACTGCTGCGCCGTCCGCAGTGTGCTGCCCTTGCCGCCGATCGCCTTTACTTCCTCGAAGTCCTTAGCCCAGCGCGCGCTGCCGAGCTTGGGCGGCGGGGCAGGGCGTACCTCGTTCCAGCTGCGCAGCACCCACGGTCTGTAGATGAAGGTGTAAGGCTGGATCACCGGGAGTTGTGTCGCGGTCCATACGCCGGCGGCGCTGCGGGGGCGATAAGGAACTGCGGTCGCCGCCGGATCGAGCCCGCCCGCCGCCAGCGCGAGCTTCGCCGCGGCCTCGCCGATCGCCCTGCCCCGCTCGCGCGCGTCGGCGTCGGCAATGCCGAGCATCGTCACATTGTGGCTGTCGTCCAGCGCCGCCTTCTGGCCGGGATAATGAGCCAGCAGCACCTGGTAGGCGGCGGTTGCGGCCGCGGCCTCCTGCGAGGCGGTGCGATCGCCGGGCGTCATGCCTAGAAAAGTTTCGAAACGCCTATCGATCGCGTTCAGCGCCTCGAACATGGCCAAAGCGACCTGCGTGCCCGCCCGGTCATGCTCGCCGGTGCGCGGCGCGTCCGCCGGCGGCGTCGAAGCCCTGGCAATCGCTTCCGAAAACTCGATCCATTCGCAAACGGTGTCGGCGGAAGCCGGGCTTGCCGCCAGCAGGGCGCCCCCGGTCAGAAGGAAAGTGATCGCCCGCATGATGTGCCCCCCCGAAGTCTCAACCCCGGAAGTTCCTGTAGCAGAGTTTCAGTACAGAAACATCGGCATGCCCTCGACCCTTTGAAGCCGGGCCCGATATGCCCGCCGATCATACAATCCGTCGACATCGACAATCTTGCGCCCCCCGAGCAACGTGTCGATCGGGACATGGGCGTAATTGCCATCGACCAGCGCCGCCATCCGCGCCTTTTCCCCTCGGGCGAGTAACTGCACGGCAAGCGCTCCGAACGCGAAGCCGACCATCCGGTCCATTGCGTCAGGCTCGCCCGCGCGCATCAGGTAGGCGAGCTCCTGCACCACCGCGCCCGAGCCGATGCGGGCGCCGATCGCGCGGCCGAGGCGCTGGCCGACACCCGCATCGCCGCGCTCGGAGGCCGGACGAGAAAGATCGTCCTCCCGAGTTTCGCCGGTGATCGAGGCGCCTTCGGAGATGACGCACATCGCGTAACGGGCAGGGTTGCTCGCCTGATCCTCGGCGAGCAGCGGCAACAACATGTCGAGATCGACCGGCACTTCGGCGATGATCGTGCGATCGACCTGCGCCAGAAAGCCGGCAAGCAGCGCCGTTTCGCCGCTTCGCCTGCCGAACAGCTCCACGATCCCGATCCGCTCGTGACTCTCGACCGTGGTGCGCAGCGCGTTGATCGCTTCCACCGATCGGCTGACGGCGGTGGAGAAACCGATGCAATAATCGGTGCCGAACACGTCGTTATCCATCGTCTTGGGAACGGAGATGACGGGAACGCCGCGTGCCGCAAGATGGGCGGAGAAGCGCAAGGTGCCATCGCCGCCAAGCGTCACCATCGCGTCGATGCCGAGCGCTTCGAGCACGTGCAGCACCTGATCGGTGCGATCGCCCTCATCCTGCGTGCGCGGATCGGCGCGGGAGGTGTGGAGGATGGTGCCGCCCAGCCGATCGATGCCGCGCACCCGCTCGCGTGTCAGCGTCAGGCTATGGGCGGCCAGCGAGGCGGGATCGGACGGATCAATTTCCAGAAAGCCCTGCCAGCCGCGCCGGAAGCCGACCACCTCCCAGCCGAGATCGTCGGCCGACAGCGTGACGGAGCGGATGCAGGCGTTGAGGCCGGGAACGTCGCCGCCGCCGGTGAGGATGCCGATGCGCATAAACCCGCTCCTTGCTGCTCGTCAGGCGCGTCATTCAGGGCCGATTAGAGCCCTTGGGTAGGCCGGCCGAACTTGAGGCTGAGCTTGTAGGCGGTCTGCGGCACGTCCACTTCGGCGCTGTTGAAGGTGGCGCTCTGCTTGGGCTGAAGCTGCGACACTGGCGCCGAGATCGACCATTTGTAGACCTCACCATCCTGCGCGTCGCGTAATGACGCCTGGATCTGCGGCACCGGCTGGACCTGATCGGTGGGGTTCAGGATGCGGCCGGACACCGCGAAGAGCTCGTTACCACTCTCCATCTTGCGACGCTCAGGATCGCGGGTGAGCTCCAAAACCAGCGGCGTCTCCCCGGATGCAGCCACGCCGCTCCCGCCGATCTCGGGCAGGCCGAAATAGGAGACGGCGGCAAGGGTGGAAAGCATCAGAAAGGCGCCGGCGACGGCGGCCGCGGTCCACAGCTTGGCCGGGTTGCGGCGGGGCCGGAATGGAGGTGCGTGGGCAAAGGCATCGTAATCGGCGTCGTCCGGCTGTTCGGGGCCGATATGATCGAAAACCGGCCGGCTCGAACCCTCGCCCGCGGGCGAGGATGGTGGCGGCGTCGGAAGCGGATCGGGCCGTGGCGAGACCGATACCGCTGTCGACGTCGCACGCGGGACCGTGCGGACCGGCGGCATCGGCAGGGCGCTTCCGCCGGCCAGCGCGAACTCGGGCGCGGCAGCGCTCTGCTTGACCGCGTCCTGGAACCAGCTGGTTTTGCAGGCGGCGCAGCGCACCTGTCGCCCGTTTGGGCCGACCGCGCTGTCTGGCACGACATAGCGAGTGTCGCAGGCGGGACAGGAAAGGATCATCGCTGGAACAGGCCCCCGAATAAAGCGCGGCACGAATCTAAACACGTTGACGCCATGACTTGCAAGGGATTGCCGCGCTTTACCTGCTCGGTCCGATCCGCCATTGCTCGGCTCGCGGAAGGGGAGCGGAGGCCGGGACACTGAACGCGTCGGGGAGCATCATTCAGTTCGACAATGTCGGCCTGCGCTACGGAACGGGCGCGGAGACCCTGTCCGATCTGACCTTCTCGCTTCGGGAAGGCGGGTTCTACTTCCTCACTGGCCCTTCCGGCGCGGGCAAGACCTCGCTGCTGAAGCTGCTCTACCTTGCCCAGCGCCCGAGCCGCGGTCTGATCCGCCTGTTCGGCGAGGACATCGTCACCATGCCGCGCAAGCGCCTGCCCGGCTTTCGCCGCCGGATCGGAGTCGTGTTCCAGGATTTCCGGCTGGTCCGCCACCTGTCGGTATTCGACAATGTCGCGCTGCCCCTCCGCGTCGCCGGGGTGGAGGAGAAGGACCTCCTTACCCCCGTCAACGAGATGCTCGGCTGGGTTGGCCTCAGTCACCGCTCGACCGCGCGGCCGGCGACGCTGTCGGGCGGCGAGCAGCAGCGTGTCGCGATCGCGCGGGCGGTGATCGCCAGGCCCGAATTGCTGGTCGCGGACGAGCCGACCGGAAACGTCGATCCCGAAATGGCGGCGCGGCTGCTGCACCTGTTCGACGCGCTCAACAATCTCGGCACCACCGTCGTCGTCGCCACCCACGACGTCCATCTGATCGCCCGGATCGCACGCTCGGAGATGCTCCGGCTCGACAAGGGGCAGATTTCCGATCCCACCGGGGCGCTCCGCAATCCGCCCCGCAGGCCAGCCCGGTGAGCGCGCACGAGCGCCGGGTGGGCGCGACCGACCGCGGGTTGCTTCCTGAAGGACGGCTGCAAGGGCCGATGCCGTGGGTGCTCGCGATCATGATGTTCCTGACCGTGCTCGCCGCCGCCGCGGGCCTCGGCCTGGGCAATGCTGCCCGCAACTTGAACTCCCAGGCCGGCAATCGGCTGGTGGTGCAGGTTGTCGAGGCCAATCCCGACATGCGCGAGCGCCAGGCGCGCCGCGCCGTCGCGGAACTGCGCCGTTTGGCCGGGGTTGAGGCGGTCCGGCGCGTGCCCCCGCAGGAGATGGAGCGGTTGATGGAGCCGCTTTTGGGCCAGGGCGCGCTGGACACGGACGTGCCTGTGCCCGCAATGATCGACGTCGATGTCGATGAGACCGCCAGCCTCGAAGCGATCCGCACGGCCGTGACCCGGGCCGCGCCAGCCGCTCGCGTCGACGACAGCTCGCAATGGCTGGCGCCAATCGCCAAGCTGATCGCATCGCTTCGCTGGCTCGCCGCGGCGCTGGTCGCGCTGATGGTGGGCGCGACCACTGCGACGGTGGTGCTGGCGGCGAGGGCGGCCCTCGACGTCCATCGCGGCACGATCGAAGTGCTGCACCTGATGGGGGCGACGGACGTGCAGGTGGCGCGGCTGTTCCAGCGCCGGATCGCGCTGGACGCGGCCTTTGGCGGCGCGATCGGGCTGATCGCCGCCTCGCTCGTGCTGCTGCTGATCGGCAACCGCGTCGGCGCGCTCGGGTCCGAGCTGATCGGCTCCGCAGGCTTGCCGCTGGCCAGCTGGCTGGTGCTGGTGGCGCTGCCGATCGGCGGCGTGCTGCTGGCGATTCTGGTCGCGCGCACCACCATCCTTCGCGCGCTAAACAAGCTGCTATGATCTCGCGCCTGCTCGCCTTTCTGCTGCTGCTCTACGTCCTTGGCTATGCGTGGTTCACGGTGGCGCTTCCGCAAGCCGGCGACGATCGCAAGACGGATGCGATCGTCGTGCTGACCGGCGGTGCCAAGCGGCTGGAACATGGCATCGATCTGCTCGAGCGCGGACGGGCTCAGCGCCTGCTCATTTCGGGCGTGGACCGCGCGGTCCGCCCGTCCGAGCTGGCGCTGCGCTACGGCACCGATCAGAAATTGTTCGATTGCTGCATCGATCTCGGCCGCGAGGCGGTGGATACGCGCTCCAATGCGGAAGAAACCGCGAACTGGCTCGAACGGCACAAATTCAAGTCGGTCCGGCTTGTCACCACCGATTGGCACATGCCGCGCGCCCGGCTCGAACTTTCGCGCAAGTCCGACAGCTTGATCGTCCTGTCCGATGCGATCCAGAGCAGCCCGAGCTTCCGCACCCTGTTTCTCGAATACAACAAATACATCCTGCGACAGGCGGCGATGCTGGTCGGCATCTGATGGCGCTGCTCCGCTCGATCTTGTTCACGATCATCTTCTACTTCGGCACGATCTTCTTCGTGACGGCGGCACTTGTCGGGGCGCTGTTCGGACCGCGCGGACTCGCCTGGGGCACCTTGGGCTGGGCGCGCTGGCACCGGCTTTGCGCACGATATCTGGTCGGGGTCGCGACCAGGATCGAAGGTGCCCTGATCCCCGGCTCGGTCATCTACGCCTCCAAGCACCAGTCGATGTACGAGACGGTCGAGTATTTGCTGATCCTCGATCATCCCGCCGTGGTGCTCAAGCGCGAGCTCGCCGATCTGCCCGGATGGGGCCGGGTCGCGCGACTTTATGGCGTCATTCCGGTCGACCGTGCCGGCGGCGCGACCGCGCTTCGCCGCATGCTCAAGGCGGCGAGAGAAGCGGTCGCGCTTGGCCGGCCGATCCTGATTTTTCCCGAAGGGACTCGCGTCCCGCCAGGGACGCGGCCACCGCTCCAGCCGGGGTTCGCGGGCCTGTATCGCTCGCTCGGCCTTCCCGTCGTTCCGGTGGCGCTGGACAGTGGCCGGGTCTGGCCGCGCGGCCGCTTCATCAAGCGTCCGGGCGTGGTGACGATGCGGGTCGGCGACGCGATTCCGCCCGGGCTGCCGCGGGACGAGATCGAAGCGCGGGTCCATGCCGCGATCAACCGGCTCGAGCGGGCGGGATGATCCCGGAGCTCGGCATTATCGAAGGCTTTTTCGGCCGGCCCTGGAGCTGGAACGAGCGCCGCGACGTGATCGCCACCCTCGCTCCGCACGGCTACGGCTTTTATCATTATGCGCCCAAGGCGGACCCCTTCCTGCGCCGGCGATGGCAGGAGAGGCACCCCGATGACGAGCTGGCCGAGCTTGCGGCTTTTTCCGGCTTCTGCCGCGACTTGGGCGTGCGTTTCGGAATCGGCCTCACTCCGTTCGAATTGCACCTGTCGCCGGGCGAGCATGCGCGCGCGCCGATCACGGCCAAGCTCGACAGCCTGGCCGCGATCGGGGTGGACGATCTCGCCATCCTGTTCGACGACATGCGCGGCGATGTGCCGGAGCTGGCCGAGCGCCAGGCCGCGATTGTCGACATTGCGGCCGGTCACGGCATCGCGTCCCGCCTGCTCTGCTGCCCGAGCTATTATTCGGACGATCCCGTGCTGGACCGCGCCTTCGGCCAGCGGCCGGCCGGCTATCTGGAGCGACTAGGTCAATTGCTCGGTCCGACGGTCGAGATCATGTGGACCGGCGAGGAAGTCTGCTCGCGCGAGATTTCGCCCGAGCACCTCGTCCGCGTCGCCGAGCAGATCGGCCGCAAGCCGTTCCTGTGGGACAATTATCCGGTCAACGACGGTCCGCTCATGTCGCAGCACCTCCACCTGCGGGCGTTTACCGGCCGCTCGGCATCCATCGCGCCCCACATCTCGGCGCACGGCATCAACCCGGCCTCCCAGGCCTGGCTCAGCCTCGCGCCGGCGCTCACGCTGGCGATGAGCTACGGCGCGGGCGACGCCTATGCCTATGGCGCGGCGTTCGACCAGGCGGCTTCGTCCTTGTTCGGCGGCGCACTTACGACGCGGCTTCGCGCCGACCTGCTGACCTTCCAGGACCGCGGGCTCGATCGGATCGGGCCCAATCGCAGAGCCGAACTGCGCGACATCTATTCCGTCTTCGACCATCCCGCTGCCCGCGAAGTGATCGCCTGGCTCAACGGCGAGTATGATCTGGGCGACGAGGCGGTGCGGACGCAGTAGACTCCGCGGCTAAGCCCGCAGCACCGCGCCGATCTTTCCCGCCGCGGCGACGATCCTGGCAGAGATCGCTTCCAGCTCCTCATGGCCGAAGCTCTTCTCTGCGGGTTGCAGCGTAACTTCCACCGCCAACGACTTGCGCCCCTCCGGCACGCCGGCACCGGTGAAGACGTCGAACAGGGTGACGCCGCTGATCGTGGCTTTGTCGGCGCCGCGCACCGCCCGCAGCAGCGCATCGGCCGACCTTTCCAGCGGCACCAGGAACGCGAAGTCGCGCTTGACAGGTTGCAGCGCTGGCGGCGCGTACGCCTCCCGCATATGGCCGCTCGCGCGCTTGGCCGGGATCGCGTCGAGGAAGATCTCCGCCGCTATCACCGGCCCCGATAGGTCGAACGTCTTCAGTGTCGCCGGATGGAGTTCGCCGAACTCGGCCAGCACGTTCTTCGGGCCAAGGCACAGGCGCGCCGAACGGCCGGGGTGATAAATGGACGACGCGCCGCCTAGCACTTGAAGATTATCGACCCGCGCGCCGGCGGCGTCGAGCAGCGCCAGCGCTTCGGCTTTGGCATCGAAGCTGTCGAACGGCTGCGCCCGTCCCGTGCGCCAGTGTCGCCCGCTCCGATCCCCGGCCAGCACGACACCCACCGTGGCGCGCTCGGCGTCGGCAAGATAGCGTCGGCCGATCTCGAACAGGCGAATGCCGTCCGCGCCGCGCGCGCCATTGCGCCGCGCCGCCGAGAGCAGCCCAGGCAAGAGCGATGGGCGCATCGCCTTCAGATCCTCGCTGATCGGGTTGGCGAGCAGCCACGCGGCGCCGCCGAAGGGTGCTGCTTCCGCTTCGGAAACAAAGCTCCAGGTCACCGCCTCGTTGAGTCCTCGCGCGGCCGCGGTGCGCCGGACCTGACGCTCGGTCAGCTGCTCGGGCGTGGCGGTCGGACGCGCAACGCCTTCGCTTCGGTCGAGCGGCGTCGAGGGAACTTGCTCGATACCGTATATACGAACCACTTCCTCGACCAGGTCGGCCGATCCGAGGACGTCCCGACGCCAGGACGGGACCCGCACCGTCCAGCTGTCCTCGCCCTCGACATCGAACCCGAGTCGCTGAAGAATGTCGCGCTGCCGGTCGGGATCGACCCGCACTCCGGCCAGCCTCGACGCATGATCCGGCCGATAATCGAGCGTTCGCGCCAGCGACGGCGGCGTGCCGGCCCGGACGATCTCCGACCCTTCGCCGCCGGCCAGATCGAGCGCCAGCCGTGTCGCGAGCGCCAGGCCGGTGTCGAGAAAGGCGGGATCGACGCCGCGCTCGAAGCGAGTCCGGGCGTCGGAAGCGAGGCCGAGCTTCTGGCCGGTGCGGGCGATCGTGCCCGGATCGAAGTAAGCGCATTCGATCAGGATGTCGGTCGTCGATTCCTGAACGCCCGATTCCTCGCCGCCCATTATCCCACCAATGTCGTGGACATGCGCGTCGTCTGCGATCACCGTCATGCTCGGGTCCAGGCGGTAGCTCTTGCCGTTCAGCGCCAGCAATTCCTCGCCATCCCGCGCCTTGCGGGCCACCAGCGCGCCTTGCAGCCGGGCCAGATCATAAACGTGGAGCGGCCGGCCATAGGCCAGCATCAGGTAGTTAGTCATGTCGACCAGCGCGCTGATCGGGCGCTGGCCGACCGCCTTGAGCCGCTGCTGGAGCCAGGCTGGAGACGGGCCGTTTCTCACGCCGCGAATGACGCGGCCGTAGAAAGCGGGGCAGCCGTCCGGATCGTCCGTCCTGATCTCGACAGGGCAGGGGAATGCGCCCTCGACCTCGTCCACGGCGATCGGCTTCAGCCTTCCCAGCCCCGCCGCCGCGAGGTCCCGCGCGATCCCGTGCACGCCCATCGCATCCTGCCGGTTGGGCGTAACCGCGATGTCGATCACCGGATCGTCTAGGCCGGCAAAGGACGCGAACGAGGCGCCGACCGGTGCCTCCGCCGGCAACTCGATGATCCCATCATGCTCGTCGCCAAGCTCCAGCTCGCGCACTGAGCACATCATGCCGCGGCTCTCCACGCCCCGGATGGCGGCGACCTTCAGCGTCAGGTCGCTGCCTGGAACGTAAGCGCCCGGCGGCCCGAACACGCCCAAGATCCCGGCCCGCGCATTGGGCGCGCCGCACACCACCTGGATCGGCTCGCCGGTGCCAGCGTCGACGCTGAGCACCTGCAGCTTGTCCGCCTGCGGGTGGCGTTCGGCGGTGAGCACGCGAGCCACGGTGAACGGCGCCAGCTTGTCGGCCGGGTTCTCGACGCTTTCCACCTCCAGCCCGATACGGGTCAGCGTGTCGACGACCTCATCGAGCGATGCCTCGGTCTCGAGATGCTCCTTGAGCCAGGACAGCGTGAACTTCATGCCGGTGCTCCAAGCACATATGTGTTCCTGCGAAAGCAGGAGCCTGGCCGCAGTGGTCGGAGCTGGGCTCCTGCCTTCGCAGGAGCACGGACGATGCTCATGCGCCCACGCCTCCGCTCAACGTCGGCACGTCCAGCGCCGCGAAGCCGTAATGGCGCATCCAGCGCAGATCGCCGTCAAAGAATGCGCGCAGATCATCCATTCCGTATTTCAGCATCGCCAGCCGATCGATTCCGCAGCCGAACGCGAAACCCTGCCATTCTTCGGGATCGAGCCCGCAATTGCGGATCACGTTGGGGTGGACCATGCCGGAGCCGAGCAATTCCATCCAGCGCTCGGTTCCCCCCAGCACGCGCCGGCCGCCCTGCATCGTGTAGCCGACATCGACTTCCGCCGACGGCTCGGTGAACGGGAAGTAGCTCGGCCGCAGCCGCAGCACGATGTCCTCGCGCTCGAAAAACGCATTGAGAAAGGTCTCCAGCGTCCATTTGAGATGGCCGAGGTGAATGCCGCGATCGATCACCAGCCCCTCGATCTGGTGGAACATCGGCGTATGGGTCGCGTCGCTATCGGAGCGGTAAGTGCGGCCGGGCGCGATTACGCGAATGGGCGGGGGTTGCGACTGCATCGCGCGGATTTGCACGGGCGACGTGTGCGTCCGCAGCAGCATCGGCGCTCCGCCGCCGCCCGCGCGCTCCACGTAGAAGGTGTCGTGCATCGCCCGCGCGGGATGATCCTGCGGGAAATTGAGCGCGGTGAAATTGTGCCAGTCATCCTCGATCTCCGGCCCGGTCGCGACCGAGAAGCCGAGATCGGCGAAGATCTCCGCCAGCTCGTCCATCACCTGGCTGACCGGGTGCACGCTGCCCCGGAGCGCGGGCGCGATCGGAAGCGTCATGTCGAGCGTCTCGCTGGCGAGCCGTCGGTCGAGCTCGGCAGCCTCCAGCGCCGCTTTGCGATCGGTAATCGCCTGCGTGACCGCCTCGCGAAGGGCGTGGATACGGGGACCTTCAACCTGCCGCTCGTCCGAGCTCATTTTGCCCAAGGATTTGAGCAGGCCGGTGATGGCGCCCTGCTTGCCAAGCGCGCCGACGCGCTCGGCTTCCAACGCATTCAGGTCGCCGGCGCCGGCGATCCGGCCGAGCCAGTCGCGTTCGATCGCATGTGTGTCACTAGCCATGCGGCGCCTCTAAGGCGTCGCAAAAGCCGCGTCACCTATTTGGTCGGCTTCGAGTCCGTCAGGTCGAGCAGAACGGGCCGGTCGAGTTGCAGGCCGACCACGCCCCGATCGCTCCAACGAATGCTTGCCTGGACCGGACCGCCATCGGCCGTGACGAGTTCGACGGAGCGCGCGGCAATCAGCGCGGCCGGCGCGTCGATCATCAGCCCGCGGCGCGAAATGTTGTGGACGGCGAAGGCCTGGGCCGATCCATTGATCAGCAGGTGGACGGTCCGGCCCTGCCCCGGCAGTCGTTCGTCGCGTCGCCGTTCGGCCCAATCGACCGAACCGCTGAAGCTGCGCCCGCCGCGGACGGGCACAAACGCCCGCGCCCGGCCGCCGCTATCGCCCCAATGAGTATCGGCGAGCGGCAGGGCGGTGTGGCAGAAGACGCATTCGGCGGTGATCCGTCCGACATACCATTGCGCGCGCCCACAGCCCGGGCAGTGGTTCGACTCGTTGGGCCGGAACAGCACCTGATAGCCGCGCGCGGCCGGATCGAACTTGCCGTTCCGCCCAGCCGGAGCCCCCGTCGCAACGTCCACCACCATGCCGCCCCCGCTCGATCTGGAGGCAACCTTAAAGGAGCGTGCGTTGCCAAAGCCTTACCGGGCACCTGCTCAGTTGATATGCTGCTCGACGACCTTGAGACCAAGATGCTGCACGAAAGGATCGAAATCACGGTCACTGTGAAGCAGTGTCAGGCCATCATTGATGCATCGAGTAGCGATCAGCGTATCGATCGTGCTGCGGATCGTGATGCCGCTTCGACGCAGAAACCGGTAGTTTCTTGCTGCCTCAGAGGCGATAGCGCGGCCGCCGATCTCGATTACGTCGAGGCGACGCAAACGGTCCTCGACACGCTTTGCTTCGGCCTCGCTCGACAATCCTTGCAGGATCTCGAGCAGGATCAAATCACCCGCCAGCACCTCCTCGGCACGTAGGAGGCTGTCGAGCCGCTCAGTTTGCCAGGTCGGCACATCCCGTAGAAAATTTATCCATGCACTCGAGTCCGCAAGGATCACGCGTCCCGGCGCATCTTCTCCAAATCGCCCTCCCAGCCGATCCCGCGAAGCTCGAGAATATCCTTCTGTCGTTCGATCTTAAGCAGTCGCTTGAGCGCCACGTCCACGATTTCGCGCTTGGTCTTGAGGCCGGTGCGCTTGAGCAACTCGGTCATGGTCTCGGAATCGATGTCGATATTGGTCCGCATGTGTATCGGATAGCATGTTCATACACATTGCGCAACTCTCACCCTCCCAAAAACGGGTAAGGCGAGATCGTCTTGTGGAGTTCGCTCAAGGTCAGCGTTCGCCCCGCCGGCGCCGCCGCCCGCTGCGGACAGCGCTGGCGCGGGCACAGCGCGCAGGCTGGCCCGATCGGCGTCACGTAAGGCTCGGCCAAGTCCAGCCCGTCCGCATAGACGATGCGGGATGCATGCTTGACGTCACAGCCCAGGCCGATCGCGAGCTGGCTGTTCTCGCGCGGGTCCAGCCGCACCGCGCGATCGACGGTCCGCCCGATCGTGAAGAAACGCTGCCCGTCCGGTGTTTCGACGATCTGCGTCGTGACCCGGCCGGGTGTCTGGAAGGTAGCGTGGAGGTTCCAACGCGGGCAGGTTCCGCCGAAGCGACTGAAAGGGAAGCTCTCGCCCGCGAACCGCTTCGAGATGTTCCCCGCCGCGTCCACGCGCAACATGAAGAAGGGGATGCCTCGCGCACCCGATCGCCCCAGCGTCGTCAGCCTATGCGCGACTTGCTCGATGCTCGCGCCGAACTCGGCGCACAGCCGATCCATGTCATAGCGGTGACGCTCGGCAGCGGCCAGGAACACGCCGTAAGGCATGGTGATCGCGCCGGCTGCGTAATTGGCGAGGCTCATGTGGAGCATCCGGCGCGTCTGCGGGTCGGGCGGCGCAGCGCTGTCGAGCATTCGATTGAGCAACGGGCGCAATTCAAACAGCGCCAGTTGGTAGGCGAGCGCGAACCGCCGGCTTTCCGGTCGCAGCAGTTCGGACAGCATCAGCCGCTTGCGATGATGGTCATAATGTTGCGAAGAGGCATCCAGCGTCTCGGGCGGCACGATCCGCGTGTCGATCCCGAACCCATCGCGCAGCCTCTTGCGCAAAGTGGAGAAGATGGCGAGCTGATCGCCCAGTGCCCCGGCGAGAGTCTCCGCTGCCTCGTCGATATAAGCGAAATGATTGCGCTGCGCCTGGATATAGTCGCGCACCCAATTTTCGGGCGTGACTCGCGCCTCGACGCCGTCCGACGCTTCTCGCGGGGCGCCACGCTCGAGCAGAGCGGTGTAAAGGCGGGAAATCGCGTTGGCGACGCCCGGTGCATTGTCCGCGACTTCGACCAGCTCGTAACGTGGGATTCCGAGGTCGCTGAATAGAGGATTGGCGAGGATTTCCGCTAGATCCTCGGCGCCAGTGCCTTCGCCCTCGGCCGTGAAGCTCTTGAGGTCGACATCGTAGGATTGCGCCAGGCGAAGCAGGACCTGCGCCGTCAGCGGCCGCTGATTGCGCTCCAGATGGTTGAGGTAACTCGGCGAGACACCCAGCTCGGCCGCCATCGCGCTCTGGTTGATTCCAAGCTCGCGTCGTAGGCGCCGGACCCGCCCGCCAAGATAGAGTTTACGACCCGCAGCCACATCTGTCAGGCTGTCAATTCTAGACTGAAGACGCAAGTCACAATGTGACACTCCGACACGAATTGCGGCTGCGCCGGCCGGAAAACTGACGTTCTATGCGATGGACCAGAAACAGGATGATCCCGATGTCCGAATTCAGCAGCCTCGTTCCCGCTCCCGCCAATCGCTTTCATGGCATCGATCGTCCTTACGACGTCGCCGAAGTCGAGCGACTGCGCGGCTCGGTGCCGATAGAATATACGCTGGCGAAGCGGGGCGCCAACCGGCTCTGGGAGCTGCTGCGAAGCGATGATTACGTTCATGCGCTCGGCGCGTTGACCGGCAATCAGGCGATGCAGATGGTGCGGGCTGGGCTCAAGGCGATCTACCTGTCCGGTTGGCAGGTCGCGGCCGATGCGAACACGGCCGGGGCTATGTATCCGGATCAGTCGCTCTACCCCGCCAATGCCGGCCCGGAACTGGCCAAGCGCATCAACAAAACGCTGCAACGCGCCGACCAGATCGAGCATGCCGAAGGCGGCGCAACGCGCGATTGGTTCGTGCCGATCGTTGCCGACGCGGAAGCCGGCTTCGGCGGTCCGCTCAACTGCTTCGAGATCATGAAGGCCTATATCGAGGCGGGCGCGGCCGGCGTTCACTTCGAGGACCAGCTCGCGTCCGAGAAGAAGTGCGGTCACTTAGGCGGCAAGGTCCTGATCCCGACCCAGGCGCACATCCGCAACCTCGACGCCGCGCGGCTGGCCGCCGACGTTTGCGGCGTTCCGACCATCCTCGTCGCCCGCACCGACGCTGAATCGGCGAAGCTGATCACTTCCGACGTCGATGAACGCGATCACGAGTTTTTGACTGGCGAACGCACGCCTGAAGGCTTCTTCCGGCTCAAGCATGGAACCGGCGTGGATCATTGCATCAAGCGCGGCATCGCCTTCGCACCTCATGCCGACCTGCTCTGGTGGGAGACCAGCAACCCCAATCTGGAAGATGCCAAGCGCTTTGCCGAAGCGGTGCAGAAGGCGCATCCGGGCAAGATGATGGCCTATAACTGCTCGCCAAGCTTCAACTGGGAAGCCAAGCTCGACCGCGACACGATCGCGAAGTTTCAGCGCGAGCTTGGCGCGATGGGCTACAAGTTCCAGTTCGTCACCTTGGCCGGCTTCCACAGCCTCAACCATTCGATGTTCGAGCTGGCCTCAAGCTATCGGGACCGCGGCATGGCCGCTTACTCCGAGCTTCAGCAGGCCGAGTTCGCCAGCGAAGCCGCCGGCTACACCGCCACCCGCCACCAGCGCGAAGTCGGCACCGGCTATTTCGACCTGGTCGCCCAGACTATCTCCGGCGGTCAGGCGTCGACGACCGCCTATGCCCAGTCCACCGAAGCCGACCAGTTCACGAGCGCGGCGGCGGCGGAATAAGAAAAAGGCGCGGAGAGTTTCCCCTCCGCGCCTCCTACCTTTCAACAATCGGCTTAAACTTGAGCCGACACCGGCTCCGCCGGCAAAGCCGCCTGCGCCTGCGCGATGATCGCGCGGAAGGCGTCGCCTTCGTGCATCGCAATGTCGGCCAGCACCTTGCGGTCGAGATCGACGCCGGCGAGCTTCAGCCCGTGCATGAACTGGCCATAGGTCAGCCCTTCCACGCGCACCGCCGCGTTGATCCGCTGGATCCACAACGCCCGGAACGAGCGCTTCTTAACCTTGCGGTCGCGATAGGCATATTGCCCGGCTTTCTCGACCGCCTGCTTGGCGATCCGGATCGTGTTCTTGCGGCGGCCGTAATAGCCTTTCGCCTGTTCAAGAACGCGTTTGTGACGAGCCTTGGTCGTCGTACCACGTTTGACGCGTGCCATGTCGTAACTCCTATCTCAGGCCGTAAGGCGCCCACAGTTTCACCCGGGCCGTATCGGCCTCGGCGAGAACAGTGGTGCCGCGGTTCTGGCGGATATACTTGGCATTATGGCTGATCAGCCGGTGCCGCTTGCCAGCGACGCCATGCTTGACCTTGCCGGTGGCGGTGAGCTTAAATCGCTTCTTCACACCGCTCTTGGTCTTGAGCTTGGGCATTTTCGTCTCCTTGGCCACCTTGGACGGCGGACGATTGGGAACAGCCACGGCAGCCCTTGATGGCCGGGCGGTTCGGTTGATTTCCAAAGCTGGAAAGGCGGTTCCTATAACGACGGAGGAGGCCGCTGACAATCTAGAAAGGGTCGGCGCAGACCAGCCAGGCATAAGGCACGTCGGGGCCGTCCGCTTCGGGCGGGGTGCTGCGCCAGCGGCGGTGCTCGCAATGCCGGCTGGGTGGGAGCGCGTCGCCGCGTTCCGGCGCGATCCCGCGTGCATCGAGGATCCCGATCAGTTCGTCGACCACCGCGTTCCGCTCGCGCACGAAGCGGGATGCAAAGCAGCGCCAGACCGTCCAGCCGGCCCGCTCGAGCATGCGCTGGCGCGCCATGTCGTCCGGCCACTGCTCCGGCCCATGATAGGCATCGCCATCGCATGCGATCGCCAGCCGCCGGTCGTCCGCGCCTTCCACCACCAGGTCGATCCGCTTGGTGCCGACCCGCACCTGCGTGTCGGTGCGATAGCCGCGCTCCGCCAACAGATCGAACATCTCGGTCTCGAACGGCGATTCGCAGCGGGCGCGCCGGTCGGCGACCTGGCTGCCCTCGGCCGCGAACGGCGCATGGAAATGCTCGATCAGGCTCCTGCGCAATTTGTCGGCGGGCCGCAGATCCTCCAGCTCGACCGAGCGGACCAGGATCATACGGTCCCGGGCGCGGGAGGCGGCGACGTTGAAGCGCTGCTCGAAAGCCAAGCCAGACACGACGCCGCTGTCGCGGTCCGCCACGAGCGACACGAACATGATCTCCCGCTCGTCGCCCTGGAACGCGGCCGGCTCGCCGACCCGAATGTCGTGGCGGATCATGACTTCGGAGCCGAGGCTGCGCTCAATCCCCTCCAGGATCTGGATCGCCTGCTCCTGGCCGAGCAGGGTGGTGACCCCGATCGTTCGGCGGGCCATGGTCGGATCGGCGGCGATGCGGCCGATCTCGTCGACGATGCAGTCGACCTCCGGCGGATTGACCTTGCCGCGCCGGTGACCGTCCTCGACCAGGATGTCGACCAGCGGCGGATCGAGCCGCTCGGACGCGGAGGGCAGCCGCAGCGGGATCAGCTGGTGGCTGTAGAATTGCGCCTTTGAATATTCGATGATCGGCGACACGCAGCGGAAATGCTCCTTGAGCAGGATCGCGCCGCCGGCGAACACGACGGTACCGAGATCGTAAAGCGAGCGGTCCTCGCGCAAGGCGGCGCGGAAATCCGGGACCTGGCCCGACAAATGACGTTCGGCGAGCGCGTTCAGCCGCGCTTCCTCGCGGAAGCCCGCATCGGGGCTGACCTGCCGGTCGTCGCCGACGATCAGGACCTGCTTGGCGCGAAGCAGGGCGGGCAGAGCGGCGACGGTGGATTGCGAAGCTTCGT
This sequence comes from Allosphingosinicella sp., assembly GCA_036387855.1. GTDB lineage: Bacteria > Pseudomonadota > Alphaproteobacteria > Sphingomonadales > Sphingomonadaceae > Allosphingosinicella. The sequence goes on along the minus strand of DASVSZ010000015.1, from coordinate 78,888 downwards.
CGACAATGACGAGATCGAACAAGCCGAGCTCGGCGGGCAGCGATTCGGACACGCGGTAATGCGGCATGATCCAGCAGGGCAGGGCGTTCTTGGCGCGATCGGCCGCGGCCCGCGCATCGGCCCGGTAGCGGCCGGCGCGGATACCCGTGCCACGGCCGAGCTTGCGCATCGCCTGCGCGTAAGCCGCCAGCGCCGATCGGACCTGATCATTGGCCTGCTCGGCCAGCCGGCACCAGGTGCGAAGCTCGATCGCTTCCTCGTAAGCGCGTTGCAGTTGCTGCTCGTGCTCGGTGCGCTCGCGGCCCAGCGACCGCAGCCGATCATGCCGGTCGATGCGGTCGAGCCAGGTCGAAAGCTGCCGCAAGGTCCAGCGCGTCCGCCAATCGCCCGGCGTGAGCGGGTCTTCCAGACCCTCGACCGGCACCGTTCGAAGCTGCTCGGCCCAGGCCGGCGCGCCGTTTTCGTCGATATGGTGCGTGACGTCTCCGATCGTGGCGAATGCCGGCAGCAACCCACGCAGCGTCGCGGCTTCGTCGAGCGCGCCGGACCAGCGCCGGTCCAGTGCGTCGCGATCCCCTGTCTCGTCGCCGATCTCGCCGGCCACTGACCGAAGCGCCTCGCCGATCGGCCCCTTCACATCCGCGATCCGCTCGCACAGGCGGGCAAGGCCGGTTTCCGCCTCGGCCAGGCGCGCCCGCCGGACATGCTGATCCAGCACGGCGGCAAGCTCGGTTGCCGCGGCCGGGTCGGCGCCGACGCGCTTGCGCCAGCCTGGCAGCAGCGAACGCACCTCCGCCTCGACGATGTTTTCCTGGTCGACGAGCGCCCGCAGACGGGTGAGCTGGGCCAGTTGGCGCCGCATCGGATCGCCCGCGGCCAGGCCCGGCGCGTCCACCGGATCGAGGCCGGCATGAGTGGCGGCATTGTTCCAGGCGGCCCGCAGGCCGTCCGCCCGGTCGATCGCGCTCAGGTAGCGGTCGATCTCCATCCAATCCGCAACCGTGGCGGGCGCTCGGGCGGCGATCCGCACCGCCGACAGCTGAGCCTTGACCTGCCTTGCAAACAGGTTGCGGAACAGCCCGAGATCCTCGCCTCGGGCCAGCGCGGTCACCGCCTCGCGAAAGTCGCTATCCACTACCGCCCCGTCGGCAAGCGCCACCGGCCGGACGAGAAAGTGCCGAGCCTGTTCGTTCAACGCGCCGACGTCATGCGACAGCCCAGCCAACGCGCCAAGCGCCGCATCCTCGCGATCCGCCCTCAAGCGCGCAAGAGCGTCCTTTGTCCACGCGAAAGCGGTGGCCTGCACCTCCTGCCCGGCATTGCTCAACGCGCCGAGCTTGGCCGCCAGCGTCGTGACGGCTTCGGCCGTCGATCCGTCCCGCAATCCGGCGCCTGGCGGAGTGGCGCGACGCAGCGTTTCGGCCTCGATCAGCGCATCGTGCAACGCGAGCATCTCGCCCGCGCTCGGCAGATCGGCCGGGGGAGGCTCGATACCGAGCGCATCAAGCCGCGTGCCGACGCGTTTGCGCGCGCCCCGCAGCGCGGCGATCAAATCTTCGTCGAACTCCGGTTCATGCGAGGCGATCGCGTCGATTCGGTCCGGAAGCCAGCTGGCGAGCGCGCCGGCTTCGACCAGGGTCCGCGCAGCGGCGGCCGGCTCGTGGCGGACCCCATCCACGTCCACCGCCGTCATCGATCCGCGACCGATCTCGTCCACCTGCCGGTCGATCTGTGCGAGCCCGCGGTGCAGGCCGTCGATGCGGACATCGAGCGAGGCGATCTGCCGCCGCACTTCATCCGGCCTGGTCCGCTGCAATCGTTCGGCGATGATGTCCACAGATTGCTGAAATTGCTTGAGCCCGTCGCGGTCGCTTTCCAGCAGGCTGACGGCGAGGGGACGAACCGCTTCGGGAAGTTTGTCGCGCAGCACCTTGAGCGGCGGCGCCTTTTGCGAGGTGACCAGCACGCGTTTGCCGAGAGCCAGATAATGGCTGATGATGTTGGCGATGGTGTGGGTCTTGCCGGTTCCGGGTGGGCCCTGCACCACCACGCCGGGCCGGGCGGCGAGCCGCTGGATGACCTCCACCTGCTCGCGATTGAACGGCTTGGGGAAGAACAGGTCCGCGCCCGAGCCGTCCGACGTCGTGACGCCAGGGATAGTCGAAACGCCGCGCAGGTGTGGCTGCACGTGCGCCGGAGCTTCGCCGGGCGGCTGCAGCAGGACACGCACTGCCTCCGGCAGGTCTTCGGGCGCCGCGACCTGCTGCACGGCCGCGCGGAAGCGTCGAAGGTCGTCCATCAGGTGCGTGGCCCGGCGGGGCCGCTCGAACAGAAGCCAGCCGGCATCGACGCGCAACGTGTCGCCGGTAAGAACGGGACGTTCGCCTAGGTCCGGGAGATAGCAGCCGTCGGGATCAAGCAAGGCCACCGCGCGGCGCAGCAACGGCGTGAAGCCATCTGGCTCGAACGGGCTCAGGCCGTCGCCGGGCAGCGTCTCCAGATAAGTTCGTGCATAGCCAACCCATTCGTTCACGCCCTGCGCATCGAGCAGATCGAGCGGGTCGCTTTCCAGGCCGGGCGCGGTTTCCAGGCGCGGCCGGACCTCGATCGCGTGTGTGGCCTCGTTCAGGGCCAGCTCAACAGGCAAGGTCAGCAGTGGGTAGCGCAATGTGCCGCGCGGGCGCGTCCATTGCGCGGGGCCCACGCCCCAGACCAGCTCGATCGGCTGCTCGCCCGCCCCGTCCAGCATCTGCCGGAGCGAGAACAGGCCGTTATACAATTCGATCGCCTGCCGCCGCGGGCGTTCCTCCTCGACCCACGGCGTCCAGACCTCGCGGCGATAGGCGCCGAGCGCCGCTTCGATCCGCGCCTTGCCGGGATGATCGGCGAGCTGGACCGGGCCTTCCTCCGGCGCGTCGGCGGGCAGGAATCCGAGCCCCTCCAGCAGCGCACGCGACAGTTCCGCCTTCAGCGTTGGCGGCTTGGCCGGATCGTCAACGCTGTCGAGCCAGGCGCGCAGCTCCGCATCCCCCGGCACCGGTGCCGGACAACGTGACAGCCGATCGACACTCAGCCAGATCGAGTCATCGGTGCCGACCAGATTGACGGCGACGCCCGGCAGTTTGATCAGATCGTCGCCGTTGCGCCGAAACCCGCGATGGTCGGCAACGTCGAGCGCGATGCTGAGCCGGTCCCGCTCGGTCGCCTCCACATAGTCGATCAGGCTCGTCAGCCGCTCGCGTTCGGCCACCATGCGCAGCTCTTTCCCGGAACAAAAAGGCGCCGGCGGGAAGCCGACGCGGCGGCAGGTGATGACAGGATTAGCGCGAAAATGGATCAAGCTCTTCGGGTAATTGCCTCCAAAATGGACCTAATCGCGCAAGACCGGCGGCGCGGTCCGCTCTAGCTTCCACTCCGGCTCGCAGGAGCAAAGGGGGAACAAAGATGGTCAGTCTCGCCAAGGGGCAGTCCGTCCGGCTGGAAAAGAGCGGTGGAGGCACGCTGACGCTAGTCACCATGGGGCTCGGCTGGGACGTTCGCAAAAGCAAAGGCCTGCTCGGCATGTTCGGCGGCGGGGGCGGCGACATCGACCTGGATGCATCCTGCCTGCTGTTCGACGGCGGACGTCGGCTGATCGATCAGGTCTGGTTTCGCCAGCTCAAGAGCCGCGACGGCAGCATCGTCCATTCCGGCGACAATCTGACGGGCGCCGGCCACGGCGACGATGAGATGATCAATGTCGATCTCTCAGGCCTGCCGCCCGCTGTCACCGCGCTCGTGTTCACGGTGAACAGCTTCCGCGGCGACAGTTTCGACCGGATCGAGAATGCCTATTGCCGGCTGGTCGATGCAACCACCGGCGCGGAGCTTGCGCGCTACGATCTGACCGGCGCGGGGTCGCATACCGGCCAGGTGATGGCGCAGATGACCAAGACCGGCGGCGGCTGGGATATGAAAGCGCTGGGCGTCCGCACCAACGGCCAGACCTTCCACGACATGATGGACCAGATCACCGCGTCCCTGTGACGCCTGATCTTTCGAACAGGATTACGACGTGACCGACTTGCAGCAGGGCGGCAACGCACCCGTTCCCGCCGATCGCCTTACCGTTTCGTTCAATTGGACGGTGAGCGGCGGGCGCGACGTCGAGGCCGATCCTTCCAGCTACCTGCTCACTGCGGCCGGCAATGTGCGCGGCGATCACGACATGATCTTTTACAATCAGCCGGAAGGCGCGGGCGGCGCGGTGCGCTTTGGCCGGGGCGGGAGCGGGCAGGGCAGCTTCGAGATCAACCTATCCGCCGTTCCCGAAGCGATCGAGCGGATCGTGCTCTGCGTCACGATCGCCGAAGCGCAGGGCAAAGGCCAGACACTGGCCTTGCTCGACGGCGCCGAAATCGTGGTTTCGCCTTCAGGTCAGCCGCCGACGATCCGATACCGGCCCGCGCTTGCCGGCGCGCGCGAAGCCGCGATGACCTTCGGGGAACTTTACCGCCGCAACGGGCAGTGGAAGTTCCGGGCGGTCGGCCAGGGCTTTGCCGGTGGCCTGGCGCCGCTCGCCCGCTCGTTCGGGATCGACGTGGCGGACGAGCCTGCCGCGGCCTCGCCGACGCCTCCACCACCGCCGCCCCCGCCGCCAGCCGCGCCGGTCCGGCTGAGCAAGGTAACGCTGGAAAAGCCGGGCCAGGCGATCAGCCTCGAGAAGAAGGGGTCGAGCTTCGGCGAGATCGTTGTCAACCTGAACTGGTCGCGCGGCAAGCGCGGCTTCCTTGGCGGCGGCAGCGCGATCGACCTCGATCTCGGCTGCCTGCTCGAGATGAAGAACGGCCGCAAAGGCGTCGTCCAGGCGCTCGGCAACAGCTTCGGCGATTTTCACGGCCCGCCCTATATCGAGCTGTCGGGCGACGACCGCACCGGCGATGTCGCGGCGGGCGAGACACTGCGCATCAACGGCGCCCATTTCGGCGAAATCCGTCGGATCGCGATCTTCGCCAACATCTATGACGGTGTGCCGAACTGGCAGCAGACGGATGGCGTGGTGCTGGTCACCATGCCCAATCAGCCGCCGATCGAAGTGCGCATGACCGAGGGCCGCAACGACAAGCGGCTGTGCGGGATCGTGCTGATCGAGAATGACGGCGGCGCGCTCAAGGCGACCCGCATCGTCGATTATTATCGCGATCAGCAGAAACTCGATCAGGCGCTCGGCTGGGGCCTGCGCTGGACCGCGGGAAGCAAGGACTGAGGGGACGCGACGTGCTGCTGCGCTATTACAAGGGCTCTTTCGTCTTCACCGCCATCTGCCTCGCGCTCGGCGCATGGCTCGGCTGGTCGCTGACCGGCAATCTGCTCGGCACGCTCGGGATCCTGTGGATCGTCGTCGTGCTGGGCGTGCTCGAAACATCGCTGTCGTTCGACAATGCGGTGGTGAACGCGACCGTGCTGCGCGACATGACGCCGGTCTGGCGTCAGCGCTTCCTGACCTGGGGCATCCTGATCGCGGTGTTCGGGATGCGAATCGTATTTCCGCTCGCCATCGTCGCAATTGCCGCCAGCCTTGGCCCCATCGAGGCGATCAAGCTCGCCGCCACCGAGCCGCTCACCTATGAGCGCATCATTCGCGAGGCGCATACCGGCATCGCCGGCTTCGGCGGCGCTTTCCTGGCGATGGTCGGCCTGACCTTCTTCCTCGACGAGGAAAAGGACGTGCACTGGATCGGCATCGTCGAGCGCCCGATCGCCGGCCTGTCGCACATCTCCGGCCTCGCGCTCGGGATTGTCCTGCTCACTCTGTACGCGATCAGCCGCATGCTCGCGCCGGCCGAAGCCATGACGTTCCTCGTCGCGGGCATCTTCGGGCTGCTGACCTTCACCGCGGTCGAGATTTTCAATGGCCTGCTGGAAGGCGCCGGCGGCGACGAGAACCCGGAGAGCAGCTCGGGCGCGCCAGCGGTGTCGGCCGCCCGCGCCGGCATTGGCGGGTTTCTCTACCTCGAAGTGCTCGACGCCTCATTCTCGTTCGATGGCGTGATCGGCGCGTTCGCTTTGTCGAACAACCTGTTCATCATCGCGCTCGGGCTGGGCATCGGCGCGATGTTCGTCCGCTCGATGACCGTGATGCTGGTCGATCACGGCACGCTGACCGAGTATAAGTTCCTGGAACACGGCGCCTTCTACGCGATCATCGCGCTGGCCGCGATCATGCTGCTGTCCGCCCGCTTCCACATCCCGGAAACGATCACTGGCCTGATCGGCGCCGTCCTGATCGGCCTCGCCTTCTGGGCCTCCGTGCGCAGCAACCGCGCCGAAGCCGAACCGATCGCGCCCACGGGCGAACGTCTCGTCTGAACCAGCAAAGGGGAGCAATTCCATGTCCGTTAGCTTGTCAAAAGGCGGCAATGTCAGCCTGTCCAAGGAGGAGCCGGGGCTCACCAAGATCCTGATCGGCCTGGGGTGGGACACCCGCACCACCGACGGCGCCGACTTCGATCTCGACGCCAGCGCCTTTCTGCTCGCGGCCGGCGATCGAGTGCGCAGCGATGGCGATTTCATCTTCTACAACAATCTGCGCTCCGGCGACGGTTCGGTCGAGCATACTGGCGACAACCGCACCGGCGAGGGCGACGGCGACGACGAAGCGCTGAAGGTCGAACTGACCCGCGTTCCTGCCGATGTCCAGAAGATCGCGGTCACCGTGACGATCCACGATGGCGAGAGCCGCCGCCAGAGCTTCGGCATGGTCTCCAATGCCTTTATCCGGGTCGTCAACGACGCCACCGGCCGGGAGATCGCCCGCTACGACCTGTCGGAAGATGCATCGACCGAGACCGCGATGATCTTCGGCGAAGTCTATCGCCACAATGCGGAGTGGAAATTCCGCGCCGTTGGCCAGGGCTACAAGGGCGGGCTCGGCCCGCTCGCCCGCAATTACGGCGTCAGCATCGGCTGAGCGGCCGCTTTCTCTCCAACATCATCCACAAAGGAGTAATTTCATGGCGGTTTCACTTTCCAAGGGCGGCAATGTCAGCCTCAGCAAGGAGGCTCCCGGCCTCAAGAGCATCCGCGTCGGCCTCGGCTGGGATACGCGCGTCACCGATGGCAGCGCATTCGATCTGGATGCCAGCGTGTTCGTGCTCAACGATGGCGGCAAGGTCCGCTCCGATGCCGATTTCGTCTTCTACAACAACAAGAAGGGCGCCGACGGCGCGGTCGAGCATCAGGGCGACAACACCACCGGTGAGGGCGAAGGCGACGATGAGGTCGTCAATGTCAGCCTCGACAAGCTGCTGGCCGACGTCACCAAGCTGAGCTTCGCGGTGACGATCCATGAGGCGGACGGCCGCAAGCAGAATTTCGGAATGGTCTCGAACGCCTTCATGCGCGTCGTCAACGCCGACGGCGGCACCGAAATCGCCCGGTACGACCTGTCGGAAGACGCCTCCACTGAAACCGCGATGATCTTCGGCGAATTGTACCGGCACGGCGCGGAGTGGAAGTTCAAGGCGATCGGCCAGGGCTTCGCGGGCGGGCTCGGGCCATTGGCCAAGTCGTTCGGCGTCAACATGTGATCCGGCGCGTCGTTCGTCGCTGAAACCGTCACCATGCGCGATCTGGTTGCTGGCGAACGGACGATGGTGGGCGAGGAGGTGTCGCTCCACCTCGTCGAGCCGCTGCGGCCGCCCTTGTCGCTGGCGCTGATCGCGCTCGACCAGGGCCGCAAGGCGAGCCGCGCCTTTCTGCCGATCGACGCGGTCAGCCGCGAAATGCGGCCGGCGGCGCGGTTCGCGGATGGAGGGCGGCTGTCGCTCTCGCTCCGGCAGATGCCGGGCGAGGTCGAGCGGCTGGCGGTGGTGGCATTCCTGACCGGCGGTCCGGGCGGCGGCGTCAGCTTCCGCGACTTCGGTGCGCTGACGCTGGCGACGGACGCAGCGCGGTTCCGCCTGGACCTGACCGAGCGGCCGGAAACCGCCCTGATTCTCGCCGAAGTGTACCGGCACGGTGGCGGCTGGAAACTGGCGGCCAATGGCGGTGGCTTCGTCCAGGGCCTGACCGGACTGGCCGACAAGTTCGCGATCGAGCCGAACTGGGCGCGGCGGTTGCTCGACAAGCCGGCGGCGCGCGAGGGTGAGCCGGAGCGAGGCTACGACCAGGATCGCGGGGGATCACAGACATCCGGCAGCGGCGTCGCGGTCGGGCGACACCACGTGCTGAGCAATGCCCATGTGGTCGAGGATGCAGGCGCCGTCAGCGTGCTCGGCGAAGGGCGCAGCCTGCCGGCCGAACTCGTCTTCGCCGACCCGCGCAACGACCTTGCCCTGCTGCGGGTCGAACAGCCGCTGCCGGCCGTGGCCCGCTTCCGGCCGGGGCTGGACCTCCATCTCGGCGAGGATGTGGTCGCGCTCGGCTTCCCCCTGCAGGGACTGCTCGGATCGGGGCCGCAGGCGAGCGCCGGCAACATCGCCGGCCTTTGCGGGATCGGCAACGACAGCAGCGTCTTCCAGTTCACCGCGCCGATCGCGAGCGGCAATAGCGGCGGGCCGATCTTCGACCTGTCCGGCCATGTGCTGGGGCTGGTCTGCTCGTCGCTCAACATCGAGCGCATCCGCGCAGCGGGCGGCAATGCCGAGAATATCAATTTCGGAATCAAGGGCGCGGTGGTGCGCAGCTTCCTGGACGCGTTCGGCCTCACGCCGGAGCTGGCCGAGCCGGCGGCGCCGATCGGCCGCGCCGCGATGGTTCGCGAGGCGCGCGCGACCATTTACCGGATCGGCTGCTCATGATCGGCTTGGCCACCCAGCCCGCGGCCACCGGCACCCGAATTGTGACCCTGCCGGGCGGCGTGCTGGACGTGCGTGTCGACGGCGGGACATGGTCGCTGGGCGCGCTGTGCGACTTCGCGGCGCGAAGAAATCCGAGACGAGGTTTTCTGATCGTGTCGCGGGTGCTGGGTCGCCACCTGCCGACCCCGCCCGATCTGATGCGGCGGGCGGCAGGCGATCTCGCGGCTTTGGTGCCGACCGATCTGCCCGGGCCGGTGCTGGTGTTCGGACTCGCCGAAACAGCCATCTGTCTCGGCCAGACGGTGCACGAGGAGCTGCGTGCCCGGACCGGGCGGGACGACATCTTCTTCCTCCATTCCACGCGCCAGCGGATCCATCATCCCTTGCTGTGCCGGTTCGAGGAGCCGCACAGCCACGCGTCCACGCATCTCGTTTACCGGCCGGACTTGCCGGGCTTTGCGCCGCCCCGCAGCCTCGTCCTCGTCGACGACGAAATTTCGACGGGACGCACGCTCGCCAACGTCGCCGAGTCGCTGGTGGAGGTCTGGCCCGGGGTCGAGACCATCTTTACCGCCACGCTCACGGACTGGTCCGACCGAGGCTGGCTCGCCGATCTGCCGAGACCGGCCGCGACTGGCGCGTTGCTGAACGGCCGGCTCGTCTGGACGAACACCGGGGAGGCGGAGCCTTCGCCTTTGTTCGATCGGTCCGCTCCGGCGCTCGGCCGTCTCGACCGGCATCGCAACCATGGCCGGCTCGGGCTTCGCGCGCCCACCTTTTCTCAGCCGGCGACGATCCCTGACATCGACTGCCCGATCCGGATCGTCGGCACCGGCGAATTTACCTACCCGCCATTCCGCCTGGCGGAGCAGCTGGCACGCGCCGGTCATGACGTCACCGTGCAGGCGGCTGGCCGAAGCCCGGCCCGGCTCGGCGGCGCGATCCGCACGGCGCTGAGGTTCGGCGCCAATTACGGGACTGGCGTTCCCAACTACCTGTACAACGTTGATTCGGGGGACGGCCGGGCGACCTGGTTCTGCCACGAAACGCCGCCGGGCAGCGTCGATCCGGACCTGGTTCAGGCGCTGGGCGCGCGGCTCGTCGCGTGGCCGGCATGATCGGCGCCATCATGCTGGTCGATCTGGACGACACCTTGTTCCAGACCCGGGGCAAATGCCCGCCCGGCATCGCCGACGAGCAGCTCACGCCGCTCGGCTTCGCTCGCGACGGCTCCCCGCTCAGCTATGCCACGCCACGCCAGATGGCGTTCCTGCGCTGGCTTGCGGATAGCACCCACCTGGTGCCGGTAACTGCGCGAAGCCTGGACGCGCTGCGCCGGGTCCGCATCCCCTATGCGGCCGCGATCTGCGCGCATGGCGGCCTGATCCTGGACGATGCGGGCGCCGTGGACCGGACATGGCACAGTCACATCGCCAGCAAGGCTGCAGCTGAGGCCGGCCGATTGGAGGCGATGGCGGCGGCAATCTCTCAGTCGGCCGCTCGAGCTGGCGAGCCGGTGACGGCACGCGTGCTGGCGGAAGATCAGGTGCCCCTCTACGTGATCGCGAAGCATTCCGGCGCCGACGTGGCCGCGCTGAACGCGGTCGTGGATGCTGCGGTGCCTGAGGTGCCGGCGGGCTGGACCGAGCATCGCAACGGCAACAATGTCGCGTTCCTGCCGCAGCATCTCGGCAAGGCGCAAGCAGTCAGGCACATTCTGCCCGGCTTGCGCGCGCGCTTCCCGGACTCGCCGGTAATCGGAATCGGCGACAGCCGCACCGACGCCGCGTTCATGGGGTTGTGCGATTTCGCGATGCTGCCGACCGACTCGCAACTGGCCGAACGGCTGCTCCGTGATTTCTGAGCGGGCGATGCGGCCGGCCGCGCCTTTCTCCGGCAGCTACGATCCGGCGGACGTCACCTTCCTGCTAAACCCGGTGCGCCTCGCGCCCACCGATGTCGCCGCCAAGGAAACCCTGATCCAGTCCGGCCGGCGTCATTATTCCGAGATGATTTCGGCCGAGCAGCCGCCGAGCGCCGAATACCTGAGGCTCTACCGCGAAGCGCTCGCCCGCAGCGGCGCACGGCTCGCGCGGGATGTCGCCAGCTTGGCCGCGTTCCTGGTCGATCGTGCGGGCGGCAGGGGCATCGTGATCGCCTCGCTCGCCCGGGCCGGTACGCCGATCGGCGTCTTGCTGCTGCGGGCCTTGCGGGCGTGGGGCCACCCGGCCGTCCACTATTCGCTTAGCATCATCCGCGACCGCGGCATCGATCGGGTGGCGCTCGCTTACATCGCCGCGCACCACGATCCTGCGGACGTGCTGTTCGTCGACGGCTGGACCGGCAAGGGCGCGATCGCGGGCGAACTGCGCCGCAGCCTTACCGATCGGCCGTTTGGGTTCGCGCCGACCCTGGCCGTGATCGCCGATCCGGCTGGCCAAGCCGACATCGCCGCGACCCAGGACGATTACCTGATAGCCTCCGGGCTGCTGGGCAGCATCGTCTCCGGCCTGGTCAGCCGCTCGATCCTGAGTGCCGAAACGGTGCGTCCGGGCGATTTCCACGCCTGCGTGACCTACCCGCACCTCGCCCGCCATGATCTGTCGCAGCAGTTCGTCGAGACGATCGCGCCGCTGGCGGCCAGCGCACGGCCGCGCCCAATCGGCGATCACATAGCAAGGCGTCCCGATCTCCGGCGGGCCTGCGAGGCGATGCTGGACGACGTCATGACGCATGCCGGTGTGACCGACCGCAACCGCATCAAGCCCGGCATCGCCGAAGCGACCCGCGCCCTGCTCCGCCGGATTCCGGACCGGCTGTTCCTGCGCGACCGCGCCGACCCCGACGTCGCGCACCTGCTGCTGCTCGCCGCACACGCCGGCGTGCCGGTCGAAGCACTCGCTCACGACTGCGTCTACCGCGCCGTGTCCGTTATCCGCGCGAGCGGGAGCGCCGCGCGATGAGCCTCGATGCCCTCGCCCTCGGCGCGACGCTGTATCTTCCGGCAACCCGGCCCGATCTGGCCGCGATCCTGCTGGGCGGGCGCATTCCGGGCCTGCGCTCCGCCGTGATCTGCCTGGAGGACGCGGTCGCGGAGGCGGACCTGCCGGTCGCCTTGCGTAACCTCGCCGCTTTCCTGAGGACGCTCCCGCCCCGGCCCGAAGCCGGGCGGGCGCCGCTGCCCTTCGTCCGGCCGCGGGACGCCGCGATGCTCGCGCGAATTCTGCGCATGCCCGGCGCCGATCGCCTGGCCGGCTTTGTCCTGCCCAAGGCCAATGCCGACAATGTTCCGGCCTGGCTGGCGTTGCCGCTGCTGCCCGACCATTGGCTAATGCCGACGCTGGAAACGCGCGAGATGTTCGATCCCGCCGAGGTGCGCCGCCTGCGCGAGCAGTTGCTGGTCGTGCAGGACCGGATCCTGGCGCTTCGGATTGGCGGCAACGACCTGCTTCAGCTGCTCGGCTGCCGCCGCTCGCTCTCGCTCACCTGCTACGATGGCCCGCTCGGGGCGCTGATCGCCGCGTTGGTCGGCGCGTTCGCGCCCTGGGGCTTCGCGCTCAGCGCGCCGGTGATGGAGCGGTTCGACGATCCGGCGCTGCTGCGCGAGGAGGTCGCGCGGGACTTGGACCACGGCCTGCTCACCAAAACGGTCATCCACCCGGCGCAGATCGCGGTCGTCCACGCCGCCTTGGCGGTGTCGTCGAGCGAGGTGGCGCAGGCGCGCGCGATCCTGGCCGGCGGCTCGCCCGCCGTGTTCGCCAGCGGCGGCACGATGTGCGAGCCGGCCACGCATCGCGGCTGGGCGCGAACCCTGATCCGCCGCGCCGAGCTGTTCGGGATCGCCGACCCGCTGCCGCTCGCCCGCGAGGCCTGAGGAGGAACAAGATGGCCGATTACCGCACGAAAATCGACGAGCAGGCCGGCTCCGGCATGCGTTTCGAACTATATCAGTTCCGCCGTAAAAGCTATGCGCTGGGCCGGCAGTCCGCGACCGCCGCATCGCCCGCCGGAGCCGGAGCCGGAACCGGAGCCGCAGCCGCGCCGGTGATCCACGTCCACCCGCCGGTCGAGACCAGCGCGCGTCAGGTCCGTATCGTGCTGGACGGCGGCGCGGCCCTTCTTGAGCCCGGCGCGCTGCAATATGCGCATGGCGCGTTGCAGGTCGATGTTCAGAAGAACGAACGCGGCGGCTTCCTCGCGCGTGCGATCGCCTCGGCGGGCACGTGCGAAAGCGCTTATGCGACCCGCTTCGCCGGCCGAGGCGAGGTTTGGACCGAGGCGAGCGCCAAGCATTTCATCCTGGCGCGGATGGACGGCCCGCAGGATGCGCTGATCCTCGATGACGGCGCCTTTTACGCGTGCGACGCCAATATCGCGGTTTCAACGCACGTGCATCGCTCGGTGCAGGGCATCATGTCCGGCAACGGGCTGATGCAGCCCAAGCTGCAGGGCGCGGGCGCGTTCGTGGTCGAGGCACCGGTGCCGGCGGACGAAGTGGAAGTGATCGAGCTGGACGGCAGCGGCGAGCTGATCGTCGATGGCGATCTGATGCTGATGTATTCGACCAGCCTGCAGGTCGAGCTTCGCCCGCTCGTCAGGGGACTTCGCAACGCGATGCGCAGCGGAGAAGGCCTGGTGTTCGTCTTTCACGGTCGCGGCACCGTATGGCTGACCCCGACGATGCGGCTGGGCTGAGCCGGTCAGGAAAACGGATCGTCGCCGTAGCGCCGTTCGATGAAGCGCAGATTGTGCGCGAAACTGTCGATATCCTGCTGCGCGAGCGACCGCGACAAGCCTTCCGCGCGCTCCAGCATCTTGTCCAAGGCCGCGTTCAGCTCGAAGCTGGCGGATCGGCCGGTCGCGCGGAAGATGTCGGCGCGGTGGGCGGCCGGGATGTCGGCATAGCTGGCGATCAGGCGGGGCAGGTGGGCATCGCGCATCTGGCGTAGCTCGGCCAGAAACGTGACGGATCCCGCATCTTCATCGGCGCGCGCTTCCACGTCCGCGATCACCGCGAGCAGCTTGGCGACCCGAGGCCGTGATGCATCGGGGAGCCGCTCGTCGCCGGCGGTAATCGGTGGCGGGGTGACGGGGGTTGCCGGCGGGCTCTCGGCGGCCGCCGCTGTGCCGCCCAACCGGCCGAACAGGAGCTGGAAGAAGCCCGCCATTTAGTAGATCCCACCCTGGCGTTCCAGGAAATCCGGTTCGGCGGCGCGGGGCCGGGAGACCGGATTGACCGGTCGGGGCTGTGGACGCGCCTGCAAAGGTGCAGCGGTGGGCCGAGAAGCGACGCGCACCACTTTTGGTGCGGCCGGCGGCGCGGCCCGCGCTCGCGCCGGGACGGCGGCGGCGGGTTGGTTGAGGATCCCGTCGGTCAATCGCCGGATCTCGAACAAGCGCGCTTCGATCAGGCTGGGATCGCGGGCAAAGCGTTCGGCGGCGCGGATGTGGCGGGCGACCAGGCTTTGCGGCTGGAACCGGGCCTGCTGCGGCGCCTGTGCCTGCGCTTCCGGGCGCAGATCGATCCGGCTCGCGACATGATCGAACGCGACGCAGCGATCGAACTGCGCGATCTGGGGTGATTGCAGCTGCCCGGCGAAGCAGTGCTCGCTGTAAGCGGCGGCGCCAGTCAGGCCGCTGGCGGCGGCGACGTCGCGAAAGTCCGCGACCGCGCTTTCGACCTGGCCGCGATTGACCGGCTGGTCGCGGAACGCCCGCTCCGTCGCCGCCGTGGATCGTTCGGAAGTATCAGCCCCGGGCCGAGCCGACGGGGGCGCCGGCGCGTCCGTGACCTGGGCCAGCAGGTAGATCGCTCCGCCGAGCGCGGCGATGCCTGCGCCGCCGATCCAGGCGGCTGCGCGCTTGCCGGCGCGGCCCGGCTCCGGGCGGGGCGGGGGCGGCGGCGCTCGATTCGGGGGCGGCGTGAAAGCGCGGGCAAGCTCGGCACGGCGCCGTTCCTCGCGCGCCCTCTCCTCCGCGTCGTAATCGGCGCGGCGATCGGGATCGCGCAGCGTTCGATAGGCATGGTTGAGCTCGGCGGCCATCCGCTCGCCGACCGCGACGCCGCCCGAATGAATGTCGGGATGATAACGCTTCATCAACGCCTTGTAGGCGGCCTCGATCACCACCGGATCGGCATCCGGCAGCACGTTCAGCAAGGTATAGAGGCGGTTATGATTGCGCATTCGGCCGCGTCACTCATGCCCAAAGCGGGCGGACAAAGCTATCCCTCGGCGTCTGCGAGCTCCTCGGCCAAAGGCGCTTGATCCCCGGGCCGAGCCGGAACGAGCAGGCTGGGCGCAAGCCGGGAGATCAGCAACAGAAAAGTCGGCAGCAGCATCGTGTTCCAGCCATCCTTGATGCTCTCTCCCCATTGGTCGCCGCGATTGGGCCAGGTCTCGTAGGCCAGATCGAACCATTCGTTCGCGCACAAGGCCAGCAACAAAAGCAGCCAGGGCAGGGGGCTCGCCAGGCTCCGGCGCAACACCGCCGCCGCGAGCAGCTGCGCGATCACGCCGACATGGACGTGCAACGCGTCCATGTTGAGCCCGGTCCACAAGGTCAGGCCGTGCTTGATCTGAAACCAGTCCATCATGCTCCTCGCACTCCACGGTCATTGCGAGGAGTGACGCGACGAAGCAATCCATTGGCACCGGCGTACTCTGGATTGCTTCGCTGCGCTCGCAATGACGATCGGGGTCAGTAATTCTTCCGGTAGCGGACGTTGAGGCTGCTATTCCCCTGGCTTCCGGCCTGCGTGAGGATGCTCAGCGCGCGGGACAGGGCGATCTCGATCTGGGTGGCGGTGAAGCCCCGCGCGTCTGTGATTACTTCCAAGTAGATGTCGTTGCCGAGATAGAAGCCCGCCGCCAGCGCGGTGCCGCGGCCTTGCGATTCGTCGCCGCCGAGGATGCGTAGGCGGCTGAGCCCCGACGCGCCGCGCAGCTTGCCGAGCGGGTTGAGACCGCCGCCGCCGCCCCGCAGCGAATTGAGCGAGGCGCCGAGCTGGACCACTTGGAGCGCCGACAGTTCGGTCACCGAGCCGCCGAACAGCAGCCGGGCAAGGATCTCGTCCTGCGGCAAAGCAGGGTTGGAGCCGAACCGGATCTGCGGATTGAACGCGGCGCCATCGATGTTGAGCGTGATGTCGACGTCCTTGACCGTCGTCGTGGCGGCGATCGTGATGCGCGGGTTAATCGGGCGCGAGCCGGTGAACTGGACGCGGCCGGTGGTCAGCTCGAAGCGCTGGCCGCTGAAGCTGATCGTACCGCGGATCACTTCGGCCTCGCCGATCAGCTCGGGCGTCGCGGAAGTGCCGCGCACGCGCAGGTCCGCCTTCCACTCCGATTCCAGCCCCATGCCAGCAACGAACACCTGGTTGTCGGCGCGAAGCCGCAGGTCGAGCTTCCAGATGCTGGGAACGCCGCCTTCCTCGACCGGCTGACGGTTCGGATCGGGGAGCGGCTCGCCCTTACGGCGCACGCCCCGCAACTCGATCACTTCGGCCGCGCCCTGGCGAACGATCTGGTAACGCACGTTTGGCAGCGTCAGATCGCCGCTGACCAGGCCGCCGCCGGCGCGGCTGTTGGTGATCGCGACGTTGCCGGACACGGTCGCGCCGAGATTGTCGCCGCGCGCCAGCCGGGCGCGATCGAAGGCAAGCTTGATGTCGATGGGGAAGCCGGCATTGGCAGCCAGGCCGATCGTGCCGCCGCCGGTCACCGTGCCTTCGCCTGCCCGCCCGGCGAGGCGGGTGATCTCCAGCCGCGAGCTCGTGAATTGGCCGGCGAGCTGGATGTTGGTCACGCGCGTGCCGTAGATTTCGTTGGAATAGGTCAGGTTGTTGGCGCGCACGACGCCGTTGAATTGCGGCGCCTGGACGCGGCCGCTGAAATCCGCGGCGATACCAATCGGCCCGGACACCTGCTGGTCGGCGATCCCGGTGAGCGACCAGAGCGCGTCGGCGGGGCCGTTGTAGCGAATGCCGCCGGCCAATGGCGCGGCGAGCAGGCGCGTGGTCCAGCTGCCAGCGCCCGGGCCGAGCGGCTGGAGCCGGACCTGGGCGCGCCCGATCAGCGCGCCCTGTCGGCGGATCACCGCATTGGCGAGGCCGCCTTCGGGTCGCAGCTGGCCGGCCAGCGCGATGCTGACGGGCTCGGACAGAGCGACGAGGCCGGATCGGGTGAAATTTTCGAGGCTGATCCGCGCGTCGGCGCGCGGGAAGGTGGCGCCGCTGGGCTGGGCGAAGTCGAGGCTGCCGCTGGCGCGGCCGGCAATTCCCAGGCCGGGTGAAAAGGCGTTGAACAGCGACAGATCGAAGTTAGCAAAGCGCGACTGGATTTCGAGCCCCCGGCCATAGCGGCCGGCGAGCCGGACATTGCCTTGCGGCAGCACGATCGTCGTCGGCGACAGCACCCAATCCGGACCGACCTTGCGGACATCGGCCGGCCGGGCGAGCCGGAACGGGATGCGGTTGACGTTGCCCTGGAGCGCGGCGCGGATCAGCGTCGGCGTTATTGCGGCGTTGCCGCCCACCCGGAACGGGACGCCGCTATTGCCCTGCGCCAGGAACTGCACCTGCCCGCGTCCGGCCTGATAGTTGATCCGCGCCCGACCGGCCTCGACCAGCAGTTTGCCGCTGCGCAGGCCGGCAACCTGCAGATCGCCGACTACCGAAGGCGCGTTCGGGTAAAGCGTCACGGTGGCGTTGACGATGCCGCGCTGGATCGTGATCGGCGTCGGGCCGGGAATGCTGGCGCCGTTGGCCCTCGCGGAGATGATCGCCTGTTGATAGCGGCCCGCGGCTGCGAGGCGGACCGTGCCGGTCAACCCCTGACCGCTTGCCGCCAGCGTCCCGACGAACGGCCCGGCCGCGCTCTGCACGACCCGGCCCGAGAAGGTGAAGCCGGCGATGGTGAGCCGCCGAATGTCGAGCGTCAGCGGTCCGGCGCCGGTGCGCACGGTCAAGTCGGCGGTGAACGGCCCATATTGCGATTGGCCGGTCGCCCGGATCGCATAACCCCCGGGCACGCTGCGCACATCGGCTTCGACATTGGCCAGGCCGATGCCGAAGCCGGGTCGGGCCGCGCGCAAGCGCACGTTCGGCTGCGCGGTCGTGCCGGTGACCTGGACGGCGAACGGGCCATAAGCGGTGGAGACGCCGTTCGCGCTGAGGTTGATGCGACCGTCCGGAGCGTAGGTGCCGGTGCCGGAACTGATCCTGAGCTGGGGCGCAGCGACACGAAGATTCGAAAAGCGGATCAGGCCGGCCGGGTTCATGTCGATACTGGCGGTGACGAGCGCGTTGCCGCCCAGGAAATCGCGCACGGACGCATTGTCGAGCCGACGGGTGCGGACCGCGACCTTGCCTTTCAGGCCGAACCCGTTGCCGATGCTGACCACATCGACGTCCGAATCGATGTCGAGCAGGCCGACGCCCTGGACGAGGAAGTTGTTGATGCGGCCGTTGAGCCCTGCGCGGTAGCTGCCCTTGGCGACATCGGCGACGATGATCGCGGTTGCGTTTACCCGGTCGGAGCGGATGCGCATGTCGTCCGACAGGATCTTGGTGCCGGCGATGTTCAACGTCCCGTCCAGTTGGACGTTGGTCAGCAGGCCGCCCACCGCGTCGGGCAGGCCGGTGATCCGGCGCGCGCGGGCCGAGATCGGGATCGTCATCTTGTCGGTGTCGATGCGTGCCCGCCCTTGCGCGCGAAAGCCTTCGAGCACCGTCTCGTCGAAGCCCAATGCGGCGGCCTGGACGTCGTACAGCACGGTCGGCGTGGAGAGCGGGCCGTTCAGCACCGCGGCGACCCGGACGTTGCGGCCGTTCAGCTTCGGCGCGATCGCCGCCGGCCGGAGCAGGCGGGCTGCGACGCGCATATTCTGGAGCCGGCTCTGGCCGAGATCAAGCAGGCCGTCGGCGGCGACGGCGAGCGCGGCCGATTGCGCGCGCAGCCGCAAGTCGGCGCGGCGCTCGGCGAAGGTGGTGACGAGATTGACCTGGACCAAAGGCGCGGTGAGTTCGGCGAGCGGTCCTTTGGGCAGAACCAGCTGCGGCCGGACCGGGCCGGTGACTTCGAACGTGCCGTTGCGGCCGATCACCGACAGATTGGCGAACGGCTGTCCGCCCAGCCTCGCCTGGGTCCGTCCCCGCCAGTTGGACCAGGTCCCCTCGCCGGAGATCAACGCGGCGACCGGCTGCTTAAGGCCCGTTAGGCTGCTTACGAAGCCTGCAGCGGGCGCTTGCAGCCGTGCCTCGATGTCGAAGCGATCGGCCTCCGGCACCGCGTCGAGCTTGAGCGCGATCCGGTCGCCGCCGGGAAAGCCGGGCGCGGCGATTGCGCCAGCGTTCAGCGCCACCTGCGCGCGGCCGTCGGCGATCCGGGCATTGCCGTCGATCGCGACGAGGTGACGTTGGCCGGTGACTGGCCGATCGACCTGGAGGCGACCGACCCGCAGCCGGCCGATGTCGATGTCGAGATCGGGCAGCAGCGGCGCATTGGGATCGCCGGGACGAAGCACCGGCAGCCGGCCCAGCCGGGCCTGCGGGATCACCAGCGAGCGGATATCGACGTGGTTGTTGAAATACTCGAACGGCCGGTAATCGAGCTCCACGCGCGGCGCGACGAAGAACAATCCCTTCGTGTCTCGCAGCCTGAGATCGTGGATGACGAGATCGCCATAGATGTTGCCCTCAATCCGGCCGACATCGACGTCGAGCCCGGAGGCGAGCTCCAGCTGGTTGATCTGGCGCGTGACGAAGCGCCGTCCGGGATCGGTATTCAGGCCGAAATAGACGCCGCCGACCAGCAACAGCACCAGCCCGAGCAGAACGGCGACGCCGATCGCGATCTTGCGCCAAAGCCCGTGCGAGCGGACGGGCTCGGCATCCGGCTCGTCGACATAAAAAGCTTCATCGGCCATCAGAAAGCCTGGCCGATCGACACATAGATCGCGACGATCGCTTCGCCTTGCCGCCGGCCGAGCGGAGTCGCGACATCGACCCGCAGCGGACCGAAATTAGTGTAAAGCCGTCCGCCGACGCCGATCCCGTAGCGAAGGTCGGTAATGCCGGGATATTGCTTCTCGCTCACCTGACCCGCGTCGATGAAGCCGACGATGCCGTAATCGCCGAAGCGGTAGCGGCCTTCCAGCGCAAATTCGGTCAGGCTGCGGCCGCCAATCGGATTGTTCTCGGCATCCTTGGGGCCGAGCTCCTGAAAGCCGAAGCCGCGCACCGATCCGCCCCCACCCGCATAAAAGCGGCGCGACGGCGCGAGGTCGCCGCGATCGATCCCGAAGATCGAGCCGAGGCGCGCACGGCCGGCGATGACGAGGTTCTCGCCAGCCGGAACATAGACGCTGCCGTCGATCTGGCTGCGAACATAAGGCGTGACGCCATCCTGAAGCGACGCTTCCGGGTTGATGCGCCCGAGCAGGCGAAAGCCCTTGGTCGGGTTGAGCAGATTGTCGCTGCGGTCGTAACCCAGCTGCCCGATCAGCCCGCCGATGAAGTAGGTGCGGTCCGGATTTGGCTCGTCGCGGCGGCGGAACAGGGTTTCGTTGGTGGCGATGATCTCCGCACCGTAGGACCAGGTCCAGATCTTCTGCCAGATCGGCGTCGATTCGCGCGAGATCAGGCCGTTGATGCGGGCGGTGTAGCCGCGGAACGCCGCATAATCCCTGCGCCCGGCTTCGGCGGCGAGCAGAACGGTGCGGTCGCGCTTGCCGGCATTGTTGCGGCGGAACGAGAGGTTGACCGATTGTTCGCTGGTGCCGGCCACCGCCGCGGCGCGCAGCTGGCCTTCGGGCGGGAACAGATTGCGATGCTCCCAACCCGCTTCCAGACGGAAGCCCTCTCCGGTCGAATAGCCGGCGCTCGCGGTCAACGATCGCGCCGGCCCGGCATCCTGGCGGACCAGAATGTTGACATATTCGGTGCCGTCGCCGGCCGGCTGGTTGGTGCGGACCGCCTCGGCCGAGACGCTGGTGAACAGGTTGGTCGCGACCATCGCCTCGCGCAGATCGTCGACCATGCGGCTGTCGTACAGGTCGCCCCGCTTGAACCGGGCAAGCACGCCGACATGCTCGGCGTCGAAGGCAAGATCGCCCTCGGTCGTGTAGCCGCCGAAGCGGGCGCGCGGGCCGGGCTCCACCGGGAGTGTATAGTCGCCAAGGCTGGTGTCCGGATCGAGTAGAATATCGCGAAGGCCTACCTGCGGAAACGGATAGCCCTGATGAGTCAGGCGCAATGCGACATTCGCCTCGCCGGCCTCGACGGTCGCGGCCACGATCGGATCGCCGGATTTCAGCGGCAGCGCCTCGCGCGGCAGGCCCGGCGGCACCGTCTCCGGCCCGCGAATCGCGATGGTGCTGAACTTGTATCGCTCGCCCGGCGCGGCGGTCACCGTCACCGTGGCTCGCTCGCCTGGCTGTACGGCCTGTGTGACGGCGATCGTGCCGACCCCGTCATAATAGCCCTCGGAGCGCAGCAGCTTTGCGAGCAGCTGCTCATCCTCGCGGACCCGCGCCGAGATCTGGGCACCATTGACCGCCTCGCCGTCGCCATCCTCCAACGCCGACAAGTCCCGGAACCGCGCTTCCAGCCGGATCGCGTCCAGCCCCTCGATCGTCAGCGCATAGCGGACCGGCGGCGCTTCGACCTCGCCGTCGGCCGGCGGGGGCGGCGTGGTCACGTCAAAGGTGGCGAGCGGGGGCAGCGGCTCAGCCAGCGCCGGATCGTCGGGGATCGGTGCGTCGGCAACGGTTTCGCCCGGCTCTGCCGGGGGCCCTTGGAACTGATCGAGCGGCTGCAGTGGATCGCCGAGTGCCGGGTCTAGCGAAGGCAGTTCGGCCTGAAACTGGTCGTCGGTGATGATCGCGTCGCCAGTCGGCGCGCTTTGGGAACTTGGTGGAACGGGAGTCGGAGCTTGGGCATGCCCGGCGGACGCAAGTACAACCGCGCCCGTCGCCACCGCCGCTAACCACCGCCCAGACTTGCTCAAAAATCGTCGCCCGCTCTCGTCCAATCCCGCAATGATCGGAAAACCGCCATTTTGGAAGGCGTTCGGGCCGGTTGTCCACAGGCGGCGCCCGGGCTGATGCCTTTGGGCAACAGTGGCGCCCCGTCTCGCGGTCGCATGTCTCCGGCACTTCTCAAGCCGCCGCCGGCGCTTGGCTTCCGGCACGGCATCACCATAACGGGTGGCTGGATCGACGCGCGCCCGGATGCGAAGCGATACAAAGGTCGGCGAATGAATTTGCTTAGGAAATTGGGTCTGGTCTCGGCCAGCAGGAAGCAGCCGCGCGGCAAGTCCGGCTGCCGAGCCTATGCCGTCGGTGATATCCATGGCCGGCTCGACCTGGTCGATGCGATGCTGGCGCAGATCGAGCAGGACATTGCCACCCGGCCCCCGGCGCGGACCTACATCGTTTTCCTCGGCGACTTCATCGATCGCGGCCCCGATTCCGCCGGCGTTGTGGAGCGGCTGCGTACCTATCAAAATCCGCAAGCTGAGCTCGTCTGCCTCAGCGGCAATCACGAGGAGGTGCTGCTCGAAATTTTGGCCGGCAAGCTCGGCGTGCTTCCTGCCTGGCTCAAGTTCGGCGGGATCGAGTGTGCGGAGAGTTATGGCATCGACACCGAGGCCCTCCGCCAGGCCGACGAGCGCAAGGCGATCGAGATGGTCCGGAACAAGGTGCCGCGCGCACACCGCGAGTTCCTTCGAAACCTTGGCGATACCTTCCGTTTCGGCGATTACCTGCTCGTCCATGCCGGCATTCGGCCGGGCGTCGGCCTGGAAGAGCAGGACCGCAAGGATCTGCGTTGGATCCGGGAGCCCTTCCTCGGCGATACCAAGGAACATGGCTTCGTCGTCGTTCACGGCCACACGATTGTTCGCGATGTCGAGGAGCGTTCCAACCGTATAGGCATCGATACCGGCGCCTATCAGAGCGGGGTCCTGACGGCGCTCGGGATCGAGGGCGCCCAACGCTGGTTCTTACGCGTCGAGCGGGAACCGGGGGCCCGCGCCGCGGCTTGAACCATATACTGGCAACCGCCGCGCGGTTCCGCTACGGCTCGCTTTATCGTTCAGGACAGGGTAATGGCGTGCTCGCAAAGGGGCGCGTGTTGATTTCAATGGGGATTTCATGGTGACCAGCCCGGTGATGACCGACATGTTGGCCGGCGGCCGATCGTTCGCGCGCGTTTTCGGCCGGGCGACTGGGGCGGTGATCGCGCTTGCCTTGCTGGCGGGCTGCGGCGGCGGCGGACGTGGGGGGCCCATTCCATATAACGTGGAACCCACGGTGTTCACCGCCCCCGACACACCTGCCGTGGCGACTCTCGAGGAAGATTACAGGATCGCGCCGCTGGACACGGTCAAGGTCAGTGTCTTCCAGGTGCCCGACCTGTCCGGCGAGTTCGAGGTCGATCTGACCGGCAACATCGCCATGCCGCTGCTCGGCAACGTCAAGGCGGTCGACATGACCACCGCGCAGCTCGATCAAAGGCTGACCCAGCAACTGGGCGCTAAATATCTGCAGTCGCCGGACGTCAGCATCGGCATCAAATCGTCCACGCGTCGTAACGTTACCGTCGATGGCGCGGTCCGCAATCCGGGCGTGTTCCCGGTCAACGGACCGATCACCCTGATCCAGGTTATCGCGCTCGCCAAGGGAACGGAAGAGAACGCCAATCCCCGCCGGGTCGCGGTGTTCCGGCAGATCGGCGGCAAGCGCATGGCCGCGGCCTTCGATCTGACCAGCATTCGCCGCGGCGAAATGGAGGACCCCAGGATCTACACCGGCGATATCGTCGTGGTGGACGGGTCCAACATCAAGGAAGTCCAGAAGCAGGTGCTGCAGGCTCTTCCGATCCTTGGCTTCTTCCGGCCGTTCGGCTGATCCGTCACTAGAGAGTTTATGAGCAAGAACGACATCCAGCCCGTGGGCGCGCAGCCGATCTGGCCGCTTGCGCCAAACGCAGGCGGCCCGCTCGCATTTCCGGGCCAATGGGCGCCGGCTCCCGAGCCCGCGCCGGGCGGGTTCGACCTGAATATTCAGACGATCTGGCGCATTGTCCACGAATGGCGCTGGCTGATTTTGGGCGCGGTGGCGGTAGGGCTCGCCGGAGGCATCATCGCGACTTTGCTCACCACCCCGCTCTACAAGGCCAGCGCGGTGCTGGAGATCAACCCGCCGTCGGTCGAGATTCTCGACAATGAGAAAGGGCAGGCGGTCGTTCCCAACGATCGCGAGTTCCTCGCGACTCAATATGGCCTGCTGAAGAGCCGCACACTCGCGCAGCGCGTCGCGCAGGAATTGAATCTGCCGGGCAATGATGATGTCGTGCCCGGAGAAGCCGACCGAAACACGAAGCTGAAGATCGCGACCGGCATGCTGATGGGCAGCTTCGCGGTCGATCCGGTGCCGCTCAGCCGGCTGGTGAACATCTCGTTTGTCTCACCCAACCCCCAATTGGCGGCTCAGGTTACCAACAGCTACGCCGATAATTTCATCAGCTCCAATCTGGAGCGTCGTTACGAGGCGTCTTCCTACGCGCGCTCGTTCCTTGAGCGTCAGATTGCAAATGTCCGGCGCGATCTCGAACGGTCCGAGCGCTTGCTGGTGCGCTACGCGCAGCAACAGGGCATTATCAATCTTGGCGGCGGCGGCGGTGCCGAAAGCGGACCGAGCGGAGATGCTTCATCGCTGCAGGGTGCATCCCTGGCCACCCTCAATACCGCGCTGGCGGAGGCGCAAACCCGGCGCATCGCCGCCGAACAGGCCTACCGGCAATCGCGCGCGGTTGGCCCCACGACGGAGGTTACCACTAGCACCGCGCCGCTCCGAACCCAGCGCGCGACACTCGAATCCGAATATCAGGAAAAGCTCAGCCGCTTCCGGCCGGAATATCCGGACATGGTGGCGCTGCGTTCACGGATCGACGAGATCAATCGCCAGATCAGCCGAGAGACCGGTCAGGTCAGTGGCAGCCGCAACAACGAACTGCTCGCCAATTATCAAGCTGCCGCGGCGGCCGAACGGACGATCCAGGCCAAGGTCAACCAGCTCAAGGGCGACGTGCTGAACCTGCGCGGGCGCAGCATTCAGTACAATATCCTGCAGCGCGAGGTCGACACCAACCGATCACTCTATGACGCGCTGCTGCAACGTTACAAGGAGGTCGGCGTCGCTGGCGGCGTCGGCAAGAACCTGGTTTCCGTCGTCGACCGGGCGGAAATTCCGGGCGGGCCGTTCAAGCCGAACCTGATGCTCAATCTGGCGATCGGGCTGGCTCTTGGCCTGCTTGCCGGCCTCGGCGCGGCACTCGCTCTGGAGTTCATTAATGATACGGTGAAGACGCCGGACGACGTACGCGACAAGCTGAAGCTCGCCGCATTGGGAGCGATTCCCAAGAAGCAGGGTCAGGAATCCCTCGCCGAGGAACTCAAGGATCAGGGCTCTCCCGTTTCGGAAGCCTATTTTTCGCTTCGCACGTCGCTCCAGTTCACGACCGACAATGGCGCTCCAAAGACTTTGCTGATCACCAGCACCCGCGCCGCGGAAGGCAAGTCGAGCACGACGCTCGCCTTGGCGCAGAATTTCGCGCGGCTCGGCAACAATGTCCTTTTGATCGACGCCGATCTTCGCAAGCCCGCCTTTGTCGCCGGCGTCGACCGTACTGAAGGTTTGTCGAAGCTGCTCACCAATCACGAGCCGCTGCGTGATCATGTGCTCAAGACCGAAAGCGACAATCTGTGGCTGCTGCCTTGCGGTCCGCTGCCGCCCAACCCCGCCGAGCTGCTTGCTTCGCCTCGGCTGAAGCAGCTGATCAACGAGGCGGCGAACGAGTTCGACATGGTCATCGTCGACGGTCCGCCGGTGCTCGGTCTCGCCGATGCGCCGCTGCTTGGCGCGGTCTGCCGCGGCACGTTGATGGTGATCGAAAGCGGCAAAACCCGGACCAAGGCCGCGGTCGAGGCGGTGAACCGGCTCAAATCGTCCGGCAGCCACATGGTCGGCGCCGTGCTGACCAAGTTCCGCCACCAGAGCCATGGTTATGGCTATGGCTATGGCTACGAACCGTATAAATATGGCGGGATCGGCAGCCGCGAGCGCGAAATCCGGCTCATCGGACATCGTGAGGACGCGTAAGCGAAGCGCCCGCGGGCGGGCTCCGGCACCTACCACGATCCTGAAGATCGCCCTGCTCGCTGCCGGGGCGATCTTCATCGGTTGGCTCTGCGTCCGCGCGGCCGCCGTGGAAGTCCTCGCACGGCGAAGCCCGCTCGCGGCCGCGAAGCTCGCGCCCGATGATCCCCGTGTGGCAATTGGCTTGGCCAATGTCGAGTTCCGCGTCAGCCAAGGCGCGCTGACGGCGGCGACCGCGCAGCGTGGAATGGAGGCGTTGCGATCCGCGCCGCTCGAATCCGACCCCTTCTTCTTCGCGGGGCTGCGCAAGCTTATCGAGAACGACAACGCGGCCTCGTTCCGGTTGGTCGAGGAAGCACGCCGCCGCAATCCGCGCTCCCGCATGGCCCGGCTCGTCTACCTCGATCAGGCTTTGCGGGCGGGGCGCACAGACGAGGCAGCGACCGAGATCGCGGCGGTGTCACGCCTGGTACCTGAGACGTCACGCATCCTAGTGCCCGAGCTCGCCAGATATGCAGCGGATCCGAAAACCTCGCCGGCCCTCATAAAGGCGCTGAAGCCCGACCCCGGGCTGCGGGATAGGGTTCTGGTTCATCTCGCATCAAACCGGGCCGATCCCGACCTTATTCTGCGTCTCGCCGAGTCAGGGCCGCCGCCGCCCGATCTCAAGGGCACGCCGGAATGGCAGAGCCGCCTGCTGGTCGGGTTGGTCGAGCGTGGCGACATCACACGGGCAAGGGCGCTGTGGGCAAGGCTGGCCGGCATCAAGGGGCCAGTGCCGAGCGACACCTTGTATGATGGCGCGTTCCGTGGCGCGCCAGGGCCTGCCCCGTTCAACTGGCAGTTCACCCAAAGCGCTGCCGGCGTCGCCGAGCCGACCAGGACCCCGGCGCTCCAAGTCGAATATTATGGGCGCGCCAATGCCGAGCTCGCCAGCCAGCTGCTTCAGATGCGCCCCGGGCGACACAATCTGTCGTTCACCGCGACCGGCAACACGCCCGCCTCGGGTGGCAGCGTTGCCTGGACGCTGAGTTGCATCGGCGGCAAGCAGGCCTTCGCCACGATCCCCGTGGCTCGGATCAGCTATGCGCCCAAGCGGTTCGCCGCCGGGTTCGCCGTGCCGGCCTCCTGCCCTGCGCAATGGCTCCGCCTGATCGGCACGCCCGCCGAGTTCCCGGCGGCGCACAGCTTCACTTTATCCGATGTCCGCATTCGCGACGGTGACGCCTCGTGAACCACGAAATGCGAACCGCGCTCGTCCCGGCGTTTCTGCTGCTTTGCCTGCTGCTCGGCGGAGCCAGCGCGGCCGGTATCTGGGCCAATTTGTTCCTGCAACTGCTCGGGCTGCTGCTGATCCTGTGGAGCTTGGTCGTTGCACGCCAGACCTCGATCGCGACGCCCAGCCGGCAGCTGATTGCATTGCTCCTGCTCCTGCTTGCCGCCGTTGCGATCCAGCTGATCCCACTGCCACCCAGCATCTGGCCGCGTCTGGGCGGCCGCGAAGAGATCGTCGCCGGCTACCGGCTGCTGGGCCAGCCCCTGCCCTGGTTGCCGATCTCGCTCGCTCCGCACAAGACGCTTGCCTCGGCCTTCTGGC
The DNA here is from genome assembly GCA_036387855.1 of Allosphingosinicella sp. Taxonomy (GTDB): domain Bacteria; phylum Pseudomonadota; class Alphaproteobacteria; order Sphingomonadales; family Sphingomonadaceae; genus Allosphingosinicella. The sequence goes on along the minus strand of DASVSZ010000015.1, from coordinate 51,351 downwards.
TGATCCCCGCGATCGCGGTGCTGCTCGGGATCGCCAAGCTCGGCGGCTACCGGTCCACGTGGCTGGCCTGGATGCTGATCACGGTCGCGCTCGTGTCGGTCGCGATCGGTGCGCTCCAAGTCTCCGATCCCGGCTGGTATTTCTACCAGATCACCAATTACGGCGCCGCGACCGGTTTCTTTTCCAACGCAAATCACCAGGCGACGATGTTGATCGCGACCGTGCCGTTCCTGGCCGCCCTTCACCTGTCGGCGCGCAAGGGGCAATCAGCCCAGCGATCCTCCGGCCTGGTCGTGGTCCTCGCCGGCATCTTGATGGTGGTCCTGGTCGGCCTCGCATTGAACGGCTCGCTCGCCGGCATCGGTCTCGCCATCCCAGTCGCGGCCGCCAGCGTGGCAATGCTCTGGGCGGCGCGCAGGCCGCTCCCTCTGTGGGCCGTCTTCATCGCGCTGCTGATCACCGCCGCGTCGCTTTACATCCCGTTCAGCGCGCCGATGAGCAACAATCTCACCACCGCCGAGGCCAAGACCTCGCAATTCTCCCGTTATACGAGTTTCGGCCTGACGATCGACGCCGCGAAGGAGAAGCTCCCGCTCGGCTCGGGCGTCGGCACCTTCCTGGATGTCTACCGGACCAAGGAAGATCCTGCGGTGGTCGAATCCACTTACGTTAATCACGCCCACAGCGATTATCTTGAGCTGTTGCTCGAGACCGGCCTCGTCGGCGCCGCCGTGCTGCTCGTCTTTCTGCTCTGGTGGCTGTCGCGCTTCGCCGCGATCTGGCGCGCCGACAAGCCGGACCATTTCGCCCGAGCGGCCAGCATCGCGTCGGCCGCGATCCTGGCGCACAGCCTGGTCGATTACCCGCTGCGCACCGCCGCCGTGAGCGCGCTTTTCGCGATGTGCTGCGCGCTGATGGCGGAGCCCCGCCCACGCGCCCGCCGTGGCGAGCAGCCGCACCCTGAAGGCCGCGCCCGCCACCTGTCAGCCTGAGCCGTTCAAGGCCTCTCCGATGGCGTCCAGATATCGCCCGACCGCGATCCGTTCGTCATATTCCGCTTCGATCTTGCGTCGTCCCGCCGCGCCCATCGCGGAGCGCCGCGCCTCGCCGCTGCGGATCATCTTCAGCATCGCGTCCGCTAGCGATCGCGGATCGCGCACCGTGCAGAGCAGCCCGTTGACGCCGTGATCGACCACCTGCCGGCAGCCGGGAACATCGGTCGTGATCAGCGGCTTGGCCATCGCCGCCCCTTCCAGCAACACCCGGGGCAGGCCTTCGCGATAGGACGGCAGCACCACACAATCGGCTTGCCCGATCAACGGCCGCACGTCGTCGGCCGGCCCGAGATACTCGATTAAGCCTTCTGCCACCCAGGCTTCGACCCGCGCGCGGGGAACGGCGGTGCGGTTCTCGACATCCAGGAATCCGAGCAGCTGGAACCGCGCATCCGGCTCGGCTTCCCGCACCAGCCGCGCGGCCTCGACGAACTCGCCCACGCCCTTGTCCCACAATAGCCGCGCAATCAGCAGAAAGGTGATGGGCTCGCCCGCCGACCCACGAGTGTCGGCCGGGCGAAATTCGTCCAGATTCACGCCCGATCCGGGCAGCAGCCGCGCTTGCTCGGCCCGGACCAGTCGGCGCTCGACGAACATGTCCCGATCTTCGGGATTCTGAAAGAAGACCGTGCGCGACCGGGCAAAAGCGAGCCGATAAAGCCCGCTCACGATCCGCGTCAGCAGCCCCTGCTTGATGAAGGCGGTCCCCAGCCCCGACACGTTGTTGATCACCGGGATGCCGAGCATGTGGGCGGCGATCGAGCCATAGATGTTCGGCTTGGCCGTATAGCCCAAAAACACGTCCGGCCGGATTTCCCGCAGCGCGTGTCGATAGCGCAGCAGCAGGCCCATATCCCGCCGCGGCGACACGCCCTGCTTGTCGATCTCGATCGGATGGTAGTCGACGCCGAGCTCCCGCAGCCTGGCGCTATGATCGTCCGGCGGCGCCAACGCGACCACCCGAAAGCCTTGCTGCTGCAATCCGGCAATCAGCCCGCGGCGAAAATTGACGATGTTCCAGGACGCGTTGATCGAGATAAGAATTGTCGGCGACAAAAAGTGTTTCCTGTTAAGACCAGGCAAGGCGGCGCACATCCGGAGGCCGAGATCTCGGTCGGGGTGCGTCGCCCTGTTGCGACGGCTCCGAAGTTGATCCCATTCCGCCTTGTCGATAAAGGAGCCGGGGGCGGCGGGTCAACGGACCAGCCGATGCGCCAGGACTGCGGTTTGAGCCAGCCGAAGCGGTGAGCCACGCCCGCGGTGCTTGGCCGGCCTGATCGACGGAGCGTTTGTGTTTCCTTATTGGATCCTGTTCACGGCTTTCGCGGCCGGATCCGTGCAATATCGGCGTCAGCGGGCCGGCGCGGCTGGGGCTGCGGCTTTCCTTTCCCTAGGCGGCATCCTGATCGCCCTCATGGTTGGCTTGCGATACAAAGTCGGCGGCGACTGGATCAACTACGTCGATATCTACGAACGCCTTGCTCAGCTCAGGCTGTCGGATACCTTGGCGGTCAGCGATCCCGGCTATGCCTTCCTGAACAAATTGAGTTTTTTGCTGGGTTTCGACGTCTGGTTCGTAAATCTGGTTTGCGCGATCATCTTTGCCTGGGGCCTGGTCGGGTTCGCTCGGCAGCAGGCCAATCCCTGGCTCGCGATCACGGTCGCCGTTCCGTATCTGATCATCGTGGTCGCAATGGGTTATACGCGCCAGGGAGTCGCGATCGGTTTTATTCTGGCCGGTCTGGCCAGCCTCGAACGAGCGTCCATTCTTCGGTTCATCTTCTACATCGCCTGCGCGGCGGCATTTCATAAATCCGCCGTGGTAGTCCTGCCGCTGGTCGCACTTGCCGCCAGCAAGAACCGGATCGTGACCACGGTAATCCTGTTCGCGGCGGCGTGGCTGCTCTATTATCTGTTCGTCGAGAGTTCCATCGACCGGCTTATGACGAATTACGTCGAGGCGGAATATCAATCCGAGGGCGCGGCCATCCGGATCGCCATGAACGTGCCTCCGGCGATCCTCTTCCTGATGCTCGGGCGTCGCTTCGAGCTTTCCGAACAGCAAGCGAAGCTTTGGCGTAACTTTTCGGTCGCGGCCTTGTTGTCGGTCGCCGCCCTGCTCACGACCGCGTCCTCCACCGCGGTCGACAGGATCGCCCTGTATCTCATCCCGTTGCAGATGTTCGTGTTCTCACGCCTCCCGTCGGCCATGTCCGAGCGCGGGGGTGGGGCGGGACAGCTCGTGCTGGCGGTGATCGCCTATTCCGCCGTCATTCAGTTCGTGTGGTTGAACTATGCCGCCCATTCCTGGGCGTGGCTGCCCTACCGATCCTACCTTACAACCACGGCCGATGCTGTGTAGCAAAGCGGCGGCGTTGGCAATGTCGGACCAAGCCGGCTGGGCATGCGTCCGCTTGATCGAACTTACAAAAGGGTGACTTTCGGAATGCTGGATCGCGAACCGTTAACGGACTGCCCGCTGTGCGGCAGCAGCCTGGCTGGCGATCGGGTCAGGCGCTTGTCCGGATTCGAAAAGGATCACCTGGTCGAATGCCGGACCTGCGGGTTCGTCTTTTCACTGCTCAAGCCCAATGAGCAGGATTATGAGCGCGTCTACGGCAGTTACGATTATGTCAGCGAGGACGACCGCAGAACGCCGCTCAGTATCGACAAGGAACGGGAGGTCGCGAAGCGATTGCTGGCCTATAAGAAGACGGGCAAGGTCATCGATTTGGCGGCTGGAGCAGGTCGGTTTCTCGAGCATTTCAGGGAACTCGGGTTCGAATGCCACGCGACCGAATTCAGTGAAGAAATGTGCGGCTATCTGGAGGCGAAAGGCTTCCGGACGCATCGCGGCGGCCTGTTTCCGGAAACGGCCGAAAAGGCGAGCTTCGATATCGCGATCTTCACGGAGATCATCGAGCATATCAACAACCCGATCCCGGTTCTGCAAACGATCTGCGATCTGTTGCGGCCCGGCGGCTGCATCTACATCACGACGCCGAACTTCGCCTCGATCGAGCGGCGCGTGATCGGCCCCAGCTGGGGCATGCTCACCTGGCCGGAGCACATCACTTACTGGACGCCGCGCCACATCCAGCACGCGCTGCGCAAGACGGGCTTCCGCAAAGCATCCATCCGCACTCAGAATATCAGCCCATATCGGATCGTGCAGGCGCTCAAGAAGGGACGGATGTCCTCGGTCGTTTCGGGCGTATCCGAGCAGGGATTCTCCGATGCCGCCCAGGAAAAAGTCGCCGGCAGTCCACTGCTTCGCGCCGCCAAGCAGGCGATCAACTGGGGCTTGGGCGCGACCGGAACCGGATCGAGCATCGAGGCGATCTACGTAAAGCGCGGTTAGCACGACGCCCCGCCCGCGCCTGCTCGTTCAGGCTGACACACGCAAAGCCTCGATACGGTGGGGCCCGAGACTTCGGATTGCATCATGTTAGACGTGCTTTATCTCACTCAGGACGGCATTACCGATCATATCGGGCAGGCGCAGATTTCCCCCTATCTGATCGGATTGGCGCGGCGCGGGTATCGCATCCATATCGTCAGCGCGGAAAAGGCCGGTCGCGAGGCGGCCTGCGCCCGCAGCCGCGCGGTTTTCGACGCGGTCGGCATCCAATGGACGACAGTGCCGTACGCCAATCGTCCGCCGATCGTCTCGTCCTTTTGGACCATGTATTCGCTTTGGCGGGCGGCCGCTCGGGTTGCCCGTGCCGATCGACCCCGCCTGATCCATTGCCGCAGCTACCTGCCGCTCGAGATCGCGGCGCGTCTCAAGCGCGTATATGGCGGCAAGTATCTTGTGGATTTTCGTGATTTCTGGGCCGACGTCGGCATCGAGACGAAGCCGTTCAAGTCCATTTACCGGGCTTTTCGGCGGCGGGAGGCGCGGGCGCTGGAAGGAGCGGATCATGTTGTAACGCTGACCTCTCGCGCGGCTGATGTCCTGATCGGGCGACATCCGCAACTCGTCGGCGGGTCTCGCGCGGGCTACACGGTTATTCCCTGCTGTGCGGACTTCGACTTGTTCGACCCGGCTTCGGTGCCGACGGAAGCCGCGCAGCAACGGCGGCGCGAACTGGCGTTGAAGCAGGACACTACCGTCCTGCTCTACCTTGGCAGTGTCGGCGCGGATTATCTTCTCCCCGAGATGATGGCCGTGTTCGTGGAGCTTCGTCGGCTGCGGCCGGAATCGGTGTTTCTGTTCCTGATCAACAATGGCCACGACGTGGTCGCCGAGGCGGCCCGCAGCGCAGGCCTGAAACCGGAGGACTATCGTCTGGTTTCGGCTGCTCGGGAGGACATTCCTCAGTATCTTGCGGTCGCGGATCTGTCTTGCGTGTTCATCAGGCCCACATTGTCCAAATCGGGTTGCTCGCCGACCAAACTCGGTGAACTGTTCGCCATGAACGTGCCGATCATCGCGAACGCCGGCGTCGGAGACTTGGACGAGATTGTGGACATCGATCGGAACGGATCGTTGATCGTTGCCGATTTCGCTCCCGAAACGCTTCGTTCGGCCTTATCGCGCCTGCTCGCGGTTTCAGATGCTCAACGAGCGGGTATACGGGCCCGGAACGAGAATTTCTCATTGGAGTCCGGAGTGCGCAAATATGCAGATGTTTACGCCGGCTTGATCGGAGCCCCGGCAGGTCGGACGGAGACCGCACCATGCTGAATGTCGTCGTCCTGAATGGAGGCCGGGGCGCCGCGTCGATCATTCCGACGATGCTGCGCACCCAGGGGCTGAACGTCACATCGATCGTCAACGCCTATGACGATGGCAAGTCGACCGGCGAGATCCGGCGTTTTTTCAACATGTTGGGGCCGTCCGATATCCGCAAGGTGCAGGAGCTGATGTTGCCGGAGAACGACCGGCATCATCAGTCCAGCCTGGCCCTGTTCGGGCATCGCTACGAGATCGGCGCCGACCCCGAGGCGATCTTGTCGGACATGCGCCGCTTCGTCGACGGTGCCGATCAGCTTGCCGGCATTACCATCGCCAGCGCCGGAATCGGATCGGCGCTGCGGACGTTCGTGCGCGAATTCGTCGATGGCCTCGCGGTGATTGAGCGGGCGCAAGGCGCGCGCTTTGAATTCGGCGATTGTTCGCTGATGAACTGCCTTTATGCCGGCGCCTATCTCGCCTGCCGCCGCGACATGGAGCTCACCACCAAGACGCTGGACCGCCTGTTCCGGCTCAAGGGCACGGTGCTGCCCAACAGCGTCGAGAACAAATGGCTGATGGCGGTGCGCGAGAATGGCGAAATCCTCTATTCCGAGGCGGAAATCGTCGAACTGCGCTCCAACGTGCTGATCGACGCGGTGTACCTGCTCGATCAGCCGCTCGATCGGGCTCGCTTTGTCGCGCTCAGTCTGGAAGAGCAGCGTTACTATCTCAGCCGCCACCACGCGGCCGCGTCCGCCTCGCCCGGGGTCAAGCTCGCGCTCGAACAGGCCGATGTGATCATCTACTCGGCTGGCACCCAGCACAGCTCGTTATACCCGACCTACATGTCGCGCGGCATCGCCGAGACGATCGCCGGCAATCGCGAGGCGCTGAAGGTGTTCGTGACCAATATCGGCGCGGATTACGAAACGCCCAGCTATCGCGCCTCCGATTACATCAAGGGCGCCTACAAATATCTTCGGCTCGCCGAAGGCCGTCAGCATGCGATGACGGAGCTGTTCTCGGCCGTGCTGATCAACAATGGCCGGCGCAAGGCCGACGAGACCTATGTCGATTATGACGAGGAGAATTTCGAGGACGTGCCGGTCCGGCGCATCGTCGACGATTTCGAATCGGCGGATTCGCCGGGCAAGCATGACGGCGGCCGGGTAATCGACACCATTCTGCGCTTGTACGAAGAAACGGCGCGGCGGTCCTGACGATGTCGCCATTGGCGCAGCTTCTGTCGCGTAAGCGGCTGCTGATCTTCGACTTGGACGGGACGCTGGTCGACAGCTCGCCGCTGCATGCTCGCGCGTTTAGCGAGGCTTTCGCGCTCGAGGGCATCGACGTGGATTATTCCGAGATCGCCGGCATGACCACGGGAGCGGCGGTGGATCGCCTCGTGGCGCAGGCCGGGCGCGTTCTGGACGCGGACAAGCGTGGCTTTCTGATCGCGGATAAACGCGCGCGCGCGTTGCGGCTTCTCGAAACCGAGCTCCTCGCGATCGAGGGCAGCGTCGAATTCGTCCAGGCGGCGCAATCGCGATTTCACCTCGCCTTGTGCAGTTCAGGGTCGCGCCCCAACGTGGAGACCGCCTTGAGCCGAGTCGGACTGGCCGGATTGTTCGAGCCGACCGTCACGGCGGAAGATGTGGAGCGGAGCAAGCCCGATCCGGAGGGCTTCCTTCAGGCTCTCCACCATCATGGGTTGCCCGCGGAAGCGGCCCTGGTCTTCGAGGACGCGGACAGTGGGCTTGAAGCTGCACGCCTCGCCGGCATCGACGCGATCCGTATCGTTGCTGGCGATAGCGTGGCTCCGGAAGGCGCGGAGGGCATGGCTTGGGCGCCGCTCCGTGGCGCGCTCGAGGAACTGGGCGCGTGAGGATTCTTGCCGCGATCGTCACCTACAACCGGATGGCGCTACTGGAACGCTGCATCGACGGCATCCGCGCCCAGGTTCGTCCGCCCGACGACATCGTTGTCATCAACAACAGCAGCCCCGATGGCACGGCTCAGATGCTGGAACGCAAAGGCGTGCACTACATCACCCAGCCCAATCTCGGATCGGCGGGCGGCTGGAGGCGATCGATCGAGGAGGCTCTGGCGGGCGGCTGGGACGCCGTCTGGCTGATGGACGATGACGGCTACCCGCACCCGGACGCGCTACGGTTGCTGGAAGGCGAGTTGAAGCCGGACGTGTCCTGCGTGTCCTCGGTCGTGCTGGTGGAGGATGATCCGAACCGGTTCGTCTTTCCCTTCCCGCGTCTCGGTCGTAACGGCCTGCCCGTCCTGGTCGCCGCCAGGCGCAAAGTCGCCCGGCTCGACGAACTCAAATCCCTCGCCGGTGGCCGGACCTATCCCTTCGCGCACCTGTTCAACGGTGCCCTGGTCAGCACCGACGTGGTTCGTCGTATCGGCAACGTCGACAGCGATTTCTTCCTGATGGGCGACGAGGTCGATTTCTTTATGCGCATGCGGCGCGAAGGGGCGGTGCTGTCGCACCTCGATGCCCACCATCTTCATCCGGACGTCGGCGGGCGCCCGCTCGATGCGGCCAAATTCTACTATTACGTCAAGAACACGATCATCCTGAACGGGCGCTATTTCGACAGGGTCTGGACTCGCAACGCCATGGCGGTGACCGCCGCGCTGGCACGGACCGCGCGGCGCAACTCGCTCGGCACGGCGTTGAGCTACGTCGCCGGCCCACGCGCGCCGGTGCTGTGGAAGGCGGTGTCGCGCGGCCTCAAGGGCCGGATCGGAAAGGATTTCGATGCCTGAAATCCGCGCCCTGATCGCCGCGGCCGGGGCCGGAACCCGCGCCGGCCTGCCTTATCCCAAAACCCTGCACCCGGTGCTCGGACGGCCGATCCTGCTGCGCCTGCTCGATCTGCTCCAGCCGATCGATCCCGCGCCGACGATCGTGGTCAGCCCGGAGGGCCGCGCGGCCATCGCCGCCTGTATCGAGGAGCAGGGACGCGCTGTCAGCTTGGTCGTCCAATCCATGCCGACGGGTATGGGCGATGCCATCCTGTGTTTTCGCGATTCGCCGGCCTTTGCCGCCGCCGAGCATCTCCTGGTCGTCTGGGGCGACATCCCTCTGATCCAGCAATCCACCCTGGACGCTATGTGCGACGCGCATATTCAACACGGGAACGACTTCACCTTCGCCACCCGGATCGTAGACGAGGCTTATACCGTCGTGACCCGCGACGCATCTGGCGGCGTGACCGCGCTCATCGAAACTCGCGAAGCCGGGCTGGAGCCCGGCCCGGGCGAGCGCGACATCGGCCTGTTCATCTTCCGCACCCGACCGCTGCTCGACCTTCTCGACCAGCGCCTCCCCGGCGCAGTCGGCCGACGCACCGGCGAACATGGATTCCTTTACGCCGTCGCTCATGCCGTCGCTCAAGGTCTCTGCGTGGAGGCACTCCCGATCGCGACCGAACTCGATCTGGTCTCGCTGAATCAGCTGGCCGACCTCGATGTTCTGGAACGGGCGGAGCAAGCTTAAGGTGGGCAAGCGGCTTGCTTTCCTGCTCCCTGATATGCGCGGCGGCGGCGCCGAGCGCGTGGCGTTGCGCTTGATCGAGGACTTCCTCGCCGCCGGCCACGATGTCGATCTGGTGCTGATGGAGGCCCGCGGCGAACTCCTCCCGCTGGTGCCGCCGACTGTCCGGATCGTGGACCTGCGCGCGCTCCGCATTCGCTCCGTCATCAAGCCGCTCCGCCGTTACTTTCGCGAGCGCAAGCCGCACGCGATGCAGATCTCGATGTGGCCGCTCACCGTCGCCGGCATCATCGCCCACCGCCTCGCGCGATCCAAAGCGCGGGTGGTGCTGAGCGATCACATCGTGCTCACCAAGCAATATGGCCATTTCGGCAGGGCGGGCCTGCAGTTGATGCGGGCCAGCTTGCGCCATTTCTATCCGCTTGCCGACGCGCGGATTCTGGTCTCCCACCAGGCGGCGGACGATCTTTCGAAGCTTTCTGGCATCGCCAGGGATCGGATCGAAGTCATCTACAATCCCGTCGGCAAACCGCCGGCGAACCTCGCGCCCGATACCGCCATCGAAGCTCTCTGGGGTGCTGAGACGGGCCGCATCATCACGGTCGGGACGCTGAAGGAGCAGAAAAACCACGCCTTGCTGATCCGAAGCTTCGCCCGCCTGCTTCAACGGCGGCCGGCCAAATTGATGATCCTGGGAGAGGGACCGCTCAGGCCGGAACTGGACAAGTTGGCGACCGAGATGGGCGTTGCCGAACACGTCATCTTGCCGGGCTTCTCGACCGACCCATGGCCCTATTTCGCCTCGGCCGACCTGTTCGCTTTGTCTTCCGATTACGAAGGCTACCCGCTGGTCCTGATCGAAGCGATGCGAAGCGGGCTACCAATCGTCAGCACAGATTGCGAAAGCGGCCCCCGCGAAATTCTGCGCGATGGACAGTATGGCATGCTCGTCGAAGTCGGGAGTGCGGAAGCCATGACCGATGCGCTCGAACGCGGCCTGGACGCCCGCCTCAATCCCGCGACTCAACGCGCCCGCGCGGAGGAGATATCCGGGCAAGACACGTCCGATCGCTACTTGCAGTTGATGCTGGGGAGTTCCTGAAAGCTTCCGCTAAGGCTGGCTTCCGTCCAGGAGCAGCAGCGTGCGTGAGCCATTTAGGAGGCTTGAGTTGAAAGGTATCATCCTCGCCGGTGGAAGCGGGACCCGCCTTTACCCGGCCACTCTGGCCGTCTCGAAGCAGATGCTGCCGGTCTATGATAAGCCGATGATCTACTATCCCCTTTCGACCCTGATGCTGGCCGGCATCAGAGAAATCCTAGTGATCTCCACCCCGCGCGATTTGCCGCGCTTCCGTGACTTGCTTGGCGACGGCAGCGCTTTTGGTATCGCCCTGACCTATGCCGAGCAGCCGAGCCCTGAGGGTCTGGCTCAAGCCTTCTTGGTCGGCCGCGACTTCGTCGGGTCGGCCGCGGTCGCGCTGATTCTGGGTGACAACATCTTCTACGGCGCCGGCTTATCCGATTACTGCCGGCAGGCCGCGAGCCGGACGAGCGGCGCAACCATCTTCGCCTATCAGGTGGAGCAGCCGGGGCGTTATGGTGTCGTGACTTACGACCCGGCAACCGGGGGGGCTACCGACATCGTCGAGAAACCGAGCGATCCGCGATCCAACTGGGCCGTCACCGGGCTCTATTTCTACGACAATGACGTGCTGGATATCGCCGCCACGGTGCGGCCCTCCGCGCGGGGGGAGCTTGAGATCACGGACGTCAACCGCGCCTATCTGCGGCGCGGAGACCTGCGGATCACTCGGCTGGGGCGCGGCTTCGCCTGGTTGGACACGGGCACGCATGACAGCCTTCATGATGCTTCGGCTTTCGTGAAAACGGTCGAGCAGCGGCAGGGCATCAAGGTCATGTCGCCGGAAGAGATCGGGTTCGATCACGGCTGGCTGACCAGCGATCAGCTGCTCGTCGCGGCCGACCGGTTGGGGCAATCCGATTACGCGGCATTCCTTCGCCGGCGGGCGGCGGAAGGGCCGATGCTTCAGCCGGACAGCGACAGCGGGTCGCGATGAGGGCGGCCAGGACAATCCTCGTCACCGGAGGTGCGGGCTTCATCGGCTCGGCCCTTTGCCGTCACCTGGTCGAACGCGGCGGCTACCGGGTCATCAATGTCGATAGGCTGACTTACGCCGGAAATCTCTCATCGCTCGCACAGATCGAGGCTCAGCCGAACTACCGCTTCATCCAGGCGGACATCGCCGATCAGGAAACAATCGGCCGGATCATGGCGGAGGAGATGGTCGACGCGATCATGCACCTGGCGGCCGAGAGCCACGTCGATCGCTCGATCGACGGCCCGGCCGCTTTTATCGATACCAACATGGTTGGGACCTTCCGGCTGCTGCAAACCGCCCTGGCTTACTGGCGAACGCTGGACCCCGCGCGGCGCGCGGCATTTCGTTTTCATCACGTCTCGACCGACGAGGTGTTCGGCGACCTGCCGTTCGAGAGTGGCACGTTCACGGAAGGTTCGGCCTACAAGCCGTCATCGCCCTATTCGGCATCGAAAGCGGCATCGGATCATCTCGCGCGCGCCTGGCAACTCACCTACGGACTGCCGGTCGTCATCTCCACCAGCTCCAACAATTACGGCCCCTTCCACACGCCCGAGAAGCTGATTCCGCTCGTCATCCTGCAAGCCCTGCACGGGCTGTCGATCCCCGTTTACGGGACCGGCGCGAATGTCCGGGACTGGCTGTATGTCGACGATCATGTTCGCGCGCTGGAAGCCGTGATGACGAGCGGACGTCCGGGCGAGACCTATCTGATCGGCGGACGCGCCGAGCGCACCAACCTGCAGGTCGTGCAGGCGATCTGCGATCGGCTCGACCGCCGCGCGCCGATGCCCGATCTCGCCTCGCGACGCGACCTGATCCGCTTCGTGCCCGATCGCCCGGGCCATGACCGCCGATATGCGGTCGATCCCGCGAAGATCGAAAGCGAACTCGGCTGGCGGGCGCGGGAGAGCTTCGAATCCGGGCTCGACAAAACGATCGACTGGTTCGTCGCGCATCCGGACTGGTGGCGGCCGTTGCGCGAAGTCGCGGCGAAGCGGTTGGGCCTTCCCGATGCGGCTTGCGGCCAGCTTCCGGCGCGTTAGAGCGGCGTTTCTGCCAAGGAAGCGAGCATGAACGGCGGACCTGCGGCGACGGTTGATTTCGCGTCTGAAGAAGCGGCGCGCGGCCACGGTAGGATCGCACGCGGCCAGCGTGTCCTCGAGCGGCTGGCGGGCGGCTCGACCTGGATGACGGTCGTCCATGTCATGATGCTGGCCGCGGCGTCGATCGCGGTCGCTTTGTGCCTGTGGACGCCCAACAGCTACACCAACCTGTTTCTGCGCGATCAGCTGTACCTGCTCAACGCCGCCTATCTGATTTTCACCGGCCATGTGCCGCACGTCGATTTCGCCTGGCAGTTCGGCGGTTATGAAAGCTACCTCGTCGCCCTGGCGTTCCGCTGGTTCGGCGTCTCGTTCAAGGCGCTGGAACAAGCCACCGCCTTTTCCTACGCCGTCGCGCTCGCCCTCCTTTATCTGGGCGCATACCGACGCACGCACCCGCTAACCTTCATCCTCCTGTTCGTGCTGCTGACCGCGACGTCGCTGACACGGTTTCCGTTCGAGAACGGCACGCCCGACCTGGCGGTGCAGACCTATGCCATGTTCTACAACCGGACCTGCTGGGCGCTGGCGATCGTCTTGTTCGCCAGCTTGATCGGCGGGGAAGGGCGCCTTCTGGCGCGCCAGCTGCTCGCGGCGGCGGTATGCATATTTCTGATCATGACCACGAAGGTCACGTTCGCGGTGCTCCTCCCCCCAGCGGCGGCGCTGATCGTCTGGCGTGGGGGCTGGCGCGGCCTGGGGATCGTCGCGGCCGCAATGTTGGGGCTGGCGCTGCTCGCCTGGCTGTTCCTCGATTATGGTCCCGCCGCGCATCTGGGCGCGATCCGGGACATCCTCGACGCGACGCGCCAGTTCCGCGGCCTGCGCTTCGGCCCGCTGCACAAGCTGGCTTACATCCTCTATTTCAATCTGTTCGGATTCCTCGCGCTGCTCGCCGGGGCGGCCTATCTTGCGATCCGACTGCGTCGCAGCCGGCCGGAGCTTGTGTATGTCGCGGCGATCGTCACGTTGTTGGCCCTGTCCGCGCTTGCCGCGGTCGCCACCGGCACCTTCTACGCCTTGACCACGACCTTGCCGATGATCGCCTTCGCCGCGATCATGCTCTCCGAACGGGCTCTGATGTCCGGCGGATTGGAGGCTCGCGAGCGGTGGGTGTTCGTGGCCGGGCTGTCGCTCTACGCCCTCGCTTTCTCCGGGCCCTATCTCGCCAACTTCCTCGCCGGGGTCGCCAAGCAGGTCACGCGTGGCGAGCAATCCCTGTTCACGCGCGGACCGCTGGCTGGGCTGATCGTCGACAAGCCCGATCTCAGCTCGACGCCGACCTTCGCCGATGCAGCGACGGGCGTCTCCTATGTCGCACGGCGCACCGAGCTGGAGCGGAACGGAACCTGGCTGCAGGATTATGAGCTGATCCACGCCTTCAAGGACGGGATCGATCTTGCGCAGCGCCAGCCCGGCTTCGAACGGCTCGGCATCGCCGCTTTCTATCCGAGCATCTTCCCGTTCGCGCTCGGCTCGCCACCGCTCCGCATCATGCCGCTGCTTCCCGCCGCACGCGCCGACAAACCTGCTGTGTTGCCGGCCGAGGTGGATGCGGTGCTGGTGATGCGCGGCGACAAGGATGCGCCCCTCCACCGATACTATCTTCGCGCATTGTCGCGCGATTTCGAGCCGGTCGACCGGTCGGCTTTGTGGGAAGTGCATATGAGGCGCCGCGACGAAGCTATCGTCGCCGGGGATCCTTCGCTGCGCGCCCGACGCTGATTCAGCGAGACAGGCCCGATCGGGCGCGGCGATAATGCTCAAGCTTGCGGTGCCTGTCGAAAGGCTTCAAGGCGCCCGGCGAGCCTTCACGGCTCACGATGTCGAGAGGCGCATGACCGCCGAAATCCGCGCGTCCGATGAGCTGTCGAATTCATGTTGAGCATGTCCGCCTTGATCGAGCGACTTAAGGCGGCGCTCAAGGATCCGGTGTCCGGGCAGCTCCTGCGCGGAAGCGGCCTATCGATGGCGATCCGCGTGGTCGGGTTGGTGATCGGTTTCCTGTCCCACATGGTTCTGTCGCGCACGTTGGGCGCCGATCAATATGGGCAATATGCGGTCGCGCTCGGTTGGGCGCTCGTGCTCGTTCTGCCGGCGAGGCTCGGCCTGGACAATGCCGCCCTGCGATTGGCAACGATCTATGTGGAAGAGGACAGGCTGGGCCAGCTTCGCGGCCTGATCCGGTTCGCGGCAGCCGTGATGACGATCAGCTCGCTCATCATCGCCGCCGCCTTGCTGGCCCTGCACGCCATCGGCTTCAGCCTCTTTCGGGGAGCGACGGCGACGATTTTGCTGTGGATGATCGCGATCATCTTCCCGCTCGCCGCGCTCGGCGTCGTGTCCGTCCTGCTTCGCGCCGCGCGGCGCATCCTGGCTTCGCAGGTTTACGAGCAATTGCTTCGACCGGTCGTCCTGATCGCGGGCTGCGGGGCGTTCGCGCTGACCCGGATCGAGCTCAGCGCGTCGGCGGCGCTGATGATCACCGCGGTCGCGACCGGCGTTGCGCTGGCCGGAGCCCTGCTTCATTTTCGGACCGTGTTTCCGAACTTGTCGCGACATCCGCCGGAAACCAACGAACGCGGCCAGTGGCTGTCGCTGAGCTGGCCGCTGTTCCTGATCGGCACCGTGCAGGAAGTGATGAACCAAATCGACATCATCCTGCTTGGCCAGCTGGCGAGCACGTCGGAGGCCGGCCATTATGCGGCAGCCTGGCGGCTGGCGAGCCTGGTCGTCTTCGCTCTTGTCGCGATCACAGCGATCAGCGCCCCTATGATCGCCTGGGCGCACCGGCGAAACGACCGAGCGGAACTCGCCAGGATCGCGCGTTTGAACGCACGCCTCGCTTTGGCCTTTTCGCTTGGAATGACGATCTTTCTGGCGGCGATCGGACCCTATGCATTGCGCCTGTTCGGACCTGGTTTCGACGATGCTTACCCGGCGCTGCTCGTTCTGCTGCTGGCCGGCATGGTCAATGCATTCACGGGCTCAGTGGCCTATCTGATGACGATGACCGGGCGCCAGCAACTCGCTCTTGCGATTTTCGGTTCCAGCCTGCTGGTCAGCATTGTCCTGAATGTGTTGTTGATCCCGCCACTTGGCACGCTGGGAGCGGCGATCGCCTCGGCATCCGGCACGATCCTTTGGAACGTGGCGATGCTCGTCTATGTGCGCCGCCAGTTCGGAATCGACGCCTCCGCCTTCGGCTTCCGGGTGCGTTCGGAATGAGGGGATCGCGGCGGGCTGATCGCCTGGCGAGCAGGCGTGGCGGCGTCTGCCTGGCGTTGATGCAGGACAGCCGGCGCGATCAGCCCGGTTCCGCAAGGCTGCGCTTTGGCTGAGTTTCGCCGCCTGAGCATCCCCGACCTGATTGAAATCAGGCCGAATCGGCACGGCGATGCGCGCGGTTTCGTCTCGGAGGTGTGGAGCCGGGACACGTTAAGCAAGAACGGGATCGACCTGCTGTTCGTGCAGGACAACCACAGCTATTCGGCTGCCCGCGGTGTGCTGCGCGGGCTTCATTTCCAGCTGCCGCCATTCGCGCAGGCCAAGCTGGTGCGGGTTGCGCGCGGAGCCGTGTTCGACGTGGCAGTCGATCTGAGGCGTGGCTCGCCGACCTTCGCGCATTGGGCGGGGCTGATCCTGTCGGCAACGGAGTGGAACCAGCTGCTGATCCCGGCCGGGTTCGCGCATGGCTTTGTAACGCTCGAGCCCGATTGCGAGGTCCTCTACAAAAGCTCCGCCAGCTACTCGCCCGAGCATGAGCGCGGCATCCGCTATGACGATCCGGGGATCGGGATCGACTGGCCGATCCGGTCGGATGAGATGATCCTGTCCGAAAAGGACCGCGCCGCGCCGCAGCTGGCCGATGCCGAGCCGGATTTCGTGTTTGAACAGCCGGAGTGAGCGCTCCCGACATCCTCGTAATCGGTCGCGACGGTCAGCTGGCGCGGAGCCTCGCCGAACGGGCACGCACCCTGCGCATCACGCTGGCCTCGATTGGCCGTCCCGAGCTCGATCTGGCGCATCTGGAGATGATCGGCCCGGAGCTGAGGGGAATGGGCGCGAAGATCATCATCAACGCCGCCGCCTACACGGCGGTGGACCTGGCCGAATCCGAACCTTCGCTATCCGAGCAAGTCAACGCGATCGCCCCGGGGGTGATCGCCGCCGAAGCGCGCGCGATCGGGGCGCGGGTGGTTCACCTTTCGACGGACTATGTGTTCGACGGCGCCAGCACCGAGCCTTATGTCGAAAGCGCGACCGTTGGCCCGCTCGGCGTGTACGGCAGGACGAAGCTGTCCGGCGAGGGAGCGGTGCGTACGGCTGGGCCGGACCATGCGATCGTGCGAACCTCATGGGTTTACAGCCCGTTCGGCCGCAACTTCGTCAGAACCATGCTCGAGCTGGCTAGAACACGGGAGCGGTTGCGGGTGGTGGACGATCAGATCGGGAACCCGACCAGCGCGCTCGATCTGGCCGACGGCCTGCTTGTTCTCGCGACGTCATGGCTGGCGGGCGGAGAGGCGGGTCTGGGCCAAACCTATCATCTCGCCGGAACCGGCGCGACCAGCTGGGGCGGTCTTGCCCGGGAGACGTTCGCGATCAGCGCGCGGCTCGGCGGCCCAACTGCGCAAGTGGAGCCGATCGCGACGTCGCAATGGCCGACCGCGGCGGCCCGCCCCCGCAACAGCCGCCTGGACTCCAGCCGGTTCGCCGCCGATTTCGGCTTCTCCGCGCCGCCCTGGCGCGAGTCGCTGGCCTTGGTCGTGCAACGCTTGCTCGAGGACCGGCCTGCTCGCTGACTTGGCGAATGGCCGTGCACCAACTAGATGCGCCTGAACGGCGCAAGCCGCATTCCAGAAAGAGAAATCCTGCCATGTGCGGAATCGCCGGCCTGATGACCCCGCAGGTGGACCACGCGACCATCGCCGCCATGATCGCGCCGATCGCGCATCGCGGGCCGGACGATCAGGGCGTGTGGATCGATGCCGAGGCCGGCATCGGCCTGGGTCATCGACGGCTGTCGATCCTCGATCTGTCGCCGCTCGGTCACCAGCCGATGCCGTCCAACGACGGCCGCTGGATGCTCGCCTTCAATGGCGAGATCTACAATCACCTCTCGCTGCGGCGCGAACTGGAGGCGGGCGGGGCTGGGCCCGGCGGCAACGGGCTGCCGTGGCGGGGCCATAGCGACACCGAAACCCTGGTCGAGTGCATCGCGTCGTGGGGGCTGGAAAAGACGCTGGGGAAGAGCGTCGGCATGTTCGCGCTCGCCTTGTGGGACCGCAAGGAGCGCCGGCTGATGCTGGCGCGCGATCGGTTCGGCGAGAAACCGCTTTATTACGGCTGGGTCGGCGGCGGTGATTTCGCGTTCGGCTCCGAACTCAAGGCGATCCGGGCCCACCCGCGCTTCGATAACGAGATCGATCGCCGCTCGGTGCGCCTGCTCGCCGGCCGCAGCTACGTCCCCGCGCCGCTCTCCATTTACCGCCGCATCTATAAGCTCGAGCCCGGCTGCATCCTTTCCGGCGGCATCGACGCGCTGCGAACCCCGCTCGACGCGGCGCCGATGCCGGACGGTCCTGCCGGAGTCGGCGTGGCCATCGCGCGTTACTGGTCCTACCGCGACGTGATGCGCGATGGGCTCGACCGGCCGATCGCCGACGAGCGCGAGGCGCTGGACGAGCTGGAGCGCGTGCTGGCGGACGCGATCGGCGGGCAGGCGGTGGCGGACGTTCCGGTCGGCGCTTTCCTGTCCGGCGGCATCGACAGCTCGACCGTGGTCGCGCTGTACAAGAAATATTCGCCCGGCAAGGTCCGCACTTTTTCGATCGGGTTCGAGGAAGCCGCCTTCAACGAAGCCGATTACGCCAAGGAGGTCGCCCGTCACCTCGGCACCGATCACAACGAGCGTTATGTGACGGTGAAGGAAACCCGCGACGTCATTCCGCTGCTGCCGTCCATGTATGACGAGCCGTTCGCGGACAGCTCGCAAATCCCGACGCATCTGGTCAGCCGCTTCGCGCGCGAGCAGGTCACCGTTGCGCTGTCCGGCGATGGCGGCGACGAGCTGTTCGGCGGCTACAACCGTCATTTCCAGGCGCCGCTCCTGTGGAAGAACGTTCAGCGCGTGCCGCGGCCGGTCCGCCAGCTGGTCGGCGGGCCGCTCAGCCGGCTGCCAGCGGGCACCTGGAACGCGCTGTCGCGGTTCGTCCCCGGCCTGGAAAAGCGGCCGCACTTCGGCTCCAAGGTGCAAAAGGGTCTGCGGCTGATGGGCGGCGCCCGCCGCTTCGACGATATCTACAACAGCTTCCTCGATGAATGGAGCTTCGAGGCGTCGCCAGTCCCGACCGCGCCGATGGCGGCCAACGACCTCCTGTTCGACATGGACATCGGCCCGGATGCGCCGGACGCGGTGCGGATGATGTATTGCGACGCGGTATCCTACCTGCCCGACGACATATTGTGCAAAGTCGATCGCGCGGCGATGGCGGTGAGCCTGGAGACACGTGTGCCGTTTCTCGATCACCGCGTCGCCGAGCTGGCCGCGCGGATCCCGGTTTCGATGAAGATCCACGGCGGCAAGGGCAAGCAGATCCTGCGCAAGCTGCTGTATCGCGAGGCGCCGCAATCCTTGTTCGACCGGCCCAAGGCGGGGTTCGGAATTCCGGTCGGCGAATGGATGCGGGGGCCGCTGCGTCCCTGGGCCGAGGAGCTGCTCGACGAGCGCCGGCTGCGCGAGGAGGGCTTCTTCGACGCCGCCGCCGTCCACCGCCGCTGGAACCAGCATCTCCAACGGGAGCGCGACGCGACCCCGGCGCTCTGGGCGGTGCTGATGTTCCAGGCCTGGCGCGCCGAAACCCAGCCCGGCTAGGACGCGGCCCGGGCCCGCCGCCACAGCCAGCTCGGCACGGCGATCAGCGGGTAAAGGAAGGTCAGCGGGCGGGGCAGGGGGATGTCCACCTGATCCTGCCGGCTTTGCAATTTTCGGGTGAGTTCGGACAGGCGGTAACGCCAGCCGCTTGCCAGCGCGAAGTGGGACAGGTGGATGGGGATTGTTCCCAACACGGTATCGTCCAGCTCCGCCCCGCTTTGTCCGGTCATCACTTGCAAGGCCAGGTCGCGAAGCCAAACGCTGACCCGGTCGGCCTCCAATTCGGCGAGGAGGCGCTCGGGAAGCGGCAGTTCGAACAGCTCCCGGCACAGCAGCAGCGCCTGCGCGGAACAGCGCCCGACGCCGATCGCCAGGGATTTGCGATAGAGTTGCTCGATGGCATCCGGGTCGAGCGACGAGAGCAGCGCGCCGACGTCCGCCACCCATTTGAGCCGCGACCAGGCATGGGTGGCGCCGTGCACGCACAAATAGGCGAACAGCTGCTCGGTCGCCAATGTCTCCAGCGCGATGCCCGGTGCGACCTCGACCGTCTGACGCGGCGCGCCGGTATCCACGCCGGGGAGCAGGGCGGGATTATCGACGAGATCAGTGTGGAGTTCGACCACGATGCCGGTTGCCGGGTGGTACCAGTTGGTTTCCTTGCACAATTCGATCCAGCGGCCGAACCTGTCCGGCCCAACCTCCGGCCCGGGTATCGTGCGCGCATAACCCGCTTGCGCCAGCAATTCGCAGGCTGTCGCGACATCGGCAGGCGCGATCAGCATGTCGATGTCTCGCGCGCGCTTCAGGGCGAGGCTGCCATAGCCGAGCATGTCGAGGGTCGCGCCCTTGACGAACAGGAAGTCGAGCCCGGCGCCATCGAACATCCGCTGGAGCCGGCGCGACTCAGCGACAAAGGCGAGGTTCAGCCGCGCGATCTCGGCGGCGGCGGCGCGAAGCTCGGTCGCGATCGCGTCCGGAAGCGGGATGCCGCTCCGCCGCAGGGCGTTGCTGGCCAACCCTTCGACGCGCTGCCGACGGATCACGGCCAGGAACTTGGCCCAATCCACCGCCGCCGCCCGCACGCGCACCGCTGGCTCGCTCGGCGGCCAGCGGCAACAGGCAGCCGCGAGCAGGAATTCAGGACTGAGTTTGCGCATGTGCCGACTGTTGTCCTGGCGCGACTATCGCGGCCAAATCAACTGCCAAGCCAGCCGGGCCTGATGAAAAGCAACGCCCGCCATTGCAAAGCAGGCCGGAGCCGACATAGACAAATGCAACAGGCGCGCAGGTTAAAGCGCCAGCACACAGGGAGTCCAGCGCATGTACGTGAGCACCAAGGTTCAGAAATTCGTCCTTCCCGCAGCCGCGAGCCTGCTCGCAATCGCGATCGCCAGCCCAGCTTCGGCCCAGGTCGCCGGCGCGGCGGGCCAATGCTCGTCGAGCGCTGCCGCGGGCAGCACCGAGTGCGACTCCCCGGCCGCGAATGCCGCTGCCACTGGCGTGAATTCGACAGCCGTCGGCACGCGCGCCACAGCGGGCGGCGCATCCGGCAGTGCTTATGGTGACCGGGCTTTCGCGACCGGCGCGAACGCTACGGCCGTTGGCCGTCTGGCGGCCGCGGATGGCCTCTCCTCGGTTGCGGTAGGCGACATTGCGAGCGCGACCCAGGAGGGAACGGTAGCGGTTGGACGTAACGCCAATGCGATCGCGCTCACCGCCACCGCGGTCGGCAACGGCGCTCAGGCGACCGACGAAGACGCGGTTGCCGTCGGTGACCTCGCCCGTTCGACCGGCTTCCATTCCACATCGATCGGCGGCGAATCTGTCGCTTCGGGCCGGGGTGCTCAGGCATTCGGCTGGCAGGCCAGCGCCACCGGCGACTTCGCGCTTGCCACGGGCCATATCGCCCGCGCCAGCGGAACGCGCGCCACTGCCCTGGGCAAGGACGCGAACGCAGCCGGCGCATCCGGCACCGCCGTTGGCGACCGCGCTTTCGCAACCGGCGTGAACTCGACCGCCGCTGGCCGCCTGGCCGCTGCAGAGGGTGCATCGGCCGTGGCGATCGGCGACGTTGCCAGCGCGCTCGGCGCCGGCGCGACCGCGGTCGGCCAGAATGCGAATGCGATCGACGCCAACACCGTCGCGCTGGGCTCGCAGGCCACTGCGCGCGGCATCGGCTCGGTCGCGATCGGCAACCAATCGAACACGACGCAGAGCAACGCCGCTTCGCTCGGCACGGCGGTTGCGGTCGGCAACCTGGCGCAGGCGACCGACGAAGACGCGGTCGCGCTTGGCGATCAGGCGCTGGCGTCCGGTTTCCACTCGACGGCGGTTGGCGGTGAGTCCGTCGCTTCCGGCCGCGGCGCCCAGGCGTTCGGTTGGCAGTCGCGCGCGACCGGCAACCTGTCGCTCGCCGCCGGCCATCAGGCCTCGGCCGTCGGCACGCAGGCGACCGCGATCGGCAAGAACGCCAGCGCTTCGGGCGCCAATTCGACCGCGCTCGGCTTTGGTGCGACCGCGACCGCCGACAACCAGGTGGTTCTCGGCGGCGCCGGCAGCTCGGTCCGGGTCGGTGACATCGCCGCCAGCACCCTGGCTCAGCAGGCGACCTCGGTCGGCGTCGCGACGGTGGACGCCAATGGCGTTCTCGGCCGCAACACGACGTTGCTCCCGCAGGTCGCGACCTTGCAGACCACGGTTGCCGCGCAGGGCACCTCGATCACGGCGCTGCAGGGCACCGTCGCTTCGCAGGGCACGTCGATCACCGCGCTGCAGGGCCAGACGGCGAGCCTGTTCGATCTGTCGGAGATCAACCGCCGCGACATCCGCAAGGCCAATGAGGGCGTTGCCATGGCGCTCGCGATGGAAACGCCGGGCATTCCAACCGGCGCGAGCTTCGCGATGTCGGGTGGCGTCGGCTATTTCCAGAACCGCGCCGCCGCCACCGCCGCTCTGTCGGCCCGGGTCGGCGAGATGTCGTCCGTCTCGGCCGGCGTCGGCGTCGGCTTCGACAGCGGGGAAGTGGGCGCGCGCGCCGGCTTCCAGGTCGCGTGGTAAGCAATTCGCTTGAAGTGAAATGCGGGTCGGGGCTTCGTGCCCCGGCCCGTTTTCTTGTCGGGATAGTGGCGCTGGGGCTGGTGGCCGCGCCAGCCTATGGACAGGCCAGAAACCAGGTCCGGCCGCAGCCGGCCGTGCCCGCGCCAGTCCCGGCCGCGCTGGCGGTTCCGGATGCTCTGACCGTGGCCAAATTGGTCTGGTCGACAATGGCCGCCGTCGATCATGCCAACGCGACCGGCAACTACTCGGTGCTTCGGGATCTCGGCGCTCCGAGTTTTCAGACCAACAACAATGCGGCCACGCTGGCCGGCGTGTTCCAGGCAATCCGCAATCAACGGCTGGACCTGTCCAACACGTTGCTGGTGACGCCCACCTACGACATCGGGCCGGTTATCGAAGGCGGACTGTTGCGAATGCGAGGCGTGTTTCCGCTACGGCCGACCGGGATTGCGTTCGACCTTCTCTATCAGCCCGTTGGCGGTCGGTGGGCTCTGTTCGGGATCGCGCTCGCGCCGGTCGCGAATGTTGCACCGGTGCAACCGCAGCGGCGATAACAGCCTGTCCGCAACGAATTGGCAATCAAGTGGGTTGATTTGGGGATAGTCCATCGCCAGAACTTCGGCAGATGTTGTGCAGGGAGTGTTTTGAAGTGACGAACAGCGAAAAGCAGGTTGCGGATCAGGGCAAGCAGGAGTGGGTTCGCCCCGAGCTGCAGCGCATCGAAGCCGGATCGGCGGAAAGCCGCGACGGCACTCGCGCCGACGGCGGCGGCGGTGCCCAGGGTTCCTAAGCCCTACGCTTATTTTGCGAGTTGAAGAGGAAGCCCTCCGCCGCTGGCGGGGGGCTTTTCCATGAGCGCGATCGCGGGTGTATGGCACCTGCGGGGCGGCGTGGATGGCGAGCGTTCCTGCCGGGACATGCTGCGTGCGCTCGCTGCGCTGGGGCCGGACGGCAGCCATTTGGTGCAACGAGGTTCGTTTGCCGCCGGGCGCAACCTTTTCAGGACATTACCGGAAGACCGATATGATGCCGGTGTCCTGACGGGTGCTGACGGATCGTGTCTTCTGGTGGCCGACCTGCGGATCGACAATCGACCGGAACTCGCCGAGGCGCTTGGGCTGCCGCAACCGCAAGCCGGGAAGCTTTCCGACGTGGCTTTGCTGCTGGCGGGCCTTGAGCGATGGGGCGAAGCCATCCTCGACCGTCTCGTCGGCGATTTCGCTTTTGCTTGGTTCGACGAGCGATCGAGCAGAATGACCCTGGCCCGCGATCCCCTGGGGCAGCGGCCGCTCTTCTGGCATCGGGGTAAAAGCCTCGTTGCCTTTGCGTCGATGCCGCAAGGCCTGCACGCACTGGCCGATATATCGACGGCACCGAACCTCGACTTGGCGGCCCGCTTCGCCGCGCTTCTGCCGCAAGTCGGGCCGTCCAGCTTCCACGAGCATATCCGCCGCGTGGAACCGGGCCATGTCGTGACCGTCACGCCGGCCGGCGAGACCAGCCGCCGCTATTGGACGCCGCGCCCTCGCGCGCTTCGGCTCAGCACATTCGGCGACTATGTCGAGGCTTACCGCGCGCAACTGGATCAGGCCGTCGCCTCGCGGCTGCGTGGCGCCGACGGGCTGGTGGCCACGCATCTGAGCGGCGGCTGGGACAGCAGCGCGGTAACCGCCACAGCGGCGCGGCTTTTCCCCGATCGGGTGATCGCCTACACCTCCATACCCGGCGACGATCAAGCTCGACCCGATCCGCGCGACCGCTTCGCCGACGAGTCCGGGCTCGCTCGGGCCACCGCCGCTCTTTACCCGAACATCCAGCACGAATTGATCCGCAATCCGGCGGGATCCCTCGTCGCCTATCTGGACCACAGCATCGGGTCTTTCGAGCGGCCTCCATTCAATCTGTGCAATCACGATTGGCTGTCCGGAATACGCACCAGCGCGCGCGGCGCTGGCGCCTCGGTGCTGCTGTCGGGCGAAATCGGCAATTGGACGATCAGCTCGGCACCGACGACCTTGCTGGCGGACTATATCCGACAATGGCGGCTATTCGAATGGGCGCGGGAAGCCGGCGGGGCGATCACGCACGGGCGCGCGCGTATCCGCGGCGTGCTCGCCTCGTCCTTCGGCCCGTGGGTCCCGACCGCCCTTTGGCGCAGGATTGCCACCCTGTCCTCCGCCCCGTCCCTGGAGATCCCGCTTCGGCCGGCTTACCTCGAGCGGCTGCAAGACGAGATCGCCGAGCAGAGCTTCGGTCCGATCAGCCGCCGGAAAGACTATCATCAGCGCACCGCCGCCGGACTGTCCCAGATGGACTTCGGCCAATATCGCAAGGGCATCCTCGGCGGCTGGGGGATCGACAAGCGGGACGCCACCGCCGACGTCCGGCTGATCGAGTTCACCATGTCTCTGCCGCTCGAGATGCTGCTCAGCAACGGGCAGCGCCGGCCGCTGGCGCGGGCGGCCTTGGCCGATCGGCTGCCGGCGGCCGTGCTGGATGAGCGTCGCAAGGGCTATCAGGCGGCGGATTGGCATGTCGGACTTCGCAGGCATCTGGCCGACGCATACCGGCTCCTCGATCGCATCGAAGGCGATCCGCGCGCGGCCGACATGCTCGACACCGGCAAGCTGCGCCGCTGGCTCGACGAGATGCCGAGCGACGGCTGGCACCGGCAGGACGTAATCGCGCGCTACCGCACGTCCCTGCTCTTCGCGCTCGCGGCCGGGCACTTCATCGTCTCGACCGGCTCGTGAAGGCTCTTTCCGCCAGGGGCGGCTTGGGTTAGCGCATTTCCACCGATCTCGATCCTCCACCATGGCCACGCGCACCCATCAACTCACGCCTCTGCGGCGCCTGGCCCGGCTCAGCCGGGACAATCGCCGCGTGCTCGTCGAGGCTCTGTGGACGCTTGCCGCGGCATCGCTCGTCATTCGCCTGTTGCCGTTCCGGCGGACGGCCGAGCTGATGCAGGGCGGTGCCGGTCGCTCCCGGCCCGACGAGGCTGCGGCGGAACGGCTGATCGCGCAATGTCGCTGGGCGGTGCAGCGCTGGGCGGACCGCGTGCCTTGGCGGGCGGTCTGCTTCCAGCGCGGGCTGACGCTGCACCTGATGCTGCGACGGCGCGGCATTCCCTCCACGCTGCACTATGGTGTCGCGCAAGGCGGCGAGAAGGGCTTGCGCGCGCATGTCTGGATCACCGCCGAGGGGCGCCCGGTGCTCGGCGTCGACGAAGCCGAAGGCTTTGCCTGCCTCGCCGTCTATCCAGCCGCGCCGGCCCGCTGAAGCGCGCCATGGTTGCTCATCAGGTGATCAAACCTCCGGGCGAGGGACGCGTGACGACGCTGCGGGATTTCGCGGCCGATTTTCTGCGCTTCATCGGCCCGCGGCGCTGGGCGGTCGCGACCTTGCTGATCCTCGGCGCGCTGGTCGAAGGGCTGGGCGTGCTGCTGCTGCTGCCGATCCTGTCGGTTCTGCTCGGAACCGGGGCGGGCAATCCGTGGATCGACCAGCTGACGGGATCGCTGACGGGACTGCTCCCGGGCGCGTCCCGCACGACCCAATTGCTCGTCCTGCTCGGGCTGTTCGCGGGCCTGCTCGCCATCCGGGCGATCATCATCATGCGGCGGGACATTCTGCTCGCACGCATCCAGATCGGGTTCGTCGATGGGCACCGGCTACGCATCATCAATGCCGTCGCCGGCACCAGCTGGGACGTGATTGCCCGGCTGCGCCATGCGCGCATCACCCACGTGCTCGGCAGCGATGTCCAGGCCTGCGGCGATGCGGCGTTCTTCGGCCTGCAAGCGAGCGTCGCCCTGGCCACGATCGTTGGACAGGCGGTGCTGGTGGCTTTGCTGTCACCGGTGCTGGCGCTGATCGTGCTGCTGTTGCTGACGGCGGGCACGCTGGCGCTCCGGCCGGTCATCCGGCGGTCGCGATCCCTGGGCGAGGATTTCACCCAGGCGCAGCTGTCGCTGGTGACCGGCACCACGCAATTCCTTGGCGGCCTCAAGCTCGCCTTCAGCCAGAACCTGCAACGCGGCTTCGTTCGCGAGTTCGAGGAGGTGCTGTCGCAGGCCGGCGACCGGCGGCTCGAATTCACCCGTCAGCGGACTTCGGCGCAGCTGATGCTGACGGCGGTGGCGGCGTTCGTGGCCGGGATCGCGATGCTGATCGGGATCGCGCTGCTCGACGTCGCGCCGGCGGCCCTGATCGCGTTTCTGTTCGTGCTGGCCCGGATGAACGGCCCGGTGTCGCAGATCCAATCCGCCGCCCAGTTCATCGCCCACAGCCTGCCCGCCTATCGCAAGCTGACCGAATTGCAGGTCGAGCTTGGCCGGCACTCGTCCGGCGGGCCGATCGAGCAGGCATCGCCCGGGCCGAAGCTGCGCGGCTTGGTGGAATTTCGGAACGTGACTTTCCTCCACCCCGGCGAGGAGAGCGCTGGCGGCGGCGTCCGCGACCTTAATCTGCGGATCGAGCCGGGGACGTTCGTCGGCATCACCGGCGCTTCGGGAGCGGGCAAGACCACGCTGGCGGACCTACTGGTCGGCTTGTACCCGCCACAGTCCGGGACGGTGCTGGTCGATGGCGAACCGCTGGCCGGCGCTCGACTTCATTCCTGGCGCGACGCCGTCAGCTATGTCTCGCAAGACCCGTTCCTGTTTCACGATACGATCCGCCGGAACCTGCTCTGGGCGCGACCGGAGGCGACGGACGAGGACGTCTGGCGCGCGTTGGAGCAGGCCGGCGCGGAGGCGCTCGTCCGGCGCATGCCCGCGGCACTGGACACGATCGTCGGCGAGCGGGGCACCTTGATCTCGGGCGGCGAGCGGCAGCGCATCGCCCTCGCGCGCGCCTTGCTGCGGGCGCCGCGCCTGTTGCTTCTCGACGAGGCGACCAACGCGATCGATGTCGAGGGGGAAGGCCGGGTTCTGCGCGGGCTGCGTCAGGCGTTGCACGATCCGACCATCGTCATGATCGCCCACCGCGATTCCAGCCTCGCGCAATGCGAGCGCATCATCGAGTTTCGCGAAGGCCGGATCGTTCGGGACGTGCGGCAATGAGCGGGGCGAAATATGCGGTGTTCGGGCTCGTCCTCGAATCCGAACTTGCGCTGCCGGAACTCGTCCCCGCGTCGCCGGACGCTGCCGCGGATGTCGCGATCCGCTTCGGCGCGGCCGGCTCCGATCACCTGATCACGCCCGACGAGGTCAATCTCTTCATTCCGAAGGTTGGCGGCTATAGGGTCCGCGACGGCCGGGAAATCATGATCCAGCCGCAGGACGGGGCTTCAGAGCGCAACATCCGCTTGTTCCTGCTCGGCTCCGCGCTCGGCGCGATCATCCACCAGCGAGGGCTGCTGCCGCTTCACGCCAACGCGATCGAGATCGCCGGGCGCGCGGTGGCCTTCATGGGGCATAGCGGCGCCGGCAAATCGACGATGGCGGCCTGGTTCCTGGATCGCGGGCACCGCATCCTCGCGGACGATGTCTGCGTGGTCGTGCCCGATGCGCAGGGCAGGCCGCTCGCCTATCCGGGCATTCCGCGGCTGCGGCTGTGGCGCGAGGCGCTGGAACAGAGCGGGCGCGGCACCGACGGGCTGGAGCTCGCGTTCGACGACATGGACAAGTTCAACCTGCCGACGCCGCGCGCGAGCCGAAGCGGGCCGATCCCGCTCAGCCACATCTACCTGCTCGAAAAGGCGGAGGAGCGCGGCCCGGAGATCGAGCCGCTGGCGGGCGTCGCGGCGGTGAACGCGCTGGTCGCCAATACATATCGTGGCGGTTACCTGGCCCGGATGGGCGGCACCAGGCGCCACCTTTTCGCCTGTCTCGAGCTGGCCAGGAAAGTGCCGCTATTCGGCGCGCGGCGGGTGTGGGGCTTCGACAATTACGATGCGCAGGCCACGCGCCTGGAAGCCCATGCTCGAGAGATTATCGGGCAAGCGGAGGTTTAGGCGGCCGGCCTGATCAGCCCTTCCGAGTCGAAATCGGCGATCAATGCCTCCACATCGGTGAGGCAGGTTTCGCGATCGACGTCGAATTCCGACGACAGCGTCTCGCAAATCTGTTCGGCCGAGGTCGGTTCGGCGAGCAACTCCCAGACGCGGGATGCAACTGTGTTCATGCCGTAGCATTGCCCCTTCTCGACATGCAGCGCGACGATCTCGCCATTCACGTCGGCTTCGAGAAGGTCGTCGCACCGGATGATCTTGCCGCGGCTTTGTTCGGTCATCTTGTTTCCACTTCTATCAACGAGCCCCGAATCCGCTGAGGATCGTCCGGACGGTGCCGGCGATAATCAGCAGATCGAGCCAGATGGAGAAATTCTTGATATAATAGAAGTCGTAGTGAAGCTTCCACAGCACCTCGTCCACATCGGCGACATGGCCCTGCTTGACCTGCGCCCAGCCGGTGATCCCAGGCCGAACGATATGCCGGTAGCGGTAGAAGGGCAGCTCCTTTTCGTACCAGAGGGACAGCGGCACGGCTTCCGGGCGCGGTCCGATCCAACTCATCTCGCCCCGGATGACGTTGAAAAGCTGCGGCAGCTCGTCGATCCGATATTGCCTCAGGATGCGACCCGCCGTCGTGATCCGATCATCGCCGTCACGCGTCATCGCGGCGGTGCGCGCATCAGCCTCGGCCGGGCCGTGCCGCATGCTCCGAAATTTGTACATGGTGAAGGGCTGGCCGCGATATCCCATCCGTTGCTGCCTGAACAAAACCGGGCCCGGAGAATCGAGCCGGATCCAGAGCGCCACGATGGCCAGCGCCGGCAGCAGCAAGGGCAGGGCGATCAAGGCCGTGATCAGGTCCCCGACGCGCTTGAACTTGGCGAAGACGATGCCCGGGATCAGCGAGCCAAGCGTGTTCTCGGACAGATGCTCGATCGCCACCCGTCCGGTCAGCGATTCCTCCATCTGCTTGACGTGCATCACCAACGTACCGTTCAGCGCGCGATCGGCAAGGAATCGCTCCCATTCGTCCGGAATGTCCGCGCGCAGATCGGCGACGATCACGGGATATCTGTCCGGCTCGGGATCATCGCGGGTCAGCCGGATCCAGTTCACCTCCTTGATCGCAAGCAGATTGGCGACCGCGCCGTGCGGCACCACGCCGATCGTGAGCAGCTGCTGCCGCTGGAGCTTGAAGTAAACGATATAGTACCAAAAGACCGACAGGGCGAAGCTCGCCACGAACTGTATGCGGCTATAATCGAGGCGCGCGAAGAAGAAGACGGCGAGCACGAGCCCGAACGAACCGGCGAACGACGGCAGAATATGGTAGGACGAGCGCACGCCCGGGTAGCGCGACAGCCGCCGGAACCCATAATAGCCGGCCACCACCGCGACGAACGTACCGATCAGCGAATTTTGCAGGCCGATCCAGTCCAGCTCCGCGCGCTCGATGCGGACCCGCGCCGCCCAGGGCACCAGCACCGCCAGGAGGAGGCCGACCCCGAGTTGCATGCGCACTCTGGCCCAGATGGTCGGCCGGGCGCTGGCAATCTTTCCTGCTGCGAATGTCACTCAGGTTCGCCCACGGGCTCCAGCAATTCGGGTGAGCACAGACCATTAGAAGACCATCGGGCTTCAAGTCCACCTTTTGCGCGCGTTCGCACGGCGTCGCCCGCGCAGATCAATCGACGATTGTCGGTCGCCCGGTCTGCGGTTAGATGCGCCCCGAACAACCGAAAGTCTCGTTCTTGACCACCCTGATCACCGGCGCTGCCGGATTTATCGGCTATCATGTCGCGCGCCGGCTGATGAGCCGTGGCGAAGCCGTCATCGGCATCGACAATGTCAACGATTATTATAGCGTGCAGCTGAAGCGCGACCGGCTGGTGGCCCAGCGGCGCGACTTCGGCGACGCGTTCCGCTTCATCGAAGTCGATTTCGCGAACGCCGACGCGCTTGGCCGCGCGGTGGACGGCGAGGATTTCGACGGGATCGTCCACCTTGGAGCGCAGGCGGGCGTGCGTTACTCGATCGAGAATCCGCGCGCTTATGTGCAGTCCAACCTCGTGGGACATTTGAACGTCATGGAAGTCGCGCGGCACCGCCGCTCGCGTCACTTCGTCTATGCCTCGTCATCCTCGGTTTACGGCGGCAACGATGCGTTGCCGTTTCGGGTCGAGGACCGGGTCGACCATCCGCTCTCGCTCTACGCCGCGACCAAGAAGGCGGACGAGTTGATGAGCGAGACTTACGCCCATTTATACAGACTCCCGCAGACGGGTTTGCGCTTCTTCACCGTCTATGGTCCGTGGGGCCGGCCGGACATGGCGATGTGGCTGTTCACCAAGGCGATCTTCGCCGGCGAGCCGATCCAGGTGTTCGGCGAAGGAAATATGCGGCGCGACTTCACCTATGTCGACGACATCGTCTCGGGGATCATCGCCTGCCTGGACAATCCGCCGCCCGACGACGGCGCGGTCAAGGCGGGCGGAAGCAAGGCGCCGCACCGGCTTTACAATATCGGCAACAACAATTCCGAAGAGCTGACGCGCATGATCACGCTGATCGAGCAGGCGTGCGGGCGAAAGGCGGAGAAGGTGCTGATGCCGATGCAGGCCGGCGATGTGCGCGACACATATGCCGATATCAGCGCCATCCAGGGCGATCTCGGGTTTCAGCCCACGACCAAGATCGACGTCGGAATTCCGCGGTTCGTGGAATGGTACCGGAATTATCACGGCGTGTGAAAGCCGTGCTCCTGCGAAGGCAGGAGCCCAGCCGCTGAGATTGGGTTCCTGCCTGCGCAGGAACACAGGCTTGTAGTTTGCACTGCTTCTACAAGGTCCAGCGGTCCGAACCTTGTGGCAGTGGCCGGCTCGCATAGAGGTTCTTGAGATCGGCCAGGAGACCGCCTGGCGCGATCAGGTCCGCAATCTTGTCATCGTCGAGCCGTCCGTAAATCGCGTGGGGCACTGCGACGACGACCAGGTCATAGCGTCCGTCCGGCTCGCCGGTCGCGAGGTCGACGCCATATTCGTGCTTCGCTTCTCCCGCATCGGCCAGCGGATCATGGACGCTGACGTCATGGCCGAGGCTCTTCAGCCGCTCGATCACGTCGATCACGCGGCTATTGCGCAGGTCCGGCACATTCTCCTTGAAAGTCAGGCCCATGACCAGCGCCGAGCCGGCACGGCCGCCGCGCCGGGCATGGAGCTGGTCGGCCACCCAGGCACCCATTCCGTCGTTGATCGAGCGGCCCGACAGGATGACGTGCGGCTCCTGCCCGAGCTGCTGGGCGCGGAAGCTGAGATAATAAGGATCGACCCCGATGCAGTGGCCGCCGACCAGCCCGGGCTGGAACGGCAGGAAATTCCACTTGGTGCCGGCCGCTTCCAGCACATCCCAGATCGAGATGTCCATACGCGAGAAGATCTGCGTGATCTCGTTCATGAAGGCGATGTTGATGTCGCGCTGCGCATTCTCGATCACCTTGGCGGCTTCGGCCGCCTTGATCGACTTGGCGCGGAACGTGCCGCCGCTGGTCACCGCGCCGTAAAGGGCGGCGAGCCGTTCGGTGATCGCTTCATTCTCCCCCGCGACGACCTTGGTGATGCGGTCGACCGTATGCTCGCGGTCGCCCGGATTGATCCGCTCCGGCGAATAGCCGAGGAAAAAATCCTCGCCGCGCTTCAGGCCTGAGACCTCCTCCAGGAGCGGCCCGCAAATTTCCTCGGTAACCCCGGGATAAACGGTGCTTTCGAACACGATGATCGGCTTGGTCTTCGCATCGAGCATCGCCGCCACGGCCTTGGTGGCCCCGATGACGGGACGCAGATCGGGTTGGTTGGCGTCGTCGACCGGCGTCGGCACCGTCACGATATAGATGTTCGCGCCCCCGCAATCGGCCGGGTCGCTGGTGATCCGAAGCGGCGAGGCGGTGAGGGTGGCGGCATCGATCTCGTTGGTGCGATCCAAGCCGGACCGCAACTCGGCGATCCGCCGCTGATCGATATCCAGGCCGGTCACGTCGAAGCTGCGCGCCAGAGCCACGGCGAGAGGCAACCCGACATAGCCGAGCCCAATAACCACGATGCGATCGTTGCTTGTCACTTTTCATCCTGTGCGGGAAGTTCCGGCGGTCAAAGGGCTTCGGCCAGCGCCATTGTCAAGCGGTGCGGGGCGCCGGGATCGGTGGCTGCCGCCGCCGTCGCCAGCGCGAGAGCCGAGCGATGCGTTTGAGCAACAATGAGGCGTGATTCTCCAACGAAGCCCCGCTCGATATAGCGGCTGAGCATTGCGAGTTTCAGAATTCGTCAATATTCAGCCGCTTAGAGCAAGTCCAGCGCTCGGCGACGAGCGGGTTTTCCGGGTGGACAGGTTCACGCCTTGTGGATATCAGGGGCTGAACTCAGGGTAGTTGAGTACGAAGGGAGAAGCTGACGTGGTTTTCAAGAAGTTCCTGGCTGCGGCTACGGCCCTGGCCCTGGTTGCCGCGCCGGAAGTGGCGCTCGCCCAGACCAATGCCGCCGCGCGCGCAGCAGCAGTCGAAGCCACTCCGGCCGCTGAGACTGTCGATGGCGACAGCGAAATGTTTCAGGGTCGCCGCCGCGGTTTCATCATTCCGCTGTTCGCGATCAGCCTGGTGATTCTCGGCCTGATCATCGTCTTCCGGGACAATGATGGCGCGCCGGTCAGCCCGTAAGCTGACGCCGGCTTCGGCCGGTCACCAATGAAAGAGTTCAGCCGGGGAAGTGGTCAGCTTCTCCGGCTTTTCTCGTTCGTGCTACTCGCCGGGTTGGCCCCCGGCGCGATTGCCGCGAGCGTCTCGCAGCAGGCCGGCTCCTACCTGCGGCTTGCAGATCACCGCGTGGCGAAAGTCGCCTATCGCGTCGCGACCGGGGCGGTTCGACACTGCGCCGAGACGGCTCCGGTGGTGGGACTGGCTCTCGATCACGCCGCCGAATACTCACCCGCCGATCGGCCGAGCCTGATCGAGCGACGAAGACTCGACCTTGGCCCAGGTATCGTCAGCGTCGTCGACGGCAGCCCGGGCGCCGAGGCCGGGCTGGTCGCCGGCGATGTCATTCTCTCGGTCAACGAGCGCCGCATCTATCCTGATGATTCAAGCTCGGTCTCCGCCGCGGCCGCCCGGACCGAGACGGGCGAGCTGATGGAAAAGCAGCTGCGATTGGGACCGGTCAGGTTGCGCGTCCTGCGGTCGGGCCAGGAGCTCGGCACCGTTCTAGGCTCTCGGCTGGGTTGCCCGGCACGGGTGCGGCTTGCCCGTTCGAGAGAAGCCGCGGCAGTTAGCGGAGACGGGCAAATCGTGCTAACCACGGGCGCACTGATGGAAACCCGCAGCGACGACGAGCTGGCGGTGATCGTCGGTCACGAGCTCGCGCATATCGTCCTCAAGCATGGCGAGCGCCTGCGCGCCCAGCGCGTGCCGCGCGGCTTATTGCGCGAGCTGGGCAAGAATGCCGCGCGCGTGCTCGCGACCGAGCGGGAAGCGGACCGGCTCGGCATCAAGTTGGCGGCGGCGGCCGGTTACGACATGCGCGCGGCGATCCCATTCTGGCGGCGATTCTATGCTAGATATGATGGACCGCGCCTGTTCCGCACCCATCCCGCCCTGGCGGAGCGGGAGCGGATTATCCGCGAGACGCTGGCCGAGTTAGAGCACGATGAGATTAGCTTCTATCGTCATTGCGAGAAGCGCGAGCGACGAAGCAATCCAGTCTGCTCCAGATCGGTCTGGATTGCTTCGCCTTCGGCTCGCGAAGACGGTTGAGTGCACGCAGAATCATCACGCTTCAGAGGCGGGTGCGCAAGGACCAGAGTTCGGGAAAGGCCCGCTTGGCCAGCGTTGATTGCAGGTAAGCGACGCCGACCGTGCCACCGGTCCCGCGCTTCAGGCCGATGATGCGTTCGACCGTGACCACGTGCTTGTGCCGCCAGGTGGAGAAAGCATCGTCCAGATCGACCAGCTTTTCGGCGAGCTGGTAGAAAGCCCACCATCGTTCCGGCTCGCGATAGACCTGCGCCCAGGCATTCTCCACGCCGTCATGCGGCTGGTAGGCTTGGGACCAATCCCGCTCCAGCGCCTGACGGGGCAAATCGAAACCCGCCCGAGACAATGCCGCGTTCGCCTCGTCCCACAAGCTTGGCTGGTGCAGCGCGCGCGACAAGGCGCCATGGTGCTCCGATCCGTCCGGCTGATGCCGCAGATGGCCAGGATCCTTGAGCCCGAGCAGATACTCCACAAGCCGGAACTGACCCGACTGGAAGCCCGAACTGGCGCCGAGCACTTCCCGGAAACGCGTGTAGTCGCTGGGCGTCATGGTCGCCAGCACGTCCCAGCTGAGCGTCATCACGGCCTGGATGCGCGACACACGGGACAGCCCCTTGTGCACCGGGATCAGCGCATCGGCGCGGATCAGATCCATGGTCAAAGTCAGCTCACGGATGATCTGCTTGAGCCAGAGCTCCTTGGTCTGGTGGATGATGATGAACAGCATCTCGTCATGATTGGACGAGAGCGGTCGTTGTGCGGAGAGCAGCTGATCGAGCCCGAGATAATCGCCGTAGCTCATCGATGCGGGCGTGTCGGTCATGGCCGCAGCCTAGCAGCCGCGGGTGAAGGCTCCTAGCCGTGCCGCGCGAACAGCCTTCGGCGCCCACCCGCGGCAAAGGCGATCACTTGATACGGATCGCGGCGATCGTGGCCGACATCCATGCCGGGCGATCCGGCCGGCATGCCGGGAACCGCCAAACCACGGATCGTCCGGTTGCGGCTTCCGATCAGCCTGCGGATGTCGGCGGGCGGCACGTGGCCTTCGATCACATAGCCGCCGATCAGCGCGGTGTGGCAGGATCGCAGGTCAGTCGGAACGGCTTGCGCGTCCTTGACCCTGGCGAGGTTCGGCACTTCGAGGATCGGCAGCTTGCGGCCGAATGCGGCTTCGACCCGCTTGCTCCATTCGATGCAGCAGCCGCAGCCGGGACTGTGCCACATTACGAAGCCGCCGGCCGGGGATGGTGCCGCGCCTAGTCTCTCACTCAGCGTCACCGCCACCAGGGCGGCCGAGCCGATCAGGAATGAACGGCGAGTCTCAAATGGCGCAAGCGTCGACACTCGTCAGATCCTTTCGGCGGTGGAGACGGTCTCGGTCGCGCGCAGCGCCGCGATGATGCGCATCAGATGCTGGACATCATGCACCTCCAGACCGAGCGTGAAGGTGTGGAAGCTGCCGTCGCGCGCCTTTTGGTCGAGGCTGACGATATTGGCGCCGTGATTGCCAAGGATGCCGGCGATCGTCGCCAGCGAACCCGGCTCGTTCCTGATAACGATGCACAGCCGCGCGGTGCCGCCGTCCGATTCGTCGCCCCACGCAAGATCGACCCAGTCCGCGTCGATGCCGTCGGCGAGCCGCTCGCAATCGATCGCATGGACTTCGATGCCCGTCCCCTCGCGGCGAAGGCCGACGATGCGGTCACCGGGAATGGGATGGCAGCACTCGGCCAGCGTGAACGCGACTCCTGGAGTGAGGCCCTTGATCGAGATCGCCTGGCGCTGTGGCGGCGGCTTGATGCCACCCTTGCCGGTCGATCCCGGCAGCAGGGCTTCCATGACCTGAACGTCGTCGATCCGTTTCAACGCGATCGCTTCCATCAGCGAATCATCATCGTGGAGGTGAAGACGGCGCAGCGCCTCGGCCATGGCTTCCCAGCCCAGCGGCTGCGGCAACCGCTGGACGATCTCGTCGAACAGCTTGCGGCCGAGCGCGACGGTTTCCTCGCGTTGCTTGGATTTGACGAACCGCCGCACCTTCGCCTTGGCTTTGCCGGTGACCACGAAATTCAGCCAGGCCGGTTGCGGATGTTGCGCCTTGGAGACCAGGATCTCGACCTGGTCGCCATTGTCGAGCGGCGTGCGCAGCGGCATGACGCGGCCGTTGACCTTGGCCCCGACGGTCTGGTCGCCGAGATCGGTATGAACCGCATAGGCGAAATCGACGGGAGAGGCGCCCTTGGGGAGCTGGATCAATTCGCCTTTCGGCGTGAACGCGAAGATGCGGTCCTGGTACATCGCCATGCGCGTATGTTCGAGCAGCTCTTCCGGGCTGCCGGCATGTTCCAGAATCTCGACAAGATCGCTGATCCATGGGTGCTGCGCATGCGCGACCTCGTCTCCGCCCTCCTTGTACGACCAGTGGGCGGCCACGCCATGTTCGGCCTGATCGTGCATGTCGCGGGTGCGGATCTGGATCTCGATCCGCATCTGCTCGTCGTGGATGATCGACGTGTGCAGTGAGCGATAGCCGTTGCGCTTGGGCGTGGAGATGAAGTCCTTGAACCGGCCTGGCACCATCGGCCATCGGCCGTGGATCAGGCCAAGCGTGCGGTAGCAATCCTCGGCCGAGTTCACGATCGCGCGGAACGCCATCACGTCGGACAGCTGCTCGAAGCTGACGTGACGCTCGGCCATCTTGCGCCAGATCGAGTAAGGATGCTTTTCGCGCCCCTGAACCTGCGCGTCGATGCCATGCGCTTCCAGATGGGCCTTCAAGCCGCGCCCGATCCGCTCGATCAGATCGCCGCCGCCTTTGTGCAACTGCTCGAGCCGCTTGGAAATGGATTCGTAAGCATCCGGCTCGAGCACTCGGAAGGCGAGCGTCTGCATTTCGGTCATGAACTCGTACATGCCGATCCGCTCGGCGAGCGGCGCATAGATATCCATGGTTTCGCGCGCGATCCGCCGCCTTTTCTGCTCGTTCTTGATGAAATGGAGCGTGCGCATATTGTGCAGCCGGTCGGCCAGCTTGACCAGCAGCACGCGGATGTCGCCAGACATGGCGAGCAGGAACTTGCGCAGGTTCTCGGCCGCCCGCTGGCTCTCGCTTTGCGCTTCGATCTTGCTGAGCTTGGTGACTCCATCCACCAGCCGCGCGACGTTCGCCCCGAACAGCCGCTCGATCTCCTCGGGCGTTGCCAGCGTATCCTCGATCGTATCGTGCAGGATCGCGGTGGTGATGGTCTCGTCGTCCAGCCGCAAATCGGTCAGGATGCCGGCGACTTCGATCGGGTGACTGTAATAAGGATCGCCGGAAGCCCGCGTTTGCGACCCGTGCGCCTTCATCGAGAAGACGTAGGCGCGGTTGATCAGCGCCTCGTCGGCGTCGGGATCGTAGGCGCGAACCCGTTCCAGAAGCTCATATTGCCGCAGCACCCGGACAACTTGGGTCGTGCGCTGCTGCGTTGCAACAGAAAAGGGCGCTGCAAAGACGACTTCCCGTCCGCGGTGGAAAGCAGGTCCAGATATGACAAAGCGCGCCGAAGGGCGTAGTTCGCCGCAAGAATGACCCCGGACCAACATCGCGAGCATCTCGCCATTTGTGGGATACCTGCCGCGCTTGAAGCGGTGGGCGAGCGCTGGTCGTTCCTGATCCTGCGCGGCGCGTTCAACGGCTTGCGTCATTTCGAGGAATTTCAGGCGACGCTGGGGATTGCCCGCAACATCCTGTCCAATCGCCTGGCGCGGCTGGTCGAGCATGACATTCTCAGGCGAGAGCCGGACGCGGCGGACCGACGCAAGATCGCCTATCTGCTGACGGAGCGCGGGCGCGATCTGCTGCCGGTGCTGATCGCGCTGCGGCAATGGGGCGATCGCTGGGTGTTCGGCACGCCGGGCAATCCGGTGCTGGTGGATCGGCAGACACGTCGCCCGGTTGCGCCGGTCTGCGTCCGCTCCGAAGATGGGCGGCCGCTCGGCGTCCAGGATCTGGACTGGGTCGACCGATCCGAGCTTGGCGGCTCCTAGCGGCGGATCGGCGCCGCCTCCCAGCTCAGATCGAACAGGCTGGCCTGAGCGCCGCCACGAGCGCGCTCGATCTGGAGCAGCCGCATCTTGGTGGACACCCCGCCCGGCGCGCTGAAGCCACCCGTCCGGCCGTCGGCGGCGAGGATGCGATGGCAGGGGATCACGATTGGGACGGGATTGCGTCCAAGTGCCCGACCGATCGCGCGCGCCGCCCCCGGCCGCCCGATCTCGGTCGCGAGTTCGCCATAAGTGCGGGTATCGCCATGAGGGATGGCGGACGCGGCCCGATAAACTTCCCGCTCGAACGGATTGGCGCGATCGAGCGAGAGCGGGACGTCGGTGAAGTGGATCGGCTCACCCGCCAACAGGCTCTGGATGCGCGCGACAAGGTCAGCGACCCAGGCCGGCGGCGGCGCGGCAACAGCATCCGGGCATGTACGGATCGCCGCGAGGATCGTCGCGGCGTCGTCGATGCCGGGCAGAGCGGTCCCGACCAGCGCAGCATCGCGCCAGGCGAGCGCGCATTGGCCGAATGTCGTCGGGAAGGTCGTGTGGAACGGCACCTTGGACGGCTCAGGCCGTCCCAGGGCCATGCGGCATCATTCGTAATCAGCGCCGAGATTGGTGTTGCGCGGCGGCGCGGCGGCGGTGAGGCGCAGTGCCTCGGCCGAAGCGCTGAGCGAGCCCATCTCATCGACGGCGTCGTCATCATCAACCTGCACCTTCTGCAGGTTGCTGATCACGGCTTCTTCGAGCTGCTTGGGCTTGACCCGCTGTTCGGCGATCTCGCGCAGCGCGACGACCGGGTTTTTATCACGGTCGCGATCGATCGTGAGCTCGGCGCCGCCGCTGATCTGCCGGGCGCGCTGCGAGGCAAGCAGAACCAGGTCGAACCGGTTCGGGATCTTGTCGACGCAATCTTCAACAGTGACGCGCGCCATGGGCAGCTCAGCTTTCGGTTTCGATCTGGGAAGGGAAGGGTCGCGAACTAGGCTCGGCGCGCGGACAAGTCAAGATTATCGGGGTTGCGCTGCCATGCCCGCCCGATCATCTGACCCGCCATGGCCGACGCGCACCCACCCAGAGATCATGCGATCACGGCCGATGTGGACGGCAACCAGTTGCGCCTGCTCCCCGACGGCCCGGAACGGCTGGTAGCCTTGCTGAGGCTGATCGACGACGCTCGAACATCGCTTCGGATACTCTACTATATTTTCCTCGACGACGAATCCGGCCGGCGCGTACGCGATGCGCTGCTGGCCGCGGCGGAGCGTGGCGTGTCCGTGTCGCTGCTCGTCGACGGGTTCGGCAGCGATGCCGCCAGCACCGCGTTCTTTCAGCCGCTGGCGGACAGCGACGTCCGATTCTGCCGGTTCAGCGCCCGGTGGGGACGGCGATATCTGCTGCGCAACCACCAGAAGCTGGCCCTTGCCGACGAGGAACGGGTGATCATCGGTGGGTTCAACATCTCGGACGATTATTTCGCGCCGATCGGCGAGAATGCCTGGCGCGATCTCGGGCTCGAGGTGAGGGGCGGCAGCGTTGCCTGCCTGGCGCAATATTTCGACAAGCTGCTGGATTGGGCGCAAAATCCGCACGGCCGCATCCGCGAGCTGCGCCGCGTGCTGCAACAAAGCAGCGTCACGCAAGGGCGGCTGCACTGGCTGTTCGGCGGGCCGACGCGGCGGCTCAGCCCCTGGGCGCGATCGGTGCGGGAGGACATGCGGTCGGCCAAGCGGCTGGACATGATCGCAGCCTATTTCGCGCCGTCTCCGGGCATGTTGCGCCGGATTGCCGGCGTGGCGCGGCGCGGGCAGGCGCGGGTCGTTACCGCCGCCAAGTCGGACAACACGGCCACGATCGCGGCGGCGCGCAACACCTATTGGTGGATGCTGAAGCGCGAAGTCGAGATTTACGAATATCAGCCCGCCAAACTGCACACGAAATTGTTCGTGATCGACGATGCCGTCCATATCGGATCGGCCAATTTCGACATGCGAAGCCTGTTCCTGAACCTGGAGCTGATGCTGCGGGTCGACGATGCGGGTTTCGCCGCGGCGATGCGCGGCTTCGTTGATGGCGAGGTGACGAATAGCGAGCATATCACCCGCGCCAAGCAGCGATCGCGCCGAACGCCGGTCAATCGGCTTAAGTGGGCGCTGTCCTACTTCTTCGTGGCGGTCGCCGATTATCGCATTTCGCGCGTGCTGAACTTCGGCCCGAACGGGAGGTGACGCTTCCGTCCTTGCAAGCTCGGATGCCGGGGATGTTCAGGCTGATCCGGCAAGGCTGGTTTGCTTCGTCGCTTCGCTCCTCGCAATGACGAGAAGGAGGTCCGCCGGTCAGTCCTTCCAAGCCCAGAACAAGGTCGCGGGGGGAATGTTGAGCCATTCGAAGTCGCGGTCGATGCGCTCGAAGTGCGGCGCGATATATTGGCGCACCTTGGGCGAGAATTGATAGACGAGGAAAGCGCCGCCGGGCCGCAGCGCCTGCGCCGTTTCACTCGCGATTGCCGGGCCGACGCCGGGCGGCAATGTCGAGAATGGCAGGCCTGACAGGATGTAATCGGCCTGGGCGAAGCCGCAATCCGCGACGATGCCGCGCACGTCGGCGGCCGAGCCGGTAACCGCCATCAGCCGGGAATCGGTGAACTTGCGGCTGATGTAGCGGGTGAAATCGTCGTTCGTGTCGATCGTGATCAAGGTCGCATCCGGCGCGAGCCGATCCAGGATATGCTGGGTGAAGGTGCCGACGCCCGGCCCATATTCCACGAACAGCTTGGTGTTCGCCCAATCGACCGGGGCCAGCATCTTGTCGATCAGGATCTTGGACGAGGGGATGACCGATCCGACCATCTTGGGATGCTTGAGGAAGCCGACCAGGAATTGCCAAAGCGGACCCGCTGGCGAGCGGCGGGAGAAACTGCGCTCGCGGCGTGCTTGTTCGGCGGAGAAGGTCATTCCGGTTCCACTTGAGATCGTCAAAGGCGGGGCGTTGGCAAAACAACGCCGCAATGGCAAGGCCGGCCCAACCCGCGCCCGACAAACTCGCTGATCTGGGACAGGGCGCTTCTTTTCCGGGATTTACATCATGCACGGCCGCGCCGAGCTCGAAATCGGTGACAGGGGCGAACGGGCATGACCAATTACGGCCTGCCGCGCGAGCGTTTCGCGCTGCTGTTCGCGATCATGCTGGTGGCCGCGGCGGGCAACACGGCGATGCAATCGCTGATGCCTTCGATCGGGCGCCAACTGGGAATTCCGGACCTGTGGATGGCGGTCGCGTTCAGCTTGTCCGCCGTGGCGTGGGTCGTTGCCGCGCCGATCTGGGCCAAGCTGGCGGACAGCCGTGGCCGGCGCGCCCTGATGCGGCGCGGGCTGTACGGATTCATCATTTCCAACCTGATCTGCGGGGCGGTTCTCGCGGCCGGGCTTGCCGGCCTGCTTGCGCCGATGATCGTGTTCGTGGCGTTCACCGTCGGCAGAGGTGTTTACGGCATATACGGCTCGGCCTCGCCCCCGGCGGTGCAGGCCTATCTCGCCGCGCGTACCGAGGGCGAACAGCGGACCAATGCGCTGGCCGCCCTGTCGTCTTCGTTCGGGCTCGGCACGATCATTGGTCCCGCGCTCGCGCCGCTGTTCATATTCGCGCCGCTCGGGCTCTCCGGACCGTTGTTCGTGTTTGCCGCCATTGGAATGCTGGTTCTGGCGGCGCTTGTCTTTCGCCTGCCGGACGACACGCCACGATGCGACGCGCAAGGCCCGATCGTCTCTTATCCGATAATGGGAGGCGGAAGCGCCGGCGCGGCCGAGCGCGCCAGCGTATCCGGGCGCACGTTGGCCTGGCGAGATCCGCGCATCAAGGGGTGGCTCGCGGCCGGGGCGATCGGCGGCCACGGGCAGGCGGCGGCGCTCGGCGTGATCGGGTTCCTGCTGATCGACCGGCTGGCGCTGCCGCTGGATCACGCCCAGCAATGGATCGCGATCGTGCTGATGGTGGGCGCGCTCGCCAGTCTGGTCAGCCAATGGTGGCTGATCCCCGCGCTGCGCCTGGCGCCAGGCCAATTGATTGTCTGGGGCTCGATCCTGTCTTGCGCGGGCCTGGCGGTAACCGGGTTGGCGGGCGGCGTTTACGGCATCACGCTGGGCTTTGCGCTCGCCTCGCTCGGCTTCGGCCTGTTCCGGCCGGGGTTCACCAGCGGAGCTTCGCTCGCCGTGGATCCCGCCGAGCAGAACCAGGTCGCCGGCATGATCACGTCCGTGAACGGCGTCGCCTACATCTTCGCTCCGGCGATCGGGGTCGCGCTCTACGGGCTCGCGCTGCCGCTGCCGTTCCTGGTGACCGCCGCCCTGATGCTGGCGCTGGCGCTGTGGGTGAGACTCAATCCACGCCTTTCGGCCCGCGCGGGCTGAGCATTCCGGGCGAGACGAACCCGATCCCGCCCGAACTGCTCATCGCGTCCTGCTTC
This sequence comes from Allosphingosinicella sp., assembly GCA_036387855.1. Classification (GTDB taxonomy): domain Bacteria; phylum Pseudomonadota; class Alphaproteobacteria; order Sphingomonadales; family Sphingomonadaceae; genus Allosphingosinicella. The sequence continues at coordinate 8,688 of DASVSZ010000015.1, read as the reverse complement.
AGGCTGTCCTGGATCTTCTCATATTCCTTTTCCATTTCGGGCGTCACCGACGCGCGCGTTTCCTTGAGCGCGCGCTCGAAATGGTCATGCGTGACCTCAGTCGCACCCATCGACTCGCGCAGCGCGAACAGGCCCGCGCGGCGGACGAGATCCTCCAAATCCGCGCCGGTGAAGCGTTCGGTCCGGGCGGCGAGCGAATCGAGATCGACATCGCCGGCGAGCGGCATCTTGCCGGTGTGGATGCCGAGGATGTGCCGGCGCCCCTCGCGCTCGGGCACCGCCACATAGATGAGCTCGTCGAAACGGCCGGGGCGCAACAAGGCCGGATCGATCAGGTTCGGCCGGTTGGTCGCGCCGATCACCACCACCGAGCCCATTTCCTCGAGCCCATCCATTTCCGCGAGGATCGTGTTGACGACGCGCTCGGTCACCTGCGGCTCGCCGAGGCCGCCGCCGCGCGCCGGGACCAGGCTGTCCAGCTCGTCGATGAAGATCACGGTCGGCGCGACCTGGCGGGCCCTGGCGAACAGGCGCGCAATCTGCTGCTCGCTTTCGCCATACCATTTGCTGAGCAGGTCGGAGGATTTGGTGGCGATGAAATTCGCGTCCGCCTCGCGCGCGGTCGCCTTGGCGAGCAGGGTCTTGCCGGTGCCGGGCGGGCCGTAGAGCAGGAAGCCCTTGGCCGGCCGGATGCCGAGCCGCTTGAACGCTTCCGGATCTTTGAGCGGCATTTCGACGCCTTCGCGCAGCCGCTCGCGCGCCGCATCCACGCCGCCGATATCGTCCCAGCCGATGTTCGGAGCCTGCACCATCACTTCGCGCATCGCCGACGGTTGGACGCGCTTGAGCGCTTCGTCGAAGTCGGCGCCCTGAACCGACAGGGTTTCAAGCACTTCTGGCGGGATCGTGCCTTCCTCGAGATTGATCCGGGGCATGATCCGCCGGATCGACTCGATCGCGGCTTCGCGGGTGAGAGCCGCCAGATCGGCGCCGACGAAGCCGTAGGTGCGGCGGGACAGTTCATCGAGGTTGACGCCGCCGTCCAGCGGCATGCCCCGGGTGTGAATGCCCAGGATTTCACGGCGTCCGCGCTCGTCGGGAACGCCGACCACGATCTCGCGGTCGAAGCGGCCCGGCCGGCGCAGCGCCTCGTCGATCGCCTCCGGCCGATTGGTGGCGGCGATCACGACCAGATTCTGGCGCGGCTCGAGTCCGTCCAGCAAGGTGAGCAACTGCGCGACGAGTCGTTTCTCGGTCTCGCCCTGCACCTGGCCGCGCTTGGGAGCGATCGAGTCGATCTCGTCGATGAAGATGATCGACGGTGCCGCCTTGCCCGCTTCCTCGAACAATTCGCGCAGCCGCTTTTCGCTCTCGCCATAAGCCGAGCCCATGATCTCGGGACCGGCGATGTGGAAGAAGCTGGCATCGCTTTCGTTGGCGACCGCGCGGGCGAGGCGGGTCTTGCCGGTGCCGGGCGGGCCGTGGAGCAGCACGCCCTTGGGCGGATCGACGCCGAGCCGCTCGAAGATCTCCGGGTAACGCAGCGGAAGCTCGACCATCTCGCGCAGCTGATCGATCGTGCCGCCGATGCCGCCGAGATCGTCATAGGTGACGTCCGCGCGGCGGGTTTCCTTGGCTTCGGTATATTCGGCGCGAAGCTCCACCTCGGTGCTCGCATCGATATGGACGATGCCCTTGGGCGCGGTCGACACGACGGTCAGCCGGATTTCCTGAAGCGCATAAGCCGGCGCGTTGAGCATCTGGCGCAGCTCCGGCGGCACATCCGTGCGCTGCTGGCCGGTGGTGGCGACGACGTCCCCGGCGGTGACCGGCTTCATCCCGAAGCTGCGCTTGAGCGCGTTGGCCGAACCTTGCAGCCGCAGATTCTTCTGGGCGGGCGCGAACACGACGCGTTGCGCCGATTTGGATTCACCCTTTCGCACCACCACGAAATCGCCGGAGCCAATCTCCGCATTGGCGCGCTGAAGCCCATCGAGGCGAATGATCGAGAGGCCTTCATCCTCGGGATAAGGATGCACGGCGCGGGCCGGCGTCGATCGCTTGCCGACCAGCTCGATCACGTCGCCTTCCTTGAGGCCCAGCGCCGTCATTACCGCGCGGGGCAGGCGGGCGATGCCGCGACCGCTGTCGTCCGGCCGCATATTGGCCACTTGAAGCCGTGTCGGCGCGCGTTCCTCGTCAGCCATGTCGTCGTTTCCTCAATCCGCTCACCAGCCAGATAGGGAGGAACAACCCAGCTTCCACCACGCAGGCTCCATCGGAGCCGGCGCAATCAGCCCATGTTAGGAAATGAAGTTCACGAAGTTCACCATGTCACGCCATTTGCATCCCGCGCTCGCCGCTTCTTCCGATAGCGCGGGCAAAGACGGACGTTCCCGGCCTGCTTCATCGCATTGGCGCGACCGTGTAGGACAAAAAAAGGCCAGCCCGCGAGGGACTGGCCTATGAAAGTTTTTAGGAGAGGATGCCTGAAAGGCAAGCTCTTTATGATCCACGCGCGTTTATTGTGCAATTGCGAAGAGAGCGTTTACGGTTGCAAAGGTTGCAATCAGAAAACGGCTCGAATCCGGAGTTCAGGCTGATGTTACAGCAAAGTTGCAGCGCACAAGAGCGGGTCGGCTGATGCGGCGGTTGCCGCCCCTGACGGCGATCGAGGCCTTCGTCCAGGTCGCCCGCCTCGGCTCGATCAAGGCGGCTTCGGAAGCGCTTGCCTTGTCATCTCCGGCACTTAGCCGGCGCATACAATCGCTCGAGCGGTTCGTCGGCCACCCCCTGTTCGAGCGGCGTCACCAGTCGCTCCATCTCAATCCGGATGGCGAACGGCTGCTGGCCGGGATCGCGCCGTCTATCGACGCGCTGGCGAGGGCGATGGAGCGTGCCACCGGCGACGGCGAGCTGATGCGGCTGCGGCTGGCGGTCCCGCCGCTGTTCGCCTCGCAGCGACTCATGCCGAGCCTGCCCGAATTGCGGACCGCCTATCCGGACCTGCACATCGACCTGGATACGGCGGCGCACGGCCTGTCGCGGCTGGACGAAGGCCTGGATGCCGCGATCGTGATCACGACGGAGGTCGATCCCCATCTTTATTCACGCCGGATCGACACCAATCGCGTGGTGGCCGTGGGGGCCCGCAGCGTGCAGCAAGGACCGGACGCGTTCACGCACCCGTCGCAACTGGCGCGCGCCACCATCTTCCTGCATCGCGACCTGCCTGAAACCTGGAACTATTGGCGCGAGGCGGTCGGCCTGCCGGAGCTGGAGCCGGCCGCGATCGACCATTTCGATTCGGGCCAGCTGATCCTCGACGCGGCCGCGCAAGGCCTTGGCGTAGGCTTCATGCTGGAAAGCCACCTGACCGAATCCCATGACGATCGGCTGGTCCAGCTGTTCGATATCAAGGTGGAAAGCCCCTACAGCTACTGGTTCGCCACCCGCCGCTCCGCTTTGTCGCGGCGGCCGGTGAAGCTGTTCCATGATTGGTTGTTCGACGGGCCGGCCTTGCTGCCGGATGCGGAACGGACAGACTGATCTCGATCGGGCAAGGCGCGAGATCGATCCGCTTCGTATTGACAATGTAATTACATGTGCTATCGGAGTTCGTAAGCGAGGGCCGTTGTCGATCCCCTCGCGTACGTGCCAAGGACAGATGAGATGGACGTTCCAGCCGGGCGGGCAAGACATGATACCACCGTTTCCGTGCGGATGCCGCTCCAGACCAAGGCTCTGATCGAAAAAGCGGCCGTGACAAGCCGCAAGACTTTCAGCGCTTTCGTGACGGAGAGCGCGAGTCAGAACGCGTTGGACGTGTTGCTCGATCAATGCGTGTTCAGCCTGTCCACCGAGCAAGCGGAGGCTTTCGCGAGGGTTCTGGACGATCCGCCCGCACCCCCGGCGAAGCTAAAACAGCTGATGAAGAGCGCCGCTCCTTGGGAGGAGCAGAGCGCTTGATTGCGCGATCACCGCTTTACGCGGCGCCCCGCCCGATCAGCGCTGAAAATTCATTTTATCACTTCGATTGCGGCAGGCCCGAGCTGAACGCGTGGCTCCATCGCCGTGCGATCAAGAACGAGGGCAGGGCCTCACGCACCTACGTCATCTGTTCTGGTTCGAATGAGGTGGTTGCTTTCTACACGCTAAGCGCTGGCGCGGCCGAACTGCAGGCTGTTCCGACTAAGCTGGCGCGGAACATGCCGAACCCGGTTCCACTGATCGTGTTGGGACGGCTCGCTGTTGATCGCTCTCATGCTGGCCGAGGTCTTGGCAGCTTCATGCTTCGCGAGGCGCTGCAGCGGGCTCTTCATGCCGCTGACACGATCGGCGTTCGTGCCCTTGTCGTTCATGCGATCGACGACGCGGCGGTCGCTTTTTATACGCGATTTGGATTTCAGGCATTCCCGACCGCCGCTCGCAGCCTGTTCCTGCCGATCGAGACGATCGCCCGCAGCCTGTGACGGACCAGCGCCGCGCCCGGCTGCTGCGTTTCAGAACTTCACCGCGGCGATGATTCTGCGCAGGGCGGCGCGGGGGAGGAGGCGGTGGGCTTGGGCGCCGAGCTTGTTCTGGAAACCGGGCACGACGATCACCTGGCCGCGATCGAGCGCGCGCAGCCCTGAGACGACGACCGCGGGCGGAGTGCCGGCCAGGCGATAGAAGCTCTTGGACGTGACACCGGCGACCTCGCCGAACTCCGTCGCCACGGGCCCCGGGCAGAGCGCGGTGACCTTGATGCCGCTGCCCTTCAGCTCATGGTGGAGCGCCTCGGTGAAGCTCAGCACATAGGCCTTGGTCGCGAAATAGACACCCATGCCGGGGCCGGCCTGGAAGGCGGCGGTCGAGGCGACGTTGAGGATCGCGCCCGCCCGGCGCTCGCGCATGGCCGGCAGGACGCGGCGGGTCAGCTCCGTCAACAGGCGGATGTTGAGATCGATCATCTCCAGCTGGCGATCGAGCGGGAGCTCGGCGATCCGGCCGGTCAGCCCAAAGCCGGCATTGTTGATCAAGGTTGCGATATCGAGCCCGAGCCGTTCGACCTCCCGCAGCAAGGCCGCGCCCGCCTCCGGCATGGCGAGATCGGCCGCGATCACATGAGCACGGCCGCCAAGCTCGGCCGCCAGCGAGTCCAGCCGGTCGCGGCGGCGCGCGACCAGCACCAGTTCATCGCCGCGCGCGGCGCATTGCCGCGCGAATTCCGCGCCGAGGCCGGCCGACGCGCCGGTGATCAAAGTAACCGGCCTCGCCATTGCTCAGGCGCGCAGGCTCGCCTTGACGATCTTGCCGGGCTTGCGGGGGGGCTCGCCCTTGGGAAGCGCGTCGACATGCTCCATTCCTTCGACGACATTGCCCCACACGGTATATTGATTGTCCAGGAAGCGCGCATCGGCCAGGCAGATGAAGAACTGGCTGTTGGCGCTGTTCGGATTGTTGGTGCGCGCCATCGAAGCGGCGCCGCGAACATGCGGCTCGCGCGAGAATTCCGCCTTGAGATCCGGATATTTGGAGCCGCTGGTGCCGGTGCCGGTCGGATCGCCGCCCTGGGCCATGAAGCCGTCGATGACGCGGTGGAAGACGACGCCGTCGTAAAAGCCCTCACCGACCAGCTGCTTGATCCGCTCGACATGGCCGGGCGCGAGATCGGGCCTGAGGCGAATGGCGACATCGCCGCCGCTGTCGAGGGAAAGAACGAGGGTGTTGAGTTCATCGGCCATGTGGGGTCTCCTAATGTCGAGAGGCTCGTAAAGCGGCACGGAAGCACTTGCCACCCCCGTCGTTGCGAGCCCTTCGACTGCCTGCAGGGCAGGCGCTCAGGATAAACTGCTGCTATGCAGCAGCGAAGCAATCCAGTGCCGCGATCGACGCCTCTGGGTTGCTTCGTCGCTGCGCTCCTCGCAATGACGGGATGGCCGCAATCGGGAAGGAGGGGCGATGAGCGATACCGATGTCGAAGCCGCCGCGCCCGAGGGCCGGCATGACGAGGACGACCGGCTGAAGCCCGAATTCGTGCGGGCGGTGATGGACCGGGTCGATGCCGGCGACACCGAAGGCGCGCGCGAGCTGGCCGAGCCGCTGCACCCGGCCGACATCGCCGATCTGATCGAAGCAGTCGGCCGCGACGAGCGGCCGGCGCTGGCGGCGGCGTTGGCCGACCTGATCGGCGGCGACGTGTTTTCCGAGATGAACGAATGGGTGCGCGACGAGCTGATCGACGCGCTCGAGCCCCACCAAGTCGCCGAACTGGCCGGCGACATGGAAACCGACGACGCGGTCGCGATCATCGAGGAGATGGAGGAGGACGACCAGCGCGCCGTTCTTCGCGCACTCGATCCGGACGACCGCGCGGCGATCGAGGAAGCGCTCGGTTACCCGGAGGAATCGGCCGGCCGCCTGATGCAGCGCGATCTGATCGCGGTGCCGGAACATTGGAAAGTTGGCCAGCTGATCGATTACCTGCGCGCCGGCGAGGATTTGCCGACCGACTTCTGGGAAGTCTATGTCGTCGATCCGCAGCACAAGCCGGTCGGCACGATGCTGCTCAGCTGGATCCTGCGCACGCCGCGCGGCTTCGCGGTCGCCGATCTGATGCAGCGCGAGCAGACCCTGATCCCGGTCGACATGGACCAGGAAGAAGTCGCGCTGCGCTTCCAGAAATATGCGCTGATCTCGGCGGCGGTGGTGGATTCGTCCGGACGGCTGGTCGGCATGATCACGGTCGACGACATCGTCCACATCATCCAGGAGGAAGCGAGCGAGGACGCCCTGCTGCTGTCCGGCGTCGATGAAGGCGACATTAACGAGCCGGTGGTGGACAGTTACAAGAGCCGGGTGCGCTGGCTGCTGGCGAACCTCATCACGGCGCTGGTCGCGGCGACGATCATCAGCCTGTTTTCCGATACCATCTCGCGCATGGTGGCGCTGGCGGCGTTGATGCCGATCGTCGCGGGCGTCGGCGGCAATGCCGGCACGCAGACGCTGGCGGTGACGGTGCGGGCACTGGCGACCAACCAGCTGACGCAATCCAATACGGTTCGCGCGATCGTTCGGGAAATCCGGGTTGCGGTTCTGAACGGCATCACGGTTGCGGTGGTGATCGGGATCGCGGTGTCGTTATTCTTCGCCAATCCGCTGCTCGGCGGCGTGATCGCGGCGGCGATGCTGGTCAACATCGTGATCGCGGGGCTGGCGGGCGTCCTCGTCCCGCTCGGCCTCGATCGCGCCGGGGCGGACCCCGCCGTCGCCTCATCGGTGTTCGTCACGATGGTGACGGATTCGATGGGCTTCTTCGTCTTCCTCGGGCTGGCCAGCGCTTCCGGGCTGGTCGGCTGATCAGCGCAGCAGGCCGGCCGACCGAAGCGCGTTCTCGATCGTCGCCTGGACGCCGCCGGCGGGTTTGAGCCGAGCCCCGGCGAGCTTCGGGCGTGGCGCCGCGCGAGGCGGCGGTTCGCGCGGCGGCACGCGAGGCTTGGGCGAGGCGTCGGGGACGCCGGTCGCGATGCCCCAGAATTCCGCGATCCGATCGGTGGAGGAGATCGCCACGTCCAGCATGTGCGGGCGAGCGACCCCGCTCTGGCCGGCCTCGTTGCCCGGCGCGAGCGGCGTGCCGTGGCCCATGCCGGTGATTTCGAGCTGCTCCACCAGGATCGTGCCGTCCGGCCCCCGCCACTGCCGGCGCGGATAGCCGTCGATCCGATCGATGGCGGGCGTGGCCGCGGCGAGGCCGTGTACCGATAACCATTGCTGCACCACTGCATCGCCATTGCCGGATGCGACCACGTGATCGGCACTGCCGTGCCACACCGACACGCGCGGCCACGGGCCGGCATGGGGCGAGGCTGCCCGCACCGCCGCGCCGAGGTCGCCGGCAGGCTGCCGGCCGCGCCCACCCATGCAGGCAAGCGCCTCGCCGAGATCGTCGGCACAGCCATAGGCCAAGCCGGCGATCACCGCACCGCCCGCGAACAATTCGGGATAGGTGGCGAGCATGACGCTGGCCATCGCGCCGCCAGCGGACAGGCCGGTCACGAACACGCGGCCACGGTCGACGGACTGGTGGGCCACCATCCAGTCGATCATCTGGCGGATCGACTCGGCCTCGCCGCCGCCGCGCCGCGCGTCGGCGGGCTGGAACCAGTTGAAGCACAGGTTGGAATTGTTGGCGCGCTGCTGCTCGGGGAAGAGCAGGGCGAAACCGTGCCGATCGGCAAGGTTCGACCAGCCGGAACCCTCGTCGTAACCGGCGGCGTTCTGCGTGCAGCCATGCAGGACCACGACGAGCGGCGCGTTCGCCGGCAGGCGCTCGGGCAGGTAGATGCGTGCGCGCAGATTGCCGGGATTGTCGCCGAACGACGGCACATCGGACAGCCGGTCAAGGCCCGCGCCCACCATGGGGGTGCCGAGCTTTTTTAGTCGCTCGATGGTTTCGGACACGCGCATGATACAAGACTCCCGAGCCAATAGGTCACTGGCTTACGGAGCAAAACGCTGCACTGCAACATTGGTTGCTGCAATGCAGCAAAGCAGCGCGGTCGTGACTTAGGCTCCGGACTCAATCAGCACCAGAAGGTGATGATGGCGGCGAGGAAGACGCCGGAATGGTAGTTGGCGGCGAGCTTGTCATAACGGGTTGCGATGCGCCGCCAATCCTTGAGCCGGCACCAGAGGCGCTCGACAAGG
>DASVSZ010000014.1:0-41849 GCA_036387855.1 Allosphingosinicella sp. | reverse complement strand
ATGAACAAGAATCTGGAGGATGGCGAGGCGATCGTATCCCCCTGGATCTCCAAGGCGATCGAGACTGCGCAGAAGAAGGTCGAGGCGCGCAACTACGACATTCGCAAACAGGTCGTCGAATATGACGACGTGATGAATGATCAGCGCAAGGTCATCTACGAGCAGCGCGCCGACATCATGGATGCCGAGACGGTGAACGATGTCGTCGAGGACATGCGCGTGGAGACGGTCAACGGGATTGTCGGCGAGGCGTGCCCGCCCAATTCCTATCCCGAGCAGTGGGACGTCGAACTGCTCAAGACGCGTACGCAAGAGGTGTTCGGCTTCACTCCCCCAATCGAAGAGTGGATGGAGGAAGAGGCAATCGAGCCGGAGAAGTTCGTCGAGCGGATCCGCGCCCAGGCCGATGCCGAGATAGCGGCCAAGGCCGCCGATCTGGACCCCGACAGCTATATCCAGGTTGAAAAGAGCATCCTGCTGCAGACACTCGATCATCATTGGAAAGAGCATCTCGCGATGCTCGACGCGTTACGGCAGGTGGTGCACCTGCGCGCCTATGCGCAGAAGAAGCCCATCGACGAGTACAAGCACGAGGCGTTCCAGATGTTCGAGCGGATGCTCGCCAACATCCGCGAAGACGTGACCCGGACACTCGCCTTCGCGCAGTTCAGCTTCGCGCAGCCCGACTTTCCGGAGATGCCGGACTTCATCACCAATCACATCGACCCTTTCACGGGCGAGGATGATAGCGGCGATATAGACGCGGACACCGGCAACATCTTCTCGCGCCTGCCACCGCTGCAGATCGGCCAGCCGATGATCCCGGACGAATTGATGCTGGAGGAGGCGCCGCTAATTAGCCGTAACGCGCCTTGCCCGTGCGGATCAGGCCGCAAATACAAGCATTGCCACGGCCAGCTCGGCTGAAGCCTCAGTTCAGGACAATGGAAGCCGGATGGACCCGCACGTCCGTCCGGCCGAAATCCGAGCCCTTGAAGAGCAGGGGCGCGTCATGCTGGGCCGCGACGGCGTAGCACATGGCGTCGCCGTAATTGAGACTGGCCGGATGCAAGCCCTTCCCGAAGCGCCGATAGGCCTGAGCTGCCTCCCGCTCAAGCCGGCGATCGAAGGGGATCACGTCAGCCCCCGCGGCCCAATCGTCGAGCCATTCTAGACTGTCCGGACGTGATCTTCGCAGACACCAGATTCGACTCTCGAACAGTGTCGGCGCGCCAATCACGGGTCTGCCACCGTTGACGGCGTCGAGGAAGTCAGCCGCGTCGGACTCTTGGTTTAGGATCGAAATAAGTGCGGAACTGTCGACAACAAACCGCAAGTTCACTTCGGCAGGCCGATCTCATCGTACATATCTTCGATTTCGAAACCGCAGCCATTGTCCTGCTTGTGTCCTTTGGCGAGCATCTTCTTCCAGCGGTCCAGCCGCTCCTCCGGAGTTTCGCCGCCATAGGCTTCCAGCGCCTCCTCGACGACGCGGGCAACGGGCTTCTTGAGCTTGTGCGCCAGATCGTGGGCGAGATCGACGGCCCGGTCGGAGCGGATGTTCAATTGGCGAGGCATGGAAACCACCTGTGCTAGCTTGAGCGTCCGCTTGCTAGCACAGGTGCCTCCGAAGAACAATCAGGCGAACTTGAAGCCTTCCTTGTTCATCATCGTCGTGATCTTGGCATTCTGATCGTCCGACAGCCGCGCGCGGAAGGTCGGGAAGATCTCATCCTCTTCCTCGCGAATATGGCTTTCAAGTAGCGCCCGGAAGTCTCGCACCCGCGCCAGCCACTCCGGGCTGTCCTTCGGCATCGTCTCCAGTTCGTAGAGATAAGTCTTCACATAGCCATGCTCTTCGCCGAGATGATCGGCGTCGCTGGTGAAGTTCGCCTGCCGCAGCGCCGGATAGACCACCATTTCCTCCTGGATGGCATGCTTGCTCAGCGCATATTTGATCTTGGCCAATAGCGCGGCGCGTTGCGTGGTCTGACTGTCGTCCGTAGCCTCCAGCTTGTCGAACAAAGCCAGGGTCGCGCTATGCTCAGTCTTGAGAGCATCGACCCAGTCGCCGGTCGAGGCGCTCGCCGCCTGGACCAAGAACTTGCGTCCCATATTGGCGGCGAGGCCGAGCGCCGCGCCGGCAACCGCCGCGCCCACCAGCACTCCCTTATTGCCACCGTCCCACTTGAACAGCGGGTCGCCGGTTTGGCTCGAGGTGCCCGCCATGCTTCGATCCTTCTGGTCGCTCGTCTTGGTCGTCATGAAAACCTCCTGGGTTGTTCTGCTGGCGAAACCGACAGCCGCGGGTGGGGGTTCCGATATCTGCAACGAGGATGAACTAATCTGTTTAGTGTAATCGCCTCGGATCGCTTGTCCGTCCGGCAGCGTTGCTTTCCCGGTTCCCGCGGGAGTTGAGCGAATGAAAGCCTTGGTCTGGCACGGCAAGCAGGACATCAGATACGACACCGTTCCCGATCCGGAGATCGAGCATCCGCGTGACGCGATCATCAAGGTCACCACCTGCGCGATCTGCGGATCGGACCTGCACCTGTTTCACAACTTCATCCCGGCGATGAAGCCGGGCGACATCGTCGGCCACGAAATGATGGGCGAGGTTGTCGAGGTCGGCAGCGACAACAAGGCGTTGAAGGTTGGCGACCGGATCGTCGTTCCGTTCACGATCTTCTGCGGCGAATGCGATCAGTGCAAGCGCCAGAATTACTCGGTGTGCGAGCGGTCGAACCGCAACAAGGATCTGGCCGACAAGGTGTTCGGCCACACCACGGCGGGGCTGTTCGGCTACACGCACCTGACCGGCGGCTATGCGGGCGGCCAGGCGGAATATCTGCGGGTCCCCTTCGCCGATACGACCCACATCAAGGTTCCGTCCGGCCTGACCGACGAGCAGGTGCTGTTCCTGGGCGATATCTTCCCGACCGGCTGGCAGGCCGCCGTACAATGCGACATCCAGCCGACCGACACGGTCGCGATCTGGGGCGCCGGGCCGGTCGGGCAATTCGCGATCCGCAGCGCGATCCTGCTTGGCGCCAAGCAGGTGGTCGCGATCGACCGCCTGCCAGAGCGCCTGTCGATGGCCGAGGCCGCCGGCGCGATCACGATCAACTTCGAGGATGAAAGCGTCGTCGAGCGGCTCAACGACTTGACCAACGGCAAGGGGCCGGAGAAGTGTATCGACGCGGTCGGCATGGAAGCGCACGCCACCTCCACTCCGGATGCGCTGATGGACCGCGCCAAGCAGATGACGATGCTGGAAAGTGATCGTCCGCATGTGTTGCGCGAGATGATCTACGTCTGCCGCCCCGCCGGCGTGATCTCCGTGCCGGGCGTCTATGGCGGCCTGATCGACAAGCTGCCGTTCGGGATGGCGATGAACAAGGGACTGACCTTCCGGATGGGGCAAACCCACGTCAATCGCTGGACCGACGATCTGCTGCGCCGCATCGAGGAAGGCCAGATCGATCCCAGCTTCGTGATCACGCACAGCGTTTCCTTGTCCGAAGGGCCGGGCATGTACCGCACCTTTGAGAACAAGCAGGACGACTGCATCAAGGTCATTCTGAAGCCCTGATTGGAGCGCCCAATGCTGAAACCATCGACTCTGACCGACAACAATCCCGAGCGAAGCCTGACCAAGGCCGACCGCATGGCGCGCTTGCTGGGCTGGTTCAGCCTGGGCCTGGGCGCGTTCGAATTGGCGGCGCCCGGTCGCATCGCCAAGGCAGTCGGCTTGGAAGGCAAGGAGACTCTGTTGCGCGCTTATGGCGGGCGCGAGATCGTCGCCGGGGTCGGCGCGCTGTCGGTCGATGCCGCTCCGGCAATCTGGAGTCGCGTCGCGGGCGATCTGCTCGATCTCGGCACCCTGGCGATGGGTCGCAAGGATGCCGACGGTGATCAGCGCCGCTATGCCGGCTATGCGATCGCGGCCGTCGTCGGCATCACCCTGGTCGATCTGCTGGTGGCCGGAACCCTGACCAGGCAACGAAGTCGCAGCCGCGGCGAAACCCGCGACTATAGCGATCGCAGCGGCTTCCCCGGCGGCGCGGCCGGAGCGCGCGGCGCTGCCGGCGACTTTCAAACTCCGCCGGACTACCGGGCCGCACCGCAGCTGGCGGGAGTCGCAACCCTGCAATAGTCTGCTTTGCAAGCGGATTGCGCCGGATTAGCGAATTTGTCGCTTGGGTTGGAGCACCCCCTTCCGCTCAGGCTGAGCCTGTCGAAGCCCTGTCCTACTTGCGACACATCGAGAAGGATAGGCAGCCCTTCGACGTGCTCAGGGTAAGCGGAAAGCGGGATATGGACACAGCCAGGCGGGACCTGCTCTAGGTTCTCGTGACCTGATCCGGAGAGTGACGTGACGCCCAGACGAGCCGGCCTGCCCCTTCTCCTGCTGCTCGGCGGTTGCGTCGTTCAGGTCACGCATCCGACGCGGAGCCGCGCCGAGCAGGAACGCGACATCAAGATCTGCGACGATCAGGGCTTTTACGAATCGCCCAACGACCCGCTGCTCGCGTACCAGCTCGCTTACGATTGCCTTGAGGCCAAAGGCTACAAACGCCGCAAATAGCGGCCGATCATCCGTTAGCGCGCCGCCATCTGGGCCGGCACCCAATCTACAAAGCTGCCGGTGTCGTTTACCTTGTAAGGGAAGCGTCGGCGGTTGAGGAAGAAGCGCTCCATCTCCGGCCGCGTGAACGGCCGCGAGCCGAGCCGGCCGAACACCGCCATCTGCCCACCGGTCTCGTCGACGGCGCGATCACGGTCGAGCCCCTTGGAAAGCGCAAGCGCGGGCTTCGGCGTCTTCACCCAGGCGATCAGCTCGGGCTTGGGCGCAGGGGAGAAGCCGTAAAGGTTGGGCTGACTGTCGAACGAGGTCAGTTGCAGCACCTTGAGCCCGTTGCGGCCATCGGCGACGTAACCGAACAAGGCGGCATTGGTGGAGCCGACGATCACGTCCTCCACGTCGTTCATCCGGCCGTCGAGATCGACCATCTGATACACTGCGGGCCGCTCCGGATCGCGAATGTTTATGATGGCCAGACCTTGAGCCTTGGCCGCGACGTAGGCGTAGGTGCGGGCAATATAGATGCGGCGCGCATCCGCCAGCGGGACTGTCGCACCCGGCACCAGCCGGGGCTTGGCCATGTCGGTGACGTCCAGGACCTTGAGCCCCTCCGCGTCGGTGACAAACAGGTAGCGGAACTGCAACGCGCTCGACCGAGCGTCCGTCAGCGGCACGGTCGCGACATGCTTGGGCGCCAGCGGATCGTTGAGGTCGATCACGACCAGGCCGGCGGCGGCGGTGATGTAGGCATAATGCCCGGCGAGTGTGATATGCCGTGCATCCGCCAGCACTCCGCCCTCGTTCCAGGCGGTGCCGCCATCCTTTAGCCGCGCCCGCTTGATGAAATTATTTCGGGGTTCGCCATCGTTGAACGTGTTGACGTCGGCCAGGATCAGCCCCTCGTCCGCATCCGTGATGACCACGTAATTGTAGATCGGATGGAACGGCTGCTCCTGGTTCATCGCCCGCATCTGCTCGGTGTTGCGCAGCGGGTTGATCGGCTGATTGGTGGAGATCGCCATGCAGGTCGCGTTGCGGGTTTCGACGCGCGAGTCCTGGCCAAGCGGGGAGAAAGGCGCGGTCAGCGAGCGCTCCGACAGGCCCTTGTTGCCGATCGATGCGACGTCATAGACGCGCAAGCCCCCACGCCCTTCGGCCACGAACATATATTCCCCGCGCAGCTGCAAGCATCGCGCCGCGCCGTTCGTGTCCTGGGTGACGTTCGCGAACTGCTCCAGCGCCTGCGTCTCGCCGCTATACTTGGCGGCCTTGTCGAACGTCTTGCCGCGCGTCCATTCCACCAGTTCGCGGCCGTTACGCTCGACATGCGCCTTGAAGTAATCGGGATAGGCGTAGCGGTGCAGCCACGATCCGATCACCGCCTGCGGCTCGTCCCATTCGGTCACGCGGACCGCTTCGAAGCCGTCCTCCATGCCGACCCAGGCGTGCAGGCCGACGAAGTTCACGAAGTTCGTGCCATGCAGCAGCAGCTGCGCCATGATCGCATTGTTGTCGTTCTTGTCCGACAGATGGCAATCCGTGCAGGTCTTGGTTTCGGTCTTGCGCACCGTATGCGGGAAGTGCGGCGCGAATGCCTGCGATGAGAAGCCGATCGCGCTGACCGGCGGCTGCTGCACGTAGATGCGCTCGCGGTTGATGTTGGTGGACGACAGGATCAGCGCCGAGGTCGACCGGATCGGAGCGATCTGATTGCCCTTGGTCGTCTGGTGCCGGCCGAGCTGGAACATCTCGTCGCGCGCGACCTGCGGATTGTAGGTCGCGAAATTGCGCGTCTCGATGCCCTCATATTTGTGGCTGACGGTCTTCCAGTTCGCCTCGATCGGCAGGTGGCAGCCGGCGCAGGACGTGGTCCAGCTCAGATGGCAGGTGAAGCACGCCATCTCGCCGTCCTTGTGCGCCAGATCGCCGTCGGGAACGCCGGGGCCGAATTCGAACTTGCCCGTCTCGGCGCCGGTCTTGGACATCAGCTTGGCGCGTGCCGACTTCATGTTGAACTGCGGATGGTCACGATCGACGCTGTCCTTGGTGAGGCTCACTTCCCATTCGAGATTGGGATCGACGATCGACCGCTGCACCAGCACGCGGCGGCCGTCCGCACCTTCCATCCATTCGAAACGCCGGCGTCCGTCCGCATTGCGGATCAGCGCGAGGTTCGTTCCCTTGGGAGGCGCCGCCGGCCCCGAGGTCAGCAGGTTCGGGTAATCGCGCGCGGTGCCGTGGCAATCCTTGCAGCCGATCTCGACCGCGTTGGCGACTTCGCCGTAGATCAGGCCATTGCCGTGGCTGTCCTGCGCGAAGTGGCAGTCGGCGCATTGCAGGCCCTTCTCGGCATGGATGTCCATCATGTGGACACTCTTGCCGGGGTTGAGCCCGGCCGGCACGAACTTGCCTTCCTTGCCGTTCTCGCCATGCTCCTCGCACAAGGCCCGCTGCTTCTCGTCCGTATAGGCCGAGCAGGACTTGCGCCACTTCTCGGGGTCGTCGGGCGAGACGATGTTGGCGGTTTCGGTGCCGTAGGTCGCCTGATTGCCGTCCGCGTCGAGTAGATTGCCCTCGCGGTCGCGCTTCAGGATCGCCCGGAAATTCCAGCCGTGGCCGTGATAATCCGCGAATTGCGTGTGCCGCGCCTTGTCGTTGACGTCGTACACATTGCGGACGAAGTCGACGTCGCCCCACAGGCCGCGCGTTGCCGCCGCTTCCGGATTGCGGTCGAGGATTTCATGCGCCTCGGCTGCGGTCGGGAAATGCTGCTGCTTGTACTTGGCTTCCTGCCCGGCCGGCGGGGTCAGCTTGTTCTCCGGCCCGGGCCACAGCAGGTCGGCGTCGGATTCATAATCCCACATCGTGTAGCCGAGGTAGGAGTTCAGGAAGATGTTCGGCTGGTGCATGTGGCAGTTCATGCACTGGGCGGTGGTGATCGCGCGCGTGAAGACGTGCTCGATCGGGTGGCCTTTTTCCTTCACGCCGGCGTGGTTGGAATCCTTGGGCACGGCATGGCCGTCCGGAGCGGGCTTGGTGTCCTCGCCGTGCCCGCTCTTCAATGCACCATGCTGCAGGCCCTTGTCGTGGCCGTCGCCATGCCCGCCGCCGTGATCGGGTTCCATCTTGCTGGCGATGGTCGGGTCGACCGTGGCGGTCTGGCCGTCGCGGCCGAACTTGGCATAGGTCAGGCTGTGCCGCGGCTCGCGATCGTTCGCATACACGACGTGACAGCCGGCACATCCCGATTGACGATAGTCGCCCGGCTGATCGTTGGTTCCCATGAACCACATGAAGGGATCGTTGAGGCGGGTCTTGTGGATGTTGAGCACCGGGATCGCGACCCGCAGACCGGTCGCGGGGCCGCGGTTCGACTGGCGGATGTCGGACCGTCCGGGCTCCTCGAGGCGCTGGATGTTTCCGGACGGGGAGGGGAGGCCGATTTCCGGGAATTGCGTCCCGATCGTTCGTCCGCCCCGCTCGAACACGCGGAACACGTCGGCGGGCGGTATCACGTGCCAGCTGGGCAGAGGGTAGAGCGCCGCCAATGCGCCGCGTGCTTCCTCGCGCGGCGTGAGCTTGCCGTCGCCGGTCGCCGACGGACTGACCACCTTGGCCGGTTTTCCGTCCTTGGTGTAAGCTTCGCCGAAGACGTAGTTCTTGAACGGGGCGATCCCGTTATTGTAGGCGGCGCCGCCCCACAGCATCGCGCCGGTGGCCATGATCGAGCGCTCGGCGGCTTCGATCACCTCGATATGACACGCCCCGCAAGCCTCGCGCGCAACCCGGTAATCGGACGGATTGACGAAGCGCACATATTCGGGCGCTTCCTTGTTGAGCAAGGTGTAGCTGCGCTTCGGGTTGGCGCTGGACGGCCAGTGCCAGGCCTTGGGATATTGCGGCAGCACATGCGCCCGATCGCGCAACGCGACGTAGCCGGGCGCATTGTGGTCGGACACGTCGGTCGCCACCACCGAAGCATTGCCGCCATGGCAATCGACGCAGCCGAGCACCACCGCCGTCGATTTGTGCATGGTCTTGGCATCGCTCGCCGTGTGGCAACTCACGCAGCCCGCGCTCTTGGCGTCCGCCTGATCCCAATCCTGCGTCCTGGGCGAGGCGGCCGCGCGAACCAGGCTGTAATCGCGCTTGATCGCCGTTTCCTTCTCGGCGGCGAGGAGCTGGCCAGCACCGAGCAGCCCCGCAAAGCCGAGCACCGCCACGGCGATCACTCTCTTCGTCATGCCGGCGAAGGCTCGCATCCAAGCGGGGCTGTCCCCCTGCCGGGCGACCGACCAGTCTGCTTGAACCCCGGCTTTCGCTGGGGTGACGCGAGGGAGAGGCCACAAACGTCTGCGCATATCAGTAGGTCAGGATCGCGTTGAAGAGGACGGACACGTAGCGCTTGTCGCGGTCGCGATTGTCGAAGAGGTCCTTGAAGCCGGAACCCTTCTCCAGCACCGCGCCGGACAGGCGAAAGACCAGGTTCTGCGTGAACTTCGGCCGCCAGATCGCCGCCGCCGACAGGTCGAAGCCGATTGGCGTCGGGATGCTGCCCTCGACGCGCAAGGCTTGCAGCACCTGCGTCTTGTGGAACCACAGGTGATTGATGTTGGTCGAAAGCCTGAATTGCGGGCTGATATCGAAATCCGCGCCGATGCCAGCCAGGATCGTGCCGGGATTGACGAAGTTCGACTGCCCTTCTTCCTTTGACGATCGCAGCGAGTTCAGGATGCCGTTGCGGCCGTTGATCGATACCGCGCGGCCGCCGCCGGCGAAGGGTATGCTCTGCCGGATCCAGTAGCTGGTGTCGGCGCCCGCGAAGATCGGGTTCTCGAATATGGAATCGAAGCCCGCCTGGACATTGTTGAACGGCTTGCCGTCGCCGCTGGCGAACAGGAAGGCACCGCGCACCCGCACCCAGTCGACATCGTAGCTCGGCTCGACCGCGAAAAACCAGGAGCGGATGTCGGCATGTTTGCCGGTGAAGATATTCGAACGGTCTTGCCCGAATGCGCCATAGCCCTGCGCGCTGATGTTGATCCGCCCGATCCGCCCGTCCACGCCGTAACCGAGATAAACGACGTCGTAATTGCGCGCGCGAAGATTGCCGAGCAGCGCAGGACGAACGGGAAAGCCATTGTCGTCGATCTCGCGGTCGCCGCGTTCCCGGTTGAGATTGTAGGTGATGCTCGCCATCGAGGTGAGCCCGACCAGCGGGAAATCCTGGCGATAGACGTTGCCGTGGAAGATGTAGCTTTGCCGCGGCATCTCCGTCACGTCGTTGAAGCCGGAGTTCGTATCCTTTTCAAGCTGCCAGACGGCGGCCAGATTGTATTGGAACCGGTTGTTGTCGCGATTGCCGAACAGGCGCACGCCGAGCTGCTGATCCTGGAACAGGAAGCCGCGAAAATCAAACTGGAACGGCTGGATGCCGACGCGCACCGAGTCGAAATCGAACCGATCCGACACGTTGCGCAGGTGATAATCGACGAAGAATTCCTGCAGGCCGATCGAGAAGTCCAGACGATCGGTGCCCTTGGACGGTTCGACGAACAGCACCCGGCGTTCGGAGACGTCGACATAATTGGCCTGGAAGGCGAGCGCGATCTTATACTCGATGTCCGGCGGCTTGTAGGCAGTCGAGCCCTTCAGCAATGATGCGCTCAGGATGAAGGTCTGCGCGACGACGAGGCTGTCGTTCTTGCCGAACACGTCGTTGCGGTCCGGGTCCTGCGTGGTTTGGACGCCGACCGGGATCGGAAATGTCCGAGGTTCGATCACCGTGTCCGATATGACGCTGATCGGCAGAAACCATTCGTCGGTCTTCAAGCCCAGCCAGGTTGGCGTCCGGCAGGGCGGCCGCTTTTCGGCGGCCCGCTGGGCGTCCAGTTCCGGGCTGCGGATGCAGATCGGGCGATCGCCCTTGTAGGTGTTCTGGTTGTAGGGATCGTACCAGCGTTCGCGAACGATGCCGAGCGTCTCGATCAGCCGCCAACGGTCCGGAACCGGGAATTGATCGGTCGGGAACGCTTCGGGCGGCGGCGCCCGCACCGCGCCGGGATTATCCTGAGATACCGCATCGGGAAGGTCCCGCTGCGGCACGCCGGGCCGGCGGCGGCCGTCCAGGATCTCGCCGGGCTCGGTACCGGGCTGCTCCTCGGGCTGCGCTTCGCTCGACGGCTCGGGCATCGGCAAAGATGGCTGGGCAGCTTGGGCGAGCACTAGACCAGGCACTGCCACGCCTTCGTCATCCCGGCGAAAGCCGGGCTCTACCTTCTTTGTCTCGGAAGTCTCGAGGGAGGTGGATGCTGAATCAAGTCCGGTATGACGCGGCGGAACCAGCAGCGCCGGTCCGCTGGCCGATGCGAACAGCGCAGCAAGAACGCCCCCGCCCATCATCTACTTGCCCTGACACACATTCTGCTCGCTCGTGCCCAGGAAGGGCGCGAACGGACAGCCGACATAACGCAGGCGCACGCGGCGATCGCCGACCGGCACTTCGATGCGATCGGATCGGATCGCCGGATCGGCATTGCCGATCCCGACCCGCCCGCTGGCATTGTGGAGGCCCAGGAAGCCGACCATGTCGTCCTGGTCGATGCCGTCGCCGGATACGCCGATCCCGCCCACCAGCTGCCCGCCGCGATAGATGGGTTCGCCGCCTGGGAAGATCTGGATGCCGTTCTGCAGCGGGTTCTGCCCCGGCGCGACATCCGGCGTGAGCGTGCAGCGAGCGGGCGTGTCCGGTCCCCCTGAAAGCAAGGCGCCGACATGGGCGAGGATATTGTTGAGCACGAGCGCCGATTGCAGCCCGGTCGAGAAGGGGTTGAAGCTCTGGATCGGGCGGGACAATGCGCCAGGCGGACGACCAAGCTCCCCGTCCGGGAAGTAAGGCCGGGAGATGTTGCCGACCGCGCGCGCCGTGATCGCGAACTTGCCGTTCAGCACTTGCGGGTCGGCGGCCTGGGCCCGCAACGCGCCTGCGAACATCCGCACGTCCGCGCTTGGATTGGCTTCGATCAGGCTGCCGGCCCGCGCGCTCGAGAAGAAAGCGGCGGTGCGCGCCTTTTGCAGCGACACGTCGGTCCCGAAAATCGGTGCGTCGGGCGAACGGACGATGCCGAGCACGGCGCCGTTGGTATCGACGACCGATATCGTCGCCTGCATCCGGCTGTCGAGCGGCCGCCGGATCTGCGCGCGCGCGGCGCTCAGGATCTTGAAGGCTTCCTCAAGCAAGGCGCGGACCTCCGCCTCGGTCAGGGGCTGCGCGACGGCGTCGGTGCCGGCACGGATCGGGAAGCGGTTCTGTCCCGACCCGTTGGTGAGGACAAAGGCATCGACGTTGGAGAATTCGGTGCGCGTCGAAGGACGATAGCCGGAGGCCTCCGCGCCATATGGCGTTCCGGCGACGACCCCAGCGGCTGCGTTGAAATATGCCGGCACGGAAACGAGCTGACCGGGCAGACTGCCAAAGGCGGGGGGCGAGGCCGGGTTGCTCTTGAAGTCGTTGGCAACGGCGTCCGAGAAGCGCAGGGTCGTGCCATCGACGCTGATCCGCTCGGCCCGGATATCATCAGACGCCGCGAACCCTTGCGTCCCGGCGAGCGCGATGATCTCCTCGGCTTCCTTGTCGATGTCCTGGATTTCGCGATCAAAGCCGTAGATGCCGTCGCTCATCACGCCGATGCCGCCGACCACCACGCCATTCTTGTAGAGCGGCAGCCCGCCTGAATCCGCGGCGAGGCCCAGCGGCGATCTTTTGGGCCCGATGAACGCGCCCGCGCCGCTATTGCCGTTGAAGCGCGAATTGAGATCCGAGCATGGCAGCTGGCTGAACTGCACCCCGAAGAGCGGCCCGCTTTCCAAGCCGAGCGCGACCCGCGACGGCGGGAAATGCTCCTGCACGATCTGGCTCGCCGTGCGGGTCGAAAAGGCATTGCCGGACGACGACAAATAGGCGCCGGTGATCGCCTTGGCGATCGCGCCCGCCGCCGCGGCCGGGCCAGGGAGGTCGGCGCCTTGCAGGTCGAACTCGGGGCCGGGGACGTCCGGCACCTTCAAGCGCAAATTGGCGCCGTTCATGACGTAAAAGGCCAGCACGTTGCCGACCCGGTCGACCACCGCGATCGATGCCGGGCTGCCTTGCGCGCTGGCCTCGCCCGCGGCCTGGGCGATGATCCGCTGCACCTCGGCGACGGTGAGTGCTTCCTGCGCGGGGACGGCGAACAACGCGCTCGGCGTCGGCGACGGGCTTGGCCCGGGCGTCGAGGTCGGCGGCGGACTGGGCGCGGGACTGCCGCCACCGCCTCCGCCGCACGAGGCCAGCAACATCGCCGCGATCGTGAGGACACTGACGGAACGCATCAACGAAGCCTTCTGATGGCGCTCGCCGCCCGCCCGAGGCTGGCCCGGAAATCGCGCGGCTGATAATCGTTTGGATCGCGCACCGCGCGGTAAGCGCTGTTGATGTCGGATCGGATACCGTTCACGGCCTGCGCATTCACCTGACCGGAATTGACCAAAGCGGACAGCAAGGTGTCGGTCGCCATCACCGCCTGGACGCTGCCGGCATAGTCGGTGAAGCGCTCGGACACGGCGTTGCTAGTGATCGAGTCGATGATCGCGAAGGCCTGGGCCCGGCCCATTTCCGCGCCGGAAAAGGCGCCGCCCAGCGCGCGCGCGGTTTCGCGCAGGCGATTGGCGGCCGCGATCGCGGACGGCCGATCCTTGGCGATCGCCTGATGGAACGCGCGGCTGTCGCGTTCGAAGCGTTGCGTCAGGCCCGGCGCCGCCACGCGCGCGGCGGCCGCGAGCATGATCATGTTCTCGTCATTATAGGCCGGCATGCCTTCCGGGATCGGCCGGGCCGGATTGTCGAGCGCGGTAGGCTCGAAATTCGGATTGTCCGAAATGCGTCGGTGGCAGGTGTGGCAATCGAAGAAGTAGAATTCGGGGAACACGCCTTCCGTCCCGCGCTGCGGGTTCGCGTACAGCGCGAGCGAGCGCTCCAGCGCCAGAGCCTGGCCGATCGCCCATTGCTGGATGCCGTTGGAACGGCCTTTGCGCTGGGCATAATCGCCATCTTCGTTGTGATGCTGTTGAAGCGTCGTGAACAGGTCGAGCTCGAACGCGATACGCGGATGGCCGGCCGCCATGATGCGATGGGTGACGAACTGGCCGTCCTTCGCGCTGCCGAAGTGACAATCGAGGCATTTGTCGGCGCGCGCCCGCGGATTTTCGAGCGGCACCAGGCCACGCGCGACATTCTGGGCATGATTGGCGCCAACCGCATAGTGGGAAGACAGCCATCCCGAAGCCGGACCGTGGCAGCCTTCGCAGCCCACACCGTCCGACGTCTGGAAGCGTCCGCCGCGCGCATCGGCCGCCGCAGGCGTCGCGTGGCAACCAAGGCACATCGGCTCGGTGGTCGCGGAAGCCTTGCCGAGCCGGCGGGCGATCGCCTGGCTCCGCCCCGACTGCAGCACCCGCCAGGCCCGGCTGTGGGCGCCGGCGGGCGAGGATTCATCCTGCCAAATCATGAGTTCGTCCTGGCGGACCACCTTGCCGGTCGGCTCGGAGCGGCCGTGGCAGGTCGAGCCCGAGCAGGACGCGACGCCGACATGGACGCCACTGGCGGCGGCCTGCGCATTGGCCTGCGCGCCGGCGGGCCGGAGCACCAGAACGGCCACCAGCGCGGCTATGAGGCATAGCCCCGCCGCCATTATCGCCAGACTTCGGCTGCGCCCCATCTCGAACCACCCCCATCGCCGGTCTCGCGAGACTCCGAGCCGGCTGCCTACCCGTCTGCGACTATGTTCAAGTTGAGGACGGCTTTCAAGCCCGAACCCGAACAGATGATCGCACAAGGTGACAGGGCTGGCAAAGGCCGATACAGGATGCGGAGGGGGAATACGGAGTTGAGCTTGCGAGTCTCCGCTCGCCCGCAGTGCTTTGTCCACAAAAAGCAAATAAAAACAATCAGCGGAGACCGGCGCCATGACCAAAGCTTCCGATCTGTTCATTCAATGTCTGGAGGAAGAGGGCGTTGAGTATATCTTCGGCGTTCCCGGCGAAGAGAATCTCGACATGTTGGACAGCCTGTCGCGTTCGACAAAGATCAAACTGATCCTGACCCGGCACGAGCAGGGCGCCGGCTTCATGGCTGCAACCTATGGCAGGCACACGGGAAAGACCGGCGTCTGCATGGCGACGCTCGGGCCAGGCGCGACCAATTTCGTGACCGCCGCGGCTTACGCCTTCCTGGGCGGCATGCCGATCCTGATGGTGACGGGACAGAAGCCGATCAAGAAGAGCAAGCAAGGCCGGTTCCAGATCCTCGATGTGGTCGACATGATGCGGCCGATCACCAAGTTCACTCACCAGCTCGCCTCATCGGACAATATTCCGAGCCGCGTGCGCGAGGCGATTCGGCTCGCCGAAGAGGAAAAGCCCGGCGCCACCCACATCGAATTTCCGGAGGATATCGCCGACGAGCAGACCGATTCGGTCCCGCTCAAGCCGAGCATTCACCGCCGTCCGAACGCGGACGAAAAGGCCGTGCGAGCTGCCGCCAAGCGGATCGAACAGGCGCGTGCGCCGATCCTCGTGCTCGGCGCCGGCGCCAATCGCAAGATGACCAGCCGGATGCTGCTCCAGTTTGTCGAGAAGACCGGTATCCCGTTCGTCACGACCCAGCTCGGCAAGGGCGTGCTCGACGAAACGCATCCGTTGTTCCTCGGCTGCGCGGCTTTGTCGGCCGGCGACTTCGTCCACCGGGCGATCGAATCATCGGACCTGATCATCAACGTCGGCCACGATGTGATCGAAAAACCGCCTTTTTTCATGAAACAGGGCGGCACGGAGGTAATTCACGTCTCGACCAAGACGGCCGAGGTCGATCCCGTGTACTTCCCGCAAATCGAAGTGACGGGCGACATCGCCAATGCGATCTGGCAGCTCAAAAACGACATCATGCCGTCCGCATCCTGGAACTTCGATGCCATGCTGCGCGCCCGCAAGGCCGAGGTCGAGCATACCGCGTCGATGTGCGACGATGCTCGCTTTCCGATCTTCCCGGCCTGCCTGGTCAAGCAAGTGCGCGAGGCGATGCCGGCCGACGGCATCATCTGCCTCGACAACGGCGTCTACAAGATCTGGTTCGCCCGCAATTATCTCGCCCGCCAACCCAATACCGTACTGCTCGACAACGCGCTCGCCACCATGGGCGCGGGTCTGCCCTCGGCGATGGCGTCGGCGATGGTCTATCCCGACCGCAAGGTGATGGCGATCTGCGGCGATGGCGGCTTCATGATGAACAGCCAGGAGATGGAGACCGCGGTTCGCCTGGGGCTCAACATCACCGTGCTGATCCTGAACGACAACAGCTACGGCATGATCCGTTGGAAGCAGGCCAACATGGGCTTCAAGGATTGGGGCCTGACCTACGGCAATCCCGATTTCGTAAAATATGCCGAAAGCTACGGCGCCCACGGTCATCGCGTGACCAGCGCCGAGATGCTGCCGGACCTGCTGCGATCGTGTCTCAATTCGGAAGGCGTACACCTGATCGACTGCGCGATCGATTATGCCGACAACGACCGCATCCTGAACAAGGAAATCAAGGAGCTGAGCGCCAACCTCTCGCATAAGGCGTAGTCGACCGTCATGCCAGCGTAGGCTGGCATCCATACGGAGTCAGAGTGGACCCCAGCTTTCGCTGGGGTGACGAAGGAATAGCTGATGACCAAGCTGAAAGACGTCTACCCGCTTTACCTCGCCAACGAGGCGCAACAGCCCAACACCGACCTCGCGGTAACCGACAAATATACCGGCGAAGTCGCCTTCCGCTGCGCACTCGCCGACGCGGCGACGATCGACGCCGGCATCGCCGCGACCGTCGAAGCGGCCGAGCCGATGGCGCGGATGGCGAGCTATGAGCGCCAGGCGGTGCTGCAGCATTGCGTGACTCGCTTCACCGGACGGTTCGACGAACTCGCTTTCGCGCTGTGCGTCGAGGCCGGCAAGCCGATCAACGATGCCGAAGGGGAGGTCACCCGCCTGATCGATACGTTCCGCATTGCCGCCGAGGAATCGGTGCGGATGACCGGCGAGGTCCAGCCGCTCGACATTTCCAAGCGCGCCCGCGGTTACCAGGGCATGTGGAAGCGCGTGCCGATCGGCCCGTGCAGCTTCATCTCGCCGTTCAACTTTCCGCTCAACCTCGCCGCGCACAAGATCGCGCCGGCGATCGCGGTCGGTTGCCCATTTGTGATGAAGCCGGCCAGCCGCACGCCCCTGGGCGCGATCATCATGGGCGAAGTGCTGGCCGAGACCGATCTGCCCAAGGGTGCTTTTTCGATCCTGCCGGCCAGCCGCGACGGCGCGGACCTGTTCACCGAGGACGATCGCCTCAAGCTGCTCAGCTTCACCGGCTCGCCCGGCGTCGGCTGGGACTTGAAGGCCAAGTCCGGGAAGAAGAAGGTGGTGCTCGAACTCGGCGGCAATGCAGCGGTAATCGTCGATCGAGACGCCGATCTGGACGATGCGGCCGAGCGGATCATCTTCGGCGCTTTCTACCAGTCGGGCCAGAGCTGCATCGGCGTTCAGCGGATCATCATCCACGCCGACATCTACGACGATTTACGCGACCGGCTCGTTGCCCGCGCCGGCAAACTCGTCGCCGGCAACCCGCACGATCGCGAAACTTTCATCGGCCCGATGATCGACGTCAAGGAAGCGCAGCGGCTCGATGGCTGGATCCAGGAGGCGGTCGCGGGTGGCGGCAAGCTGCTGTGCGGCGGCAAGCGCGAGGGCGCCATGCTGGAAGCGACGCTGTTGGAGGATGTCGATCGTTCGGCGACCGTGGTCGTCGAGGAAGCATTCGGCCCGGTCGCGATCCTATCCAAATTCACGCGCTTCAAGGACGCGATGGCCGAGGTGAACGATTCCAAGTTCGGCCTCCAGGCCGGCATCTTCACCCGCGACCTGTTCAAGATGTTCGATGCCTGGGATCATCTCGATGTCGGTGGCATCGTCATCAACGACGTGCCGAGCTACCGCGTCGACAACATGCCCTATGGCGGCGTCAAGGACAGCGGCCTCGGGCGCGAGGGCGTCCGTTTCGCGATGGAGGACATGACGGAGATCCGGAACCTGGTCATCCGGCGCGGAGCAGGGGCGGCGATCAGTCAGCTCGGCGAGTGAACTGCTGGTCGAGAACGTGCAGCGCAGATTACTCCTCGCAACATTCAACCCAACTCCGCTCAGGCTGAGCTTGTTGAGCCCCGTCTTCCTCTTCGACACAACAGGAAAGGGCAGGCCTTCGACAAGCTCAGGCTAAGCGGCTCCTATCTAACCCTCAGTCCTGATTTACAGCCGGCAAATGCTGAACTCGACCTGCTGAAAGGCCGGACGGCGGCCCGAGCGGAAGCGGACGAAACGCGAGCGGGTCCAGGATTTCGGCTCCTGCATTGCCAGGCTCCGGCCCCGCAATACCGCGATCACCTCCGGCGCATGAGCGCGAGCCAGTGTCCATAATGCAAAGGCGCAGCCGGCCAGCACGGACAGGAAGAACAGGGCATAAGCGTTCTGAAACATCGGCCGTCTCTCCTCGTGCATGGAAAACGCGAGGAGATTCAGGCCCGTTCCCGATCCGTGGCGAGACGCGTCGTTTCAGCTTGAGTGAGGCGTCGGGGCAACAAGTGGTTAACAGGCCGGGTCAGGCCGTGACTCCGCCCGATTCGGCGATCCGCTCATTGCTCTGGCGCAGCTTGGCCTTGAGGGCGTTCGCGAAGCCGCGCTCCAACGCTCGCCGCACCTCCTCATGCGTCTGCAAGTAGGGCCGCAGCACATTGGCAGGGGCGCACCAGAAACGCGCCGGGCCTGAAAGGATCACCGTTGCGCTCGCCTGGTCGCCGGACATGATGGTCGCCTCGCCGATCAGATCGCCCGAACGACACGCACCGACCTGCCGGCCGTGGCTGACGACCCGCGCCTCGCCCGCCGACAGATAGTAGAGATGCGTAACCGCTTCACCCTCGCGGGTCAGAACGTCGCCGTCGCTCCCGGTCAGCCAGAAGCCCTGATCGAGCAAGTGCCGCGCGCGGCCGCGGGGCAAAGCGGAGAAGACGCCCTTCAGCATCGCTTCCTCGTCCTCGCTGAAGCGAACGCGCCCATCCTCTGCAACTCGGCGCCCGATCACGAGCAAAGTCGCGATCAGGAGAAGCGCCCACCAAGATGCGAGGACGACGCTGCCCTGAATCAGAAACGCGTGGGCGAGGCCGATGAGACCGGCCAGCGCGGTCAGCAATCGCGCCCGGTCCGCCCGCGTCGACAGGATCGCGGCGATCAGCAGCACGAACGGAAGCTGGCCGAGCAGACCGGCGGGCGTCAGTGCGGCTGCAAGTCCCGTCCCCATTCTAATCCCCTGACGATGTCCGGATCAGCCGGTCGGCGCGGACGCGGACTCCGGGAGTTTGGCGGTCTCGATCAACAGGTCGAGCTGTGCGTTGCAGCCATTCTTGATGAAGGTCGACGCGAGTTCGTCCAACGAGACCGGCTTGGCGGCAAGCGTGCGGAACTGAAGCCGCGTCGGCGCCCGCACGCCGTCCCAGCTCAGCCGATATTCGGCGCCGTTGCTGATCGGCAGGTCGGACGGCCAGTTAAGCGTCGACTGGCCCGCGCCCCACACCAGCTGCCGGTTTGCGGTGCCGCGTGTTCCCGCGACGGTGATCGTGGCCGGCCGCGAAGCGTCTGGCCGCCACAGCAGGACGTTGGTCGGGCTGGCGACGCACACGCTCGAGCTTTTGGAAACGTCGACATGCCAGATGGTCGGCTTGGCCGGCCCGGAACCGACGCTGCGCACCGCCCCGACTCGGGCGCGGCCTCGGGCCGCGCCCGAGACGGCGCCCAGCGACGACATCGACGCCGCCGCCTTGGCCGGACCGCCGGGAGTGAACGTGCCGGGCCCACGCAAGGTGCGGGTGCCGCGCGCGTCGAGAACCACGAGCATGTCGTTGGGCTTGAGCGCGATCTTACCGTTCTCGTCGAGTGACTTGCCCGGCGGAAAGGCTTTGGCTGAAGGTCCGGAGGACCGAACCACCAACACCGCCGCCGAGGATGCCGTTGCCGCGCCGAGCGCGACTGCCGCAACGAGATAGCGCATGCTCATATTACTTCGACCCCAACACGAAATGCCCTCCCGGGCCCGCTTCCCTTAGCCGATACACGAAATTGGCGAGCGCGGCATCATCCTTGTGTACGGCCGCGATCTCGACAAGCTCCGTCATCGCACTTGGCTCTCCGCCATCGAACCTTTCCCAGAGCTTTACCAGAGTTGCGCGCAGACTTGCGTCCATTTGCGGGACCGGTTCCCAGACTTCGACGGGCGTCGCGCGACCGCTCAGCACGATCCGGCCCATCGGGCGGAAGATGTCAATCGTCGTCTCGCGCTTGGCCTCGCTGCTCACCAGAATCGTGGTCTTGAGCGACTTGTTCGCCGATTCGAGCCGGGCGGCGGTGTTCATGCCATCGCCGAGCGCGGTATATTGGATCCGGCCCTCGCCGCCGAAATTGCCGACCACGGCTTCGCCGCGATGCAGTCCGACGCGCGTGCAGCCGATCGGCGGCAGGCCGGCCGGCGCCCGCCTGCGGAACTCCTCGCCGGCATGGTACATCGCCACTGCCGCCCGCGCGGCGCGATCGGCATCGTCCTCGCGCGCTATCGGCGCTCCCCAGAACGCCACCACCGCGTCGCCGACGAACTTATCGATCGTGCCGCCATGGCGCAGCACAGTTTCGCTCAGCACGTCCAGATAGGTGTTGAGCAGGCTCGACAATTGCTCCGGCGTGATCGCGTGGCTGAGTTTGGTGAAGCCCTCCAGATCGGTGAACATCGCATAGATCTGCCGCTTCTCGCCGCGCAGCGCGAGCCGCTCCGGATCGCGCATGATCTGCGCGGCAACGTCGCGCGGGAGATATTTGCCCAGCGCCGATTGCGCGAAGCGCCGCTGGTCGGAGCCGACCGCGCGCGAGGTGGTCAGCACCGCGAAGAATGCCATCGCCCAGCCGACCGCCCAGCCGGCGGCGGGAAGGTCGAGCGTGTCCACTCCGCTGGACTGAAGGTAAAAGGGCAGCAGCGCGAAGAAGGCTGCTTGGCCGAGCAGGATCAGCACCAGTTTCCAGCTGCGCACCTCCAGCAGGCTGGTCAGCGCGCCCGCCATTACCACGCACAGTGCCGCCAGCCACAAGGCCGGCCCAGGAATCTGGCGCGGCATTCGCCCGTCAAGCATCTGCGCGAGCAGATGCGCGTGCACCTCCAGCCCCTTCACCATCTGCCCGTTGCCGCGGAAGGTCGGCGTCGCGTAATCGTCCAGGTCCTTGATGTCGCCGCCGATCAGCACGTAGCGGCCCTCAATCTCTGGCCGCATCGCCGGCGCCAGCTCGCTCGCGAACAGGTCGATCGGCAGCTTGGAGAAGACTGGATATTCCTCGCTCTTGGGAAGTCGAAAGGCGATCGCGCGCTGATAGGCTTTGAACTCGGGCCGAAACGGCGCCAGCGCGGTTGCGAACAGGTCGGGCAAGCCGGCCGGGTGAGTTGGCCAGCGCCGGATCACATTGTCCGGATCGGTGGCGAGGCGAATGCTGGTCGGCTTGACCGCGCCAGTCCCCGCGCGCCGCAGGAAACCGGTCAGGAACTCCTCCTGCCAGACCTCGATCTGCTCCGGGTTGGTCGCGTTCGACGCATAAGCGACGAAGGTCGGCGTCTTCATCCGCCGGAACGCCTCGATCAGCAGCGGATCTTCCTGCTGAGGCTGATCGATCAGGATGTCGATGCCGATCGCCTTGGGGTTCATCGCATCGATCGCGGTCAGCGCATCGGCCAGCGTTTTGCGATCCAGCGGCGACCGTTTTTCGACGCGCTTGAGCGTATCGTCCGTGAACACGACCAGGGAGATGCGCTTGTCCTGGTCGACCTGCGGCGCGGTCAGGCTCACGCGCATGTCGTACAGCGCCCGCTCGCCTTCCACATTCAGCGGGATCGACCAGCCGAACCGGGCGAAGAGCAGCGCGATGCCCAGAAACAGGATGGTCGCCGCTGCCCGAATCGGGCCGATCTGGCGCATGGCCCGGCGCAGGTTCTGCCGCCAGACGGGACTTGCGATCGCTTCGGCTTTCAAATCCCTGGCCCCCCGGCTCGACTCAGCGAAGGAGAGTAGAGCTTCCGGCTCCCGAGTCCATTGCGATCGGGTCGGTCAGCGGGCGCAGGCCCGTCGGGCCTGCGTCCAGGCCAGGTCCGCCAGGCCTTCGAGACCCGCGGCGGCAGCGGCGGCATGGGCCGAGGCGGCGGTGCCGCGCGCGACCCGGCCTTTGATGCCATGCAGGATCGCGCACAGCCGGAACATGTTGAACGCGATGTAGAAGTCGAGATCGGGCATCCCGTCTCGCCCTGTCCGGCGGCAATAAGCCTCCACGTAATCGGCCTCGGACGGGATGTTGAGCGCGCCCAGATCGACGCCCGCCAGGCCCGCGGTGATACCGGCCGGCATGCGGTACATCATCAGGTGATAGGAGAAGTCGGCCAGCGGGTGACCGAGCGTGGACAACTCCCAGTCGAGCACGGCAATCACGCGCGGTTCGCTCGCGTGAAAGATCATGTTGTCGCAGCGGAAATCGCCGTGGATGATGCTGGCCGCCCCTCCATCGGCCGGCACGTTGGCGGGCAGCCACTCGGCCAGCCGATCCATCGCCGCGACCCGCCCAGCCTCCACATCGCCCATATACTGCTTCGACCAGCGCCCGATCTGGCGCTCGAAGTAATTGCCCGGCTTGCCGTAATCGCCGAGCCCGGCCGCCTCCGGATCGATCAGGTGAAGCGCCGAGATCACCTCGTTCATCGCATCGAAATAGCCTGCGCGCTCGGCCGTTGGCACTTCCGGCAGGGCCGCGTCCCAGAAGATCCGGCCCTCGACCATCGCCATCACGTAGAAAGGCGTGCCGATCACGGCCTCGTCCTCGCATAGCGCGAACGCCTCGGCGACCGGAAAGCCCTGCTGGTGCAGCGCGCTGATCACGCGATATTCGCGGTCCACGGCGTGAGCCCCGGGCAGCAGCCTGCCCGGCGGTTTGCGGCGTAGCACATAGGAGCGGGCAGGGGTGACAAGCTTGTAGGTCGGGTTGGACTGGCCACCCTTGAACTGCTCGATGCGCAGCGGCCCGGCATAGCCCGGCACATGGTCGGCGAGCCAACTCTCCAGCCGAATCTGGTCGATGCGGTGTGCCTCGCGAACCGGGACCGTGCCGCTATTCTGCTCGCTTCTGCTCATCGGGCGCGTCGTCCTTTCCGCTGACCGCCCGACCCGCTATCAGAAAAGCAATGGCGACGCAGTCCCAAGCCTTGCCCCTCGGCACCGGCTCCAGCCGCGAAGCCTTGTTCGACGACGCGATCAGGCTGTGTACCAGCCTGATCTCCCGCATCGCCTTGTCCTATGAAGCCGATCCGGCGCAACGCCGCGAACTGGTGCAGGACATCTTTCTCGCGGTGTGGCTCGCCTTGCCGTCGTTCCGGAACGAAAATTCGCTCAAGGCCTTCGTGGCAAGCATCGCCCAGAAACGGTCGATCACGCACCTGACCCGCCGCTCCCGCGAGCCCCGCAAGGTCGAGCTTCCGCCGGATCTGCCGTCCGCCGCCTTGCTTCCCGACGAACTCGCCGTCCAAAATCAGCAGAAGCAGCATCTGGTCGAGTCGATCCACAAGCTTCCCGTGCCGCAACGCGAGGCGATCGTGCTGTGCTTCGAAGGTTTCAGCTACACCGAAATGGCGCAGATGCTCGGCATCAGCACCAACGCGGTGATGCTTCGCTGCCAACGCGCCAAATCTGCGCTCAAGACCATCATGGAGGGAGAATCGTGAACTCCGAGACGATCGACATGGGCGAACTCACCGCATTGTGGAACGACGATCTCCCGGCGAGCGAACAGGCCGCATTGTCCGATGTCGCCGCCCGCGTGAGCGCGCGGGCTCGTCTGGCCGAATGGTTGGATATGGCGATCGCGGTCGCCATCGCCGCGGGAGTAGCGCTTGCGATCGCGTTTCGCCCGGCGCCGGTCACGATCGCCGTCGGGGCCGTCGCCGCGACCGGCCTGCTCTGGACCTCTTGGAACAGGCATCGCCTGCAAGGCCGCATGCGGGAGATGGCTGGCTTGAGCGGCGGGCAGGAGTTGGTGGAGCGCGAAATTGCGATGCTGACGACGGCGTCGCACCGTTCGTTGATGGGGCTGATCGCGATGCCGCCGGCGGTGCTGCTGTTCGCGCTGCTGACCCACAGCATTCAGCATGGCGGAACGCTCGCCGGCTTCGGCGATCTGATGTTGGCTGGATTGTTCGACGTCCCGGTCGGCCCCGCCATCCTCGCCGCGATCCTGACCTTGTTCGTCCAGCAGGCGCGCTTGGTGCGCCGTCAGCGCCGGGAGCTGCTGGCCCTGCGTGATGTTGGCGGCCAGTATCGCGCGGAAGCCGCGCTCGACCAAGCGGGCCTGAGCTAGAACGCCAACCCCCGATTATTTTTGGCCTTTCCCCGACAGGTTTCCGCTCGTCCGGAGACTTAGCCGATCGGGGGAAGGATTGGACGCCTGCTGATCGGCGCGCCGCCTGGTCCAGCGGCCGTGCCTGCGCATCGCCAAACGATCCGGCGCTCGCCTGGCCAGTCGGCTCGGCTTCACGGGGCCGTCCGCTCCTCCTCCGCCCACGGAGAAGAGGAAGCGTCATGAAAAAAATCGACATCGCCCGTCTGCCGGAGCTGAAGACCAGCGTCGGAATCCAAGGCGCCGCCAAACACAAGGAGGTGGGCGGCCCCGTCTGCCTCGGCGCGCTGCTCGGCGTCGCGTTCGTGATCGTCGCCAGCAGCTGATCGCACGCGGGTGGGCGCTCGCGTCCACCCGCGCCATTCGCCCGAGGAGAGACGAATGAAAGCAAATCCCAAATTGAACGGCTGGTTGTCGGACCCCGGCCGGCGGCAGAGCGCGCAGCAACGCGCGGAGGCCTTCACGGAACGCTGGTCCAGCCACCCGCTGTTCGCAGGCTTAACCGAGCGGCTGCGGACGGCGGAGGCGCGTTCACAGGTTCTGGAAGCGGCGGAGCGCTTTCTGGACCGCGTCACGGACGTCGAAACATTGGTCTCCGACCTGATCGCGCAGGCATTGGCGGAGCCATTTCTGGCCCCGCCGCTCACCACCGTCGTCACGGAAATCAGCACCGGCTACGTGTTGTTCGCCGATCCCAAGTTGACGATCAGCCTTGGCGTAATCTCACCGGACGGTCTCGCCGCGAAGAAGTCGGCCGGGACGGGCACGACGGCGATCACCTTCACCGGCCTGGTGACCAGCTACCGGTTCCTGAAGTCCGGCGGCGCGACCATGGCGTTCTACGGCGCGCCCGCGTGCGACAGCGACTTCACCGGCGACATCGGCCGCACTTGCAGCTTCGCCGGCCGCCGCCGGATCGGGGACGGCGAGGCGCTGCTGCTCGACGGCAGCTGCCAAAGCCTGGTGATCGAGCATCTCGCCTCCGACATGCTGTGCCTGCAAGCCAGCGTGCAGGTCGACGCGGCCCCACTCAGCGTCGATTACGATTCGCGCACCTTCCGCTATCTCGGCGCGGCCAGCACCGACGAGGCGAGCTCGCGCACCCAGATGATGATCACCTTGCTGCGCTGCATGGATCGCGTCGATGCTATGCCGGTGATCGAACAGGCGCTGGCCAGCCCCCATTTCCACACCCGCTGGCACGTCATGCGCGAGATGCTCGCGCTCGACGCCGAAGCCGCGCTGCCGAGCCTGCGTCACATGGCCCGCGCCGATCCGCACCCGGAGGTCCGCTTCGCCGCGACCCAGGCGCTCGACCTGTTCTTCAACGAAGAAAGCGAGGAGCTTCAGCAATGCCGCGCGTGATCGAAACCGAAGAGACCGACACGATCGAACTCGGCGATCTCATCGAACTCCTCGAAACCGCACCGTTCGATCCTGTGGACGAGGATTGCTTCGCCGCGTTCGGTCCGGCTCTCAAGAAGCTGGCCAACAATCGGCGCTTCCTGACCGATCTCGTCATCGAGGAGCTCAAGACCCGCTGCCACAACCAGACCCGCGACAATCAATATTCGCCGCAAGTGATCATGCTCCACGCGCGCGGCACCGGCTATGCGCTGCGGGCGAATTTCTGGCCGGCGATGGCCGACAGCGTGGTCCGTCACAGCGGCACGAACCCGTTCTTCTACGGGGTGCCGCACGATCATAATTTCTCGTTCCTCACCGTCGGCTATCTCGGCCCGGGCTATTGGAGCGACTATTACGAATATGATTACGCGCAGGTCCACGGTTTCACCGGCGAGCCGGTCGACTTGCGTTTCGTCGAGAAAAGCCGGCTGGAGCAGGGCAAGGTCATGCTCTACCGCGCCCACCGCGACGTGCACAACCAGCTGCCGGCCGACGAGACCTCAATCTCGATCAACATCCTGGGATCAACGCCCGGCTACCACCTACGCGATCAATATCGCTTCGATCTGGAGCGCGGCCGCATCGACGGTATCCTCAACCGCACCGCGCTCGAACCGCTCATCGCCTTGGCCGCCCATTATGGCGGCGAGAACGGGCGCGACCTGCTCCACGAATTCGCCGAGCACCACCCGAGCGACCGCATCCGCTTCCTGGCGGTCGAAGCGCGCGCTGCAAGTGCCGGCGGCATCGGCGAACGCTTGACGGCCTACGAGCAGGCGGCGCGCAGCCCGAACCGGTTCGTCTGCGAGATGGCCCGCCTCGAAGCCGCGAAGCTGGAACGTTGCCGCGAATGGATCGAAGAAGGCGCCAAGTGATAGGTCTGTGTTGCCCCTCTCCCGTGACGGGAGAGGATACGCAGCCTTGGCGACGAAGGAGCCTAGGCGAAGTCGGAGAGGGTGAGCGCTGCCAGCGGCGGCGCGCGCTCCCTGGCCCTCTCCCGCAAGGGGAGAGGGGAATTACATCGCAAACCTAACCCCCCGCCTTCAGCCGCAGTCGATGCGCGTGCAGCAACGGTTCGGTGTAGCCGGAGGGTTGCCGCTCGCCCTCGAAAATCAAAGCGGCCGCAGCCTGGAAAGAGATGCTGGCGGGGGTGAGCGGACGATACAGGGGATCGCCCGCATTCTGCCCGTCCACCACCGCCGCCATCCGTGCCAAGACCTGTTCGACCTGCTCGCGCGAGACCACGCCGTGGCGCAGCCAATTGGCGACATGCTGGCTTGAGATGCGGCAGGTGGCGCGGTCCTCCATCAGCCCGACATCGTGAATGTCCGGCACCTTGGAACAGCCGACCCCCTGATCGACCCAACGCACCACATAACCCAGGATCGACTGGACATTGTTGTCCAGCTCCTCGCCAACCTCGCTTTCTGACCAGCCCCGCCCCGCCGCGATCGGCACCGTCAGAATGTCGCGCAGTTTGGCGGGCGCACGCCCCGCAAGTTCGCGCTGGCGCGCGGTGACATCGACCCGGTGATAGTGGACCGCGTGCAAGGTCGCGGCGGTCGGGGAGGGGACCCAGGCCGTGTTCGCCCCGGCCTGGGGATGCGCGATCTTGGCCTCCAGCATCTCCGCCATCCGGTCCGGCATCGCCCACATGCCCTTGCCGATCTGCGCTCGCCCTTGGAAACCGCAGGCGAGACCGACATCGACATTGTTGTCCTCATAGGCCTTCAGCCAGACCGCGCCCTTCATCTCGGCCTTCCGAATGACGGGTCCGGCCTGCATGGCCGTATGGATCTCGTCCCCCGTGCGATCGAGGAAGCCGGTATTGATGAACACGATCCGGTCACGCACCTGCGCGATCACCGCGGCGAGATTGACGGACGTGCGCCGTTCCTCGTCCATCACGCCGATCTTGACCGTGTGGCGCGGCAGTCCGAGCAGATCCTCCGTGCGATCGAACAAACGCGCGGCGAACGCGGCCTCCTCCGGCCCGTGCATCTTCGGCTTGACGATGTAGATCGAGCCGGCCGGGCTGTTCGCGCGGGCGCCGTTGAGATCGTGCAACGCCATCAGCGATGTCATGACGGCATCGGCCAGCCCTTCCTGAACCTCCTCGCCGTCGACACGGATCATTGGGTTGGTCATCAGGTGGCCGACATTGCGGACGAACAGCAACGCGCGGCCCTTCAGCGTCAGCGTGCCGCCGTGCGGGGCCTGGTAGCTCCGGTCCGGCTCGAGCCGCCGCTCGATCTGCCGCCCGCCCTTGGGAAAGGCCGCCGCGAGATCGCCGCGCATCAGGCCGAGCCAGTTGCGATAAACGCCGATCTTCTCCTCGGCATCCACGGCCGCGACCGAATCCTCGCAGTCCATGATCGCGGTGATCGCGCTCTCAAGCTGGATGTCGGCAATGCCGGCCTTGTCCGTGCGGCCGATCGGATGCGCGCGGTCCAGCTGCAGCTCGACATGGAGATCGTTGTGCCGGAGCAGGATCGCCTCGCTCCCGCGCCAGCCGGCGAGCGCCGGAGGATTGCGAAGTCCGCCCCGGTCGGTGACCAGCGCGTCGCCCTCGATCCGGTAGGAGGTGACGTCCGCATGACTGCCGTCGGTCAGCGGCGCGATCTCGTCGAGCAGCGCGCGGCCCCAGGCGATCACCCGGGCTCCGCGCTCCTCGTCATAGCCGCCGCCGGCCGGCGGATCCCCAAGCACGTCGGTGCCGTAGAGCGCGTCGTAGAGGCTGCCCCAGCGCGCGTTCGCGGCGTTGAGCGCATAACGGGCATTGTTGACCGGCACGACGAGCTGCGGCCCCGCGATCCGCGCGATCTCCGGATCGACATTCTCCGTCCCGATCGCGAAGGGGGCGGGCGGATCGACCAGATAACCGATCTCACGCAGGAAAGATTCCTCCTCCGCCGGATCGGGCGCGCGGCCACCAAGCTCGGCATTGCGTGCATCGATCGCGGCCTGGAGCGTCTCGCGCTTGCGCAGCAGCCGCCGATTCTCGGGCGTCAGTTCCCGCAGCAGCGCCGAGAAGCCGAACCAGAAGCGGCCCGGCTCGATGCCAGTTCCCGGCAGCGCTTCGTCCTCGACGAAACGGCGTAAGTCTCGGTCCACCTCGATGCCGGAGATCAGATCGTAATCCGCCACTGCCCTGTCTCCCGTCCTGCCAAGCCGCCGGCCTATGCGGGGCCCGGGCAAACTGCAATTCACCCGAGATGCTCAGGACGAGCTAATCCAGGTCATTCACTTTGGCCGCTTGAGCTAAACGCCTATTAACCGGATGCCTTTATCCGTCAGCCCACTCGGAAAGGTGAGCAGATGGTTTGCACGGGCTGCCGTGACGGCAAGGCGCTGAATTTTCAGTTTTCGATGGCGTTCCAGCCGATCGTCGAGCTCGAGACGATGCAGCCTTATGCCTACGAAGCCCTGATCCGCGGCTTGGAGGGGCAGGGCGCGTTCGAGATGCTGTCCAAGGTCACGGACGAGAATCGCTACGCGTTCGACCAGCAGTGCCGGGTACGCGCGATCGAGCTCGCCGCGCGCGCCGGCATATTGCGGACCCCGGCGAAGCTTTCGATCAACTTCCTGCCGAACGCAGTTTACTCGCCCGTCGCCTGCATCCAGCTGACCCTGAAAACGGCGCGCGCGCTCGATTTCCCGGCCGATCGCTTGGTCTTTGAGTTCACCGAGAACGAGCAGATGATGGACCCGGCCCACGTCGCCAACATCATCGCCAGCTATCGCCAGATGGGCTTCGGCACCGCCTTGGACGATTTCGGCGCCGGCCATGCCGGGCTCAATCTGCTCGCCCGGTTTCAGCCCGATACGGTCAAGCTCGATATGGAGCTGATCCGCGGCATCGACACCAGCCTGTCCCGGCGCATGATCGTCAAGGGCATCGTCGCGATGTGCGAGGGGATGGGTTTGCGCCTGCTGGCGGAGGGCGTCGAGACCGAAGCCGAGCTGTCGGCGCTCCGCGATCTCGGCATTCGCTATGCGCAGGGCTATCTGTTCGCCAGGCCGGGTTTCGAACTCCTGCCGCGGATCGCGGGCGCCGACGCGCCGGCGGCACGGGCCGCCTGAGGGTCGCAATCCGCGCGTAAATCGCTATCTGCGGGTTCATCAATCATCGGACCCCACATGCTCAACCGACCCACCGGCCGTCCCGACCGGCGCACCTTCGCGATCATCTCCCACCCGGACGCCGGCAAAACTACGCTGACCGAGAAGCTGCTGCTGTTCGGCGGCGCGATCCACTTGGCCGGCGAGGTCAAGGCGCGTGGGCAGAACCGGCGCGCGCGTTCGGACTGGATGAAGATCGAGCAGCAGCGCGGCATCTCCGTCACCAGCTCCGTTATGACGTTCGAGCATGCAGGCGTCACCTTCAACCTGCTCGACACGCCAGGCCATGAAGACTTTTCCGAGGATACGTATCGGACGCTGACCGCGGTCGACAGCGCGGTGATGGTGATCGACGCCGCGCGCGGCATCGAGGCGCAGACCCGCAAGCTGTTCGAGGTCTGCCGCCTGCGCAACGTGCCGATCATAACGTTCGTCAACAAGGTCGATCGCGAGGGCCGCGAACCGTTCGCGTTGCTCGACGAGATCGCCGACGTGCTGGCGCTGGACGTGACGCCGATGAGCTGGCCGGTCGGCATGGGCGGCACCTTCGAAGGCATCTACGACCTCGTCGAGAACAAGCTGCACCGGCCAGCGGCCAGCGCGCATTTCGAGGGCGACAGCGCCACCTTTACCGGCATGGACGATACGGACCTCGTCGAGGCGGTTAGCGCGGAGGGACTGGCCAAGCTGCGTGAGGAGGGCTCGCTGGCGGTTGCCGCTTACCCGTCTTTCGACTCGGATGCCTATCTGGCCGGCGATCTCACGCCCGTTTACTTCGGATCGGCGCTCAAGGAATTCGGCGTGGCCGAGCTGATCGCGGCGCTGGGGCTCCACGCGCCCTCGCCCCTGCCGCAGCCGACCACCGCCGGCCCGGTGGATCCGGACAATTCCGCGGTGACCGGCTTCATCTTCAAGGTGCAGGCGAACATGAACCCGCAGCATCGCGACCGTGTCGCCTTCATGCGGCTCTGCTCCGGGCGGTTCAAGCGCGGCATGAAGCTGCTCCAGCCTTCCACTGGAAAGTCCATCGCGGTGCACAGTCCGATCCTGTTCTTCGCCCAGAATCGCGAACTCGCCGACGAGGCCTTTCCCGGCGACATCATCGGCATTCCCAACCACGGGACCCTGCGCGTCGGTGATACCCTGACCGAGGACGAGGCGATCCGCTTCACCGGCCTGCCGAATTTCGCGCCCGAAATCCTGCGCCGCGTCGTGCTGGTCGATCCGACCAAGACCAAGCAACTGCGCAAGGCGCTGGACGACATGGCGGAGGAGGGGGTCACCCAGGTCTTCTACCCCTCGATCGGTGCCAACTGGATCGTCGGCGTGGTCGGGCAGCTCCAGCTCGACGTGCTGATCTCCCGGCTCGAAGTCGAATATAAGGTCGACGCCCGCTTCGAGCCTTCGCCCTGGGACACGGCGCGCTGGGTCGCGGCCGACGATCCCGCCGACCTAAAGGCGTTCGTCGAAAACCACCGCAGCGCCACCGCCAACGACCGCGACGGCGCGCCGGTGTTCATGGCGAAAGACCTGTGGGAGCTGAACTTTCACGAAGGCCGCAACCCGAAACTGCGCTTCACGGCGACCAAGGAACGACAATAACCGTCACCCCGGCGAAGGCCGGGGTCTTAGGGAGACCCGCTGTGACCTCTTGTCCTGAGGTCCCGGCCTTTGGGGTCCCCGCAAAGTATTACTTTGCGGGGGGCCCTTTCGCCGGGACGACGAGATGAATTCTTACGACGCCATCATCCTCGGCGCCGGCGGCGCCGGCCTGATGTGCGCCGCCGTCGCCGGCCAGCGCGGGCGGCGGGTCCTGCTGATCGATCATGCCGATCAGCCGGGAAAGAAGATCCTAATTTCCGGCGGCGGCCGGTGCAACTTCACCAATGTCGGCGCGGGGCCCGATCGCTACCTGTCCGCCAACCCGCATTTCGCCAAGTCCGCCCTGCGCCGCTACACCGCGCAGGATTTCGTTGCGCTGGTCGATAAGCACCGCATCGCCTGGCACGAGAAGACGCTCGGCCAATTGTTCTGCGACGGCTCGGCGCGCCAGATCGTTGCCATGCTGATGGACGAGTGCGCGCGCGGGCCGGTGCGGATCGCGCTTGGCCGACCCGTCCGCGACGTCGAACATGCCGACGGGCGTTTTCGGATCAGCTATGGCGACGAAGTCGCTGAGGCGCCGGCGCTGGTGATGGCAACCGGCGGCCCGTCGATCCCGAAGATGGGCGCCACCGGCTTTGCCTACGATCTCGCGCGCAAATTCGGGCTCAAGATCGTCGAACCTCGCCCGGCTCTGGTCCCGCTCACCCTCGGCGAAGACGAACGGCTGTTCCGCGAGCTATCGGGGGTCGCCACGGAGGTGACCGCGAAGTCAGGCAAGGCCGCGTTCCGGGAGGCCGCCTTGTTCACGCATAAGGGCCTGTCCGGCCCGGCAATCCTGCAGATATCGTCCTACTGGCGGCATGGCGAGACGGTCGGGATCGATTTCCTCCCGGCCCGTTCGCCCGGCTGGGTGCTCGACGCGAAAAGATCGCGTCCGCGCGTTCATTTCCACTCCGTGCTCGGCGAATTCCTCCCCGGGCGTCTCGCCGAGGCGCTCGCCAAGCGGATCGGCCTGTGGAGCGAGCTCGCCAACCTGCCCGATCGCAAGCTGGACGAAGCGGCCCGCCGCCTCGCCGACTGGCGCTTTCATCCCAACGGGACGGAAGGTTTCGCCAAGGCCGAAGTCACGGCCGGCGGAATCTCCACCGCCGAACTGTCGTCGCAGACGTTGGAGGCGAGGAAGGTCCCCGGCCTGTTCGCGATCGGCGAAGCCGTCGACGTGACCGGCTGGCTGGGCGGCTACAATTTCCAATGGGCTTGGTCGAGCGGCTGGGCGGCGGGGCAGGCGCTCTGACCGGTCAGCTCCGCTCCATCTCGCGCGCGACTGCGACGAATTCGGCGACACTCAGCGTCTCCGCCCGGCGTGCCGGGTCGATGCCGAGCGTAGCCAGCGCATCGAGCGCATTCGGCAGGCCCTGA
The DNA here is from genome assembly GCA_036387855.1 of Allosphingosinicella sp. Taxonomy (GTDB): domain Bacteria; phylum Pseudomonadota; class Alphaproteobacteria; order Sphingomonadales; family Sphingomonadaceae; genus Allosphingosinicella. The sequence continues at coordinate 9,127 of DASVSZ010000014.1, read as the reverse complement.
AGACTGCGCCGCAGCATCTTGCGCCTCTGGCCGAATGCAGCCCCGGTCAATCGCTCGAGAGTCGCCGCCGAAATGCCGGCCGGCATCGGCTTGGGCACGATGTGGATAACGGCGGACATCACCTTGGGCGGCGGCACGAATGCCGATCGGTGCACCTTCATCGCCAGCTTGGGCTCTGACCGCCACTGCGCCAGCACCGCGAGCCGGCCGTACGCCGACGTGTCCGGCCGGGCGACGATCCGCTCCGCCACCTCCTGCTGGAACATCAAGGTGAGCGATGCCCACCAGGGCGGCCAAGCTTCTCCGCCCAGCCAGCGGACCAGCAAGGCCGTCCCGACATTATAGGGCAGGTTGGCGACGATATGCGCGCCCACGCCCGCCGCCGCGACCTCGTCGATCGCGAGCGCATCGCCCTCGATCACGCTTAGCCGCCCGCCCACTGCTTGCGCCAGTTCTGCAAGCGGAGCGAGGCAGCGCCGGTCCCGCTCGACCGCCACGACCGACGCGCCTTGCCCCAGCAATGCCCTGGTCAGCCCGCCCGGACCCGGCCCGACTTCGTAAGCCCGCTGTCCGGCGAGATCGCCCGGCACCCGCGCGATCCGGTCGAGCAATTGCCCGTCGAGCAGAAAGTTCTGACCGAGCGCCTTGGACGCGCTGAGACCGTGCCGCGCGATCACTTCGCGGAGCGGCGGCAGATCGGCGAGCGTCACTTCAAGCGGCGGCGATGCGCCGGGCCGAAGCCGCGGCGGTCTGGATCGCAGCAATCATCGCGCCCGGATTGGCTTGGCGGCGGCCGGCGATGTTGAACGCGGTGCCGTGATCGGGCGAGGTCCGCACGATCGGCAGACCCAGCGTCATATTGACGCCGTCGTCGAAGTGCAGCGTCTTGATCGGCACCAGCGCCTGATCGTGGAACATGCACAGAGCGGCGTCGTAGCGAGCGCGGGCGCGCTCGTGGAACATCGTGTCGGCGGGGTAGGGGCCGCTCGCGTCCACGCCCTCCGCGCGCAACCGCTCGATCGCGGGGATCACCACCTCGATCTCCTCGCGCCCGAGCGCGCCATCCTCGCCGGCATGGGGGTTGAGGCCCGACACCGCGATCCGCGGCTGGTCGATCCCGAATTGCCGCTGCAATCCCCGCGCGGTCGCCCGACCCTTGGCGACGATCCGGTCGGCGGTCAGCGCTTCGGGAACCGCGCGCAGCGGCAGGTGCACCGTCACTGGCACCGTGCGAAGGCTCGGGCCGACCAGCATCATCGCGACCAGATCGCTCGAAACGCCGCACCGCTCGGCGACGAATTCCGTCTGCCCCGGATGGCTGAAACCGACCGCGTAGAGCTGCGCCTTGGACACGGGTCCCGTCACCAGCGCTGATGCCGCGCCGCCGCGTGTCAGGCCAACCGCCATTTCGAGCGAGTCGAGCGCGATCCGCGCGCCTTCGAGGTCGGGAACGCCGGGGCTGATCGGCCCGCCATCGCCGACCCGCAGCACCGGCAGGGCGTCGCGAAAACAGGCCGCCGCGTCCTCAGGGCTGGAGATCGCCGTAACCGGGCCGTCCCAGATGGCCGCGATCGATGCGCATTCGCCAACCGCGAAAAAGGCGGGCAGGCCACATGCGTCCCGCCTTTCCCATGCCTTTGCAACGATCTCCGGCCCGACCCCCGCCGGGTCGCCCAGCGCGATCGCCAGCGGCGCGCGCAATGCCGGCGTGTCGCTAGCGATAATCTACCACCGCGTCGCGGCGCAGATCGCGGAGGTAACGACGGGCGCGGCGATTGACGCGCTCTTCCTCCAATTGCGCATAGACCTGCTCGAACGACGGGCCGCTGGCCGCTTCGGGATCGTCGCGGCCGCACAGCACCAGCACGCGCACGCCGTCTTCGACCGTTCCGAACGGATTGGTCGCCTGGCCGATGTCGAGCTTCAGGATCATCTCCTGCAAGGCCGGGGGCAGATCGCGCGCCTTGGTCTGGTCGCTCGACACCACTTCCGCGCCGATCTTGGCAGCCGCTTCCTCGGCCCGCCCGCAGCCGCCCATGGTCTGCGCGGTGCGCGCAAGCTCGACCACCTTGGGCTCGACCTGCTGGCGGCTCGCGCCCTTGGGGAACGACACCGACATCTGCTTGAGGCTGAGCACCGCGTCGCGCGGATCGGCCGTCAGCACCTGCCTGGTGTCCTGCACCGCGATCACCGAAAAGCCGCCCGACACCGGGATCGGATCGCTGACCTGGCCGACGCGCAGCACGCGCGCAGCCTCGGACAGCGGCTCCGGCAGTTGCTCGGCCCGGACCCAGCCGAGATCGCCGCCGACCGCCGCCGTCGACGCTTCGGAAAACTGGCGCGCATAGGCAACAAAGGACGCGCCCTGACGCACCTGATCGACGATCCGCGACAGATTGGCGCGCGCTTCGTTCGCCGTCTCAGGAGTCGCGCCGACGAAGATCTCGCCGATCCGATATTCCTGCGCGCCTTTGGAGGCGTTCAGCCGATCGATCACCGATTTGACCTCTTCCTCGCCAACCGCGACGAACGGCTCGATCTTGCGGTTGAGCAATCGCGACCAGGCGATCTCGCCATGGATCTGGCGCTTGATCGAGCGATCCGACGCGCCTTGGGCACGCAGATATTCCGCGAACTCCTTGGGCGAGCGCTTCAGATTCTTCGCATATTGCTCGTAATAATTGTCGATTTCTTTCTGCTCGACCTTGATGTCGCTGGCCGCCGCCGCCTGGATCTGCAGCGTCTCGTCGACCAGGTTGCGCAGCACCTGCGCGCGCAGCACCTTGAGCTCTTCTTCGGGCACCCGGCCGCCATTGGCGATGACGATCAGGGCAAGGCGGTGATCGACATCGGTCGCCGTGATCACGTCGCCGTTGATGATCGCCGTCGCCTTGCGGACCGACGGATTGCTCTCGCCGAAGATCTGGACATTGTCGGTCGGAAGATTGAGCGGGCCGGCGGAGTTGCCCGTCTGCGCCGATGCGCCCGCAACGGCGCCAACTGCCGCCATTGCGCCGCCAAGCACGAATGCCGCCCTACCAAAAGTGCCGAGCTTCATCTTTCCTCCAGTAAAAGCAGACAAGTAGCTTGCCGCAACCATGCTGAACCCCAGCTTAGCGGCCGCCGTTTCCCCACCGTGTTCCTTAACGCCCCAGGTTCTTGAGCGCCACCCGGAACAGGAAAGTGTTGCCGCGGCTGAAATCACCGGTGGTCTGATAGTCCCGCCGCCAGGTCACGCCGAACTCGATGCAATCGTCGTCATAAGCGATGCCGAGGCGATGGCGCACCGGCTCGAAATTATCGGCATCGCTCAACGGATCCTCGCGCCGGCTGGTCAGGTCGACCACCGCCGATCCGAACAGCGACCAATAACGGGCGAAGCGCACGCGCCCGCCGAGCCGGATCTCCTCGCGGTCGCGCAAATCCTCGATCGACGTATCGATGTCTCGGTCGAGCCGCAAATAGCCGAGCGTCGCGTAGGTCTGCCGTCCGCCGAACACGAGATCGATCTCGTTGCGGCGCAACGTCGCATTGTCCTTGTCTAGCCGGAAGCGGTGGACGAGGCTCAGCCGGCGTCCGTATTTCACCGTCGTGCGCCCGACGATGTCGGAGAACTGCCCGGCCAGGCCGGTGCCGGTCGGCAGGATCGTGCGCTTGGCATCGAGCCGGTAGCTTTGGCCGATCGTGCTGCGGACGGCGACGCCGGGCAGGTCCAGCGCGTAATCAACGCCGTAAGTGACGCGCGATCCATCTTCCCAGCGGTCGTAACCGGGGAAGCGGTTCAGCGCGAACAGGTTGGAATCCTCCAGATCGACGGACCGCGCATCCTCGTTCGGGATGTCGAGATTGTTGGTCGGCGGTGTCGCGACCAGCTGGAGCCGGGGCGTCAGCCGCTGCGTTCCACCCAGCAAGGGTCCGACCAGCGGCCAGCGCAAATCGGCCGCCAGCGCGCCGATCGCGCGGGCGCTCCAGCCTTCCTCACCGCGGTAGATGGCGGTGGACGTCAGCTCCGTATCGTTGGCGTGATAGACGTCGCCACGCGCATAGGCCGTCAGCGTTAGCTCCTGGCCAAGCGCGGTGATGCTGCGCCGCTCCCACTTCGCGGCGGCGAAAGCGCGCTGCGTGTCCTGGCCTTCGGTGCGCAGGATGGCGAGGCTGTTGGCCTGAAGCTCTACGCTGCCGCCCAGCCACCGATCGGGGAGGCGGAAGCGGGCGTCGACGGCGGGCAAGACGATCGGCTGCTGCCCCGGCACGTCCGTCACGCGCAACCCCTGGAACGCCCAGCCGGCGATCGAGATATAGCTGTCGTCGCTGATCCGCTCGGCTTCCACCACCGAACGGAGGCGGTCGTCACGCGAGATGTCGTAGCGGCGAAGAAAGGTCCGGTCGGTCACGTACCGGCCCTGCGCGGTCACGCTCCACAGCGGGTCGAGCTGGAACCGGCCATTGCCTTCCAGATAGGCGCGAACGCCGCGATTGCGCAGTTCCTCGGCGCTCGCTTCCGAATCGATCCGCACCCGCGAGCCGTAGGTCACATACCCGCCAAGCTGGAACGCGCCCAGCGATGTAAGCTGTCGATAGCGGCCCTCGATCATCGGCAGCACGTCCGAATAAACGTGCGGCGTGATCGTCGCATCCTTGTTGGGCGCGAGCTTGAAGTAATAAGGGAAGCTCAGCTCCAGCCCGTTTGATCGGCTGAACCGCAGGTCCGGCACTAGCAGGCCGGAGCCGCCGCCTTCGGAGCCGTCCGGGTGGGACAGGCCGGGCAGGGCGATGATGGGCGTCCCGAACAGGTTGAGGCTCGCGCCCAGGTAACGGATGCGGTTGCGCACCGGATCGTGCACCACCCGGACCGCCGTCACCTTCCAGGTCGGGTCCTTGGGGCAGCCATTTTCGTCCACCACCGCGCAAGGCGAATAAGCGGCTCGGTAAAGCGTCGTATAGCCGTCGCGCCGCTCCGCGCGGGCGGCGGCGAGGCGCCCGCCATCTTCCAGCACCAGCAGCATGTTCTCGATCACGCCGTCCCGCAGCGTGTCGGTCAGCACGATGCTGTCTCCGTAAACCGTGTCCCCCTGCGGGTTGGTGACGCGGACGTTGCCCTGCGCGCGCACTTCGCCCGATTGCTGGTTCCAGACCACGCGATCGGCGCGAAGATCGTTGCCCTCGCTAAGCATCTGGACGTTTCCGGAGACGGTGACCAGCTGCGTTTCGTTCTCGTAGATCAGCTGATCGGCGGAGAAGTTGACGCGGCGCTCCGCCGGCGCGGTCTGCGCAGCAGCGGCGGCGACAGGCTCGCTCGCCTGCGCCAGAGCCGCCGCGGATGCGGACAGCATCAGCAGCGACAGCGCCGCGCGGCAGATCGAAATGCTGGTTTTCAAGTCAGAACCGAGAGCTTCGCCCCACCCGCGCCCCGTGCGCCACGCTGCCTCCAGCCTATCGCACCGGAAAGAGCCCGCCGCAACCGGCGAGGGGCGGCGGAACCGATCGACCGATCCGGGCTTTGCGTGGGCTCGCCGCTTTGCCTATCAGGCAGGGTCAAGGCCGGGTCCGTGCCGCGATCAGGAGAATCCCTCACGTGAAGATCAGTTTCGCCGATGCCCGCCCGCAGGGCTCCTTCGCGCTCGCGCTTCCGGTCTGGGGCGAGACCATGTTGAACGATCGCTTGGCCGGGCTCGACGAAGGCGCGCGGCGGCTCGCGGCGCGGGCTGCGGAAGCGCAGCGGTTCGAACGCGAGCTCGCCGCCATTGCCGAGACCTTCTATTCGGACGGGGAGATTGCCCGGCGCTTGTTGCTGGTCGGTCTTGGGGGCCGGCGCGACGAAGAATCCATGTTCGAGCGGATCGGGAGCGCGCTGGCGGCGCGCCTGCTGATCTCGGGCGAGACCCGGCTGGTGATCGATCTGAGCGGGCTGGAGGTGAGCGGCGCGGACGCGGCCCGCATCGGCTTCGGCGCCGCCGCCCGCAGCTGGCGCTATGATAGATATCGGACCAAGCTCGCCAAGAAGCAGAAGCCGACGCTCGACGAGATCCTGATCGTCGGGGCCGGGCAGGGCGCGGCTGAGGCGTGGCAGCGTCATTCCGCCCTGCTCGAAGGGCTGTTCCTGACCCGCGAGCTGGTCACCGAGCCGGCCAACATCATCTACCCGGAAAGCTTCGTCGATCGCGTCCGCCAGGCGCTGGAGGGCAGCGGCGTCGAGATTGAGATGCTCGACGAACGGCAGATGGCGGAACTGGGCATGGGCGCCCTGCTCGGCGTCGGCCAGGGCTCGGTACGGCCACCGCGGCTGCTCGCGATGCGCTGGAACGGCACGGGCGAGAGTGGCGGCAAGCCGGTCGTGTTCGTCGGCAAGGGCATCACGTTCGACACCGGCGGTATCTCGATCAAGCCCGCGGCCGGCATGGAATCGATGAAGTGGGACATGGGCGGCGCCGGCGCGGTAGCAGGTGTGATGAAGGCGCTCGCGTCGCGCAAGGCGCGGGCGGACGTGGTCGGCATCTGCGTGCTTGCCGAGAACATGCCGGACGGCAAGGCGCAGCGCCCCGGCGACGTGGTCACCTCCATGTCCGGCCAGACGATCGAGATCATCAATACCGACGCCGAAGGCCGCCTCGTCCTCGCCGACGCGATGACTTGGGCGCAGCGCACCTACAAGCCCGAGATCATGGTCGATCTGGCGACGCTCACCGGCGCGATGGTGATCGCGCTCGGCTTCGAATATGCCGGCATATTCTCCAACGACGACCAGCTTGCCGAACGGCTGACCGGCGCGGGCGCTGGCACCGGCGACAAAGTGTGGCGCTTCCCGCTCGGCGAGGCCTACGACAAGCAGATGGATTCGCCCATCGCCGACATGAAGAATGCCGGCCCGCGAGAAGGCGGCTCGATCATGGCCGCAACCTTCCTGCAGCGCTTCGTCGAGGACGGCGTGAAATGGGCGCATCTCGACGTCGCCGGCACCGTCTGGGCCAACAAGCCGGGCACGCTCTACGACAAGGGCGCAACAGGTTTCGGCGTGGCCCTGCTCGATCGCTTCGTCGCCGATCATTACGAGCGGTGAGGGCGGGTGCTTGTCGATTTCTACCATCTCGACAAGGCTCCGCTCGAGCGTGTGCTGCCCAGCATCTGCGAAAAGATCATTGCTTCGGGCGAACGGCTGCTGATCGTCGCCGGGGAAGGCGATCTCACCCGGCTCGACGAGCTGCTCTGGACTTACACGCCCGAAAGCTTCCTCCCCCATGGCCGGCGCGAGCGGCCGGGTTCCGACGCGCAGCCGATCCTCCTCGCGGAAGCGCCCGAGCCGCTCAACGGCGCGGCGAATATCGCCTTGGCGGACGGGCAATGGCGGGACGATGCCCTCCGCTTCGCCCGCGCATTCTTCTTCTTCAGCGCCGCCGAGCTTGCCGGCGCGCGCACCGCCTGGCGGGCGTTGAAGGGCAGGGAGGGTGTCGAATCCCGCTACTGGAAGCAGGACGATCGGGGCAAGTGGGTGCAGGGACCCTGAGCGTCAGCGCGGGGCCGGCTGCGCGGTCTCGCTCGGCCCGCCCGTCCCAAGCCGCGGCCAGCCGTCGCGCCAGACTAGCCGATCGATCAGCAGCACTCGGCGGGTGTTGATATCGTCGCTGGCTTTGGTGCGCGGCTTGCGGCTGTCCACCGCGTGATAGAGCATCCAGTGATCGCCGGCTTCATCCTCGACCACTGAATTATGCCCGGGCGCGACCCAATTGCCGCGCGCTTCCAGGATCGCGCTGCTGCCTGCGCCCGTCGCCTGGGCGAGCGTCTCGAACGGCCCGGTCGCGCTTCGTGACCTAGCGACCAGCGCCGCGTAATGCGCCTTTGGCCCGCAGCAATTGTCGCCCGAATAGAAGAGGTAGTACCAGCCGTCCCGTCGCGTGATCCATGCGCCTTCGATCAGCCGCTGATATTCGGCCGGATCCTCGCTCTTGACCGGCGCGATCAGGTCGACCGGCGCGCTGCCGGCTGCGAACGACACGCGGTCGGGCGCAAGCTCCTGGACCTTGATCGGCTGGAACCCCGAGCCCCAGTAGAGCAGTCGCTTGCCCGTCGCCGGATCGTCATAAGCCATTGGGTCGATATTGACGAAGCCGGGGCCGCATTGGAGCGGGCGGCCGATGTCGGTGAACGGGCCCTCGGGACGATCGGAGGTCGCGACCGCCAGGCACAAGCCTCGGCTGGTATCGGTCAGCGCCGCATCGGGTTTTGCCGAATAATAAAGGTAAAAACGCCCGCCCGCCTCGCTGACGTGGGGCGCCCAGAGATCCTGCGTCTTTGCGGCCCAGGCCGGCTTGACCGGCAGCGCGTCGGGCAGCGCCTCCCATGCGACCAAGTCTCGCGACCGCGCCAGCTGGATATTCGCGCCGCCGCCCTGCGTCGCATAGACATAGTAGAAGCCGTCCGATCCGCGCAGCACCGCCGGGTCCGGGAAGTCGCGGTCCAGCACCGGATTGACGAAGGTTCCGCCGCGCCGCTCGACCGAAACGCAGGAGGCAAGCCCGATCGAGAGGGCGAGGACGGCGAGCAGGCGAGTCGGGGAGCGCATGCACCGGACCCTAGCAGGGTTCGCCCGCGCTTGCTTGCTCCGGCCCGCCAGCCTAGGAGCGGCGCCGATCCCAACCTCATCACCCACGGAGCTTAGACCGGCCATGGCGACCGAACGCACTTTCTCGATCATCAAGCCCGACGCCTGCCGGCGCAACCTCACCGGCGCCATCACCGCCAAGCTCGAGGAAGCCGGCCTCCGCGTCGTCGCCTCGCGCCGGATCCGGATGAGCCGGGAGCAGGCCGAGGGCTTTTACGGGGTCCATCGCGAACGCCCCTTCTTCAACGACCTGGTCGCCTTCATGACGTCGGGCCCGGTGGTCGTCCAGGTGCTCGAGGGCGAGAACGCCGTCGCCCGCAACCGCGAGGTGATGGGCGCGACCAACCCGGACAATGCCGAGGAAGGCACGATCCGCAAGCTCTTCGCCGAGTCGATCGAGGCGAACAGCGTGCACGGCTCCGACAGCGCGGAGAATGCGGCGATCGAGATCGACTACTTCTTCAAGCCCGAAGAGATCGTCGGCTGATCGTCCTCCCCATGCGCAGCATGGGGAGGGGGACCAGGCGAAGC
>DASVSZ010000013.1:0-4184 GCA_036387855.1 Allosphingosinicella sp. | reverse complement strand
GTCGGCCAGCGCCGCCACTTCACCCTTGGCCTGCACCGTCAATCGCTGCGTCAGGTTGCCGTTGGCCACGGCCGTCACCACCTTCACGATGCCGCGCACCTGCTCCGTCAGGTTCGCCGCCATGACGTTGACGGTGTCGGTCAGGTCCTTCCAGGTTCCGGCCACACCCGGCACCTGCGCTTGGCCGCCGAGCTTGCCTTCCGTGCCGACCTCGCGGGCGACGCGCGTCACTTCCGAAGCGAAGCCGTTGAGCTGATCGACCATCACGTTGATGGTGTTCTTGAGCTCGAGAATCTCGCCCTTCACCTCGACCGTGATCTTCTTGGACAGATCGCCCGAGGCCACGGCGGTGGTCACTTCGGCGATGTTGCGGACCTGGCCGGTGAGATTGTCCGCCATCAGATTCACGTTGTCGGTGAGATCCTTCCACGTGCCAGCGACGCCTTCCACACGCGCCTGACCACCGAGCTTGCCCTCGGTGCCGACCTCGCGGGCGACGCGCGTCACTTCCGATGCGAAGCTATTCAGCTGATCCACCATGACGTTGATGGTGTTCTTGAGTTCGAGGATTTCGCCCTTCACCTCGACGGTGATCTTCTTGGACAGATCGCCGGACGCGACCGCGGTGGTCACTTCGGCGATGTTGCGAACTTGGCCCGTCAGGTTGGTCGCCATCGCGTTGACGTTGTCGGTCAAATCCTTCCAGGTGCCGGCGACGCCCTTCACGGTCGCCTGGCCGCCGAGCCGGCCTTCGGTGCCGACCTCGCGCGCAACGCGCGTCACTTCGGAAGCGAAGGAGGCGAGCTGCTCGACCATCGCGTTCACGACCTTGCCGATGCGCAGGAATTCGCCGCGCAGTGGCCGGCCGTCGATCTCCACCGTCATCGATTGCGACAAGTCGCCCTTGGCGACCGCGCCGATCACGCGCGCCACCTCGGCGGTCGGCTGGACCATGTCCTCGATCAGTTCGTTGACGGAACGCAGCTTGGTTTCCCAACCGCCGGTGGCGCCGCGGACGCGGCCGCGCTGCGTGATCTTGCCTTCCTTGCCGACGACCTGGCTCAGCCGCTCGAACTCGCCGGTGATCTGCTGGTTGAGCGCGACCACTTCGTTGAACACGGACGCGATCTCGCTGTCGATGCCGGGCAGATCTTCAGGCAAGCGGACCGCGAAATCGCCTCGCCTCAAGCTCCGAAGCGCGCCCAGAAGTTGGCGCCGGTCCAGAAATTCCCTCGGATTCTCAACGTTCACGTCAACGCTCCTTCAACCCTCTCCCCCGCCGCGATCCAAGCCGGCCCCCACCGGCCGGTTCACCATAACAGAGACAAAGCTTTCGACGATCTTAAATTTTACATCGTCCCAAGTGCTTGGCCATCGGGTGGATCAAGTGCGGCGCCCGATGTGGCGGAGCCGGCATGAAGCCGCTAAGGACGAGGCCAAGCCTACAGCGATGAGAATGGAATGAATGACGTGACGACCCTGCCGTTCGACTGGGCGGACCCTTTCGACTTGGACGGCCAATTATCGGACGAGGAGCGGCTGGTCCGCGACACCGCCGAAGCCTACGCCCAGGAGAAGCTGCAACCGCGTGTGACGGACGCCTATCTGGACGAGCATTTCGATCGCGATATCCTGCACGAAATGGGCGAACTGGGCCTGCTCGGCGCGACCGTGCCGACCGAATATGGCGGGGCCGGCCTCAACTATGTGAGCTATGGCCTGGTGGCGCGCGCGGTCGAGCGCGTGGACAGCGGCTATCGTTCGGCGATGTCGGTTCAATCCAGCCTCGTCATGCATCCCATCAATGCCTACGGATCGGAAGAACAGAAGCGCCGCTACCTCCCGGGGCTCGCGAGCGGCGAACTGGTCGGCTGTTTCGGTCTGACGGAGCCTGATGCGGGCTCCGATCCCGGCAGCATGCGGACTCGCGCCGAGAAGATCGACGGCGGCTACCGCCTGTCCGGCGCCAAGATGTGGATTACCAACTCGCCGATCGCGGACGTGTTCGTGGTCTGGGCCAAATCGGACGCGCATTACGGCAAGATCAGGGGCTTTGTGCTCGAGCGGGGAATGGCGGGCCTGTCCGCGCCGAAACTTAAGCAGAAACTCTCACTGCGCGCCTCGATCACGGGCGAGATCGTGATGGACGGCGTGGAAGTTCCGGAAGACAATCTGCTGCCCAACGTCAGCGGGCTCAAGGGCCCGTTTGGCTGCCTCAACCGCGCCCGCTACGGAATCGCTTGGGGCTCGATGGGCGCGGCCGAGGCCTGCTATCAGGCGGGGCGCGGCTACACGCTCGTGCGCAAGCAGTTCGGCCGCCCGCTCGCGGCGACGCAGCTGGTGCAGATGAAGCTCGCCAACATGGTGACGGAGATCACGCTCGGCCTCCAGGCGGCACTGCGCGTCGGCCGGCGGATGGACGCGGGCGAGCTGATCCCGGAGACGATCAGCATGATCAAGCGCAACAACGTCGGCAAGGCTCTGGATATTGCCCGGATCGCTCGCGACATGCACGGCGGCAACGGGATCAGCGCCGAATATCAGGTGATGCGGCACGCGATGAATTTGGAGACAGTCAACACCTATGAGGGCACGCACGACGTGCACGGCCTGATCCTGGGACGCGCGATCACGGGGATCGCCGCATTTTGAAGGTCTTCGTCATGCCAGCGCAGGCTGGCATCTCGTTGAGGAACGCCGTGACGTCTTGTCCTGAGACCCCGGCCTTCGCCGGGGCGACGAGCTGTGGATAAACCGCTCACCGGCCTCAAAGTCGTCGAACTCGCCCGCATCTTGGCGGGGCCTTGGGCCGGCCAGTTGCTTGCTGACCTCGGCGCGCAAGTGATCAAGGTCGAGCGGCCGGGAACCGGCGACGATACGCGGCATTGGGGGCCACCCTTCGCCGCCGATGGCAGCGCGGCCTATTTCCACAGCTGCAATCGCGGCAAGAGTTCGGTCGCGATCGACCTGGAAAGCGCCGACGGCCAAGCGCAGATCCGCGAACTCGTGGCCGGCGCCGATGTGCTGATCGAGAATTTCAAGGTCGGCGGCCTTGCCCGCTACGGGCTGGATTACGCGACCTTGTCCGCGCTCAATTCCGGACTGGTCTATTGCTCGATCACCGGCTTCGGGCAGACCGGGCCTTATGCCTCAAGGGCGGGCTACGACTTCATCATCCAGGGCATGGGCGGCGCAATGTCGCTGACCGGTGAGCCGGACGGGGCGCCCCAGAAATCCGGGATCGCCTATGCCGATCTGTTCACCGGGCTTTATGCGACGGTCGCGATCCTGGCGGCCTTGCGTGAACGGGACCGGACGGGGCGCGGCGCGCATGTCGATATGGCCCTGCTCGACACGCAGGTGGGCGTGCTCGCCAATCAGGCGCTGAACTGGATGGTGTCCGGCAAGGTGCCGCACCGGATGGGCAACGGCCATGCCAATCTGGTCCCCTACCAGGCGTTCCCGACGGGCGACGGCGAAGTGATCATCGCGGTAGGCAACGACCGGCAGTTCGCGCGCCTGTGCGCGACTCTGGCGCTGGATAGGCTTGTCGAGGACGATCGCTTCCGGACAAATGCTGGTCGAGTAACACATCGGGACGAGTTGATTCCGTTGCTCGCGGCGGCGACATCTCAGCGACGCCGCGTCGAGCTGTCCGAGGCACTCGAGCGAGCGGGCATCCCGGCCGGTCCGATGAATGCGGTGGACGCCGTCTTTGCCGACCCACAGGTTGTCGCCCGCGGAATGCGGCTGGAGGGCGACCCGCCCGGGCTGGCATCGCCAATCGTGATCGACGGCAAGAGGCAGGTTTCGGACCGGCGCAGCCCGGGATTGGGCGAGGGCTGAACCGACCCCGGCCTGTCAGTGCTCCTGCGAAAGCAGGAGCCCAGAACCGAGCCTAGGTTCCTGCTTTGCAGCAGGAATCCCGTTGTTTGCCTGTCTCGTCACCCCAGCGAAGGCTGGGGCCCATTCTGGTTCGGTATGGATGTCAGCTTTCGCTGGTATGACGGGGTGAACACGAGAACGCTCCTACGCGAGCAGGAGCCTAGGCTCCGGACTCAATCAGCACCAGAAGGTGATGATGGCGGCGAGGAAGACGCCGGAATGGTAGTTGGCGGCGAGCTTGTCATAACGGGTTGCGATGCGCCGCCAATCCTTGAGCCGGCACCAGAGGCGCTCGACAA
>DASVSZ010000012.1:0-115172 GCA_036387855.1 Allosphingosinicella sp. | reverse complement strand
GATCTCAGCCAGATCAGGGAGCATATGGAAATCGTCGGCGCAGACGGGGTCCATGTTGGTACGGTCGACAAGGTGGAAGGCGACCGCATCAAGATGACAAAGCCCGACAGCGGCTCACACGCCAGCCATCATCATTTCATATCCGGCGGCCTCGTCGCCGCGGTAGAGGGGGACAAGGTGCGGCTTTCGGCCAACGCCGACGCGGCCGTTTTACTCGAGGAGGAGAAAGGCGGCGAAGGCATTTTCGATAGCGGAGTCGATTGGAAGACGGTCGGCATCGGCGCGGCGGCCGTGGCCGGCGTGGCCGCCGCGGCGGCGGGCGCGGTCATCTACAAAAAGCGCAGGGACGAGGATGGCGACAAGGATTGAGGCCGAGGCCAGGCGCGCGGCGATGTGAACATCGGCCGCGCGTTCGGACTTATTCTTAGCTTGGGATAAGCGGCCGGGCGATCGGCTCGACGCGGAGGCAGGTGCCTTCGGCGCCGGTGACCCGGACCCAGCTTCCGGCCTCGGCATCGGGACCGCGGGCGGGCCAGACGCCGTCGCCGACTCTGACCCGGCCCTGGCCATTCTCGATCGCTCCCACCACCACGACATTCTCGCCGATCAGCCGCGCGCCACGGTCATTTAGGAGCGGGTCGCTGCTCTCGACCGGGTTGTTCGCGTACCAGCGGCGGCCGGCATAGACGGCGGCGATCGCGGATAAAGCGAAGACGGCGAACTGGAAGGCGAGCGGGATACCGAAGATGAGGGCGGCGAGCCCCGTCAGCGCCGCCGCGGCCGCCAGCCAGATCAGGAACACGCCCGGGACGAGTATTTCAGCGACGGCGAGCGCCAGCGCGACGATCAGCCACACCCAATGGGGCTCGAGGCTTCCAAAATTCACTGGCCCGGGCCTTCGAACGGCCCCGGACGCCTGGCGGGAGGGGCGGGGGGCGCTTTTGACTGCGGTCCGCTGAGAGCGTCGCGGGCAAGCTCGCCAATGCCGCCGAGCGTGCCGATCAGGGCCGTAGCCTCGACCGGGAACAGGATCGTCTTGGCGTTGGGCGAAGTCGCGAACTGGCTGACGGCGTCGACATATTTCTGAGCAATGAAATAGTTGATCGCCTGCGTGTTGCCCCCCGCGATCGCATCCGAGACTACCTGGGTGGCGCGCGCTTCGGCTTCAGCGGCGCGTTCGCGGGCTTCGGCGTCGCGGAAGGCGGCTTCGCGGCGGCCTTCGGCTTCGAGGATCTGGCCCTGCTTCTCGCCTTCGGCGCGCAGGATCGCCGATGCGCGGCTGCCCTCGGCCTCAAGGATCACCGCGCGCTTCTCGCGCTCCGCCTTCATCTGCCGGCCCATCGCGTTGACGATGTCGGCGGGCGGGCGGATATCCTTGATCTCGACCCGGGTGATCTTGACGCCCCAGCTTTCGGTCGCGCTGTCGACGACGGATAGCAGACGGGCGTTGATCTCGTCGCGCTTGGACAAAGTCTCGTCCAAGTCCATCGACCCCATCACGGTGCGCAGGTTGGTGGTGGTGAGCTGCATGATCGCGACGTACAGATCGGACACTTCATAGGCCGCCTTGGCCGCGTCCAGCACCTGGAAGAAGACCACGCCGTCGGTCGACACCATGGCATTGTCCTTGGTGATGATCTCCTGGCCCGGAATGTCGAGCACCTGCTCCATCATGTTCACCTTGCGGCCGACACGATAGAAAAAGGCGGGGAAGAAGTTGAAGCCGGGGCGAGCGATGGTGGTGAACCGCCCGAAATATTCGATCGTATAATGATAGCCCTGGCTGACGATCTTGACGCTGGTGAACAGGAACAGCAGCACCAGCAACGCGAATAACCCGAACACCGCTTCGATCATCGTCAACCTCCCCCGATCCGTCCCGCCGCCATCATGTGGACATGCCGTTCACGTTCAAGAGAAATCGAGAGATGCCGAAAATTTGCGACCCCCGCCTGTGCCGTACCCTGCTGTTCCTGCCCGCCTCCAACCCGCGCGCGATCGAAAAGGCGAGGGACCTGCCAGCGGACATGATCGTGCTCGATCTGGAAGATGCGGTGAAGCCGGACGACAAGGGAGTCGCCCGCGCGGCGGCGGTGACGGCGGTTGCGCGGGGGTTCGACAATCGGCTGGTGGCGGTGCGGGTAAACATGATTGGCGGCGCCTGGTACGAGGCCGATGCGGCGGCGCTGGCCGGGGCGGGCGCGGATTTCGTGGTTCTGCCCAAGGCGGAAAGCGCGGAGCAGGTCCGCGGTCTGGCGCAGCGGGTCGACGCGCCCGTGCTGGCGATGATCGAGACAGCGCGCGGCGTTCTGGCCGCCGGGGCGATCGCGCCGGCGACGGCGGGGCTGATCGCCGGGACCAACGATCTGGCGGCCGATCTACGGATCCCGCCGGGAAGCGGCCGGGCCGGGCTGGCGCTGGGGTTGCAGACGGTCGTGCTGGCGGCCCGGGCGGTGGGGGTGGCGGCGTTCGACGGCGTCTATAACCGGCTGGAGGATGATGACGGGCTCGCGGACGAGTGCCGGGAAGGCCGGGCGTTCGGCTTCGACGGCAAGTCGCTGATCCACCCGAGCCAGATCGCGACTGCGAACCGCCTGTTCGGGCCGAGCGAGGCGGAGCTGGAGTCCGCGCACCGCCTGATCGCCGCCGCGACCGGGGGCGCGGAGCGGTTCGAAGGCCGGATGATCGAAGCCATGCATGTCGAGCAAGCGCGGGCGTTGCTGAAGCGGGTTGAAAACTAACGAACAGCATTCACGATTCCAACCCGCTCAGGCTGAGCTTGTCGAAGCCCTGCTTTCTTCGGCCTGCGTCAAGAAAGAAGGACAGGCCTTCGACAAGCTCAGGCTGAGCGGAACGCATAAGGCGCGGTGGGTTGCGGGCAAGGCTCTCGCGCTTTAAGCGGCTCCATGCGTCCACGATTGTTGCTCAGCGCCGCTTCGCTGCTCGTCTCCGCCCTCATCATCGCCAGCCCGGCCGCCGCCCAGAGCGTCCGGCCCGAGGCGCTGCGGCGTCACATCGATACGCTTGCCAGCGATGCCTTCGAAGGGCGCAAGCCCGGCACGGCCGGGGAGATCAAGACGATACAGTATATCGCGTCGCAATTCGCGGCGCTGGGGCTCGAGCCGGCCGGCGGCAACGGCAGCTGGTATCAGCCGGTCCGGCTGATGACGCGCCGATCGGTCGCGACCCGGGCGAGTTTCGCGGTCGACCGCCGTCCGGTCGAGCTTGGGCCGAACGATATCCTGCTGGTCGGCCAGCAGAATGCGGCACGCGTGGCGGATGCGCCGGTCTGGTTCGTTGGGCGCGGCACGGCCGAGCAGCTGGCGGGCGCAGACCTGCGCGGCGCGGTGGTGCTGCTTTCGTTTGATCCCGCCGCGACCGACATGGATGCCCGGCATGCGGCGTTGGGCAAGGCCGGGGCGGCCGCGGTGATAAACGTGCTGGGCAACGACATTCCCTGGGGCCAGATCGGTAACGCTTTCCGCAACGGCCGCGAGGAGTTGCAGCGGGACGGTGGTGCCGCCCTGCAAGGCGCGATGCCGCGCGCGGCCGCCGCGCGCCTGGTCAGCGCCGCCCAGTTCGGCGCCGCGGACGCGCCCGGCTTCCGTGCGGTCCGGCTGCCCGCCCGGGCGACGCTCGACGCGACCTCGCATGTGAACGCCTACACGTCATACAATGTGATCGGGCGGCTCAAGGGCCGGAGCAGCCGCGGTGAAAGCCTGCTCTACCTCGGCCATTGGGATCATCTCGGCATCTGCCGGCCCGCAGGGGCGCGTGACCGGATTTGCAATGGCGCGGTGGACAATGCCAGCGGCATTGCGATGCTGATCGAGACGGCGCGGGGGCTGGCGCGGGGCCCGCGCCCGGAACGAGACATCCTCTTCATGGCCACCACCGCTGAAGAGGTGGGCCTGCTCGGCGCCAAGCATTTCGCCGAAAACCCGGTCGTCCCGCTGCGCTCGATCGTCGCGGCGATCAATGTCGACACGGTCGCGATCGCGCCGGCCGGCGAACCGGTCGCGATCGTCGGCCGGGGCACCACCGCGCTCGACCCGATCGTCGACGAAACCGCGCGCGAGCTCGGGCGCAAGGTCGATGCGGATATCGAAGGCAACGCGTTCATTCAGCGCCAGGACGGCTGGGCGCTGACCCGGGCGGGCGTGCCTGCGGTGATGGTCGGCGGTTCCTTCTCCAGCCTGGCCAAGCTCGGCGCGTTCCTTTCGGGCGCTTATCACAAGCCGGAGGACGATTTGAGCCGGGCGATCGAGCTTGGCGGCGCGGCGGAGGATAGCGACCTGCTGATCGCGCTAGGCCGCAAGCTGGCCGACCCGAAACGCTACCGGCCTGCCGCCCGCTGAACCGACACGAGAACGCATCATGGATATTCCGCTCGGCCTGACCTTCGACGACGTTCTGCTTCGCCCCGCCGAGTCGAGCGTGCTGCCGAGCGGGGCCGACACCCGCACCCGGGTGACGGGCGAGATCGCGCTCAACATCCCGATCCTGTCCTCCGCGATGGATACGGTCACCGAGGCGGACATGGCGATCGTGATGGCGCAGCTGGGCGGGATCGGCGTGCTCCACCGCAACCTTTCGGTCGAGGAGCAGGCGGCGGCGGTGCGGGCGGTGAAGCGCTTCGAAAGCGGCATGGTGGTCAATCCGATCACGATGACCGCCGATCAGACGCTGGCGGACGCGCTGGAGCTGATGGCCCGGCACCGCATCTCCGGCATTCCGGTGACGGATGCGGACGGGCGCCTGTGCGGCATCCTGACCAATCGCGATGTCCGGTTCGCCGAAAACCCGGGCCAGCCGGTGGCCGAGCTGATGACCAGGGACAATCTGGTCACGGTCGGGCCGGGCGTGACTCAGGAAGAGGCCAAGCGCCAGCTCCACCAGCGCCGGATCGAGAAGCTGCTGGTGGTCGATGAAGATCGCCGCTGCATCGGGCTGATCACGGTCAAGGACATCGAAAAGGCGGTCACTTATCCGGACGCGACCAAGGACGGGTCCGGGCGACTGCGGGTCGCGGCGGCGACGACGGTCGGCGACAAGGGCTTCGAGCGGTCGCAGGCGCTGATCGACGCCGAATGCGATCTGATCGTGATCGACACCGCCCATGGCCACAACAAGGATGTCGCGGCGGCCGTGGAGCGGATCAAGCGCATCTCCAACCGGGTCCAGATCGTGGCCGGAAACGTCGCCACGGCCGAGGCGACCAAGGCGCTGATCGGCGCCGGCGCGGACGCGGTCAAGGTCGGCATCGGTCCGGGGTCGATCTGCACCACGCGGGTGGTGGCGGGGGTCGGCGTGCCGCAGCTCACCGCGATCATCGACAGCGCAGAGGAGGCGGCGCGGAGCGGGACGCCGGTGATCGCCGATGGCGGCGTGCGGACCAGCGGCGACGTCGCCAAGGCGCTGGCGGCGGGTGCGTCCTGCGTGATGATCGGATCGCTGCTCGCCGGCACGGAGGAAGCGCCGGGCGAGACCTTCCTGTACCAGGGGCGCAGCTACAAGAGCTATCGCGGCATGGGCTCGGTCGGCGCGATGGCGCGCGGATCGGCCGACCGCTATTTCCAGCAGGATATCAAGGACCAACTCAAATTGGTCCCGGAAGGGATCGAAGGGCAGGTGCCTTACAAGGGTCACGCCCGGGATGTCGTCCACCAGCTGGTCGGCGGCGTGAAGGCGGCGATGGGCTATACCGGATCGGCGACGATCCCCGACTTGCAGGCGCGGGCGCAGTTCGTGCGGATCACCGGCGCGGGATTGCGGGAAAGCCATGTCCATGACGTGGCGATCACCCGCGAGGCGCCGAACTACCCAACGCGATAATAAATCCCTTTCCCTTAAGGGGAGAGGGGTGGGGCGAAGCGCCGGGGTGAGGGGCTGCGTTATGGGATTCCCCTCACCCTGCCGGACTTCGTCCGGCTTTCCCTCTCCCCTGGAGGGAGAGGGATGCTAACGTCGCGCCGCCGCGCTTGCCTCGCGTAGCTTCGCGTAGTCGCTCCCTGTGTTCCATCCCGGCCATCCTCCGCTGTTCGCGATTTCGCGGCCGAGATCGTAGGCGACCGTGCCTTCCTGGGCGGCGCCGGCGAGGTTCCAGCGCGGGCTGAATTCGTCGCAGGTCTGATGGTAGCAACGATCGTTATAAGCGGCGACGATCGCTTCGCCGGCGCGGGCTCCGCCTTTGATCAGGTCCTTGCCGGCCCGGAAATACACGGTCGGGACGCCTTTCTGCGCGAACGCGAAATGATCGGACCGGTAATACCAGCCCGCTTCGCTGTTGACCTCCGGATCGAGCCGCAAACCGCGCGCTGCGGCGATCCGAGCGAGATCGGCTTCGAGCGGGGTGCGGCCTGGGCCGATCAGATCGAGGTTGCGGGCGGCGCCGAGGGCGAGGTGCGGATCGAGGTTGAAGACGGCGGCGGTGGTTTCGAGCGGGCGCAAGGGGCGCGAGGCATACCACGACGCGCCGAGCAGGCCCTTCTCCTCCGCGGTCCAGGCCGCGAACAGGATCGTGCGCCGGGGCCGCAAGCCGGCGGCAAGAGCGCGGGCGACTTCGAGCAGGGTGGCCGTGCCGACGCCATTGTCGATCGCGCCGTTTCGGATGCGGTCGCGGGCGGGATCGAAGGCATTCTCGCCATTGGCGTCCCAATGGGCGCCGTACAGCACGGTCTCGGTGGCACGGCTGGTGCCGGGCAGCATCGCGACGACGTTGCGGCTAGTGACCCTGGCGGCCGCAGTGGTGAAGTCGGCGGACAGGGTGGCGTTGGCGAGCGGGACGGCGCGAAAGGCGGGCGAGCGGGCGCGGCGCTTGAGGTCCTGATAATCGAGCCCGGCGCGGCGCAGTAGCTCGGCCGCGGGCTCCAGCCGCATCCAGCCACGCAGGCCGAAGCCGCTCTTGAGCGCCCCGCCTTCATCCAGGCCGAAAGCGGGGAGGGAATCGCCATTCTCGATCTGGCTCCACGGATAGCTGGCGGGCGCGGCTTCGTGGATGGTGATCACCGCCAGCGCGCCGCGCGCCTGGGCGGCGGCGATCTTCTCGCCGGTGCGGCCGGCGAAAGCGAGCGCGCGGCCGCCGAAACCGAGATCCCGGCCGGCTTCGAAATCGGGATCGCCGGCTAGGACCAGCACCACCTTGCCGGTAAGGTCGACGCCATCATAGGTTTCGAAGCCGAGCGCGGGCGCGACCACGCCGTAGCCGCCGAACACGATCGGCGCGTTCGCAAGCGCCGTTCGGCCGAGAATGCGCGAGGATACGGTCACATCGCGGCCGAGCCGGAGCGGGAATGGTCGGCCGGCAACGTTTGCGCCGATCCGGACCGAACCGCGATCGTAGCGGACCAGCGGAACTTCCTGGAACCAGGAGCCGTTTGGGCCGGCCGGCTTTAGCCCCGCCGCCGCGAACTGGCGGGCGAGATAGTCGGTCGTCGGCACTTCGCCCGCCTGGGTCGGCCCGCGTCCCCGGAACGCATCGGAGGAGAGGATCCGGACATGCTCCTTGATGCGATTGGCGGAGATCGGGCTGGGCGGCGGGGCGGCCGCGCCCAGCGTCCAGAACAACAAGGCTGGGATCAGAGCGCGGCTCGGCATAAGGTGTTCCCCGGCAAGGTGCATGGGATCGAATAAGCAGCGATGTTCGCCGAAACAACAGCTTGGGATGAGCGGACGTGACACCCGCCGCGCGTGTTCAGGCGGCGGTAGAGCTGCTCGACCAGGTGATCGAGGCGGCACGCGGCGGCGGCGCGGCCGCGGACACGCTAATCGCGCGCTATTTCAACGATCGCCGCTATGCCGGTTCGGGCGATCGGCGGGCAGTGCGCGAGCTGGTCTATGCCGCGATCAGGCGCTCGGGCGACCGGCCGAGCACGGGCCGCGCGGCTTTGCTCGGGCTTGCCGATGACCGACCGGAGCTGCTCGCCTTGTTCGACGGCTCGCCGCACGGGCCGGCGGCGATCGGTGGCGAGGAAAACAAGGTGCCGGCGGGGGTGACGCCGGCGTGGCTGAGGCCGCGCTTTGACCCGTTGATCGACGAGGCAGAGCAGCGCGCCCTGCTCGACCGCGCGCCGCTCGACCTGCGCGTGAACCGCAACAAGGGCGATCGAGAGGCGGCGCGAGCGGCGTTGCCGGAAGCGGAGCCGACGCCGCTCTCGCCGTTGGGACTACGCCTGCCGGAAGGGTTTAGGGTAGATGGGACGCAGGCTTGGCGGAGCGGGCTGGTCGAAGTGCAGGACGAGGGCAGCCAGCTGCTCGCGCTTGCCTGCCAGGCGCAGCCCGGAGCGTTTGTCGTCGATCTCTGCGCCGGCGCCGGGGGCAAGACGCTCGCGCTGGCGGCGGAGATGGGCAACCAGGGACGGATCGTCGCGGCCGATACCGACCGAGGGCGGCTGTCCGCCATGACGCCGCGGCTGGCGCGGGCGGGGGTCGGAATCGTCGAGCCACGTTTGCTCAACCCCGGCCGGGAGCGGGAGATGCTCGCCGACTTGTCCGGCGCCGCCGACCTCGTTCTGGTGGACGCGCCCTGCTCGGGCAGCGGCACCTGGCGGCGCAACCCGGAAACGCGCTGGCGGCTGACGCCGGAGCGGCTCGAGCGGCTGGTCGCGCTTCAGGCTCAGCTCCTCGAACTGGCGGCGGAGCTGGTCAGGCCGGGCGGCACATTGGTCTATGCGGTCTGTTCGCTACTGGCCGAGGAAGGCCGCGCCCAAGCCGACAGGTTCGGCGCGATTCATTCAGCCTGGGTATCGGAGCCGACCGCTATGCTCGGCGGACGGGCGGCGGGGCCCGGGCGGGTATTGACCCCGGCTCATGACGGCACCGACGGCTTTTTCGTCGCGCGGTGGCGGGCGCCGTGATAAGCCCGCCACCGGACGGCAGGATGGAGACTTTGATGCGCTTGACCCCGATTGCTCTTTCCGTGGCACTGGCAGCGGCCACCATGGCGAGCGCCGGCCACGGGCAGCGTCCAGACGACCAGATCGACCCCAAGTCGCTGGCGCTGCTGCAACAGGGTCAGGCACAGACCGCGTCCGGCCAGTATAACCAGGCCATCGATTCGATCGAGACGGCGCTCGTCGTCGATCCACGCAATCGCGGTGCCTACGTGGCGCTGGCCCGTGTCGCGCAGGCGCAGAAGCTGCCGGGCAAGGCGACACGCCTTTATGGCGAGGCGCTGAAGCTGGAGCCGAACGATGTCAGCGCGCTTGCCGGTCAGGGCGAGGCTTTGGTCCAGCGCGGCGCGGTGGAGCGGGCCAAGCGCAATCTCGAGCGGATCAGGACCTTGTGCAAGGATCCGTGCCCGCAGGCGACGACGTTGGCTGCGGTGATCGCCAAGGGTCCGCCGGCCGAAGCCGTCGCCGCCCGCGCGCCGACGTCAGTCCCGCCGACCGAGAAGAACTGATTTCGTCACCCCGGCGAAGGCTGGGGTCCATGGTGAGTCAGAATGGATGCCAGCCGCAGTTTATCCTGAGCGACGCCGCAGGCGACGTCGAAGGGCTGGCATGACGGGGATTACTGGCCCGGTTTGTAGACCCGTTCGGTGTGGCCTCGCAGCTGGTCCGGATAGAAATACACTTCGCGCAGATTGCCCGTCGCGTAGCGCTCGGCCTGCTCGTTGAAGTGGGGCGAGCCGGGATCGCCGCTCTGGCCGCCAGCGCTGACGGCGCGGGCGCGGATGCGAGGGCCGAACTCGACGGCCGCGACGAAGCTGTTGCCACGAACGCCGTAATAGCGCCTGGAGCCATTCTGCCGACCCGCGCCGAACGAGGCGAGCGAGCCCCAGGCGCCCGACGTGAAGCCGACCGGGATGCTCGGCCCGGCATCGCTGAACGGCTGGGCGATGTCGCCGGTGAGCCGCTGGAAGCGGTTGATCTCGCCCCAGGGTGTCCGCCAGCTGCCGAAATCGCGTTCCAGCCGGTCGACGGCGGCGACTAGCGCCTGCAGCTTCTGTTCGGCCGTGGTTTCGCTCGCCATGATGCCAGGCACCTGATTGCCCCGGCTGCGCGCCTCGGGCGGGAGCGTTTCGAACAGGTGGTCGGCCCAGAAGACTGCAAGGCTGGTCGGAACCGAACCGACATCCCAGCGGTGATCCCAGTCGCGCAAGGCGGCGATCGGCTGGGCAAGCCTGCGCCGGAGCGGGCTCGATCGTGGCGCGGTGTCGTAAGCGGCAAGCAAAGTCGGGATGAGCCGCGCGAAGGCGGGCTGGTGACGATCGTAAGCCGCCTCGACCAGCCGATCCAGGGTGAAGTCACGCCGGCCCCGCAGCAGCGAAATCGCGTGAAGCCCACGCGCATTCTCTCCGAACACATCCATGTAGCGCGGAAAGGCGCTCGGCGTCGGGCTGTCGGACCCGGCGGCGGAATAGGGCCAGTTGTTGGTATTCTGGATCCAGCCGACGCGCGGATTGCGGACGAATGGCGCATCCGGGATCGAGTGCAGCCCGCGCCAATCGGTGCGAGGGTCGCTGCCGTCGACCGGCTTGGTGTAATCAACCTTGTCGTCACGAACCGGCACGAATTGCGGGTGGAGATAAGCGATATTGCCATCCGCGTCGGCATAGATGGTGTTGTTGGAGCTGTTCGCCCGATACTGCATCGCCGCCTGATACTGGTCGAAGCTCCGCGCCTTGGTGCGCAGCCAGGCCTGGCTGAGCGCCTCGATCGGCCGGTGCATAAGCGCGATGCTGACCCATTTGCCGCCGGCCGCGCGAATGATCGGGCCGTGGTGGGTGCGATGGGTCGCGAAGCTGCGGGTCGCCATGCTGCCGTTCGCCGCGCGGTAGGGGATCGCGATCGTGCGGGTTTCCACCGGCCGAAGCTCCGCGCCGTAGCGGTAGAACAAGCGATCGCCGCGCGGAACGATCGTCTCTTCGAACTCGTCGACGGCATCCAATCCGCTGGTGGTGTGCATCCAGCCGAGGCGATCGTTGAAGCCCTGGTAGATGAAGAACTGGCCCCAGGTGGACGCGCCATAGGCGTTCAGCCCTTCGCCGCTGGTCACCTGCTGTTCGGAGCGGAAGAAGAAGCTGGTGTGAGGGTTGATGAGCAGGAGCGCCTTGCCGTCCGTGGTGTTGACGGGCGCGATTGCGATGCCGTTGGAGCCGGTTGGGTCTTTTTGGCGCAGACCCTCACCCTGCGTCGCTGCGCGCCGCTGTCCCTCTCCCCCGGGGGAGGAGGGCCGAGAATAGAAGGCCTCCAGCTCCGACAGAGATACCCGCTCGAAATCGGCGCCGATGCTGCCTTCGGTGAAGCTCAGCGCCATCCAGGGCTCGAAGCGGGTGAGGACGCGCGGGCGGGTTTGCGGATGCGTGGCGAGATAATGATTGAGGCCGTCGGCCCAGGCGACCATCAGCCGCTTCAGCCATTCCGGGCTCGCTGCGTAGCGGGCCTGGAGGTCGGCGGGATCGTTGAACAGCCGCATCCGCAGATCCTGCCAGATCGCGCCTTCGCCTTCGGCCTCCGCCAGCCGGCCGAGCTGGACCAGGTAATTGGTCTCGATCCGGTTAAAGTCGTCTTCGGCCTGAGCGTAGATCATGCCGAACACGGCGTCGGCATCGCTGAGGCCGCGGACATGGGCGATGCCCCAATCGTCGCGGGTGATCGTCACCCGTTCGGCTTGGGCGCGCAGGCGGACCTGTTCGGACGGGGCGGACGAAGTCGTCGCGCAGGATGCGGTGAGAAGGGCAAGCGCGATCACGCACTTTCTCGTCATGCCAGCGAATGCTGGCATCTCAGGAAGAAAAAATGCCGGCGTCTTCTCCGGCCTGAGACCCCGGCCTTCGCCGGGGTGACGATGGAGTCCCAAGCTCACGCGGCGGACCTGGCAGCGACCACCCGCTCCAGCACCGCGAGCGGCATCGTGCCCTGGCGCAGGATTTCGTGGAATTGCTTCAGGTCGAACCGGTCGCCCTGTCGCGCGCGGGCCTGCTCGCGCAGTCGCAGCCAGGTGAGGTGGCCGATCTTGTAGCTGGTCGCCTGTCCCGGCCATGCGGTGTAGCGGTCGATCTCGTTCTGGCTGCGGCCTCGCGCGATGCCGGTGGTGCGCATGAAATAGTCCGTGGCCTGCTCGCGCGACCAGCGCCGGGCGTGGATGCCGGTATCAACGACCAGGCGCGTCGCGCGGAACAAAAAGGATTGCAGCATTCCGGCGCGGCCGAGCGGATCATTCCCGTAGATGCCGAGCTCGTCGGCCAGCTGCTCCGCATACAGGGCCCAGCCCTCGCCATAGGCCGAGTAATAAGCGTGGCGGCGGATCAAAGGGATGTGCGGCGATTCCAGCGCAAGCGTGCCCTGCATGTGGTGGCCCGGGATGGCCTCGTGATGCGTGAGCGTGCGCAGCCCGAATTTGGGCCGATCGAACGTGTCTCGAAGGTTGATGAAGTAAAAGCCGGGACGCGAGCCGTCCGACGGCGGCACTTCGTAATAAGCGCCGGGCGAGCCCGCTTGGATCGCCTCCGGCACCCGGCGCGCCTCAACGCGGGCCTTGGGCAGAGTCGAAAACGCTTGCGGCAGGCGGGCGTTCATGGCCGCGATCTGCCGGTTCAGCTCGGCGATCAGATCGGCCTTGCCGGCGTCGGTGTTGGGATAAACCTGATCGGGACGTTTGTTAAGCTCGACCAGGCGCTCGCCGGCGGTGCCGCGGGTTAGGCCGGCGCCGCGCAGGATCGGGTCCAGCTCCGCCTCGAGCTGAGCCACCTGTTCGAGGCCGAGGCGATGGATCTCCTCGGCGCCGAGCTTGGTGGTGGTCGAAGCCTCCAGCGCGCCGGCATAATAAGCCGCGCCGTCAGGCAGCCGCCACACGCCGGCATCGTGGGTGGCGCGTGCACGCAGGGCCGATATCAAGGCGATCTGCCGGTCGAGGGCGGGATACAGGTCCGATTCCACGATCTTGCGCGCGGTCGCAGCGTGATCGCCCGCGATTCCGGCGGCAGCGGCCCGGCGGCCAAGCGAGGTGATCAGCTGGGCCTCGCCCGCCGGCTGGCCGCGAAGCCCGCGCAGCAGCTCCAGCGTCCGATCCAGCACGTAATCGGGCGCGACCACGCCGCGATCGGCATCCGCTTGTTGCAATTCGCTGCTCTGGCCGATCGCGCGGGGCAGTGCCGAGAGCCGCGCCAGATAGGCCTCGACGTCGGCCTCCGTCTCGATCGGATGCTGGTTTTCCAGGAAGTCTGGAACGCGGCGGTAAGGTCCGGACAGGTGGCTGAGCACATAAGGCGAGTAGGAATCGCCTTCGTTCGACCCGTAGGGGAAGCGCGCGCCGGCGGTCGTGCCGAGCAGGCCATACTCGACGACGTCGTAATCGATCGCGGCGTCCGGGCTAAGCCGGGCGCGGTCGATGGCACGCAGCCGATCGAGCTCGCGACGGGTGCGCGCGGATTGCGCGGCGCGAGCGGCGCCGGAATAATCGCTGAGCAGAGAGCGCAGATTGGCGCGCTCGCCCTTGTCGAGGCCGAGGCTGGTGGCGGTTTCTGGCGAATCCTTCAGCCGATCATAGAAGATCCGATCGAGCAGCGCGCGCAGGCGGGCGTCTTCATCGACAGCGCCGCTCGTGGTCGCACAGGACGGAAGCGCCGCGGTCAGCGCCAATGCACTGCTCGCCGCCATGAAACGCCGCCGATCCATCCATCTCTCCCGTTTTGTCCACGGGATGCGAGGCGGGGCGGGCGGGCGCAAGCGAAAACGCGAGTTCAGGAAGTGGAGGCCCGACCGGGAATCGAACCCGGGTGCAAGGATTTGCAGTCCTCTGCGTCACCACTCCGCCATCGGGCCACGGGTTGGAACCGGCCGTGAGAAA
This sequence comes from Allosphingosinicella sp., assembly GCA_036387855.1. Lineage (GTDB taxonomy): Bacteria > Pseudomonadota > Alphaproteobacteria > Sphingomonadales > Sphingomonadaceae > Allosphingosinicella. The sequence goes on along the minus strand of DASVSZ010000012.1, from coordinate 101,381 downwards.
TTGCGGGCCCGATAGGATCACAATTTCGCGGCAAGTTCGCAGGTGGAGCTGGGCCTTAGTCGGCGGCCAACGCCTTTGCAATGCCGGCCGAGCGGCCGGCCCGACAGGTTCGGCGCGCTCAGTCGCCGCGATCGAGGCCGACCAGGATGCGAAGTTCGGACTTGATGATCTTGCCGGAGCCGGTGCGCGGGATGTGCTTCACGAACACGATCCTTTTGGGGAGCTTGTACCGCGCAAGGCCCGCTTCGCAGGTGGCGCGCACGGCGGCCTCGTCACACGAGCTTCCGGGCCGCTTGAGCAGGAAGGCATGGCCGACCTCACCCCAGAGCGCGTCCGGCACGGACAGCACCGCCGCTTCCGCGATTCCGGGATGCGATTTCAGGACCGCCTCCACTTCGGCGGGATAGATGTTCTCACCTCCGGAGATGTACATGTCCTTCTTGCGATCGACGAGCCGATAAAATCCGTCCTCGTCTTCGCTGGCAAGATCGCCCGTCTTGAAAAAGCCGTCCGGGGTGAAGGCACGCGCCGTCTCCTCCGGCTTGCGCCAGTAGCCCGCGCAGATGTTGGGCCCGCGCAACAGCAATTCGCCGACTTCCCCGGGCGCGCAATCGGCCCCGTCGTCACGGGCGATGCGGCGTTCCACGGTCGGGGCGAGCAGGCCGGCCGAGCCGGCCTTGCGTGCGATGATGGGAAGCGACAGCGGCATGCCCAGGACGGTGCCGGCCTCCGTCATGCCATAGCCGTCGACGATCGGGATTCCGTCCGCGATCCATTCGCGGATCTTGGCGGCGGGATTGGGAGCGCCACCGGTGAAGATTGCCGTGAGGTGCCGGAGCCGCCCGGGATCGAAGTTCGATGCGTTGCGGAGCGCTTCGGCCATTTGCGGCACTCCGAAATAGTGTGTGATGCCGAGCGTGGGATCAGCCAGCCGGCCGAGCGTGCGCTCAGGATCGAAGCCGCTCGAAATGATGATCGTGCCGCCGTTCATCAGCGCGGGCCGGACATTGGTGACCATGCCGATAATGTGGAACATGGGGGTATCGACCAGGAAGACGCTGCGCGCCGATACTTCCCCGAGCACGGTGAAATTGACTGCCGTCGCCAACAGATTGGCCTCGGTCAGCAACACCCCCTTGGGCGTACCCGACGTGCCCGAGGTGTAGAGCATCAACGACGGGAGATCCGCATCTGTCGGCTCGGTGACAGACGGCTCGGCACCGGCGATGCGGGCCGCCACTTCCCCGGCATCGAGCGTCTCGACCGCCATCGGCCCCAGCATGTCCAGCGACGCATCCTGGATCAGGAGGGCGGGTTCGCAGTCGGCGATCAGGACGCGCAGCTCGGGCGCGCTGAGCCGCCAGTTGAGTGGGGCCAGGATCGCCCCCAGCCGCGCGCAGGCCAGCTGCAGGATGACGGATTCGGGCGAATTGCGGGTCAGAGTGGCGATCCGCGCGCCTTTGTCCACGCCCAATTGACGCAGCATCGTCACGGCTGCGGCGATCGATCGGTCGAGTTCCCGATAGCTGAGCCGCCGACCGGTCTCGGCGTCGATCAGCGCGGCGGCCTCCGGACGGGCGCTGGCATGAAGCCGCACGAAGTCCGGCGTTCGCAGCGCCCAGGTTCGGCTCGCCTCCATGCAGGTTCCTCCCTAACCGAAACTGCCGAGATCGGCGATGCGATGCTGAGTGGGGTGAGGCGGTTCAGGCCGGTTCAGGCCGGGCTTTGCGCTTGTGCAGCGACACGATCCTTGTCGTAGGCACCCAGACCGGGTTTGTAGCTCTTCTCGTCGATGAACTGGCGGATGCCTTCCTTGCGCCCCTGATTGTCGAACGAATTGGCGGCTTCCTGGGCGCGGATCAGGTAATCCATCGCGCCGTCGAACGGCATTTCACGAACCCGTCGAACCGCATCCTTGGTGGCTTTGAGGGCGACCGGATTTTTCGCGAGCAGCACCCGGGCGACTTGCGTGACGCGGTCCTTCAGGCTTGCAAGCGGGTGGGATTCGTTGACCAATCCCCAGCTGGCGGCCGTCTTGCCGTCGATATTCTCGCCCATCATCGCGTGATACATGGCCTTGCGGAACGGCAGCAGTTCAGCCGCGACCTTGGCGGCGCCGCCCCCGGGGAGGATGCCCCAATTGATCTCGGACAGGCCGAACTGCGCTTCGTCCGCCGCGAACGCCAGATCGCAGGAAAATAATGGGCCGTAGGCGCCGCCGAAGCACCAGCCATTGACCATGGCGATGGTCGGCTTCTGGTACCAGCGCAGGCGCTCCCACCAGCCATAGGCCTCGCGTTGCGCCTGGCGCGTGCCGACCAGCCCGAGCACTTCCGTTTCCCGGAAATATTCCTTGAGGTCCATGCCGGCGCAGAAAGCGTCGCCTTCTCCAGACAGCACCAGCACGCCGACATCGTCGCGAAATTCGAGTTCGTCGATGATCTCGCGCATGCGCCGATTGAGGGCGGGGCTCTGCGCGTTGCGTTTCTCCGGGCGGTTGTACCGAACCCAGGCGATCCTGTCCTCGACCTCGTACACGACCGTGTCTCGTTCGCTGCGTTCCTGCATCTGCTCGTTCCTGTCGGCTCAGAAAGGGAAGTGGCCTGGCTGCGTTTCGATCGTGATCCAGCGCAGTTCGGTGAAGCTGTCGATCCCGGCCTTGCCGCCGAAGCGGCCGTATCCCGAGCCGCCGACTCCGCCGAACGGCATTTGCGGCTCGTCATGGACGGTCGGGCCGTTGACGTGGCAGATCCCCGATCGGATGCGGCGGGCGACGGTGAGACCGCGAGCCGTGTCCCGGGTGAACACCGCTGCCGAAAGCCCGTATTCGCTGTCGTTGGCGAGGCGAATGGCGTCCTCCTCGTCCCGGGCGCGGATGATGCCCACGATCGGGCCGAAGCTCTCGTCGCGGTACAGGTTCATGTCGCTGGTGACGCCATCGATCACGGTTGCGCACATCAGCACGCTTTCCGATTTGCCGCCGACGAGAGCGCGACCGCCTTTGACAAGGGCGTCGTCGATCAGCGCATTGACGTGGTGGACTGTGCGCTGATCGATCACCGCGCCCAGCGCCGCATTGCCCGCGCGCGGATCGCCGCAAAGCAGGCCGGACGCCTTGGCCTTGAACTTCTCTGCGAAAGCGTCGGCCACGGCATCGACGACGATGATCCGCTCGGTCGACATGCAGATCTGACCCTGGTTCATGAACGCGCCGAAAGCGGCGGCGTTGACGGCTTCGTCGAGATCGGCGTCGTGGAGGATCAACAGCGGCGCCTTGCCACCCAGTTCCAGCAGCACGGGCTTGAGATGCTCGGCCGCCCGCTTCGCTATGATCCGGCCGATCGCGGTGGACCCGGTAAAGTTGATCCGCTTGACCTCACGGTGATCGATCAGCGCGCCGACCACGTCGCCGGCATCTTCGGGGGCGTTGGTGACGAGATTGACCACGCCTTCCGGAAAACCCGCATCGACAAAAGCTTCGACGATGAGGGCATGGGTGTGCGGGCATTGTTCGGATGCTTTCAGGACAACGGTGTTGCCGCACGCGAGCGGCACCGCGATCGCGCGGACGCCGAGGATGATCGGCGCGTTCCATGGCGCAATGCCGAGCACGGCCCCGACCGGCTCGCGCAAGGCCATGGCGATGCATCCGGGCTTGTCCGAGGGGATGACCTCGCCGCCGATCTGCGTGGTGAGCGCCGCCGCCTCCCGGACCATTCCAGCCGCAAGCATCAGGTTGAACCGGGCCCACATCTGCGTCGAGCCGGTCTCGCTCATCATCGCCGCGACGAACGAATCGGCTTTGGCTTCGAGCGCCTCGGCGGCTTTGTTGAGCAGCAGTCGGCGCGGATTGGGGCCGAGCCGCGACCAAGCCGGAAAAGCCCGTCCGGCCGCGTCGGCGGCCGAGCGGGCATCCTCGACGCCAGCGGCGGCCGCCCTGGTCGCATGCTCGCCCGTGACCGGATTGACGCGATGGAAGTAGCGGCCTCCGGAAGATTCCCGATCCTTGCCCCCGATGGACAGCAGGACAGTCGCTGCTTCGGACATGATCCACTCCCGCGGCCGTTTGCCGTTGCTCGACGCCTATTGTTGTGACACATAACAATCAAGGAGAAAGATGTTGGCCGTGGCGCAGTTGAACTCTGACGATCCCGCCGAGACCGGTTCGTTCAATGGATTGCCCGCCCCGCCTTTGGAGACTTTGATCGGATACCAGCTGCGCCGCGCCAACGGCCGGATGATGGCGGACTTCGCCGCGACTTTGGCGCCACTTGAAGTGCGCCCGGTGCTGTTCGGGACGATGTCGCTGATTCACGCCAGACCCGGCATCATCCAGACGAGTCTGGGCTCCGAGCTTGGCATCCAGCGCGCAAACCTGGTTCCCCTCGTCAACGAGCTTGCCGGACGGGGCTTGATCGAGCGCCGCCCGGCGCCGGGCGATCGCCGCGCGGCCGCGCTTCATCTTACCCCTGTGGGGGAGTCACTGTTTCGGCAGGCCGCAAGCCTCGTGCAGGCGCATGAGGAACGAATGCTCGGGCAACTTTCCGCGTCGGAACGGACCGAGCTGATCGCGCTGCTGAGGAAAGTGTCGTCCGAGAAAGATGAGCAACAGACCGAACGGAAGCGACGATGAAGCGTGACGCCTGTGCGACATCGAGACGTTCGGTCGAAGGCGCTGGATACCGACGATGATTTCGGCCCGAACGCAGGTCGCAATCATCGGCGCCGGCCCCGCCGGCTTGCTGCTCGGCCATCTGCTTCGCCAAGGCGGCGTGGACCTGGTCCTGTTCGAGCGGCAAAGCCGGGACCATGTCCTGGGCCGAATCCGGGCCGGCGTGCTGGAGACGGTCACCACCGATCTGCTCCATCGGCTCGGCATCGACGCGCGCCTGGATTCGCAAGGGCTGCCGCACCACGGGTTCGCGCTGGCGGACGGGGAACGTCTAATCCGCATCGACCTTGCCGATCTGATCGGCCGCGGGGTGACCGTCTATGGCCAGACGGAGGTCACGCGTGACCTGATCGATGCCGCGGCCGAGCGGAAGATGACGATCGTCTGGGAGGCCGGCGACATCGCGTTGCACGACATCGCCGGATCGCCGTCCGTCAGCTATTCGAAGGACGGAGAAACGCACCGCGTGAGCTGCGACTTCATCGCCGGATGCGACGGTTTTCACGGCCCTTCGAGGCGCGCGGTGCCGAGCTCGATCGGCCGCGAGTTCGAGAAGGTCTATCCGTTCGGCTGGCTCGGCATCCTGGCCGATGTGCCGCCTTGCGATCAGGAGCTGATCTACGCCAATCACCAGCACGGCTTCGCGCTGGCCTCGATGCGTTCGGAGACGCGTAGCCGCTATTACGTGCAGGTGGCGCTGGATGAGCGGCTGGAAGACTGGCCGGACGAGCGCATCTGGGATGAGCTCGCGATCCGGCTTGGGCCCGAAGCGGCGGCGCGGATCACGCGCGGGCCGGCGATCGAGAAATCCATCGCGCCGCTTCGCTCCTATGTGTTCGAGCCGATGAGTCACGCCCGTCTCTTCCTGGCCGGCGATGCCGCGCATATCGTCCCGCCGACCGGCGCCAAAGGACTGAATCTCGCGTCATCGGACGTGGCTTACCTGTCCCAGGCTCTGCTCGAATTCTACGCAAGCGGCGACGAAGCTGGCTTGGTGGGCTATTCCGACCGGGCACTTGCGCGTGTGTGGAAGGCCGAGCGGTTCAGCTGGTACCTGACCAGGCTGATGCACCGTTTTCCGAACAGCGATCCGTTCGACCGGCGCATGCAGATGGCGGAGCTCGACTATATCGCGGGATCGCGGGCGATGCGCACCAGCATCGCGGAAAACTATGTCGGGCTCCCGCTTTAGCCTGTTCCGCCTGGAGCGGGTCAAGCCTGCGTTTCGCGGCTACCGGTCAGCTCCAGTAGAGACGTTCGGGATTGTCGACGAGCAGCTTGCGTTGCAGTTCCGCCGTCGGCGCGATGCCGGGAATCACGTCCACCAGAGTACCGTCGTCGGGGATGCGATGTTCCATATTGGGGTGCGGCCAGTCGGTGCCCCACAGGACGCGATCCGGATAACGCTCGACGACCGGGCGGACCGCCGCGATGAAATCGGTAAAGGGGGGGCCTAAGGGCGACAGCCGCTCGGCTCCCGAGACCTTGGTCCAGATGGTGGGATGATCGTCCAGCAATTGCTTGAACGCGATCAGGTCGGCGCCGCCGGGGCCTTGCGCGATGTCCGGCCTGCCGAGATGATCGACCACAACGATCGTCGGGATCGCCTCAAGGAACGGGATCAGCTCCTCCAGTATGTCCGCCTCGAAATAGACGACCACGTGCCAGCCGAGCGGCTCGATCCGGCGCGCGATTTCGAGGAACTTGCCCTTGGGGGCGTTGTCGACGAGTCGTTTGAGAAAGTTGAAGCGAACGCCTCGGATGCCGCCCTCATGCAGCCGGCGTAGCTCTTCATCGTCCACGTCAGGCTCCACCACCGCGACCCCCCGTGCCTTGCCTTGCGATTTGGCGATGGCATCGAGCGTCGCGCGATTGTCGGTGCCGTGACAGCTCGCCTGTACGATCACGTTTCGCGAAAAGCCAAGATGATCGCGCAGCGCGAACAACATCTCGGGCGTGGCATCCTCCGGGTGATATTTGGCGCCGGGGCTGAACGGAAATTGCGCTTCCGGGCCGAAGACATGGACATGGGCATCGACCGCGCGCGGCGGCGGAGTCCAGCGCGGCGTAGAGGGATCATCGACCCACGTCCTGGTGCGGCTCATGCGAAGACTTCCCCGTCCATCAGCTTGCGTGCACTGCGAAGCAGGGCCGCGCTGACCACGTCGCCGGATTCGCTGAGCCCGAGCACGCAGCTCATCTCGCCGGTCGGATGCTCGACCGACAGGGTGCGTTGCCTACCCTCGCCGGTCGATGCGAGTTCGGCCGCGGGAGAGCCCGGAATCAGGCAGGCGGTAGCGACGCTGACCGCGCCGAGCACCCCGATCGTGGCATGCGCGCGGTGGGGGATGAAGCTGCGCACCGTGATCGCGCCCCCGTGTCGCGGCGGAGCGACGAGCATCATCTTGGGAACCGATTTCCCCCGCACGTCGCCAAGCTTCATGAGCGGACCCGCCTGGAGCCGGATGGCCTCGATCTGGGCCTTGAGCGCGGCTGCGGCGTCGAGTGTGTTGCGGTCCTCATAGCCCGTGGCGCCGACGTCCTGCGCCTTGATCACTACGCAGGGCATGCCGTTGTCGATCAAAGTGCAGGATACGCCGTCAATTTCGTCGGCGGCATGGCCCGTGGGCAGCAACGCGCCGCACGTCGAGCCGGCGGTGTCGCGGAACTCGATCGTCACCGGCGCGGCCGTCCCCGGCACGCCATCGATGCGCGCTCCGCCTCGATAACTTACGTGGCCGCCCGGAGTCGCGACGGTCGCGACCGCGATCTGCCCGGTATTGACCATGTAGACGCAGACGGGGGTCTCGCCTCGTCCCGCCTCCACCAGGCCGCGCTCGATTGCGAACGGGCCGACGCCGGCGAGAAGATTGCCGCAATTTTGAGCATCGGTGACGATCGCCTGATCGACGAAAACCTGGAGGAACAGGTAATCGACGTCGATGCCGGGGCGCTCGGATTGCGAGACGATCGCGACCTTGCTGGTCAGCGGGTCGGCGCCGCCCATGCCGTCGATCTGAAGCGGATCGGGCGATCCCATGATCCGCAGCAACAATCGGTCCCGTTCGGGTATTTCGGCGGGCAGGTCGTCGGCCAGGAAGTAGCCGCCCTTCGACGTGCCGCCGCGCATCCACATGCAGCGGATGCCATCAGACATATTTCAGACCCATTCTCTCGAGCTTGCGGCGCATATCATAGATGTCGAGGCCAAGTTCGCCCGCGGCCAGTCGCCGGCGCTTGTCTTCCTCGGCAGCTTCGCGCGCACGGGCTTTCTCCAGCACGGTCGTTGCCCGTTCCCGCTCGACGACGCAGACACCGTCGTCGTCGGCAACGATCACGTCGCCCGGCATGATCGCCGCGCCCGCGCAGACGATCGGCACATTGACCGACCCGAGCGTCGCCTTGACCGTGCCCTGGGCGAAAGCGGCTCTGGACCAGACCGGAAATTGCATCCGCGTGAGATCGCGCACGTCCCTGACGCCCGCGTCGATCACCAGCCCGCGGCAGCCGCGCGCCGCCGCCGAAGTGGCGAGCAGATCGCCGAAATAACCGTCCACACAAGGAGAGGTGGGGGCGAGCACGAGGATATCGCCGTCGCCCAGTTGCTCGATCGCGACATGCACCATCCAATTGTCGCCGGGAGGCGCGGAGATGGTGACGGCCGTGCCGGCGATCCGCGCGCCGGGGTAGATGGGCCGCAGATGATGGGCCAGCAGGCCGGTCCGCCCCTGCGCTTCGTGCACGGTCGCGACGCCGGCGGAAGCGAGCCCGTCCACCACTTCGCGGTCCGCCCGCTCGATCTCACGAACAACGATGCCAGCCATGCAAGTCCTTTCCGCGCCGGTGAGGCATGGCGCGCGCCCTCGGTTCTGGCCAATCGCTTCGTGACGCCGATGATAAGTTTTTGCTAATCGGGATCGCGTGAGAGCGTCCGATCTCAATCTGCGGCATCTCAAGGCCATGATCGCTACCGCCAGCAGCGGCAGCATCAGCGCGGCAGCGTACCAGGTGAGCCTGACGCAGCCGGCGGTCACGCAAGGCATTGCCAGGCTGGAGCGGCAGCTTGGCCTCACGCTATTCGAGCGATGCCCGGGCGGCATGGAGCCGACCGATGCCGCCAAGCTTCTCGTTCCCCGCGCGCTGGCGGCGCTCGCGCTGATCGGCAGCGCACGCGCGACCGCGCCGCAGTTGCGTGCGTTCCTCGCGCTGGCGCGCAGGGGCAGCTACAAGGCGGCTTCGCTGGACGCCGGCACACGGGAGCCCTCGCTGCACCGCGCGGTTTCGGACCTGTCGCTGAGCCTCGGCCAGAAGCTGGTGGAGCGCCGGGGGCGGGGAGTCGCCTTGACGCCGCGCGGATTGGCGCTGGCCCGCCGCTTCCGCTTGGCCGACGCAGAGCTTTGCGCGGGTCTGGCCGAGCTGGAGCAGCTCAAGGGCCGGGAGGTCGGACGCATCACGATCGGCGCGATGCCGCTTTCTCGGGCGCGGCTGCTTCCCAAGGCCGTGGCGGCGTTTCATCGGATGCACCCGCAGGTCGATGTCTCGATCGTGGAAGGCTCGTATGCGGAATTAATCGGTCCGCTCCGCGACGGCGAAATCGATTTGATGCTGGGCGCGCTTCGTGACGAGCCCAGCGGCGAGGATGTCTTACAACATTCGCTCTTCGAAGATCGTCCGGTGATCCTCGGCCGCGCGGGTCACCCGCTCTTGGGCCAGCCGGTGACGCCGGAGCGGCTCGCAGCCTGTGAATGGGTGCTGCCGGGTGAGGGGACGCCCTTGCGCGAGCAGTGGCGGCGGATGTTCGGGGGCGATGTCGATCCGCCGCGGGTCACGATCGAGTGCGGCTCGGTGATCGTCATCCGTCAATTGCTGGTGGAGGGGGATTACCTGACCTTGCTTTCGCCCGACCAGGTCGCGGTGGAGTTGGCGGCGGGCTGGCTCGCCCGAGTTGGTGCGGCCCCTGGAGATCCGAGCCGGACGATCGGGATCACAACCCGTGCGAACTGGCGGCCTACGAAGCTCCAGGAACGATTCCTCGATATCATCGATGGGCAGGCGAGCCAGATCCGTGAAGCAGGATTAGCCTGCACTAATGGGAAGAACGGCATATCGATTGGTCATGGCGAGCGAAGCTGAGCAGTGCGCCTCGACATGTTGACGCAGGACGTATCGCTGATCGGCTTTGGGGAGGCGGGCCAGGCTTTCGCGGGTGCGCGAGGCTGGCGTGGCATCGCGCGCGCTTATGATCGGCTGACGGACCGGCCCGAGCCACGGTCCGCCAAGCAGGCCGAGTATCTGAGGGCAACGGTGCGGGGGTGCGGCAGCACGAGGGAAGCCGTTTTCGAGGCCGGGCTCGTTCTGAGCCTCGTCACCGCCAATCAGGCGCTGGCGGCGGCCGGGGAGGTCGCAGAGTATCTAAGGCCGGGAGCGCTGTTTTGCGACATGAACAGTGTAGCGCCCGGCACGAAACAAGCCGCCGCCGCGATGATAGAGGCCGCCGGTGGCCGCTACGTCGATGTCGCGATCATGTCGCCAGTGACGCCGGCCCGCCTCGACGTGCCGCTTCTGTTGAGCGGTCCGGCAGCCGAGGATGCGCATGGTGCGCTCGGCGCGCTCGGCTTCTCGAACATCCGTAGGGTCGGGCCCCGGGTCGGCCAGGCATCGGCAATCAAGATGATCCGTTCGGTGGTGGTGAAGGGGATCGAGGCGCTCACGGCCGAGGCGATGCTGGCGGCCGAACTTACCGGCGTGACGGAGGAGGTGCTTGCCTCGCTCGATGCGAGCGAGAAATCCTGCTCCTGGTTCGAGCGCGCCGATTACAATCTCGATCGCATGATCGTGCACGGCGCTCGCCGGGCGGAGGAAATGGGCGAGGCCGTGAAGATGCTCGAGCAGCTCGGCGTCGAGCCGGCGATGACGCGCGCAACTGTTCGTTGCCAGGATCGGATCGGCGCTCTGCGACTTGGCCGGCCGGCGCCAAATCTGGCAGGCAAGATCGAGCAGATCGCGACGGAAAGGGCGAGGGCGGCATGAGCCTCGTCATCGATTGCCACGGCCATTACACAACCGCCCCGGCCGCGCATAATGCGTGGCGCGAACTGCAAGTGGCCGCGTTCAAGGCCGGAACGCCGGCGCCAGACTATCCGTCGATCAGCGACGACGAGATTCGGGAAACGCTGGAGGGAAATCAACTTCGCCTGTTGCGGAAACGCGGCGCGGACATGACCATCTTCAGCCCGCGCGCTTCGGCGATGGCGCATCATGTCGGGGACGAAGCGGTCTCCAAGGCCTGGGCACGCGCCAATAACGACCTGATCGCACGCTGCGTCCAGCTGTATCCCGAGACATTCATCGGGGTGTGCATGCTTCCGCAATCTCCGGAAGCAGGCCTGCAGGGTTCGATCGAGGAACTGGAGCGCTGCGTCACGCAGCTCGGCTTTATCGGCTGCAGCCTCAATCCCGATCCCGGGGGCGGCCATTTCCGCCATCCGCCGCTTACCGATCGCTTCTGGTATCCGTTCTACGAAAAGATGGTGGAGCTGGACGTGCCGGCGATGATCCACGTTTCGAGCTCCTGCAACCCCGGGCTGCACGCGACCGGCGCTTATTACCTCGCAGCGGACACGATCGCGTTCATGCAGCTGATCGAGGGAAATCTGTTCGCCGACTTCCCGACTCTGCGCTTCATCATCCCCCACGGGGGCGGTGCCGTCCCCTATCATTGGGGCCGGTATCGGGGGCTGGCCGACATGCTGAAGCAGCCCTCGCTCGACACACACGTGATGAACAACGTCTACTTCGACACCTGCGTCTATCATCAGCCGGGGATCGACCTGCTGGCCGAGGTGATCGAGACCAAGAACATCCTCTTCGGGTCGGAGATGGTCGGCGCGGTGCGCGGCATCGATCCGACCACCGGTTATCATTTCGACGATACGAAGCGTTACGTGGATGCGCTGCCGATCGGCGACGCCGAGCGGCATGCGATCTTCGAGGGCAATGCGCGCCGCGTCTTTCCCCGGCTGGATGCCAGGCTGAAGGAGAGGGGGCTGTGACCGCACCCAGGGACGTCAATGCCTATCTCGCCGAGTTCGACGACATTCCCGGCACCCGCGTCTTCACCGCGAAACGGGCGCGGCAGGGCTATCACCTCAACCAGTTCGCGATGAGCCTGATCAAGCCGGACAATCGCGAGCGGTTCAAGGCGGACGAGCGGGCTTACATCGACGAATGGCCGCTCAGCGACGCCCAGAAAGAGGCGGTGCTGGCGCGCGACTATAATCGACTGCTCGACGAAGGCGGAAACATCTACTTCCTGGCAAAGCTGTTCTCGACCGACGGCAAGAGCTTCCTGCAGGCGGTCGGCACGATGACCGGAATGACGACGGAAGACTATCAGGCGATGATGGTGGCGGGCGGCCGTTCGCCGGATGGGGTCCGCTCCAAGAAGGACGGGCGTTGATGGCGCGCATCACTGCAGGCGTCTGCACCAGCCACATTCCCGCGGTCGGCGCCGCGCTCGACCTTGGTAAGACCGGCGAGGATTATTGGCGACCGGTGTTCGCCGGCTATGACTGGGTCAAAGCCTGGGCGAAGGAAGAAAAGCCCGATGTCGTCGTGCTGGTCTATAACGACCATGCTTCCGCGTTCGACATGAAGTTCATCCCGACCTTCGCGATCGGCTGCGCGGATCGGTTCAAGCCCGCCGACGAGGGTTGGGGACCGCGCCCCGTACCGGATGTGATCGGCCATTCCGATCTCGCCTGGCATATCGCGCAAAGCTGCATCCTCGACGAATTCGACATGACCATCATCAACGAGATGGACGTCGATCACGGCCTCACGGTGCCGCTGTCGCTGATCTTCGGCCAAGTAGAAGCGTGGCCCGTCCAGGTGATCCCGCTGGCGGTGAACGTCGTCACCTATCCGCCGCCGTCGGGCAATCGCTGCTGGATGCTGGGCGAGGCGATCCGGCGCGCGGTCGAAAGCTATGGCGAGGATCTGAACGTGCAGATCTGGGGCACGGGGGGCATGAGCCACCAGCTCCAGGGGCCGCGCGCCGGCCTGATCAACAAGCCGTGGGACACCGCCTTTCTCGACAGCCTGACGCAGGACCCGCAGGCGCTGCGTCACATGCCGCACATCGACTATCTGCGCGAAGCGGGGTCGGAGGGGATCGAGCTGGTGATGTGGCTGATCATGCGCGGCGCCATGGGAGAGCAGGTGCGCGAGCTGCATCGTTTCTACCATGTCCCGGCCTCGAACACGGCGGTCGGGCATATCGTATTGCAACCGGCCGCCTGAGGCGTCCGAGAGGAGGATCATGAGAATAGCACTCGCAGGTGCCGGCGCGTTCGGCGAAAAGCATCTCGATGGCCTCAAGAACATCGACGGTGTGCAGGTCACGTCGTTGATCGGCCGGACGCTCGAGAGCACGCAGAAGGTCGCGGACAGATATGGCGTCGGCCATGTCACGACCGATCTGGCCGAGACGCTGGCTCGGGACGATGTCGATGCGGTCATTCTGTGCACGCCCACGCAGATGCACGCCGCCCAGGCCATCGCATGTCTGGAGGCCGGCAAGCATGTGCAGGTGGAAATACCGTTGGCCGACAGCCTCGCCGATGCCGAGGCGGTGGTCGCCAAGCAGCGGGACACGGGCCTGGTCGCGATGTGCGGCCACACGCGCCGCTTCAATCCGTCGCATCAGTGGCTGCACAAGCGCATCCGCGCCGGCGAACTCGCCATCCAGCAGATGGACGTGCAGACCTATTTCTTCCGCCGCACCAACATCAACGCCAAGGGCGAGGCGCGGTCATGGACCGATCATCTGCTGTGGCATCATGCCGCGCACACGGTCGATCTGTTCCAATATCAGGCTGGCGCACCGATCGTGCAGGCGAATGCGATCGAAGGGACGCACCATCCGGTGCTCGGCATCGCGATGGACCTCTCGATCCAGCTCAAGGCGGCGAATGGCGCGATCTGCACCTTGTCGCTCAGCTTCAACAATGACGGGCCGCTTGGCACCTTCTTCCGCTACATCTGCGATGCCGGGACATACATCGCGCGCTACGACGATCTCGTCACCGGACGGGAGGAGCCTGTCGACGTGAGCGGGGTCGATGTGTCGATGAACGGCATCGAACTCCAGGATCGCGAGTTCATCGCCGCCATTCGAGAGGGCCGCGAGCCCAACGCGAGCGTCGCGCAGGTTGTTCCTTGCTACCAGGTGCTTGGGCTGCTCGACGCGCAACTCGCCGTCGCGCGCGGCCGCTGAGAGTTTCGCGTATGTCGGTTCAAACCGCGGGGCGGGCAGGCCCGGATGCGGATTGGTGCGAAGCGGGCTCAGCCTCGCCAGTCAGTGGCGTCCAGGGCGCGACGGTCCGAAGCCGCGACGCGATCGCCGCGGCAACGCATAGCAGTAGCGAGGCGGTGATCAGCGAGGCCTGGTAGCCTCCGGTTTGATCGCGCAGATAGCCGGACAAGGCCGGCCCGATCGCGCCGCCGACCAGAAACGCCATGTAGATCGCGCCATAGGCCTTGCCGTAGGCGCGGGGCGGGAAATGCCGCGCGACGAGAAAGGCGATAAGGTCCACTTCGGCGCCGATCGCAAGGCCGGTGACGACGGCGCCGGCGCCCGCGAAGCGAAGGCCGCCGCCGGCAAGCACGAGCAGGCCGACCGCAGCGCATACGAACAGCAGCATCGTGACCGCATAGGCGGGGAAGCGATCGATCAGCAGGCCGGCGATCAACCGTCCCGCGATCGCCGCGACGCCGATCAGGGCAGCCGTCCCGCCGGCTGCCTGCGGCGTCAGCCCCCAATCGCTCAGCATCGGCACGAACTGAACCACCGTGCCGAGCACGGCGATGGCGGCAACCAGGAAGGTGCCGACCAGCAGGCCAAAGGCGGGCTCGCGGGACAAATCGCGGAGCGCGATTTCGTCGGTCGGCGTGGTTCTGCGCTCATTGCCGCAACGAGCGAAGAGCAGGGCGACGAGTGGGATCGCGATCACGACGACCAGCGCCAGGGCCCGAAAGCCGCTGCGCCAGCCATGCTCGGCGACATAGGGCGTGAGCAGGGCAGGGACGAGGATCGCTCCCATCCCGGTGCCCGCGAGGACAATCCCGAGCGCCAGGCCGCGGTAGCGGTGGAACGCGGTGACGACGAGCCGCGTGAATGCGATCGGGCTTGAGCCGGCCGTCGTCAGGGAGACCAGAAACGTCAGCAGGAGAAAGCTGGCGAGCCCAGCCGTCCAAGTCCCGACGGCCAGGAAGCCGAACGCGAGGAGGGTCAAGGAGACCAAGCCGACGTTCCTGCCGCCGAACCGATCGACCAGCCGTCCCACCGGTATCGCGGCGAGCGCGGCCCCGGCCGTGCCGACCAGCGCGCCGAGCGAGGCCTGACCGCGCGACCAGCCAAGTTCCGCGGCCATCGGCTTGATGAAGATTCCGAGCGAGTAGAAGTAGAGCGAGCTGACCCCGACGGCGATGCCCAGGAAGGCGGCTGCCAGGACGGGCCATCCGCGGGCGAACTCGCCGCCGCCGCTGCTCATGAATCGAGTAGCGCGACGGCGCGGACCCAGCCGGCCGACGCCCGCTCGATTTTCACCGGGAAGCAGGCGACGGTGAAGCCGCGTGCGGGCAAGGCTTCGAGATTGTGAAGCTTCTCCATCTGATAATAGGGCCGTTCGCGACCTGCTTTGTGACCCTCCCAGATCAGGCCTGCGTCACCGGTTTCGGCATAAGCCTTGGCGGTGTGCACGAACGGAGCGTCCCACGACCACGCGTCTGTGCCGACCACTTGGACGCCGCGCTCGGTCAGGAAGTTGGTGGCCTCGCGGCCCATGCCGCAGCCGGCCGCTACGTAATCGGGGCCGCCATAAGCAGCGCCGGCCGCAGTATTCACCAGCACGATATCGAACGGAGCGAGCCGGTGCCCGATCCGGTCGAGCTCTGCCATGACATCGTCGGCGCTCGCCACGTAGCCATCTGCGAAATGCCGGAAATCCAGCTTGACGCCGGGCCGCAGGAACAGGTCCAGCGGCGCTTCGTCGATGGTCGGCGCCCGGCGCGCGCCGTTGTCGGTGGTGGAATGATAGTGCCAGGGCGCATCCATATGCGTGCCTGAGTGGCTGGACAGCTGAAGCTCTTCCACCGCCCAGGCCTCGCCATCGGGCAGATCGCTTGCCGCCAAGCCGGGAAAAAAGGGCAGCATCTGCGCCACGCCCGCCTCGTGATTCGAATAGACGACCTTTGGCCGCAAGGGCGGCGGATCCGTGACGACATCGTTGGAAATCGGGATGGAAAGATCGAGCAACTTCACAGGACGACTCGCTCCGGCACGTGCGGCGCAACGATGCGATTTTCGATCCGGCCGATGCCGTCGATTTCCAGCGCGATCACGTCGCCATCGGCTAGGAATCGCCCGAGCTCAAGCCCGCAACCGCCGCCAACCGTGCCGGACCCAAGCACTTCGCCCGGGTGCAGCGTCTCCGAACGGCTGACATGCTGGATGATGTCCCCCCATGACCAATGCATCGAGCGGCTGTTGCCGGCGCTCCAGAGCTCGCCGTTGACGAACGCACGCATGTCGAGGGCGGGAAAGCCGTCGAACTCGTCCGCCGTCACGATCACCGGACCGAGGATGTTGGCACCGTCGAAATCCTTGCCTTTGGCGGGGCCGAGTGGCCCCTGCATTTCCTTGAACTGCCAATCGCGCGCTGTGAGGTCGTTGAAGATCGTGTAGCCGAAAATGTGGTTCGGCACGTTCGCGGCGGCGATGTCGCGACCGCCGCGGCCGATCACGCAGGCGAGTTCCAGCTCATAATCGATGACGTTCGAGCCGGCCGGCCAGGGGATGTCGGCGCCCGAGCCGGTCACGGCGAAACGGTTGCCCTTGTAATAAATAGGTTGCTCGAACCAGATCGGCGGAACCGCCGGAGGCGCGGCCGGCGCGGGAGGGCCACCCCAGCTCGCGCGAAGCTTGGCGCCTTGCCAGCCGGCCATTCGCATATGCTCCTCGAAGACGAGGAAATCGCGCATCTGTGTCGGTCGCGGCAGCGGACTGAGCCAGCGCACGCCCGTCGGATCGATCGTCTCCTGCGCCTCGGCAACGACTTGTCGAGCGGCGGCAAGGGCATCGGTGCCGCCTTCGATCAACGCCTGCATAGAGGCAAACGCCGGGAGCGTCCGGCGCGCGGCAAGATCGACGATGCCGCCGTCCGCCGCCAACGCGCCCAGCCTTTCGCCGGCCACGCCCAAGAAGGTCAACAGGCGCATGTCAGAAGTTCAGATCGAGCTGGGCGCCGAACCGCCGAGGCTCGTTGAGAGCGCCGTTGGGCAGACCGAAGAAAGCCGCGACCTGACTGAAATGACGGTCGTCGAACGCGTTCTTGACGAACAACGAGACAGTCCAATTCTCGTCGCGCTCGCCGATCGAGATGCGTGCGTCGACTTCCTCCCACGCCGAGCCGCGGAAGGTAGGCGCCTGCTGCTGCGTTTCGAGGAAGAACACGCGGCTCTGGTGTCGAACGGAGCCTTGCACGCTGGCCTTGAGCGCACTTCCGACGTTCCAGCCATAGCGACCATTGACGGCGAACTGGAACTTGGGCGCGCGAGCCAGGCGATTGCCGGCGATATTCTCCGGCGTGACCGCAGGATTGGTGCCGAACACATAGCTTTGCGCCTGGACGGCGGACAAGGTGCCGCGCCGGAACTTCGCATCCAGGAAAGTTGCGTTGGCGTCGAAGCGCAGGCCTCGCATCGGGGCATAGGTGGTCTCGATCTCGACGCCCTGCGAGCGCGCTTCCGCCGCGGACTCGATGCCGACGCCTCCGCTGGGTACCGGAGTGCGGACTTGAAGGTCCTGATAATCGTACCGGAACGCCGATGCGTTCAACCGCAAGGTCGAGCTCAGATCGGATTTTAGGCCCACTTCATAGGCGTCGATCTTTTCCGGCTCGAACACCGGATTGTTGCCACGGAAGACGTTGAACCCGCCCGATTTGAAGCCCTTGCTGAAGCTTGCGTACAGCAGAACGTCCGGCGTGGCCTTCCAGTCGAGCACGACGCGGGGCGCGAAATTCGTGTCTTTGCGCCGAAGGTTCAGGACCGGCGGCGCGAGCAGCGTCTGGCCGGCCGCGAAGAAGGCCGGACCGGGCGGATCGAACTGCCGGATCAGAGTCACCGATTGAGTGTCGCTGAACCGCTTGGTTTCCTCGCTGTAGCGCCCGCCGAGCGAGAGCTTGACCGTATCCGTTATCGCATAGGCGATGTTGGCGAACGCGGCCCAATTGTGGGTCAGCTGGTCCGCCCGGAACACGACCAGCGTGCCGCCACCGCCCGGTCCGGCCAAGTTGTTGGTGATCGACACGGGATCGACGATATTCTTCTCGGCGAAGTAGAAACCGCCGACCAACCAGGTGAACGGGCCGTCGCCGGTCGACGCCAGTCGCAGCTCCTGGCTGAACTGCGAATCCTCGGCCTGAGTGAAATTGCTGCCCACGTTCGTGATGGGCGGTCCGCCGACGAACGGCGGATTTGGGGGATTGACGCCGGTGCCGTCCGAATCCTGCGATCCGATCTGATCCCACTCACGGTAGTTGGTGACGGAGGTCAGCGTGACCGTGTCGAATTCGTAATTGATCCGGCCAGTCACATTCCTGCCACGCGTGATCGAATAGGTGCGGAAGTTCAGGTCGAAGCGGTTATTCTCCCTGACCGAGTCCAGGTCCGGACGCAGCACATAGGGGAAAACGGTGTTCGAGCCGGTCGGGTTGGTGACCTCGTCGCGCAGCGCGCGCGTGTCGGAAATCGCGATCGTGCCCGGCTCGGAGCGCGAATAGCTCAGGTCGCCGATCAGGTCGATGGTGAGCGCGTCCGTGGGACGGAAGCGGAGAAAGGCGCGCACCTGCCAGTCGCGGCCGGTGTTGAGCTGTGGGCCCGACCGGTTGGTGCCCCAGCCGCCGCGGTCGGAGAAGCCGCCCGCGATCCGGGCGGTCACGGTGCCGGCCTCGTTCAACGCGCCGGACAGCGCCGCCTGCGCTCTGAATGTATCGATCGTGTCATAGGCGATGCTGCCACGACCGGAAATTTCCTCCGTCGGCTCGGCCGACCGCAGCAGAACCGCGCCGGCAGTCGAGTTTCGGCCATAGAGCGTGCCTTGCGGACCGCGCAGCACTTCGATGCCGCCGATATCGATCAGGTCAGCGGTGGACAGGCGAAGGCGCGATACATAGGCGTCGTCGACATAGACGGCGACGGGCTCATCGGCGAACACGTTGCCGCCGCCATTCGCTCCCCCGATCCCGCGGATGCTGAGCGGCGCGGATCCGTAATTGACCGAATTGGTCACGACCAGACCCGGCACGGTCGCGCCGAGGTCCTGAAGGGACCGAACCTGGTTTTCGATCAGGAAGTCGCCGCTGACGACCGACACCGCGACCGGCACGTCCTGCAAACGCTCATCGCGCCGCTGGGCGGTGACCACGATGTCCTCGAGCCCCGTCTCCTCGGCGGGGGTCTGCGCAGCCGGGTCGGTGGTAACGGCCGTGCTGCCGACCGTCTCATCCGTCGGGCCTGGCTGCGCGACAACGCCGCCGGGAACCTGAGCATCAGCCTTCGCCGATACGAGGCAAAACACGATCGTGGCGGCCGAAGCCGCGCAAAATTTGTTCATGATCCTCTCCTCGCCGGCGTCTTCCCGGCTTGTTCGTTATTCTCGTACGCTTGTCGTGGCCGTCTCCCAAAACCGCGCCCGATCGAGCGCGTCGACGGTAATCATCATGTGCCGCTCGATCGCGGTCACCGCCTCCTCGACCCTGCGATCGAGCACCAGGGCGACGAGCCTTTCATGCTCCTCGACATGGACATCGGCCGAAAGCTGAGGAATGACGATCACCCGGCGGTAACGCATGTGCTGATCCTGGAGCAGCTTCTGCATAGCGATGAGTCGCGGCGATCCGCAGGACGAGATCAAGGCTGCGTGCAGCGCCTCATGCGCTTCTTCCCAGTCCTTGAGGTCGGCTTCGCTCTCGAAGGCGCGCTCCGACTTGCGCCGGTAGCGGTGCATGGCGGCGACGATGCCGCCCTCCCAATCATGTCCGCCAAGCTCGATCGAACGGCGCAACGCCGCACTCTCGACCGCGCAGCGGGTAACCGCGATGTCGTAGAGATCGTCACGTGAAAGATCCGGGACCCGGAAGCCCCGATTGGGTTCGAGTTCGACCAGGCCCTTCGCCGAAAGCCGCGCCAGCGCTTCGCGTATCGGGGAGAAGCCGACGTCGAACCGCGCCTTCAACTCCTCCATCCGCAGCCAGGACGATGGCGCGATCCGCCCGCGAACGATGTCGTCGCGCATCTCGCTTTCAATCGAACGTTTGACCATTTTCATCTCCGGAAATCGACAATATCGTCGATTTGCGAAAATAGCAACGATTTTCCGCTTTGAACGATCGCCTTAAGGCAAGTCGATTTATATTGATCTCGATGCATCCCGAAGGCACAAGCATTGTTCGGGAAGGATGCTGCAAGATGCCGATCAAAGACTCTGCGGTTCTGCTTGAAAATGGACGCCTGTTCGCGGCCGTGGACGAAAGCTGCGTCGACGCGGCGGTTGCCATGGACGGCGACATCATCGCGACGGGGTCCGCCGCGATCGAGTGGGCGGCCGGGCGCAACGATGTCGAGCGGATCGACGTATCCGGCATGACGGTCATGCCGGGCCTGATCGACGCCCACTGCCACATCAGTTTCGACGAACCGCACTCTAACGACGAACTGTTCTTCCACCGCCGCGAGGGGCTGGCTGCGCTGGTCGCGGCGTATAACGTCCAGAAGGTGCTTCGCTCGGGCGTGACCAGCCTGTTCGATGCGGACACGATCTTCGAAGTGTCGCTCGACTTGCGTGACGCCATCGAGGGCGGGGTGGTGCCCGGACCTCGGATGACCTGCGGCGGAAACGCGCTCTTCACATCGGTCGGCGGAACAGCCGGAATGCTGGTGCCCGACGAAGGGGCGATCGGCTATCTGCGCGTTACCCGCACGCGCGACGAGATTGTGACGGAGATCAGGCGCCAGGCCAAGCGCGGCGTCGACTGGATCAAGATCCACGTGACAGGCCTCATTCCTCGCCAGCGGGCCGCCGGGGAGATCCAGGTCTGGAACCTTGATGAACTCAAGCTCGCCGCGGACACGGCCCATGAGCTCGGCCTGCCGATCGTGGGCCACTGCCGCAACGCATCGAGCACGCGCGATTCGGCGCTGGCCGGTTTCGACATGATCCTGCACGCGACCTTCATGGACGAGCCTGCGCTGGAGGCTGTGGTCGAGGCCAAGGTTCCGATCGTGCCGACGCTGACCTTCCAGGCGGTGCTTGCCGACCACGGTGACAAGGTCGGTGCCAATCCGCACCTGCAGGATATGTTCGCCCGCGAGATCGTCGAAAGCAGCCAGCAGCTGCGCCGCGCCTATGATGCCGGCGTGCCGCTGCTTTGCGGAACCGAGACGGGATTCTCGATCACGCCTTATGGCGAGTGGCATTGGCGCGAATTGCAGGTGTTCGTCGAGAATATAGGCCTGTCGCCGGCCCAGGCGTTGATTTGCGCGACTCGAGAAGGCGCGCGTGCCCTCAACAAATATGGCGAGCTCGGCACGATCGCGCCGGGCATGCCGGGCGATGTGATCGTGATCGACGGCAATCCCACCCGCGACATCAAGGTGCTTGGTCGGCAGGAGGCGAT
The DNA here is from genome assembly GCA_036387855.1 of Allosphingosinicella sp. Lineage (GTDB taxonomy): Bacteria > Pseudomonadota > Alphaproteobacteria > Sphingomonadales > Sphingomonadaceae > Allosphingosinicella. The sequence goes on along the minus strand of DASVSZ010000012.1, from coordinate 79,970 downwards.
TAAGCACGTGTTCAAGGCCGGCAAGGCGATCGACATCAAAACGCCGTTGCCCGAACGCGGCAAGCTGCCGTCCTGGCGGGTTTCGAATTACTCGACGATCGCCGCCACCCGCCAGGCTGTCGCCACCACCCACTGAAAGGCCGGCAATGTCCGAATATCAGGTGGGGAGCTTCGCGGGCTGCGTGCATGCGCTCAGGCAAGCCGATTTGCGGCAGTCGCTGTACGACGAAGCGGCGATCATGATGGAACGGGTGGTCGTGAATCTTCACGGGCCCGAGCACCGGGCGAGGCGCGGCGCGGAGGCGGTGATGTTCCGCAAGGACATCTTCCTCGGCTACGAACGCGACATCCTGCCGCGGACAATGGCTGAAACGGTCGCGCCCTTCGTTGCGGCGGGCGGCGGCGATCTGGTCGATCTCGGCTATCGGGTGATGTTGAACCTCACCGTCGATTTCACCGGCATCGACCGGCCGGAGCGGAGCGCGGAAGAAACGGGCGAACTGCTGCACCTGCTGCGTGAATTCAGTCTCGCCCCGGCACTTGGCCAATCGCGCGGCGAGGATGTCGAGCCCAAGCGGCGGCGGATCGCCGCGGCGATGACGGAATTCGACCAGCACTTCCTTCGCCCGTCGCGGGCGCGGCGCCAGGCCCTGGTGGATGACTGGCGATCGGGACGGATCGAAAAGGAGCAGCTGCCCAACGACGTCCTGACCGCGATTCTAATGAGCCAGGACAAGCTTGGCCTGAGCGACGAAGAGTTCCTTCAGGAAGGTATTTTCTACGTCCTGGCCGGTGCGCACACGACGATCCACTCGCTGACGCATGCGGTGCACGAACTGCTACAATGGCTTCAGGGCCACCCTGAGGACAGGAGGATGCTGCGGGAGGATCCGTTCTTCATTCAGCAATGCGTGTATGAAAGCCTGCGGCTGCACCCGTCGAGCCCGGTCGCGCGAAGGCGGGCTTTGTGTCCGGTGTCGCTTGCCGACGGTGTCGACCTGGCGGAAGGGGACATGGTCTCGGTGGATCTGCGATCCGCCAACCACGACCGCGACCGGTTCGGCCCCGATGCCGAAAGCTTCAACCCGCATCGCAGGATCGCGCCGGGCACGTTCCGCTACGGCCTGTCGATGGGCGACGGCATGCACGCCTGCATCGGCCGACACCTCGCGATCGGGGTCGATCCCAAGCCGGGAGCCGATCCGGCCAGCCATCAATATGGGCTGGTGCCGCTGATCGTCGAGGAACTGCTTCGGCTGGGCATCAAGGCCGATCCGGACGATCCCGCGGAAAAGGACGAAAGCATTACCCGCATCACCTGGGCGCGCTATCCGGTCCTGTTCAAGCCAGAGGAAGCCTTGCTTTGAACGCGGTGACGGCACTGGCCGATTATCGCGCGTGCGAGGCCGCGCTTCGCAACACGGACCTCAAGCAGGCGATGTACGACGCGGGCAAGGTTGTAATGGACGGCGTGTTGCTGACCCTGCACGGGGCGGAGCACAGCAAGCGCCGCGCGATCGAAGTCAGGGTGTTCCGGCGCAACTTCTTCTTTCACTACGAAAAAGAAGTGTTTCCGCACACATTGGCCGAAACGCTTGCGCCCTATCTGGAGGCCGGCGGCGCCGACCTGATCGAGTTCGGCTATCGCGCCACCGCGAATCTGACGGCCGATTTCGCCGGCGTCGACCGGCCGCAAAAGAGCGGCGCCGAAAGTGAGCGTCTGATCCGGCTGGTCAAGAAGCTGAGCGAGGGGGCGACGCTCGTTCATTCGACGCGGGAGGTGGCGCAAGTCGAAGCGGAAGTGGCGGCTGCGTTGGAGGAGTTCGACGCCGAGTTCCTGCGCCCATCCGTCGCGCGGCGGCTGGCGCTGATCGCGTCGGCTGACCGCGGCGAGATCGACCCGCAATCGCTGCCACGCGACGTTCTGACAGTGATCCTGCAGGCCCGGGACGAGCTGGCGATGGACGACCGGCAGCTGCTGCGCGAGATCGCCTTTTACATGCAGGCCGGGGCGCATTCGACCGCCAACGCGGTGGTGCATGCGCTGCACGAGATCGTCGAGTGGGCCGGGGACGACGCGGGTCGCTGGGGACGGCTGTACGACCCGACCTTTGTTCACCGTTGCGTGCACGAAAGCTTGAGGCTGCATCCCGCCAGCCCCGAGGCCTGGCGCGTTGCGACCTGCCCGGCCCAGCTCGCCGAAGCGGGCACGCTGGAGACCGGCAGCAAGGTGGTACTCGACCTGTTCACCGCCAACCGGGACCCGGCGGTCTTCGGCGAAAGCGCGGACCGCTTCGATCCCGATCGCGAGGTCCCGCGCGGCGTGATGCCGGCTGGGCTCGCCTTCGGCATCGGCATGCACACCTGCCTTGGTCGCGAGCTGGACGGCGGCGTCCCCGCCAAGCCCGGCAGCGATCCGGCCGGCCACCAGTTCGGCATCGTGCCGCTGCTCGTGATCCGCCTGCTCCAGCTCGGCGCAAGACCCGATCCGGACCGGCCGCCGGAGGTCGACCGGCACACCAGCAGGCCCAATTGGGGCCGCTACCCAATATTGTTCACGCGCGCATGAGCCGGTCCGCCATCATCACCGGCGCGGCGAGCGGGATCGGCGCGGCGATCGCGGCCGCCCTGGCGCGCCGGGGCGACCGGGTCGGGGTACTCGACCGCGACGAACAGGCCGTTCAGGCGCGCTGCGCCCAGATCGAAGGCGCGGTTCCGCTAGTCTGCGATGTCGCTGATGAGAGCCAAGTCGCCGCCGCTTTCGAAGAGTTCGGCGCCGCTCCTGACCTGGTCGTCAACAATGCGGGCATCGTGCGTTTCGGATTGCTGGCGGACCAGTCTCCTGCGGCTTTCGAGCTGGTGCTGCGCGTCAACCTGCTCGGTGCCTTCGTGGTCACGCGCGAGGCGGTCCGGAAGATGCTCCCGCGCGGGTCCGGCCACGTTATCTCGATCACATCGACCAACGCCTATAATCCGGGGCCGGGCTCCGGAGCCTATCCCGCCAGCAAAGCGGGCCTGAAGCAACTCAGCAAGCAGTTCGCACTCGAATATGGCGAAGCGGGCATCCGATTTAACAGCATCGCCCCCGGCTTCGTAGACGGCGGCATGTCCACGCCAATCTATGCCGATCCCAAGGTGCGCGCCGCCCGTTCGGGCGGGGTTCCGCTCGGCCGACTTGCGACGTCGGACGACATCGCGAATGCGGTTCTGATGCTGGACGGCGCGGCGGCATCCTACATCACCGGAGTCGACCTGCTCGTGGACGGCGGTCTCACCCATGCGCTGCTGAAAAATTTGCCGCGCGAATGACGCAGCGTCCCGCCGCCATACTCTACAGCGGCGGCGTCGGCCATCCTTTCGCCGAAACCACACCCGTCCTTGCCGGCTATGCGCAGGAGGGCGGGTGGAAGACGCGGATCGAGACCAGGCTCGAGGCGATGCTGGTTGGCCTGCAAACGGCCGATCTGCTGATCGTGAATGCGCTTTACTGGTCGATGACTCAGGACGAGAAATATGCGCCGTTGCGGGATCGCTGGGGGGTCCGGCTGGGCGACGACCAGTTCGCGCGGCTGGACGGCTTCGTCGCGGGGGGCGGCCGATTGCTCGTGATTCACACCGGCACGATCTGCTGGGATACGCAGCCGGGCTGGCGCGAGATCATGGGCGGTGGCTGGGAATGGGGCCGATCGCACCACCCGCCTTATGGGCCGGTTCATGTTACGCTGACCGAGGCCGGCCGGGAGATCAGCGGCGGCGCGCCGGCGTTTGATCTCGTCGATGAAGCTTATCACGCGCTGTCACCGGCCCCGGACTGCACGATCCTGGCCACGTGCGACCTGGGGCAGGGGGAACAGCCGCTCGCCTGGCTGCGAGCCTATGGCCAGGGGCAGGTGGCCGTCGATGCGCTCGGCCATGATGTCGCGTCGCTGACGCAGCCCGGGCACCGGGCGCTGGTTCGTGGACAACTTGACTGGCTGGCCGATCGCGCCGGCGAAGGGGAGTAGCGGGATGCGGGCGATCGAGGGCTTGAGCGTGCTCATCACCGGCGGCGGCAGCGGCCTTGGCGAGGCCACCGCCCGTTATCTGACCGAGCGCGGCGCCAAGGTGACAATCACCGGACGACGGCCTGACAAGATCGCGGCGGCGGCGGCCGCGATTGGGTGCCGGGGTGTCGCCGGGGACGTCACTGATGCCGAGGATCGGGCGCGCATGATCGAAGCCGCGGTCGAGCATGGCGGCCGGCTCGATGCGTTGTTCAACAATGCCGGCAATATGGTCCGAGGGCCGATAGAGGCGCTCGACGAGGCCGACCTGCTGGGGCTCTTCCACACCAATGTGGTCGGCGCGATGATGCTGACCGGCCTGGCCGTCCCGCATCTGGCGCGGACCCGGGGCGCTGTCCTGTTTGTCGGGTCGGTTCACACCCGGCGCAGCTTCCCGACCGCGTCGCCTTATGCCGCCACCAAGGGCGCGATCGAGACCCTGACCAAGGTGCTGGCGGCGGAACTGGGCGATCGCGGCATCCGGGTGAATTGCGTCGTTCCCGGCAGCGTGCTGACCGAACTCAACGTCCGGGCCGGCCTGCTCACCCACGAACAGGCGGCCGCCCGCCAGCAAGCCTTGCTGACGACGCAGGCGCTCGACCAGATCGGCACCGGGGTCAACATCGCCGAAGCCGTCGATTACCTGATCCGCGCCGACTGGACGACCGGCGCGCTGCTCGACGTCGATGGCGGTATGGGCCTGGGAGTCACCCGGGCCTGACCATCTTGCCTCAGGCTCTCAGCAGGCGGCGGGCATTGTCGGCGAGCGGTGCGTCGATCCGCGGCGCCTCGAACCGGTCGGGCGCGTCCCAGCCGGCGAAGTTGGTGCCGTAAACCAGCCGCTCCGTGCCGACCCGCTCGGCCAGCAGATCGACCGCGCGATCGTCATGCATGTGGACATCGTACCAAAGCCGACCGAGTTGCTCGGCGACCGCGCCGTCCCGCTTGAGATGGTCGGGCGCCCAGGGCCGCTTGGCGGCGGCTTTGGCCAGGCGACCCCAGATCAGGGCGGTGGCACCACCGCCATGGCTGATGCAGATATCGAGCGCAGGGTGGCGATGCAGCACGCCGCCGAACAGCAGGGTTGCCACCGCGGCCGTTTCCTGGGCGGTGAAGCCGCAGATGATGTCGAGATCATAACGTCGCAGCGCGGCATTGCCGGGCGGACCGTCTATGCCTTCGGGGCCGGGGTGGATGAACAACGGGACATCGAGTTCGGCGACCGTCTCGTAGAACGGGTCCATGACCGCGTCGTCCAGGCCTTGCGGCATGCCGCTGCCGATATAAGCGGCCAGCATACCGAGCTCGCGCACCGCGCGGCGTAGTTCCGCGATCGCAGCATCGACATCCTGCATCGGCAGAGCGGCGGCCGCGCCGAGCCGGTGCGGGTGCAGCGCCGCCCAGCCGGCGAGCGCATCGTTGTGCCGCCGGCAGAAGCGGATCGCCTCGCCGGCGGGAACGTAGTGGAAATATGTGAGCGGGTTGGGTGACAGGAGCTGCCAATCGACTCCGGACCGATCCATCGCGGCGATCCGGACATCCAGGTCCATGAACGGGCTGCCGCGATAGCGGACGCCGCGCAGGCGATAGTCCCCGATCCGGAAGACCGGCGTTCCATCCGGCTCGGCATAGAGTTCCGGGCCGAAGGCGCCCGCCATGCCGAACGTTTCCTCCAGCACCGCATGGGCGTGGATGTCGATCACGCCGGCAGTCTGGAGGCTCATGCGTAGCCCTGCACGGCCCCGCCATCGACCTGGATCGCGGTGCCGGTGATATAAGCGGCGGCCTGCGACCCGAGGAACAGCACGAGGTTGGCGATCTCCTCCGGCCGGCCCAATCGGCCGAGCGGGATCTGGCTAGTGATGCCGCGCATGATTGTGTCTGGGCTGGCTCCGCTATCTCGCGCGCGCCGATTGACGATGTCGCTCACCCGATCGGTATCGGTCCAGCCAGGGCAGACCGTGTTTACCGTCACGCCGTCCGGCCCCACTTGCGCGGACAATGTCTTGGCCCAGCCGAGCACGCCCATTCGGATCGAGTTGGACAAGGTCAGGCCCGGCACCGGCTGCTTCACGCCGGACGAGCTTATGTTGACGATCCGCCCCCAGCGCTGCCCGCGCATGTGCGGCAGCACCAAACGCGAGGCGCGGATCGCCGACATCAGGGTTAGCTCGAAGGCTTGCTGCCACTGATCGTCAGATAGGGAATCGAATAAACCGGCCGGCGGTCCGCCCGCATTGTTGACGAGGATATCGACTGGTCCGGCGGCAGATACCATGCGCTCGATATCGTCCGGCACGGTGACGTCGCCGGCCACCGTTGCGCAGCCGGGCATCAGCTGCGCTGCCACGTCGAGCGTGGCCTGATCGCGACCGGAGATGGTCACGCGCGCGCCTTCGGCGTGAAAGCCAAGCGCACAAGCAAGGCCGATGCCGCGGCTGCCGGCGGTGACCAGCACCGATTTCCCTTCAAGTCCGAGCTTCATCCTCGAGCCTCCGCTTCCGACCATTGCGCACGGTAGCTGGCCAGGTCGAAATAGTCCCGCCAACCCCGGATCCTGGCGTCTACGACCTCGAATACACCCATTACCGGAAGCGTAATCTGAGTGCCGCCAACAACGAACGCGTCGATCCGTTCGGTCAGGACCACGGGACCATTGGCGGCGATGGAGCGGACGGTCCAGCTGCACGCCTCGAACGGACCGATCCCGCGCAGATAGGCTTCGACGTCGCGCTTTCCCGACAAAGGTTGCAGCGGAATGTTGTGATACTCGATGTCGTTGTCGAGCAGCGCGATCACGCTTCCCATGTCGAGGCGGCTCCAGGCATCGCAAAAGGCGAGCACCGTCCTGATCGGCACGTCCGGTTCCACATTCCCCATTGGCCGACCTTGACACGTCGCGCCCGGCCCGTGAAGTATCGACTTCGATATAATCGACAGGGGGCGGGATGGCGGTCAGGTTCAGCACGCCCGATAAGCAGTGCATCGTCCAGCAAGCCTATCACGTCGGTGATCTGGACGAGGCGATCGGGCGCTGGCACCGAATGCTCGGAATCGGACCGTTCCTGGTGCGGCGGCACATTGCCCTGGATGATGTCTTGTACCGGGGCCAGCCGGCAACGCTCGACATCAGCGCCGCCCATGCTCAGGCCGGCGACATCCAGATCGAACTCGTCCAGCAGCATTGTTCGTCGCCGTCCGCGTTTCGGGACATGTTCGCGCCGGACGAGGAAGGCCTGCATCACATCGCCTTGTTTCCGGAAGATCACGAGGCGATGGTGGGCCATTACCGCCAGCTCGGATTCGAGACGGCGACCGAGCTGATCACGGCGGAGCGGCGTGGGGCGGCTTATGTCGATACGTGCGCAACGCTGGGCCATATGGTCGAGATCTATCGGGTGAACGACAGCCTGGTCGAGTTTTACCGGGCGATCGAACGGGCGGCGAACGAGTGGGACCGCCGCGCGCTGATGATCGAGCTCGGGCGTTGACCGATCGCGGCGCCCTCGAGGAACTGCGCGGCGGCTGGTTGCTGTTGCTGGCCTGTGCGGTCGGAGTCGGGTGCAGCGCGATCGCGCTTCCCTTTTACTCGATCGGGCCGCTGACCAAGCCGATCGAGGCGGCGACCGGGTGGGCCCGCTCGGAAATCCAGTTCGCGATCCTGTTCAGCTCGGGCATCGGCGCGCTGTCCTCGCCGATCGTCGGCTGGCTGATCGAGCGATATGGATCGCGCGCCGTGGCGCTGCCCTCGCTGGCGGGCGTCTCGACGGGGCTGGTGGTGGCCTCGTTCGCGACCACGCTGGAAGCCTTCTGGGCGGGATATGCGCTGGCCGCAATCCTGGGCGCGGGATCGGCACCCGTGCTCTGGTCGCGGGTGGTTGCGGGTAACTTCCACAAGGCACGCGGCGCGGCTCTGGGCCTGGCGCTGGTTGGCACGGCTTTCGTCGCCCTGCTGCTGCCGAACCTGGTCGCTGCGATCGAGCCCGCACATGGCTGGCGCTTCGCGCTCCGCACGATCGCGGCACTGCCGCTGCTGGTCGCCTTTCCGCTCGTCTATCTCTACCTGCATCCTGCGGAGGCCCGGACGAGGGATCTGGAACCGGTGGAGCTGACCGGGCTGTCGGTCGGCGAGGCCCTGCGCGGGTATCGCTTCTGGGTGCTGACCGGCTCGATCCTGTGCGCCTATCTGGCGATATCGGGCGCCGGACCGAACTTGATGCCGGCCTTCACCGATCGCGGTATTCAGACCGCCGCCGCGGCCGCCATCGCCAGCGCTTATGCGGTCAGCATGATCCCGGGCAGAATCCTATCGGGCGTGCTGATGGATCGGTTCTGGGCGCCGCTGGTCGCCTGCATCGTCCTTCTACTTCCCGCCGGTGCGTGCCTGATCCTGGCAAGCTCGACCGATCCGACACTGCTGGTGATCGCCTGCGCGTTGCTCGGCCTGGCGGCGGGCGCCGAACTGGACGTGCTCGCATTCCTTGCCGCGCGCTATTTCGGCTTGCGCCATTACCCGAAAATCTATGCCCTGAGTTATGTCGCGCTGGCCACCGGCAGTGCTACCGCGCCGACGATCTTTTCCCGCATCCACGAGTCGACCCAGAGCTACGATGCGAGTTTCACGATCGCGGCCGGCTTGTTCCTGATCGCAGGCTTTCTATTGCTGTTGCTCGGACGTTATCCGAATTTCGAGCGCGACGGGGGCAAGACGGCGAATGGCCAACAAAGCTAGACCAGACCTTCCGCCATTGCAGGACCGCATTTCCTTCCTGGTCCACCGCATCAACGCCCACCTGATGCGCGATACCAATCCCAAGCTCAAAATCTGGGGGCTGGATCTGACCGAATCGCGGCTGATGGTGGCGCTGCTGGAGAATGGGCCGATGGCCGCGGGCGACATCGTTCGGATCATGGCGTTGCCGCAGTCGACCATTTCGCACCAGGTCAAACGGTTGGAAAAGCTCGGCTACATCACCCGCACGATCGGCGAGAAGGACAGCCGGATGGTCATCGCGACTCTGACCGAACGGGGCAGGGAAGTCGCGATCGACGCCAACGCGCACAGCCGCGACGTGACCGATCGGCTGCTGGAGGCGATCGGGCCGGATGAAGTGGAGCGGGTCCGATCGGCGATGAAGCGCGTCGACGAGGCATTCTCCCCGATCCGCTAAGCGCCTCTTCTCGCTCCAGCTTTTCGCCCGAAATCAAGTCCTGTCGCGCGCGGAGCCAGGCGTTTTCCCGCACTTCGCAAATCCACCGCTTGCGCTCCCGATTTAGTTCGATATGAATGTAATTGAACCGAGATCGATATAAGTGTGTGAAACACGACGAGCGGGGGGAGTGGATGAGAAAGCGTATGGTTTCGACCGCTTGGGGCATCAGCATGATCGCCCTGTCTGCCGGGATGGCGGCGCCGGCCTTCGCCCAGGAAGCGCCCTCGTCGGCGTCCAACGCACAGGCAGGCACCTCGGAACCCGCGCCCGCCGACCCGAATGAGGCGGAGCCAGGCGGCCTGGAAGATATCGTCGTCTACGGCACCAAGAAAGTGGAAGGCGAACGGCTCCAGGACGTTCCGATCGCGGTGACGGCGGTCAGCGCCGAGATGCTGGAGGCGGCCCATACCGTCGACATCCGCGACGTCGGCCGGCTCGTTCCGAACGCGCAGTTGGACGGCGTCGGCACTTTCCCGGGCTTCGCCAACTTCTTCATGCGCGGAGTCGGCGTCAGCACCAGCGTGCGCTCGCTTGATCCGGCGGTGAACATCGTTCAGGACGGCATGGTGATCGGCTACCAGGCCGGTGCGGTGCTCGACACGTTCGATTCGGAAGGGATCGAAGTGCTGCGCGGTCCGCAAGGCGTGCTGTTCGGTCGCAACGCGTCCGGCGGCGTGGTCAATCTGCGCAGCAAGCGGCCGACCGGCCGGTTCGAAGCCGGCGTCAAAGTGACGATCGGCAACGAGCATACGATCGAGACGCGCAGCGCGATCGAAGGCACGATCGTCGAGGATCGGGTGTTCGCGCGGCTGGCCGTGCTGACCCGCAACAATGACGGCTTCTTCACCAACACCAATCACGGCACGTTTGTCGTCGTCCCGTCGAACGCCAACCCGACCGGCGCCGCCGCGGCCCAGCATCCGGTGCGCGATGTTCCCAAGACGGATGAGGTCGTCGTCAAATCGACCTGGGTGTTCAAGCTTTCGGACACCACGCGCTTCACCTTGCTCGGACAATATCTCAACTTCGACGACGGTGGCGGCGCGACCCGGTCGTTCTACATCCCGGGCACGCCGCTTCGACAGCATCAGACGGTATGGGGATGGACTCCTTCGCAGGAGAAATGGGCGGTCAATCTGGGGACCCCCGGCTATACCAAGATCAAGGGCTACCACCTGATCGGTGAGCTGGAGCAGGAGATCGGAACCGGCACGCTGACCGCGATCGGATCCTATCGGGACGTGTCTTACGACGCGACCCTGAACGTCGGCGGCGATCCGTTCGATACCTTGCTGTTCCCGGACAATGAGGAGGATAGCGACCAGACCTCGTTCGAAGCGCGCTACAATGTCGGCCTGGGCGACCGGATCGATCTGCTGGTCGGCGCCTTCTACTTCGATCTGAACGCGAACGTGTTCGAGAAACGTCTCCAGAAGCTCGCGACGTCCGCGACACTTCGGCGCTACACCGTCAACATCTGGGACCAATCCACCAAATCCTACGCCGCTTTCGGCAATGTCGATTTCCGGATCACTCCTGAGCTGACCCTTTCGGCCGGCATCCGCTACAGCAAGGACAAAAAGCGGATGCACGTCATCCCGCTCACCATCTGCCCGGGCCAGAGCTTCGATTCCTGCCCGCGCAACTTCCTGGATGCCGAGAAGAGCTGGGACGACATCTCGCCCCGCGTCGTCGCCAACTACAAGGTGACCAGGGATATCATGATCTATGGCGGCTATTCGCGCGGCTATCGGGCGGGCAATTTCAACGCGCGCGCGCCCACCGCCGGTGGCGCGGTGACTCCGGCCGACCCGGAAACAGTGAGCTCGATCGAAGTCGGCGTGAAGTCCGATCTGCTCGACAACAAGCTTCGCGTGAACATCGGCTATTTCAACCAGAAATATGACGACATCCAGCGGCTGGTCCAATTTGCGGTTCCCGGCGAGTCGCCCAACCAGCAACTCTTCAACGCCGCCGCGGCGACGATCCAGGGCATCGAGATCGAGACGTCGGCGCTGCCCTTCCCGGGCCTGCGGCTGGACGCGAACATCGGCTACACCGACGCCAAGTACGATTCCTTCAACAATCTGACCGGCCTGCCGGTTGGCGCCGATCCGACCGATCTGGAGTTCGACCGGGTTCCCAAATGGACGGTGTATCTGGGCGCCAATTACGATCACGATTTCGGCGTCGATCAGAAAGTCTCGCTCCACGCCGGCTATTCATGGCGCTCCCACGTCTTCACCGACGTGCTGAATACGCCGTTCCTGGAACAGGATGCCTATGGCCTGTTCGATGCCAGCGCGAGTTACACGAGGGGCCGCTATTCGGTATCCGTGTTCGGCCGCAACATCTTCAACAAGGAATATGCCGAGATCAAGTCGGCGGGCATCGGCTACAACGAATTCGGCGGCAGCCCGCGTTATTACGGCGTCGAGTTCGGCGTGGAATTCTAAACCCGCGGCCTGCGCCCGGGACAGAGCGCGAGTCAATTGGCCAAGGGTATCGTGAAGAACACGGAGGTTCCTCCGGCCGGTTCGTCGCGAAGTTCGATCGTCCCGCCATGCGATTCGACAATGGTACGGCAGATCGACAGGCCAACGCCCATGCCATCCGCTTTGGTCGAGACAAAGGAATCGAACATCTGGTGGCGCATTTCCGCGGGCATGCCGCAGCCCGTGTCGGTCACCACGATTTCCGCCAAATCGCCAAGCGCCCGGGCCTGAACGGCGATATCCCTCCGATCCGAGCCTTCCACCGCATCCATCGCATTACGGATGAGGTTGATCACGACCTGTTGAATCTGGATTGGGTTGGCGATCACGGTCAGGCTCGGATCGATCGTCTGACGGAAGGCGATACCCTTGGACCGGCTGCCCAGAAGCGCGAGCGCGGAGGCGTCCTCCAGCACTTCGATGAGCCTGACCGGCTTGGCGGCGACGTCCTTGCGGCTCAGCATCTCGCGGACTCGCCTGATGATCTGGCCGGCCCGCAGGGCGGCTTTTTCGGCCTGGTCGGCGGCGCTGACGATTGGCTGGTCGGCGCTGGTCGCGACAAGCATCTTCTTGATGCCGGCTAGGTAGGCGGAGATCGCCATCAATGGCTGATTGAGTTCGTGCGCGAGCGCCGATCCAAGCGCGCCCATCGCGCTGTTGCGCGAGGCCTGGAGCAATTGCGCCTTGAGCGTGCCGACCTGCTGCAGCACGTCGGCGAACGCCTTGCGCTCGGCATCGATGTCCAGCAGCGCGACCACTCCACCGACGATGTTGCCGGCCTCGTCCCGGACAGGGCGCGCGGAAATGCGGATCCACAGGAAGGTGCCGTCGCCGCGTTGATAGTTCACGTCGATCGACGGATTCTCCTCGCCGGCGAGCATCATCCGCGCGAGCGGATATTCGTGCCCGTCTACCCGCCGTCCATCTTCGTGAAATGAAACCCATTCGTCATAAGAGTGGATGTCCGGGGAGTGCCGAACTGGATGACGCAGCAGCTGCTCAACGTAATCGTTGCCGCCGACGATGCGTCCGGATGGAAGCTCGGCCATGACCAGACCGACGGGGACGGTATCGACGATCGTTCGCAACTGGGCTTCATGTTCCGCGAGGGCGGCCTCGGCCGCCTTGCGCTTGTCGATCTGCTGGGCGACGGAAACGAAGAACTCGGGCTTGCCGGCCGCATCGCTGACCAGCGAGACCATGAGGTTGAGCCAGACCTGTGAGCCATCCTTGCGGATGTAGCGTTTCTCCATTGAGTAGCGCTCCGCTTTGCCTTCAAGCAAAGCCCGGACGTTGGCGAGATCGGCATCGAGATCGTCGGGATGAGTGATCTGCTGGAAGCCGCCGGCGAGCAACTCGGACTTGGAATAGCCAGTTAGCTCGGCAAGGCTGTTGTTCACGCGCAGAAAGCGGCCGTCTAGGCTTACCTGAGCGACCGCCACGGCGGCATGCTCAAGAATGATATCTGAAACAGGATCAACGTTCGGCGGCTCAGGATCGTCCGCCGGCGATGGGCGGCGCTCCAGGTCTGACGTCTTCCGCACCCACATCGCGCCAGGATACCGAGTTCCGCTCCCGGACATCAAGTGCGGCGCGCGAGATGTGGGTTCACACTGGCTGGAACGGCTTGGCTTCTTGTATCTCTACAATTTCGAGCACGTCCGGATCGCCTCCAAACCCGAGCAAGTCGCCGGCTTCCGAGCCCATCAGCACACGACCAAGTGGGGAAGAAAAGGCGATCCGATTGCTGGCAGGCTCGGCCTCGTCATGGCCGACGATGTGCATTTCTCGACGCTCGCCGCGCAGGCGAAAGCGGACGTGGGAGCCGATCCCGACCTGGCCCGGAGCTGGCGGCGGCGCGAGCTGGGCGGTGGCGAGGCGGGTGCGCCAATAGCGCAGGTCCCGCTGTGCCTCGGCCAGGCGCAATGCGTCCGTTTCGCCCGAGACGCGCTGCTCCAGCTCGGAAATGCGGGCCTGGATGTTCTTGAGCCCATTCGCAGTAACGAAATTGGGGCCGGCGGGGATCGGAATCTCGAAGCGCGGCTCTCGATGTTCCTCATCGCTGTCGCGCCGAAATGCTACGCTCACCGTCATTCTCCTCGTCCGCTGTCCGGTAGAGGGAAGTCGGCTGGCGTGCCAGCGGTTGCGGAAAACGCGTTCCCACGCTTCAGATAGCTGGAGAGCATGTTGGGGAGGCTGGATGAGCGATTTCGGACCTTATGACGTCGCCATCGTGGGGGCCGGGCATGCCGGCGCCAACCTGGCCGCGTCGTTGCGTCAGCGGGGCTATGCGGGCAGTATCGCGCTGATCGGGGACGAACCGGACCCGCCTTACGAGCGACCGCCGCTGTCCAAGGAATATCTGTCGGGCGAGAAACCGTTCGAGCGGATGCTGATTCGGCCGCCGGCATTCTGGGCCGATCGCGGCGTGACGCTGCTGCTCGGGCAAGAGGTGGTGGAGGTCGATCGGGAAGCGCGAAGCTTGACGCTGGTGGGCGGCGGGCGGGTCGGCTGGCGGCAGCTCGTCTGGGCGGCGGGAGGACGGCCGCGGCGGCTGAGCTGCGCCGGGCACGATCTGCGGGGCGTTCACGCGGTGCGCACCCGCGCCGACGTAGACCGGCTAATCGCCGAACTGCCCGACGTATCGCGCCTGTTGGTGATCGGGGGCGGCTACATCGGGCTGGAGGCGGCGGCGGTGCTGACGCGGCTCGGCAAGCACGTCACCGTTCTGGAGGTCCAGGAGCGGGTGCTGGCGCGGGTGGCCGGGGTGCAATTGTCACGCTTCTACGAGGCCGAGCACCGCGCGCATGGCGTGGACGTGCGCACGGACGTCACCGTCGCCTGTATCGAGGAGCGGAACGGGGCGGCATGCGGCGTACGGCTGGCGGATGGATCGGTGCTGCCCGGCGATATGGTGATCGTCGGCATCGGTATCGTTCCGGCGGTCGAGCCGCTGCTCGCCGCCGGCGGGGCTGGAGTGAATGGGGTGGAGGTGGATGCGCTGTGCCGGACCAGCCTGGACGGCGTTTTCGCCATCGGGGACTGCGCGGCCCACGCCAATGCCTATGCCGAGGGCGCGACGATCCGGCTGGAATCAGTGCAGAATGCGAACGATCAGGCGGTCACCGTCGCCAAGCTGCTGACCGGGACGCGCGAGCCATACCGGGCGATCCCGTGGTTCTGGTCGCACCAATATGATCTGAAGCTGCAGACGGTCGGCCTGTCGTCCGGACATGACCGCGCGATCCTGCGCGGAGACCCGGCCGGGCGAAGCTTCTCGCTCATCTACCTCAAGGCGGGGCGGGTGATCGCGCTGGATTGCGTCAATATGACGCGCGATTACGTCCAGGGCAGGGCGTTGATCGAGACGGGGGCGTTGGTTTCGGAGGAGCGGCTCGCGGACACGGGGCTGCCGCTCAAGATGCTGGCGGACGAATCAGCGGCCCGCGCCTGACCCCTTGGCCGCCGGCTGGTTGGATCCGCCTGCTTGCTTCTGTTGAGCCGCGCGCAGGTCCAGATCGGCCTGCGCGATCGCCCGGTAGATCGATTGCGGCGCCGCCGCGGGCGGTTCGGCGGGTTTTTTCGCACAACCGGCCAGCGGCGCGACCAGCATCGCGAGGATCGCCAGGCGCGCGCTCATGGCCAGAACAGCATCGTTCCGGCGAGACCGCCAAGCAGCAGCCACGACGCCCAGCTTGTGGTCAGGCGGGTGAGATGAAGCTTCATCGTGCGCCGCATGCGCCCGCGGGGCCGCCGCGAATGAGCAGGAGATATTGCAAAGCGAGATGGTCATGCGCCGCAACCGCGCGCGGATGGGCCGCGCGCATCGCCAGATCGAGCTCGGTCGCGGCGCGGAAGCGGTAGTAAGCAAGATCGTCCTGATCCATGTTCAGCGTGCCCCGGCCTGGCCCGGTGCTTCGGGCGTGGTGACGATGGGCGCGCTTCGATCGAGCCCGCCGCCCAGGGCGACGTAGAGATCGACGGCGTTGGTGAGCTGCTCGCGCCTTGTCAGCAGAACCTGCTGTTCGGCGGCGAACAGTTCGCGCTCCGCATCCAGCACCTCCAGATAGTTCGCGACGCCATTGCGGTAGCGCAGCGTGGCCAAATCGGCGCGGTTGCGCTGGGCGGCGGCCTCGCGCTGCTGGGCGGACAAGCGCTCGACCAGCCAACGGCGCCCGGCCAGCCGGTCCGAAACTTCGCGGAACGCATTCTGGATCGCGCGTTCGTAGCCGGCGGTGGCGATGCCGCGGCGTGCGTCCGCGACGTCGAGATTGCCGCGTGTGCGGCCGGCGTCGAAGATCGGCAGGCCGACGCCGGCGCCCGCGCTCCAGTTGAACGCACCGCCGCTGAACAGGCTGCCGAGCGCGGTGCTGGCGAAGCCGAGCGCGCCGGTCAGGCTGATCTGCGGGAAAAAGGCGGCGCGGGCGGCGCCGACATCGGCATTGGCGGCGCGCAATTGCTCCTCGGCCTCCAGGATGTCGGGCCTATTGATGAGCAAGTCGGACGGGAGACCGGCCGAAATGTTCTCGACAATGCCTTGGCCGGCAAGGCCGAGCGGGGCCGGAAGGGTGCCGGCCGCCGGGCCGCCGACGAGAAATTCGAGCGTGTTGCGGGCCTGGGCACGTTGCAGCTCGAGGTCCGCCAGTTGCGATTGAGCCTGCGTGAGCAGCACCTCGATCTGACGATAATCGAGCGCGGAGGTGACGCCGGCATCGAGCCGGAGCTTGCCGATCCGGAGCGCCCGCCCGCGGCTTTCCACGGTGCGCCGGGCGACGTCGATGCGGGCATCGAGCTCCCGCTCGGTGAGATAGGCTTCGGCGACATCGGCGACGAGGCTGATCTGGAAGGAACGCTGGGCCTGGACCGTCGCGAGGTAGCGGGCGCGCGCGGCCTGGGTCAGGCTGCGCACCCGGCCCCAGAAATCGAGCTCGAACGAGGACACGCCGACGCCGACATCGAACCGGTTCTGGGTGATCGCGCCGCCCGGGCCCTCAACTCCGCCGAAGCCCTGGCTGCGCGACCGGGTCGCGCCGGCGCTGGCGTCGATCGTCGGCAGCCGGTCGGCCCGCTGGATACGATACTGGCCGCGCGCTTCTTCGATGCGCAGCACCGCCGTGCGCAGATCGCGATTGTTGACCAGCGCCCGCTCGATCAGGCCCTGCAAGCGCGGATCGCGAAAGAAGCTGCGCCACTCTACGTCCGTCGCGCGCGGCCCGGCCGATGCGGGCCATGAACCCGCCGGATATTCCGGCGCGGTCGGCAGGCCGGGCTGGACATATTTCACCTGCTGCGAACAGCCGGCGAGCAGCAGGGCGGCGAACAGAAGGGCTTTCTTACGCATGGGCGAGGCCTTCGGACGGAGCGGGACCTTCAGCGGGCGGCGTCGGCCGCTTCTTGGCACGGCGATCGAGGAAGCTACGGATCACGACGAAGAACAAGGGCGTGAGGAACAGGCCAAGACCGGTGGCGGTGATCATTCCGCCCATCACGCCGGTGCCGAGCGCCCGCCGACCGGCGGCGCCGGCGCCGGTGCTGATCACCAGTGGCAGCACGCCGAGAATGAAGGCAAGTGACGTCATCAGGATCGGCCGGAAGCGCAGGCGGATGGCCTCGAGAGTCGCTTCCGTGACGCTTCGGCCGGCCTCGTTCAGGTCCTTGGCGAATTCCACGATCAGGATCGCGTTCTTGGCGGACAGACCGATGATCGTGATGATGCCGATGTTGAAATAAACGTCCATCGCCATGCCGCGCAGCATTCCGAACAGCAGCGCGCCAAGCACGCCCAACGGCACCACCAGCAGCACCGCCACCGGGATCGACCAGCTTTCGTACAAGGCGGCCAGCAGCAGGAACACGACCAGCAGCGATAGGCCGAGCAGCAGCGGCACTTGCCCGGCGCCTTGCTGTTCCTCGTAGGACAGGCCCGACCATTCATAGCCGAACCCGGACGGCAGCTTGCCCGCAATGCTCGCCATTTCCGTCATGGCGTCGCCCGTCGCCTTGCCCGGCGCGGCCGAGCCGGAGATCGTCATCGAAGGAAAGCCGTTGTAACGCTGCAATTGCGGCGATCCGGCGCCCCATTCCGCCGTGGTGAAGGCGGAGAACGGCACCATCTCGCCGGTCGCGTTGGGCACGCGCAGTTGCAGGATGTCTTCCGGCGACATGCGCTGGGCGGCATCGGCCTGAAGCACGACGCGAAGGACCCGGCCCTCGCGGTTGAAATCGTTGGCATAGGCCGAGCCGAACGCGATCGAGAGCGTGTTGTTGACGTCCTCGATCCTGAGGCCGAGCGCGCGCGCCTTGATGCGATCGACGATCACCCGCAATTGCGGCGCGTCCTCCAGGCCTTCGGGCCGGACCTGCGTCACCACCTGGCTCTGTCCGGCGGCGCCGAGCATCTGGTTGCGGGCATCGAGCAGCTTCTGATAGCCTTGGCCGGTGCGGTCCTGCAGGCGCAGGTTGAAGCCGCTGGAGCTGCCCAGTTCCTGGATGGCGGGAGGGCTGAGCGTGAAGATCATCGCATGCTGGGAGCCGCCGAGCGCGCCCATCGCCTTGCCGGCCAGCGTTGTGGCGTTGTTCTCGACACCCTTGCGCTCATCCCACGGCTTCAGGGGCACGAACATGATCGCGGCATTCTGGCCGCTGCCGAAGAAGCTGAAACCGAGCACCGAAATGACCTGGCGGACCTGTGGCTGGGCCATGAAGAAGTTCTCGGCCTCGTCCACCGCCAGCTGGGTGCGCTCGCGGGTCGCGCCGGCCGGGGCCTGGACGACGGCGATGATGTAGCCCTGATCCTCCTCCGGCAGGAAGCTGGTGGGAACCGACATGTACATCGCCGCGACCACCGCGACCAAGGCCGCGTAGATTGCGAGCCAGCGCTTTGGCCGCGAGACTATGGAGGCCACGGCGCCTTCGTAACGATCGGTGGTGCGGGCGAAGCCGCGGTTGAAACGCGCGAACAGGCCGCGCCCTTCCGTGCTGTGCTTGGACGGGCGCAGGAAGGTCGCGCACAAGGCAGGGGTAAGGGTCAGCGCCAGCAGCGCCGAAAAGGCCATGGCGAAGGACAAAGTGATCGAGAATTGGCGGTAGATGCCGCCCGTCGAGCCGGGGAAGAAAGCCATCGGCACGAACACGGCGATCAGGACGAGCGTGATGCCGATGATCGGGCTGACGATCTGGCCCATTGCCTTGACGGTCGCCTCGCGCGGGGGGAGGCCTTCTTCGGCCATGATCCGTTCGACATTTTCGATCACCACGATGGCGTCGTCGACCAGGATGCCGATCGCCAGAACCATGCCGAACAAGGTCAGCACGTTGATTGAATAGCCCAGGAAATAAAGGCCGACGCAGGTGCCGAGCAGCGCCACCGGCACTACGATCGTCGGGATCACGGTCGCGCGAAGATTCTGCAGGAAGATGAACATCACCGCGAAAACGAGCACCATCGCTTCGATCAGCGTGATCAGCACTTCCTCGATCGAGATCGAGACGAACAGGGTCGTGTCGTAAGGGATAGAATAGGTCACGCCCGCCGGGAAAAAGGCCTTGAGCGCTTCCATCCGGTCCTTGACGCCCTGGCCGGCCTCCAGCGCGTTGGCGCCGCTGGCGAGCTGGACGGCGATCCCGGCCATCGGCTGTTTGTTGAGCCTGGTGGTGGTATCGTAGCTGTTGGCGCCGAGTTCGACCCGGCCGACATCGCCCAGCCGCACCGCCGAACCATCGGTGTTGGCGCGCAGGATGATCTGGGAGAATTGCTCGGGCGTGCTGAACCGGCTTTGCGTGATCACCGTCGCGTTGAGCTGCTGGCCGGCGGTGGCGGGCAGGGCGCCGATCTGGCCGCCCGGCGTCTGGCTGTTCTGCTCGCGAACGGCGGCCAGCGCCTCGGCGGAAGACATGTTATAGCCGGCGAGGCGCTCCGGATCGAGCCAGATCCGCATCGCATATTCGGAGCCGAACAGCTGGACGTTGCCGACGCCGGGGACGCGGCGCAGTTCGTCCAGCACGCGGGTGCTGGCATAATTGCCGAGATCGAGCGCGTTCAGCGAGCCGTTGGGCGAGGTCAAGGCGACGATCAGGAGGAAATTCGAGTTGGCCTCGCTGACCGTGATCCCCTGTCGGCGGACTTCTTCCGGCAGACGGGATTCGACCCGACTCAAGCGATTCTGAACGTCGACCTGAGCGAGATCGATGTTCGTGCCGGTCTCGAAGGTCACGGTGATCGTCGCTGTGCCGTTCGCGGCCGAGGTCGAGCTCATGTAGAGGAAGTCCTCGACCCCGTTCATCTCCTGCTCGATGATCGAGGTGACATTCTCTTCCAGCGTCGCGGCGTCGGCGCCGGGATAATTGACGTTGATCGTCACCGATGGCGGCGCGATCGTCGGATATTGCTCGATCGGCAGCGCCTGCACGGCGAGCAGGCCGGCAAGCGAGATCGACAGGGCGATGACCCAGGCGAAAATTGGCCGGTCGATGAAGAACCTAGCGAGCATTGGCGGGGCTCCCCGCCGCCGGCGCGGCGGCGCGGGCGGGCGCGCCGAGCGGGACCGGCTTGACCGGGGCACCGGGCTGCACCTTCTGCAGCCCATCGACGATCACTTTGTCGCCGGGCTGCAGCCCCTGCGTCACCACCCACATGCCGCCATCGAGCCGGCCGAGCTTGATCGGGCGCGGCTGGGCGACGTTGCCTGGCCCCAGCAGCATCACGCTGCCGCCGCCGGCGGTGAGCTGAACCGCGCGCTGCGGCACGGCGATGCCGTTGGTGTTAGCGCCAGCCTCGATCCGGACGCGGACGAACTGCCCGGGTAGCAGCAATCGCTGCGGGTTGCGGAAGGTGGCACGCAGGCTGACGCTGCCGGTGGTCGGATCCACCGACTGATCGAGGAAGTTGAGCGTGCCCGTCATCTGATATTCGGCGCCGTCCTCCAGCAGAAGGGTAACCGTGCGGGACAAAGCGGGAGCGCCGCCGCCGGCCTGACGGCGCAACGCGATCAACTCCTCGCTCGATTGAGTGAAATTGACGTAGATCGGATCGAGCTGCTCGATCCGCGTGAGCAGGGTCCCATTGGCCTGGCTGGCGAGCGCGCCCTCCGTCACCTCCGCGCGGCCGACCCGGCCGGCAATCGGGGCGGACACCGTTGTGTAGCCGAGCGTCAGCTGTGCCTGGCGAACCTGGGCCTGCGCGGAGCCGACGGCGGCGCGGGCCTGGGCAAGCCGGGCCTGAGCGGCGTCGAATTCCTGCTTGCTGATCGCGTCCACCGCGACCAGCGGACGATAGCGGGTGACTTCGGCCTGCGCGTTGGTGGCTTCGGCCTGGGCGCGCTGGACGGCGGCGGTCTGCACGTCGAGGCTGGCCCTGAGCGGGCGCGAATCGATCCGGAACAAAGGCGTGCCGCGCCCGACGTCCGAGCCTTCGGTATAAAGACGCTGTTCGATGATCCCGTCGACCCGCGCGCGAACTTCGGCAGTGCGGACCGGCGCGACGCGGCCGGGCAATTCGACGACGTTGACGACCGACGTGGGCGCGACGGTCAGCACGGTGACTTCCGCCGGCGGCATTGGCGGCGGGCCAGCGGATTGGCCACTCGAGCAGCCGGCCAACAGCAGCGCGGAGGCCGAAATCGCAAGGATCGTGGAAAAGCGGTTGTGCATCGTCATTCCTGATTGGATCTTGTCGGGTAATCGGCTGCGGAGGTTACAAGCAGGCGACGGGTCCGACCCCGCACGTTCCTGAATGGGGCTGTGGGAAGGGCTGGCCATCTGACGAAATATCATGTAATGTAACTTACACTACAAGTCCAACGGAAAGAATCGAGCAGAAACAATGGTGCCCGACGACGGCCTGTCCCGCGAAGCCAAGCGCGATACGAGGCGCAAGGCGATGCTGGCCGCGGCTCACGATCTGTTCGTGGAGAAAGGCTTTGAAGCGACCACTCTGAGCGACGTCGTTCGCCGATCAGGGGGTTCGCTGGCGACCTTGTACGAGATGTTCGAGAACAAGCCGGGATTGCTGCGCGCGCTCGTTTCGGAACGCTGCGCCGTGATCAGCGACACGATCGATCGCGCGATCCTGGCGCATCAGCCGCCGCGCGAGGCGCTGACCGAGATCGCCGGACGGATGTTCGACACGATTCTCAATCCGGACTCGACCGCCTTGCTCAAGGCGGCGCTGGCTCAGCCCGATCTGGGGCCGCAACTCTACCAGGCCGGCCCCGCGACCGGCCAAGCCAAGATCGCCGAATATCTGGCGATCCAGGCGGAGGAGGGCGTGATGACCATAGACGACCCGATCGAGGCGGCGCAGATGTTCTTTCAGATCATGTTCGGCCACTTCCACCAGCGCATGATGTTCGGGGTTCCCGTCGAACTCGGCGAGGCGCAGAAGAAGCGGCATTTCGAGCGCACACTCGCAGCCTTTTTCAAGATATACGGCAACGAACGCAGCCACGCGCTTTTGCCCGCCCAACCATCTGGAGGAGACACGACATGAAGATTCTACCCGCAACGGCCTTGTTCGCGGCGCTTGCCGTTTGCCTTCCCGCAATCGCGCAGATGCCGGGCGCGCCCGATCGCGCGCGGGTGCAGGCGGGCCGCTACACGGTCGATCCCAATCACACGCAAGTGCTGTGGACAGTCAACCATCTCGGCATCTCGCCACTATCCGGCGCGTTTGGCGCCAGCGGCGGATCGCTTCAGATCGATCCGAGGAATCTGTCGGCGGCCAAGGTCAGCGTGACGTTCAACGTCGCGGAAATGAGCACGACGTCGGGCGGCTTCACCAAGCATCTTTCGAGCGCGGATTTCTTCGAAGTGGCCAAGCACCCCACGGCGACCTTCGTGTCCACGTCCGTGCAGCCAAAGGGCAATGCCGCTACGATCCGCGGCAATCTAACGATCAAGGGCATTACAAGGCCCGTGACGCTGGACGCGACTTTCTTCGGCGCTGGCGTCAATGAAAGGAGCAAGAAGACCAATATCGGATTTTCCGGCACCGCGAGCATCAAGCGCAGCGAGTTCGGCCTGGGCATGGCCGTTCCCGTGGTTGCGGACCGGGTGGACCTGCGCATCCACGCCGCGTTCGAGCAGGCCGGGTGACGATCCGCCCGGGATATCGCCGCGGCGGGGCCCGGGCTGGAATTGTTGATGACCTGCTTAACACAATCTTAGCAGGCACCCCCGCATAGGCCGCAACCGAGAACATGGTTGCGGAGATATGATGGTGCGAGATTCGTTGATTGGGCGGCGATCGACGGCGCGGCTGATGGCCGGAGCCGCGGCGGGCGCATTGGCTTTGCTGTCGGGAGCGAGCCCGGCCTCCGCCGCGGGAACGGTCGCGGGCAGCCTGATCGACAACGAAGCCAAGGCGACCTACGACCTGCCGGACGGCACGCAAAGCGAAGTCACGTCCAATAAGGTCAGCCTGCGCGTCGACGAACTGCTCGATGTGACGGTCGCCTCCGCCGATCCTGGCGACGTCGCCGCGACACCGGGCGCGACCGGGCGGGTGCTGAGCTTCACGCTCACCAATTCGGGCAATGGCAGCGAAGCCTTTACGCTGGGCACGCGCAGCACGGCTGGCGCCGACGGCTTCGACCCGACCGTCACTTCGGTGGTGCTCGATAGCAATGGCAACGGCGTCTACGACCCCGCCGACGATAAGGTCTATACAGCCGGTTCCAACGACCCGGTGCTGTCGCCCGACGCGTCGCTTCGCATATTCGTCATCACATCGGTTCCGGCCGGTGTCGCCGATGGCGGACGCGGGCAAGTCGATCTTACCGCCGCGGCCGTGACCGGCACCGGATCGGCCGGAACGATCTTCGCCGGCAAGGGACAGGGCGGAGGCGACGCCATCGTCGGCACAACCGGCGCGGACGGCGAGGACAAAGGGTTCCTGAAAGTCTCGAGCGCCACCCTGGCGTTCGTAAAAAGCGCGACCGTGGCCGATCCGTTCGGCGGCACCAGCCCGCTTCCAGGCGGCACCATCACCTACACGCTGACCGCCACGATAAGTGGATCGGGCAGCCTGCCCAACATCCGCATCGCCGACCAGGTGCCCACTGGCAGCACCTATGCCGCGAATTCCTTGGCCCTGAATGGCAATCCGCTGACCGACGACGCGGACGGCGACGCGGGCGAGTTCGCCAATGGCGGCGTCGCGGTGCGGCTCGGCACGGTCGCGGCCGGCTCGGCGCCGATCGTCACGTTCAAAGTTCGCATCGACTGAGAAGGATAAGATCATGAAATTTCTCATCGCAACGCTTGCCTTTGCTGCTTCGACAACGGCTTTCGCCGCCGGTGGCATGACGCTTGACAACAATGTCTTCGTCGAACGGGTCAAGACCGATCCGGCCGGCAAGCGCAGCGTCGTGCTCGAAGCGCCCAAGGTGGTGACGCCGGGCGATCGGCTGCTGTTCGTGCTGAACTATCGCAATGCCGGCGCCCAGCCGGTTGCCGATTTCGCGGTGACCAACCCGATCCCGGAGGCGGTCTCGTTCGAGGCGGCCGAGGATCAATCGGCGCAGGTCTCGATCGACGGCGGCAAGAGCTGGGGCAAGCTGGCCGCGCTCAAGGTGAAGAACGCCGACGGCACGGCCCGTCCGGCGGTGGGCGGCGACGTCACCCATGTGCGCTGGTCGTTCAGCCAGAAGATCACCGCCGGCCAGACCGGTGCGCTGAATTTCAGAGGCGTCGTCAAATAGTCTCGAGCCCGCCTCGGGCGCCGGCGGGATCGTGGGGGGAGGCGCCCACCTTTTTAGAAGTGGACCAGGACAAATGACCAGAACCAAGCGCTTGCTCGCTTCGGCGAGCGGGGTGGCCCTTGCTGTGCTCGGAGCTTCCGCAGCCCAGGCCGCCGGCACGACCGCGGGTAGCACAATCACCAACAACGTGACCTTGAACTACAAGGTCGGCGGCGTCGATCAGACCGAGGTCAAGGCCAGCGACACCTTCACCGTCGACCGCAAGGTCAACTTGAACGTCGCCGAGGAAGGCACAACGACGACCAGCGTGTCGCCCGGGCAGAAGTCCGCGGTCACGTCGTTCCTGGTCACCAACACGTCCAACGCGCCGCTCGATCTCGCGCTTGCCGCGACGCAGGCGGGGGTCAGCGCCGCACATGGCGGCACCGACAATTTCGACGCGACCAACGTACGTATCTTCCTGGATACGAACGACAATGGCACGTTCGACACCGGCACCGACACACTCGTCACCTATCTCGACCAGATCGCTGCTGACGTGACCCGGCGCGTGTTCGTGCTCGCCGACGTGCCGATCGGCAGCAAGACCAACGATGTCGCGGCTGTTCGCCTGTCGGCGACGGCCGCCGAAGCGACCGCGGCCGGATCGCTCGGTGCCACAATCGTCCAGACCAGCGGCGCCAATACGGCGGGAGTGGACACGGTGTTCGCCGATACCAACACCGCCGGCAACACGGCGCGCGACGGCATTCACTTCGCGGTCGACGATTACACCGTCTCGGCGGCGGCGATTACCGCGACCAAGACGAGCCGG
The DNA here is from genome assembly GCA_036387855.1 of Allosphingosinicella sp. GTDB lineage: Bacteria > Pseudomonadota > Alphaproteobacteria > Sphingomonadales > Sphingomonadaceae > Allosphingosinicella. Next base: position 54,707 of record DASVSZ010000012.1, on the reverse strand, counting down.
GTGATCAGCGACCCGATCAACAACACGACCGATCCGAAGATGATCCCGGGCAGCGTCGTCGAATATTGCATTGCGGTCAGCAATGCCGCGGGCAGCGCGACGGCCACCAACCTGGCGATTTCCGACGCCCTGCCCACCGAGACGACCTACCTGTCGAGCTTCGGCGTGCTGGTCGGCGGAACCGTGACCGGTTCGACCTGCAACGCCGACGGCAGCAACAGCGGCGCGCATGCGAACGGCACCGTGAGCGGCTCGCTGGCCAGCCTGGCCGCGGGCGCGACCCGCACCGTCCTGTTCCGCGTCACCCTGAACTAAGAATGGGGGAGGCCCGGCCGTTCGGGCCTCCCTTGTCACCATGACGCGGTCAAACCTTCTGATCGGGGCCTTGCTGGTCGCCTTGCTCGGCCTGCTGATGCAGTTTGCGCCGGCGCGCGCGGCGGTTGCCGCCGCGCATCGCACGATCAGCAACATCGCGACGGTCGAGTGGGGCGGGGAGGGCGATCGCCGCCAGCTCCAGTCGAACCGCGTCGACGTGATCGTGCCGCGTCAGGACAATCAATCGGTATCGCTCCGGACCTTCCACATCGCCCAGGGCGGTGTGCAGACCTCCCTCACCGGCTCCAGCTGCTCGGTCGCGGGCTTGTCGGCCCGCTCCACCGGCAGCGCGAATTCGGCGCCGGCGATCAGCGACGCGCCGATCGTCGAGACCAGCCAGATCCGTGCCGGCGAACCGCTCATCATCGAAGTCGCCCGCGCCTCGGCCAATCGCGATGCGCTCGCCGCCGAACGCCTGTCGGTGGTGCTGCAGACCGCTGGCGGCGACCATGAGCAACTCGTTCTGATCGAGACGGGGATCGACACCGGCCTGTTCGTCGGCGTGATTGCCACGATCGGATCGCCTCCCGCCCCGACCGAAGGCGATTGCCGCCTGTCGGTTCGCCCGGGCGAGCGGCTCGCGCTGGAATTGCTCGACAATGGCGGCGCTTCGGTGGTCGCAACCGCCTTCGTCAACGTCCTTGTCGATCCATATGGTATCGCCTTCGACAGCCGCGACGGCAGGCCGGTCAGCGGCACTCGCGTCACCATCGTCGACGCAGGGACTGGGCAGCCCGCGGCCGTGTTCGGGGACGACGGCTTGTCCACCTATCCTTCAACGGTCGTGACTGGCGAAACCGTCATCGACAGCAGCGGGCGCGTTTACGATTATGCGGCCGGCGACTACCGCTTCCCGCTGATGCGTCCGGGCCGCTACCGTCTGGTCGTTCAGCCGCCGGCCCCTTATTCCGCGCCTTCGGTGGCAGACCCAGCCGAGCTCGCCGCGCTGCGACGTCCGGATGGCGGCCCGTTCGCGATCGCGGCCGGCTCGTTCGGCGGGGACATAGTGCTGAGCGATCCCGCGCCCGTCCGGGTGGACATCCCGCTCGATCGCCCGACCGCGCCCTTGCTGCTCGCCAAGACCGCGTCGCGGGCGGTGGCCGAAGCCGGCGATCTGATCCAGTATCGTGTGACGGTGCGCAACCCGGACGCGGCCAACGCTACCGGCGCGATCACGCTGACCGACCTGCTCCCCCGCCAGATGCGTTTGCGGCCGGGCTCGGTGCGAATCGACGGCGGCGACGCGCCCGAAGGTCTGACGATGGCTGCCGACCGGATGACGGTGCTGATCGCGCCGCTTGCCGGCGGCGCCAGCACCAGCCTCACCTACGTCCTGGAGGTCAGCCCGGACGCGCGCGACGGCGATGCGATCAACCAGGTGCAGGCGGTGGACAGTCGCGGCGGCAGCACGGCCTCGGCCGACGCCGTGGTGCGGATCGGTTCGGAGACGATCGCCGGGCGGATGACGATCATCGGTCGGTTGACCGATGGCGGCTGCGCCACCGATCCGGCCCGCGCGCGCGGCATTGCCGGGGTCCGCATCCTGCTGGAAGACGGAAGCTACGCCGTCACGGACACGGACGGGCGTTATCACTTCGAAGGAGTCCAGCCCGGAACTCACGTGGTTCAGCTGGACGATGCGAGCCTGCCCGCAGGTCTCGGCGCGGTCGATTGCGCCCGCAACACGCGTTCCGGCGGCCGTGCCTTTTCGCGTTTCGTTGAAGGGCAAGGGGGTTCGCTCAAGCGAGTCGATTTCCGCGCCGCTACGATGTCGGGCGGGGCTGCGGCCAAAGCCGTCCGTGCAACCCGGCCCGCGCCTCCGAGCGATGCGGTCGCCGCCGGCGCCGAGCGCGATTGGCTTCAGGGGCAGCAGCCTGGCGCCGAGTGGCTGTTTCCCGAGCTCAACCACAATCCGCGCGCTCCCGTCGTAAGAGTCGCGATCAAGCATCTTAAGACACACAGCATTCGCCTGTTCGCGAATGGGCGCCCCGTCGATCCGCGCAGCTTCGACGGCACGCGCCGCGACGGCGAGATCGCGGTCAGCCTGTGGCGCGCAGTGCCGCTCGAAAAGCGCACCACTTTGTTCAGTGCCGAGATCGTGGATGCGGCTGGCGCTGTCGTGGAGCGGCTGGAACGGCCGGTTCACTTCGGCGCCAGCCCGATCCAGGCGCAATTGCTGCGCGACCGTTCGGTGCTGGTCGCCGATGGCGTCACTCGCCCGGTAATCGCGGTGCGCCTGACCGATCGCGACGGCCGCCCCGTCCACCATGGCCTGACCGGCGCCTTCGAGGTTCCGGCGCCATATTACCCGGCCGTCGAAGCCGACGCTCAGCAGGCGCGCCAATTGGCCGGACTGGAGCGCGCGCAGCCCGTGTGGCGCGTCGAGGGCGATGACGGCATCGCCTATATCGAGCTGGAGCCGACCACCGCTTCCGGCACGCTCAGCCTGCGCTTCCGATTTCGGGACGGCGAGACCACCCGCGAGCAGCGGGTCGAAGGCTGGCTCGACCCGGGGCAGCGGCCCTGGACGATCGTCGGCCTGGCGGAAGGGACGCTCGGCTACAACCGCCTGAGCAGTCACATCGAGAAGCTCGGCCGCGACGACGACAAGGTCCTGACGGATGGCCGGCTCGCTTTCTACGCCAAGGGAAGGATCAGCGGTAAGTGGCTGATCACCATGGCTTATGACAGCGACAAGAAGGACGAGCAGACCCGCTTCGGCGGCGTCATCGACCCGCGCGCTTATTACACCATCTACGCCGATCGCAGCGAACGCCGCTACGACGCCTCGTCCGTTCGCAAGCTCTATCTGAAGCTCGAGCGGCCGCAATTCTACGCCCTGTTCGGCGACTATGAGACCGGCATCGACGAGCCCGTGCTCGCCCGTTACGTCCGAGCCTTGAACGGCGTCAAAGCCGAGTATCGCTCGGACCGCGTCGGCGCGACCCTGTTCGCGGCGGATACGCCCAACCGGCACCGCCGCGACGAGATCCAGGGCAACGGCCTGTCCGGCCCCTATGCCCTGTCCGCCCGCGACATCCTCGCCAATAGCGAGCGGATCGCGATCGAAGTGCGGGACCGCTTCCGTTCCGACCGTATCGTCGAGCGGCGCGTACTGGCCCGGCATATCGATTACGACATCGATTACCACGCGGGCACCCTGCGCTTCCGCGAGCCGATCCTGAGCCGTTCGAGCGGCCTCGATCCTCAGTTCATCGTCGCCGATTTCGAAGTGAACGGCATTGCCGACCGCGTGTTGAACGCCGGTGGCCGGGCAAGCTGGCGCAGCGCCGACGGCAAGCTTCAGGTGGCTGGCACTGCCATCCATGACGAAAGCGAGCGCGGGATCACCAATCTGGGCGGGGCCGACATCCGCTACCGCCACTCGGCTTCGACGGAGCTTCGCGCCGAAGCGGCGCTGAGCCGGCGGGACGGCGACACCGCCCACGCCTGGCAAGTCGAGGCCGAGCATCACGGGCCGCGCCACGATTTGCTGGCCTATGCGCGCGAACAGGAGAGTGGCTTCGGAGTCGGTCAGGTCAACGCGGCGGAGACGGGAACCCGCAAGCTGGGCATCGACAGCCGCCTTCGCTTGACCGACAGCCTGTCGCTGAACGGCAGCGCCTGGCACGAGGATTATCTGGACAGCGACGCACGGCGGATCGCCGGGCGCGCCCAGATCGAATATCGCGGCCGCGACGTATCGGCCCGTGCGGGCGTGACGATCGCCGACGATCGCCTGGCGGATGGTCGCCAGGCACGCTCGCAGATCGTCCAGTTCGGTGCGACAAAGCGCTTCTTTGACAATCGCCTGGAGCTCGATGCTCAAACCGAGCTTCCGATCGGCGGCAAGGATGAAAGCATCGACTTCCCGGCGCGTCACCGCTTGTCGGCCCGCTATGCGGTAACGCGGGATGTATCGCTGACCGCCGCCTACGAGATCGCGGACGGCGAGCAGATCGACGCGCGCACCGCCCGCATCGGCTTCGACTTGAAGCCTTGGGCCGGCGCCCGCATCGCGCTGACCGGCAACATGCAGGATATCGCCGAATATGGCCCGCGCAGCTTCGCCGCTTACGGCCTTTCGCAGTCGCTGGTGCTGAACAAGCATTGGTCGGTGGATTTCTCGCTCGACGGCAACAAAACGCTTGGCGGGTTCGACCCGAGCCGGGTGCTCAACCCGTTGCAGCCGGTCGCGAGCGGCGGCTTCGTCGGCAACGGCACGACGCTGACCGAGGATTTCACGGCCGTCACCGCTGGCGCGACCTATCGTCGGGACCGGTGGAGCGTGACCGGACGGGCCGAGTATCGCGCCGGAAGCCTGGGCGATCGCTACGGTTTCACTGCCGCCGCTTTGCGCCAGATCGGCGAGGGCCGCGCGGTCGGCGGCGCGCTGAGCTGGTTCGATGCCGAGGGGCAGGCCGGCGCCGAAACGCGGATCGCCAGCGGCGAGCTCAGCTGGGCGCACCGCCCAGCCGACAGCCGGATCTCCTGGCTGGAAAAGCTCGAAGTGCGCGAGGAAGCCGTGCGCGGCGCGGTGGCGGGCGTTCCCGGGCCGATCGGCGTGCCCTTGCTGGTGTCCGGAAACGCGCGTTCGCGGCGCGTGGTTAACAGCTTTTCAATCAACTGGTCGCCAAATGGCGCCGATGGAGAATGGCTGGACCGGACCGAGATCGCGCTCTTCTGGGGATCGCGCTACGTGTCCGACAAATTCGGGGCGGATGACATTTCGGGCTGGAGCAACCTGGTCGGCGCGGATCTGCGCTTCGATCTTGGCGACACGATCGACATCGGCGCCGCCGGCACGGTGCGGCAGGGCGCGAACGGCCGCACCGCAGCTTATTCGGGCGGCCCGAGCATCGGCATCAAGCCGTTCACCAACGGCTGGCTGTCGATCGGCTGGAATGTGGTCGGCTTTCACGACCGCGACTTCGAGGAAAGCCGCTATACGCGTAGCGGTCCGTACGTGACGATGCGGCTGAAGTTCGACCAGCTGAGCCTGCAGCAATTGGGGGGGCGTCGATGAATCGGGTTGCTGCCTTTCTGACCATGCTTGCGGCCATCTACGCCGCGACGCCGAGTATCGCGGCCTGTACCGCCGACAACCAGTTCACCTTCGATTGGAACACGATCGCCGATGGAGAACTGGCCTACAATCAGACCCGCACCTTCATCGTCAGCAACGCCGCGGGCGCAACCCGCAGCTTCACCGTCAGCTTCACGACCAACGGCTTGAACAGCACCGTGGTGGACGGTCAGCAATTGCCGACCATTCGCGTCATCAACACCGGCGGTCAGGCACCGACCGAGAAGACGCTCACCATCGGTGGAACAATGGCGGGCCGTACCACCGACATCAACGGCACAACACGCGTCGTGGCGGCGATATTCACGTTCAGCGAGCCTGTCCGCGATCTCAACTTCCGCGTGTTCGACATTGACTACATCCTCAATTCCTGGCGCGATTGGGTCAAGATCACGGGCCGCGACGGGGGCAACACGCATCTTCCGGCCTATACCAAATCGGCCACGAGCACGGTCAAGGTCGGTGCGAGTGGCAGCCCGCTTGCGCTTGGCGCGGGCGAATTGCTCGGCACGAGCAATGCCACGGCCACCCAGGATTCGGGAACGGTCAGCGCCACCTTCGTCCAGCCGGTCAGCACCTTGGAACTGCGCTATGGAAACTACCCGTTGCAGGTCGGCGAAACAGCCACGGGTACGCAGTGGATCAGTATCCACGATCTGACCTTTTGCCCAATGCCTGTGCTGGCGGTCTCCAAGAGCTCGGCTCCGCTTGCAACCAGTGGGGCCGACCGCTTCAACGCGCCGTCCTCCGACGTCGTCTACACGATTACCGCGACCAACACGGGCGGAAGCCCGGTCGATCTGAACGGGGTCGTCCTGACGGATCTGCTGCCGGCGCAAGTGACCTTCTACAATGCCGATTTCGACACGGCGCTTGCGGGAACGGACCCCTTCGTGCTCACGGCGGGAAGCAGCGGCGTGACGCTCGGCGGCGCCAACGTCGCCTATTCGAACAATGGCGGCGCGAGCTATGCCTACACGCCCGCGGCCGGCTACGACCCGGCGGTCAATGGCGTTCGCTTCACGCCCGGCGGCAGCCTGGCCGCGAATTCGAGCTTCAGCATTCGCTTTCGCGCACGGATCAAGTGAGCGGCTCGCCGCGCAGCGCGTGACGCTGAAGCTTGCCGGTCGCGGTGCGGGGCAATGCTTCGACAAAGGCGATGTCGCGCGGATATTTGTAGGGCGCGATGGCCTCCTTGACGTGAGCCTTGAGCATTTCCGCCAGAGCTTCGCCGGCCCCGTGGGGCGGGGCGGGCACCACGAACGCCTTCACCCTTTGGCCACGTTCCTCGCATGGGACGCCGATCACCGCGCATTCGGCGACTGCGGGATGTGAGAGCAAAGCGTTTTCCACCTCGGGCGCGGCGATGTTGTAGCCCGACGAGACGATCATGTCGTCCGAGCGGGCGATGTACCGGAAATAGCCCTCCTCATCCTGGTGGTAAGTGTCGCCAGTGACGTTCCAGCCGTCCTGGACGTAATCGGCCTGGCGCTCGTCGGCCAGGTAGCGGCAGCCGGTCGGGCCTTTGACCGCGAGCCGGCCGGTGCCGTGGGGCAGGGGCTTGCCCCCTTCGTCCAGGATGCAGGCGCGATAGCCGGGAACCGCCCGGCCGGTCGCGCCGGGGCGGATATCCTCGCCGGAGGCCGAGATGAAGATGTGCATCATCTCGGTCGCCCCGATCCCGTCGATGATCTCGAGGCCGGTGCGCTCGTGCCATGCCCGCCAGGTCGCCTCGGGCATGTGCTCGCCGGCTGAGACGCAAATGCGCAGGCTCGCGTGCTCCTGCGCAAGCAGGAGCCGATTCTCAGCGGATGCTTGGGCTCCTGCCTGCGCAGGAGCACGAAGGAGGCTCAACATCGCCTTGTAAGCCGTGGGCGCGGTGCCGAGGACGTTGATTCCGAATCGCTCGATCGCCTGCAGCAGCTCCGGCGGGGTCGTCCGCTCCAGCGTCACGGCGGTGCCGCGAAAGCGAAGCGGGAAGATCAGCTGCATGCCGAGCCCGAACGTAAAGGCGATCGGCGCGGAGCAGGTCCAGACATCGCCTGCGCGCGGCCGCACGATGTGCCGGGCGAAGGTGTCGGCCGGGGCGAGCACGTCGCGGTGGAAGTGGACGCAGCCCTTGGGCCGGCCGGTGGTTCCGGAGGTAAAGGCGATCAGCGCGACATCTTCGGCGGATGTGTCCACCGGCGCGAAGTGCGGCGCCACGTCCTTCAGACGGCCTTCCAGCTCGCCGCGGCCATAATCGCCATCGTAGCGCAGGAGCGACCGAACGGTGCCGGCCTGGGCGGCTCCGTCGCGGTAATCGCCGATGAAGCGGCTGTCGACGATCGCATGGCTGATCTGCGCCCGCTCCAGCACGGTCGCGATCTCGGCCGGGCGCAGCATCGGCATCGTCGCGACCGCCACGCCGCCCGCCTTGAGGATACCGAGCCAGGCGGCGAACAGGGTCGCGCCGTTCGGCCCACGCAGCAGCACGCGATTTCCGGGCACGAGCCCTTCCTGCTCGACCAGCAACCGCGCGATCCGATCCGACATCTCCTTCAGGTCGGCATAGGTCCAGCGGCCATGAGCGTTGACCACCGCCGGCAAGTCGGCATCGCCCTCCAGAACCGCACGATCGACCAGCTCGACCGCGGCGTTGAGGCGGGCGGGATAGTGCAGCTCGGGCAAGTCGAACAGGAAATCGGGCTGCGCGCTCGGTGGCGGGAGGCGATCGCGGACAAAGCTGTCGTCGCTCATTCTCCCCTCTCCCTGCAGAGGGGAGGGGTGGCAGCCGCAGGCTGACGGGGTGAGGGGATGTTGGGGCATCGCGGGGACCGACCCTCACCCTCCCACCGCCTCGTGGCGAACCCCTCCTTCTCCCCTGGAGGGAGAGGGGATGTCGGCACCGCGCTCATGTATTCGGCACCACGGCGATGGCCTCGATCTCGACCCGCGCTTCGGGCTCGACCAGCCGGCTGACTTCGACAACCGCCATTGCCGGGTAATGCGCCCCGATCAGCGCGCGGTAAGCGGTGCCGATCGCGAGCAGGCTGGCGGTATATTCGTCACGATCGGTGACGTACCAGGTCATCCGCGCGATATGTTGGGGGCCGGCGCCATCTTCTGCCAGCACCGCGAGAATGTTGACCAGCACCTGCCGGAACTGGCCGGCCATGTCCGGTGCGACGAAGCGCTGGTTCTCGTCCCAACCGACGATCCCCGCGGTGAAGATCAAGCGGCCGCGCGCCGAAATGCCGTTCGAATAGCCCCGGGGGCGCGGCCAGCCGGGCGGGAGCAATGCTCTCATCCGCGGTGCTCGGCCAGATGGGCGCGGGCGATTACCACCTTTTGCACCTCCGATGCTCCTTCATAGATGCGCAGCGCCCGGATCTCCCGATACAGGCTTTCGACCACCACGCCGTGGGTGACGCCCAGGCCGCCGAAGATCTGCACGGCCTTGTCGATCACGCTCTGCGCGCTGTCGGTGGCGTGGAGCTTGGCAAGCGCGGCTTCGCGGCTGTTGCGTTGTTTCCTCACATCCCGCAGCCAGGCCGCCCGGTATACGAGCAGCGCCGAGCAATCGACATCGAGCACCATTTCGGCGAGCTTGGACTGGGTGATCGGATTGTCGGCAAGCGTTCCCGTGCCGAGCCGGCGCGACAGCGCGCGCCCCGTAGCTTCGTGCAACGCCCGGCGCGCGAAGCCGAGCGCGGCCGCGCCGACGGTCGTCCGGAACACGTCCAACGTCGCCATTGCCTGCGCGAAACCGCGGCCCCGCTCGCCGATCAGCGCGGAAGCCGGCAGCGCCATGTCGGTGAACTCGAGGGTCGCCAGCGGATGCGGCGCGATCACGCGGATGCGCTCCGCGACGTGCAATCCGGGGGTGTCGGCATCCATCAGGAAAGCGGACACGCCCTTGGCGCCGGGCGCTTCGCCGGTCCTGGCGAAAAGCACGTAAAAGTCGGCGATCCCGCCATTGGAGATGTAGGTCTTGGCTCCGTTTATACGGTAGCCGCCGGGCCGATCGTCCGCCCGCGTCGCCATGTTGGCGACGTCCGATCCTGAGGCCGGATCGGTGAGCGCGAATGCGGCGATCTTCTCACCATGCACGACCGCCGGCAGATAGGCCGCCTTCTGCGCCTCGTTGCCGAACAGGCTGATCGTGCCGGAACCGAGCCCCTGCATCGCGAAGGCAAAATCGGCGAGGCCATTGTGCCGGGCGAGCGTCTCGCGGATCAGCGACAGCGAGCGGACGTCGAGTTGGTCGTGGACTCCGCCATAAGCCGCCGGCACGCAATAACGCAGCCATCCGCCGTCACCGAGCTTTCGCACAAGCAGGCGGCAGGCGGCGTCCACGTCACCTTCGTCATGGCCGTCCCGAAGCTCGGACCCGCACCATTCCTCCAGCTCGGCGCTTAGCCGTCGATGGCTGTCCTCAAAGAACGGCCAATCGAGGAACGTGTGGTCGCTCACTTTTCCCTCTCCCTGCAGGGGAGAGGGGTGGCAGCCGAAGGCTGACGGGGTGAGGGGGTTACAACTTGTGTTATCGTCCCCTCACCCTCCCACTCGCTTCGCGAGCGGGCCCCTCCCTCTCCCCTGGAGGGAGAGGGGTTTAGGAGGGCGGCTCTGATCGCGGTTAGGACCGCTTCCATATCCGTGCTGATCTCATTCTTCCAGAAGCGCAGCGTGCGCCAGCCGAGGCGCGCAAACGCAGCTCCCCTGGCTTTGTCGTAACCACGTTCGTCCGCATGCTGACTGCCATCGGCTTCGACCGCCAGCCGCGCCTCGGGACAGGCGAAATCGGCAATGAAGCCCGTAAGCCACATCTGCTTACGGAACTTGAACCCAAGCAGGCGACGATCCCGCAATTCCCCCCACAGCAACCTTTCCTGCGCAGTCATGTCTCGGCGGAGAGTTCGAGCGCGCGCGAGCATCTGATCTCCCGGCGGAGGCTTCACCCGAGCAGCCCCTCACCCTGCCGCTTCGCGGCTGTCCCTTTCGCCTGCAGGGAGAGGGACTGATGATGACCCCTCTCCCTGCAGGGGAGAGGGAGGGGCCCGCTCGCACAGCGAGTGGGAGGGTGAGGGGTTTCAATCACCCTCGAAATCCGGTGTTCGCTTCTCCGCGAACGCGTCGAACGCGCGGCGGAAGTCGTTGGTGGCCATGCAGATCGCCTGGGCCTGTGCTTCCATCTCGATCGCGACGTCGAGGCTGACTGCCCATTCGGTGGCGAGCTGCGTCTTGGTGATGCCATGGGCGAAGGTGGGGCCGGTCGCCAGGGACGCGGCGAGCGCTTTGGCCTCGTCCAGCAGCGTTGCGGCGGGAACGAGCCGGTTGTGGAAGCCCCAGCGCTCACCTTCCAGCGCGTCCATTACCCGACCGGTGAACAGCAGTTCGGAAGCGCGGCCCTGGCCGATGATCCGGGGCAGGATCGCGCAGGCGCCCATGTCGCAGCCGGCAAGGCCGACGCGGGTGAACAGGAAGGCCGTCCTGGTCGCCGGGGTCGCCAGCCGGATGTCGGAGGCCATCGCCAGGATCGCGCCCGCGCCGACGCACACGCCGTCGAGCGCGGCGACGATCGGCTGGGGACAGCCGCGCATCGCCTTGACCAGGTCGCCGGTCATGCGCGTAAAGGCGAGCAAGGCCGGCATCGACATGCGCGTCAGCGGCCCGATGATCTCGTGGACGTCGCCGCCCGAGCTGAAATTGCCGCCCGCGCCGGCAATCACGACCGCCTTGACCTGCGGTGTGTAGACCAGGTCGCGAAATGCATCGCGCAGCTCGGCGTAGGATTCGAACGTCAGCGGGTTCTTGCGCTCGGGCCGGTTCAGGGTGACCGTGCCTACGCCGTCGGCGAAGCGCCAACCGAAATGCTGCGGGGCGAACTCGGCCGGATTCACATCACCTCCCCGCCGGCAACGGCGATCGACTGGCCGTTTATTGACCGGCTTTCGGGCAGGCACAACCACAGAACCGCGTCCGCGACTTCACGCGGATCGATGAGCCGGGACTGCGGATTGAAGCGGGCGAGCTCGGCGCGTGCCTGCTCGTCGGATCGGCCGGTCCTGGCGGTGATGGTCGCGACCGCATCGGCGACGACGTCGGTATCGGTGAAGCCGGGGCAGACGGCGTTGACGGTCATGGTGGTGCGCGCGAACTCCGCCGCCAGCGCGCGCGTCAGCCCGAGCGCGCCATGTTTGGCCGCGCTGTAGGCGGCAGTGTAGGCATAGCCTTTCAGCGCCGCGGTCGAGGCGATCGTGATGATCCGCCCGGCCGGCGCCGCGAGCAGATCGGGGAGGGCGGCCTGGCAGCAATGGAGTAGGGCGTCCAGGTTGACCGCCATGGACGCGCGCCATGCCTCGGGGGTGAGCTGGGCGAAGGGCGTGCCGGTGGCGGCGCCGGCATTGTTGATCAGGATGGTGATCGGGCCGTTCGCGTCGCGGGCGGCGGCGAATGCCGCGTCGATTTGCGCTCGGTCCGTGACATCGGCGGGGGCGACATTGATGTGCTGCTGCGAGGGCGGGAGCCCGGCTTGACGCTGCGCTTGGGCTCCTGCCTTCGCAGGAGCACGAAGTTCGTGCGCGACTTCCTCCAGTTTGTCGCGCCGTCGGCCGACGAGGGTGAGCTTTGCACCTTCGCAGGCCAGCGAATGCGCGATCGCGGCCCCGATGCCGGTGCCGCCGCCGGTGATGATGGCGTGGTGATGCTGGAGTCTCATAGACCCTCACCCTCCCAGGCCTTCGGTCCGGGCCCCTCCCTCTCCCCTGGAGGGAGAGGGGTAGTGAGTGGCGGGGGCATGTTGCTCATGCCTTGAGCAGGTCCTGTTCGCGTTGCAGGTTGCGGGCGAGTTGCGTCATGCCGCCGCGATAGGGGGGCGGCACATGCACGTCGCGATGGCCTTGGGCCGCGGCGGCGCGGAGCGTCCACATCGGATCGATCAGGTGCGGACGGGCAAGCGCGACCAGATCGGCGCGCCCGGCGGCCAGGATGGAATTGGCGTGATCGGCTTCGAAGATGTTGCCGACCGCCATCGTCGACACGCGCGCTTCGTTGCGCACCTTGTCGGCGAAGGGCGTTTGGAACATGCGGCCATAGACAGGCTGGCTGTCCGCCCAGGTCTGGCCTGCGGAAACATCGATCAGATCGGCGCCCGCATCGGCGAAGGCGCGGGCGATCGCGACCGAATCGTCCGGCGTGATGCCGAGCTCGCCCATCCAGTCGGTCGCCGAGATGCGGACCGACATCGGTTTGTGCGACGGCCAAGCCGCCCGCATCTCCCGGAAGACCTGAAGCGGGAAGCGCAGCCGGCTTTCGAGGCTACCGCCATGATCGTCGGTGCGCTTGTTCTGGAGCGGCGTAATGAAGCCCGACAGCAGATAGCCGTGCGCGCAGTGGAGTTCGACCATGTCGAACCCGGCCCGCTCCGCCATTTGCGTGGACCCGACAAACTGCCCGAGCACCTGGTCCATGTCGTCCCGGGTCATCGGACGCGGGACCGGATTGGCCGGGCTCCACGGCACGTCCGCCGCCGCGATCAGTGGCCAGCCGCCTTGTTCGAGCGGGACGTCATAGCCCTCCCAACCTGGCCTGGTGGAACCCTTGGCGCCCGAATGGCCGAGTTGCAGGCAGATCTTGGCCTGGCTGTTGGCGTGGACGAAATCGACGATCCGTGCCCAGGCCGCGACATGATCGTCGGCATACATGCCCGCGCAGCCGGGCGTGATCCGGCCGGTCGGCGAGACGCAGGTCATTTCGGTATAGACGAGGCCGGCGCCGCCTTGCGCGCGGGCGCCGTAATGAACCAGATGAAAGTCGCCCACCGTCCCGTCCCGCGCCGAATAGGTTGCCATTGGCGAGACCACGACGCGGTTGCCCAGTTCCATATCTCGCAGGCGATAGGGAGCGAACATCGGCGGGGCGGGATCGTTGACCGCGGTGCCGCGGGCGCGGGACTGGAACCAGCGCTCGACGCCTTCGAGCCACGGCCGATCGCGCAGGCGGAGGTTTTCGTGGCTTACACGCTGCGATCGGGTGAGCAGCGAATAAGCGAACTGGACCGGCTCGAAATGCAGGTAGCGGTCCAGCGTTTCGAACCATTCGGTTGAGTTGCGGGCGCTGTTCTGCAGCTTGAGCACCTCGACGCTGCGCTCCTCGCGATATTCGTCGAGCGCCGCTTCGCGGGACAGGCCTGGGCGGTTCAGCACCTGCGCCAATTTGATCGCGTCCTCCAGCGCCAGCTTGGTGCCGGACCCGATCGAGAAATGCGCGGTGTGCGCGGCGTCCCCGAGCAGGACGAGATTGCGATACGACCAGCGCTCGCAAATGATTCGCCGGAAATTGAGCCAGGCCTGCGGGCCGGGAAGGTGGCGGGCATTCGACTGCAGAGCGTGGCCATCCAGGTGGCTGGCGAAGATGCGCTCGCAAGCGGCGATCGCTTCGTCCTGGTCCATCCGGTCGAGCCCGAGCCCGGCCCAGGTGTCCGGGTCCATCTCGACGATGAAGGTCGAACATTCCTCATCGAAGCGATAGGCGTGCGCCCACACCCAGCCCGCCTCCGTCCGCTCGAAAGCGAAGGTAAAGGCGTCGAATCTGCGGGTCGTGCCGAACCAGAAGAACTTGTTGCGGCGGACCTGGATGTCGGTTCGGAAATGCGGTTCGTAGGCGGCGCGGATGCGGCTATTCGCGCCATCGGCGGCGACGACCAGATCGTAATCGGCCCAATCGTCAAGATCCGCGCTCGCTTCACGTTCGAAGTGAAGCTGCACGCCCAGGTCGCGCGCGCGCTGCTGAAGTATGGCGAGGAGGCGCTTTCGGCCGATGCCGATGAAGCCATGGCCGGAAGAGCGGATCGTCTCCCCGTGGACATGGACGTCGATATCGTCCCAATGCGCGAATTCGGCCTGAATCGCGGCGCCACTGACGGGATCATTGGCGAGGAGGTTGCCGACGGTCTGATCGGAGAAGACCACGCCCCAGCCGAACGTATCGTCGGCGCGGTTGCGCTCGAACAGGTCGATCCGGTGATCGGGATCGCGCAGCTTCATCGAGATGGCGAAGTAAAGCCCGGCGGGTCCGCCCCCCAGGCACGCGATCCGCATTCAGGCCTCCTCCAGCTCGCCCGAGCCTAGGCCCGTTCGCGGCCCGCGCAAGTGCTCGCTTCCAGGGAGGTCTTCTCGCGGTCGATCGTGCCGTTCTGGCCGGGCGGGAGCATGCGCCTGTGGCACCGCCGGCACGGCCATCGCCGAACCGGGGGCGCTGCCGCTTCTAAGCTTGGCGGGTCAAGGCCTTGCCGATACAAGGGGAGCGGGACGTGTATTGCAGAAGCAATACAGTTGTGCGATCAAGGGCGGAATGACCGAGCATAATTTCGAGCAGATGCGCCGGGCGATGGTGTCGAACAGCCTGCGCACGACGGGCGTCAGCGACCCGCGCGTGCTTGCGGCAATGGGCGCGGTGCCGCGCGAGCTTTTCGTGCCGCCCGAGCGGATCGCGATCGCCTATGCCGACAATCCGGTGCCGCTGATCGCCGGGCGCGAGCTCAATTCGCCACTGTCGCTCGGCCGGATGCTGACCGAAGCGGCCCCGTCGAAACACGAGCACGCGCTCGTGATCGGCGCCGCCACCGGCTATGCCGCCGCCGTGCTGGATCGACTGGTCGAATCGGTCGTCGCGGTGGAAGAGGATCCCGATCTGCTCGCCGTCGCGCAGGATCGGCTGGCGGGAACGGGCGTGCGGCTGGTTTCGGGCGCCCTGACCGAGGGGCACCGCGAAGGCGCCCCTTACGATCTCATCCTGATCGACGGCGCCGTCGAGTCGATCCCGGAGGCGCTGGTCGATCAGCTCAAGGATGGCGGCCGGGTTGCCGCCGCGATCCTGGATCAGGGCATCAGCCGCATCTCGCTCGGGCGGCGCGCGGGCGGCGGTTTCGGCATCGCGCCGATCTCGGATACGGCTTCGGCGGTCCTTCCCGGCTTCGCCAAGCCGCGTGTGTTTACCTTTTGAACTGGAGTGGGTGCGTGATGCGGGGTGGGTTGATGGCTGCGGCAGGGCTGGGCGCTCTGCTGATCGGAAGCGCCGCGCATGCGGACACGCTGCGCGATGCGCTCAATCGCGTTTACGGCGCGAACCCGACGCTGACCGGGCAGCGCGCTCAGCTGCGCGGGCTGGACGAAGCGGTCGCGGTCGCCCGCGCGCTCGGCCGGCCGCAGGTGTCGGCCACAGCCGGGCTCAACCAGGATCTCACCCGCACGGGCGGCGGCAATGGCCGCAATCTCAACCTGGGTGTCGACGTAAGCTATCCGCTGTTCAACGGCGGCAGCGTCCGCAACCAGATCCGCGCCGCCGATGAGCGGGTGCTCGCCGGGCGCGCCGTGCTGCGCGCCGTGGAAGGCGACATCTTCACCGAAGCGGTCGCGGCCTACATGGACGTGATCCGCGACAGCTCGATCGTCGCGCTCAACCGCAATCAGGTGCGGGTGCTGGAGACCAATCTCCAGGCCAGCCGTGATCGGTTCGAAGTCGGCGATCTGACCCGCACCGACGTCGCCCAGTCCGAGGCTCGGCTTGAGCTCGCCCGCAGCACGCTGGCGACCGTGCAAGGCCGGCTGACCTCCAGCGAGGAGAATTATCAGCGGGTGATCGGCGATCGTCCCGACAATCTCCAGCCGCCGCCGCCGTTGCCGACGCTGCCGGGAACCGCCGATCAGGCAGTGCAGACTGCGCTCGCCAACAATGCCGACCTGGTTTCGATCGCGGCGCAGGTCCGCGCCGCCGAACGCGACGTGGCGATCGCCCGCGCCGATCGGTTGCCCACCGTGAATGCGATCGGATCGGGCCGCGGTACCAACTTCCTCGGCACCGCCGACGAGCAGTTCGCGCCGGGCGCGAGCAACACGCAGACCTCGACCAGCGTCGGCATCCAGGGCCGGATCCCGATTTATCAGGGCGGCCTGGTCGGCGCGCGCGTGCGCCAGGCACAGGCATTCCAGAGTCAGCTGCTGGAGCAGGGCGTTGCCGTCGAACGCTCCGTCGTCGCCCAGACTCGCGCCGCTTTCGCTACCTACCGGGCGTCGCTGGAAGCAATCGAATCGAACGAAACCGCCGTCGCGGCGAACACGCTCGCGCTGGAAGGCGTTCGCGCCGAACAGACGGTCGGCACGCGCAACGTGCTGGACGTGCTCAATGCCGAGCAGGAATTGCTCAACAGCCAGGTCCAGCTCGTCTCGGCCAGACGTGACGCCTATGTTGCGGGCTTCAACCTGCTCAACGCCATGGGTCAGGCCGAAGTCGAGGATCTCAACCTGGACGGCGGCCCGCTTTACGATCCGGTCGCCAACTACAATCGGGTGTCGCGACGGACGGGCGACTGGGGCGACGATGCGCGCCCGCAGCCGGTGGCGACGCGCACGGTTACGGTCGGTCCGCCAAACGATCAGCCGCTGCAAAACATCCCCGTGACACGGCCGAACCAATAGGCAATAACCTGTGGCCATGGGGGACATGAACCAAGATCCGTCGATGGAAGAGATACTTGCTTCCATCAAACGCGTTATCGCCGACGACGCCCGCCCGGCGCCCGGTCCGGCGCCGCGGCCGCGCGGTGAAGAGGAGCCGGCGGCCGATGCCGAGGCTGCTCCGCCGCCCGAGCCCGAGCAGGACGTGCTGGAGCTGAGCGAGCCGCTGCGTGAGGATCACGGCCTGATCTCCGCCAACGTCACCGCCACCGCCCGCCAGTCGCTCGCCGCGCTCGCCGCCGTCCGGCCCAAGAGCTTCGAACCGCAAGGCTATGCCGGCGACGGCCCGCTCGAGGCCGTGGTGCGCGAAATGCTGCGCCCGATGCTCAAGGATTGGCTCGACACCCGCCTTCCGGAAATGGTCGAAGACATGGTCGCCCGCGAAATCGCCCGGATCACCGGCAAGCGATTGTAATCGTCACCCCAGCGGGGGCTGGGGTTCGGCGGGTGAAGAGCACGGGGCCTCTAGAGCGGGATGCCCGCCTACGCTGGCATGACGACTGGGGTTGCGCCGCCCCGCCTGTCGTCTAATCGCCGCCCCATGACCGAATTGCCGAAGACGTTCGACCCCACCGAAATCGAGTCCCGCTGGTATCAGCATTGGGAAGGGCAGGGCCTCTTTCGCCCCGAGCGGGCCGACGCCGAGCCGTTCACCATTGTGATCCCGCCGCCCAACGTCACCGGCTCGCTGCACATCGGCCATGCGCTGGATGTGACGTTGCAGGACATCCTGGTCCGCCACGCCCGGCTGCAGGGCAAGGATGCGCTGTGGGTGGTCGGCACCGACCATGCCGGCATCGCGACCCAGATGGTTGTCGAGCGCAACCTGGAGGCCGAAGGGATCAAGCGCGCCGATCTCGGGCGCGAGGCCTTCGTCGAGCGCATCTGGCGTTGGAAGGAGGAAAGCGGCGGCCAGATCACGCGGCAGCTGCGCCGGCTCGGCGCGTCGTGCGACTGGGCCAACGAGCGGTTCACGATGGACGAGGGCTTCAGCCGCGCCGTCGTCAAGGTGTTCGTCCAGCTTTACCGCGATGGCCTGCTCTACCGCGACAAAAGGCTGGTCAATTGGGACCCGAGGTTTGGCACCGCCATTTCCGACCTCGAAGTCGAGACGCGCGAAGTGCAGGGCAAGTTCTGGCACCTGCGCTACCCGCTTGAGGATGGCTCCGGCCATATCCAGGTCGCGACCACCCGGCCCGAGACGATGCTCGCCGACATGGCGGTCGCCGTGCATCCGGATGACGAACGCTACCGCGATCTGGTCGGCAGGCAGGTGCGGCTGCCGATCACCGGCCGCCTGATCCCGATCATCGCCGACGAACATGCCGATCCCGAGCTCGGCTCCGGCGCGGTCAAGATCACGCCGGGGCACGACTTCAACGATTTCGAAGTGGGCCGCCGCGCCGGGATCAAGGCCGCGGACATGCTCAACATGCTGGATGGGGGCGCCCGCGTCGCGCAGACGCAAGACGGGCTCGTACCGGACGATCTGGTCGGCCTCGACCGGTTCGACGCGCGCACTCGCATAGTCGAGCGCCTCGAAGAAGAGGGCTTCCTCGACCGTGTCGAAGACAAGATTATCCAGCTGCCCTACGGTGATCGATCCGGCGTGGTGATCGAGCCGTGGCTGACCGACCAATGGTATGTGGATGCCAAGACGCTCGCCAAACGCCCGATCGAAGCGGTCCGCGACGGGGACATCCGCGTGGTTCCCAAGACGTGGGAGAAGACCTGGTTCAACTGGCTCGAGAATATCCAGCCCTGGTGCGTCTCGCGCCAGCTCTGGTGGGGGCACCAGATCCCGGCCTGGTATGACGATGGGGGCGAGGTCTTCGTCGCGGAAACAGAAGGCGAGGCGCGCGCGCAAGCAGGCGACCGATCACTGCGGCGCGATCAGGACGTGCTCGACACTTGGTTTTCCTCCGCGCTTTGGCCGTTCGCGACACTGGGATGGCCGGATCAAAGCCCCTCCCCTTCAGGGGAGGGGTTTGGGGTGGGGCCTGTCGAACTCAGGTCCGGCAGTCAGACAACCCCCACCCCAACCCCTCCCCTGAAGGAGAGGGGCTTATTGGCTCGTCACTACCCCAACGACGTCCTCGTCTCAGGGTTCGACATCATCTTCTTCTGGGACGCCCGCATGGCGATGCAGGGCTTCCAGTTCATGGGCGGGAAGCCCTGGAAGACGCTCTACCTCCATGGCCTCGTCCGCGACGCCAAGGGGCAAAAGATGTCCAAGTCGAAGGGCAACACGGTCGATCCGCTCGGCCTGATCGACCGGTATGGCGCCGACGCGCTGCGCTTCACGCTGGCGGCGATGGAAAGCCAGGGCCGCGACATCAAGCTCGATGAGAAGCGCATCGAAGGCTATCGAAACTTTGCCACCAAGCTGTGGAACGCAGCCCGCTTCTGCCAGGCCAACGGCATCGGCGGTTCGCAGGCGATCGAACCGCCGGCCGCTTCTTTGCCGGTCAACCGCTGGATCATCGGCGAGACCGTCCGCACGGTCCACGCGCTCGATCTCGCGCTCGCCGACTTCCGTTTCGACGAAAGTGCCAACACCATCTACCACTTCGTCTGGGCAACCTTCTGCGATTGGTATCTTGAGCTCATCAAGCCGGTTCTTCACCCCTCCCCTTCAGGGGAGGGGCCGGGGGTGGGGCCTGTCGGGTCAGCTCCGATTTCCGACCGTGTCCACCTCAACCCCTCCCCTGAAGGGGAAGGGCGTGCTGCAGCCGAAACCCGCGCCGTTGCCGCCTGGGTGCTCGACCAGATCCTGGTCGTGCTGCACCCGTTCATGCCGTTCATCACCGAAGAGCTCTGGCATGCGATGGACCAGCGCCCGTACCCGCTGATCCTCGCCAAATGGCCGATGCCCGACGCGCGCGCGCTCGATCCTGAGGCGGGGCCGGAAATCGACTGGCTGATCCGGCTGGTGAGCGGCATCCGTACCGCCCGGACCGAGCTTGGCGTGCCGCCCGGCGCGCGCCTGCCGCTGCACATCCGCGACGCGGAGCCGCGCACGGGCGAGCGGCTGACCCGCAACGAAGCCGCAATCCGGCGCCTCGCGCGGGTCGACCTGGCCGAAGGCGAGCCGCCGGCGGGCGGTGCCGCCCAGATCGTCATTGAGGAAGCGACCTTCGTGCTCCCGCTCGGCGGCGTGGTCGATATTGCGGCAGAGCGCGCGCGGCTCGCCAAGGCGCTGGCCGCGGCGGAAAAGGAGCGTGATTCGCTCGCCGCGCGGCTCGGCAATCCGAGCTTCGCCGAGCGCGCGAAACCGGAAGCCGTCGAAAAGGCGCGGGCCGACCATGCGGACAAATCGTCCGATGCCGAGAAGTATCGGGCCGCGCTCGCTAGTCTCGGCTGAGGGGCGACCAGGGGAGAATGGCTGTGGCGGAAACCCCCTCGGACCGGATCGAGCCGGGGCCCCGCAAGCGTGACCTCACCACCGGCTCGATCGCGCCGACTCTGCTCGCCTTTGCGCTGCCGACGCTCGGCTCCTCGATCCTTCAGTCGCTGAATGGCTCGATCAACGCGATCTGGGTCGGCCGCTTTCTCGGCGAGAATGCGCTGGCGGCGACGTCCAACGCCAACATCGTCATGTTCCTGCTCAGCGCGTTTGTGTTCGGCTTCGGCATGGCATCGACCATTTTGATCGGCCAGGCCTGGGGCAAAGGCGACGTCGACGGGGCGCGACGCGTGCTCGGCACGGCGACAGGAGCGTTTCTGCTGGTCGCAATCGGCATCGCGCTTGCCGGCTGGCTGCTCGCGCCCACGATCCTGCGGGTGCTCGGCACGCCACCGGACGCGGCGCCGCTCGCCTTGGCCTATCTGCGGGTGATCTTCATATCGCTGCCGCCTTCCTTGATGATGGTGATGTGGATGATGGCGCTGCGCGGCAGCGGCGATTCCATGACGCCTCTGTGGTTCATGCTGCTCGCGGTCGTGCTGGACAGCGGCCTCAACCCGGTCTTCATCCTGGGGCTGGGGCCGGCGCCCCAGCTGGGCATCGCCGGGTCGGCGACGGCTACCGCGCTCGCCAACTGGATCAGCCTGCTTGCCATGCTGGCCTATGTCTATGTGCGCGATCTTCCGCTTCGGCTGCGCGGGCCGGAGCTTCGTTACCTCCGCCCCGATCCCGCCATGTTGCGGGCGATCTTCGGCAAGGGCCTGCCGATGGGCTTGCAGATGATCGTCATTTCCTCCTCCGCCCTCGCCCTGGTCGGCCTGGTCAATCGTGAGGGGGTCGAGACCAGCGCCGCATTCGGCGTCGCCATGCAGTTGTGGACCTATCTCCAGATGCCGGCCATGGCGCTCGGCGCGGCGGTCAGTGCGATGGCGGCGCAGAATATCGGCGCCGGCAAGTGGGAGCGGGTGGGGGCGATCACGCGCTCCGGCATCCTGTTCCACTTCGTGATCACGGGCATGCTGGTAATCGTCCTCGCCCTCGCCGACCGGCCCGCGCTGGCCCTGTTCCTGGGCGAAGGCAGCCCGGCGCTGCCCATCGCGCGCCACATCCAGCTGCTCGGCACCTGGAGCTTCCTGTTGTTCGGAGTGACTCTTGTGCTGTTCGGCACGATGCGGGCCAATGGCTATGTGATCGCGCCGCTAATCGTGCTTGCGATCGGCCTGTTCCCGGTGCGCTTCGGCTGGACGCTCGGCGCCTATCCGTGGCTCGGCGCGGACGCGATCTGGCTGAGCTTCCCGGTCAGCTCGCTCGCCAACCTGCTGATGGCCTGGCTGATCTACCGTCGCGGGGGCTGGCGCAAGGCGTCGATCGCCGGCGATCCGGCGCAGGGCCCGGAAAGCGCCAAGGCCGACGCGGAGCCCGGCGGCCGCCTCAATCCTATTGCTTAGGCCGGCACCACCACCTCGATCGCCTTGCTCGCGACGGAAACGGTGACCGGGGTTTTCGCCAGTATCTCTCCGTCGATCGAAATGCGGTGGTGCGGACGGGTATCCAGCCGCATGCTCTTGCCCCGGAACTCGACGGTGTTGGCCTCGCGATTGCGCAGCTTGAAGAACTTGGCGTACCAATCCCACGCGAGCCGCCCCAGGCTGCGGCCGGTCACCGCCTGGATCACGATGTCGCCGCTGTCGACGTCGGTGCTTTCGGTGAGCTCGACGCCGCCGTGGAAGCGACCGTTGAAGATGCGCACCTCAGTGGTCCACATCCGGTGCTCCTTGTTCCCATCGTCGATGATCAGCCGGAACGGATTGAACCGGACGAAGCACCACAGCGCCCAGATCAGGTAGCCGACCCGGCCGAGATAGCGTTTCAACTTGTGCGGCACGGTATCGCCGATCATCGGCGACAGCCCCATTGCGGCGGCGTTGGCGAAATAATCGCCGTCGATCATGCCAAGATCGATGCGGCGGCGTTTGCCGGTCGCGATTACCTGGATTGCGCCGTCCAGATCGAGCGGGATGCCGAGCGTGCGGGCGAAGCTGTTAGCCGTGCCGAGCGGGAGCAGCGCGTAAACGCAATCCTTGTCGACCACGTCGTCGACCGTGCCGGACAGCGAGCCGTCGCCGCCGCCGACGATCACCATCGGCGCGCCTTTTGCGATCGCTTCGCGAACCGCGTCGTCCAGCAGATGCGGATCCTTGACCGCGTGGCTGGAAATGAGCCGCACGCCGGCCGCTTCCAGCTTCGCGCAGGCCTGTTCGAACAAATCCTGCCCCTTGCGAGAATGCGCGTTGACGATCAGCGCGGCTTCGCGCGGGACGGGCCGGGTTGTTTGCACAGGGCAACAACACACGTAAACTCCGCGCTTGTCCATCCGCCTTGCCCGCGGGCGGACCGCGCGGCTACAGCCTTTCCACGATGAACCCCTGCTTCCCGTCCGTTCGCCTTCGCCGCACCCGCATCGCGGCCTGGTCGCGCGCGCTGGTCGCGGAAACGCGGCTGTCGCCGTTCGATCTGATCTGGCCGTTGTTCATCACCGACGGAAGCGGCATGGAGGAGCCGATCGCGACGCTTCCCGGCGTGTCCCGCTGGTCGGTAGATCGGATCGTCGATCAGGCGCGTGAGGCGGCCGCCCTAGGCATCCCGTGCATCGCCCTGTTCCCGAATACGCCGCCCGGGCTGCGCACCGAGGATGCAATGGAAGCGCTCAACCCCGACAATCTGATCTGCCGTGCGATCCGCGCGATCAAGGACGCGGCTCCGGACGTCGGCGTGCTGACCGATGTCGCGCTCGATCCCTACACCGCCGATGGCCATGACGGAATAACGGACGAACGGGGCTATGTGCTGAACGATGAAACCAGCAAGGTGCTGGTCGAGCAGGCGTTGGTTCAGGCGGCGGCAGGCGCCGACATCGTGGCCCCGTCCGACATGATGGACGGTCGGGTCGGCGCGATCCGGGCGGCGCTGGAGGCGGACGGCCAGCCCAATGTCCAGATTATGGCCTATGCCGCCAAGTATGCGAGCGCATTCTACGGCCCGTTCCGCGACGCCGTGGGCTCGCGCGGGCTGCTCAAGGGCGACAAGACCAGCTACCAGATGGATCCGCGCAACGGGGACGAGGCTTTGCGCGAAGTGGCGCTGGACATCGCCGAAGGCGCAGATCACGTGATGGTGAAGCCCGGCCTGCCTTATCTGGACATCGTCGCCCGGGTGAAGGCGCGGTTCGAAATCCCGGTCTTCGCCTATCAGGTATCGGGGGAATATGCGATGATCGAGGCGGCCGCGGCAGCCGGGGCAGGGGATCGCGACGCGCTGGTGCTCGAAACGCTGACCGCCTTCAAGCGCGCCGGGTGCGCCGGCATCCTGACCTATCATGCGCCCCACGCGGCGCGGCTGCTCGGCGCCTGACATGGTGCCGGTCGTGGCCCACCGCTTCCTCCCGTCACCCCAGCGAATGCTGGGGTCCAAGCTGACTGTATCACCGCACCAGCGCGACTGGGTCCGCTTGGATGCCAGCCTTCGCCGGCATGACGAGGAGGCGGCAAATCGCGCATGGAGTATGCGGCATGGCGACTAACCCAGCGCTCACCGCCGATCGCGAGCGGTTCGCCCGGCCGCTGTTCGTCCTGACGATCGTCGCGGGCTCCTTCCTGCTGTTCCTCACCCAGCCGATGGTCGCCCGCATGGCACTGCCCAGGCTCGGCGGCGCGCCGGCGGTGTGGAACAGCGCCATGCTGGTCTATCAGGCGCTGCTGCTGGGCGGTTATGCTTATGCCCACTGGATCGGGCGGCTGCGCCCGCGCCGCCAAGCGGGCGTCCATCTTGGATTGTTCGCCATCGCCGCGCTGTGGCTGCCGCTCGGCCTGCTCGCGGTCGATCCGCCCGCCGATTCCTCGCCCGCCTTGTGGGTCCCCTGGTTCCTGATCGCGTCGATCGGCCCGCTGTTCTTCGTCGTGTCCGCACAGGCGCCGCTGATGCAGCGCTGGTATGCGCTGGAGAGCAGCCGCGGCGAGCCTTACGCCCTCTACGCCGCGTCCAATCTGGGCAGTTTCGCGGGGCTGATCAGCTATCCCCTGCTGGTCGAGCCGTTGCTCACCCTGCGCCAGCAGAGCCTGCTCTGGACCGGCGGCTATGCGCTGCTGATCCTGCTCGTCGCGGGTTGTGCGCTGACCATTCCCGCCCGCTCGGTCGAGGCGGCGCCGGTGGAAGCGTCGCCGCCGCCGAGCCGTCGCCGCATCCTGCACTGGATCCTGCTCGCCGCGATCCCGTCCGGGCTGATGCTGTCCACGACCACGCACCTGACCACCGATATCGTCGCCGTACCCTTGTTGTGGGTGGTCCCGCTCGGGCTGTACCTGCTCAGCTTCGTGATCGCCTTCGCGACCAGGCGCGGGCCGACCGTGTTCATCACCCAGATCGCGCCCCTGGTCATCCTGATCGCCGGCGGGCTGGCCTTTAGCGACGGCTCCCAGCGGCCGATCTTCTCGGCGACCCTGGGGCTCAGCCTGCTGTTCACGATCGCGGTGACCCTGCATGGCGAGATGTACCGCCTCCGCCCGGCTGCGGACCGGCTCACGGGCTTTTACCTCAGCATGTCGATCGGCGGTGTGCTCGGCGGCGCGTTCTGCGCGATCCTGGCGCCGACCATCTTCGATTGGGCGTACGAGCATCCGCTGCTCGTCCTCGCCGCCGCGCTGCTGCTGCCCCAGCGCAATTACTTTCCGTTCGTGGAGCGGCTCTGGGCCCGGCCTCGCGCGGAACTCCTGCTCATCCTGCTGCTCCCGGCGATCGTTCTGCTCCTGTCGGCGCTCGGGGATCGGCGCTTCTGGTCGGAAGCGCCGGCCTGGGTGTCGGTTGCTGCGCCCATTCTGATCGCGGTCGCCGCCTTGTTCAGCATCGGCCGCCCGCTCCTATACGCCGCCTGCCTGGGTGCGCTGATGCTCAGCTATGGCGGGTGGTCGGTCCTCAAGACGACCCTGGGCGACACCCGGACGCGAAGTTATTTCGGCATCTACACCGTGTCCGACCGGGCGAACGGATCGGCGCGGGTGCTGACGCACGGCACCACCGTTCACGGCGTGCAAGTGCTGCGCCCTGGCCTGCAACGCGAGCCGACCACTTATTACACGCGCATGTCCGGTGTCGGTCTGGCGATGAGTGCCGCCAAGCCTTTCTACGGACCGGCCGCGCGGATCGGGGTGATCGGGCTCGGGACGGGGACCCTGGCCTGCTACGCGGTTCCCGGGCAGCGCTGGACCTTCTTCGAGATCGATCCGGCGATGGTCCGGATCGCGACCGATCCCAAGCGCTTCACCTTCCTGTCCCGCTGTGCGCCCGATGCCCGGATTGTGCTCGGCGACGCCCGGCTCAGCATCGCGCGCCAGGCCCCCGGCAGCCTCGATCTGCTGGCGGTGGACGCTTTCTCGTCGGATGCGGTGCCGATGCACCTGTTGACCCGCGAGGCGCTCGACATCTACGGCCGCGCGCTCCAGCCCTCCGGCCTGCTCCTCATTCATATCTCGAACCGCTACCTCGATCTGAAACCGGTGCTCGCCGCCAATGCCGAACAGGGCGGCTGGCAGGCGCGCATGCTGCGCTTTCAGCCAAGCGCCGAGGAGGAATGGGTCGAGGAAGCCTCGCCGTCCGTCTGGGTCGCGCTCACGCGTGACCCGGCGATCATGGAAAGCCTGGTCCGGGCCGGGCCGGAGCAGAAGTGGGAGCGGCTCAAGGCCCATCCGGATTTCGCCGGCTGGAGCGACGATTACGCCACCATCCTGCCGCTGCTCAAAAGCCTGAACCGATGATCCCGATCCAGACGGAACGGCTGCTCCTGCGGGATTGGACGGAGGCCGACATCGAGCCCTGGCTCGAACTCAACACGCAAGCCGTGATGCGCTGGCTCGGCGGGGTCCGCAGCCGCGAGCAGGCGGTCGCCGCGATCACCGAGCGATTCATGCCGTGGCAGGAAGGCCGAGGCTTCACCTTCTGGGCGGTCGAGCGGAAGTATGACGGCAAACTGCTCGGCTTTTGCGGCATCAAGATCGCCGACGACGCCGGCAGCCCGGTGGAAGGCGAACTGGAAGTAGGCTGGCGATTGCGCGAGGACGTCTGGGGCAAGGGTTACGCCAAGGAAGCGGCCGCGGCATCGCTAGACCATGCCTTTCGCGTGCTCGGCGCCGACGGCGTCGTAGCGCTGACCGTCGCGGGCAATCTGGCAAGCTGGGGCTTGATGGAGCGGCTCGGCATGAGCCGGCGTCCGGACCTCGATTACGAAGGTCCGGACTGGGCCGAAGGCACCGTGATCGTTTACCGGATCGAGAAGAAGCCATGGCTGAAATCGTCACTTTCAACGGCCTGACTCCGCGCATTCACGCCTCCGCCTTTGTCGCTCCGGGAGCGCGGCTGATCGGCGACGTCGAGATCGGGGCCGATGCCAGCATCTGGTATAATTGCGTGCTGCGCGGCGACGTGAACCGGATCCGGATCGGCGCGCGGACCAACATCCAGGACGGCAGTGTGATTCACGTCGATTCGCCCAAGCCGGGCAGCGAGGCCGGTCTGCCGACGCTGATCGGGGAAGACGTGCTGGTCGGCCACCTTGCGATGGTGCACGGCTGCCTGCTGCACGACCGGGCGTTCGTCGGCCTGGGCGCGATCGTGATGGACGGCTGCGAGATCGAGAGCGATGCGATGCTTGCCGCGGGCGCGATGCTGACCCCCGGCAAGCGCATCCCCTCCGGCCAGCTCTGGGCCGGTCGCCCGGCCAAATATGTGCGCGACCTCACGCCCCAAGAACTGATCGGCCAGCGCACGGGCGTGGCGCACTATGTCGCGCTTGCCAAGGCGCATGCGGAGGCGATCAGGGCGGGCTGAGTAGGCCCGACAGGCGGTTCAATTCCGTTGCTTGCCGTTCTGCCAATTCGCTGACTTCGGCTTCGGCTGCGGCGACCAGCTGACGATCCTGCTCGTTGCCCCCGCCGCTGGCGGATCGTTGCAGTCCAAGCCCGTCCAGCTCGCTCAAGCTGCTGGCAGTCCGGTCGCGCGCGGCCTGGAGCCGGGACAATTGCTCCTGCGCGGCGACCCAGGACTCGGAGCCAGCAGCGCCTGCCGCAGCCACCACCGCTCGTGCACGAACCAGAATGGTGGTGAACTCGGCATCACCCGCCCGCGCCGCCGAGCGCAGTTCCTCGACGCGCGCCCGTAAGACAGGGTCGGGGGCGGGCGGGGCAGAATCCTGGGTCGCCGGCGCGGGCGCCGCGGGAGTGCCATCGATGCAGGGCGCGAGCGCCATTCCGCCCGGCAAGCCCCGTTCCGCCGCACGTGGCGCCAGGGACGGGAAATTGCCGGCACCCGCGCAGCCTGAAAGCGCGGCGAAGGCAAGCAACAGAGCGGCGCGGAGCGAATGGTCCATTGCTCGGTCCTATGGCCAAGCGCGTTGCCGAGCAACGGGGTTGCACCCCATCCGCCTTCGCCCTATGTGCCGGCTTCTGCGCGCCCGTAGCTCAGCTGGATAGAGCATCAGACTACGAATCTGAGGGTCGGACGTTCGAATCGTTCCGGGCGCGCCAATTGCTTCTCGTCAATTTCCGTGATCGCTTCACGGGAGGCGTGCGTCAGGCAGCGGAGCCAACCGCAGCCGATCGAAGCTCGTCTTCGACTTCGCCCAGCTGATCCTTGCCGAAAAAGAGCTCGTCTCCGACCAGGAAGCTGGGGATGCCGAACGCGCCGCGATCGTACGCATATTGCGTATTGGCGGCGAGCCGGTCCTTGACCGCCTGCTCGCCAGCTCTCGCGAACAGCCGCTCGGCGGGGAGTTCGGCTTCCGCCAGCGTCCGCGCCAGCACCGCCGGATCGTCGAGCTTGCGCGGCTCGGCCCACATGAAACGGAACATCGCGTCCACATAGGGTTCCAGCACGCCTTCCATCTCGGCGGCGACGGCGCCCCGCATCAGCATCAGCGTGTTGATCGGGAAATCCGGATTCATCCGGAATTCCGTGATGCCGTGCCTGCGGATGAACCGCTCCATCCCGCGCCGCTCGTGCGCCAGCTTGTTGGGAACGCCGGCAAAGGCGAGCATCGGCGCCTGGTTGCCGCTGAGCTTGAACAGGCCACCGAGCAGAACGGGCAGGTAGCGAAAGCGCGTTCCCGTTCGCGCCTCGATCCCGGGGATCAGGCGGTGGGCGAAGTAGGCATTCGGGCTGCCGAAATCGAACAGGAAAATAGGGTCCATCGGTGGCTCCTCACCAGTTCTCGCCGAACGGGCGAAGATCGAGTTCATGGGTCCAGGCATCGCGTGGCTGGCGGTGAAGCTGCCAATAGGTTTCCGCGATCGAATCCGGATTCATCAGCGCATCGGGCGGCAGGTTCGCCGCCGCGTCCGCGCCCTTGCTGGCCGCGATGCGCTCACGCACCCAGGCCGTATCGACGCCGGCATCGATCACGAGGTGCGCGACGTGGATGTTGCGCGGCGCAAGCTCGCGCGCCATCGCCTGCGCGGTCGCACGAAGGCCGGCCTTGGCTGATGAGAAGGCGGCATAGCCGGCGCCGCCCCGGATCGACGCGGTCGCACCGGTGAAGAAGATCGAACCCCGGCCGTGCTCCAGCATCCGCCGCGCCGCCTCCCGCCCGGTCAGGAAGCCGGCATAGCAGGCCATTTCCCAGACCTTGCGGAACACGCGCTCGGTCGTGTCCAGCAGCGGGAATTGAACGTTTGCGCCAATGTTGAAGATGCACAGCTCCAGCGGCGCATCCGCATTGGCGGCATCCAGGAACGCGGCCAGGGACTCCTCATCGCGGGCGTCGAGCGAATGGCCACGAAAGGCGCCGCCCGATCCGGCAATCTCGGATTCCAAGGCGGCCAGCTTGTCGCCGTGGCGCCGGCCACCATGGACCCGGTAACCTTCCGCCGCGAAACGCCGCGCGATCCCCGAGCCGATGAAATCTCCGGCGCCAACCACCGCCACGCTTGCGTTCCGGTCCATCATGCTTCGTCCTCGGTCCCTTTCCCGACGGGTAAGTCTTGAATGTGAACCGAGTCAATGGCAACCGGACGGGATGAGATGGGACAGGCTCGCCTCGGAGGATTGCTCGCTCGCTCGGGCCCTGTCGGTGGTCGGGGACCGTTGGACGTTGCTGATCCTGCGTGATGCCTTCCTCAAGATACGCCGGTTCGACGACTTCCAGTCGAGCCTCGGCATTGCCCGCCGCGTGCTGACCGACCGGCTGTCGGGGCTCGTCGCCGAGGGCGTGCTCGAGAAAGTCGTTTACCAGCAGCGGCCGACGCGACACGAATATCGGCTGACGGCCAAGGGACGCGACCTGTATCCGGTGGTGCTGACGCTCGTCCATTGGGGCGACGCGCATTTTGCGGGGCCTGAAGGGCCGCCCGTCATTCATCGCCATGCGAATTGCGGTGCCGATTTCCGATCGGTGCTGGCCTGTTCGGAATGCGGCGAATCCCTGGACCCGCGGGACGTCGAGCCACGCGCGATGAGGACCGTCGATGCCGGGTGATGGATCATGATGGGGCATGCGGCCAAGGTCCGGCTTTCGGGAAAGCGGATACTTTCCGGGGCGGGCGGGTTACCCATGTTAACAGGCCGGTGGAATCCCGCGGCCGGAAGGAGCATGACCCATGTGTCTCATCGCCCTTGCGCTTTCGGCATCAGCGATGCCTTGTCTCAATCCCGAAGTGCAGATGACCGATCGGGTGACCTACACCACCGCCGCGCCTGGCGTTCAGGCGCGCAGGCTCAGCAATCCGGAACTGGACCGAATCCGCGGCGGCTGGGCCGTCCTCACCCGCACCGGGCCGGACGGGGTCATCCGCCTCGTTCGCGACGGCAATACGCGCGACATGACGATGACGCTGCCGCCCGGCGTGCAGATGCTGGACAATTGGTTTGCCGAAGTCGGATCGGCATACATCGCCGCAAGCCTTTCCAGGCCGTAAGGCTCGGCCTTACAGCAGGAAGTCGCTGGTCGAGAGGCTGATCGCCGACGCGAACTCGATCTGGAAGTCGGCGATGCGATCGCCGTTCAAATCGCCTTCGATCACGGTCAGGCCGTTCAGCCGGATCTGGTGAAGCTCGCCGGCCTTGCCGCTGAAGCCGGCTGTGCCGATGAAGGTAAAGGCCTGATCGCCGGCGAGCGCGCCGTTGGCGTCGATTGCGCTCAGATCGATCTTGTCCATGCCGCGCTGGAAATCCTGGATCCGGTCTTTGCCGGTGCCGGACGGGCTGTCGGCCGCGCTTTCGAACAGGAAGATGTCGCTTCCCGATCCGCCGGTCAGCCGGTCCTTGCCGATCCCGCCGACGATCACGTCATTGCCCGATGCGCCGTTGAGCGAATCGTCGCCGGCTAGGCCGCGCAGGGTCTGAGCGCCGGTGCCGCCGTCCAGCACGTCATTGCCCGCCGTGCCCTGAAGGCCATTGGTGGCCGGCGCGGGCGGGCTCGCCGGGGCGCTCGCCGCCAGGCCGGTGAAGTCGGCGGAGGTCACCGCCACCGTGCCGCTCAGCTCGATCAGGAAATCGGCATCGCGGTCGCCGTCCAGATCGATGCCGACCAGGGTGTCGCCCGCGTCGCCCCAGACGCGCAGCTGGTTGGCCGCGCCGGAAAAGTCGGCCGAACCGATGAAGCTCAATGCGCCGAATGCGGCGAAGTTGATCTTGTCCTGGCCGAGAGCGAAGTCCGTTATCACGTCGCGTGCGCCGTCCGCGCTATCGCCTGGTCGGAAGATGAAGGTGTCGGCACCCGCATCTCCGGTCAGCCGGTCGGCGCCGCGGCCGCCGTCGAGCTGGTTCGCGGCTTGATTGCCGATCAGCACGTCGCTGCCGGCGCCGCCGCGCGCATTCTCGATCAGCGAGCGCGTGTCGCCATTGAACAGCAGGGCGTTGGCGACATTGCCGCGCGCGAAATGGCCGTTGCCGAGATTGGCGAGCTGGACGGCCGACGTCGTGGTCCATTCGCCCGGGCGCAGATCGATCCTGACCGCGTCGGCATAGTTGGACAGATCGTACGTGTCGTTGCCGCCGCCGTCCCAAATCGTCGCGAACACCCGGTTTGCGACCGGCGCGGCGCCGGCAACCGCGTTGATCGACATCGCGCCGGTCAGCGGGTTCCAGCTGTAGGCCGTGTCGCCCGTATTGGTCGCGTAGTTGGCGCCGTACAGATATTGCAGCGCCGCAATGTCCAGCATCATATAACTTTGCGCGAAGCCGGCCGTCTCGTTGGGGTAGGACGACCCATTGTCGCCCAGGTGCGCGCGGTAGCTCATCACCGAAAATTCCATCGTATCTTGCGCGACGGGCAGGGCGTCGCCCTCGTCGGTATGCTTGAGGCCGAGCGTGTGGCCGATCTCGTGCAGGATCGAATGGAAGGCGTAATTGCCCGCACCCGGGGTGTCGTAAGCGCCGCCGCTGTTGTTGAACCAGCTATCGCCGCCCTTGCCGAGCCCGCTTGGATAATAAGCGTGGGCGGTAACGGTATCGTCCGTCATCCCGAAACGAAGCGCGCCCTTGGCGCCCGATGTTTCGGTGAAGACCAGGCCGGTGAAGCTGGAAATCTGGTCGTAGGCAGTGCGCACCGTCGCCCGCTGGGCCGGGTTGAACGCCTCGAAATTGGCGAATGCCTCTTCGTTGCGTGTATAATCGCCGATATAATCGTAGCTGTTGGTCCCAAAGCTGTAAGTCAGCGCATTGGTCGACCATTTCATGCCGGCGATCACGCCGTCGATCGAGATGTTGCCGGATTTCTCGACGGTTCTGGAAGATGGCATGTCAGTCTCTCAGGCTTGGGGCGAACGCGATTCACCGCCGCGCGCAAAGTCGCGGCGGGATCGAGAACGTCGCAGGAGGGAAGAAGGTGCCGCATGCGTAACGAATTGTTTACGCAAGCGGGGCCGTCCCGAGAGATGCAAGAAGGGGCTGGAACGGCTCATCGGGGCTAGCTGGTCCGCCGGTCCCCGATGAGTCAATCGGGCCGAGCCCGTGCCGTTGGCGCTGTTCCAGCGAGGGACCGACGCCCCCGCACAAGTTAATGCCGGCCTAAGTGGCGGACTTCAGAGCAGAAAGTCGGTCGTCGCCAGGTTGAGCGCGCTGCCGAGCTCGATCTGGAAGTCGGCCACGCCGTCGCCATCGACATCCGCTTCGATCAACGTCGTCCCGCCGATCTTCTGATAACGCAGCTCGCCGGCCTTCCCGGAAAAGGCGGTGGTGCCGACGAAGCGGAACGAATCGTCGGCCGTCGTGCCGCTGATCGCGTCGATCCGGCTGAGGTCGATCTTGTCGGCGTTGCGCGCGAAATCGACGATCCGGTCGCGGCTTCCCGAGACGCTGTCGAATGTGCTGTCGAAGCGGAAGACGTCCGCGCCCGATCCGCCGGTCAGTTTGTCCTGGCCCAGGCCGCCGATCAGGGTGTCGATGCCGGTGCCGCCGGACAGGTCGTCATTGCCCGCCCCGCCGTCGAGCGAATTGGCCGAGCCGTTGCCGACGAACAGGTCGTCGCCGCTCCCGCCGATCAGATTCTCGATCGAGACCAATCTGTCGTTGCCGGCCCCATTGGTGTTCTGCGCGGTAGTGGTGCTCAGCCGGATCTGCAGATCCGCGCCGCTATGCGCGTAGCTCGCCGTGTCGTTGCCCGCGCCGCCGATCAGCACATCGTCGCCGAGCAGGCCGATCAGCAGATCGTCGCCGCCAAGCCCGTCGAGCGTATCGTTGCCGTCCGTGCCGGTCAGGACATTGTTGCCGCCGTCCGCAACCGGAGCCGGCGGCGGAGGAGGTGGGGGTGGCGGAGGAGGCGGGGGTGGTGGCGGGGGAGGGGGCGGCGGCGGCGGGGCGGAACCGCTCACGTTGGTGAAGTCCGAGCTGGTCAGCGCCACCCCGCCGGTCAGCTCGATCTGCACGTCGGCAACCCGGTCGCCGTTCAGGTCCACCTCGACCAGGGTGCTGGAGCCATTGTTGGTGTAGCGCAGTTCGCCGGCCCGGCCGGAAAATGCATTGGTCCCCGCGAAGCTCAACGCGGCGAACGCGTCGAAGTTGATCTTGTCCTCGCCCGCGGTGAAATCGGTGATCACGTCCCGCGCGGCGCCGTTGCTGTCGGATGCCGCCCTGAACAGGAACAGATCCGCGCCCGCGCCGCCGGTCAGCCGATCCGCGCCGCCACCACCGGTCAGCACGTTCGCCGCCTGATTGCCGATCAGCACGTCGCCGGCGGCGCCGCCACGAGCGTTTTCGATCAGCGAGCGGGTGTCGTTGCCGTAAAGCAGCGCGTTGGCGACATTGCCGCGCGCGTAATTGCCGTTGCCGAGACTGGCGAGCTGCACCGCCGACGTCTTGCTCCACTCGCCCGGACGCAAATCGATCGTGACCGCGCTGGTGTAATTGGACAGGTCGTACGTGTCGCTGCCGCCGCCGTCCCAGAGTGTCAGGAACACGCGATTCGCCACCGGCGTCGATCCGGCGACGCCGTTGACCGACATCGCGCCGGTCTGCGGGTTCCAGCTGTAGGTCGTGTCGCCGGCATTGCTGGTGTAATTGGCGCCGTACAGATGCTGAAGCGCGGCGATGTCGTACATCATGTAGGTCTGCGCGAAGCCGCCGGTTTCGTTGGTGTAGCCGGTCGCTGGCCCGTTCACGTAGCTGCGATAGGTCATGACCGTATATTCCATCGAGTCGTGCGCAGCCGTCATCGCCGCCGCCTCGTGGCCGTGCTTCAGGCCGAACGTGTGGCCCATTTCGTGGAGAAAGGTCTGGTAGGCATAATTGCCGAACACGGGATTGTCGTACTTGGCGCCGCTATTGTTGAACCAGGTGTCGCCGCCCTTGTCGGACGAGCTCGGATAATAAGCATGCGCGGTCGTCGTATCGTTGGTCATGCCGAACCGTAGATCGCCCGCACCGCCGCCGACTTCCGTGAAGGTCAGGTTGGTGAAGCTGGACACGTCCGCATAGATCTTGCGAACCACCGCGCGCTGCGTCGCATTCAGCGTTTCGAAGCCGCTGAACGGTTCCTCGCCCGACACATAGCCGCTGACCTCGCCGGGCGCGGTCGGGAAGCTGAAGGTGAGGCTCTGGACCGCCCATTTGCGGTTGCCGAGCAGGCCATCGACGTCCTGGTTGCCAGTGGTCGTAATCGTGGTGGTGCTCGGCATCAACAGGCTCCTCAGCAGGCGCGCACGCCCGACGAAACAGGACTAAACGACAGCATCTAAACGAGAAGTGAATCGGGAAGCCGGTCCGCGACCGCGCCTGCCGGTGCGAGCGGTCAATCGCTCGATGATGGGCCGATTATAGCGGTTAAGTGCTTACTGGGCAACGTTAATCGTAATCGGCTGCTTCAGCGGCGCAGCTGCGCGCGGTCGGCCCGGGCCTGCGCCGCGAGCGGATGCTGCGGGTGACGCGCGATGAACAGATCATATGCCGCCGCCGTGCCGGCCTTGCGAGCGGCGCAATATTCTTCCTGGATGGCGATGTTGCCGTCGCGCGCGGGAATGGCTTGCTCCTTCGACACTGGCATTCCCCGCTGGACCGGCGCGCCCGTCTGCGCCGAAAGCATCGGCAAGGCAGCGATCAGAAGCGCGCGTGACATGGGCAAAGAAGTGGAAACGCGCTCTCGCCCTGTCAAGCCGCCGGGCGCCGAGCGGTCGGGAAACCACTCTTCTAACTCATGAAAAAGGCCGTCGAACTTGGCGCTATGCTCAAGTCCGACCGCCCCGTTTCAACTTCGCGAACCCGTCCGTCTCAATCGACTGCAACGGGCCTCGATATATCCTCGCGAAGGATCAGATGTTGCGTTCGATCGCGTTCGAGGCGCGGTCGAACGGGCCGCGATTGGGGTCGTCGCGACCGTCCAGCGCGTTGTCGGCGCGATCGAGCGGACCGCGGTTCGGGTCGTCATGATCCGACAGCGCGTTGGAAGCACGGTCCAGAGGTCCGCGGTTGGGATCGTCGTTGAGGCCGAGCGCATTCGTGCTTCTGTCCAGCGGACCCCGGTTGGGATCGTCATGGCCGTCGAACGCACCCGCGACCTTGCTGCTGGCCCGGCTGGAACTATGCCCGCCAGCGCCGTAGAGGATCTCGCTCACCCGCTCGCGATCTACATTCGCGGAGCTGTCCACCGAGACGAACACACCGCCCTGATTGACCCGATCCTCATAGTAACGGGCATCGTCGTCGCTGACGCCGTGCTTGGTCAGCAGGCTGCTCAGGCCACCCGCAGCGGCACCGATCGCCGTCCCGGTCAGTGCTGCGCCGCCGATTGCGCTTTCCGCGATTGCTCCGGCCGCGACGAGCGGGCCGACACCTGGGATTGCGAGCGCGGCAATGCCGAGCAGCGCGCCGGCGCCGGCGCCCAGCGCCGCCTTGCTGACGAAATCGCCTGTTTCTTCTCCGGCGCCGTCCGTGCTGGTGTTCTTGCCGTCATGTTGCGCGACGATGGAGATGTCGCTGTCGCGCACGCCGGCGGAACGCAATTGGGATACGGCGCGCTCGGCCTCGGAGCGACTATCGAAAACGGCGGATGCAATGGACTGGTTCATGTTTGATCCTCGATTGTTGATACGACCCCACCGGCTGACGAACGGCTCGTGGCCGCACTCGTTCCGGATCACCAACGTCGTCGAGGTGCGAGGGGACCGATCGGGCTTGAGCTGGGTTGGCGCGTTGTCGGCTTGTAGCTGGGAAGAACGGCTGGAGACGAAGCAATGAACGAGCCATTTCATTATCACGACGGCGGGCTGGAGCTGCGCGGCGTCCTCGAGCGGCCGGTCCAGCCGAACGGCCGAGCCGTGCTGGTCGTGCACGAAGCGCCTGGTCTCGGCGACAATGCACGGCGGCGGACGCGGATGCTGGCCGATCTCGGTTACCTGGCGCTGGCGGCTGATCTTTACGGCGGCGGACGCACATTCAGCGGCACGGAAGCGATGGACGGTTTGCGCGCGGACACCGCTGCGTTCCGCCGACGCGTTCGCGCGGGACTCGATGCTTTGCTGGGGCTGGACGGCGTCGATCCGGCCCGCACCGCGGCGATCGGCTATTGTTTCGGCGGAATGGCCGTCCTCGAACTTGCCCGAAGCGGAACCGCGCTGGGCGCGGTGGTGAGCTTTCATGGCCTGCTCGGCAGCGCGCAGCCGGCAAAGCCCGGGCAAATCGCGGCGAAGCTGCTCGCTTGCACCGGGGCGCTTGATCCGCTCGCTCCGCCGGCCGACATCGCCGCCTTTCAGCGAGAGATGGACGACGCCGGCGCCGATTGGCAGCTGATCGTCTATGGCCGCGCGCTGCACAGCTTCACCAACCGCAATGTCGCGGGCGGTGCGGATCCGCGCATGGACTACCACCCCTCGGCCGATCGGCAGAGCTGGGCGGCGGCTTTGCTCTTCCTAGATGAGGCGCTGGGCGGCTAAGGCGCGCCGAACGCAAGGATTGGAAGCGATATGGACGAGATTGAATGGTGGGAGTTCGACACGCCCGCCGAGCTGGCCGAGCAGGTGTCGGGCGACATCGGCTTCGTGATCGAAAGCGCGATCCAGGCACATGGCGGCGCGCGGATCGCACTGCCGGGAGATGGCGTGATCGATCCGATCGCCAAGGCCTTGCTCAAGTCGAAAGGCATTGCCTGGCCCAAAGTGACGATCCTGCCGACCGACGATCGTCTGGTTCCCGCCAACGATCCGCTCAGCAACAGTGCCAAATTGCACAAGCTGTTCGGGGCAAAGGGCGCGCAACTCGTGTCGCTGATCGAAGCCGGCGCTGGGAATTACCAAGCAGTGGGCCGTGCCGTCGATGCACGGCTGGCGCAGCTCGAATGGCCGCTGGACCTGGTCTGCCTGGGCGTCGGCGCGGACGGGCACACCGCCTCCATCTTCCCAGGGCCGGATTATGATCGGGCGATCGCCGGCCCCAAGGAACGTCGCGCGGTCGGCGTCCGTCCCGATCCGCTGCCGGCCGATGCGCCGGTGGAACGAGTCACGCTGACCGCCGCCGCCCTGACTTCGGCGCGCGCGGTGATGATCGTGCTGGAAGGCTCCGCCAAGCGCGAGATGCTGGAGCGCGCGATCAAGGAAGGCCCGCTTTCATCCGTGCCGATCGGCCGCCTGATCGCCGCCATCGACGCGCCGATCGATATCTTCTGGAGCGCCGAGTAGGCATGAGAGGGCTTGATCGATCGCAAACGCCCGAAATACATTCGTCGGCCCGGACTTGATCCGGGCCAGGGCTGAACCTTGCTTGCCAACCAGCTGAAGAAGCCTGGCCCCGGATTAAGTCCGGGGCGACGATCAGAACGATCAGAGAAATCACTTTATTCCAGCTCGCCCAAATCCAACCGGTCGAGCAAAGCCTCCCGCCCTTGTTCGAGCTGTTCCCACAGTTCGGGATCGGCCAGGTCGTCGGGGACGATGCGGTCGGGCCAATGTTCCTCGATCACTTCCGATACTCCGTCGAGCATCTCGTGACCGCAAATGAAACGCGGATCGACGGACTTCGGGTCGGCGACGACGCGTAGGCGCAGGCAGGCGGGGCCGCCGCCATTGGCCATGGATTGGCGCACGTCGACCACGAACAGCTCGCGCACCGGGCCGTTGCCGGACGTCATCTGCTCCAGCCAGCGCCATACGGCAGGCGTCTCGCGCGCTTCTTCCGGCAAGATCAGCCCCATGCCGCCGCCGGGCAGGGTGACCAGCTGCGCGTTGAACATGTAGCTTCGGATCGCATCGGACAGGCTCACCGCGCTCGCTGGAACCTCGATGATCTCGACCTCCGGCAACAGGCGGCGCAGCGCCGCGTAGAAGCTGGAACGGTCGTCGAACGCCTGCTCGTGGCAGAACAGGACATTTTCATTGGCCACCGCGACGACGTCGTTGTGAAAGGCGCCGGCGGCGATCGCCTCCTCCGATTGCGCCACAAACAGGATGCGCCCGTCGTCCAGCTGATGATGACGCGCGACTGCCCGGCTCGCCTCGAGATGCTGGCGGGCGGGAAAGGCGCCGCCGCGCATTCCATACACGAACACTTCAACGCCGGCGGCGTCATGGCTGGACGCAAGCCGCATGTGATTGGCCGCGCCTTCATCGCCAAAGGTGGGCGGGATCGGGCGATGAATCCGAAAGCATTCGGTATTGCCGAACGCGCAACGCAACTGGCTGTACGTGTCGGCCCATTCATGGCTTCGGTGCGGCATGGTGCGCAGATTGGCGACGGTAAGGTGGCAGCGCTCGTCGCCGGTGTCGGGCGATGGCGACACGGTCGCCGCATTGGCCGCCCACATCGCCGAGGCGGAGAAAGCGGCGGCGCGCAGCGTCTCGGGCGCGTCCTGGACGGTGGTGCCGAGATCGCTCAGCCAGTCATGATCAGGGCGGGGCAGGGGGACGAACAAGCCCTGCGCGAGGCCGAGATCGAGATTGTGCCGCATCTTCTCGACGCCCTGCAGCGCCGCCGCTTTAGGGTGCGAGGCATTGCCCTTGTTGGCGCCGGACGCCAGATTGCCGAGGCTCAGCCCGGCATAATTGTGGCTCGGCCCGATAATCCCGTCGAAATTGATCTCCCGCAGCGCCATCGCTCAGCGTCCCATCGCGACGAAGGTCTCGCCGGGCTCGATGCCCAGCAGGTCGGCACTCGTTCGGTCCAATGCAACTTCGCCATCCGCACTCTCGGCTACGCCGCCGTAGCAGCACGCGAACGAGGACAGCCGGCCCGCCGCCAGCATCATTCGCGGCGCCGCGATCGGCTCCTCCGAGATGCGGTGGAGCCGGTGTTCGCGCGACTCTCGGATCGTGCGGATCTGATCGGTCGGCGCCTGAACCGTCGGCCCGCCATCGAAAATATCGACGTAGCAGTCGTAGCTGAACCCCTCATGCTCAAGCATGCGCAGCGCCGCCCGCCCGGTGGGATGCGGCACGCCCATCACGTGGCGCGCGCTTTCGGGCAGCATCGCAGTATAAATGGGTGTCTTGGGCATAAGATCAGCGATGAACTGGGTGCCGTGCATGGCGTTGAACTCGTCCGCTTCCTGGAACGGCATGTTGAAGAATTTGCCGGCGATCGCATCCCAGAAGGGCGAACCGCCGGATTCGTCGATCACCCCGCGAAGCTCGGCGATCACGCGCCGGGCGAAACGCTCGCGGTGGAGCTTGATGAACAGGTAGCGGCTGCGCGCCAATAACAGGCCGAGCCCGCCGGCACGCTCGCCCGGATGCAGGAACAGCCCGCCCACTTCCGACGAACCTTCCAGGTCGGTGGTGAGCGACAGATGCTGGGCGCGAAACGTCTTGCCGAGCGCCTTTGAGGTCTGGGTCAGCGTGCTGATCCGGTAGCTGTAGAATGGATGCTCGGTGCCGACCATTCCGAACAGCTGGCAGGTGCCGCGAATCTGGCCCGTGTCGGCATTCTCCAGCATCATCAGGAACAGATCGTCGCCCGGCTCGGAGCGCTCGGAAGTAAACGCCTTTTCGGAAGTGACCAGCTTCTCGACCAACGCGCCCCGGTCCGCCGGAAGGTTGGTGAACCCGCCGCCGGTCAGCTTCGCCATTTCGTAGATCGCATCAAAATCGCTGCCGACCGCCGGACGGACGCGGAAATTCACAGCCCGTCTCCCGCGGCAAGGCGCAGGATCGTCAGCGCGGACAATCGCGCGCGCTCGGCCAGGCTGTCGACGATTAGATATTCTTCCGTCGAATGGATAGCACCGCCGCGCACGCCCATCGTGTCCACCACCGGAACGCCGCAAGCCGCGATATTGTTGCCGTCGCAAACTCCTCCGCTCGGTTGCCAGCCGATGCTTTGCCCGAGATCGGCCCCGCATCGCGCGACCAGCCTGAACAAGCTTTCGGCCCCGGCATCGAGCGGCTTGGGCGGCCGCGCGAAACCACCGTGCACCTCGATCGCTACACCGTGCTCGGCCGTGACCATCGCGACCGCTGCGTCGAGCGCGGCCTGCCCGCGCGCCTGATCCTCCGCGGTGACTGGCCGCATATTGACCCGCAGTATGGCATGGTCGGGAACCACATTGTTCGGCCCGCCACCTTCGATCTTCGCCGGGTTGACTGACAAGCGGGGTCCGCGCGCATTTGCCAGTCGCAGCGCCAGATCGGCGGCGGCGACGACGGCGTTGCGTCCGTCCTCCGGATTGCGCCCGGCATGGGCGCTCCGCCCCCTAATGCTGATCGAGAAATTGCCGCTGCCGGGCCGCGCCCCGGCCAGGGTTCCGTCGGGCAGCGCCGCCGGCTCATAGGTCAGCGCCGCCCGCTTGCCGCGCGCGCCTCGCGCGATCAACGCCGCCGAACCGGGCGAGCCGACCTCTTCATCGCTGTTGATCACCACCTCGTAGCCGAAGCTGCGTGCGGCCGGCGATGCTTCCACCGCCTCCAGCGCAGCGAGCAGGACCGCGATCCCGCCCTTCATATCCGCGACGCCTGGGCCGTTGAGTACGCCTGCCTCTCGCCAGGCGACGGTCTGGAACGGATGATCGGCCGCATACACCGTGTCCATATGTCCGGTGAACAGCAACTGCACCGCCGCCTCCGGGCGCACCCGGAGGTGCAGATTGCGACCATGTTCGAGCGGCTCGAGCCTGCCATCGCCAGCCATCCCCTCGACCGGCTCCGCGTCGAGCAGCGCTAACTCCCCAGGCAAAACCGCGAATGCGTCGGCGTAGATCCGGGCCATTTCGGCCAGTCCGTCCAGATTGCGCGATCCGCTGTTGATCGCCGCCCAGGCCAGCACCTGATCGACCATCGGCGCCGCGCCCGCCCGCTCAACCGCCGCGGCTTCGATCCTGTTTATCGCCCCCATGACAAGGCTCTAGCCGGACTTCGCCGATCAAGCCAAGACCCGCGTCCCGCTCAGCGCAGCCACGGCCGGAACGCCGCCAGCACATCCTCGTATAGCTTCTTCTTGAACGGCACGATCATCGCCGGGAGCGTCTCGGGCTCCGCCCACTTCCAGGCGCGAAACTCAGGCTCCGCCGTGACGATGTCGATATCGTCGTCGCGGCCGGTGAAGCGGCATAGGAACCAGGTCTGACGCTGCCCGCGCCAGCGTCCCTTCCAAAGCTTGCCGACCAGATTGTCCGGCAGATCGTAGGTCAGCTCGGTTGGGCAACGGGCGATGATCTCGACCAGCGACGGTCTGATTCCGGTCTCCTCCTCCAACTCGCGAAGCGCGCCCGCATGCGGATCCTCGCCTTCGTCGAGCCCGCCTTGGGGCATCTGCCAAGCCTCAAGGCTGCTATCGAGCCGCTGGGCGACAAACACCTTGCCCTCGGAATTAAGCAGCATCACCCCCGCGGCGGGGCGGTAGGGGAGGTCCGTCATGCCGCCACGTCCTCTTCGATCATCACTTTCAACACGCGGGTGCAGCCTAGAATGTCGTCTTGCGACGAAGGGATCGCCTTGCGCAGGTTGATGAAGCCGTGAATGTTACCCTGGGCTTCACGGAAGATCGTCGGCACACCCGCCTCGATGCAGGCTGACGCGTAAGCGCGCCCCTGATCGCGGATCGGATCGAGGCTCGCGGTTAGAACGAGTGTCGGTGGCATGCCGGCCTGCGACTTGAGCAGCGGCGCATAGCGCCAGTCGCGCAGGTCGGGGCGATAGCAGCCGTCGAACCAGCGCATCGCGTCGCGGCTGAGCAGATAGCCTTCACTGAAATCCTCGAACGAGCGATAGCTTTTGGTGGGATCGGCGGCGGGATAGATCGGCCATTGCGCGATCACCGGCGCCGCCGCCGAATCGTCGCGCAAGGCAAGGCCGACCACGATCGCCAGATTGCCGCCGGCACTGTCGCCACAGGTGACGAGCCCCGCCACCTCCCGGCCGAGCTCGCTTGGGCTGCCGGCCACCCAGCTGGCCGCTGCGATGCAATCCTCGGCGCCTGCGGGCCAGGGATGCTCGGGCGCCAGCCGGTAATCGACGGCGACCACCGGCAGGTCCAGTTCGCGCGCGATCTCCGCGCAGAACGGCTCGTGCGTCTCCAGATCGCCCATTACGAAACCGCCGCCGTGCATGAACAGCAGCATCGGCCCCGGCCGTCGTTCCGCCCGCGCATCATACAGCCGCAGCGGGATGTTGCCGGCCGGGCCGGGCGCGACCACATCGCGGATCACGGCAAGCTCGCCCACGGCGGCATCGGCGACATGGCGCGAGGCCCGCATCATGTTGCGCGCTTCGACGGCGCCGACCTGGTGGCTGCGCGGCCCCGGCAGACTGTTGAGGTAGCCGAGAAACAGCCGCACATCGGGACGGATGAAAGGCTCGGGCAAAAGCAACTCCTGGCGTGGCGGTGGCGCGGGGCTTAACTAAGGGCGGTGATCGCGGTCGTCCATCATCCCGAATATGTCGCCCAGCCGCGATCCAGCGGACCCTACCAGCCAAGCAAGAATGCCTGGATCCG
Organism: Allosphingosinicella sp.; assembly: GCA_036387855.1. Lineage (GTDB taxonomy): Bacteria > Pseudomonadota > Alphaproteobacteria > Sphingomonadales > Sphingomonadaceae > Allosphingosinicella. The sequence continues at coordinate 11,959 of DASVSZ010000012.1, read as the reverse complement.
AGATCTGCTGCGGGAAAGCGGACGGGCGATCGACTGGGTCGAGCCGACGCCGATGCCGGTCGCCTGGCTGGAGGCCGTGCACGATCCGGCTTACGTTGCCGAAGTTATCGAAGCGCGTGTGCCGCCGGCCAAGGAACGGCGGATCGGGTTCGGCATCACCGAACCGGTGGCGCGCCGGGCCGAGCGCGTGCCGGGCGGCACCTTCTTGTCCGGGCTGCTCGCACTGGAGCGTGGCTTCGCGGCCAACAGCGCCGGCGGCAGCCACCATGCGCTGGCCGATACGGGCGCGGGCTATTGCGTGTTCAACGATCTGGCGATCGCCGCGGTGCGGCTGGTCGATGAAAAGCATGTCGGGCGCGTCCTCGTCGTCGATTGCGACGTCCATCAGGGCGACGGCACAGCGGCGCTGACGGCGGGTCGCGTGGATATCGCCACCTACTCGATCCATGCTGAAAAGAATTTTCCGGCCCGCAAGGCGCGCTCGACGCTTGATGTAAGCCTCCCCGACGGGACTGGGGACGATGATTATCTGGATCGGCTTGCCGCTACGCTCACGCCGTTACTCGATCAGTTCGGGCCCGGCCTCATCCTCTATCAGGCGGGAGTCGATCCGTTCGTCGATGATCGGCTCGGCCGGCTGGCGCTGACGCAAGCTGGGCTCGATGCGCGCGATCGGCTGGTGGCAGGGCTGGCCCGCGAGCGCGGCATCGGCCTCGCCAGCACGCCCGGCGGGGGCTACGGCCCGGATGCGCGCGAGATCGCCGAACGGCATGTGCGCTCGATCCTGACCTTGGCCGATGCCCTGACCGGCTTTCGCCCGAATACAGCATCGTGCGTTGAAGCCGCGGCGGCACGGCTCTAAGGCCTTGTAGCAACGAACTTTAGCTTGAGGACGGGATGGCGAGCGCCACGCATCTACTGACACGCGAGGAAGCCCAAGTGGACGTGCCGCTCGAAGCGGTGGTGGTGCGTTTTGCCGGCGACAGCGGCGATGGCATGCAGCTGACCGGCGGCCAGTTCACGCTGTCGACTGCATTGGCCGGCAACGACCTTGCGACCTTTCCCGATTTCCCGGCGGAAATCCGCGCGCCGCAGGGCACGACCTTTGGAGTGTCCGCATTCCAGATCAATTTCGGCTCAGCGGCAATCGACACCGCCGGCGATGCGCCGGACGTGCTGATCGCGATGAACCCGGCGGCGCTCAAGACCAATGTCGCGGCGCTCAAGCCGGGCGGACTCGTGATCGTCGACACTGGCGAGTTCGGAACACGCAACCTTGCCAAGGCCGGATACGAAAACAACCCGTTGGAGGACGAGTCTCTCGCCAAGTGGCAGGTGATGCCGCTCAACATAAGCCAGCTCACCCTGGACAGCGTGAAGCCTTTCGGCCTCGGCAACAAGGAAGCGCTGCGCTGCAAGAACATGTGGACGCTGGGCCTGGCGCTGTGGATGTTCGACCGGGACCGCAAACCGATCGAGGAGTGGCTCAAGACCAAGTTCGCCAAGGCACCGGAACTGGCCGAGGCCAATATCGCCGCGCTGAACGCAGGCCACGCTTATGGTGAAACAGCGGAGATCGGCGGCCAAATCCACCAGCAGCACCTTGCCCCAGCACCGGCCGAGCCGGGCCTGTATCGGACCGTCACGGGCGCGGAGGCAATCTCGATCGGCCTGGTCGCGGGCGCGCAACTGGCCGGCTTGCCGATGTTCTTCGGTGGCTATCCGATCACGCCGGCAAGCGCGATCCTGCATCACTTGTCGCGCCTTAAGGAATATGACGTCACCACCTTTCAGGCGGAGGACGAAATCGCGGCGATCGGATCGGCGATCGGCGCGAGCTATGCGGGATCGCTCGGCGTTACGTCTTCCTCCGGGCCCGGGATCGCGCTCAAGGCGGAGGCGATCGGCCTGGCGATCATGACCGAGTTGCCGCTGGTGATTGTCAATTCGCAGCGCGGCGGTCCGTCGACCGGGCTGCCGACCAAGACCGAGCAGTCCGACCTCTACCAGGCCGTGTACGGCCGCAACGGCGACGCACCGATGCCGGTGATCGCCGCTCGATCGCCCGCCGACGCGTTCGATTGCGCGATCGAAGCCGTGCGGATCGCGACCCGCTTCATGACGCCCGTAATGCTGCTCACCGACGGTTACATTGCCAATGCCGCGGAGCCGTGGCGCGTGCCGGACATGAGCGCCTACGAGCCCTTCCCGGTCGAGTTTCTCGACGAGCCGCCGGAAGGCAACTTCCTGCCCTACCAGCGCACGCCCAATGGCGGTCGGCCGTGGGTGAAGCCCGGCACGCCCGGCCTGCTGCATCGCATCGGCGGCATCGAAAAGGCGTCCAAGACGGGTCACATCGATTATTCGCCCGGCAATCACGAGCTGATGACCAAGATTCGCCGCATGAAGGTGGATGGCGTTGCCGATCACGTGCCCGAACAAACCGTCACGCTGGGCGAGGCTTCCGGCAAGCTCGCGATCGTGGGCTGGGGCTCGACCTTCGGTCCGATCCACCAGGCGGTGCGTCGTCAGCGGTTGCGGGGCAGGGACGTGCACCACATTCATGTCCGTCACATCTGGCCGCTGCCGCGTAATCTCGGATCTCTGCTCAAGGGTTACGAGAAGATCCTCGTTCCGGAGATGAACACGGGCCAGTTCAAGACGGTGCTGCGCGACCAATATTTGCTCGACGCCCGCCCGCTCAACAAGGTTTCCGGTCAGCCTTTCCTGATCAAGGAGATCGAGGCCGCGATCGAACGCGCGCTGGCCTGATCCACGCATCGCACATGAAAGCCCCGCAATGAACGACCTGACTCCGATCAAGACCAGTGCCAAGGATTGGGCGACCGACCAGGAAGTGCGCTGGTGTCCGGGCTGCGGCGATTATGCCGTGCTCAAGGCCGTCCAGCGTACGATGCCGGAACTCGGCGTCCGCCCGGAGAATGTCGTGTTCGTCTCCGGGATCGGCTGCTCGAGCCGTTTCCCTTATTATATGGAGACTTACGGCTTCCACACGATCCACGGCCGCGCGCCCACCTTCGCGACGGGCATCAAGCTCGCCAATCCCGATCTCGACGTGTGGATCATCACCGGCGACGGCGATGCGCTGTCGATCGGCGGCAACCATTCCATGCACGTGCTGCGCCGCAACCTCGATTGCCAAATCCTGCTGTTCAACAACGAGATATACGGCCTGACCAAGGGCCAATATTCGCCGACATCGCGGGTCGGCACCCGCTCGCCGTCGACTCCGTTCGGTTCGGTGGATCGGCCGGCCAGCCCTTGTGCCTTCGCGCTCGGTTCGGGCGCGCGGTTCGTCGCGCGTGCGATCGACGTCCAGAAGAGCCTGCCGGACGTGCTCAAGGCGGCGCACCGCCACCGCGGCGCCAGTTTCGTCGAGATTTTTCAAAATTGCATCGTTTACAATGACGACGTTTTCGCGCCGTTCACGGCCAAGGAGCATAGCGGGAACCAGCTCTGGCTGAGCGCCCGCGAGCCGATGCTGTTCGCGGGCGGGACCAAGGGGATTGCGCTCGACCGCGAGAATCTGCGCCTGCAAGTGGTTCCCGTCGAAGCTGGAGATTGGCAAACGGCGGGCGTGATCGTCCACGATCCGAAGAACCGGTCCGTCGCGCATATGCTGGTCGAAATGCCGCTCGGCAGTTTCCCGATGGCGCTCGGCGTCATCTACGAGGATCCCGCCCCGACTTTCGAAAGCGCCGTCATCCGGCAGAATGCGGAAGCCAGCGCCGGCAAGAAACCGGACCTCCAGAAGCTGGTCGGCAAGGGCCAGAGCTGGGAAGTCACCAAGGAACCGCACCTCATCTGAACGGAGCCGTGGTTCCGAACGGCAGGATCGACTGATACTGGTTGAGCGGCGGCGCGCCGGCAACCGTGACCCCCTCGCGTTGCAGGAATGCGTGGCGGACGATCTCCGCCTGTTGCTCCAGGCCGTAGCGGGCGAGCGGCCAGCCGGGCTTGATCGTATAGTGGTACCGGCAGAATGGGTGCCGCATCAGCACCAGATACCAGCTGCCACGGGTCTGCGCCTGCCAGACGTGGGTCATCTCGTGGATGAAGAGGCCTTGCAGATGCGGGCGTAGCAGCGAGAAATCGTCGGACCAAAGTTCTCCCCGGGGATGAAAGTGGATGTGTCCACGCGGAGCCATCGCCACGTTCCTGGGCTGGAACGGAAACCACTTGCCGCGATGGATGCGGACGCGATCATACCTAATCCCGGAACCGAAAACGCCAGCCGCGAGCGCGATCTCGCCCGGAGTGAGGTGGCGATGGCTCATCGTCCACGCTGTTGATCGGCTGGCGAGTAGAAGTTGAGCTCGGTGCCGGGCTCAGCTTTTGCAAGCGAGACTTTGATGTCGGAAGCTGGCCGGGACGGGGAGGTCCAGGCATGTTGGAACTGTAACGATTTCGGCAGCGATGCCGAGATCTCCGCTTTGGCTTCGGGAGAGCACTCGCTTTCCATCAGCCAAATCCGCGCGCCCTCCTTCAAGGTCCGGCGTTGTAACTGAAGGGGAAGGTCGCGAAGTCTGTTCGATCCAGGACCGAGGTAGAAACGATAGAATGTCCAGTCCCAATCGGGCCGCGTTCCGAACGGTTCCTCCAGCAGGATTGGAGTGCCGGTATACCAGTTGATCAGCGGTGCGGGCAGCGGGCGCGTGGCGGAATGACGGAGCGACGGATATTGCCATGCGCAGAAGAAGATAGTGTCGCCGGCCCTGACCTGATCTTCGAGAAAGGCATAGGCGCCCCCCCAATCCTCCTTCGGACGCATGGTGCCCTGCACGGCGGTCGCTCCCAGCAGCGCGCACAAGGCGGCCCCGCTGAGCCCCTGCGCCAGGCGCGGCCGTTTCACCCGCTGCAACAGAGCGATAAAGAGGAGAATGGAACCAGGAACGGCATAAAGGATCGTGCGCTCCATAAAGATCGGGAGTGTGAGGAAGCCCGCGAGCCAGACCAGCAATGGGAGCGCCAGAAAGGCCGCCACGATCGCGGCGCGCGCCTTGTCTTTGGGGCGCGGGCTTCCTGCCCGCCGCCAGCGCCAAGCGCGCCATACCAGCAGGCCGCCGATTAGGCTGGCGGTCATCAAAGCGATGGTGGTGTTTTTAAACATAGGGCCGAATGGCGTGCTGACGGGAAGCAGCACCTGCAAACTGCTGCTCAGGAACTCGGCGGGACTGGCTTGCTGAAGCCAATTGAAATTGGTCGGCGTGGTGAACTGGCGATAAAAACGGATCAGCCCGGGTATTGCCAAGATCGCCATCAAGCCGATTGACAGCCACGCCTCGCGATTCAGGCGCGGTTTGCAAGAGGCGGCAAGCGTGCGGAGGATATCGATTGCAAGCGCGATCCAGAACACAGCCGTGAGATGGGTGTAGAAGCTGAGCGCGGTCGATAGGGAGAAGAGAAGCAAGGCGAAATAGCGTCTCGCGGCAGTACCCGGCTTGTTCGCGTCAGCAAGCCGCCACCACCACAGCAGGCTTGTCGCCGACGCGAGGGTGAGCAGGAACAGCAGCGCGTATGCCCGCGCTTCCTGGCTGTAATCCACATGCTGAGGCCATACCGCCAGCAATGCCGCGGCGAGCAGGCCGGCCCGGTCGCCATAGGCCAGCCGCCCTAGCGCGTAGATCAGAAGCACAGATGCCATGCCGCTGACCAGCGAGATGCTCCGAACCGTAGCCGCGCTTGCGTCCGCCGTGAGGAACAGCTTGTGAAGAGCGTAATAGAGAGGCGGCGTCGGATCGGTCGGGAGCAGCAGCATGTCCCACACCGGCCAGTGCGCGAGCGACAAGGTGAGGCCTTCATCGCCCCATAAGCCCTGATCCCCGATGTGGACGACACGCAAAGCGGCGGCGACAGTCAGGATTACAGCGAGCAACGCCCAATGCGTCGGCGTACCGGCAGCGAGACGATCTCGAGATACGCCAGCAGATCGGCTCGGCACCTCAGCGTCCGCCATTGCCGCCGCCGGGACCCTGCACCGCTGCTTCGACTGTAACTGAAGCAGCGGTATCAAACGTAAAGGTAAGCGGCACCTTGTCGCCGATCCGAAGCGCTGGATCGACATCGAAGAGCATTGCGTGACGCCCGCCGGGCGCGAATTCAAGACTGTCGCCGGCACCAACTTCAGCGTCTCGGAGAGGGGCCATTCCGGCCGCCATGCTCTCGTGCAGCTCCATCCGCTTTACGCGAGGGCTCGAGACATTGATCAAGCGCGTCTTCGCCGAGCTTCGGATGGTAAAATAGCCGGCTCCGGGTCGGCCCCGCACCGCCGGCAGAGCGATCCTTGCATCAGTAACAACAGGCCGATTCTGCGCTTCACCGGAAGGCTGGCAGGCGACCAGCAACGGCAGGCACATCAGGACGGGAGCAAGGCAACGGTTCATCGCTCCGCCCTTAGAGCAGCGGCACTTCTTGTCGCAATCCAAACCCCACCTATATCGAACCCGAAACGCTCGTGCGGCTCATTTGCAGGGCGCGGGCTCAGTGTATTTCGATTGGGGCACAAGAGGATAAACATGGCTAAAGTGATCGGTATCGACCTCGGCACGACGAACAGCTGCGTCGCCGTCATGGAGGGTGGCAAGCCCAAGGTGGTCGAGAATGCGGAAGGCGCGCGCACCACGCCGTCGATCGTCGCCTTCGCCAAGGACGGCGAGCGGCTCATCGGCCAGCCGGCCAAGCGGCAGGCGGTGACGAACCCGGACAACACCATTTTCGCGGTCAAGCGCCTGATCGGTCGCCGTTACGACGATCCCATCACCAAGAAGGATACGGAGCTGGTTCCGTACAAGATCGCGCGCGGCCCAAACGGGGATGCGTGGGTCAATGCCGGCGGCAAGGATTACAGCCCGTCGCAGATTTCGGCCTTCACGCTGCAGAAGATGAAGGAGACCGCCGAGGCCTATCTCGGCGAGACCGTCACGCAGGCCGTGATCACCGTTCCGGCTTATTTCAACGATGCGCAGCGCCAGGCGACCAAGGATGCCGGCCAGATCGCCGGCCTGGAAGTGCTGCGGATTATCAACGAGCCGACCGCCGCTGCGCTCGCCTACGGGCTCGAGAAGCAGGACGGCAAGACGATCGCCGTCTACGATCTGGGCGGCGGCACGTTCGACATCTCGGTGCTTGAGATCGGCGACGGCGTGTTCGAAGTGAAGTCGACCAATGGCGACACGTTCCTGGGCGGCGAGGATTTCGATGCCAAGATCGTCGAATATCTCGCCGACACGTTCAAGAAGTCGGAAGGCATCGATCTCAAGACCGATCGGCTCGCGCTGCAGCGCCTGCGTGAGGCCGCGGAAAAGGCAAAGATCGAGCTGAGTTCCGCGCAGACGACCGAAGTCAACCTGCCGTTCATCACCGCCGACGCGACCGGCCCCAAGCACCTCGTCAAGTCGATCAGCCGTGCCGATCTCGAGCGCCTCGTCGAGGACCTGATCAAGCGCACGCTCGATCCGGTCAAGAAGGCGATCGCCGACGCGGGCATCAAGGCGGCGGACGTGTCCGAAGTCGTGCTGGTCGGAGGCATGACCCGCATGCCGCGCGTCCGCGAGATCGTGAAGGAGTTCTTCGGCAAGGAGCCGCATACTGGCGTCAACCCCGATGAGGTCGTCGCGATGGGCGCGGCCATCCAGGCCGGCGTACTGCAGGGCGACGTCAAGGACGTGCTGCTGCTCGACGTGACTCCGCTGTCGCTCGGCATCGAAACTTTGGGCGGCGTTTTCACCCGCATGATCGATCGCAACACGACCATTCCGACCAAGAAGTCGCAGACCTATTCGACCGCGGAAGACAATCAGAATGCGGTGACGATCCGCGTCTTCCAGGGCGAGCGCGAGATGGCGGCGGACAACAAGATGCTCGGCCAGTTCGATCTGGTCGGCATTCCGCCGGCGCCGCGCGGCGTGCCGCAGGTCGAAGTCACGTTCGACATCGACGCCAACGGCATCGTCAATGTGTCGGCGCGCGACAAGGGCACCGGCAAGGAGCAGCAGATCCGCATTCAGGCCTCGGGTGGTTTGAGCGATCAGGACATCGACAAGATGGTCCGTGACGCCGAGCAGTTCGCCGAGGAAGATAAGAAGCGCCGCGCCGCCGCCGAATCCCGCAACAAGGCGGATAGCCTCGTCCACACCACCGAGATGCAGCTGCGCGAGCATGGCGACAAGATCGACGCCGGCCTCAAGTCGGAGATCGAGACCGCGATCGTGGAAACCCGCGCCGCCATCGACGGCAACGATCCTGATCAGATGGAAGCCAAGTCCCAGGCGCTTGCGCAGGTTGCGATGAAGATGGGGCAGGCGATCTACGAGAAGGAGCAGGCCGCGTCTGCTGCTGGTGGGACTGGCGATGCCGGAGCCGCTCAGGGCGGCGAGGCCGGCGGCGCGACCGAGGACGTGGTCGATGCCGAATTCTCGGAAGTGGACGACGAAGCCAAAAGGTAAAAGCGATGACCGGACGCGTCATCCCGGCGCAGGCGGGGATCTCAGGGAGGAAAGGCACAATCCTGCTCGCTGAGACCCCAGCCTTCGCTGGGGTGACGCGCCTTGCGTTCCGCAGGACAAGCCATGCTTGATAGCGATTTCTACGAACTGCTCGAGGTGGAGCGGAGCGCCGACGAGCGCACCATTAAATCAGCTTATCGCAAGCTGGCGATGGAATGCCATCCGGACCGCAATCCAGGTTGCAAGGTTTCCGAAGAGCGCTTCAAGGCGATCAGCGTTGCCTATGATTGCCTGAAGGACCCGCAAAAGCGCGCGGCCTATGATCGCTTCGGCCATGCCGCGTTCAAGAATGGCGGCAACGGTGCCGGCGCCCAGGACTTCGGTTCTTTTTCAGACATTTTCGAGAACATCTTCGGCGAGTTCATGAACGGGCAGGGTGGACAGCGGCACAATGTGCTGCGCGGCTCCGACCTTCGCTACGATCTCGAGATCAGTCTGGAGGACGCCTATAGCGGCAAGGATGTCGAGCTTCGTCTGGACACCACGGCGGCCTGCGAGCCGTGCGACGGCACCGGCGCCAAGCCCGGCACCGCCGCGCGAAGCTGCAACACATGTGGCGGTCGCGGTCAGGTTCGGGCCAGCCAAGGCTTCTTCGTTGTAGAGCGGACCTGCCCGACTTGCCGCGGCGCCGGCGAAGTGATCGCCGACCCTTGCGAATTCTGCCGCGGCGATGGCCGTGTGGAAAAGCATAAGACGTTGCAGGTCCACATTCCCGCAGGCGTCGACGAAGGCACCCGCATCCGTCTGTCGGGCGAAGGCGAAGCGGGAGCGCGCGGCGGGCCGGCCGGCGATCTTTACATATTCGTCCACCTTGCCCGGCATTCGATCTTCCAGCGTGACGGAACCACCCTGTTCGCCCGCTGCCCGATCTCGATCACCACGGCGGCGCTGGGCGGCACGATCGAGGTGCCGGGGCTGGACAAGCAGCGGCACGAGATCAGGATTCCGGCCGGCATCCAGTCTGGCAAGCAATTGCGCCAGCGCGGCGCCGGCATGACGGTCCTCAATGGCCGCGGTCACGGCGACATGGTCATCCAAGTCGAGGTGGAAACACCGACCAAGTTGAGTGCGCGCCAGAAAGAATTGCTCGAAGAGTTCCGCAAGACGGAAACCGGGGACGAGTGCCCAGCCTCGACAGGTTTCTTCAAGAAGCTCAAGAGTCTGTGGGACGCTTGACTGTCCCTGTAGCAATTGTCGTCTTTCAACGCGACGGGCGAGCGCCACTCCTTCGCTCGGTAATGGACCAAACCAGGCTTGCCTGAGCCGGCGCTGTGCATCATCTTACCTCGATCGGCTGTGTGAGTCGCGCCGCTCAGCCGCTGTAAGCGTCCCAATGCCTAATCGGGCAATGCGCGATCGAGGGGGGGGGCCGCCGTGGCGAACGCACGATCGATTTTCAACGAAGGTCGTCATCATAGCGGGTTGCGAGGCCTGGATCAGGTGCCGCTCGGCTCCGTTTCGAAGCCGGGCCGTTTCGGGCGAATGTTCCCGCAGCTTCCGCCGCTTGAAGTCGATCCCGCTATTCTCACCGCGCTTGGCCAAGCCACGAAAAAGAGGGACTAGCGTTTGAAGTGGCGCGTAAGTTGGTGCGTTGGCACTATTAGTGGATCGTGCTGCACTACTTTTTGAAGAAGCGGGTTGTCGATCCGGCGGTCCTCGACGATGTCTTGGTCAACGGGCGTCGCTTTTATTCCTTTTCGGATGAACCGTTCATCCCGGTCGAGTTTGCCGTGGCCGCATATCGGATGGGCCACAGCATGGTCCGGGCCTCATACGACTATAATCGCGTCTTCAGGGAAGGCGGCGTCACGCCGGCCACGCTCGACTTGCTTTTTCGTTTCTCCGGTCGGTCCGGGGGTGGGGCCGACGTGCCCATCCCAAGCGACTGGATCATCGACTGGCGCCGTTTCTTCGAAACCCGGACCGCCGACGGCCCGTCGCTCGGCGCGAGCCGAAAGATCAATCCACTTCTAGCGACACCGTTGCAGAACATTCCACCGACCGTCGGCTCGCTCGCGGTCGCCAACTTCCTGCGCGGCGCGGCACGGGGTTTGCCGAGTGGCCAGGCGGTCGCGGCGGCAATGAGCATTTCGCCTTTCACCGCTGGCGATTTCGGTGCAGCCGCGCCGCACCCTGACTCGGTGATCACGGCCTCGGGCTTGGGCGATGCGACGCCACTTTGGTATTACATTCTCAAGGAAGCGGAGTTGGCGGGAGGAGAGCATCTCGGCGCCGTCGGCAGCCGGATCGTCGCTGAAGTTTTTGTCGGCCTGCTCCAAGGCGACCCGGAATCGTTCCTAGCTCAGCAACCAACATGGACGCCGACGCTCGGCGGGGTGGCTGGGACGTTCGAGATGAGCGATCTGCTCCGCTATGTTGGCGACCTCAACCCCATCGGGGATGCCGTTCCCGCCTAAGACTATCTCGAGTTAACCAGGCAGCAATGGGAACAAGGGCTCTAGGAGCAAAGCTGTTGAAGCCGGCGCTGAGCCGTTTGACCCCAGCTTGGTGACCCCTATGGGAGGGGTCTCCGAGCCTAAGAAACGGCAGAAAACCGAGGATTCTTCTTCCCTCAAAAAGCACTGCTGTATTACTGCGGATGCTAGCAACGATACGGTTGAAGTATGCCGCTCGCTCCGATTCAACCCGTTGCGTAACGGCGATGCCCCAGATCCGGCTGTTCGGCTTTGCGACTATTCTGTTGAAAAAGTCGGCAGCCGGCTCGGCGGGCAAGGCGACCTCCTTAACTGTCGAAGATCATGCTTCTGTTGAACTCAGGAAGGCCGTCACCAGAGGAAATCCGCGCCTAGAGGAGACAAATCTTGCGCGATCTCGGCAGGGAGAATGGCGCCTAACGGACGACTGCAGTTTTTCAAAAATCCGACAGATGCGGACGCTCAACGGCAGATTGGATCAGGCTGGAAGCGGACGTCTGCCGGCCACACGCGATCGGCCGGGATGCGCCAGTCCCAATATTCCCTCGTAGCTCAGACCTACTCCGAAAGCGGATGATCGGAGATCAGATTTGAAGGGGGCTTCTGTTTGCGAACGGTAGTTTGGCAGACGGTGAACTGGCATAAGCTACCGCATAGCGGCTCACATGCAGGAGCTCTGCATATGCTGCGCGAACATTCGCTCTATCCGATCAAGCGCGAGGACGCTGCATCAGCGCCTTTACGACAAACACTAATTCTGTGGAGACGATCGGTTTGGGGAGAAAGGCAGTCCGCAGCGGCATGTCGTCGGCCGAGGGTTGCTGGCCGCCTGAGATCGCTAGGATCGGCAGCCCAGGATTAGGCTCCGGACTCAATCAGCACCAGAAGGTGATGATGGCGGCGAGGAAGACGCCGGAATGGTAGTTGGCGGCGAGCTTGTCATAACGGGTTGCGATGCGCCGCCAATCCTTGAGCCGGCACCAGAGGCGCTCGACAAGG
>DASVSZ010000011.1:0-46865 GCA_036387855.1 Allosphingosinicella sp. | reverse complement strand
CTCCGCTCTGCTTTTCCGTTGCTTCCATTGCCTTCACTCCAATGTGTGTCTCTCAGACTGAGCTATGACAGCAGGGGTTGCAGCCATGATCCGCACGATGTGAAGAATCGGTGCAGGCATGGCGGTTGCGGTTTTCGCGGGGCCCGCCTAGAGGGGCGGCCAATTCACCCCTTCAGATATGGAGCTCCGCACGGCCATGGCGACCGAACGCACTTTCTCGATCATCAAGCCCGACGCGACCCGCCGCAACCTGACCGGCGCGGTCACCAAGATGCTCGAGGATGCCGGCCTGCGCGTGATCGCCTCCAAGCGCATCCACATGAGCCGCGAGCAGGCCGAGGGCTTCTACGCGGTTCACAAGGAGCGCCCCTTCTTCAACGATCTGGTGTCGTTCATGGTGTCAGGCCCGGTCGTCGTCCAGGTGCTGGAAGGCGATGGTGCCGTCGCCCGCAACCGCGAAGTGATGGGCGCCACCAACCCGGCCAACGCCGACGAAGGCACGATCCGCAAGGTCCACGCCGAATCGATCGAGGCCAATTCCGTCCACGGCTCCGACAGTTCGGAGAACGCCGCGATCGAGATCGACTATTTTTTCAAGCCGGAGGAAATCGTCGGCTGATCTCAACCGGTCCGTCTTTTCCAGAGCGCGTCGAGGCGAGCCTGCGCGCTCTTCGGGCTCGTTTGCTCGACCAGCGACAGCCCAAGCAGATCGGCGTCCGTGTCGAGCAACCCGCGATCGATCCGATAGCCGACATCGTAGATCGCGGTGTCGCTCCGGCTTTGCCCGCCGCTGGCGAAGCGCGTCGTGATCGCCACCGGCATTCTTCGATCGCTGGCGCTCTTGCCGGCGCTGGCGGCCTTCCCGATCTTGTCGGCGGCGCGCTCGATCCAATTCGCTTCGATGCGCGGATCGACCGTATCGATCGCGTCGAGGCCGAGCGGGGACGGAAAGAAGATGCGCTGTTCCTGGATGGCCTGATCGGCGTCCCGCGCGCTTAGCCGCAGGTTCCGCCCCTCCGTCACCGCCGACAGGATCAACAACCGCGCCCGAACGGACTTATCTTGTTTCTCGGCCGCACGCTGGGCTTCCGCGCTGCTGCGCTCCTGGTAGCTGTTCCAGAATGTCAGCCCCGAGATCACGACCGCAGCAACGGCGAGCAGTTCACCCAGGGTGATCCAGCGGCGCCGGATCGCCGCGGCTTCGGCCGCCTGCCGTCCACTTTCGCCGTCAACCACCACCTGCCTCCATTTCGCCGCCGCGCGTGAAAAGAAGCGATCTGCAGAACTCGTTCAGCGCGCGCGGGTAGAGCTCATGCTCCGCCTCCAGCACCCGGGCGGCGATGCTGTCCGGGTCGTCTCGCGCCAAGATGCGCACCGGCGTTTGGGCGAGCACCGGGCCATCATCCAACGCTTCGGTCACCAGGTGCACGGAGCAGCCCGCATGCTCATCCCCGGCGAGCAAGGCGCGCCGATGCGTGTCGAGGCCCTTGTAGAGCGGCAGCAGCGAGGGATGGATATTGAGGATGCGACCCTTCCACCGCTTCACGAACTCGGGCGACAAAAGCCGCATGTAGCCGGCCAGCGCGATCACCTCGACGTCATGATCGCGCAACTGTTCGTCGAGCAGACGGTCGAACGCGGCGCGGTCCAGCCCCTTGTGGCTATGCGCCCAGATCGGCAGGCCGAAGCGGCGGGCCAGCACCAGCCCGCGCGCATCCGGCGCGTTGGAGCCGACCAGAACGATCTCGTAGGCCGGCTCCGCGCTTCGCTTAAATTCGGCCAGCGCCTGGAGATTGGACCCGCGACCGGACAGAAAAACGGCCACCCGAACCGTGTCAGCCGCCATGAGTCGCCGACCAATCCTCGCGCGCGCTCCAAGTCCCAGCCGATCCCGACACGGTGCAGCCCCGCGCGCCCGCTTCGATCCGGCCAATCTCGCACACGGTATCGCCCGCGTCCCTCAATGCGGTGGCCACCTGCTCCGCGTCGCCCGGTGCGACCACCGCGATCATGCCGACGCCGCAGTTGAAAGTGCGCGCCATTTCGACAGGTTCGATATTCCCCTGCGCCTGAAGGAACGCCATCAGGCGCGGCTGCGGCCAGCGATCCGCGTCTATCCGGGCGTGAAGCCCCTTGCCAAGCACGCGCGGGATATTCTCGAGCAGCCCGCCGCCGGTAATGTGAGCCAGCGCCAGGATTCGCCCGGCCCGCAGCAGCGGCAGCAGGCTTTTCACATAGATTCTCGTCGGCTCCAGCAGATGCTCGATCAGCCGCCGGTCCTGATCGAACAGGGCAGGGCGCTCCAGCTTCCACCCGCGATCGGCGGCGAGACGGCGGACCAGCGAATAGCCGTTGGAATGAACGCCCGACGAAGCGAGACCCAGAATCAGATCGCCGGCCGCGACCTTGTCGCCGGTCAGCGCCTCGCCGCGCTCCACTGCGCCCACGCAAAAGCCCGCCAAATCGTAATCGCCCGGGGCATACATGCCCGGCATTTCCGCGGTTTCGCCGCCGATCAGAGCGCAGCCCGCCTGCCGGCAACCGTTCGCAATTCCGGCGATGACCTGCTCGGCCACCGCGCCGTCCAACCTGCCGGTCGCGAAATAATCGAGGAAGAAGAGCGGCTCCGCGCCTTGCACGAGCAGATCGTTGACGCACATCGCGACCAGATCAATGCCCACCCCGTCATGCCGCCCGGTCTCTATCGCCAGCTTGAGCTTGGTGCCGACCCCGTCATTGGCCGCCACCAGCAGCGGATCGGCATAGCCCGCCGCCTTCAGGTCGAAGAACCCGCCGAACCCGCCGATTGCCGCATCGGCGCCGGGCCGGGCGGTGGCGCGCGCCAACGGCGCGATCGCCTTGACCAGCGCATTGCCCGCGTCGATCGACACGCCGGCCTGCGCATAGGTGTAGCCTGTGGGTCGCTCGGGATCGGACATCGGCACCGGCCTAGCCACAACGGGCTTGGTTTTCCAAGGGCAAGCCGCCAAAAGGCGCCTCGTGACGTCCACCCGCCGTTTTCTCCTTCCCGGATCGCTGGCCCTGCTCGCCCTTTTGGGCGGCGGGATCGTTTATGCGCAGCTGGAAGGCGGCGATCGCGGCATCCCGCCCGTCGACAGCGCCAGCACGCTGGAAGTGACCGGCGTCGAGGTCGATGCGACAGCAAAGACCAGCGAGGAAGCGCGGCTCGAAGGCTGGCGCCAGGCCCAGTCCAAAGGCTGGAAGATGCTCTGGGCCAAAAGCACCGGCCAGCCGATCGAGAAAGCGCCGAATCTGTCGGACGCGGTGCTGAACGCGATGGTGTCGAGCATCGTCATCGAGGCGGAGCAGATCGGCCCGCAACGCTACCTCGCCCGGCTGGGCATCCTGTTCGATCGCGCCCGGGCCGGACAGTTGCTCGGCAGCGGCACCGCCGCCGGGCGGCGCTCCGCCGCCTTTCTGGTGATTCCGGTGATGCAGACCGGCTCTTCGTTTCAAAGCTTTGAATCCCGCAATGAATGGCTGCGCGCGTGGAACCGGTTCCGCACCGGCGGCAGCGCGATCGATTATGTCCGTACCAGCGGCGCCGGGATCGATCCGCTGCTGCTCAACGTCAGCCAAAGCCGCCGGCCCGGCCGGGGCTGGTGGCGGATGCTGCTCGACAGCTATGGCGCCGCCGACGTGATTGTGCCGGAAGTGCATCTGCGCCGCACCTATCCGGGCGGCCCGGCTTTCGGGACCTTTACCGCCCGGTTCAGCCCGGATGATCGCGTGCTCGGCCGCTTCGTCCTGCGCGCCGGCAACAGCGACGCGATCCCGCGAATGATGGACGAAGGCGTGCGCCGCCTCGACGCGCTCTACACGCGCGCGCTGGAAGAGGGCTTGCTGGTTCCGGACGAAGCCTTGATCGTCGAGGAGCCTGCCTTGCTCAACGAAGTTGCCGAGCAGATCGAGCGCGCCTCGGCGGGGCTCGCCACGCCACGCCCTCAGGCCCCGTCCACGGCCGTCATCCCGGTTCCGACCGGAACCGTCACCGGGGTCACGATCCAGGTCGAAACGCCGGCGGCCGCATCGGTCGGTCAGGCCGAACTCGCGGTCAGCCGGGTGCCTGGCGTGACCTCCGCGCTCACCACCAGCACGGCGATCGGCGGTACCTCCACCATGCGCGTCACGTTCGCGGGCGACCCCGCCGCCCTCGCGGCCGCGTTGCAGGCGCAGGGCTGGACGGTCAGCGGATCGGGCGCGTTGTTGCGCATCTCGCGGCCAGCTCCCGCCCCGGCTCCGCCCGCGCCCACGCCCGCGCCAACGGAACAATAAACCCATGGCCCAGATCGCGCTGCCGCTCGACTGGCCGATGGCCGACGGCGACGACGATTACCTGATCGGCGAGCCGAACCGGTTGGCGTTCGAGCATCTCAAGCGCTGGTCGCTCTGGCCCGTGCCGATCACGTTGCTCGTGGGCCCGCGCAAATCGGGGCGGAGCCTGCTCGGCCGGATCTTCGTCCGCAAGACCGGCGGGCGCTTGTTCGACAATGCCGAGCGGCATGACGAGGAACGGCTGTTCCACGCCTGGAACGAGGCGCAGGCACTGCGCAGGCCGATGCTGCTGATCGCCGATCAGGCGCCGCCCGGCTGGGACGTGGCGCTGCCCGACCTGCGATCGCGCCTCACGGCGACACCGCATATCCAAATCGGACCGCCGGACGATGCGCTGCTCGCGCAGCTCATCGCCAAGCTGCTCGGCGATCGTGGGCTGGTCGTCTCGCCCGACATCACCGAATATCTGATCCCCCGGATCGAACGCAGCTACGTCGCCGTTCAGCAGGTTGTGGACGTGATCGATCAGGCAATGTTGTCCAGCCGCGGCCGGATGGGGCTCCCCACAGTCCGGCGGACGTTGACGGAAGCGGGCCTGATCCGGCCGGCCAAGCAGCGCGCCTGATATGGACGGTCCTGCAATCGCTTCCACGATCGACGCCGATACAGGCGACCATAGCGCCGGCGGAGCGCGCGAGCTTTATTTCAATCGGGAGCTGAGCTGGCTCGCCTTTAACCGCCGCGTGCTGGAGGAAGCGTGCAACCCTGCGCATCCCTTGCTCGAACGGCTGCGCTTCCTGTCCATCTCGGGCAACAACCTCGACGAGTTCTTCATGGTCCGCGTCGCCGGCCTCAAGGGCCAGCAGCTGCTCGGCGTCGAGGAATATTCGGCGGACGGGCTCACCCCGGCGCAACAGCTGGCCGCCATCGCCGCCGAAGCCGATCGGCTGACTGCGAGCCAGCAGCTCGTCTGGGGCAGCCTGCGCGATTCACTTGCCCAGGCTGGGCTGGAAGTGATCAGCGAAATGCAGGTCCGGAACGAGGACGCGGCATGGCTCGACCAGCATTTCCGCGAACAGATCTTTCCGGTGCTGACTCCGCAGGCAATCGACCCGGCGCACCCGTTTCCGTTCATTCCGAACAAGGGCTTTTCGCTGATCTTCGATCTCAAGCGCCTGGCGGACGGCGAACCGATCCGCGAGCTGCTGATGATCCCGGCCACCCTGCCGCGCTTCATCCGGCTGCCCGGCGAGAGCGCGCGCTACATCGCCGTCGAGGCGCTGATCCGCCGCCACATCGGCACGCTTTTCCCCGGCTATGAGATGCTCGGCGGCGGCGCTTTCCGGATCATTCGCGACAGCGACATCGAGGTGGAGGAAGAGGCCGAGGACCTGGTCCGCTTCTTTCGCAGCGCGATCAAGCGGCGGCGGCGCGGACGCGTGATTCGGCTCAAGCTCGAGACCGGCATTCCCGCCGACTTGGAAGCGCTGATCCGCGAAGGCATCGACGCCAGCGAAGCGATCGTATCGGACGCGACCGGCTTTCTGGGCATCGGCGATCTCCAGCAACTGGTCGACGAGGACCGGCCCGACCTCAAGTTCCCGCCCTACAGCCCCCGCTTTCCCGAGCGCATTCGCGAACATGGCGGCGATTGCTTCGCGGCGATCCGCGCCAAGGACATCATCGTCCATCATCCTTACGAAAGCTTCGAAGTGGTGATCGCCTTCCTTCGACAGGCGGCGGAAGACCCCGATGTGGTCGCGATCAAGCAGACCCTGTATCGCGCCGGCAAGCAATCGGCCGTCATCAACGCGCTGATCGCCGCAGCCGAAGCCGGCAAGTCGGTCACCGCCGTGGTAGAACTCAAGGCCCGCTTCGATGAAGAGCAAAATCTGCTGTGGGCCAACCAGCTCGAGCGGGCAGGGGTGCAGGTCGTCTATGGCTTCATCGACTGGAAGACCCACGCCAAGGTCTCGATGGTCGTTCGGCGCGAGGAAAAGGGCTATCGCACTTACTGCCATTTCGGCACCGGCAATTATCATCCGATCACCGCCCGTATCTACACGGATCTGAGCTTCTTTACCGCCGATCCCCGGGCGGGCCGCGATGCCGCGCAGATGTTCAACTACGTCACCGGCTATGTCGAGCCGCGCGATCTGGAACTGCTTACCATGTCCCCGCACGGCCTGCGCACCACCTTGTGCGAACTGGTGCAGCATGAGATCGAGAATGTCCGCGCCGGCCAGCCTGGCGCGATCTGGGCCAAGATGAATTCGCTGGTCGATCCCACTCTGATCGACAAGCTTTACGAGGCAAGCGCGGCCGGCGTGGAGATCGACCTGATCATCCGCGGCATCTGTTGCCTGCGTCCCGGCGTGCCTGGCTTGTCCGAGAATGTCCGCGTCAAGTCGATCGTCGGCCGCTTCCTGGAGCATAGCCGCATCTGGTGCTTCGGCAACGGCGCCGAGCTGCCCAATCGCGACGCCCTGGTGTTCGTGAGCTCGGCCGATTGGATGCCGCGCAACTTCGATCGCCGCGTCGAATATATGCTCCGGATCGAAAACAAGACGGTGCACACGCAGATCCTCGATCAGGTCATGGTCGCCAGCCTGCTCGACAATGAACAAAGCTGGCGCCTAAATCCGGACGGCGATTATGAGCGCCTCTCGCCGGACGAGAAGCCGTTCAACCTGCACCGCTACTTCATGACCAATCCGTCGCTGTCCGGGCGCGGCGCGGCCTTGCGCAGCAGCGAAGCGGTGCCCGAACTGCGCCTCCGGCGCGGCCATTGATCGACCGACCTTGCTGAGCGATCCGCTCGCCATCATCGACATCGGGTCCAATTCCGTCCGCCTGGTCGTCTATGCCGGCTCGGCCCGCGTGCCTTCCGTCATCTTCAACGAAAAGGTCATGGCCGGGCTCGGCCGCGACATGCCGGGCGGCCTGCTGGCCGATGCCGCCCAGGAACGCGCGCTGGCTGCATTGCGCCGCTTCCACATTCTCGTCCGCCAGATGAAGGTCGGCCGCACCCGCGTGGTCGCCACCGCCGCGGTCCGCGAGGCGGGGAACGGCGCCGCGTTCATCGACCGAGTCCGCGAGATCGGCTTCAAGCCCGAGCTCCTGTCGGGCGAGCAGGAAGCCGCCATGGCCGGGCAGGGCGTCCTCTCCGGCATACCCGGCGCGGACGGGCTGGTCGGCGATCTGGGCGGCGGCAGCCTGGAACTGGTCGATGTCCGCGATGGCCAGGTGACCGCGAGCGTGTCGCTGCCATTCGGCGTGCTGCGGCTGGGCTCCGCGATCAAGGCCGATGCCCTGTCCAAGAAGCTGGCCAAAGCGCTCGACACACTCGACTTCCGAAAGCGTGGCCGCAGGCGCGCTTTCTACCTGGTCGGCGGCTCCTGGCGCGCGCTCGCCCGGCTCGATATGCTGCTGACGCGCTACCCGCTGCCGATCACGCATCAATATGCGGTCGATCCCGGCCGATTGCCCGAGCTTCAGAAGATGCTGGCGCCGCTCAAGCCCGAGGCGAAGTCGCTCTCGTCCCTGTCCGATGCGCGGCTGCCGACCCTGCCGGCCGCGCTCGGCTTGCTGCGCGCGCTCCACGACGAACTCAAGCCGAGCGAACTGGTCGTCTCCAGCTTCGGCATCCGCGAAGGACTGCTGTTCGACGATCTCGCGCCCAAGGTCCGCGCGCGCGACCCGTTGATCGAAGGCGCGCGCGAGGCCGGGCGGACGCTGGGCCGCTTCCCCGAACATGGCGCCCTGCTCGACAGCTGGATCGCGCCAGCCTTCGATGACGGGCCGGAGGAGGCCCGGCTACGCCTCGCCGCCTGCCTGCTCGCCGACGTCGCCTGGGCCGCCCATCCCGATTTCCGCGCCGAACGCGGCGTCGACATGGCGCTGCACGGCAATTGGGTCGGCGTGGACGGACCGGGACGGGTCACGATCGCGCAGGCCTTATTCTCCAGTTTCGGCGGCGGCCGCAATTTCGCGGACAATCCGGCGGCGCGGCTATGCCGGCCGGAGATGCTCGAGCGGGCCGCGCATTGGGGCCTGGCAATGCGCCTCGGCCAGCGCCTCAGCGGCGGCGTCGCCGCAGGGCTCGAGCGCAGTCGCCTGTCGCGGCGCAACGGCAAGCTCCGCCTCGAACTCAAGCGCGTAGATCAGCCGCTTTACGGTGAAACAGTCGAGCGCCGCCTCAACACCCTCGCCAACGCGCTCGGGCTCACTCCGGAGGCTGTGGCGATTTAAGACATATCGTATTTGGCAAACTTAGCGCCAGATCCGCCCAGGCTGAGCTTGTCGAAGCCCTGTCCTTCTTCTCTGAGCAACGCAGAAAGGGCAGGCTTTCGACAAGCTCATGCTAAGCGGGGGAGGGGCTATTCTCGTCAAATCCGATCACGCACCAGCCGCTTCAGGCTCCACCTCGGTTCGCGTCATCACCAGCTTGCCGTTCTTGATCGCGAAAGCCAGCCGCCCTTCCACCAGGTCGAGCGCATCGCGGCCGAACTCCTCGAATCGCCAGCCGTCCAGGATCGAGAGCCCCTCGCGTTTGCCCGCCGCGAGCAGCTCCAGTTCCTCCGACCGCGCGACCAGCCGCGCCGCGACGTTGCTTTCCTTGGCGCGTATCTTGAGCAGCAGCTTGAGCAGATCGGCCACCAGAGCACCGTCCTTGCCCAGCCCCGGCGATCGATCCTCGCGCGGCGGCAGCTCGGCGGCGGGCAGGGGATGCGCCGACGCCAGCGCGTCCATCAGCCGCGCGCCGATGTCGTTGTTCTTCCAGCCCGGCGAGAGCCCACGCACCCGCGCCAGTGCCTCCTGGTTGGCGGGCGGATGCGAGGCGACGTCGGCCAGCGTCTCGTCCTTCATGATCCGGCCGCGCGGCAGGTTCTTCTGCCGCGCCTCGATCTCTCGCCACGCCGCCACTGCTTTCAGGCGCCCGAGCACCTCCGGCTTGCGGCTGGACACCCGCACCCGCTTCCAGGCGAGCGCGGGATCGTTGGCATAATTGGCCGGATCACCGAGCCGCTCCATCTCCTGGTCCAGCCACACGCCGCGCCCGGTCTTCTTGAGGCGCGCGAGCATCTTGGGGAACAGGGTAGCGAGATGCGTGACATCTCCGATCGCGTAATCGATCTGGCGTTTGTCGAGCGGCCGGCGCGCCCAATCGGTGAAGCGCGCGCCCTTGTCCAGATTCACGCCCAGCAAATTCTCGACCAGGTTCGAATAGCCGACCTGTTCGCCCAGCCCCAACGCCATCGCCGCGATCTGCGTGTCGAACAGCGGATGCGGCGTCCCGCCGGTCAGATTGTAGATGATCTCCAGATCCTGCCCGCCGGCATGGACGACCTTGAGCACATCCTCATTGTTGACCAGCAGGTTCAGCAACGGCGTCAGGTCCAGCCCGTCCGCCTTGGGATCGATCGCCGCCGCTTCCTCCAGATTGCCGATCTGGACGAGGCACAGATCCGGCCAATAAGTGTTCTCGCGCATGAACTCGGTATCGACCGCGACGAAGTCGGATTGGGCCAGGCGCTCGCACAGGGTCTGCAGCGAGTCGGTGTCGGTGATGAGCGGGTGAATGTGCATTGCGGGGCCTCATAGCCCCGGGCTCCCCGCTTGACAAAGCCGGCGTCGCGCGGCGAAGCGCCTGCATCCTTTCCACGTCATCCCCGCGAAAGCGGGGATCCCGCTTCTTCCCGGCCTCGGGAAACAAGCGGGAGTCCGCTTCGGCGGGAATGACGGCATTCTGCGAGATCGTCATGCACGCCTACCGAACCCACAATTGCGCCGAGCTTCGCGCGAGCCACGTCGGCGAAACGGTCAAGCTGTCGGGCTGGGTGCACCGCAAGCGCGATCATGGCGGGGTGCTGTTCGTCGACCTACGCGATCATTACGGGATCACTCAGATCGTCGCCAAGGCCAACTCGGAGCCGCTCCGTGTGCTCGACGGGCTTCGCGTCGAAAGTGTTGTAACGGTGATCGGCGAGGTGGTGTCGCGCGGGGCCGGGGCCAGCAATCCCAACCTCGCCACCGGCGAGATCGAGGTCTCGGCAAGCGAAGTGGTGGTGCAATCCGCAGCGCAGGAGCTGCCGATGCCGGTCGCCGGCGAGGCCGAATATCCCGAAGATATTCGCCTTCGCTACCGCTACCTCGACCTCCGCCGCGAGCGCATTCACGCCAACATCGTGCTTCGCTCCAACGTGATCAGCTCGATCCGCCGCCGCATGGTTGATCAGGGTTTTACCGAGTTCCAGACCCCGATCCTGACCGCATCCAGCCCCGAGGGCGCGCGCGACTATCTGGTGCCGAGCCGCGTCCATCCGGGCAAATTCTACGCGCTGCCGCAGGCGCCGCAGATGTTCAAGCAGTTGATCATGGTCGCCGGCTTCGATCGCTATTTCCAGATCGCGCCCTGCTTCCGCGACGAAGATGCGCGGGCCGATCGCTCGCCCGGCGAGTTTTACCAGCTCGATCTGGAAATGAGCTTCGTGACGCAAGATGATGTCTTCGCAGCGCTGGAACCGGTGCTCGGCGGCGTGTTCGAGGAGTTCGCAAACGGCAGGAGCGTCACTCGGGGCGCTTTCCCGCGAATCCCCTACCGTGAGGCGATGCTGAAATACGGCTCCGACAAGCCCGACCTTCGCAATCCGATCCTGATCACCGATGTGTCCGACCATTTCCGCGGCTCGGGCTTCGGCCTGTTCGCCAAGCTGGTGGAAGGCGGCAACGTGGTGCGCGCGATCCCGGCGCCCGGCACCGCCGAGAAGAGCCGCAAGTTCTTCGACGAGATGAACGACTGGGCCCGTTCGGAAGGCCATGCCGGACTTGGCTACATCACCCAGAAGGGCGGCGAGCTCGGCGGCCCCATCGCCAAGAACCACGGCGAGGAAGCCACCCGCAAGCTGATCGCAGAGCTTGGCCTCGGCCCTGACGACGGCATCTTCTTCGCCGCCGGCAAGGAAGCGGGAGCCGCCAAGCTCGCCGGCCTCGCCCGCACCCGTGTCGCCGAGCAACTCGGCCTGATCGACGAGTCCCGCTTCGATTTCTGCTGGATCGTCGATTTCCCGATGTTCGAGCTGATCGAAGACACGAAAAAAATCGACTTCTCGCACAATCCGTTCTCGATGCCGCAGGGCGAGCTCGAGGCGCTGGAGACGCAGGATCCGCTGAGCATCCTGGCCTACCAGTACGATATCGTCTGCAACGGGGTGGAGCTGTCGTCGGGCGCGATCCGCAACCACCGCCCGGACATCATGTACAAGGCATTCGAGATCGCCGGCTATTCCAAGGAGGACGTCGACACCAACTTCTCCGGCATGATCAACGCCTTCAAGTTCGGCGCCCCGCCGCATGGCGGCTCCGCGCCGGGCATCGACCGCATCGTCATGCTGCTCGCCGGCGAACCCAATATCCGCGAAGTCGTTCTCTTCCCGATGAACCAGCGCGCCGAGGATCTGATGATGGGCGCCCCGAGCGAGGTCAGCGCCAAGCAGCTGCGCGAGCTGAACATTCGCTTGGTCGAGCAGCCCGGGGCAGGGCGCAAGGACACCGCCAAAACCGTTGCGCAGGAATAGCTATTCGCACGCAATGCAATAGCTCGTGCTCCTGCGAAGGCAGGAGCCTAGCACTCCCGCCCGCTATGCTGCGCTCCCGTCTGCTAGGCTCCTGCCTTCGCAGGAGCCTAGTCTGCCTTCCTCCGCGATGTCAGCCCGGATATTCGATCGCCACCACCTCATATTCCCGCTCGCCCGAGGGCAGGCGAACGGTGCGTACATCGCCCACCCGGGCGCCGCGCACGGCGCGGGCGATCGGCGCGTTCCAGCTGATCAGGCCCGCGCCGGCATCCGCCTCGTCGTCCCCGACCAGCACGATCTCGCGCTCGTCGTCATTCTCGTCCGCGAGCCGCACCTTCGCGCCGAAGAAGACGCGCCCGCGATCCTCCTGCCGCGCAGGATCCAGCACCTGCGCCGCTTTCATCCGTTTGGACAGCCAGCCCAGTCGCCGGTCGATTTCGCGGAGTTTCTTGCGGCCGTAAATGTATTCGCCATTCTCGGACCGGTCGCCATTGCCTGCGGCCCAGCTGATCGTCTCGACCAGCTTGGGCCGTTCCGTCCCGAACAATTGCTCATATTCCGCGCGCAGGCGCCCATAGCCCGCGGGCGTGATGTAGTTCGGCTTGTCGGTCACGCGCGGGTCGATCAGCCCGGCCGGTTGGCCTTGCCGAGATAGCTCGACAGGCGGGTGGTGGACGGAGTCGTGACCCGGCCCGGATTCATCGCGTCGTAGACGACCGCATTTTCCAGCACGCGCTGGACGTAGCCGCGCGTTTCCGTGAACGGAATGTCCTCGATCCAGCGGATCACGTCCACGCCCGGCAGGCGGGGATCGCCATATTCGCGGATCCACTTGCGGACGTTGCCGGCGCCGGCATTGTAGCTCGCCACTGCCAGCGGCGCGCTGCCGCCCCAGCTGTTCATCAGCCCCGCAAAATAGAAGCTGCCGAGCTGGATATTGTGCTCTGGATCGCGGGTGAGGCGGGCAAGATCGTAGGATACGCCCAGCTTGCCAGAGACTTCGCGCGCGGTTGGCGGCATCAGCTGCATCATGCCGCGCGCTCCAACCGGGCTCATCGCCGCCCGGTCGAACGAGCTTTCCTGGCGGATGATGCCGTTGGCGAGCGATGCATAGCTGCTCTGCGCGGCCGGAATGCGCGCCTCCGGATAGCCGGCGCGGGTGTAGAAAGGCGTGCCGCCATTGCGGGCGCTGCGGGCGGTCCAGACGCCGAGATCGGGCCGGCCGATCTGCAGGGCGAGGTTTGACGCGAGCGTGCGCTCGATCGGATCGTCCGCCGTTTCCGCCAGGTTGCGGACGAACAGCGACTGATCCTCCCAGCTGCCGAGCTGGCCCAGCAGCCGCGTCGCCTGCACCACCTCCTTGCGCTCGTAAGCGGCGCGATCCGCGGCGGACGGCTGGATGAAACTGGCGAGGATCGGCGCCGGCACCGGCCGGCCCAGCCGCTCGAGCGCGAGCTGGCCGTAGAACAATTCGGGAAACGCCGCGGCTTCCTCGAAGTAATCGGTCGCCTGGCTGCTCTGGCCCGCCTGCTGCGCCGCGCGCCCGGCCCAGTAAAGCCCCTTGCTCAGCACCTGCGACGAGCGGCCGCCGCGCGCATAGCGGGCGAACATGATCGCGGCGTCCGCCGGCCGGCCGAGCTGGTGCAGGGCGGTGGTGCCGGCCAGCCAGGCAAGGCTGGTATAATCGTCGCGCTCGCCGACCGACTGGTCGGTGATGTCGGTCCCGAGCGGATAAGCATCGTCGAGCTGGCTGGCGATTCGATAAGCGGTCTGCCAGTCGCGGTCGGCTGCGGCGCCGCGAGCCAGCGCCAGCTGGTTCTCGAACCATTTCTCAGTCGCGACCGGCGGAGCCGCCAGGCGGCGCGGCTGAGCCATCAGCGCGCGCGCGGCGGCGCTTTGTCCCGAATCGCGCAGCCAGCGGGCGCGTTCGAGCAGCAGGCCCGCATCCGTGTTGACCAGATCGCCGAGCATGCCGAGCCGCGCGGACGCGTCCGACCCATTGCCCTGAAGCGCGAGCCGGGTCCCGAACACCGATTGCCGCGCGGACGATGCGAGCGGGAGCAGCCGCTGGGCGCTCACCGTATCGCGGTTGGCGAGCAGCACTTCCATCCGGCGGTCATGGTCGGCCTGGGTCAGCGACGATCCGAACAGGCCGAGCAGGCGATCCTCGTCGGTTCGCGGCAGCGCTCCCCCGAACCAGGCCTTGCGGGCGGCTTCCCGGGCGCGCGACGGCTCGCCCTGGGCGGCGAGCGCGAACGCATGCCGTGCATGCCCGATCGGCGTCAGCGGGGGATGGACGCGGAAGTAAGCGACCACTTCGGCGGGCGAGCTGCTGTCCGGGTTGATCGCGCGCTCGGCGGTCTTGCGCATCGCCGTTTCCGCCGGCCAGTCGCGATAGCGGATCAGGAACGACGCGTAGGACGAGAAGGGCAGGTTGTCGCTCTGGCGCAGGCTGTGCCAGCGGGCCAGCGCCGAGCTGATCTCGGGCGGAGCGGTGACCGGCGCGGGCGCATAGGAAGTCGCCGGGCGCGCGACCGGAGCCAGCGCCGGCGGCGGCGCACCCAGCTGGGCGTCGTTCCGAACCTGGGTATCGGGAGCGAGGGTCGCGCCAACCGCAACCGCGGAAGCGCCGAGCAGCGCAAGAGTCAGTGCTTTTTGATGCATGCTGGACATCATGCCGACCCCCTCCTTATCAGGCGCTGAACGATCCCCGCGCGCCACCATCGGTCTATGCTGGGTTTCCGCCTGCGAGTGAAGGAGAGAGTTGATGTTCCGTGGGTCGATTCCGGCTCTGGTGACTCCCTTTCGCGACGAGGCGTTCGACGCGCTAACCTACCGCAGCTTCATCGAGTGGCAGATCGCGGAAGGCAGCCACGGCCTGGTGCCGTGCGGGACGACCGGCGAGGCGGCGACCTTGTCCGCCGACGAGCATCGCCGCGTGGTCGCCACGTGTGTCGAGGCGGCCGCTACACGCGTTCCCGTGATCGCCGGCTGCGGCTCCAACAACACTGCGCACGCGATCGAACTCACCCGCGCGGCAAAGGCGGCGGGGGCGGACGCGGCCCTGCACGTGCCGCCTTATTACAACCGCCCGAACCAGGACGGCATCTACGCCCATCTCGCGGCGATCGCCGAGGCCGCCGAGTTGCCGGTCGTCCTTTACAACGTCCCGGCCCGAACGATCACCGACATTTCGGTCGAGACGATGGCCGGCCTCGCCGCACTGCCCAACATCGTCGCCGTCAAGGACGCGACCGGCAACCTCGCCCGCGTGACCGCCCAGCGGCTCGCCTGCGGCGCCGACTTCGTCCAGCTGTCCGGCAATGACGACATGGCGCTCGGCTTCAACGCAATGGGCGGCGTCGGCTGCATCTCCGTCACCGCCAACGTCGCCCCTCGGCTGTGCGCCGACTTCCAGGACGCGTGCCTCGCCGGCGACTGGGCCAAGGCGCTCGCACTTCAGGACCGCTTGTACCCGCTCCACGCCGCCCTGTTCACCGACGCATCGCCGGGCCCGGTCAAATAC
Organism: Allosphingosinicella sp.; assembly: GCA_036387855.1. Lineage (GTDB taxonomy): Bacteria > Pseudomonadota > Alphaproteobacteria > Sphingomonadales > Sphingomonadaceae > Allosphingosinicella. The sequence goes on along the minus strand of DASVSZ010000011.1, from coordinate 31,466 downwards.
GCCCTGAACCGCCTCCGCCCCGACTTCCCCGCCGGCCTGCGCCTGCCCATGACCCCGCCGTCCGAGGCAAGCCGCCGCGCCGTGGACGCGGCGCTGGAGCATGCAGGCCTCCTTTGAACCGCGTCGCGCTGGGCTTCGACAAGTCGCGCGCAAGCCGCTAGGGACCTTCAAGCTCATGGCCCGCCCCCGTCCCGCCACCTTCGACAAGCAGAAGATCGTCGCCGAGAACCGGCGCGCGCGGTTCGATTACGCGATCGAGACGACCTATGAGGCCGGCATCGCGCTGACCGGAACCGAGGTCAAATCGCTGCGCTCGGGCGAAGGCTCGATCGCCGAAAGCTATGCGCAGGTGAACGAGGAGGAGGTCTGGCTGATCAACGCCAACGTGCCCGAGTTCAGCCACGGCAACCGCTTCAATCACGAGCCCAAGCGCCCTCGCAAATTGCTGCTCCATGCAAAGGAGATCGCCAAGCTGCACGGCGCGGTGTCACGGCAGGGCATGACTCTGGTGCCCTTGTCGATCTACTTCAACGGTCGCGGCCGCGCCAAGGTCGAGATCGCGCTCGCCCGCGGCCGCAAGGCGCCGGACAAGCGGGAGTATCAGAAGGAAAAGGACTGGAAGCGCGAGCAAGGCCGGCTGCTGAGGCAGCATGGCTGAGCGGCCGCGCGGCGCCAGCCGCGTCGGCGGCTGGATCGCCCGCAATTCGCCCACGCGCGAGCAGCTGGCGGAGAGCCGCTGGGTCAAGCCGCTCGGCGGCAGCGTGCTGCGCAGCGATCTGTGGCGTTTCACCCGCCGCTCGGTGCCGCGCGGTGTCGCCGTGGGCCTGCTGGTCGGCATCTTCCTGATGGTGCCGGGCCTCCAGATCATGGGCGCGGCTTTGCTGTGCGTGCCGTTCCGGGCCAACATTCCGATCGCGGCGGCGATGACCTTCCTGTCCAACCCCGCGACCACGCCGTTCATCCTGACCGGCTCCTATTTCGTCGGCAGCTGGTTCGGCCTTGGCGGCACCGCGGCCTTGCCCGGGCGCGGCGCCTCGATCGGTCAATGGTCGGCCTGGCTGTTCTCCGATGCAGCGCCGGCCTTGGTCAGCGGGCTGTTCATCATCGCGGCGGTTTCGGCGGCGGTCGGCTATGGCGTGACCAATGTCGGCTGGCGCTGGTGGCAGGCCCGCAAGTGGAAGCATCGCGCGCACAGAGCCCGGGCCGCGCTTGACCTCTAGGCTGCACCGGCGCGACGCCTCGCCCCGGACTTGACGGGGGCCTCCCCTCCGCCACAGTGCCGCCCATGCCCTTCTCAGCCGCCGCCGAGCCGAACGCCGGACGCCCGCCCGTCTGGGCCATCCTGCTGATCCTGCTCGCGGCCGCCGCTTCGGCGGGGCTGTTGCTGTGGACGGTGCGCGATCCGGTCTTCGCCGGCGCCTTCTTCGCAGGCCTGATCGGGCTCGGTGCGATCCTGTTCGTCACCAGCCGCGTCTCGGCCGCAACCCAAGCCGTCGAGGTCGCGCCCCGCACCGATCTGTCGCTGCTCCGCGCCGCGCTGGACAGCGCCGACGGTGCCGTCGCGATCACGGCGGCGGACGGCACCTTGCTCGCCGCCAACCAGGCCTATGCCGACTGGTTCGAGGCGATCCCGCCGGCTTCCCTGCCCGGCGCGGATGGACAACCCGAGCGCGTCCGGGCCGGCGCGGTGGCCGCATTCCGGGACGGCCGCGCCCAGCTCGATCCGTTGCTGCTCGGCGGGCTTCAGCTCAAGGCGGAGCTGGTCCGCGCCGGCTTCGGCGATTCCCACCTGCTCTGGCGTTTCGCGCGCGCCGAGGATGCCGATCTGATGCGCGAGGCCCGGCGCCTGCTGGTCGGCGATGTCGGCCAGCGAATCGGCGAAGCGGGGCTGATGGTCGCGCTCGCCGACGCCGAAGGCAATGTCGTCGGCGCTAACCGCGCGTTCGCGGTTCGCGCCACCGGCAAGCCCGATGCCGCTTTGGGGGGCACGCCGCTGACCGAATTGGTCGAGGCGACCGAAGACGGCCAGTTCCATTACGCTCAGGAAGGGCGGTCCGCGGCGCCGCTGCGCATCGTCCAGGTGCCGATCGCCGATCAACCGCATCCCCAGACTCTGTTCCTCCTGCTCGACGATCCCGCCGCGCTGGGCCGCATCGGCCGCGAAGGCGGGGCGAGCCTCAACGCGCTGCTCGACACGCTGCCGCTCGGCCTTGCCTTGACCAACATCGACGGCCGCTTCGTCCAGCTCAATAAGGATTTCCGCAAAGCGGCCGGAGTCGGCCGCGATGTGCGCCCGGTCTATCCCGGCGATCTGGTGGTCGACGAGGACAAGGCGACGGTATCCGATGCCGTCCGCCGCCACGCGCGCGGCCCGTCTTCCGCTTCCGACATGCCGGTCCGGCTCAAGGCGCATCCGGAGGAGACGGTCGCGCTGCGCATCGCCGGCGTTCGTGGCCTCGGCGACGCGGCGGTGGTCCTGGCCGTCAAGGACAACAAGGAAGCCGATACGCTCAAGCGGCAGGTCGCGCAGGCCACCAAAATGCAAGCCGTCGGCCAGCTCGCCGGCGGCGTCGCCCACGATTTCAACAATATCCTGACCGCGATCCTGGGCTATTGCGATCTCATGCTGATGCGGCACACGCCCGGCGATAGCGACTATGACGACATCCAGCAGATCCGCTCCAATTCGAACCGCGCCGCCGGCCTGACCCGCCAGTTGCTCGCTTTCTCGCGCCAGCAGACTCTGCGGCCGCAGATCCTCCAATTGCCCGACGTGATCGCGGAAGTGTCGACCTTGCTCAAGCGGCTGATCGGCGAGAAGATCGAGCTGGTCGTCAAGCACGGCCGCAACCTCGGCGCCGTCCGCGCCGATCCCGGTCAGCTGGAACAGGTGATCGTCAACCTCGCGGTCAATGCCCGCGACGCGATGGAGGCGAAAGGCGGGGGGCGCTGCACGCTGACGCTGCAAACCTATTCGGTCACTCCGGAGGAAGTGCGCCGGCTCGGCAGCGACATCCTTCCGCCCGGCGATTACACCGCGCTCAAGGCGACCGACACCGGCACCGGCATGCCGCCGGCCGTGCTCGCCAAGATCTTCGAACCGTTCTTCACGACCAAGGAGGTCGGCAAGGGCACCGGGCTCGGGCTTTCCACGGTGTACGGCATCGTCAAGCAATCGGGCGGTTTCATCTTTGCCGAATCCGAGGAAGGGGAGGGGACCAGCTTCACCATTTACTTGCCCGTCCACCGCGCCGAAGCGACGCCCGCCAAGACGCCGGCCAGAGCCAAGGAAGCGCCAACCGAGCTGTGGGGCACCGGGACGATCCTCCTCGTCGAGGATGAAGCGATGGTCCGCGCGGTCGCCGAGCGTGCCTTGACCCGGCATGGCTACCGCGTCCTCACCGCCGAGAATGGCGAAGCGGCGCTGGAAGTTCTCGCCGGCGAACCGCAAGTCGATCTGATGATCTCGGACGTGGTAATGCCGACCATGGATGGCCCGACCACGGTGCGCGAAGCACGCAAAAGCCGGCCCGATCTGCCGATCCTGTTCATTTCCGGTTATGCGGAGGAGCAATTGCGCAAATCGATCGATCTCGAGCGCGTCGCCTTCCTCGCTAAGCCCTTCTCGGTCCAGCAATTGGCGGAAGCGGCGCGGGACGCGCTGGCTCCGAAATGAACTCTTTTGTTTCCCGGCAATTGCCCCTAATCGCCGCGCCGTGACCAGCCGCAGCGTTCTCATCGTCGAAGACGAACCCCTGATCGCGATGATGCTCGAGGACTTCCTCGATTCCCTCGGCCACACTGTAGTGGGAACTGTGGAAACCGTCGAGGAAGCCGTTGCCCATGTCGAGCAGGGTGGCTTCGATGTCGCCATTCTCGATGTCCACCTGAAGGGCCGGGCCAAGGTCTGGCCGGTCGCCGATCGCCTGGCCGACAGCGGCGTCCCCTATATCGTTGCGACCGGCGGACATATCGACCCCCCGCCCGAACGCCACGCCGACGCACCCATGCTCGCCAAGCCCTACACGATGGACGCGATCGATCCGGCGATCTCCAAGGCCTGCAACGGCGGTTGAGCCGCGGTTCACAAGACCGCTCAGGCCGAGCTTGTCGGACATACCATGACCAAGCTCCTCCTCTCGGTCCTGCTCCTCGCCACTCTTGCCTATCTCGGCATCGCGGCCGCTCTTTATTTCGTCCAAACCTCGATCTTCTTCCCGGCGCGGATGGTTCCGGCCGCCGGTCCGCTGCCGCCGGGCACGGAGCGGATCGAACTGACCGCCGCTGACGGCATCCGCCTGGAAGGCGTGCTGGTCCCGGCTTCCAGGTCGGGCGGCGCGGGAACAGCGATTCTCGGTTTCGCTGGCAATGCGTCCAACGCGGCCGAGACGGCGCTCTTCCTGGCGTCGATTTATCCTGAGTATCCGGTAATCGCATTTCATTATCGCGGCTACCGCCCAAGCGGCGGGGTTCCGAATGCCGCCGCTCTCGTCGATGACGCGCCCCTTCTTTACGATCTCGCCCGCGAGCGGCTGAAGCCCAGGCGCCTGGTGGCGGTCGGCATCGGCATCGGCAGCGGCGTCGCGGCCGGCCTGTCCACGCGCCGGCCGCTCGACGGCCTCATCCTGGTCACTCCGTTCGATTCACTGGAAGCCGTCGCGGCGCAGCGCTTTCCGTGGCTGCCGGTTTCGTGGCTGATCCGCCACCGCCTGCCCTCGGCCGATTGGCTCCGCGCTTCGCCGGTCCCGGTCGCAATCGTCGCGGCTCAACATGACTTCGTCGTCCCACCCGCCCGGACCACCGCTCTCGCGGACGCCGTCGGCAATCTCGCGCGGATCGTCACGCTTCCCGGCACCCAGCATAACGACATCTCCTACCACCCCGCGTTTCGCGGCGAAATGCGCGCGGCGTTGAAGGCGGTACTCGACCGCGCGACGGGACCGAGAGCAGGTTCGCGGCTTGCCAATTCCGGCCCTGAGCCAAGCTAATGCCTCCGGGCGCTATGAGGCGCGTTTACCTCTTGTTCTGTGAGAACAGAACGGATACATAGGCGGAGCGCCGGAACGGACACGGCGCGCTTGCAGCGAAGAGGAAGCTTGGCCATGGTTGCATCTCTGAAAGTGGTTTCCGACAGGGCATCCCAGGACATGGACAAGCAAAAGGCGCTGGACGCGGCGCTCGCGCAGATCGATCGCGCGTTCGGCAAGGGCAGCGCGATGAAGCTCGGCTCGCGCGAGGCGATGCAGATCGAGGCGATTTCGACCGGTTCGCTGGGGCTCGACATCGCGCTCGGCATCGGCGGCCTGCCGCGCGGGCGGATCGTCGAGATTTACGGCCCGGAAAGTTCCGGCAAGACCACGCTGGCGCTGCACGTCATCGCCGAAGCGCAGAAGGGCGGCGGCTCGGTCGCGTTTGTCGATGCCGAGCATGCGCTCGATCCGGTTTATGCCAAAAAGCTCGGCGTCAACATCGACGAACTGATCGTCTCGCAGCCGGATACCGGCGAGCAGGCGCTGGAGATCACCGATACCCTGGTCCGCTCCAACGCGATCGACGTGCTGGTGGTCGATTCCGTCGCTGCCCTGGTGCCGCGGGCGGAGATCGAGGGCGAGATGGGCGACAGCCATGTCGGCCTGCAGGCCCGGCTGATGAGCCAATCGCTGCGCAAGCTTACCGGCTCCATCTCCAAATCCAAGTGTCTGGTGATCTTCATCAATCAGCTGCGCATGAAGATCGGCGTGATGTACGGCAATCCGGAGACCACGACCGGCGGCAACGCGCTCAAATTCTACGCCTCCGTCCGGCTCGACATCCGCCGCACCGGGCAGATCAAGGATCGCGATGATATTATCGGCAACACCACGCGGGTGAAGGTCGTCAAGAACAAGGTCGCACCGCCGTTCAAGCAGGTCGAATTCGACATCATGTACGGCCAGGGCATCTCCAAGATCGGCGAAATCCTCGATCTCGGTGTCAAGGCCGGCATCGTCGAGAAATCGGGCGCCTGGTTCAGCTACGATTCGATCCGGATCGGCCAGGGCCGCGAGAATTCGAAAAACTACCTGCGCGACAACCCGGAACTCACCGCCCGGCTCGAAGCCGCGATTCGCGGCAAGACGGAGGAAGTTGCGGATGCGTTGATGGTCGGGCCGAGCGGCGACGACGACGTCTGATCGCCTGCGGCAATCGGTAAAACCCGGAGACTTTGCGAATTTCCGACCCGTAACGGGTCAGGAGCTTGGGGCGGGAGCCGCGTCGCGCGTGAAGAAACGGCCCCGCTCCGTCACATAGGTGCAGATCAGGGCGATGAGGCCGCAGCCGGCGAAGCCGAGCGCCATCGGGATCTGCGTGCCGTCGAAGCTTTGGCCGATGGCGAGCCCGATCAGCGCGCCGATGATCGTGCCGATCGTGCCCTGCACGGACGATGCGGTGCCGGCGACATGGCCGAGCGGCTGGATCGCCAGCGAGCCGAGATTGGCGGCTGCCAGGCCGAAGCAGCCCATGATCAGCCCCTGCAGGCCGATGAAGACCCAGATCGTCTCGCCCAATTCGGCGACCAGCAGGTGAAGGGCTGAAAAGCCGGTAAACCCGATCAGCCCGACATGGGCGAGGCGGCGGATGCCCACGCTGCCGACCAGGCGGGAGTTCAGGTAGCTGGTCACCGCCATCGGCGCCGCTACCGCCCCGAACACGATCGCGACCAGGTCGGGCCGGTGGAACACGTCGAACACGATCTGCTGGATCGAATTGATGTAGCCCATCAGCGCGCCGGTCATCGCGGTGAAGCCGAGCGTGTAGCCAAGCGACTGGCGATCGGTCAGCGTCTCACGCGTGCCATCCCGGATCGAGGCGAGCGACAATGGCCGCCTGAATTCCGGGTGCAGCGTCTCGGGCAGACGGAGCGCGCACCAGACCAGCATCAGGCCGCTGAACGCGGCAAGGCCGAAGAAGATCGCCCGCCACGGCGCGAACAGCAAGGTGAGCTGGCCGAAGGTCGGCGCCAGCATCGGGATCAGCAGGAACACCAGAAAGACCAGGCTCATCAGCCGCGCCATCACCGCGCCCTCGAACCGGTCGCGGACGATCGACACGACCAGCACGCGGGTTGCGGCGGCCGACGCGCCCTGCAACAGGCGCGCGACCAGCAGCAGGGTGAAGCTGCCGGCGGCGGCGCAGGCCAGCGCGAAGCCGAGATAGAGCGACAGGCTGGCGACCAGCACCGGCTTGCGGCCGTAGCGATCCGACAACGGCCCATAGATGATCTGGGTCGTGCCAAAGCCCAGCACATACAGCGCCACGATCAGCTGCCGCTCGTTCTCCGTCGCAACGCCAAGTGAACGGCCGATCTCGGGCAGCGCCGGGATCATCGCGTCGATCGCCAGCGCGTTTAGCGCCTGCAGGCCCGCCATCATGATCACGAATTCACGGAAGCCGGGTCCGGTCCAGGCGCGCGCCTGGGCCGGCGGTTGTCGATCGGCCATGTCGGGATGTTCCACTTTGCAAGTGATCGGGACTGACACGCGCGACGCGATCCGGCGCGACAAGTTCCCGTTGTCCAGCCATGTAGGCCGCCACCGTTCCCGATCAAGCGAAAGGCCTGCCGATGATCATCGTCCACCATCTCCAGAACAGCCGCTCGCAACGCGTGCTGTGGCTGCTTGAGGAGCTCGGGCTTCCTTACGAAGTGCGCCGTTACGAGCGCGATCCCAAAACGATGCTGGCGCCATCGTCGCTGCGCCAGGTGCATCCGCTCGGCAAATCGCCGCTGATCGAGGATGACGGCCTGGTGGTTGCCGAGACCGGCGCGATCGTCGAATATCTGGTCGAGAAAGCCGGCGGCCGGCTCGGCCCTTCAGCCGACCCTCAGGTCCGCCTCAGATACCGGCATTTCCTCCACTATGCGGAAGGATCGATGATGCCGCCGTTGCTGGCGATGCTCGTGGTCGGCCGGCTGGGCCTGCTCGGCAGGCCCGCTCGCGCGCCGCTCCGGCGGATGTTCGCGGTCCATCTCGACTGGCTGGAAAGCGAGCTTGCTACGCGGCCCTGGTTCGCCGGCGCGGAGTTCACCGCCGCCGATATCATGATGAGCTTCCCGCTCGAGGCCGCTCGTGCCCGCGCCGGGCTTGACGCCAGTCGCCCCAATCTGATCGGCTGGCTCGGTCGCATCCACGCCCGCCCCGCCTATCGCGACGCGCTCGCGAGGGGTGGGCCTTACGCTTACGCCTGAACGCCGGCGCCGCTCAGAACGGCTCGTCGCCCGGCCGGGGCGGGGGAACATGAGCGGGGGCGTGCTTGGGCTCGATCTCCGCCGGCTCGGGCGGGTCGAGCTGGCCTTCCCACTTCGCGACCACCACGCTGGCGACCGCGTTGCCGACGACGTTGGTCGCAGAGCGGCCCATGTCGAGGAAGTGATCGACTGCCAGGATCAGCAAGAGCCCGGCTTCGGGAATGTCGAACTGCGCGAGCGTGGCGGTAATCACGACCAGGCTGGCGCGCGGAACTCCCGCGACGCCCTTGGACGTGATCATCAGCGTCAGCAGCATCAGCACCTGCGTGCCGAAACTGAGGTCGATCCCATAAGCCTGCGCGACGAAAATGGTCGCGAAGGTCATATACATCATCGAGCCGTCGAGGTTGAACGAATAGCCCAGCGGCAGCACGAAGCTGGCAATGCGGGGCGGCACTCCGAACCGGTCCAGCGCTTCCAGCGTCCGCGGATACGCCGCTTCCGATGAGGCCGTCGAAAATGCGAGCACGATCGGATCGCGAATGTAGCGGACCAACAGCTTGGTGCGGGCGCCGACGATCAGGAAGCAGGCGCCGATCAGCAGCGCCCACAGCAACGCGAGCCCGATATAAAAGCTGCCCATGAAGTAGCCGAACGTGCCGAGAATACCCAAGCCGCGCTGGGCCACAGTGGCCGTCACCGCCGCGAATACCGCGATCGGCGCGAACCGCATCACATAGTCGGTAATCTGCAGCATCACCTTGACCAGCGCCTCGGTCGCCCGGACCAGTGGCTGCGCCGGCTCGCCGACCGCCAGGATCGCGACGCCGACGAACAGGGAAAAGACGACGATCTGAAGAATGTCGTTGCTGGCCATCGCTCCGATCATCGATTCCGGGAAAATGTGCGCGATGAACTTGGCAAAGTCGAAAGCGGAGCGGTCGACGCCGACGGTGGCGTCCACGGGGGGGAGGGGCAGGCCGAGCCCGACGCCCGGTTGAAAGATCGTCACGAGCAGCAGGCCGAGGCTCAGCGAGATCAGGCTCGCGCCGACGAACCAGCCGACCGCCTTTGCGCCCACCCGCCCAAGCGCGGCTGAGTCGCCCATATGCGCGATGCCCACCACCAAAGTCGAAAAGACCAGCGGGGCGATGATCATCTTGATCAGATGGAGAAAGACCGTCGTCAGGATCGAGATGTAGCCGGCGATTTCCTTCAGCCGCGCCTCGCCGGCGGGCGTGCCATCGGTGAAGCTCACGTTGAGCGCCCAGCCGACGACAATGCCGAGCACCAGCCCCGCGATGATATAGTAGGTCAGGCGTTTGGCCACGTGTCGCTTCTCCGGCGCTCCAGAAGCCGCCTAGGAAGGCGATTGCGTCGCCCCGGTCAAGTGCGCGGCCCGACAATGAGTCAGCCACGCGCCACTTCGCCAGGCGTTAACCTCGATTTCGAAACCGGAACCGGAACGAGCGCGCGCTTCCCCCGTTTTACTTATGTCAAGCCACGACGAGTGGTGCTTATCCAGGCGAGTAACGGCCATGATCTCACGCGCGACACTGCCCGTTTACGCAGCCTTGGCGCTGACCGGAATCGGCGGCGGCATATACCTTGGCAAGGCCGCCATTTCCGAGATCAATCCGGCCTATTTCAACGATTCCGAGCCGCGCTTCCATTCCGAGCTCGTGCCGCAACGGCCGGGCGATGAGGCGGGCTATCAGGCCGGCCAACTCAGCGCCGCCAATTACGAGCAGGCGTTCGGCAAAGGCTGCATCGGTTGCCGTGAATATCCGGAGGAGATGGTGCTTGTGCACCGGGGCGCCGCGGCGAAAGTCGAGGTCGAATATTCCGAGATCGCGCCGGCTCCGGTTCAGGCATTGGCTTACGAGCAGGCGCCGTCCGTCGAGTTCGCCAGCATCGAACGCTACACCGCATATCCGGTGCAAGCCCCGGTACCGGCCGCGCAGCCCGAACCGCCCGCTCCGGAGGCAGTAGCCGCCGAACCCGTCGAGCTTGCCGCCGCGGAGCAAACGACGGAGTGATTCGAACCAACAATCCTCTCCCAAGATGAGGGACTGCGACGCGCGGGGAGGATACAAAGGTCAGAGCATAGCTCGACAGCTAACAACTGACCTCAGCCTTCCGAGCCGCCACGTGCCTCTATCCAACTCCGCTCAGGCTGAGCTTGTCGCATGAGATCACTCGGCGGTGATCCCGTGCGAGCCCCGTCCACCCCAGCTTGCCCCCCCAGCGGTGCTGGCTTAAGTCGCGGGGCCATGACGTCCACCAACGATATCCGCCGTTCCTTTCTCGACTATTTCGGTGGGGAGGGGCATCAAATCGTGCCATCCGCGCCGCTGGTGCCGCACAACGATCCGACCCTGATGTTCGTCAACGCAGGGATGGTGCCGTTCAAGAACGTCTTCACCGGACTCGAAAGCCGGCCCTACCGGACCGCGACTTCATCGCAGAAATGCGTGCGGGCGGGCGGCAAGCATAATGATCTCGACAATGTCGGCTACACCGCGCGCCACCACACCTTTTTCGAGATGCTCGGCAATTTCTCGTTCGGCGATTACTTCAAGGAACAGGCGATACTTCATGCCTGGACTCTGCTGACCCGCGATTTCGGGCTCGATCCGGACCGGCTCACCGCCACCGTTTATCATACGGACGACGAGGCGTTCGATCTGTGGCGCAAGATCGCCGGCCTGCCCGAGAACCGCATCATCCGCATCGCAACCAAGGACAATTTCTGGGCAATGGGCGACAGCGGCCCATGCGGGCCCTGTTCGGAAATCTTCTTCGATCACGGCGACCACATTCCGGGCGGTCCTCCCGGCAGCCCGGACGAGGACGGCGATCGCTTCGTCGAGATCTGGAACCTGGTGTTCATGCAATATGAGCAGGAGGCAAACGAGATCGTCTCCGAGCTGCCCAAGCCTTCGATCGACACCGGCATGGGCCTGGAGCGGATCGCGGCCGTGTTGCAAGGCGTGCACGACAATTACGATACGGACACGTTCAAGGCGCTGATTGCGGCCAGCGGAGAGCTGACCCGCACCGAAACGGGAGGCGCCCATCAGGCCAGCCATCGCGTGATCGCCGATCATATCCGCACGTCCGGCTTCCTGGTCGCGGACGGGGTGCTGCCGGCCAATGAGGGCAGGGGCTACGTGCTCCGCCGGATCATGCGACGGGCGATGCGCCATGCCCATATCCTGGGCGCGAGCGAGCCGCTGATGCACCGCCTAGTGCCCGCCCTGGTAGCGGAGATGGGCGCCGCTTACCCCGAACTGGTCCGTGCGCAGCCGTTGATCGAAGCGACCTTGCGCCAGGAAGAAACTCGCTTCCGCCAGACGCTCGACAAGGGTTTGAAGCTGCTGGACGAAGCGACCGGCACGATGACCGCCGGCGACACGCTTCCCGGAGCGACCGCGTTCAAGCTCTACGACACGTTCGGCTTTCCTTACGATCTGACCGAGGACGCGCTTCGAGCCCAAGGCTTCGGCGTCGACCGCGAGGGCTTCGACGTGGCCATGGCCGAGCAGAAGCGCGCCGCGCGGGCCGCCTGGAAGGGCTCGGGCGCAAAGGCTTCCGACGATTTGTGGTTCGACATTGCCGAAGAGTCCGGCGGGACCGAGTTCATCGGCTATGCGGCCGAGCAGGGCGAAGGGGTCGTGGTCGCCTTGATCAAGGACGGGGCCCGCGTGAACGCGGCCGATGCCGGCTGCGAGGTGTCGATCCTCACCAATCAGACGCCTTTCTACGCCGAATCCGGGGGGCAGGTCGGCGATACCGGCGAGATCGGCGGCGAGGGCGGCCTGCGGATCGCGGTCCATGATACGTCAAAGCAATTGGGACGGCTGCACGTCCACCATGGCCGCATCGAGAGCGGCAGCGTGTCGATGGGCGATCCGGTGAAGCTTCGGATCGATACGGCGCGCCGTGCCGCCATTCGCGCCAACCATTCGGCGACCCATCTGCTGCACGCGGCGCTGCGCGAGCGGCTCGGCACCCATGTCGCCCAGAAAGGCTCGCTGGTCGCGCCCGATCGCCTGCGTTTCGACGTTTCGCACCCGAACGCAATGAGCTCGGCCGAGCTCGCCCGGGTGGAAGACGACGTGAATGCGCAGGTGCGGGCGAACACGCCGGTTACCACGCGGCTGATGACACCGGACGAAGCGATCGCGGAGGGCGCGATGGCGTTGTTTGGCGAGAAATATGGCGATGAGGTCCGTGTCGTTTCGATGGGCACGGACGGCGGCCGGTACTCGGTCGAACTGTGCGGCGGTACTCATGTACCCGCGCTGGGCGATATCGGCCTGTTCAAACTGGTCGGCGAGAGCGCGGTCTCGTCCGGCGTGCGCCGCGTGGATGCGCTGACCGGCGATGCCGCGCGAGCCTATCTCAACGCCCGGGACGAAAAGCTGCGTGCCGTCGCGGCGACGCTCAAGACCAGCCCGGACGAGGTCCCAGCGCGGGTGGCCGCGCTGATCGAGGATCGGCGTCGGCTCGAACGCGAGCTGGCCGATGCCAAGAAGGCACTCGCGCTCGGTGGCGGGACAGCGGGTTCGGCTGCCGGGCCGGAGCAGGTGGGTGGCACCGGCTTCATCGGCCAGGTGCTGGACGGTCTCGATCCCAAGGGTCTGCGCGGGATGGTCGATGAAGCCAAGCAGCGCGCCGGTTCCGGCGTGGTGGCCTTGCTGGCGGTCAAGGATGGCCGCGCCACCGTGGCCGTCGGCGTCACGGACGATCTCGTCGCCCGCTTCAGCGCGGTCGATCTGGTTCGAAAGGCGGTGGCCGAGTTGGGGGGGCAGGGCGGCGGCGGGCGCCCCGACATGGCTCAAGGCGGGGGGCCGGATGCGACGAAGGCGCAGGTAGCGCTCGATGCGATCCGCTCGGCGCTTGCGAGCGAAAGCGCCGTTCCCGCGGAATAGGCCTGTCCTACAGGCCGCCGGCCAGCTTACGTTTGACGCTCAGGTTGGATTACCCCCTTCCGCTTTGGCTGAGCTTGTCGAAGCCCTGTCCTTCTTGCGACCCTCGAGAAGGAAAGGCAGCCCTTCGACAAGCTCAGGGTAAGCGGAGTGGAAAGCGGTATATGCAGGCGGGAACTGGTTCAGGTACGAAACGGCTCTTTCTCAACGCGGCGATGTGCCGCGATCAGCTTTCCAAGACGCCGTCCGGCATCCGTCCGGGAATCAGCGAGGCAACGTGAACTTCGTGAACTTCGCTGCACCCCCTACGCATTCTGATCGAGCTTCCGGTCGCGCACGCGTTGGCGCCGTCCAAAGGTCGGCTCGGCGCTGAGTTCGGCCCGGTCCATGATCTCCTTGCGCAATTCCGCCCGTTTCTCGTGGATGGACGCGATCACAGGGCCCATCGCCATCCCTAGATCGACCAGCACCGCCTCCGACAGCTGAAGCGAGGATTCGAGCGTCTCCGGCACCGCGTCCGTGGCACCGGCGCGGTAAAGCTCGGCGGCGTGACCGGCGTCGCGGGCACGTGCGACGATGGTGAGGCCCGGGCACCATCCGCGCACCCTGCGGGTCAGGCGCACCGTCAGCACCGGATCGTCCATCGTCAGGACCAGCGCGGACGCGTGACCGAGATTGAGCCTGTCCACCAGTTCGTGCCGGGCAACGTCGCCGAACATGATCGGCACGCCTTCGCGCCGGCAGGCCGCGACCGTGTCGATGTTGGAATCGACCGCCAGATACGGGCGACCGTGGGCCTGCAGCATTTCGGCGACCAGACGCCCGACCCGGCCGAAGCCGATAATCACGGTGGCGGGGGCTGCCTCGCCCGGGCCGATGGCCGGAAGCTCCACCTCGTCGTTCATATCCACGCGGCGAGCGGCGATCTGGCCGAGCTTGGCCAGCAACGGCGTCAGGATCAGGCCCAAGGCGGTGACGATCTGCCAGAAGGCTGCGGTTTCGGGCCGGATCAGCTGCGCCGCGGAGGCGGCGCCAAGCACGATCAGGGTCGTTTCAGAAGGCGAGGCCATCAGCACGCCGACCTCGGCCGCGACCGCCTTACGCGCGTCGGACAGCAGGACCAGGAAGGCCGCCGTCACCACCGTCTTGACCAGCATCACGCCGACGATGGCGAGCGCGATCATCTCCCAATTGGCGGCGACAAGGCGCAGATCGACGCTCATCCCGACCGTGATCAGGAAAATGCCCAGCGCCAGCCCGCGGAACGGCGCGGTGATGACTTCCACTTCGCTGTGATAATCGGTTTCGGCGATCAGGATGCCCGCGAGCAGCGCGCCCATCACCGGCGACAGCCCGACCGCGGTGGTGGCGAGGCTCGCGGCGATCACAACCAGCAGGCTGGCGGCGAGGAACAGCTCCGGGCTCTTGGTCCGCGCCGCCTGCGCGAATAGCCGGGGCAGCAGGTATCGACCAAGCACGAGCATGATCGCGATGGTGATTGCGCCCAGCACGAGTGTGTTCATCAGCCCCTCGGCCCCGCCCGCCTGCGCGAACGGCGCGAGTGCGCCGAGCGCGAAGATGATCGGCACGATCGCCAGATCCTCGAACAACAACATGCCGAGCGCCGCACGGCCGACCGCGCTCGTCGTGCCGACCAGCGGCAGCACCAAGGCGGTGGAGGACAAGGCAAGCGCCAGGCCGAGCGCGAACGACCCGCTCCAGCCTTGCCCGAACAGGTGAAGCGCGCCGGCCAGGAACGCCGCGGAGATGAGGAGTTCGGCCGCGCCCACGCCGAACACCATCGTGCGCATCGTCCACAGCCGCTTGAAGGACAGTTCGAGCCCGATCGCGAACAGCAGCAGGATGATCCCAAACTCGGCGAACGGCTCGATCGCCTCGCGATTCGAGATGGTTATGTAGTTGAGCCAGGGGACCTGCCCGGTCATCGATCCAAGCCCGAACGGCCCGACCAGCAGCCCGACCAGGATGAAGCCGATGATCGGGCTGATCCGCAGCCGCGCGAAGGCGGGGATGACCACGCCGGCGGCGCCCAGGATGACGAGCGCGTCGCTCAGGCCCGAGGTCGAGAATTCAGCAGTGGCTGCCATCCGGCCCTTATGCCGGTTTATGGTCGTCATGCCAGCGCAGGCTGGCATCTCGGGACGCGAAGATACCGGGCTCTTTCCAGCCTGAGACCCCAGCCTTCGCTGGGGTGACGAGGCGGCTGAGCTCAGCCGCCGCCGGGCGTGTCGGTGCCGGTTCTCGGGACGGACGGAGCGGGGCGGTTCTCTGGCGGGTTCGGGTTCCAGGCGATGCGATACAGGTCGAACCGGCGGTCGGCGAGATTCTGGACCGTGCCCTCCGCCCGCGCCCAGGTCAGATCGGCCAGGTTCACGTCGGAAATGGTCAGCGTTTCGACATTCTCGCTCGCTTCCGCCGCGATGCCGTCGCGCGCGAACGGGAAGTCGCAGGGCGTCAGGATGCAGCTTTGCGCATATTGGATGTCCATATTCTCAACGTTCGGCAGATTGCCGACATTGCCGGACAGCACGACATAGCATTGGTTCTCGATCGCGCGGGCCTGGCTGCAATAGCGGACGCGGAGATAGCCTTGGCGGCTGTCCGTGCAGAAAGGGACGAAGATGATCCGCGCGCCTTCATCCACCAGGCGGCGGGCCAGTTCCGGAAATTCCGAATCGTAGCAGATCAGCACGCCAATCGGCCCGCAGTCGGTCTGGATCGCATCGATCCGCTCGCCGCCCTTGATCTTCCACCAGTAACGCTCGTTCGGCGTCGGGTGGATCTTCTCCTGCGCGTGGACGGAGCCGTCGCGCAGACACACATAAGCGACGTTCTGGATGTCGCCGTCTTCGGTGCGCGTCGGATGCGATCCGCCGATAATGTTGACATTGTAGCGCAGCGCCATCCGCGACAGCTCAGCCACCAGATTTGGCGTATGCTCGGTGAGCTTGTCGATCGCCTCCATCGGCGTCAGGTCCCTTCGCTCGAAGGCGAGCAGTTGGAGCGTAAACAGCTCCGGGAAGACGATGAAGTCCGAGCGGTAATCAGCCGCGACATCAACGAAATACTCGACGCTTTTAACAAACTCCTCGAAGCTCTGCACAGCCCGCGCCTGGAACTGGCAGGTGGCAAGGCGCACGCTTTCGACATCGCGTGGCACACGGAATTGCGGCGGCTCGTCCGGGTTCACATAAGGGTTGCGCCAGACCATGTGCACGGCGGACCCGAGTGACTGTGCGTCCTCCGGAAGGTAGTTCTTGAGCAAAGCGATCGGCTCGAAGCCGTTCGACAGCTGAAACGTCAGCACCGGATCCTTCAGTCGTCCGGCCTTGACCTCTTCCAGATAGGCTTCCGGAGTCTTCAGGCGACGCTTGGCGCGGGCGAACCCCGGCATGCGCCCTCCAAACACGATGCCCTTCAACTCCAGCCGTTCGGCCAAAGCCTTGCGGATGTCGTAAAGCCGCTGCCCGATCCGGACCCCGCGCAGCGCCGGATCGACGCACATCTCGTAGCCGTACAGCCAATCCCCGGTGGGATCGTGACGCGAGCCGAAACCGTCGCCGGTAATCTCCTCCCAGGAATGCGGAGCGAGCGCGATCCGCTCGTCCAGACGCATGGTCGCGCAGTATCCGGCGATCTCGCCTTCATAGAGCGCGACGAACTGGCCTTCCGGATAATTGTTGATCTGCCCCCGCACCATGCCGCGGCTGTAGCCCGGCATCCGGTCGTAGGCGCGATCGACGAGCGCGATGATGCCGGGCACATCGCGCGGAGTTGCCTGCCGCACCTCGAGCTTGGCCGAGCTTTTTGGGGTGCGGCGGGGCGTGCGGGCCATGTCAGGCCGCCATGGCTTTCTCGAGATTGGCGCGGATCGCCTCGAAGAACTGCTCGGTCGTCATCCAGCTTTGTTCGGGGCCGATCAGAATCGCGAGATCCTTGGTCATCTGCCCGCCTTCGACCGTCTCGACGCAGACGCGTTCGAGCGTCTCGGCGAACTGCGTGACTTCGGGCGTATCGTCGAACTTGCCGCGATGCTTGAGCCCGCCGGTCCAGGCGAAGATCGACGCGAGCGGGTTGGTCGAGGTCGCCTTGCCCTGCTGGTGCATCCGGAAGTGGCGTGTCACGGTGCCGTGCGCCGCTTCGGCTTCCACGGTCTTGCCGTCGGGAGTCATTAGGATCGACGTCATCAGGCCGAGCGAGCCGAACCCTTGCGCGACCATGTCGGACTGCACGTCACCATCGTAATTCTTGCAGGCCCAGACGAACTTGCCGCTCCATTTGAGCGCGGAGGCGACAAGGTCGTCGATCAGACGATGCTCATAGACGATCTTCAGTTCATCGAACTGCGGCTTGAACTCGCTAGTGAACACCTCTTCGAAGATATCCTTGAAGCGGCCGTCATAGGCCTTCAGAATGGTGTTCTTAGTCGACAGATAGACCGGCCAGCCGCGGCCCAAGCCGTAATTGAAGCAGGCGCGGGCGAAATCGCGGATGGAATCGTCGAGATTGTACATGCCCATCGCGACACCGGCGCTGGGGAAGTCGAACACCTCATGCTCGCTTTCCTGCCCGTCCTCGCCGACCCACTTCATGGTCAGCTTGCCGGGTCCCGGCACTTTGAAGTCGGTCGCTTTGTACTGATCGCCGAACGCGTGGCGGCCGACCACGATCGGGTCGGTCCAGCCGGGGATGAGCCGGGGCACATTCTCGATCACGATCGGCTCACGAAAGACGACGCCGCCCAGAATGTTGCGGATTGTGCCGTTCGGCGATTTCCACATCTTCTTGAGGCCGAACTCGGCGACGCGAGCCTCGTCCGGAGTGATCGTCGCACATTTGACGCCGACGCCATGCTGCTTGATCGCATTTGCCGCCTCGATCGTGACCTTGTCGTCGGTGGCATCGCGATGCTCCATCCCGAGATCGAAATAGAGCAGGTCGATATCGAGATAGGGCTGGATCAGTCGCTCGCGGATCCATTGCCAGATGATGCGGGTCATCTCGTCGCCGTCGAGCTCGACGACGGGGTTCTTCACTTTGATCTTGGCCATGAGGCTCCCTCTTGTCAGTCAGGCCTTTAGGCGAAAGCCGCTGGCTGGATCAACACGGCGCTCCCGGTTGTTTCGGCGCTGGACCGGCCCTAAGGAACGGCTCATGACATCGCTGGAAAAGCCGGACATCGTCACCACCAACGTCCGCTGGCGTTGGCCCGCCGTGCACCCCGAGGGGCGCAAATTCGTGGTGATCGCAACCGCGATCGCTCTGGCCTTTTTGTTCTTCATCTCGGACGAGGTCGGGTTTCCGCTGGTGGCAGTCGCGATCTGGGTGGCTGCTTTCTTCCGCGATCCGATCCGCACGACACCGAGAGGGGACGGGCTGATCATCGCTCCGGCGGATGGCCTGGTCACCATGATGACGCGTGTTGTGCCGCCGCGCGAGATGCTGGGCGAGGGAGGGCTCGAGCCCGATCCGCTGCTGCGGGTGTCGATCTTCATGAGCGTGTTCGACGTGCACATCAATCGAACGCCGATTCCGGGTGAGATCAAGCGGGTCGTCTATATTTCGGGCAAGTTCCTCAATGCGGACCTCGACAAGGCGAGCGAGGAAAATGAGCGGCAGCACATCCTCGTCGAGGGCCGTGGTGGAATACGGGTCGGGTTCACGCAGATCGCGGGCCTGGTTGCGCGGCGGATCGTGCCTTGGGTGAAGCCGGGCGATCTGGTCGGGGTCGGTCAGCGCGTCGGTCTGATCCGCTTCGGCAGCCGCGTCGATGTTTACCTGCCGGCCAATGCCGCACCGGCCGTCCTGCTCGGGCAGCGCACGATTGCCGGCGAGACAATCGTCGGCCGGGTTGGCGGCCCGGAGATGCTGGAAAGCGTCAGCCAATGAGCGCGCCAGCACGGCGCCCGAAAGGCATTCCGCTCCGCACGCTGGTTCCAAATGCGATCACCGTGCTTGCCTTATGTTCGGGGCTGTTTGGCATCCGTTACGCCATCGCCGCCGATTGGGAG
This sequence comes from Allosphingosinicella sp., assembly GCA_036387855.1. Taxonomy (GTDB): domain Bacteria; phylum Pseudomonadota; class Alphaproteobacteria; order Sphingomonadales; family Sphingomonadaceae; genus Allosphingosinicella. The sequence continues at coordinate 12,273 of DASVSZ010000011.1, read as the reverse complement.
CGCGCCGCCTGGGCGATCGTGCTTGCCGCCTTTCTCGACATGATGGACGGGCGGATCGCCCGCTTGCTGAAAGGTCAGAGCCGTTTCGGGGCCGAACTCGATTCGCTGTCCGATGTGACCGCCTTTGGGGTCGCGCCGGCCGTGATCCTGTATCAATGGATGCTGACGGTGCTCGGCCCGGAGCAATTCTCACACGAATTGTGGGCGCGATATGGCTGGTTGCTGGCCATGGCTCACGCGGTTTGCGGCGCGTTGCGCCTTGCCCGCTTCAATGCCCAGATCGACGCGACCGATCAGCCGCACAAATCGGCCGGGTTCCTGACCGGAATTCCGGCACCGGCCGGAGCCGGCTTAACGCTCCTGCCGCTGTTCCTGTCGTTGTGGACCGGATGGGACGTGTTCCATCATCCGCTGCTGATCGCCCCTTGGGCGGGGCTCGTCGCTTTCATGATGGTGTCGAACCTGGCGACCTTCTCCTGGGGCTCGTTGAAGTTGCGCAGCCATGTCCGCTTCGGCGCGCTGGTGATCATCGCTCTGATCGGGGGCGCGCTGCTGACCGCGCCATGGCCAACACTGAGCGTCGCCGCTCTGCTCTATGCGGCAATGATCCCGTTCAGCATCGCCAGTTACGACCGCGTTAAACGGCAGCGCGCTGCGGCAGCTGGGCGCGAGTCGAGACCGGCCGAGGACGTGCCGACGCTCTGACACTGCGCACCCAGGGGCGTGCGGTCTGTCGTGCGGGGACTTCGCCGCGCAACGCCGCGACGATCTCGTGCAGATGATCCTTGACAGTCAGGAACAGAATGGCGGCGGCGCCGACCAGAACGGCCGTGAAAAAAGCAAGCGCTGCAATCTGACCCACAGTTAATCCCCTTTGTTATCCACAGCCCAACGCCGCTCATGTGGATTGGTTTCCGCTAATGTGTTGGACAGACATGATGTTCGCGTTCTGTTCTGGGGTCAAGCAGTGTTTTGCAAGACGAGCCGTGCCAATTGTGCGTTAACCATCGTGAACTTTCAGGTGCTTTCCGGCTCATCGGACGCAGCAAGCCGTACATCCTGGCCGTTGAGGCCTGCGTGGAACGGCTTGCCAACCCGGCCCGCCGGCCTTAAATGCGCGCCCATTCCACATGCGGAGCCAACATACCGGTGCCCCATCCGGGGTTATCGGCGCCGCAGAGGTTAAACCGGAGGAGATATCCCATGGCGTCAAGCGCCACGACGTCGAATGGCGTCAGCATGCAATCACTGCTCGAGGCCGGAGCGCATTTCGGCCACCAGACTCATCGCTGGAACCCCAAGATGAAGCCGTACATCTTCGGCGAGCGGAACGGGGTTCATATCATCGACCTGTCGCAGAGCGTGCCACTATTCGCTCGCGCGCTCGATTTCGTCCGCCAGGCGACTGCGTCCGGCGGCAAGGTCCTGTTCGTCGGCACCAAGCGCCAGGCGCAGGAGCCGATCGCGGAAGCGGCGCGCCGTTCGGGCCAGCACTTCGTCAACCATCGTTGGCTGGGCGGCATGCTCACCAACTGGAAGACGATTTCGAATTCGATCAAACGCTTCAAGAGCCTCGAAGAGCAGCTCAGCGGTGACACAGCGGGCCTGACCAAGAAGGAAGTGCTGCAACTCACGCGCGAGCGCGACAAGCTGGAGCTGAGCCTCGGCGGCATCCGCGACATGGGCGGCATTCCCGACGTGATCTTCATCGTCGATACGAACAAGGAAGAACTGGCCGTCAAGGAAGCCAACGTGCTCGGCATTCCGGTGGTTGCGATCCTCGATTCGAATTCGAGCCCTCAAGGAATCGCCTTCCCAGTGCCGGGCAATGACGACGCCAGCCGCGCCGTCCGTCTCTACTGCGACGCGATCGCGGATGCCGCCCTTGCCGGCAAGCAGGGCGGCGCATCCCGTCGCGGCGAGGACATCGGCTCCATGGCCGAACCGCCCGTCGAAGCGGCCCTGGCCGAGGCCTGACCCGGTTGTGCTCCTGCGAAGGCAGGAGCCCCGACGAATGTTAGGATTTGGGCTCCTGCCTTCGCAGGGGCACATTCAGCACAAGGATAATGAACATGGCTGAGATCACAGCCGCGACCGTCAAGGAACTGCGCGAGCGCACCGGTGCCGGCATGATGGATTGCAAGAAGGCGCTGGGCGAGACTCAGGGAGATATGGAAGCGGCGATCGACTGGCTGCGCACCAAGGGCCTTGCCGCCGCCGCCAAGAAGGCGGGCCGCACGGCGGCCGAGGGTCTGGTCGGCGTCGCCGTCCAGGGTACCCGCGGCGCGGTCGTCGAGGTCAATTCCGAGACTGACTTCGTTGCCAAGAACGAGCAGTTTCAGGAATTCGTCCGCACGGTCGCGGAGCTTGCCCTGCAGGGCAGCGGCAACGTCGAAGGCCTGCTTGCCGCCAACTGGCCGGCGGGCGGCACCGTCGAGGAGAAGCTCACCTCCAACATCGCCACCATCGGTGAGAACCAGTCGCTGCGCCGCAGCGCAGTGCTCCAGGTCGGCGACGGCGTGGTGGTCTCCTATGTGCACAATGCCGCGGCTCCGGGCCTCGGCAAGATCGGCGTGCTCGTCGCGCTCGAAGGCACGGGTGACAAGGCCGGGCTCGATGCGCTCGGGCGTCAACTCGCTATGCACATCGCGGCCGCCAATCCGCAGGCGCTGACCGGCGAGGAACTGGACCCCTCGACGATCGAACGCGAGCGCGCGATCGCGACCGAAAAGGCGAACGAATCCGGCAAGCCTGCCGACATCATCGCCAAAATGGTCGACGGCGCGATCGCCAAATATCGCAAGGAGAACGCGCTGCTCAGCCAGCTCTTCGTGATGGACAACAAGACCAAGGTCGAGGACGTGGTCAAGGCGCATGCCAAGGAGACCGGCGCTCCGGTCGAACTCAAGGCCTATGTTCGTTTTCAGCTCGGCGAAGGCATCGAGAAGCAGCAGACTGATTTCGCCGCCGAAGTCGCGGCGGTCTCCGGCGTTAAGAAGCCGGAAACCGAACCGGCCGAGTGAGTGCGACGCCCCTCCCTTGAAAGGGAGGGGCAAGCGCCGTTAAGGTGCGCCATCTCCTTAGCCTCCGACCGTCTGGACCGATCCGCCCCATGCCGCGCCCGCGCTTCAACCGCATCCTCCTGAAGCTTTCGGGTGAAGCCTTGATGGGGGAGGGACCGTTCGGCATCGATCCGGAAACGACCTCGCGGATCGCCGGCGAGATTGCTGCGGCCAAGCAGGCCGGCCATGAACTCTGCATCGTCGTCGGCGGCGGCAATATCTTCCGCGGGCTCGCGGCCGCGGCCAAGGGCTTCGATCGTGCCCAGGCCGACTATATGGGCATGCTGGCGACCGTGATGAACGCGCTCGCGATGCAGAATGCGCTGGAGCAGATCGGGGTCGATACGAGGGTTCAGTCGGCGATCCCGATGGCGAGCATTTCCGAGCCGTATATCCGCCGCCGGGCGATGCGGCACATGGAAAAGGGCAGGGTGGTGATCTTCGCCGCCGGCACAGGCAATCCGTTCTTCACCACCGACACCGCCGCCGCGCTTCGGGCCGCAGAAATGGGCTGCGACGCTCTGTTCAAGGGCACCAGCGTCGACGGCGTCTATGATGCCGACCCGAAGAAGGTGCCCGGGGCGAAGCGTTACGAGGGCCTCAGTTTCAACCGCGTGCTGGCGGATGACCTCAAGGTGATGGACGCCAGCGCCGTGGCCCTGTGCCGCGACAACGACATTCCGATCGTCGTGTTCAACATCCGCGAGCAGGGCAATCTGGCCCGCGTGCTGAGCGGCGAGGGCACCGCCACGATCGTTCGCAACGAGGAGCGACAAGATGCCAGCCTATAACAAAGCCGACCTGGCCCGCCGCATGCACGGCGCGGTCGAGGCGCTGAAGCACGACTTGGGCGGCCTGCGCACCGGCCGGGCCTCGATCAGTCTGCTCGAGCCGGTCAATGTCGAGGTTTACGGATCGCACATGCCGCTCAATCAGGTGGCGACGATCTCCGTGCCGGAGCCGCGCATGCTGTCGGTGCAAGTGTGGGACAAGTCGAACGTCGGACCAGTCGAAAGGGCGATCCGCTCGGCCGGGCTCGGGCTTAACCCGATCAGCGAGGGGCAGACGCTTCGGCTGCCAATCCCCGATCTGACCGAAGAGCGGCGCAAGGAGTTGGCCAAGCTGGCCGGCCAATATGCGGAAAAGGCGAAGATCGCCGTTCGCAATGTGCGGCGGGACGGGATGGATGCGCTCAAGATCGACGAGAAGAAGAACGAGATCAGCGAAGACGATCGTAAGCGGCTTGAAGCCGAGGTCCAGAAGCTGACGGACGAGACGATCGGCGAGATCGACAGCGCGGCGGCGGCCAAGGAAAAGGAAATCCTCGGCAAGTGAACTTGGCCCCGGCCAGCAATGACGCGCGGCCGGGCGAGAGCGGCACGCCGTCGGTCCCGCGCCACGTCGCGATCATCATGGACGGCAACGGGCGCTGGGCGAAGGCGCGCGGATTGCCGCGCCTGGCCGGCCATCGCCAGGGCGCGGAGGCTGCCCGCAAGGTGCTCCGGGCGGCGGGCGAGGCGGGCATCGAATGCCTGACGCTCTACGCTTTTTCTTCCGAGAATTGGCGCCGGCCCGAGACCGAGATCAACGACCTGATGGGCCTGCTTCGCTTCTACATCGGGGCTGAACTGAACAGCCTCCACCGCGAAGGCGTCCGACTCAAGATCATCGGCGATCACAATGCGTTCCAGCCGGACGTTGCCAGACTGGTCGATGAAGCCGTTGCCAAGACGGCCGGCAATCGCCGCATGACCCTGGCCGTTGCCCTGAACTACGGCTCGCGAGTCGAGCTGGTGCAGGCGGCGCAGGCGTTAGCCCGCCGTGCCGCCGCCGGGGAAATCGCGCCCGACCGGATCGACGAGCAGGCGATCGAGGCCTGTCTCGACACCAGCGACCTGCCGCCGCTCGATCTTTTGATCCGCACGTCGGGGGAGCGCCGCTTGTCCAATTTCCTGCTCTGGCAATCGGCTTATGCCGAACTGCTGTTCGTGGACACGCTCTGGCCCGATTACGATGGCGATGCGCTGCGGGCGGCATTGGCCGATTTCGCCGCGCGCGAACGCCGTTATGGTGCCTTATGAGCGGCGACGCGGAAGACCCGATCGCCCGTTCCGACCTGTCCACCCGCTTCGTGATGGGCGTCGTCATGGCGGCGGTCGCCTGCCTGTGCATCTATGTCGGTGGCTGGCTATTCCGCGCCTTGGTGGCCGCCGGCGCGGCGATCATGCTGGTCGAATGGGGCGACATGCACCGCGTGCCGCGGCGCTGGAGCATCGCCGGCGCCGCGCTGCTGGCGCTCGGCCTGCTCGGCGCGGGCGGCTTCTATTACCCGCCGGGTCAGATGGATCTCGACGTGATCGACAATGTCCAGGCGATCGGGCCGGAGAGCTTCGAGGCGGTGTGGAGCGCGTTGGCGGTGCTGGCCGGACTCGCCCTCCTCACCGGGTTGATCAGCCGCCGCGTGACGATGGCCGGCGGCTTTCTTTACGTCGCCGTTCCAGCGCTGGCGCTTATCCTATTGGAATGGACCTGGTTTCCATTCGTGCTGTGGGCGATGCTGGTGACTTGGTCGACCGACATCTTCGCCTATTTCGCGGGACGCTCGATTGGCGGACCCAAGCTCGCCGCGCGTGTCAGCCCCAATAAGACCTGGGCCGGCCTTGCCGGCGGCGTGATCGGCGCCGCATTGATCGGCTGGCTGATCGCCCGGTTCTTCGACCTTGGCTCGCCCTTTCTCTACATTGGCGGCGTGATGGGCGTGATCGCGCAGGGCGGCGACCTCTATGAAAGCTGGCTCAAGCGTCGCGCCGGCGTCAAGGACAGCGGGACGCTCCTGCCCGGTCATGGTGGCGTGCTCGATCGGCTGGACGGCCTGCTGCCGGTTGCGCTCGCGACCCTGCTTATTCTGATGGCCGGGCTGTGGACCGGGTGACCGCAGGGCGCCGCACCGTCTCGATCCTCGGCGCGACCGGCTCGGTCGGCCGCTCGACGCTCGACCTGATCGAGCGCGAACCGGATCGCTTCGACGTGCTGGCGCTCACCGCTCGGCAGGACGTCGCCGGCTTGGCTGAAGCAGCCAAGCGCGTGGGCGCCAAGCAAGCGGTGATCGGCGACGAGACGCTTTACGCGCAATTGCGAGACGCCCTGGCAGGCACCGGCGTTGAAGTTGCGGCTGGGGACGATGCGGTGACGGGGGCCGCGGCCTCCGGAGCGGACTGGACGATGGCGGCGATCGTCGGCTGCGCCGGCTTGAGGCCCGTCATGGCCGCCCTGAAACAAGGCGCCACCGTCGCCCTGGCCAACAAGGAAGCCCTGGTCTCGGCGGGTGAGATCATGATGCAGGCTGCCTGCGAAAGCGGCGCGACTTTGCTCCCCGTCGATTCCGAGCATAACGCCATTTTCCAATGCTTCGACCGTACTCAACCGGATCGGGTCCGACGGATTGTGCTGACCGCGAGCGGCGGGCCCTTCCGCACACTCAGCCTGGAGCAGATGCGCGCCGTCACGCCGGCTCAGGCCGTCGCCCATCCGAACTGGTCGATGGGCGCCAAGATCTCGGTCGACTCGGCGACCTTGATGAACAAGGGCCTGGAGCTGATCGAGGCTTTTCATCTGTTTCCGTTGGCCGCCGACCAGTTCGAAGTCGTCGTCCACCCGCAATCGGTGATCCACTCGATGGTTGACTATGTCGATGGCTCGGTTCTCGCGCAGCTCGGTGCGCCGGACATGCGCATTCCGATCGCCTATGCGCTGGCCTATCCGCAGCGAATGGAGACGCCTTGCGAGCGGCTCGATCTTGTGAAGCTTGGCTCGCTCACCTTCGAAGCGCCGGACCTAACCCGCTTCCCGGCGCTCGCCCTTGCCGGTGCGGCCTTGCGGGAAGGGGGCGCGAGCCCGGCCATCCTTAACGCGGCCAATGAAGTTGCGGTTGCGTCATTTCTGGACGGCGGCATCGGGTTCCTCGACATCGCCTCGGTGGCGAGGGAAGCACTGGCCGGCTACGATCCGCCCGCCCCCGCGACGCTGGAAGATGTCCTTGAAGTGGATCGAGAGGCTCGCGACATCGCACGTCAACGCGTTGGAAAGATGATGCTTTGACCAGTCCCAGCCTGCCGATGACGATCCTGAGCTTCCTGCTCGTGATCGGACCGCTCATTTTCATTCACGAGCTCGGCCATTATTTCGCGGGCCGCTGGTTGGGCGTCAAAGCCGACGTTTTCTCGATCGGGTTCGGGCGCGAAGTCGCGGGCTGGACCGACCGGCGGGGCACCCGCTGGAAGATTGGCTGGCTGCCGCTCGGCGGTTACGTGAAGTTCGCAGGCGATATGAACCCGGCGAGCCAACCCTCGGAGGAGTGGCTGTCGCTGCCGCCCGAGGAGCGCAATCGCACTTTCCAGGCCAAGCCCGTCTGGCAGCGCTTCATCATCGTCGCCGCCGGACCATTCGTGAACTTCCTGTTCGCGATCCTCGCCTTTATCGCGATCTTCGCGACGATCGGCTATCCGACGACGCCGGCGGTGGTGACCGGCATTGTCGCCGGCCAGGCCGCCGACCGGGCCGGCTTCAAGCCCGGCGATCGCGTGCTGTCGGTCGAAGGCAAGTCGCTCGATACCTTTGCCGAACTCCAGGATTATGTCCGGCTGCGTCCCAACCAAGCGCTAGACTTCACCGTCGCCAGAAACGGGCGTGAGTTCGGCATCTCGGCTGTCACCGGCTCCGCCACCTTCGAGGATCCGTTCGGCAACAAGGGGCAGATCGGGCAATTAGGCATAGAGGGTCGCTCGGTCGGCTTGCAGAAGCTGCCGCCCGGTCAGCTGCTTGGAACCGCAATTAATCAGACAGTGAGCACGGTCGAAGGAATGGCGGTGACGATCGGCCAGATCGTGACCGGGCGCCGATCGGTGAAGGAAATGGGCGGTCCGCTGAAGATCGCGCAAATATCCGGGCAGCAAGCTAGCCTCGGTTGGCTCCCGTTTCTGTGGCTGATGACTGTGATCTCGATTAATCTGGGATTCATCAACCTGTTGCCAATTCCTTTGCTCGATGGCGGACATCTTCTTTTTTACATGATCGAGGGAATCAGGCGTAAGCCGCTGAAGCCGGAGGCGCAGGAATGGGCGTTCAGGACGGGATTGGCGGCCTTGCTGGCGCTGATGATCTTCGTCACCCTGAACGACCTGGCTTCTTTCGGGCTGTGGCAGGCGCTTGGCGGGTTGATCGGTTGACGTTCCTGGGGCAGGGCAATCGTTAACAGGGTTATGTTGGCCGGAACCTTTTCCGGTCCAAGAGTATAGGCGGGGACGCGTGACAGCGACGACCAGTTTTTCCAGCAGCCGTCGGCTGTGTGCGATGCTTCTCATGGGTACGGCGCTGGGCGGCTTGGCGGCTGCGCCCGCCTTTGCTCAGCAGGCTGCGCCGGCTCCTGCTGCCCAGCCGCCGGTCGCGGCTGCGCCCGCGCCGGTCTTGTCGCAACCCACTCAGATCATCCGTTCGATCAGCGTGTCGGGCAATCAGCGGCTCGAGCCCGAGACCGTCATCTCCTACATGCCGCTGCGCCCCGGCGAGGCTTACACGGCTGAACGGCTCGACCAGGCGCTGCGCGATCTTTACGCGACCGAGCTATTCGCCGACGTGACGATCAGTGGCGCCGATACCGGCAACATCATTGTCCAAGTACGCGAAAACCCGGTCATCAACCGTATCATCCTGGAGGGCAACAAGCGCCTCAAGGAGGATAAGATCCGGCCCGAAATCCGGCTCGCGCCGCGCCAGATCTTCACCCGCTCCAAGGTCCGCGCGGATGTCGCCCGCATCGTCGAGCTGTATCGTCGCCAGGGCCGCTTCGCCGCGACCGTCGAGCCCAAGATCGTCCAGCTCGACCAGAACCGCGTCGATCTCGTGTTCGAGGTCGAGGAAGGCCCCAAGTCGCGCGTCCAGCAGATCAACATCATCGGCAACGAGCAGTTCACGGACAGCGAATTGCGCGGCGAGATGGCGACCAAGCAGGCGCGCCTGACCAGCTTCTTCAGCGGCAACACCAGCTACGATCCCGATCGCCTGGCCTTCGACCAGCAGAAGCTGCGGCTCTTCTACCTGACCAACGGTTATGCCGACTTCCGCGTGGTGTCCGCCGTTGCCGAGCTGACGCCGGACCGGCGCGATTTCATCATCACCTACGTGGTCGAAGAAGGCGAGCGTTACAAATTCGGCAGCGTGAAAGTCGAAAGCGAAATTCGCGACTTCAAGCCGATCGATCTGGCCCAGACCGTGCCGTTCAAGGCCGGCGACTGGTACGATGCGAAGAAGGTCGAGGATACCATCACCTCGCTGACGGAGACCGCCGGCCTGTTCGGCTACGCCTTTGCAGACGTGCGACCGCGCTACAATCGCGACAAGGACACGAAGACCATGTCGGTCGTGTTCAACATCGGCAACGCGCCGCGGCAATATGTCGAGCGGATCGACATCAACGGCAATACCGTCACGCGTGACAAGGTCATTCGCCGCGAGTTCCGGCTGGCCGAAGGCGATCCGTTCAACTCGCTGCGCGTCAAGCGCTCGCGCGACCGCATTCAGTCGCTCGGCTTTTTCCAAGACAATCTGGAAATCACGCAAACCCAGGGCTCGGCTCCGGACCGCGTGGTGCTGGGCGTCGACGTCGAAGAGAAATCCACCGGCGAGCTTCAGCTGTCGGCCGGCTTCTCGTCGCTCGAGCGGTTCCTGATCAACCTGTCAGTCCGCCAGCGCAACTTCATGGGCAAGGGCCAGGAGCTTCGCGCGGGCATCAATTATTCGAGCTATTCCAAGTCGATCGAGCTCGGCTTTACCGAACCCTATCTGTTCGACCGCAACATTGCGGTCGGCTTCGATGTCTTCCGCCGCGATTATCGCAGCTTCAACTTCAATCGCGATCAGACTTCCTACGAGCAGACCACAACCGGCGGGCAGCTGCGCGCGGGCGTCCCGCTCACTGAATATATGCAGCTCGCGCTTCGCTACGGTCTCAGCCTGGACAAGATCAGCTTGGGGGACGAATTTTTCGTCGATCCGGACGGCCCAGGGCCAGTCGAGCAGCAATGCGACCCGCTGCAGGTCGGGCGTTTTCTGTGCGAGCAGATCGGGGAGCGGACGACCTCGTCGGTGGGCTATTCCCTCGTCTACAACACGCTCAACAACGGCATTCGCCCGAGCGCGGGCAATCGCGTGGTGTTCAGCCAGGATTTCGCGGGCCTGGGCGGCAGCGTCAAATATTTGAAGACACAGATCAACGGTTCAAAATATTGGGCGCTGGGCAGCGGCTTCATCGGCTCGGTGAGCTTGCAAGGCGGCTACATCAAAAGCTTCAACAAATCGCCCGGTCCCGGCATCGATCCGGTCCGCATTACCGATCGTTTCTTCCTTGGCGAGCCTCAGATCCGCGGCTTCGACATCCGAGGCATCGGCCCGCGCATCATCCGGACGAACCTCGATCTGGAAGGCAATCCGATCGAGGAGCGCCGCCCGTTTGACGAACCCCTTGGCGGTCGGGCTTTCTATGCCGGGCGAGCCGAAATTGAGATACCACTGGGTTCCGGAGCCAAAGAACTGGGTCTGCGCCCGTCCGTGTTTCTCGATGTCGGGGCGGTGTTCGGGGTAAAGCGGCCGCTTCCGACAGCGGTCTTCCCGGATGTCAACAACGACGGCATACTCGAACCGTTGGTCCGCCCGTTCCTGTCGGCCGACGGCTTGCGACAATGCACGACGACCGCCAACGGAACCTCGACAACGACGACCATCCCGAACGATGCCGCCGGCTGCCCAACCGGCAGTACCTTGTTCGCGAGCACCACCAATCCGTTCGTCGAGACCTTCGCCGGAAATACGCCCAAGCCGCGCGTATCCGTCGGGTTCGGCGTGAACTGGAATTCGCCGTTCGGGCCGTTCCGCATCGACATCGCCAAGGCGCTGGTCAAGGCCGAGGGTGACGACACCAAGCTGATCACATTCAACGTAGGGACTGCATTCTGATGACAAAGCTTCTTTCCGGCGCGGCGCTGGCCGTGCTTGCCCTGTCCGTTCCGGCGGCCGTCTCCGCCCAGCGTCTCGGCCCGGCCGTGGTCGCGGTGGTGGATACCGACCGTATCTCGCGTGAATGCACGGCATGCCGTGCGGCCGCGACGCAACTGCAGAACCAGGGCAACACGCTGCGCACCCGCGCGCAGGCTCTGCAAACCCAGCTGCAAACGCAGGGACAGCCGATCCAAACCGCGGTCGCCGCCCTCAACGGCCGCCAGCCCGACGCGGCGCTTCAGCAGCGCATCACCGCTTTCCAGACCGCGCAGAACAATGCGCAGCAGGAGCTTGCCCGCGGCGAGAACAATCTTCGCTCCACCCAGGCGAACGTTCAGCAGCAGATCGGCGCGCGTTTGGGCCCGATCATCAACACGGTGATGACCGCGCGCGGCGCGAACGTCGCCGTCGATCGCGGCGCCACGCTGGCAGCCGCGCCGGCGCTGGACATCACCAACGAAGTGCTCGCCCAGCTCAACCAGCAGCTGCCCAGCGTCAGCGTCACGCCGCTCCCGCAGCAGCCGCAGGCGGCGACACAGGGCCGGTGACCACCGAATCCGGCAGCGCCGCACCGGCCGGGAGCCGAGCGCCGCTCGACATCCGCGCGGTGATGGCGGCGCTGCCGCATCGCTATCCGATGCTGCTGGTCGACCGCGTCGAGGAACTCGTCCCCGACAAGTCGATCGCCGCGATCAAGGCGGTGACGATCAACGAGCCGTTCTTCCAGGGGCACTTTCCCGGCCGTCCGATCATGCCGGGCGTGCTGATCATCGAGGCGCTAGCGCAAGCCGCCGGAGTGCTCGCGGTCGAATCGCTCGGCCTCGCCGGCTCCGGCAAGCTGGTCTATTTCATGGCGATCGACGGTGCCAAGTTCCGGACGCCGGTCGAGCCGGGCGTGCTGCTCCGGCTCGAAGTCGAGTTTGTCCAGAAGCGCGCGGCGGTTTGCAAGTTCGCCGGACGCGCGCTGCTGAACGGCAAGCTCGCGGCGGAAGCGAACTTCACGGCGATGATCGCCGACCCGCCTTCAAGCTGAAGTTAGAGTCTGACTCATCTGTGCTGAATCGATTAGGGATTCACAGCGGGGCGGTGATCTGATTCAAGCTGCTGGCCGTGCGGAGGTCGGCAGGAGATGGGACGAGCCTATTCGGACGATCTGCGCGAG
>DASVSZ010000010.1:0-62910 GCA_036387855.1 Allosphingosinicella sp. | reverse complement strand
AAGCAACGGCTCAATCCGAGCCCATTCCGCATCGCTCAACCAGGTCAGCTGCCTCGCCATCAACGCCTCCGCTCCAAGCAGAAGACTTGAATCAGCAGATCTCACACATCGCAAGCCGATTGAGTACAGAGCCTAGCGCGGGGTCTCGTCCGGCCAGGGCAGGATGTGCCGGCCGTCCGGGGCGGCGGTGAAGCTGGTCTGGCTGGGGTAGGCGAGGCGCAGGCCGGCTTCGCCCAGCGCGCCGAGCAATTCGGAGATGATCTCCGCCCGGGTCCGGAAGAACAGGTCGAAATCGGGGCTGGTGAAGCGCAGTTCCGCTTCGAAATCGAGGCTGGACGGGCCGATTCCGATCAGGCCCGCCCGCACGAAGCTGATATGCTCGTGACGCTCGGCAGGCTCCCTCACCAACTCGGGCAGGCGCGCGATCGCGGCGGGGTCACTCTGGTAGATGAGCGCCAGCTTGAGCAGGATCCGCCGTTGCGCGATCGCGCTCTGGTTGAGCAGGATCTTGTCGAGCAGGATGGCATTGGCGACGACAATCTCCTCGCCCTCGACCGATCGGACGCGGGTGCTTTTGAGGCCGATATGTTCGACATTGCCGCTGAATGCGTCGAACTTGATCGCCTCGCCACGGCGGAACGGCTTGTCGAGGATGATGGCGAGCGCGGCGAACAGGTCCTTGAACACGCCTTGAGCCGCGAGCCCGATCGCGACGCCGCCGATACCGAGCCCGGCGACCAGACCGGTGACGTTCACGCCGAGATTGTCGAGGATCAGGATCAGCGCAATCGCGAACAGGGCGACGGTTACCAGACTGCGGATCAGGCCCATCGCGGTGCCGATCGTGCTGGTCTGGTCCGCTTCCCCAAGCTTGTGCTGAATGAGGCCGAGCACCAGCGCGCGCGCCCAGATCGCGCCCTGGACCGCGGCGGCGATCGTGAACAGGATGTCGATCCCGCGCTGGAGATTGGCGGGGATCGCGGCCTGGTGGGATACCAAGGCGGCGGCACTCAGGACGATGAAGCTTGTGCTCGTCCTGGCAAGCACGCTGCCGGCAAGCGCGCGCCAGTGCAGGTCGCCGCTGCGATCGCGCACCAATTTGTGGCCGAATGTGCGCAATCCGAGCAGCAGGCCGGCAATCACCGCTCCGGCGAGAAGGGCGAGCAGCAGATCGACGCTATTCTCGGTGAACCAGCGCGCGGTGTCGCCGCCCAGGCGTTCGATCTTCCGGCTCGCATCCATCTGTGGGTGATTGTCAGGGAAGCGCGAGGGAGACAAGCACATCGTCATGCCAGCGAAGGCTGACATCTCGGGACAAGTTGGCGGTGCCTTTCCGACCCGAGACCCCAGCTTTCGCTGGGGTGACGAACGGGCTCAGGCGGCGCTCACGCTCGCCTCCAGCTGCCCGCGCACATCGTCCGCGATCTGATCGACCGTCTTGCCCGAAGCTTCGGCGGCCGCCTCGACCTTGGCCTCCTCGGTCGGAAGCGCTTCGAGGAATTCGATCAGCCCGCGTTCGTAGGCGCTCAGATATTTGCCGGCGCGCGGCAGCTTGCGTGTCCCGATCGCGCCGGCATCCTTGGCCGCCTCGATAATCGCCGGGTGGACGTAGCTCTTTCGGCTGATCGCGGGCGTGTTGCCGAGCGCTTCGGCCACCGGCTCCATCACCTCCTTGAGTTTGATGCGCGGGTTCTCGGCGGCGCGCTTCGCCATCTCCTCGAACGCGATCACGCTGGCGCCCCAGGTCCGGAAGTCCTTGGCGGTGAAATCCTCGCCCATCGCGTCCTTGATGTAGGCGTTGACGTCGCTGGAGGTGACCGGCCTGATCTCGCCGTCGGGCGTGATGAACTCGAACAGATGTTGGCCCGGCAGGTCCTGCGTTCGCTTGGCGATGCGGGCGAGGTTGCGGTCGGTAACGGTCACCGTCTGCTTGATGCCGTGTTTGCCCTGGTAGCTGAGCTTCAGTTTGCTGCCCTCGACCCTGGCGTGGCGATTGCGCAGGGTCGTCGCGCCGAAGCTCTTCCCGGATTTCACATATTCCTCGCTGCCGACGCGCATGTGCGTCTCGTCGATCAGCCGGACCACCGCCGCCAGCACGGTGTCGGGATCGAGCTTGCGGCCGGTGATGTCCTCCTCGATTTTCCTGCGCAGCTTGGGGAGTGCGTGGCCAAACCTCGCCAGCCGCTCGAACTTCGCCATCTCCTGGTTGGCGCGGAACTCCGGATGATAACGATATTGCTTGCGGCCCTTGGCATCAAAGCCGACCCCCTGCAGATGGCCGTTCGGGTCCGCGCAGAACCAGCAGCGTTCATAGGCCGGGGGCATGCCGAGCTTGTTCAGCCTATCGATCTCCGTCCGATCGGTAATGCGCTTGCCGTCCGGGTCGTAATAGCCCCAGCCGATCTTCATCTTCTTGCGGGTGATGCCGGGCGCTGAATCATCGACGAAGTTGAGCATGGACGCTTAATCGCCGGTGCCGACCATCCGTTCCGGAACGGGCTCGGAGCGACCGAGTTTGCTACCTAATCCAACCCATAGGAGTGTCCCATGCCCGCAATCGCCGACGCGCGCATCCTGATCATCGCCACCGACGGTTTCGAGGATAGCGAGCTGATGAAGCCGAGGCAGACGCTGATCGACCGCGGCGCCAAGGTCACTTTGGCCTCGCTCAGCCACCAGGAAATCACCGGCGACAGTGGCGCGCGCATCACGCCGGACGCTGAGATCGCCGACATCGACACGAGCGACTTCGATGCGCTGCTCCTGCCCGGCGGCACCAAGAATCCGGACAAGCTGCGGATGGAGGAGCTGGTCGTGTTCACGGTCAAGACCTTCGTCAGCGCCGGCAAGCCGGTCGGAGCGATCTGCCACGCGCCCTGGCTGCTGGCGGAAGCCGACGTGATCCGTGGCCGCGACATAACGAGCTGGCCTTCGATCCGCACCGACTTGCGCAACGCGGGCGCAAATATTCTCGACAAGGAAGCGGTGGTGGACGGCAACATCGTCACCAGCCGAAATCCCGAAGACATACCCGCCTTTACCGAGGCATTCATCCGGCTCGTCGAGGCAGCGGAAGCGGCGGTCGAGCCCGCCTGAGCCGGGTCAGGCTGCCTTTCCGGCCAGGCTGTGCCGCGATCCGTAGCCGAGATAAATCAGCAGACCGACGCCCTGCGCGGCGAGGAAATAAAGCTGGGTCGTTTGTGGCAGGCTGTAGAAGAGATAAGCGCAGCCGAGGATCGCGACCGCTCCGACCAGCCAGGGCAGGGGCGTCCGAAAGGTGCGCGGCGCGTCCGGCGCGCGGCGGCGCATGATCAGCATGCAGGCGGATACGGCGATAAAGGCGGTCAGCGTGCCGGCATTGGCGAGCGCGGCAAGCTCGTCGAGCGGGATCAGGCCGGCCAGGATCGCCACCACCAGGGCAGTGAACAAGGTGATCCGCACCGGCGAGCCGCGGCCCGACACCTTGGCGAGCCCCCGCGGGATCAATCCGTCGCGCGCCATGACGAAGAAGATGCGGCTCTGCCCGTAGAAAAAGGCGAGGATCACGGTCGGCAGCGCGACGACGGCCGAGATGGCGAGGAAGGTCGCCGCGCCGGGCTGGTTCAACAGGCGCAGGATCAGCGCGAGCGGCTCCGGGCTGTTGGCGAAGCGCTGGTAGGAGACTGCGCCGATCGCCGCGGCCGCGACCGCCATGTAGATGAGAACGCAGGCGAGCATCGAGCCGACGATGCCGATCGACAGGTCGCGGGCCGGATTCTTGGCTTCTTCGGCCGCGGTCGCGATCGCATCGAAGCCGTAGAAGGCGAAGAAGATGATCGCCGCCGCGGCCATCACCCCGACCTCGGAACCAGGCGCGCCGGAAGCAGGGAAGCCGAACGGCATGAACGGCTCGAAATTGGCCGGGTTGAAGAAGTGAAAGGCGATGAACACAAACACGATCAAGGCGGCGATCTTGACCAGCACCAGCACCGCATTCAGCGTCGCGCTTTCCTTGGTGCCCAACATGAGCAGGCCCGCGACTACGAAGATGATGAAGATGGCGGGCAAGTTGACGATCCCGCCCAGCGCCGGCCCTTGCATCAGGCTCATCGGCATGCCGATCGAGGCCTGCAGCAGGGGCGCGGCATAGCCCGACCAGCCAACCGCGACCGCGCTCACGACCAGGCTATACTCAAGGATCAGGCTCCAGCCGACGATCCAGGCGAGCAGCTCGCCGATCACGACATAAGTGTAGGTGTAGGCGCTCCCGGAGGCGGGGATCATTGTCGCCATCTCGGCATAAGCCAGCGCCGCCGCCGCGCAGATGATACCGGCGATGGCAAATGACAGGATCACGGATGGCCCCGCCTTGGCAGCGCCGACGCCGATCAGCGTCAGGATCCCCGTCCCCACGATCGCCCCAACTCCGAGCGCCACCAGGTGCGGCCAGGACAGCGATCGCCGCAGTCGATGCTCGGCCGGCATGTCCTCATGCGCGACCACCGTCTTGCGTGCGTTCCAATGCTTGATAACAGCCTCCGCTCTGCGCGCCCGTCGCGCTTATCCGGTTAAAGCGCGACGAGCTTCGCCACCACATCGGGCGCCTTGCCGATGATGGTGATGAGCGTCTGTGCCGCGCGATCCGGCTGCCGTCGACCCTGCTCCCAGTCACGCAACGCGGTGACCTCGATCCCATAAGTCTTGGCGAAGCGATCCTGACTAAGCTTGGTCCTTGCCCGAATCGCTTTGATGTCCAGCGGCGTATGAGTGATGAAGCCGTCGCGAGCACCATCCTCAATATAGCTTCTCGCCTGCGCCAGACCGCGTTTGAAGCTCTCGAAATCTTCCTGCTTCACCGCGCTTTGTCCTTTCGTAGTTGATTTCGCTGTGCCTGCGTCAGGTCGGACCGCTGTCCCTTGCTGATGACAGTCAACAGGAACACCGGATGTTCGCCATCGGCATAATAAGTCACCACTCGATATCCCGCTGACTTGCCCCGTCCTTGCCTTGCTATCCTCACCTTTCGGGCGCCGCCGGACCCGGGAATGACAGAGCCGGCATCCGGATTGCGTGCGATATGCTCGACCACCGTGTCACGCTCACCCTCTCCCATTCCAGCCGCTTTGGCTGCAATGAGATACTCGGGCGTTTCGACAACGGTTTGCATCGGCTTCTATACGGCATTGCCTGATACGGCGCAAGGTCTCACGGCACCACTCTCAATAATCCTTCGACACGCGCACGTTCACGCCCTGCCGGCCGGCCGTCGAGATGCTCGACAGCAGCGAAAGCCAGCGGGTGATCTGATATTCGATCCGGGTGGCGGAATAGCCGCGGCCGTCGGTGATCACTTCGACATAGACCTTGCGGCCCAGATACTTGCCGGCGGCGATCGAGGTGCCCTGGCCGGTGACGATGTCGGCCGGCAGCACGCGCAGGCGATCCAGGCCGACCGCGCTGCGCACCCGGTTGATCGGATCGAGCCCGCTGCCCGGATTGTTGAGCGAGGCGACCGCGGCGGCAAGCTGGAGCGCTTCGGGCGCCGACAAGCGGGTGATCGAGGTGCCAAACAGCAACCGGCTGAGCAATTCGTCCTGCGGCAAGGCGGGCGTGCTGGTAAAAGCGATTTCCGGCTTCTGGCCGCGCCCGGTGACGCGGATCTGCGCGTTCAGGCCCTGGATGCCACCTTCCGCCGTTATGTCGAGGATCGGATTGGGCGGGCTTTCTCCGGCGAAGCGGATCGTGCCGCGTTCCAAATCGAAACGTCGTCCGGCGAAATCGTAGGAGCCCCGGACCAGATTCGCCTGGCCGGTGATGCGCGGATCGGAAACGGTCCCGCCGATCGCCAGGTTCGTGCCCCATTCGCTGGTGATGCCGAGCCCGGCCACGGCGAGCCGGCCGTCCGACTTGAGCCCGAGCTCCAGCCGCCACGGTTCGGTCCGGCGCGGCGCCGGCCCTTCCTCGTCCGGACGGTTGAGCTCCCGCACCGGCAGGCGCGGCAGCTGCGCCACCGCCGTCGCGCTGCCGAGCCGGAAGCTGCCGCTGACCAGCCTCAGATCGCCCGAGATCAGGCCGCTGCCGCCCTCGGTGCGAATGCGCAAGGGGCCGCTGACCTGCGCCTTGATGTCGTCGCGGTCGATCAGCTGGGCGGCGCGCGTGTCGACGATCAGGTCCATGCCGAGTTTGCGCGCGGCGGAGAAATCGAACGTGCCGCGACCCGAAACCGCGCCGCCGCGCTTGGTCGTGCCGGTGAACCGGTCGATCAGCAGGCGCGAGCCGCCGAACCGGCCGCTTGCGGCAAGATTCTCGATGATCGTGCCGGTGACCGGGCTTTCCAGCCGCGCGCGCTCGGTGCGCAATGAGCCGCGGATCTGGGGATCGTTGAGCGTGCCGCGCGCATCGGCGCCGATCGCGACCGGACCGGACAGGTCGATCAGTTCGAGCCCGGTCAGTCGCCACAATGTATCCGCCGGGCCGTTGTAGCGCAGCTGCGCGAACAGCGGCGCCCGGGCTAGGCGCTCGGCCAGACTGCCGCCGCCGCCGAGCGGGGCGACGCGGGCCTGGGCGCGGCCGATCGTGCGGCCTTCGCTGACCGCGATCGCGCGCATCGCCGCGTTGCCGCCAGCGAGCCTGGCGATCACGCCGATATCGACCGGGCGGGACGATAGGACGAGCCCGGCCCGGCTGAGGCCCCGTATGCGCAGATTCACGTCACCGGACGGCGTCGCGCCGTCCAGCTCGCGATAGCTGAGCCGTCCCGACGCGATCCCGCCGAGCCCGAGCCGGGGATAGAAGATGTCGAGCACGGTGAGCGGCATGCCGGCGACACGCGCGTCGATCTCGGACCGGCGCGTTCCGAACAGGCCGCTGAGCGTGGCATTGCCGCCGGCGAAGGCCAGCGCGGTCGGGGCGAGGCGCCAGCCGTCCTCAGCGCGGGTCAGCAAGGCCGGCTCGGTCAGCCGGATCGGGCGGCGATCGACGCTGCCGGAGCCGCTCAGCCGAACCCGGCCGGGAGCGACGTCGGCGACGGCCTGGAATGCGAAGTCGCGGCCGCGATTGCCGGCGAGATTGGCGCGGACCTGGCCGCTGCCGCCCCGCAGGCTCGCGCGCGCGTCGATCCGGGCGATCGACACTCCGCCGCGACTGACTCCGCGCGCGCTCAGCGTGCCTTCGATCGAGGTCGCGCCGGGGTTGAGCAGGATGACCCCGTCCAGCTTGCCGCGCCGGATCGCGATCGGGGGCGGACCGGACAGGCGGGCGTCCTCGGCGGTGAGATGCGCTTCGATCCGCTGCACGGTCCCGGCTGGGCTGAACAGCAAAGGCCCGGACAGGCCCGAGCCCGCCAGGTCGAGCCGCCCGGTGAACCCGCCGGGATCGGAGCGCAGCGCGCCGGCCGCGTTGATTCCCGACACGTTCAGTGCCGCGACCTGGATCAAGGCGGGCGCGCCGCGCGGCAGCAGGATCGCGCCGCGGCTGGTGAACGGACCCAGGGTCGAGCCGCCGGCCGCGCGATAGTCGAAGCCCTGCGCGGTCGGGTCGACCTCCAGCAGCACGTTTGCCAGGCCCATCGCCTCATTCGGGCGTTGCAAGCGGATCGCCATGCGGGGCCGCTCGATGCGCCCGTCCAGCCGCATCGCGAACGGGCCATATTGGCCCTGTCGCCCCGCGCCTTCGAAGAAGAAGCTGCCGTCCACCCGCCGATAGCCGCTTCCGCCGATGTTTATGGCGGGCGCGATCAGCCGCAGGTTGGAAAAGCGCACGATCTTGTCGTTGCCGCGAACTAAATCGGCCTCGATGCTCGGCAGCCCGCCCGCCAAACTCGCCAGGAAGCGATTGTCGAAACGTCGGACCCAGGCGCGGCCTTTTCCCGTCACGAGGGTGCCGCGCCCACTTGGATGCCGCACCACCTTGAGCTCGGTGAGCACGTCGACCAACCCCAGCCCGGGTATCAGGTATCGCGTCAGCCCGCCCGACAGGATCACGTCGAAGCGGTTGCCGACCAGATCGACGAACAGGCTTGCCTTCCCTTGAAGCTTGTCGGAGGTGACGACGAGGCCTTCCCCGGTCAGCTGCTTGGGCGTGAGCTTCAGCAGCCCCTGCACGCGCAGATTGGCAAGAATGCCGCCGGCCACATCGCCAACACCGGTCACGCGCCTGGCGGTGAGCAGCAGCGGGATCGTCTGCGGTGCTTTCGACCAGCGGCCACGCCCTTCCGCCCGCACGTCCTCGAAGCCGGTGCGGCCGTCCACGATCCGTGGTGCGGTTAGCCGGTAAGCAAAGGCGAAACGGTCGAACCCGCCGTCGAGCAGCAATGTCGTGCGCACCGTCTGGCCGGCGATGTCCGGGAACAAGGCGGACGGGCGAAGAAGATCCAGCCCGATCGCGACCTTGCGGAAAGCGCTGCGGCCCAGATCGATCGCGCCTCGGCTTTCCACTTTGAGCGTGGGCGAGCGCAGCGACAGGCGCCCGTCCAGCACGCGATCCGCAAGAGTCGCCTGTGCTCGGACCTGCACGACGGGCGCGGTCAGTCGTGCCTTTTTGCCGGTCCAGAATTGAGCCGGCGCGACCGCGCCGGTTAGCCTGTAACGGCCACGATCGGCGCGCAGCCGGAGATTGGCAGTGCGCCGGCCAGACAGGTCAAAGGTCGCCGTACCGGCCCAGGCGCGCCAGCTGCCTTGGCCGTCGATGCGTAGCGAGACCGGGCGGCGGCTGCCGAATAAAGCGGGAGCGACGCCCCCTTCCGGGCTTCGCAGTCGGACGTCCAGATCGAAGCGGTCCCGGTCGGGCTCTGCGTCGAGCAACAACGCAAGTTGGTCGCCGCCGCCCTGCACCTGTGCGTTGAGCCGCACCAGCGCGCGGCCGTCGCGGATATCCGCCGACCCGGCGAGGCCCGCCACTCTTCGCTGCCCGATCAGTCCGGGGTCCAGCCTGAGCTGGCGTATCTGCAACTGGCCGATGCGGATGTCGAAGCCGGGTAGGATTGGCTGCGGCGTTTCGCTCGGCCGGAGCTGGGGCGCGCGGTGGAGGATCAGGAGATCGGCGCTCAGCTGGTCGATGTCGAGCCGCTCGTTCCACCACGCCAGCGGGTGCCAGTCGAGCACCAGTTCCGGGCTTTGCGCGAACAGGCCTTGCGTGTCCGACAGGCGAACATTTCGCAGCCGCATTGCGCCCCAGATCGATCCGTCGATCCGGCTAATCCCGATGCGCAGTCCGGAGCGGGGCGCCTGCTGTTCGATCCGATCTGCGATCCAGCGATGCCCGGCCTCGGTGTCGAGGAACAGAATGAAACCCGCAGCCGCGATCAGCGCAGCCAGCATCAGCCCTACCAGCGCCTTCAGCACCCGCCCGGGCCAGCGCCGCCGCCGGATCGGCTCGGCCGCCGCCGCATCGCGCTCAAAGCGGCCGGGCGTTTCGTCGTTCAATGCTTATCGATCCGGTTAAGGTCGGATTCTCCAATCCGTTCGGCCTGAGCCTGTCGAAGGCCTCCCTTCCTTTCTGACCTAGGTAGAAGAACCAGGGAGGGCTTCGACAGGCTCAGCCCGAACGGGTGTGGCGATGGGTAGCTCACGTTAGAAAGCCTGGCCGAGCGAAACATAGACGGCGACGCGCGGATCGCCGCTGCGGCGGCTGAGCGGGGTGCCGACATCGACGCGGATCGGTCCGAAATTGCTGTGGTAGCGGACACCGATGCCGGCGCCGAAACGCAGCTCGTCGAGCCGGGGCAGGGGGGAGGTATAGATGTTGCCCGCATCAATGAACGGCACCACGCCGAACGGGCCGCCGACGCGTATCCGGGCTTCCAGCGCGAATTCGGCCAGACTGCGGCCGCCGATCGGATCGTCGAACACCGGATCGCGCGGGCCCAGCCGCTGGAAGCCATAGCCGCGCACTGATCCGCCGCCGCCCGCGTAGAAGCGCCTGGACGGGGCGATACGGTCGCGGTCCGCGCCGAAGATGGTGCCGAGCCGCGCCCGCGCGGCGATCGTGATCGTGTCGGACACCGGCTGATAGAAGCTCCCGTCCAGCTGCGCCCGCGTGTAGCCGAACGCGCCCCCTTGGAACGATGCTTCCGGCGAGACGCGGCCGGACAAGCGATAGCCGCTGGTCGGATCGAGCAGGTCGTTCGACCCGTCATAGCTGAGCGTCGTCGGCGCGGCGGCGATGAAGAAGGTCCGCCGCCTGGTCATCCCGCTTTCGATGTTCACGTCGCGCTCGTCCGAAGCGATCAGCTCGCCGCCGATGCTCCAAGTCCATTTCTTCTGCCAAATGATGTTGGTCTGTCGCTCCAGCCCGGCGCCGATCAGGAAAGTGCGCGCATTGTAGGCGTCTCGGTCGATGTTGCTGGCCGCGATGTTGGCGGTCAGCACCTGGTCGCGCTTGCGGAAATTGTTGCGGCGGAGCGAGGCGCCGAGCAACTGCTCCTCGGTGCCGAACACGCCTCGAAAGCGCACCGCGCCTTCGGGCGGGAGCAGGTTGCGATGCTCCCAGCTGATCTCGACCCGGGCGCCCTCGCCGGTGCCATAACCCGCCTCGCCGGCAATTGTGCGCAGCGGTGCCGGCTCGAGGCCGACCGCGATGTCGACGATCTCGCCGCCCGGCCGCGCCACCGGCCGAATGTTGACGACCGACACCAGCCCGGTCGCGATCAGCGCGCGGCGCAGATCCTCCAGCCGCGGCGCGGTGAAGCGCTCGCCGGGATCGAAGCGCGCAATCGTCTGGATATGATCGGCGCTGAACAGAGGCCGGCCTTCGACAAGGATCCGGCCGAACTGGCGTGCGCCGTTCGGCTGGACGGGAAGCACGAGCCGGGCCGTGCGCGAGGCATGATCGACCTCGATGTCGAGGGTCCCGACGTCCGCGAATGCGAAGCCGCGCCGGCCGAGCTCGGCCCGAAGCGCAGCCTCGCCTGTAGTGACCGTCGCGGCGTTGACGGGAGCGCCCGCTTCGACGCCGAGCGTGCGTCGCAGGGCCGCGGCGTCCGCGCCCGCTGCGTCGATGCCGGGCAGGCTGACTTCGGCAAAGCGGTAGAGCGGCCCCGGCCGTGCCTCCAGCACCACCTGGACGGCGTTGCTGCCGCCAGCCGCCGCGACCCGGGTCTCCACCGCGGCGTCATAATAGCCATAAGTGCGAAGCAGTTCGGACAGGAGATCGGCGTCCTCGCGGGCGCGGCGGTCGATCTGGGCGGCGTTGGCGGGATCGTCGCGATTGGCCTGGAGCGTCGACAGGCTTTCGAACCGGGCGAGCAGGCCATCGCCCCGGATCGCCTCGAGCCCGGTCAGCGCGACCGTGTAGCTGCGCTCCGCCCCGGCATCGGCGATTGCGGCCTCGGGCGTTTGGGCGATGGTTTCGCCGTCCTGCTGCTCCATGTCGGGCCAGGGAACGCCGAGATCGGGCAGCGGATCGAGCGGCGCCGAAGGATCGAGGTCCGGCAGCGGCGGCAGCGGCCGGGAAGGATCGAGTGGCTGGTCCAGTTCATCCAGCCCGCCGGCCTGCTGCGCTTGCGCCGTGCCGCCGCACAGGCACAGGGCGGCGGCCAGCACGACCGCTCCACGAGCGCCTCGCAAAGCAATGAATTGCGGGGTCCCCACGGGCCGCCCGCCCGCGGCATGCAACATGGCGCCAAGTTAGCCGACCCACATTTACCAAGCCAGAACGGATTGCGTTCCGGCGCCCTCATCGCTGGCGCGACAGCGCGGTGCTCAGTGCACGGACCCGGTGCGCTCGGGCGAGCTCAGCATTTCGATGGTGCGCTCGATCTGCCGCCAGCGACAGAAATGGATCACGTTGCCGACCGAGCGGCTGTGGCTGGCGCGCGTCGCGGCTTCGATCAGCGCGTGCTCGCCGAACCGGGTCATCAGTTCGGTGGCTTCCTCGATGCCGGCCCGGTCGACATTAACGTGATTGTGCAAGTGATACGCTCCTACAGCCCTTCCCGACCTTCGTTAGGCGTGCGGGGTTGTCGATTTGCCCACAGCACGTCCTGAACGCTGCGTTCACCAGATGCGTGGGCGGCAGGTGCTGGCGTGGCGGCGGTCAAGCTGGCATTGCGCCGGCTTATGAATGAGCCGCGTCCCAAATCCCGCCAGGCCGGCGGCGTGCTGATCGCTCTCGGGCTGATGGTCGGCGCCGTCGCGGGGGTGATGCTCGGCGAGCCAAGCGCCGGCCTGCTGCTTGGCGGAGCGATCGGTGGTTCGGTGGCGCTGCTGCTATGGTGGCGAGGAGGGTGAGGTCTTTATCCTCCCCTTTAAAGGGGAGGGGAACCAACCGCCGAAGCCTTGGCGAAGGCGCTTGGTGGTGGGGTGTCAGCTTCTGAGAACATCCTCCACGTCGGACACCTCTCCGTCGCGCTCCGCGCGCCACCTCCCCTCGAATGGGACGATACAAAGTCCTCACGCGATCCGCTTGCCCGCCCACAGCACGCGGCCGACGATCTCGATCGAGCGGGGGTCGCAGTCGGGCCAGCTTGGATAGGCCTCGTTGTCGCTGGTCACCGACACGCGACCGGAGCCGGGGTGGCGGGACAGGCGCTTGACCAGCAGCGCGCCGTCGCGGCGCAGCACGTAGATGCCGTCGCGCAGCCGCTCGGCGCCGTCGCCGCCATCGACAAGGATTTCGTCACCGTCGCCGAGCAACGGGGCCATCGAGTCCCCACGCACTTCGATCAGCGACAGCCGGCCGGGATCGCCGCCGCCGATCCGGCGTAGCCAGCGCGGATCGAAGGCGACGTGGGCGCGGGCGCGCTCGTCGGCACCGGTCGCGCCAGGGCCGGCGGACGCCTCCACCGCAAGCCGGGGCACAGCGATCGTTTCGACGGCGGGAGCCGCCGCCGGCCCGCCGAGCAGGGCTTCGTCGATCCCGAAATAGCGGGCGAGCAGGCGCCGATCGCCTTCGGCCAGACGCCGCGGCGTCCCGCGTTTCACATACTGCTGAACATAGGCGGCGTTGCGCCCGATCATCCGGGACAGGCCGGCATAATCCTCTCCTCGGTCGCGGATCAGCTCTTCCAATATCGTCCGTGGGTCGGCTTCGGCCATGTTCTACCCTACGGCTAGGAAAAATCCTAGACAAGTAGGAAATCTCCTACGACTCAGAACATATCAGGAACAAGTGAGTCGAAGGGGAGACCAGTCATGTATCTGCTCCGCCGCATCGAGCGGTATCTCAAAGCCAGCGGAACGCCGCCGACGCGGTTCGGACGGGAGGCGGTTCGCGACCCCCGACTGGTTTACGATCTGCGGCGCGGGCGGGAGCCGGGCGCGGCGATCACCGCGCGAGTTTCGGCCTTTCTCGACGCTCGCGCTCCGACCGGGGAGGCGCGGCGATGACCGGGCAACCGACCAATGCGGCCGCGGCGCTCAGGCGCGCTTTGCTGGCCCGGATTCCGCGCGGCATCGTGAACATCGTGAACTTCAGCAGCGAAGACTGGGCAAGCCTGACCTTTTCGGGCGCGCGGCACGAGATGCTATTGCGGCTGGAGGGTGCGGATGCGGATCGCGCGGCGGATCGCTTCCTCGCCGATCTCGACAGCGCGGAAATCCCGTTGCGCGGCCACCTTCTGGCCGACATCGCGACCACATCGCGCGAGCGGATCGGCGATGCGGTCGAGATCGGGCTGGAGGCGCTGACCGTTGAAGAATGTTGACGTGTCCGCGGCCTTTCTCCAGCGCCTCGCGGCGATGATCCGCTTCCCGCTCTTCGCCCCCCTCGCCGCTCTTGCACTGGGCGGCTGCGGCGGCCCGGCCGATCCTGGCGACGTCGCGCCGCGGGTCGAGCCTCAAGAGCGTGAACTCGGCGCCGAGCAGCATCCGCAATTGCTCGCGCAATTCGGCGGTGCCTACCGGGCCCCGGAAGCGGCCTATGTCGCGACGCTCGGCGAGCGGCTCGCGGCCGAGGCTGGGCTGACGGGTCAGTGCACCTTCACGCTCGTCAACAGCGATGTCGTGAACGCGTTCGCGGTGCCGGGCTGCTACATCTACGTCACGCGCGGACTGGTCGGGATCGTCAACAGCGAGGCGGAACTGGCGTCCGTGCTCGGCCACGAACTGGGCCACATCGTCGCCGATCATAGCGAAAGGCAGCAGAAGCGCTCGGTGTGGCGCGAAGTCGGCGTGCTGGCGATCGGCCTGGTGACCGGCTCGGAGCGGCTGACCGCGGTGGCGGCCCGCGCCGCCGGCCTGTTCGGCCTGCGTTATTCGCGGCGGCAGGAATATGAGGCGGACGATCTGGGCATCCGCTACCTCGCCGGCATCGGCTACGATCCGTTCGCGGCCGCCGACATGCTGGGCGCGCTCGGCCGGCACGAGCAGTTCATGACCGTGACCAGCGGTCGCGACATCGCCAAGGGCGTTCCCGAATGGGCGCGCACCCATCCGCTAACGGAAAGCCGGATCGAGCGCGCCCGCGACACCGCCGCCGCGACCGGCGCGCGCGACGATCAGTTTCCGGAAAACGAGGCCGGCTACTTACGCGAAGTGGACGGCCTATTGTTCGGCGACGATCCGGAACAGGGCTTCGTGCTCGGCCGCCGCTTCGCGCATCCGGTGATGCGGATCGGCTTCGAAGCGCCGCCCAGCTTCACCCTAACCAACAGTCCGCAGGCAATCCTGATCGACGGGCCGGACGGCGTGCGCGGCCAATTCGGAGGCGGGCCGCTCGGGGCGGACGGGCTCGACGGCTACGCGGCGCGGGTGCTGAAACAGACATTGGGCAACAGCCGCGCCGATGTCGGAACCGCGCAGCGCGGCACCGTCAACGGCCTGCCCGCGATCTTCGTCCCGGCTCGGGTGGCCGGGCAACAGGGGGAGGCGGACCTGACGATCGCCGCTTATTCCGCTCCGGGCGGCGGCGCCTACCATTTCATCATGGTCTCGGGGCCGAACTCAGCCGGTGCCGAGGCGCTTGGTGCGCTGTTCAACTCCTTTCACCTGCTGTCGCCGCAGCAGGTGGCGAGCCTGCGGCCGCGCGTGATCCGCACCGTCCCCGTCCGCCCCGGCGAAACCGCGCAAAGCTTCGCCGGTCGGATGGCAAGCGATCACCCGCTCGAGCAGTTCCTCGCCCTGAACGGCCTGTCCGCCGGCGAGGCGCTGACCGGCCGGCCGGCGGTCAAGATCGTCAGCTTCACGCGGTGAGAACCCCGCCCTGTGCTCCTGCCAAGGCAGGAGCCCAGTGGTGCCGGCGACATGGGTTCCTGCCTTCGCAGGAACACGGGACGTTAGCGCCGGCGGGTGGCCTTGCTCAGATCGTCGAGCGCGCCGCGCAGACGATCGTCGGCGGCGTGGTTGCCGCGTGGGCGCGTCGCGCGGCCTTCGCGCTTGCGCCGGATAAGCCCGCCTTCCAGCCGGGTGGAGAGCTGCTCCAGGCTTGGCGCCGAAGCGACGGGGGCTTGGTCCTGCTCTTCCTCTTCGCTCCGCTGCGCCCAGAAGGGAAGGATCGTCGAAGCGTGGCTGCTCGGCAATTCGGTATTTTCGTGGGTTTCGACGACCCGCGCCGGTTCGTCCTCGGCCGTGACATCGACGCCGTCGGGGAGCCAGAACGGCACGTCGGTCGGCTCGGGCGCCAACTCGGCCTCGTTCCACTCCGCGTTTGTCGCCCGCTCTTCCTTGGCTGCGACGGGTTGCGCGGGTTGCAGGAAAGCGGGAGCAGGCCGCTCCCATTCCGCCTTAAAGTCAACATCCTCGATGTCAGCCACGTCCACTGGCTCGCCACGTCCGGCCGGAGCCGAGTCGAGCGGAACACCGAAGTCGCTGGCTGCCCGGACCGGTTGGCGGGCGGGCGCGTCGGGATGGCGATCGGCCCGTCGCAGGCGGGGCGCCTCGTTCATGACTGGCTCGACCGGCCGGGCGCGTGCCGCCGGCGTCTTGCCGAGCGCGCGCAGCAGCAGCCAGACCGCGACGAAGCTGGCCAGCGCCGCCGCGGCGACGAACGCGATGCGGGCGGTATCGCCGAGCGGCGGCTGCGCGGCGCTCAGCACGCCCGGCAAGCCCGTTCGCACGATCAGGCTCTCGAACAGATTGGCTGGCATCGCCCAGGCGAAGAAACCGACCGAGCCTCCCGCCAGCGCCGCCATTGGCAGGTCGAGGGCGCTGCCCGGCGATCGGGCAGTTGGGGACTTGGTCGTATCAGCCATGGGAAAGCGCCTTGCCGGTCATCTTTTGGTAAGCCGGGAGGTAACGCGAAATGTTTGACGACCAGTTACGCTCGCGCTCGACGAAGCGGCGGGCGGTATCGCGGCGGAGGTCCCAGCCGGTCCGGTCGGCGAACAGCCGGTCCAGCGCCGCCGCGATTGCTTGGCGGTCGCCGGCCGGGAACAAGGTTCCAGTGACGCCATCCTCGATCAGCTCGCGATGACCGCCCACATCGGATGCGGCGACCAGCTTGCGCTGCGCCATCGCTTCCAGCGGCTTGAGCGGCGTGACCAATTCGGTCAGTCGCATCGCCTTGCGGGGATAAGCGAGCACGTCGATCAAGCTGTAATAAAGCTCCACCTCCCCGTGCGGCACGCGGCCGATGAAGTGGATTCGGGATGCGGCGGGCGAAGCCCCTGCTTGTGCTCGCAGCGCCGCTTCCATCGGGCCGCCGCCGACCAGCACCAGGTGCGCGGCCGGGCGGTGCTCCAGCAGCAATGGCATCGCCGCGATCAGATCGTCCAGCCCTTCATAATCGTAGAACGAGCCGATGAACCCGACCACGTCCGCGTTCGTCAGCCCGAGCCGTTCGGCGAATGCCGGATCGGGCGCCAGTGGATTGCCGAACAGGCCGAGATCGACCCCGTTGGGCGAGACGATGATCTTGGCCGGGTCGATGCCGCGCTCGACCAGATCGCGGCGCAGGCCTTCGCAGATTACCGCCACGCCGTCGGCCTTGCGCGCCGCGTAGGTTTCGAGCGCGCGGGTCAGGTGATAACGGGGCGATCCTTCGCTGCCGGTGCCGTTGCCGACCGCCGCATCTTCCCAGAAGGCGCGGATTTCGTAGAGCAAGGGCAGCCCATTCCGGCGAGCGATCGAAAGCGCGGCGAGCGCGTTCAGCACCGGCGAATGAGCGTGCAGGTGATCCGGCTGCCAGTCGCGGACGAGTTCGCCAAGCCGTCGCTCGAGCGCCTTGATCTCGCGCCATTCGCGAAGCGGGGAAGGCCCGCGCGCCGGCTCCGGCGTCCGGAAAAACCGGATGCCGTCCACCTCCTCCGGGTCCGGCCCGGCCGCCGCATGCCGCGCGCCGGTCAGGCACGCAACCTCCCAGCCCTGCGCCAGCTGGGCCTTTACGATCGCACGGGTGCGAAAAGTGTAGCCGCTGTGCATCGGCAGGCTGTGATCGAGAATGTGCAGGATCCGCATGCACATGCTGTCGCATGAGAGGCTTAACGGCCCGTCAACTCAAGCGGGATTACAAGGTGCCTCGCATGACCCGTACTGTCATCGCGAGCGTAGCGAGGCAATCCGGCACGGCCCTGAACCGGCCTGGATTGCTTCGTTACCGCGCGCCTCGCGATGGCGGTGCCGGTGTGGAGAGCCTGGACGCATGATCGACAATTTCGCCCTCGGCCTCACCCACGGACTGCTCATGCTCGCCGCCTGGCGCCTGCTGTCGCGCCCCGATCTCGACGACGCATCGGCGCCCGAGCCGGCCGCCACGGCCGAGGCGGACCGCAGCCTGCGCGGCAAGCGCGGGACAAACTGAATCAATGCGCGATCTCGCTTTCGTCGGCTTCCTGTTTGCGCTGATCGGGCTCGGGCTCAAGCGGCCGTTCCTGCTCGTGCTGGCTTACGCCTATGTCGACATCGTCGCGCCGCAGCGTCTGAGCTATTACCTGCTCAACGCGGTACCGGTGTCGATGATAATGGCCGGCCTGGCCATCGCCGGCTGGCTGATCGCGGACAGCAAGCAGGGGCTGAAGCTCACGGGCCGCCAGGGACTGATGCTGATCCTCCTCGTCTATGCCGGGGCAACCACCTGGTCCGCCGATTTCCACCTGGAGGCGATGGGCAAATGGGCCTGGGTCTGGAAAGCGATGCTGTGGGCGATCTTCCTGCCGTTCACCTTGCGCACCAAGCTCAGGATCGAAGCCTATCTGCTGTTCGTGACCTTGTGCGCGGCCGCGATCATCATCGTCGGCGGGATCAAGACGGCGGTGTCGGGCGGCGGCTATGGCGCGCTCGACTTGATGGTCGACAATAATAGCGGCCTGTATGAAGGCAGCATCATCTCCACCGTCGCGATCGCGCTGATCCCGATCATCTTGTGGCTTTCCCGGTTCGGCACGATCTTCCCGCGCGATTGGCGGGTGCGGCTGTTCGCCTACAACCTCATCTTCGCCTGCCTGCTGATCCCGGTCGGCACGTCGGCCCGCACCGGCCTGATCTGCATCGCCGTGCTCGGCCTGTTGCTGCTGCGCGATGCGCGGAACCGGATCGGCTACATGGCCTTTGTCGCGGCCGCTCTGGCGATCGCGGTACCGATGCTGCCCGAGCGTTTCACCGATCGGATGGGAACGATCCAGACCTACCAGGCCGACACTTCGGCCTCGACCCGGATCGCGGTCTGGAAATGGACCTGGGACTATGCCGGCGAGAACCCGCTCGGCGGCGGCTTCGAAGCCTATAAGCAGAACAAGGTCAGGATCGACCTGGTTTCCGCCCAAACCAGCGGCTCCGTCCAGTCGGTCAGCAATTCCGTCGTCGAGGACAAGGCGCGCGCTTATCACAGCAGTTATTTCGAGATGCTGGGCGAGCAGGGCTTTCCCGGGCTGTTCCTGTTCATGTTGATTCATGCGATCGGCCTAGTCCGCATGGAAGTGCTGCGCCGCCGCTATCGCAAGGTGGAGGGCGAAGAGGCCTGGATCGCCCCGCTCGCCACCGCGCTGCAGAACGCGCAGCTCATCTACCTGGCCGGTGCTTTGTTCGTCGGCATCGCCTGGCAGCCGCTCATCTACATGCTGCTGGGCGTGCAGATCGGCGTGGACGTGCTGGTCGGGCGCAAGGCGCGGGAGGAGGGCAGGGTGCCTTGGGGCCACCGTGCTCCTGCGAAGGCAGGAGCCTAGCGCTGAGTCCGGGGTAGGCTCCTGCTTTCGCAGGAGCACTGGAGGCTACGAGCTGTAGTACATGTCGTATTCGACCGGGCTCGGCGTGGTTTCCCAGCGCATCTGCTCTTCCCACTTGAGCTCGATATAGGCGTCGATCTGGTCGTCGGTGAACACGTCGCCCTTGGTCAGGAATGCGCGATCCTTTTCCAGCTCGTTGAGCGCTTCGCGCAGCGAGCCCGCGACGGTGGGCACGTTGACCAGTTCGGTCGGCGGCAGATCGTACAGATTCTTGTCCATCGCCTCGCCCGGGTGGATGCGGTTCTGGATGCCGTCGAGACCGGCCATCACCAGCGCGGCATAAGCGAGATAGGGGTTGGCGAGCGCATCGGGGAAGCGGCATTCGACCCGCTTGGCCTTTTCGCCGGCGCCATAGGGAATCCGGCAGGAGGCGGAGCGGTTGCGGCTCGAATAAGCGAGCAGCACCGGCGCCTCAAAGCCGGGTACCAGCCGCTTGTAGCTGTTGGTGGTGGGGTTGGTGAACGCGTTCACCGCCTTGGCATGCTTGATGATGCCACCGATGAAGAAAAGCGCGGTTTCGCTGAGACCCGCATAGCCGTTGCCCGCGAACAGCGGTTTGCCGCTGCTCCAGATCGACAAGTGGGTGTGCATGCCCGAGCCGTTGTCCGATTTGATCGGCTTGGGCATGAAGGTCGCGGTCTTGCCGTAGGCGTGGGCGACCATGTGCACGACATATTTGTAGATCTGCATGCGGTCGGCGGTCTCGGTCAGCGTCCCGTAGGTCAGGCCGAGTTCGTGCTGGCTGGCGGCGACCTCGTGATGGTGCTTGTCCATCGGCAGACCCATCTCGATCATGGTCGAGACCATCTCGCCGCGTATGTCCATGGCGCTGTCGACCGGCGCGACCGGGAAGTAGCCGCCCTTGGCGCGCGGCCGGTGGCCAAGATTGCCGACCTCATATTCGCGGCCGGTGTTGGTCGGCAGCTCGATATCGTCGATGCGGAAATAGGAGCTGTTGTAGCCGTCCTCGAAACGGACGTCGTCGAACATGAAGAATTCGGCTTCCGGCCCGACATAGATGGTGTCGCCGATCCCCGTATTCTTGAGGTAGGCCTCCGCCCGCTTGGCGGTGGAGCGCGGGTCGCGGGCGTAGAGTTCGCCGCTGGCCGGATCGACCACGTCGCAGAACAGGATCAGCATCGGCGTCGCGCTGAACGGATCGACATAAACCGCATCCAGATCCGGCCGCAGGATCATGTCCGATTCGTTGATCGCCTTCCAGCCGGCGATGGACGAGCCGTCGAACATGAAGCCGTCGGTCAACTGATCCTCGTCGATCAAGCCCGACACCATTGTCAGATGCTGCCACTTGCCCTTGGGATCGGTAAATCGAAGATCGACCCACTCGATTTCCTGGTCCTTGATCATGTCGAGAATCGTGTTCGCGTCGTTCGCCATTGTCTTCCCTCGGGTTGTGCTCGCGGATTCGCTCCGGTTGTCGGCTGGGGTCATCGACGCTCGCCCGCCGCGCCGTCCAGAGCGAGGGCGGCCGGCGTGAATATTTCACGTGGGTTGGTTCAAAAGGATCGGCGCTGCGCCGCGACCAGCATTCGGAGCAGCATCGCCACCGGGCGCGGCACGCCGACCTTGCCTTCCAGCCACAGGCTCACCGCCGAGCGGCTGACCCCGATCGCCTGCGCCAGCTCGTTCTGCGTTCGAAACCCGAGCGTCCGCATCGCGGCGCGCAGTTCGTCGGGCGACATCGAGGCTTTCAGTTCGTCCATGGGCGGGGCTTAGCTGACGAGGCGATCAGAGCGCATCGCTTCCCTGTTCGCCCGTGCGGATGCGGACGGCGTCTTCGATCGGCGACACGTAGATCTTGCCGTCGCCGATCCGGCCGGTGCGGGCGGCGGTCGCGATCGCCTCGACGACTCGCGAGGCGAGCCCGTCTTCCACCACCACTTCCAGCTTCACCTTGGGCAGGAAGTCGACGACATATTCGGCACCGCGATACAGCTCGGTATGGCCTTTCTGCCGGCCGAATCCCTTGACCTCCGTCACCGTCATTCCCGACACGCCGACGTCGTGGAGCGCTTCCTTGACCTCGTCGAGCTTGAACGGCTTGATCACCGCTTCGATCTTCTTCACGTCGCGTCTCCGCTCTGGCTGAAGCTTCTGCTAGAGAGGTTGTAACCGGGAGACAAATCGTGCGCGCTTCAATCTTGGGAATGCTGTTGGCGTTGGCGAGCGGGTGCGCGATGGTGCCGCGCGATCGCGGCGCCCCGCCGGGGGCCGAGCTGATCGGGCGCAGCGCCCGATTGGTCACCAATAATGGCCAAGGCTCGACCCTCCGGTTCGAGCCGGCCGGCCGCGTTCGTGCGCTGTTCGGCAAGAACGAGGTTGCCGGACGCTGGTGGAGCGAGGACGCCAGGCTATGCTTCGAATGGGCCGGCCAAGCCCGCACCCGAGAGTGCTGGCCTTACGAAACACCGTTCCGGCGCGGCCAGACCCGGACCATCACCAGCGATCGCGGCAACAAGGTGCAGGTGACGTTGCTTTGAGGTGATCGTCACTTCAGCGGAAGCTGGGGTCTCGGCGGGGACCGCTCCGACTTGTCTGTCCTGAGATGCCAGCCTTCGCTGGCATGACGAGCGGGGACGGACGGATACGTAAGGCGCCGATCAGGCACCGTAAGGCGGCTGGTGCCAGCCGTTCGGGCTCAACGTGAAGATCTCGCACCCGTCTTCGGTGATGCCGATCGAATGTTCGAACTGGGCGGACAGCGAGCGATCGCGGGTGACCGCCGTCCAGCCGTCCTCCAGCACCTTGCAGGTCGGCTTGCCGATGTTGATCATCGGCTCGACGGTGAAGAACATGCCGGGCCGAAGCTCGGGGCCGCTGCCGGGCTTGCCGGCATGGACCACCTCCGGAACATCGTGGAACAAGCGGCCGAGGCCGTGACCGCAGAAATCGCGCACCACGCTGTAACGGTTGCGCTCGGCATGGCTCTGGATGGCGTGGCTGATGTCGCCCAGGTGATTGCCGGGCTTGGCCTGATCGAGGCCGATCATCAGGCATTGATAGGTGATGTCGACCAGCCGCCGTGCTTTCACCGGCACGTCGCCGACCAGATACATGCGGCTGGTATCGCCGTGCCAGCCGTTCAGCACCGGCGTCACATCGATATTGGCGATGTCGCCGTCCTTGAGCGGCTTGGGCCCGGGGATACCGTGACAGACGACATGATTGATCGAGATGCACGAGCTCTTCATGTAGCCGCGATAGCCGAGTGTCGCCGGGTAAGCCCCCGCATCGCTCATCAGCTTGAAGATCAGATCGTCCAACTCCTGCGTGGTCACGCCCGGCACGACATGCGGCACCAGCGCGTCCATGATCTGCGCCGCGAGCCGGCCCGCGGCGCGCATTCCGGCAAAGCCTTCCGGGCCGTGCAGCTTGATCGCGCCGGTTCGGTAGGTGGGCGCGGCCGCATCGTAGGCGACGATGGTCTGATATTCGTTCATCGCCGGCCATATAAACAGCGATGCCGGTTTCACCAACCGCGCAGCGCGGCTAGGGACCGGGGATGAGCGAGGAACGGATCCGGACCGCGGCATTGCTGATCATCGGCGACGAGATCCTGTCCGGCCGTACGCAGGATCGCAACATCGCCCCCATCGCCACCTGGCTCAATGTGCAGGGCATCCGCTTGCGCGAAGTGCGGGTGGTGCCGGACGTGCACGACAAGATCGTGGCCGCGGTAAATGCGTTGCGGGCGGACAATGACTATCTGTTCACGACCGGCGGCATTGGTCCCACTCATGACGACATCACGGTCGATGCGATCGCGGCGGCGACCGGTGTCGACGTCGAAGTGCATCCAAAGGCGCGGGCGATCCTCGAAGCTTATTACGAAACGCGAGGTGGCATCACCGAGGCGCGGCTGCGCATGGCGCGCGTGCCGGCCGGAGCAAGCCTGATCGAGAACAAGATGTCGGGCGCGCCGGGCATTCGTCACGGCAACATCTTCATCCTGGCCGGCGTGCCGCACATCGCCGCGCTGATGCTGGACGCGCTGTCCGGCACGATCCCGGGCGGCAAACCGCTGCTTTCCCGAACGATCGGCGGGTGGGTTCCGGAAAGCGAAGTCGCCGAACTGCTGCGAGATACCGAGCGCGCGCATGAGGGCGTTCAGATCGGCAGCTACCCCTTTTTCCGCGAAGGCCGGGTGGGCGCGAATTTCGTGGTGCGGGCGACGGACCAAGCGGTGCTGGATGCCTGTGTCGCGGACCTCACCGCGCGGCTTGAAGCAGATGGCCGCGAGATCGTTCAGGGCGGGGTCTGACGCGGCTCCTGGCCGCGCTCCGGCGGCTAGCGTGCGCTCCACATTGAAACCATGCCCCGCATGGTTTCAATGTGGAGCGGGTGAAGGGAATCGAACCCTCGTCGTAAGCTTGGGAAGCTTCTGCTCTGCCATTGAGCTACACCCGCATGAGGTTCGATTGCCACAGCGGGGCGGCATCGGTCAATCTGGCTTGCCGGGCGTCGCGCTTGGCACCACAGGCGAATGCAGCAGGGGAGAGGCGAATGGCACGGGTATTGCCGGACGGGATGAACGGCGTGGGGGCGGACCGGGCGGGGCGGCTCGGCTGGCTCGCCTTGCTGCTCAGCGTCGGCGGCGTGCTGGCTGCACTGGTCGCCGCGATCGGCGCGGGGCAGGGCGCCTGGCATTTCAGCACCGGCTTCACGATCCTGCGCTATGCCTTTTTCGCCGCGATCGGCGGGACTTTGTTCGCGCTCGCGGCTACCTTCATGCGCCGGCCGCCGCGGGCGCGGCGCTGGCCGGTGCTGCTGGCCCTGATCGTGGGACTTGCCTTCACCCTTTATCTCGGCCGCCAGATCGTGATTGCCCGCACCTTGCCCGCCATCCACGACATCAGCACCGATCTGGACGAGCCGCCGCAATTCCGAGCGCTGGAGGTTCGCGCCGATAATCTCGACAACGTGCCCGATCAGGGCCGGCCGGAGCTTGCCGCGCTGGAACCCGAAGAGCGCTGGAAGGCGCTCCACCGGGAAGCTTATGCCGATCTGAAGCCGATCAGCGTGCCGTGGAGCCCGCG
This sequence comes from Allosphingosinicella sp., assembly GCA_036387855.1. Taxonomy (GTDB): domain Bacteria; phylum Pseudomonadota; class Alphaproteobacteria; order Sphingomonadales; family Sphingomonadaceae; genus Allosphingosinicella. The sequence continues at coordinate 38,781 of DASVSZ010000010.1, read as the reverse complement.
CGAGACGATCGGCCGTGCACAGACGGTCGCGGAAAAGAAAGGCTGGCAGATCGTGCATGTCGATCCTTCGCGCGGCACACTGGAAGCGACGGACACGACCCTGTTCTTCCGCTTCAAGGACGATGTCGCGATCCGCGTCCGCCCCGATCCGCAGCGGGACGGCCGTACCCTGGTCGACATGCGCTCGATCAGCCGGGTGGGCGGCAGCGATGTCGGCAAAAACGCGGCGCGTATCCGGGAGTATCTCAAGGACCTGCGGCAGAGCTGATCGCGCGCCATGCGACCAATCTGCCCGGCCGAATGTTAGGACCTGCCGTGACCCGTCTCTTCCATGTCTCCGACCTGCATTTCGGCCGCGAGGACCGCAACGCCGTGCAATGGTTCGCGGACACGGTGCGTGAGGAGATGCCGGACGCGGTGATCTGCACCGGCGATCTGACCATGCGGGCGCGCTCCCGCGAGTTCGCCGCAGCGGCCGATTACCTCGAGGACATGCCGGTGCCGGTAACGGTCGAGCCCGGCAATCATGATCTGCCCTATTTCAATCCGATCGACCGCTTCTTCAGGCCCTACAGCCGGTTCGGACGCGTCGAGCGGCTGATCGAGCGGCCGCTCGACCTGCGACGGGTGACGATTATACCGCTCAAGACCACCGCGCGGTTCCAGTGGCGGCACAATTGGTCGTGGGGTGTGGTCGACCGCGGGAGCTTGAAGCAGGCGCTGGCGCTGATCCGCGCGGCGCCGGCCGACCATCTCAAGATCGTGGCCTGCCACCATCCGCTGGTCGACAAAGAAGGCCTTGAATCGCAGGGTCGCACCTTGCGTGGCCGCGAAGCGCTTCAGCTGCTGGCGGAGGCGGGCGCGCACGCCACCTTGTCCGGCCACGTCCACGATCCGTTCGATCTCGAGCATCTGATCGGCGGCCGCAACATCCGCACCGTCGGGGCCGGGACCTTGTCCGAGCGCGTCCGCGCGACGCCGCCCTCGTTCAACGAACTTCGGATCACGGCGGACCTGACGCTGCAGGTCGAGCACCGCATGCTTGGCGTGCCGAGGCAGGAGCCGGTGCATCCGGGCCCACAGGCGAGGACGGCCGGACCCGCCTGAGTTTTCGATTGCTGGCGGAGCATGATATGCCTCCGTCGCGATCTGTATGCGTGCACCGAGTCGCTGGAGGGGGAACTTCGATGACACGCTTGCTTGCGCTCGCCCTTTGGATGGCGAGCACGTCCGCCGCAGCGCAGGTCGCGGTTGGTGCCGATACGCCTGGCAGGACCGGTGCGGGCACCGCCTATACCCAGCCCAAGGATTTCTCGCTCACGACCAAGGGCGCCACGGCGGTGTTCGCCTCGCCCGAGAATGATCTCCGCATCGTCCTGGTGGATGTCGGTGCCGCCGCGGACGCCAGGGAGGCGGCGACCAAGGCCTGGGCCGCCTATCAGCCCGGCTTCGCGCGCAAATTGCTGCTGGTGACGCCCGCCGCGCCCAAGGAAGGGTGGGACGAGCGCGCCAACCTGTCTTACGAGACCTCGCCGAACGAGAAGATGTTCATCGCCGCCTATGCATTGCGCAAGGGCGATCGCTGGACGGTGATGCTGGCCGACGGCACGGAAGCCGCGACCGACAAGCGCGGCGCCGCGGCCTATCTGCTCCAGCAGAGCCTGCGGCCGGCTGGTTATCAGCGCGAGAGCTTCGACGGTAAAACGGCGCACCGGCTGGACGCGGCTCGGATCAAGCAGATCACCGACTTCGTCGCCGAGGCGCTGAAAGTGCTGGAAATCCCCGGCGCGGGCGTGGCGCTGATCGATGGCGGCAGAATCGTCTACCAGGGCGGCGTCGGCGTCACCGAGCTTGGCGGGTCGCAGCCGGTCACCGAGCATAGCCGGTTCATGATCGCATCCAACACCAAAGGCATGGCGACCCTGCTGCTGTCGACGCTGGTCGACGAGGGCAAGCTGCGCTGGGATCAGCCGGTGACGGAGGTCTATCCGAGCTTCCGGCTCGGCGACGATGCGACCACGAAGGCGACCCTGGTTCGCCACCTCGTCTGCGCCTGCACCGGATTGCCGCGCAAGGACCTGGGCTGGATCCTGTCCGATCCGAACGTGCCCGCGACCGATACCTTCAAGCAGCTGGCCGCGACCCAACCGACCAGCAAGTTCGGCGAACTCTTCCAGTACAATAATCTGATGGCGTCGGCGGCGGGCTATGTCGGCGGCGCGCTCGCTTATCCGGGCACCGAAGTCGGCGCCGCATTCGACCGGGCCATGGCTGAGCGCATCTTCAAGCCGCTCGGCATGAACGATACGACGTTCGACTTCTCGGAAGCGCAGACCGGCGCTTGGGCGCGGCCGCACGGGCTCGACATCGACGGACGCATGACCAGGGTCGCGATGACCTTCAACTATGCGATCCGCGCGCACCGCCCGGCCGGCGGCGCCTGGTCCAGCGCCGCCGACATGGCCCGCTATGCGCAACTCGAGCTGGCAAAGGGCGTGACTCCGGACGGCAAGCGGCTGGTTTCGGAAGCCGCGTTGCTCGAACGGCGCAAGCCCGGCGTTCCGGAAGGCGAAGACGCCTGGTATGGCATGGGGCTAAGCGGCCAGAAGATCGCCGGCATCGACGTGGTCGATCACGGCGGCTCGATGCTCGGGTACAAGAGCAATTTCTTCGTGCTCCCGAAGGCGGGGATCGGCGCGGTGATCCTGACCAATGCGGAGGAAGGCGGGGCGCTGCTGCGGCCCTTCCTCCGCCGGCTGCTGGAAATCGTCTATGATGGCAAGCCCGAGGCGATGGCCGACGTGCGCGCCGCCGCCGTCCGCTACAAGGCGCAGATGAAGACGGAGCGCGACCGGCTGACGCTGCCCGGCGATCCGGCGGTGCTCGGCAATCTCGCCCCGCGCTACGCCAATGCCGAGCTCGGCGACATGGTCATTCGGCGCGACGGCGGCCAGACCTGGCTTAAATCCGGGGTCATCGACACCCCGCTCGCGACCCGCAAGAACGCTGACGGCAGCCTGTCCCTGATTACGATCGATCCGGGCGTGCTCGGCTTCGAAATCACCACCGGCAGTGCCGGCGGGAAACGAACGCTGACCGTTCGCGACAGCCAGCACGAATATGTCTACACGGAGGTGAGCTAGCGGCGAACCTTCTGGTCTGAGTTTTTGCTCGGGGGGCTGAACCTTCGGGCTTCTTGCGCTTTTCCGGCTGTGACTCCTCGCATCAGGAAAGCTCGCGCCATGTCCGATCATCCCGCCCCACCCCTGTCCCGCCGCCAGCTCGTCTCGGGAGCGGCGCTCGGCTTCGCTTCCGCCATCGCTGCGCCGGCGCTTGCGCAAGGGGCGCGGCAGGGTGGGCCGGGCCGGCCCGGGCCCGTGCTGCGCAGCGATCCGACAGCCAAGCATCCCAAGCCGCCCTTCCGCGCGCAATCGCAGCCCTGGCCCGGTCTTGCCAGCCGAATGGACCCGCGTCCCGATCATGGCGAGACCAGCTATCGCGGCACCGGCCGGCTGGCCGGGCGCAAGGCGCTGATCACCGGCGGCGACAGCGGCATCGGCCGTGCCGCCGCGATCGCCTATGCGCGCGAAGGTGCGGACGTCGCGATCAACTACCTGCCGGCCGAGGAGGAGGATGCGCGCGAGGTCATCCAGCTGATCCGTGCCGCCGGCCGGCGCGGCGTCGCCATTCCCGGCGACATCCGGACGGAGCGCTTCTGCCAGCAGCTCGTGACCCGAGCCGTGCGCGAGCTTGCCGGGCTGGACATCCTGGTCAACAACGCCGCCCGCCAGCAGACCCGGCCGACCATCAGCGACATCGAGTCGGACGAATTCGACTGGACGATGAAGACGAACATCTATGCGCCGTTCTGGATCACCAAGGCGGCGCTCCCGAGCATGGCGCCGGGATCGGCGATCATCATCACCGCGTCCGAACAGGCGAACGATCCGTCCGCCGACCTGCATCATTATGCGATGACCAAGGCCGCCAACGTCAGCTACGCAAAGTCGCTCGCCAAGCAGCTCGGACCCCGCGGCATCCGCGTCAACGCGGTCGCGCCGGGCCCGATCTGGACGCCGTTGCAGGTGTCAGGCGGCGCCACGCAGGAGAAGCTCGTCGATTTCGGCGGCAACACCGCGCTTGGTCGGCCCGGCCAGCCAGCGGAACTCGCGTCGATCTACGTCCAGCTCGCCGCCGCTGACGCAAGCTATTCGTCAGGCGAAGTTTACGGCGCCCATGGCGGCGGCAGGCGCCAATAGATCGTCAGGATAAAAGGGCCGCAGCCGTCTCCTGCACCACCCATTCCGCTTATCCCGCCGAGCTGTGCGCGATCGGCTCACCCCGCCGGCTTCGATCCGAGCGCGTGCGCAGTGGCAATGATCGAGGCGAGCAGCAATGCCGCCATCGCCTGGTGCGCGACACCGAGCGGCAGTTCGACGCCGCTCAGCAAGGTGGCGATGCCCAGGGCGATCTGGAGCGCGACCGCGCCAACCATCAGCATCGCCGGCGTTCGGATTTGCGCGCGCCAGGCGATCGCGGCCAGGATGCAAACATCCGCCGCGACCACGAATGCAAGCCAGCGGTGGACGAACTGCACCATGATCGGATTGTCGGCCAGATTGGCCAGGAACGGCTTCAGCATCGGCGTGCCGGACGGAAACCATTCCTCGCCCATCTTCGGCCAGCTGTTGAACGCATAGCCCGCATCCAGCCCGGCGACATAAGCGCCGAACATGATCTGCAGGCCCAGGATCGACAGCACCCAGGCAGCCGGAACCGGAAGCTTGGCCGGGCGCGCCTGCGGATTGCGCAGGTCAAAGGCGGTCCACAGCAGGGCGCCGAAGATCAGCAGCGCCGCCAGGAGATGCACCGCCAGGCGAATGTGGCTGACTTCCGGCCGATCGACCAGGCCCGACGCCACCATCCACCATCCGATCGCGCCTTGCAGCCCGCCCAGCACGAGCAGCACGCCGAGGCGCCAGCCATAGCCTTTCGGGATCGCGCGCTGACACGCGAACCAAGCCAAAGGCAGCGCAAAGGCCAGCCCGATCAGCCGCCCCCACAGCCGGTGCAGATATTCCCAGAAAAAGATTTCCTTGAACTGGGCGAGCGACATCCCCGAATTCACCTTGTGATATTCGGGGCTGGTCCGGTACGCTTGGAACTCCGCCTGCCAGGCTTGGTCATTGAGTGGTGGAATCGCGCCGGAAATCGGCTCCCAGCGGACCATCGACAGGCCCGATTCGGTCAGCCGCGTGATCCCTCCAATCACCACCATCGCGAAGACCAGGCCGGCGACGAACAGCAGCCAGTTGGCGATCGCTCCCGGACGCGGCTCGGCACGCGGGCGCACGGTGGAGGGATGTGCCTGGGAAGCCATGATGCGCGAGATATGGCCGTGTGCGGTGGCAATTCCAATCGCAACTTTTGTCGGGATGAGATGTTGTAACTTCCCGAACGCGTTTCTATACGGGGTCTATGTTCGCGAATTCGGCCAGGATGGGGATGATCGACCGGCTGGCCATCGGCCTGTCCGGCTTGTGCATCGTCCACTGCCTGACGAGCGCGGTGCTTGTGGCGGTGCTGGCCTCGGCCGGCGGAATGCTTGGCGACCATCGCATTCACGCGATCGGTCTGGTCGTCGCGATCGGCTTTGGCGTCCTGTCGCTCGGGCGCGGCATTGCCGAACATGGGTTCATGATGCCGGCCGCGATCGGCGGTCTCGGGCTCGGCGTGATGGCCGGGGCGCTCAGCTTGCCGCACGACAGCGGCGAGGTCGTTTATACGATCCTTGGTGTCGCGATCCTGGCGCTCGGCCACGATCTGAATCGCCGCGCGGTCATCTAGCCGCGGGCGCGCGCTGCTTGTTAACAGGCGATCCAGCGCCTAGTTCGGCGTCATGGCCCACGTTCATCACAATCACGAAGGCGCGGCCCTGACCGTTGCCGCCCAAGCCGGCTTGGAGAAAGCCGGCGAGCAATGGACCACCATGCGCGCGGCCGTGTTCGATGCGCTGGCGAGCTTCAGCCAGCCAGCCTCGGCCTACGACATCGCGGAGAAAGTGTCGCAGGCGCAAGGGCGCCGGGTCGCGGCGAACAGTGTGTACCGAATTCTCGATCTGTTCGTCGGCGCCAATCTGGCCCGGCGCGTGGAAAGCGCGAACGCGTACGTCGCCAACGATCATCCCGACTGCCTGCACGATTGCATCTTCCTGATCTGCGACCAGTGCGGCCAGACGACCCACCTCGACGACGATGTCCTGTCCGGGGGCGTTCGTGCCGCCGCCCGTCAGGCCGGCTTCGCGCCGGATCGTCCGGTCATCGAAGTGCGCGGCCGCTGCGGCGATTGCGAGGCCGGCTGAGGCTTGCACCAAGGCGGACCTAGTTCGGTCCATTTCGGATCAAATGGCGCGACTGATTTCTCGATGGCGGGAGACTGACGCAATCCAGACGCCTGTCTGCAGCGGGATCGCCTTCCTGTGAGATCGTAAATGCGTGGCCGGAATTGCGGTCTTCCCGGTAAGATTCCAAGCGTCTCGAAGGAGATAAGCTCAGACAAATAGGTCCGTTCCGGAGGAATCCTTGCTGCACTTCGTCCATTTCGGCGGCATCAGGGATGCGGAAAGCGGCGCGGGCGAAGACTTGGTATGGGGGGCAATCTGGCGCATGATGAGCTGGCAATGGTCGATTATACCCGCTCCGCGCGCCTTCTTCTTCTCTCCGACGACCCGGAGACGCAAGGCTGGGCGCTGGCTGCCGCCGAGCAGGCATATTGCCGAACCTTCTCATCGTCCTTACCGGCCGGCGACGAGATCCTTGCCTCGCAGGACGGCTTCGACGCGATCGTGCTTGGCGTTTCGGCGGACAATATGAGCGCCGCACATCCGATCCTTCGCAAGCTCGCGGCAGGCGGCGAGGGGGATCGGCGCTGGATCGTTCAATCGCCGCCGGATGCGATCGATGAGGTCGCGGCTGAAAGCTGGGGCCGCAACGTCCTCCACGTTTCCGACCCGAGCGAAGCTGAAGGGGCGGAAGCAATCGAATGGGTGCTGAAGCGGGAGCCCAACCGATTGCACGACGGCAAGGGTACTTCCCGGCTCCAGCAGCTCAGCGAAGAGGCTGGCCGGATCGCCAGCGCACTCGCGTCGCTGTCGGTGTCGGAAGCCGAACGGGAGCGCTTCGGGGAACGGCCGTTGGACGCCTCGCGTGTCCGCGCCATCATTCGAGCGCGGCGGCTGCGCGACCAGTTCCTCGGGCCCGAGCTGTTCGCCGATCCGGCCTGGGACATGCTGCTCGACCTGCTGGCGGCGCGGCTGGAAGGCCAGCAGGTCGCCGTGTCCAGCCTGTGCATCGCCGCAGCCGTGCCGCCGACCACGGCGCTGCGCTGGATCAAGGCGTTGACCGAGCAGGGCATTCTCGTGCGCGTTGCCGATCCGCAGGACGGGCGCCGAATCCACATCGAGCTTGCCGAACAGGTCTCAGTCGCCCTGGAAACCTATTTGCGGGCAGCCCAGCGGATCACATCCGACCCGATCTAGGCCTTGCTCGCGGCGCCCCGAAATGGCAGGCGAACCGGCGACCCTTCGGGCGCTTAGCTCAGTTGGTAGAGCATCTCGTTTACACCGAGAGGGTCGGCGGTTCGAGCCCGTCAGCGCCCACCATCACAGCCAGCCAAGCAGAAACAGGATCAGCAAGGTCGCGACCACCGAGAGGGCGATCGATCCGATGCAGCCGAGCCGGTTGGAAAACAGAAAGAACAAGCCAGCCTCCCGCAGCTGCCCTGCCGAACGGCCAGGTTCGGACTTTGTGCCTTGAAGCCAGGGACGGGATGCCGGACAGCATGTTCCGATGAGGATAGAGCTTGTCATATTGGCCTGGGGCTGCGTGCTCGGGCTGGTTCACATCTTCGCAGCGGTGCGCGTCAAGACACGCCAATATGGCACGAGCTGGAACATGGGCGCGCGCGACGAGGCGCTCGCGCCGCCGCAGCCGATCGTCGGGCGGCTTGCCCGCGCCCAGGCCAACTTCTTCGAAACCTTCCCGATCGCCGCGACGGCCATCGTGCTGCTGGCGATCACCGGACGGGCGGACGAATGGACGGCAGGAGGCGCGATCCTCTGGCTGGCGATGCGCATTATCTACCTGCCGGTCTATGCGCTCGGCATTCCCAACTTCAGGACAGTGATTTTCCTGTTGAGCATCGTCGGCATCGGGCTGACGCTGTGGCCGCTTCTGCTGCCCTGATCGGCCTGGCCTGATCGGCCTGGAAGGTCCGGGGCTTACAATCGCGGCTGCACGCGCCTACATGAAGCTTGCTACCAGTCGCAAACTGACGGTCTTCAGGCGCTTTGCGGCTCCTCTTTCCTTCTTTCTCGCAGCTCCCTGGCACCAAAGCGGGCCGGTAGTCGGCGCGCGACGAAGTAAGGAACAGACCATGCCGATCGGCACCGTTAAATTTTTCAACATCGACAAGGGCTACGGCTTCATTCAGCCCGAGGGCAGCGGCAATGACGCGTTTGTCCACATCAGCGCCGTCGAGCGCGCCGGCATGACCACGCTGAACAAGGATCAGCGTGTCAGCTACGAGCTCGAGCAGGATAATCGCGGCAAGACCAGCGCCGTTAACCTCTCTGCTGCCTGAAGCTGACGGGAAACCATCCCCGTTATCCTACTTATCCACAGGCGGTTTCCGCTTGGCGCGACTCGGGATGCGGTGACAGTTTGCCTGTGTGGCCGGGAGCGGTTCGGACGGGAACGGACGACAGGCTTCAGGACATCAAGGCCGGTGAAGGCTCGGATGGCCCGCAAGGGACGGATGGGCGGCATCGACGGATGACCGGGAGTGTGTTCGGACGGAAACGGACGAAACGCTTGAGGACATCGCCGCCAGGAGCGAGTGGGTTGCCCGCAAGGGGAATGCGCGAACGAGCGGTGGCGGGGCGACTGGAAGGGAAGAAGCGAGAGGCATGAAGCCGCAAGGTGGATGCCGAACCCACTTTTCCGACCGGACGTCCGGCGGGACCAAGGCCTTCGGGCGTAGGAACCGTTGCAGACCTGCCAGCGAGGCTTCGGCTTTGTGGGTCAGGTTCTGAGGGACCGACGGAGGCCGAAAGGTCCTTCGCCGGAACCAGGAGTGGGGGCTGGTGGCAACACCGGCTCCCATTTTCGTTTAGCGCTGGGTGATATCCGTCGGATCGTCACCTTGACTTGTCTCGTGATCATACGATCGGAGCAAGTCTGCGCGGCAGCGCAGGCGCGCCACCACGCACGAACGATCAGGCTAGACCCCGGCCTTCGCTGGGGGAACGGCTACTTGTCTGAACGGCACAGTCCGGACTTGTTTGACGGTCTATTTGTTCGACCGCACTGCCGCACCCGGAGTGGATGCTGAAACGAGTTCAGCATGACAGATGAAACAACCTCAACTCATCACGGAGTGGAGCCGACGCTTACCCCTTCCGGAACGGCCCCATCTCGTCGAGCGCGGCGATCTCCTCGGCGACGGCGCGGCGTTCGGCATCGAGATACTGGGCCACCGCGCGGCGCAGGGCCGGGTCGGCGAGGTAATGCGCGGAATAGGTGGTGACCGGGCGATAGCCGCGGCTGAGCTTGTGCCCGCCTTGCGCGCCCGCCTCGACGCGGGCGAGGCCGTGGGCGATCGCGTAATCGATCGCTTGGTAATAGCAGATCTCGAAATGAAGATGCTGCACTTCCGCCACAGCGCCCCAATAGCGGCCGTACAGAGTGTCTGCCCCGATCAGGTTGAGCGCGCCGGCAATCGGCTCACCGTCATGCATCGCCAATACGAGCAGCAGCCGATCGGCCATGCGCTCGCCGAGCAGGCTGAAGAAGCGTCGGGTTAGATAGGGGCGGCCCCATTTGCGCGCGCCGGTATCCTGGTAAAAGACCCAGAAGGCGTCCCAATGGCGCTCGGTGATGGCGGCGCCGCTGACGTGCTCCACCGTCAGGCCTTCCAGCGCACCGGCCCGTTCCTTGCGGATCGACTTGCGCTTGCGGGACGACAGGGTGCCGAGGAAATCCTCAAAGCTGCCGAAGCCCTCATTGTGCCAGTGGAACTGGCTGTCGGTGCGGATCAGCCAGCCCGCCTGCTCGAAGAGCGCGACTTCTTCCTGCGCGATGAAGGTCGCGTGCGCGGACGACAGGCCGCTGCCTCCCACGACCTGCTCGGCCGCTGCGATCAGCGCCGGAGCAAGCCCCGGGTCCCGCGTCAACAGCCGCCGGCCCGGCACGGGCGTGAACGGAACCGCGATCTGGAGCTTGGGATAGTAACGCCCGCCCGCTCTCGCATAAGCATCGGCCCAGGCATGGTCGAACACATATTCGCCCTGGCTGTGGCTCTTCACGTAAGCGGGGGCGATCGCCGCCGGCAGTCCGTCGGGTGCGTCGATCAGCAGCGGTGCCGGCTGCCATCCGGCCCGCGCGGTGGCGCTGCCGGACTCTTCGAGCGCGGACAGAAAGGCGTGGCTGAGGAAGGGATTGTCCCGGCCGGCGCAGGCATCCCAGGCGCCAGAATCGACACGCGCCACGCCCGGAGCGATCCGCGCGACGATTTCGCGGTCGCTCACGGCGCCAGCTCGTGAATGATCTGATCGGCATGCTGGCCGGCGGTTGCCTGATCCGCGTCGTTTCGACACGTCCAGGTGAAGACGGGCAGGCCGCGCGCGCGGGCGCGAGCCGCGAAAGGGGAGGGCAGGTCGCGGATATCGTAGGCGAGGAAGTCCGGCTTCGAGCGCCACAAGGCAAGCCTCCGACGCAGGCGTCCGCGATGCCGCTTGCCTGCCTCGGTGACGATCAGTCCGCGCGTGACGCGGGATGCGTGACGGCCGAACCACCGGCCGACCTCGGGGTTGAACGACATCACGCCGAGCGGGCCCCGATAGCCGTCGAGCGCCCGGAACACCGACAGGGACAGCGACGCCACCCGAGGCTTGGGCGCCTTGACTTCGATCAGCAGCGGCACCCGGCCGCGGATCAGCGCCAAGGCGGCCGGCAGATCGGGGATGGTTTCGCCGCCGCCGTCGCGCAGCGGCAGGGCGGTGAGCTCGGCGAGTGAGCGGGTCTCCACGGCCCCGTGCGCCACAGTCAGCCGCTCGAGTCGATCGTCATGAAACACGATTGCCTGGCCCTCGCGGCTGGCCCGGACGTCCAGTTCGATGCCGTGTCCCGCCTCGATCGCCGCGCGAACGGCGGCGAGGCTGTTCTCCGGCCGGCCGGGTCCGTGCAGGCCGCGATGCGCGAAGGGGAGGGCGCCCAGCCCGGCGATGCGCTTGTGCCGAGGTGCGGGCGCCAGCGCTTCGTCAATCCGGTCTGACAGCGACGATCGCATCGATCTCGACCGCGGCGCCAAGCGGCAGCACCGGAACGCCGACCGCGCTGCGGGCATGCCGGCCGATCTCGCCGAATACGTCCTGCATCAGTTCGGATGCGCCATTGGCGACCTTGGGCTGATCGGTGAAGTCGGGGGCGCTGTTGACGAACACGCCGAGCTTCACGACTCGTTCGACCTTGTCGAGACCGCCAAGCGCGGCTTCGATCTGGGCGAGCAGCATGATCCCGCAGGCGCGCGCCGCGGCGACGCCATAAGCCAGGTCACGATCCTCGCCCAGCCGCCCGGTCATCACCGCGCCACCATCGAACGGCAGCTGTCCGGAGATGTGGAGCAGGTTCCCGCTACGCACCGCCGGCACATAAGCGGCGACAGGCGCGGCCGGCGCCGGCAGGGTGATCCCAAGTGCAGTGAGGCGATCGGAAATGCTCATGGAGCCGGGCGTAAGCACCGGCCCGGCGGCGAGGTCAAGCCTCGTCCCGCGCGACCTGGAAGCCGGCGAAGCTCTGGCTGGTCGGCATCAGCTCGAGCGCGTTGATGTTGAGATGGGCGGGCCGGCTCGCAATCCAGTAGAGTGTTTCGGCAATGTCTTGCGCGGTCATCGGGTTCATGTCGCGGTAGAGCGCGTCCGATGCCGCCTGATCCCCGCCGGTGCGGACCAGGGTGAACTCGGTTTCGACCATCCCCGGCTCGATCGAGGTCACGCGCACGCCGGTGCCGTGCAGATCGCACCGCAGATTGAGGGAGAATTGGCGAACGAAGGCCTTGCTCGCGCCATACACGCTGCCGCCCCTATAAGGGTAGGTAGCGGCGACCGAGCTCAGGTTGAGGATCGCACCCCTGCGGGCGATCAAGGTCGCGAGCAACAGCCGGGTCAGCGTCACCAATCCCAAAACATTGGTTTCGATCACCTGACGCCAATCGCCGAGTTGCGCTTCCTGAGCCGGAGCGGTGCCGAGCGCCAGGCCGGCATTGTTGAGCAGCGCGTCCACCTGAGCGAAAGGCGCCGGGAGAGTCTCGATTGCCGCGCGGATCGCGGCTTCGTCACGCAAATCGATCGCAATCGGGTGTACGACATCGGCCCCCAGCTCGTCGTGCAAAGCGTCCAGCCGATCCTGCCGCCGCCCGGTCGCCACGATCCGCCAACCTTCGCTCGCGAAGCGCCGCGCGGCCGCAGCGCCGATCCCGGCGGTCGCGCCCGTGATGAAGATGGTCTTGCTCATTCCTCGCCCAATCCCATGCTCGGCGCCGGCTCCGCGGCACCCATCCTGTCCGAAATCCAGTCCGTCGCGGTTTCCCAATCGTCGATGCGGGCGTGCGCGAACGGCGCCGGGCGGACATGGCCGGCCATCAGCGGTTCGGCGACCATGTGCAGCCGCCACACGTCCGGCGCATGCTTGGCGACCGATTCGTGATGGACGGGCAGGTCGTCTACGAACACCGTCATGCTGGGGCGCATCTCCTCGATCAGCTTGATCACCGGCCGGCCCTTGCCGCCGCGATTGCACAGCACGCGGTGGTGGATGCCGAACGCCGCCAGCTGCTCCATCCGGCCCGCCTGGTAGGCATCGCCGATGTTGGTGAGCACGACGATGTCCGCGACTTCGCCGATCCGCGCGAGCGCTTCCGCTGCCCCGGCCACGACATTCTGGCGATGCATCTGCGTATCGAAGAAGCCGTCGAGCAGCGGCCAGACCCGCTCTTCCCCGACCCGCAGACCGGTTTCCCGGTCGGTCAGCGCGTCGCGAAAGCCCGGGGCGGCGAGATCGAAGCGGATCGCATGCGCTTCGTCCAGCCACTGGGCGAAGTGCGTGACCATGTGCAGCAGCACTTCGTCGCAATCGGAGATGAGCAGGGGGCGGCTCATCGCTCCAGCACTCGCCGCGCGGCGACCAGCCGCTCCGGCTTGACCTCCAGCGCGTCCGCGCAGGCGAGCAGGTCCGGCTCGTGCGCTTCCAGGAAGCCCAGCACCGCCCCCAGCAAGGCCGGCTCGCCGATGCGGGTGCGCAGATCGTCCGGCGTCAGCCCGGTCAGCGCCAGCAGCCGGGCCGCGCGCTCGCCGTCGTCCAGCGTCCACACCAGCGCGGACAGGCCGAGCGCGGCGGCCTCATCATTTGTGTCGGGAATCGTCATCGCCTAAAGCGGGCCGGTGGGACAAAAAATCCTCGTTGTCGAGGACAACGAACTCAACCTGAAGCTCTTCTGCGAACTGCTGCGCGCCCATGGCTACCAGGCCGAGCCGGTGCGCGACGGGCGCGAGGCGGTGGCGCGCGCGCGCGAGTTCCGGCCCGATCTGATCGTGATGGACATCCAGATGCCGCACATCAGTGGGCTTGAACTAATCGAGCAGATGAAGCGCGACGAGGAGCTGAGGCCGGTGCCGATCATGGCCGTGACCGCTTATGCCGCCAAGGGCGATGAGGAGCGGATCCGGGACGCGGGCGCCGAGGGCTATGTGTCCAAGCCGATCTCGGTGATGCGCTTCGTTGAAGCAGTGGCCGGGCTGCTGGAGGCGGCGGAGCGGCGGCATGCACCCGTAGGAAATGCGGCGGCGGCGGGCGACGCCGCAAAAGCAATATCAGACAGTCCGTCGGACACCGACCCATCGTCATCCCGAACTTGATCCGGGATTCACCTGTACTCGACAAGAAGATAGATCCCGGATCAAGTCCGGGATGACGAGAGGTGAAGCCTGACGGCTTCAGATCATCACTTGATCTTGGCTTCCTTGAACTCGACGTGCTTGCGCACGCGCGGATCATATTTGCGGAAGGTCATCTTCTCGGTGATGTTGCGCGGGTTCTTCTTGGTCACATAGAAGAAGCCCGTATCGGCGGTGCTGACGAGCTTGATCTTGACGGTGGTCGGCTTGGCCATGGAAGCCTCTGTTCGAATGGGCTGAAACGGGAAAAGCGGCGCCGAACGCCGCTCTACGTGCCGCGCTCCTGCATCGGGTCGGATGCGCTGTCAAGCCGAGCCGCGTTTTAACCGGCCGGTAACCATCATGCGCCATGCTCCCGAATCAGACGGGAACGGGGGCTGACATGCGCGCGGACGGGGAAGCGATGATGCTGGTGCGGGCGCAATTGTGCGAGCGGCTCGATCGGTTGCGAGCGCTCTCCACACTGCGCAACGGCCGCGACTTCGACGCTGGAGTGGTGGGCGTTCGCCAGCTGGCGGCGGCTTATGGCCTGCGCCCGGTGGTGCAACTGGTCGAGGCGCTGGAACGCGCCGGGCGGCAGAAGGACGAGATCGGCTTCCCGCGCGCCTTGTACCTCGATCGGTTGCAGGACGCGATCGGTTGCAGTCGGCTGGACGAAGCGGCGGGTGAGGCGATGATCGCGTCTGTTTCCGTTCGCTTAGGCTGAGGTCAGCCCTTCATCAATGGATGCCCTGCTGACCAGCTTCCTGCTTGCCGCGCTCGGCGAGTGGGGCGACAAGACGCAATTGCTGGTGCTGCTGTTCGCGGCGCGAGGCGCCAAGCCGATGCCAGTGCTGGCCGGAGTTGCGGTCGGCGCGCTCGCCAATGCTTTGCTGGCTGCGACCGGCGGCCTGCTGATCCACGATTTCATCACCTTGCGCGCAATCTCGCTGCTGGTGGCGGTGGCTTTGCTCTACGCAGGCGCCGCCGGCCTGATCGGCCGGACCAAGCCCGATGACCCGCCGGCCTGGCGGATCGGCACGTTCGCGACCGCGGCGATCTGCTTCTTCCTCACCGAATTCGGCGACAAGACGCAATTCCTGACGCTCGCCGTCAGCGCTCATTACGGCTCGCTCGTCCTGCCCGCTCTCGGCGCAACCGCCGGCGTCCTCGCCGCCGCCACGCCCGCGATCTTGCTCGGCGGCCGCTTCGAAGCGACCTTGCCGGTGAGGAAAATCCGGATCGGCGCCGCGATCCTGTTCCTGCTCGCCGGCACCGTAATCGCGGTCAACGCGCTGCGTCTGGTCTGACCGGCCCGATCGTCAGCAGCCACAGGTCCGGCACTGCGCCGAGCCGGAACGGCAGGCCGCTGGTCCCGAGGCCCGCCGTCACGATCAATGTCTTCCCATCCTCGCGGATCAGCCCGCAGGCATAACGCCGCCCATGCCGCGAGGCGGTGACGACGGCGCCGATCAGCGGCACCCGGATCTGCCCGCAATGCGTGTGACCGGCCAGGGTGAGCGGGATGTCCTCGGGCACGTCCGGGAACGGATCGGGGCTATGGCTGAGCAGCAGCTTCGGCCCTGGCAGCCGCATCAGGCGCTCGATGGCCCGGGGCAGATCGGAATGGTCGGTGAAGTCGTCGTCCAGTCCGCCCGCCACGAGCGGGCCGAAGCGGCGGGCATCGTTGGACAGCAGGGTTACGCCGGCCGCCCGGAGCGCGGCAATCGCGCCGGGCGCGTCGCTCCAATAATCATGATTGCCGAGCACGGCGGCGGTCCCGAGTCGCGTCTTCAACTTCTCGAGGGGCCGGATCGCTTCCGCCATGGAATAGTGCCGCGTCGCGACCCGCTTGTCGCTGATGAAGTCGCCCGCGATCAGCACCAGATCGGGCCGCAGCGCGTTGATCTGCTCGACGATTCGGGAAAGGCGGGCGGGCGGCATGTCGGGCCCGGCGACATGGACGTCGGAGATCAGCACGACCCGCAACGCCGGCGCGCCCGGCGGCCAATCGCGCAACGGGATCGCCGCGCGCCTGACGACCGGCGTCGCAGTCGCGACGGCATAGCTCCAGCCCAGAGCCGCGACCAGAAGCGCGCCCAGGATCAGCAGCGCGCGGCCACGCACCGGCTCAGCTCAGGCTTCGCCCTCGTCGAGCGTGAAACCGATGCGAAGCGTCACCTGATAGTGGCCGATCCGCCCGTCCTCGATATGGCCGCGCGTTTCCTTGACCTCGAACCAGCGCAGGTCCCGTATCGTCGTGGCGGCGCGGGCGACCGCTTTCTCGATCGCGTCGCTGATGCTGGTCGGTGAACTGCCCACCACCTCGATGATCTTGTAAACATTGTCGCTCACCGGCTCGGCTCCCTTGCTGCTGCCCGGGACAACAAGGCGGGCGGCTTTTCGTTTCCGGCGGGCTTGAACCGCTTCGCCGCGCATGGTCTGTGACGAGTCACAAGGAGAGTGGCATGCGCAAGCTTTTGATCGCGTTGTTTCTGGCATCCGCGTCGCCGGCTGCGGCCGCCCCGGCCGATGATCTCAAGCGTTTGCTGGACGAGCATTATGCCTGGCTGCTGCGCGAGAATCCGGTCGCCGCGACCCGGCTGGGCGTGCGCGACTATGACGATCGGATCGGCGACATCAGCGCGGCTGCGCGGGACCGGCAGGCTGCGGAAGCGGCTGCGTTTCTGCGGCGCCTGGACGCGATCCCGGCGGCCCGGCTCAGCCCCGCCGACCGCACCAACCATGCAATCCTGCGCCGCGCCCTGTCCGAGACGGTTGAAGCCAATCGCTACGGCCAGCGCACAATGCTGTTCACTACCTATTATGGCTGGCATCAGGGCTTTGCCGGCATGGCGAGCGGCCTGCCGTTCCGTAACCGTGCCGATTACCGCTCCTACCTCACGCGCCTCACCCAATATCCGAAGCTCAACGACGATGCGCTGGCGATCACCGCGGAGGCGGTTCGCGGCGGCTTCGTGCTGCCTTGCTCGGTGCTCGGCAATTCCGAGCGCGGCATCACCGGCGTGATCGCGGCCGACCCGGCCAAATCGCGGTTCTACGAGCCGTTCACCCGAACTCGCCCCGGCGAAATCAGCGAACGTGAATGGGCGGAGATGCAGGCGCAAGCGCGCCGGACCATCACGGATGTGCTTAATCCCGCTTACGCCAAGCATGCCGCTTTCTACCGGACGAGCTACGCCCCGCGCTGCGCCAAGACCGACGGCATCTCGGCCCAGCCCGGCGGGCGCGATTATTATGCGTTCCGGGTGCGCGAGGAGACGACGACCGACTTGAAGCCCGACCAGATTCACGAGATCGGCCTGCGCGAAGCCCGGCGCATCCGCGCGGAAATGGATCGCGTGTCGAAACAGGCCGGCTTTGCGAGCCGCGAGGCGTTCATCCAGGAGCTGCGAACCAACCCGGTCCACTATGCCAAGACGCCCGAAGAGCTGATGGAGGCAAGCGCTCGAGTCACCAAAGCGATCGACGGCAAGATGCCCGGCCTGTTCGGCACCCTGCCACGGCTTCCGTACGGGATAGCCGAAATCCCGGCCGAGACGGCGGAAGGAACCACGACGGCCTATTACAGCTCCGGCTCGCCCGAGAGCGGAATCGCCGGCATTTATTACGTCAACACTTCGAAGCTGAACCAGCGGCCTTTGTGGGAGATTCCCGCGCTCAGCCTTCACGAAGCGGTGCCCGGCCACCACCACCAGATCGCGCTCCAGCAGGAGCTCGACCTGCCACCGTTCCGGCGCAATTTCTCCAGCTTCACCGCGTTCACGGAAGGGTGGGGGCTGTATGCCGAAAGCCTGGGCGAAGAGATGGGCCTGTACGATACGCCCGCCCGGAAAATGGGCCAGCTCAGCTATCAGATGTGGCGGGCGGCACGGCTGGTGGTCGATACCGGCATTCATTCCAAGGGCTGGGACAAGGCGCGGGCAGTCGCGTTCATGCGCGAATGGACGGCGCTCAGCGATGCCAACATCGACGCGGAGGTAAACCGCTACATCAGCTGGCCCGGCCAAGCCCTGGGCTACATGATCGGCAACATCCGCATCCGCGAGCTGCGCGCCCGCGCCCAAAAGGCGCTCGGCCCCAAGTTCGACCTGCGCCGTTTCCACGATGCCGTGCTGCTGCAAGGCTCAGTGCCCCTCGACGTGCTGGAACGGCAGATCGAGGATTGGATCGCGGCGGAGCGGGGGCGGGCTTAAGCGGAAATTGAATTCCAATCCTCTTTGCGAGCGAAGCGAAGCAATCCAGTTCGGGCTTTGCCGCTGTCTGGATTGCTTCGTCGCTTCTCTGCTCGCAACGACGGGTCGGGAGCGATTATTGGTTCGGAGCGGACGCCGCGTCCCGCTTTCCGTCCATCCCGCGCCGGCTGCGGGTTATTTCCCGTTGCAGGCAGCCGCTGGAGCCGCCCGGGCCGCTGGCTGAGCAGCTGCCGATACCGGTCGCGCTGACTTCGCGGGCTTCCTGATCGCGGTCGAGATTGCTTCGGGCGGCGGGAGCTTCCAGATCGACCGTGTTTTGCGGAATGCGGTAACGCTCGCTTTCGGGGCGGCGGGCGCAGACCACCGGCTCGTCCGGCGTGCCGCGGGGGCACCGGTCGTTGCCATAGACGATCACCTGGCGGACCTGCTGGCGCTGTTGTTCGGATCGCGACTGCGCGGCGAGCTGAGCGGGCGCGAGCGCGGCGACCAGGGCGATCGCGGTGGCGAGACGGATACGCATGACGCTTCTCCTGTGACTTGGCTGAGAAGCGGATGGGCCGCCCAACTGTTCCGTCCTACTCCTCGCCGCGCGCGCGGCGCTCGTCTTCCTCGGCCTGCTCGTCGATCTTACCGAGCCGTTCCTGCCGCGCCGTCTCGATCAGCCGATTCCAATTGACCGAGTCTCGGCCGCCACGCTCGGCGCGGTACTGGCTGGCGAGTTGCGCGAAGCAGCCGCTGGCCCCGCCTGGACCGGACGGGGTGCAGCTCTGAATGCCGGTGCGGCCGACATAGGAAAGCTCGATCGCCTTGTTGACCCAGCTGTTGTTCTCGGGCCGATCGGAATTGCGAAGGTTCTCGGGGATTCGGAACCGGTCATCCTCGCCGCGCCTGGCGCAGACGGTGATCACGTCATCGGTGCTCGCCGGGCAGGGATCGTCGCCATAGACGATGAGCTGGTTGATTTTGGGATCGGCCGGGCCGGACGCGGTCTGGGCGGCGGCCGGAGCGGCGGCGGCAAGCAGGGCGGCGGCGGCAAGGGCGAATTTCATGGCGTTCAAATCCTCTTCGAAAGGGCGATTGCGGCGCGGCACCCGGCGCGGATGAATGCGGACAGGATCGGATAGCCGAACGTCTGCTCGGCGCCATGCTGGAGCGCCGTCTCGCGATGCTCCAGCTCCTCGGCCTGGAACTCGGCGATGGTGGCGCCCAGGTCGGGCTCATCCTCGCCCAGGGCCTGGCGCTGGTCGGCATAATGATCGTCGATCTCGGTCTCGACCGCCGCGGTGCAGGCCATTGCCGCGCCCGGGCCGATCAAGGCGGTCGTGGCGCCCAGCCAATAGCCGGCCACCGTCCACAAGGGGTGCAGGACCGTCGGGCGAACGCCGCGTTCGACCATCATCTCGTCGAACGTGCTCAGGTGCCGCGCTTCCTGGCTCGCCATATGCTCGATCAGGCGCGAGGTCGGGTGACGGGGGCCGAGCACCGCCAGCTGGCCGGCATAGATTCGGGTCGCGCCATATTCGCCAGCCTGATCGACGCGGATCATCGACGGCAGATCGACGCGCGCGTCACCGGGCCGCCAGCTTGGGGGGGCGGCGCTCATGCCGCGCTCGCTCGGGGTCGTCTGAGGCTCAACCATAAGATGATCAACGCGGCAGAGATGGAAAGGATCGCGTTCCAGCCGGCCATCGAGATGCCGAGGAACGAAAATTGCACCTGATCGCAGCGGATCAGGGGCGCGGCCATGATGTCGGCCAGGATATCGGCGCTTGAACCGCCGGTCGCCGCGGACGAACATTGCGTCAGGCCTTCGAAGATGCCGAGCTCCACCCCGGCATGATAGAAGCCGATCGACCCGCTGGTCAGGATCGCGAGCGCCGCCAGCCAGACCATCGACCGGCCCCGATCGGGCGCGCCGCGCATCGCGAAGGAGAGCAGGGCGAGGGCGAAGGCGGCATAATGCGGCCAACGCTGCCAATGGCACATCTCGCACGGGTGGAGCCCGCCCAGATATTGCGATCCCAGGGCGCCCGCGAGCAAGGCGGCGGGAACGAGCAGCGCGAGCAGCCGGGCCTTGTCGAGACTGGTCACGCCGGGTCCATCCTGCTCACGCGATAGGGATGGAGGCGCAAGGCTGCAAGGAAGCTGAACAACGCGTCACCCCAGCGAAGGCTGGGGTCTCGGGACGCAGAAGCCGCCGGCGTCTTCTGTCACGAGATGCCAGCCATCGCTGGCATGACCTATTCTACCGCGTGCCCGCCGCCTTTGCTCCGCCCGCCGAAGCCTGCTGCACCTTGGCAAGCCGCCCGATCGTCTGCAGCGCGTAATGGAGCTGGAAATCCTCGATGCCCTGCTTCTTGAGCTGCTCTGCGGTCTGGGCGAAGCGTGGGTCGGGCTTGCCGTCGTCCTGCACGACCGCGTCGTCCACCTTGATCTCGTTGATCAGGTGGCGGCGAAGATCGGCTTCGCGGAACTTCGGCCGTTCCTTGTAATCGGGGTCGGACAGCTGCGGCACTGCGATATCCGGCGTGATGCCGCCTTCCTGCACCGATTTGCCGGACGGCGTGTAATAACGCGCAGTGGTCAGCCGAAGCGCTGTCTGGTTGGTCAGCGGCAGCAGGGTCTGCACCGATCCCTTGCCGAAGCTGCGCTCGCCCATCACGATCGCGCGGTGATGATCCTGCAGCGCGCCGGCGACGATCTCGGCGGCCGAAGCCGATCCTGAATCGACCAGCACGATCACCGGCAGGCCGTGGGCCGCATCGCCCGGCCGGGCATAATAACGCTCGATATCGCCCTTCTTGCGGCCGCGCTGCGAGACGACCTCGCCGCGCTCCAGGAACACGTCGGACAGGCCGACCGCCTGGTCGAGCAGGCCGCCGGGATTGGAGCGCAGATCGAGGATGTAGCCGAGCGGGCGTCCGCCCAGCGATTTCTCGATCGCATTCATCGCCGCCAGCGTGTTGTCGGTTACGCCCTTGTCGAAGCCGTTGACGTTGATGATGCCGATCCGGTCCTTGACCTCCCACTTGACCGTCTTGAGCTCGATGATCGCGCGCGTGAGCGACACGTCGAACGGCTTGTCGCGGCCCGGGCGGACCACGGTCACCTTGATCGTGGTGCCGGGGCGGCCGCGCATCTGCTCGACCGCTTCGTCCAGCGTGCCGCCGTAAAGCAGCTTGCCTTCGAGGTGGGTGAGATAATCGCCGGCCTTGATGCCGGCGCGCGAAGCGGGCGTGTCCTCGGTCGCGGCGATCACCTTGACCGCGCCATCCTCCATCGTGACCGACAGGCCCAGGCCGCCATATTCACCCTCGGTGGTCGTCATCAGGCTGCGAAAGCCCTTGTCGTCCAGATAGCCGGAATGCGGATCGAGCGAATTCAGCATCCCGTCGATCGCGCCGCGCAGCAGCGTCTTGTCATCGACCTGCTCGACATATTCGGAGCGCACCCGCTCGAACACCGTCATGAACTGCTCGAGCTCGCGATAGGTGCCGACATCGACGGCCGCGAAGCCCGCGGTGGCGGCGGGAATGATCGCCACGGCGGTGACCAGGCCGAGCGAGCGAAGAAGATTGGAGGCCATGCGCGGATACCTGTCAGAAGGGGCTGTGCTTCAGATGCTTATCTTGTTTGTGGCACGGCGAAAAGCAACCACGCCTGAACGGGAGCTAAGCTCCGCTTCGACCCAAGACCTCGTCACCGGCATGACGGTTTCGGAGCTCTATCCCAGCATGGGCGCGATCGGGACGGGTTTGCCGCCCAGGCGCAGCTCCACGCCGATCCGCGGGCGGCCGGGTCCGGCGCGGCCGAGCAGATCGCCCGCGCCGACCCGCGCGCCAACATCCACGGCCCGTTCGGCGAGATTGGTGATCAGGCTCGTCCAGCCGCCGCCATGATCGACGATCACGATCTCGCCATAGCCACGAAACCGCCCGGCATAAGCGACCCGGCCCGCGCCGGGGCTCACTGCCTCCGCGCGCGGCGAGACTTCGAAGATCAAGCCGCGGGCGTGGACGCCGGCTTCGGACAATTCCCCCGTGCCGGTCAGCAATCTGCCCTCCACCGGCAGGCGATAACCCGCCAGTCGCGGCTCGCCGGGTGCCTCGCTCGATGACGAGGGTCTGGGCGGGCGCGGCACCGGGCCCGGCAAGGCTTCCAGCGCGCGCCGGACCCGTGCCTCATACTGGCGGTCCCCGATCCGCGCGCTGATATCGCGCGCTTCTTCGCCGAACGCGAGCGCACGGTCCGATTCGGTGAGCGCCGTCTCGATCAGCCCCACCGAGCGTTGCCGCTGCGCGGCTTCCAGCCGCGCCAGCTGAGTGCGCTGACGCCGGAGCTCCTGCTGACCGCGAACCAGCGAAGCCACTGCGGTTTCCGCCTGGCGGCGCAGGGCCTCGCCGCGGCCGATCTCCTCGCGGATCGCGGCGGTGCGGGCGCGGATCAGGGGCAGGGTGGTCGCGAGCAGAGACCTGACATGAACCACGTCGTCCATCGATCCGGGCTGCACCAGCGCCAGCGCCGGCGGGCGCCGCGCCATCGTCTGCAGCGCCGCGGTCAAGCGCACGATCGGGGCCTGACGCTCGGCAAGGCGCGCCCGGCCATCGGCGCGGCGTTCCTCGATGATGCGGATGCGGACTTCGGCCGCCGTGATCTCCGCTTCCGCCGCCTGGATGCGGGCGGCGACCGCTTCGGCTTGAGCACTGGCGCGCGCCGCTTCGCTGGTCGCCCGTGCCGCCTGCTGCTCCAGACCGGCGGACCGGCGCGTGGCTTCCTCCGCCTCCCGCCTGGCGAGGATCAGGGCAGCGGCGTCTTCCGTCGCGCGCGGCTGGGCGGTGGCGAGGCCGGTCGCCAGCACGCCGGTCAGGACGCAAGCCAGGAGAAAGGGGCGGACGGGAGGACGGGCCACGGCCTATCCTTCGCGATGATAGGGATGGTTCGCAAGGATGCTCGTCGCGCGCCACAATTGCTCGGCCAGCATCGCCCGGGCCAGCAAGTGCGGCCAGGTTGCCCGTCCGAAGGCGAGCAATAGGTCGGCGCCAGCCCGCGCCGCATCGTCGAAGCCGTCCGCACCGCCCAGCAGGAACCGTGCCTCGCGCCGGCCATCGTCGCGCCAGCCTTCGAGCTTCCGGGCCAGCGTGACCGAGCCGAGCTGTTCGCCCTTCTCGTCGAGCAGGACCGTGATGCCGCCCTCCGGCCCCGGCGGCAGCAGGCCGCCGCTTTCCGGCAGCTCCGTCACCTTGGTCGGCCAGGACACGCGCTTGAGGTAACGCTCGACGAGCTCGGCTTCAGGCCCGCGCCCGATCCGCCCCCGCGCGACGATGTGGAGCAGCATCTATCCTCCCTAGTCGCTAAGCGGGTGGAAGGTGATCACACGAACTGTGGTGGAGAGGTGTCCGGCGCCCGTGACCCCTCCACCATGCTTCGCATGGTCCCCCTCCCCACGAGCTTCGCTCGCAGGGAGGACAGAATGTCACCCCGCCGGCGCTGCCGCGATCGGGGCTTGCTCCTCGAAGGCCCACATCCGCTCCAGATTGTAGAAGCTGCGCACTTCCGGGCGAAACAGGTGGATGATCACGTCGTCCGCATCGATCAGCACCCAATCCGCGATCGGCAGCCCCTCGGTCCGCACGTTGCGGCCGAGTTCGCCCTTGATCCGCTCCGTCAGCTTCTGCGCCATGGACGCGACCTGGCGCGTCGAGCGGCCGGACGCGATCACCATGTAATCGGCGATGCTGGATTTTCCGGTCAGCGGAATGCTGATCACGTCCACCGCCTGATCATCGTCCAGCGATCGCAGCACCAGTTGGTGCAGCGCTTCGGACTGTTCGGGACTGGCGCGTTCAAGCGGGGTCGGGACGGGTGTTGGCAATGTGCCTCCTGGGTGAAAATGGCCGCCGCGTCACGCGGTCGCGCAGCGCCTGGGGGTTGAACGAACGGGATTGGCGCAGGTGCCAGTCGGTATCGGCGGCGCGAAGGCCGGTTGCGGAGGTCGGATCGGGCGGCGTTTGCAGCAGCACGAGTGCCGGCAATCTCCAGTGGGTCCAGTGCCGAGCCTGGGTCGCGGGCCGGACAAAGCGCCGCAACCAGCCCATGGCGCGCGCCGCCCGGGCCTGCGCATCATAGCCCGGACGGCCGATCACCGCAATCGGCACGCGTCGCGCGATGCCGCGCCAATCGCGCCAGCGGTGAAACTGGCCGAGATTATCCGCCCCCATCAGCCACACGAACTCGCGTTCCGGATAGCGGCGGAGCAGGATGCGCAGCGTTTGCGCCGTGTAAACGGTGCGAAGTTCCTGCTCGATCGCCGTGACGCGGATCGGCAGCCCGCGCGCCGCTTCCAGCGCCGATCGGTAGCGGATGGCGAGCGGCGCCATGCCCGCGGCTTCCTTGAGCGGATTGCCGGGCGACACCAGCCACCAGATTTCGTCAAGCCCGAGCATCCGCAGCGCATGTCGGCTGATCGCGCGATGCCCGCCATGCGCCGGGTTGAACGAGCCGCCGAGAAGCCCGACGCGGGTCAAGAAGCGCCGCCGATCCTTTGCGAATTGCTCACCGCGCGGCGTTACGGCATGACGCGTCCGGGTTCAACGCGGGGGCTTGGGCGTGAACGGATTGGAAGGCATCGGCGAGGCGGTAACCGGCGGTATGGCCGCACGCGCCGCCGAGCCGTCGGCCGGGGGAGCGGGGGCGAGCGGCGGGCGCGGCCACACGCACGAGACGGCCTGCCTCAATTGCGGCACCGGGCTCGCCGGCGATTTCTGCCATCGCTGCGGCCAGCATGCGCATGTCCATCGCACGTTGGGCGCGTTTGGGCACGATTTGCTGCACGGCGTGCTCCATCTGGAAGGCAAGCTGTGGCGCACCCTGCCGCGCCTCATGTTCCGCCCGGGCGAGCTGACCCGCCGCTACATCGCCGGCGAGCGCGCGCGCTTCGTGTCTCCGCTGGCGGTGTTCCTCTTCTCCGTGTTCCTGATGTTCGCGGTGATGGGCCTGCTCGGCTCCCCGCTCGACATGGTCGATCAGGCTCAGCGCAACACCGCCAGTGCCGAGTTCCGCCGCGAGGTCGCTGAACTCGAAGACAAGCTGAAGACGCTGCGCGACCAGCGCGCGGCGACCGCGGCCCGCGGCGCGAACACGGAGGCGATCGATTCCGACATCCGCGAAGCCGAGATCGCCAGCCGCATTCTCGGCGAAATGAAGGGCGATGCTCAACCGGCCGCCAAGGCTGCCCAGGACGGCGGCGACGACTTCAAACTGACGGTAGGCCAGGGGCGGGTGATCGGCGACAAAGCCGAGAACCGGCTCAACACCGCCTACCGCGCCGCCTCGAAAAACCCGAAGCTGCTGATCTACAAGCTCCAGACCAACGCCTACAAGTTCAGCTGGGCGTTGATCATCCTGTCGGTTCCGTTCGTGGCGCTGCTGTTCCTGTGGCGCCGCCGTCCGCTTTACGACCATACCGTGTTCGTCACCTACTCGATCGCCGCCGTGTCGATCCTGGTCATCGCCGGCGTGCTGCTGGTGCTGGCGGGCGTGCCGGCCGGCCCGGTCTGGGCGATATCGACATTGTTCGTGCCCTGGCACATGTATCGCCAGCTGCGCGGCGGCTACCAGCTCACCCGCTTCTCCACGCTGTGGCGGACATTTCTGCTCGTCCAGTTCGCCACCTACGCGCTTGGCCTGTTCGCATTCGGCCTGCTCGCGCTCGGCGTGCTCGGCTGACCGGGCTCAGCCGGCGCAGGGATATTTCTTGCGCATCAGCCCCGCGAACGCAGCCTTGACGGTCATGCCGCGCTGAGCCGCCGGGATCGAGCGGAAATGGGCAAGTACTTCGTTCGAGCCGATCTTGGATTTGCCGCGTTCAGGCATGCAATAACCGACCTTCCGCCCCGCCTTTTGCGCCCCGATCTGCTCGGCGCGCAGCTGCTTGCCGCTGTTCACCACTTCGGCCTTGAGCTTGCCCATATCGCTCGAGAACAGCGCCATCGCCCCCTTCTTCTGCAACGCATCCGCCTTGCCGAGGAAAGTCGAGACGGGCATCGCCTGTCCGTATGCCGAAGAGAGCGGCACCGTCGCGAGCAACAGGGCCAGGCCGATCTTGTGCATCCACATCTCCGTTTTGGGTTCGACCCAGCGTTGGGAGCCGCGCCCTGAACCATTGCTGACAAAGAAAGAGGCCCCTTCCCGCGTCGGGAAAGGGCCTCCCTCCATGTGGCAAAGCGTCAAGCCCCTTGCGGCGCCGCGGGGCCGATGCCGCCGCCGCGCGGCCGGCGCGTGCTCGGGATGGACGAGCCCGCAACCGGCATCAGCGGGCGGCGCGCATTGGGATCCTCGCGGCCGATATCCTCGCCCTTGATCACCCGCTTGGATTCCTCGCCGGTCAGCGTTTCGAATTCCAGCAATGCGGCGGCGAGGCGGTGGAGCTCGTCGAGATTGTCGACCAGCACCTTGCGCGCGGTTGCTTCCGCTTCCTCGATCAGGCGGCGAACCTCCTGGTCGATAAGCTGCGCGGTCTCGGCCGAGATCGACTGTGTGCGCGCCACCGAATGGCCGAGGAACACCTCGTCCTGATTGTCGCGGTAGCGCAGCCAGCCGAGCTTCTCGCTCATGCCATATTCCATCACCATCGAGCGGGCCATGTCGGTCGCCTGCTGGATGTCGTTGGACGCGCCGGTGTTGAGCTCGTCCATGCCGTAGATGATCTGCTCGGCGATGCGGCCGCCGAAGCAAAGCGCTAGCCGCGCCTTCATCTGCTTCATGTTCATTGAGTAACGGTCGCGCTCCGGCAGGTTCCAGGTGACGCCGAGCGCGCGGCCGCGCGGGATGATCGTCACCTTGTGCAGAGGGTCACAGCCGGGCACATAGAGCGACACCAGCGCGTGGCCGGCCTCGTGATAGGCGGTGGAACGCTTCTCGTCCTCGGTCATCACCATGGACTTGCGCTCGGCGCCCATCATCACCTTGTCCTTGGCCTCTTCGAACTCCTTCATCGCAACCAAGCGCTTGCCCTTGCGCGCGGCGAGCAGGGCGGCCTCGTTGGCGAGGTTGGCGAGGTCCGCGCCGGAAAAGCCGGGCGTGCCGCGCGCAATGGTGCGGCCGTCCACGTCGGGGGCGAGCGGCAGCTTCTTCATGTGCACGGCGAGGATCTTCTCGCGGCCCTCGATATCCGGCCGCGGCACGACGACTTGGCGGTCGAACCGGCCGGGGCGCAGCAAAGCGGGGTCGAGCACGTCCGGACGATTGGTCGCGGCGATGATGATGATGCCTTCGTTCGCCTCGAACCCGTCCATCTCAACCAGCAGCTGGTTCAGCGTCTGCTCGCGCTCGTCATTGCCGTTGCCGAGCCCCGCACCGCGGTGACGGCCGACCGCGTCGATCTCGTCGATGAAGACGATGCACGGCGCGTTCTTCTTGGCCTGCTCGAACATGTCGCGGACGCGGCTGGCGCCGACGCCGACGAACATCTCGACGAAATCGGAACCGGAAATGGTGAAGAACGGCACGTTTGCCTCACCCGCGACGGCGCGGGCGAGCAGGGTCTTGCCGGTGCCGGGCGAGCCGACCAGCAGGGCGCCCTTGGGAATCTTGCCGCCCAGCCTGGCGAACTTGCTCGGATCCTTGAGGAAATCGACGATCTCCTGCAGCTCCTCGCGCGATTCATCGATGCCGGCGACATCGTCGAAGGTGACGCGGCCATGCTTCTCGGTCAGCATCTTGGCCTTGGACTTGCCAAAGCCCATCGCGCCCGAGCCCGCATTCTTCTGCATCTGGCGCATCACGAAAAAGGCGATGCCGAGGATCAGGAGGAAGGGCAGGGATTGGTAGAGCAGGATCAGCCAGATCGAAGTCTGCTGCTCGGGCTCTGCCGAGAAAGCGACTCCCTTGGCCTTGAGCCGATCGACCAGCTGCGGGTCCTGCGGCGCATAGGTGCGAAACGCTTCGTCGTTGGACAGCCGGCCGGAGACGATCTCCTTGCCGATCACCACTTCCTTGACCGAGCCGTCATCGACGCGGTTGAGGAATTCCGAATAGGCCATTCCCTGGCCCTTGGCGCTGCGCCCGCCGCCATCGACGATCTGCACGAACAGCACCAGGGCGAGCAGGATCCCCGCCCAGATGAACAACGACTTCATCCACGGATTGCCGGCAGGCCCGCCGCCGCCCGCTCCACCATTGCCGCCGCCTTGATCCTTGTCCGCCATGAAAATCCCGCCGCTGGGGCCTGGCCGGATGTCCAGCCAAGCCGTGAACCGTTGCTGCCAAGATAGGCATTCACCGGCGCTTGGCAATGTAGGCGAACATGGTGAACGAGCCGTTGACGCGCGGGACACGTGCCGGTCTTCGCCGGCTTGGCGAGGCGCCTGCTTAACGGCAGCGGACGCGGTCGGAGCGGCTGTCGTTGGCGAGGGCTGCGACGCGATTGATCTTCACGTAGCCAGCGATGCAGGCGAGTTGGCCGCCGCCCAGGATCTGCTGGTCGGCCGGACGCACCGCGACGTAATGGACCGTCGTCCCGCCGGACACGAAAAAGGGCGGCCCGCCGAGGCCCAGCGCGTTCCAGATCACCTTGCGCGAGTAATAGCCGCCGCCGGACGCGCCGACGTTGAGGTTCAGCACGACGCCGTCCCGGCCAAGCAAGGTCGCGGCGGCCGCTTCGGTGACCACCCGATTGATCGGCAGCGCGGATTCGCCCTCCTTGCCGGCCATGCTCGCGAGCAGCGCGGAATAGGCCGCGCGCGCCTGCTTCAACGCCGCGATCGGGCCCGCGTGCGATTCGATCACGCGCCGGTTCTTCGCCTTTGTCGCCTGGGCAAGCTTGGGCTCGAGCGTCACGAGCAGGGCGGCGGCTTGTCGATCCTTTACATCCAATTGGGCCAGCCGACCGAAAACCTCATCGCCGCCGCCGCTCTTTGAAACCTGACCCGCCCAATAGACACGTCCGCCGCCCACCTGCACATATTCACGCGCGACCGCCGCGAGGAACGCCTTTTCGGGCACCGTGGCGGCGATCCCGCCCACTTCCCAGTCGGGCGTAACGAGCTGCAGCAGCTTGCTCCCGACCGACACCGCAGTTCCGATCCCGGCAAGGCCGCCGCTGAAGAACTTCGTGGATCCCTTTGTCGGCTGACTCGGAGCAAGCGCGCCGCCTTCTTCGAGAGCATCGTCAAAGGCGCTGCTGACGCCGCACTGCCGAAACCTGAACTGCTCCCACGCCGCGAAGCCGACCGTGTCGGCACCGGGCAGCAGCAGCACCGGCGGAAGCGACGTCGCGACGGGGCCGTTCGCCCGCTCCGGCTGGGAGGCATGCTGCTCCAGAAGGCTGCCGGGGCCATCGCCGGACGTTTCCGACTCGGCATCGCTCAGTTTTTCCAGAACCGACAATCCACTCTCGTCGAGGAGCAGCCCGCACGGATCGAGTTCGCCGCGCGGCGCGGGATCGAGCGTGCTGCGCCGCGCTGCCGCCTGCGCGTCCAGCGCGACCTTGCGGGCGAGCGCGTTGACAGCGACCGCGGAGAGCCCGGCCGCTTCCAGCTTACCGGCCTCGCCCTCGACAGTGGTCGTCCCCGTGGTTGGTGAAGCCGGGAACGCATCGGTCAGGCTTTTGCGTCGGTCGTTGCGCACCTCGATTTCCAGCTTTTCGGTCCCCAGTTCAAGCTGCCGGAGCTCCTGTGCCTGCTTGGCCTTGGCGAAGTCGTCGGCGGCATCCGATTGGGCGTCCTGGGCGAATGCTGCGTGGGACAGCGGCACTGCGAGTGCCAACATTGCCAGGGTGGATTGCTTCATCACTGCCTCCTTCTTCATAGAATCACGCATGCCGGGACAGGAAGTCTGCCAGACCGGTACTGGTCAAGAAACGATTTGTTGAGGTGGAGAGCCTGCGCTGTTTTATCCAGGGACAGCTGCTGCGAACGTGGCCGTGTGGGCCAAACTCAGGGCGTTAAGAAAGAGTGTCAGCAGCCAGTCGGGATATGCCGCGATACTCGGTTTGCGAATGATAAGGTTTCCGCGTCTAGAACCCTGGGATCGACATTTCCAACCTGGCGGCCGCGAACCATGATTCACGTTATAACTCGCGCTCGTCGGGGCGTTCCATGCTGAGGCGCAGCGCCAGCCTGGCCGCGATCGCGAGCACCGCGCTGGACGCGGTGGTCGCGACGGATCGCGATGGAGTGATCATCGGCTGGAACGGCGTTGCCGAGCGGATGTTCGGCTGGTCCGAGCCGGAAGTGATCGGCCGGAACATCAGCAACGTCATTATCCCGCAGCGTGACCGGGCGGCACACGTCTCCGGCATGCGGCGGTTCAACGACACCGGGAAAGTTCGCATCCTCGGCACCCGGCTCGAGAAAAATGGGCTGCGGCGGGACGGAACCGAGATTCCGATCGAGCTGGCGGTGATGCTGGCGGAAAGCGATGGCGGCAGCGTGTTCGTGTCGTTCATGCGCGACATGAGCCGGCAGCGCGAAGCCGAAGCCAAGATCGCCGAACTCCAGTCCGAGCTGGTCCACCTGTCTCGCGTCAACGCGATGGGCACGATGGCGGCGATGCTCGCCCATGAGCTCAATCAGCCGCTCTGCTCGGCCAGCAATTACCTGGCGGCGGCGAGCAGATTGCTGCCGCCGTCCGAAGCGGCGGGCACGGTGGACGCACGTCTCGCGGTTGAGCAAGCCGGCCTGGCGGTCAGCCGGGCGGGCCGGACGATCAAGAGCATCCGCGAGATGGTCAGCTACAAGCCGGTACCGGAAGCGCAGGTTCGTCTTTCCGAGCTGGTCGGCGAGACGCTTCGGCTGCTGGGCGCTGCCTTCCCGGTCCGGCCTGAGGTGCGGATCGACCGGGACGCGGACTGGATCATCGGGCACAAGGTGCAGGTCGAGCAGGTGCTGCTCAACCTGATCCGAAACGGGGCGGAGGCGCTGGCCGACAGGCCGGATGCTCGGCTGACGATTTCGACGGAGCGGCGTGGAGAGCGCGTCGCCGTCCGCGTCGCCGACAATGGTCCCGGGGTCGATCCATGGATCAAGGCCAATCTGTTCTCGCCGTTCAACTCGGTAAAGCCGGACGGCCTTGGCATCGGATTGTCGGTTTGCCGGACGATCGTCGAACAGCATGGCGGCGAGATCTGGCTGGAGGATTCGGCCGGCGAGACCGCGTTCTGCTTCACCGTCCCGGTCGCTCCCCAGCAAGCAAAGAGAGTGGCCTGAGCGTTTAGGCGGACGGCTCTCGCCAGCCACTTGCTGTCCTACAGCTTCGGCCTTTGTCATGATCTCTCCTCTCCAGGAGTGACTGACTATGATTGATGCCGGTTCTTACGGCGAAGTCGGCGAAGCAAGCCGGTGCCGACGCGCGGACGAATTCGCGTAACTGGGAGACTTTGCGAACTTCCGCGCCGGGCATGGCGCGAAACAGCCATTTTCCTGTTCCAGTTCGCCACGCCTTGCGCTATGGGCGATCGCTTCCGGCATCTTCCGCAGCCATGACGCGCCACCGTGGCGTGCTTGGCCGCGCGAGCAGGTCGGAGGCATGCGGGAGGGCGTCTTCGGGTGTCCGTCTGGACCGCTAAACTTGAACTTCGCCAACGCCTTGCGCTGCGGCGAAAGCAACAGAGTGAGAGCAAATGGCAAAAAAGATTACCGGCTATGTGAAGCTGCAGGTGCCGGCCGGCAAAGCCAATCCGTCGCCCCCGATCGGCCCGGCGCTTGGCCAGCGCGGCGTCAACATCATGGAATTCTGCAAGGCGTTCAACGCGCAGACGACCGACCTCGAACAGGGCATGCCGATCCCGACGATCATCACCGTCTATGCGGATCGCTCCTTTTCGTTCGAAACCAAGACGCCGCCGGCGACCTTCCTGATCAAGAAGGCGGCTGGGCTCAAGGCTGGCTCCAAGGAGCCCGGCAAGGTCAGCGCGGGCAGCATCAAGCGCTCGCAGCTGTCGGAAATCGCGCAGACCAAGATGAAGGATTTGAACGCGAACGATCTGGACGCGGCGACGCGGATCATCGAAGGCTCCGCTCGCGCGATGGGCCTCGAAGTGGTGGAGGGCTGAACCGATGGCCAAGCAAAGCAAGAAGAGCAAGGCGCTGGCCGCCAGCCTGGACACGACCAAGCTGTACGGCGTCGATGAGGCGATCACCGTCGCCAAGCAACATGCCACCGCCAAGTTCGACGAAACGATCGAGATCGCGCTCAACCTGGGCGTAGATCCGCGCCACGCCGATCAGATGGTGCGTGGCGTCGTCACCCTCCCGGCCGGCACCGGCAAGGATGTGCGGGTCGCCGTGTTCGCCAGAGCCGGCAAGGCGGACGAAGCCCGCGCCGCCGGCGCGGACGTGGTCGGGGCCGAAGATCTGATGGAAAGCATCCAGGGCGGCACGATCGATTTCGACCGCGTGATCGCGACGCCCGACATGATGGGCATCGTCGGTCGGCTCGGTAAGGTGCTGGGCCCCAAGGGCCTGATGCCGAATCCGAAGCTCGGCACCGTCACTCCGAACGTTACCGAAGCCGTCAAGGCTGCCAAGGGCGGCCAGGTCGAGTTCCGCGTCGAAAAGGCCGGGATCATCCACAGCGGGATCGGCAAGGCGAGCTTCTCGAACGAGGATCTGCGCCGCAATTTCGATGCGTTCGTGGACGCGATCGTCCGCGCCAAGCCGGCCGGTGCCAAGGGCAAATATGTCCAGAAGGTCGCGGTCAGCTCGTCGATGGGGCCCGGCCTGAAGGTCGATACCGCCGAGGTGGCGAGCGTCTGATCGGATTGTTCCTGATCTAGATTTACAGAGAAGGGTCGGGGCCAAGCTCCGGCCCTTTTTCTTGCCGATTCCGGCCTCCTCGCATGCAACCGTGACTCGCCTCGGCGGTTAGGTGTGGCATCCTGCGCAAGGAGAGCCATGTGACGATTGAATATCGGGATGATGAAGGCCGCAACGGCGACGGCGGCCTACAGCGCGCGCTAATCGGCGCTGCGACGGTGATCGCGGTCAGCGGGATCGCGCTGCTGGTCGGCCGCAAGCTGTCGGAAGGCCCGAACGCGGAACCGATCAGCGACGCCCCACCATCCACCTTCCGCGGCAAGGCGGGCCGCGATGCTCCCATCGAGCGAACGGTAACGATCGACCGGCCGGCGCGCGAACTTTACGATTTCTGGCGGGACTTCACCAACCTCCCGCATTTCATGGACAATATTGAAACGATCGAACGCCTCGACGACAAGCGTTCGCGCTGGGTGATCAAGGCGCCGGCCGGAACCCACGTCGAGTTCGTCAGCCGCGTGACTGAGGACAGTCCGGGCCGCGTAATCGGCTGGGAATCGGAGGAAGGCGCCGATGTCCGCAACAGCGGCCGGGTCGAGTTCCTCGACGCGCCGCCCGGCCGCGGCACTTGGGTGCGCGCCACCATCAGTTACGATCCGCCTGCGGGTGCCGTTGGCAAGCTGGTCGCCAAGGTTCTCCAGCGCGAACCCAACGTCCAGGCCCGCCGGGACCTGCGAAGATTCAAGCAGCTGATGGAAACGGGCGAGGTAACCAACTCCGCCAGCCCGTCGGCCCGCAAGTCGGAAGAGCCCACGAAGCAATATGTCTGACCTCCGGTGCTCCTGCGAAAGCAGGAGCCGAGCCACGACAGCATCTAGCCTCCTGCCTTCGCAG
This sequence comes from Allosphingosinicella sp., assembly GCA_036387855.1. Classification (GTDB taxonomy): domain Bacteria; phylum Pseudomonadota; class Alphaproteobacteria; order Sphingomonadales; family Sphingomonadaceae; genus Allosphingosinicella. The sequence goes on along the minus strand of DASVSZ010000010.1, from coordinate 4,930 downwards.
GAGCACGAGCAGCTTAGGAGCACAAAATGCGCGCAGTAACCTGGCACGGCCGCCACGACGTCCGCGTCGATACCGTTCCCGATCCCGAGATCGTCAATCCACGCGATGCGATCATCAAGGTCACCTCGACCGCGATCTGCGGATCGGACCTTCACCTGTACGACGGCTACATCCCGACCATGCGGCAGGGCGACATTCTCGGTCACGAGAATATGGGCGAGGTGGTCGAGGTCGGCCCCAAGTCGACGCTCAAGAAGGGGCAGCGGGTGGTGATTCCGTTCACCGTCTCGTGCGGCAGCTGTTTTCATTGCGGCAAGCAGCAGTTTTCGGCCTGCGACAACAGCAACCCGGCGACCACGTCGGACATGTCGGAAACGCTTTACGGTTACCCGATGGGCGGCGCGTTCGGCTATGCGCACCTGACCGGCGGCTATGCCGGGGGGCAGGCCGAGTATCTGCGCGTGCCTTATTCGGACGTTGGCCCGGTCGTCATTCCCGATGGACTGGAGGACGACAAGGTCCTGTTCCTGTCCGACATCCTGCCGACAGGCTGGATGGGCGCGGAGAATGCGCAGATCGAGGAAGGCGATACGGTCGCGGTCTGGGGCTGCGGGCCGGTTGGGCTGTTCGCGATCCAGTCGGCCTTCGTGCTCGGCGCACACCGGGTGATCGCGATCGATCATTATCCGCGTCGGCTGGAATTGGCCAAACAGATGGGCGCGGAAGTGCTCGATTTCACCGAAGTCGATGTGCGCGAAGCATTGTTCGAGATGACCGGCGGGATCGGCCCGGACGCCTGCATCGAATGCGTCGGCATGGAGACGCACGGGCTCGGCATCGACAATCTCGCCGACCACGCCAAGGTCTGGCTCAAGCTCGGCACCGATCGGCCGGCGGCGTTCCGCCAGGCGATCCTGTCCTGCCGCAAAGGCGGGCGTGTGTCCGTTCCCGGCGTGTACGGCGGCCTGATGGACAAGTTCCCGATCGGCGCGTTCATGGAAAAGGGGCTGACGCTCAAGACCGGCCAAACCCATGTCCAGAAATATACCAAACCGCTGCTTGAGATGATCCAGGAGGGCAAGCTCGATACGACCTGGTTCATCTCGCACCATGCCAGCCTGGAAGACGGGCCGGACATGTACAAGCACTGGCACGATCACCAGAACGACTACACCAAGATCGTCCTCAATCCCGGTCTGGCCAAAGGTCAGGTCCAGCAAGTCAGGGAGCAGCAGCATGAGCCAGCGTAAATTCGCGATCGTTACCGGAGCTTCGAGCGGGATCGGGCTCGAGCTCGCCAAGCTCGCCGCCAAGGACGGCTATGACCTGCTGGTCGCCGCCGACACCCCGCTGGTGGACGCGTCCGGCGAGCTTCAGGGCCTGGGCGTCGAAGTTCGCAACGTCGAGGCGGACCTGTCGACCTTCGAAGGGGTGGACCGGATGCTGACCGCCGCGGCGGGACGCGACATCGACGCCTTGTTCGCCAATGCAGGCCATGGCCTCGGCGGCGCGTTCCTCGATCAGGATGTGTCCAAATGGCGCCATGTGATCGATACCAACATCACCGGCACCATCTACCTGATCCAGAAGGTCGCGCGCGAGATGGTCGCCCGCGGGCAGGGGCGCATCCTGATTACCGGCTCGATCGCCGGGCATATCGCGGGCGCCTTCCAGGCCGTCTACAACGGCACCAAGGCGTTCGTGGACAGCTTCTCCGATGCGCTCGGCAACGAGCTCAAGGATACGGGCGTGACGGTGACCTGCCTCAAGCCCGGCGCGACCGACACCGAGTTCTTCCACCGTGCCGATATGGACGACACCAAGGTCGGCACGGCCAAGAAAGACGATCCCGCCGACGTTGCCAAAACCGGCTATGAGGCGATGCAGAAAGGTGAGCGCAGCGTCGTTTACGGCCTCAAGAACAAGCTGCAGGTCGATGTCGCAAAGGCGCTCGGCGGCGGCGTTTCCGCGCAGATGCACCGGGGCATGGCGGAGCCGGGCAGCGGCAACTAGGAGAGGAGATAAGGGGCGGACTGCGCGACCAGGAAAGCGTCTGTCCGCCCCCCTCGGTTGTGGAACCGTGTGGACGTGATTGATGGTGCAGAGGCCGTGCCAAATCGCGGCGAACCTGCATTCCCGCGGATCGCGATGGTGAAGCAAAGATTAAGAAGCCGGCAGATGTAAGCCACGCCGACACAAGCGGGACTTGGATTCACGAACGTGCCCTGCCAAGCGCCGGCCATGCCAGACACGCCCGCAGGACAGGTGATCGAACTCGCACCGCTGGTCCGTCGCGTGCTCGCGCCCAATCCGTCGCCGTTTACCTTCACCGGCACGCAAACCCATATCGTCGGGCGCGGGATAGTGGCGGTGATCGATCCGGGGCCGGACCTGCCTGCCCATGTCGAAGCCCTGCTTGGCGCGGTGCGGGGCGAGCGGATCGCCGCGATCCTGTGCACCCACACCCACCGCGATCACAGCCCCGCCGCCCGCGCGCTTCAAGCCTCGACCGGCGCGCCGATCATCGGCTGCGCTCCGCTGGCGCCGAATGGGGCAGGGGAGGCGGATGAAAGCTTCGACCGCGATTACCGGCCGGATCGGGTGCTCGCCGACGGTGAAATGCTCGACGGGGAGGGCTGGTCGTTAGAGGCGGTGGCGACGCCGGGCCACACCTCGAACCACCTCTGCTTCGCGCTGGAGGGCACGGGCATCCTGTTCAGCGGCGATCACGTAATGGGCTGGTCGACCAGCATCGTCTCGCCGCCCGACGGCGACATGGGCGCTTACGTGGCCAGCCTCGCAAGACTGCTCTCCCGGCCCGACACGCGCTATCTGCCCGGGCATGGCGAGCCGATCGAGGCGCCCCACAAGCTGGTCCGCGGCATGATCCTCCACCGCCGCCAGCGCGAGCGCCAGGTGCTGGCGCAATTGCAAGCCGGCAGGACGGGCATCCCCGATCTCGTCGCCGCCATGTATCGCGGCGTCGATCCCCGCCTGCACCCGGCCGCCGCCCGCTCCGTGCTCGCCCACCTCATCGACCTGGAGCGGCGCGGGCTGGTCGCCCGAGACGGCGAGCAGTGGCGGGCTTGCCGCACCGACGGCGGCGGCGCATAAGCGGCGCTTCCCCGGGGGAGCGCGCCCGAGCGCTTGAGAGGTGGCTGAAGCCATGACCCGCCGAACCTGATCCGGCTGACACCGGCGTAGGGAGGGAGCGGCATCTACGCTCTCCCACCCGTTTTGGAGAGCGAGACATGGCCGATATCCCCGCACGCACCGAGCTGAAGGTTACGACCGGACCGATCCGCGGCAGCCGCAAGGTGCATGTCGGGCCGCTCGGCGTGGCGATGCGCGAGATCGTGCTGGAGCCGGGCTGCGGGGAGCCGCCGCTGCGCGTCTATGATCCGTCGGGGCCTTATACAGACAGCAACACGCGCATCGATATCATGGCCGGGCTCCCCGAGGTTCGCCGCGAGTGGATACGGGCGCGCGGCGATGTCGAGGAGGTGCTGCAGCGCGAAGTCCGCCCCGAGGATAATGGGCAGCTCGGGCCGGACCGGTCGGGCGGGGTGCAATCCTTTCCGAACGTGCGCCGCAAGGTGCTGCGCGCCAAGGCGGGCGCGAACGTCAGCCAGATGCACTATGCCCGCAAAGGCATGATCACGCCCGAAATGGAATATGTCGCGGTGCGCGAGAATCTCGGGCGCGAGATGATTCGCGACCACATCCGCGACGGCCAGGATTTCGGGGCCTCAATCCCCGACTATGTGACTCCCGAATTCGTCCGGGACGAGGTCGCGCGGGGCCGCGCGATCATCCCCAACAACATCAACCATCCCGAATCCGAGCCGATGGCGATCGGCCGCAATTTCCTCGTCAAGATCAACGCCAATATCGGCAACTCCGCCGTCGCCTCCGACGTCGCCGCCGAGGTCGACAAGATGGTCTGGTCCATCCGCTGGGGCGCCGACACGGTCATGGACCTCTCCACCGGGCGCAACATCCACGACACCCGCGAATGGATCATCCGCAACAGCCCCGTCCCCATCGGCACCGTCCCCATCTACCAGGCGCTCGAAAAGGTCGGCGGGGTCGCCGAGGACCTCACCTGGGAGATCTACCGCGACACCCTCATCGAGCAGGCCGAGCAGGGCGTCGACTATTTCACCATCCACGCGGGCGTGCGCCTGCCCTACATCCCGATGACGGCCAAGCGCGTCACCGGCATCGTCAGCCGCGGCGGCTCGATCATGGCGAAATGGTGCCTCTCCCACCACAAGGAGAGCTTCCTCTACACGCGCTTCGAGGAGATCTGCGAGATCATGAAGGCGTACGACATCGCCTTCAGCCTCGGCGACGGCCTGCGCCCCGGCTCCATCGCCGACGCAAACGACGAAGCCCAGTTCGCCGAATTGGCCACCCTCGGCGAGCTCACCCAGATCGCCTGGAAGCACGAGGTCCAGGTAATGATCGAGGGCCCCGGCCACGTGCCGATGCACAAGATCAAGGCCAACATGGACAAGCAGCTCGAAGCCTGCGGCGAGGCGCCCTTCTACACATTGGGGCCGCTCACCACCGACATCGCGCCGGGCTACGACCACATCACCAGCGCGATCGGCGCCGCGATGATCGGCTGGTTCGGGACGGCGATGCTCTGCTACGTCACTCCCAAGGAGCATCTCGGCCTCCCCGACCGCGACGACGTGAAAGTGGGAGTCGTCACCTACAAGCTGGCAGCACACGCCGCCGACCTCGCCAAGGGCCACCCCGCCGCCAAGCTCCGCGACGACGCCCTGAGCCGCGCCCGCTTCGAATTCCGCTGGCGCGACCAGTTCCACCTCAGCCTCGACCCCGACACCGCCGAACAATATCACGACCAGACCCTCCCGGCGGAGGGTGCGAAGACGGCGCATTTCTGCAGCATGTGCGGCCC
>DASVSZ010000009.1:0-67510 GCA_036387855.1 Allosphingosinicella sp. | reverse complement strand
CTACGGCGCGGGCGAGCGCTTCGAGCGCGATGTGGCGGTAGGCCGGGCGTGCGGTGACGGCGTCGTACCACCGGCCGCCGACCGCGTTGTCGAGGAGGATGCGCTGGAAGCAATGGTCCGCGCTGACCGGCCAGCCGCGGGTGCGGGCGAGCGCCGGCAGTGTCTCGCGGGTTAGCGCGAGCCATTCGGTTTCGAGTTGGGAGCGATCTGGGTCGGGCATGGTGCTTCGCGCATCTATGGCGTGGCTGCCGTCCGATCCACCCCGGCGGAGGCCGGGGGCCAGGTGGTAAACGAGCGTTGGCGTGTGTTGCACTTCGTTACCTCGGCCTGTGCGACTGGGCCCCGGCCTTCGCCGGGGTGGCTGACGTTGGAGCAGTGCCCTGCACCGTCAGCTTGTGTCCCCGCGAAGGCGGGGACCCAGTACTGGGCTCCCGCCTTCGCGGGAGCACAAGCTTCGGGTGCCCGCTTCGCCCTCATTGACGAGAGAGCGGCACCCCCGCCCCCCCATCCTTACATGTGGATCGGCTTGCCCTGCACGGCCATCGCGGCTTCCTTCAGCGCTTCCGCGTGGGTCGGATGCGCATGGCAGGTGTAGGCGATGTCTTCGCTGGTGGCGCCGAATTCCATCGCAATGCCGGCTTCGGCGATCATCGTGCCGGCGAGGCTGGCGACGATCCAGACGCCGAGGACGCGGTCGGTCTTGGCGTCGGCGATGACCTTCACGAAGCCGTCGGTGTCACGGTTCGTCTTGGCGCGGCTGTTGGCCATCATCGGGAACTTGCCGACCTTGATCTCGGTTTTTGCGGCCGCCGCTTCCTCGGTCAGGCCGACGCCCGCGATCTCGGGCATGGTGTAGACCACGCTGGGGATCACGTCGTGATTGACGATGCCGGTGTGGCCGGCGATGTTTTCGGCGACCGCGACGCCCTCGTCCTCCGCCTTGTGCGCAAGCATTAGGCCGGGAATGACGTCGCCGATCGCCCAGATGCCGTCGACCGCGGTGCGGAAGTCGTGACCGGTGTCGATCTGGCCGCGCGCGTTGAGCTGGAGCCCGGCGGCGTCGAGGTTGAGGCCGTCGACATTGGGCTTGCGGCCGATCGCCACCAGCACCGCGTCGGCCTGGAGCGTCTCGCCCTCGCCGCCAGCGGCGGGTTCGAGCTGGACGCTGGCCTTGTCGCCCTGGACGGTGACGCCGGTGACCTTGGTCGAGGTGCGGAGTTCGAAGCCCTGCTTCTTGAACAGCTTGGCGCTTTCCTTGCGGACCTCGCCGTCGAAGCCGGGGAGAATCTGGTCGAGATATTCGACGACGGTGACCTTCGCGCCGAGCCGCCGCCAGACGCTGCCGAGTTCGAGGCCGATAACGCCGCCGCCGATCACGACGAGGTGCTCGGGGACCTTCGGCAGCGCGAGCGCGCCGGTGCTGTCGACGACGACGCTCTGGTCGATCTCGACACCGGGCAGCGGGGTGACCGAGGAGCCGGTGGCAATGACGATGTTCTTCGCGGTGACGGTCTGGTCGCCCACTTTCACGCTGTGCGCGTCCTCGAAGGCGGCGCGTCCCTTCAGCCAAGTTACCTTGTTCTTCTTGAAGAGGAATTCGATACCGCCGGTGAGTTCCTTCACCGCCTTGGCCTTTTCGGCGTGCATCTGGTCGAGGTTGAGCGCGACGCCGGCGAAGTCGATGCCGAACTTGGCAAGGTGGCCGCCCTTGGCCTCCTCGTAGATCTCCGACGCGTGGAGCAGCGCCTTGGACGGAATGCAGCCGACATTGAGGCAGGTGCCGCCCAGCGTCTCGCGTGCCTCGGCACACGCGGTGCGCAGGCCGAGCTGCGCAGCGCGGATCGCGGCGACATAGCCGCCCGGGCCGGCGCCGATCACGAGGACGTCATAGTCGTATTGCTGGTCAGCCATTGGTTCTGCTCTTCACTGGAAAACGCACGTGCCGGTCATGCTCGACCCCGATGACGGTCATATGGCCTTCAAGCCGGGTGAAATCGAGTAGCGGCATCAACCTCGGGAGAATATCGGCGACTTCGGCGGGCTCGAACCGGATGTAGATGATAGCTGGCCGCTGGTCGGCGCGATGAAGGAAGATCAGTTCGCCGAAATCGCGATCGCACGTGACCAGCACACGTTGCTCGGTCACCGCGAAGGCGAGCACCTCGACGTCTTCGGCGTCCGGCGTGACCTCGATCGCTCTGAGGACGTCATGACCGGCTTGCGACATCGCACGCGCGATGATGCTGCCCACATTGGCGTCACACAGCAACCTCAAGCAGCGCGAGCCCGATCCACCGCGACATAGCTCTCGTCGTGCATCAGATCGGCCGCGAACAGCGCCGCGGCGCGCAGATGATCGGGGAGAATACCGGGATATTCGTCGACGATCCGGTCATAATCCCAACCCGCACCCACCAGCTTCAACGCACGTTCCACGGTGTACCGCGTGCCGCGGAAAACGGGACGCCCGCCCATGATGCCCGGTACGGTGTGGATGTGGTCTCGCCAGTTCATCGCTACCTCACAGGTCGATCAGGATGCGCGTCGGGTCCTCGATAGCATTTTTCAGCGCGACGAGGAACGTCACCGCCTCCCGGCCGTCGATCAGGCGATGGTCGTAGCTGAGCGCGAGGTACATCATCGGGCGGATCACGATCTGGCCGTTAACGACAACCGCGCGGTCCTCGATGCGGTGAAGGCCGAGCACCGCGGACTGGGGCGGGTTGATGATCGGGGTCGACATTAGCGAGCCGAACACGCCGCCGTTGGAGATGGTGAAGGTGCCGCCCTTCATTTCGTCCATCTTGAGCGTGCCGTCCTTGGCGCGCTTGCCGAAGTCGGCGATCGTCTTCTCGATCTCGGCGAAGCTCAACCGGTCGGCATCGCGGATCACCGGCACGACCAGGCCGTTGGGCGCCGAGACGGCGACGGACACGTCGAGATAATCGTGATAAACGATTTCTTCGCCCTCAATCGATGCATTGACGGCCGGCACGTCGCGCGCGGCGAGCGCGGCGGCTTTGACGAAGAATCCCATGAAGCCGAGCCGGATGCCGTGCTTCTTCTCGAACAGATCCTTGTAGCGGGCGCGCGCGTCGATCACGGCGCTCATGTCGACATCGTTGAACGTGGTCAGCAAAGCCGCCGTGTTCTGGGCTTCCTTGAGCCGACGCGCGACCGTCTGGCGCAGCCGCGTCATCCGCAGGCGCTCCTCGCGGCGCTCCGGTGCTCCCGCGACGACGCCGTGTCCCGCGACGCCCTGTGCTCCTGCGGAAGCAGGAGCCCCGCTTGGCGTTTGAACCTGGGCTCCTGCTTGCGCAGGAGCACTGGAAGGTTCGGGCGCTTTTGCCGCGGCCGCGAGGACGTCTTCCTTGGTAACCAGGCCGTGCTTGCCGCTTCCCTCGACCTTGGACGGATCGACCCCGCGCTCGATCGCCGCGCGGCGCGCCGAAGGCGAAAGCGCTGGGTCGCTGTCGGTGGCTTCCAGCCGGGGCGAGGCTGCCGGAGGCGGGGCCGCACCGGCTCCGGACGGCTGCGCTGCCGCTCCATTCTCGATCCGGGCAATCAGCGCGCCGACGGCCACCGTCTGACCTTCGGCGACCAGTTGCTCACCCATCGCGCCGGCAACCGGCGAGGGCACCTCGACCGCGACCTTGTCGGTCTCGAGACTCGCGATCGGCTCGTCCGCCTTGACCGGATCGCCGGGCTTCTTGAGCCACTGGCCCAGTGTCGCTTCCGCGATCGATTCGCCGAGCGTCGGCACAACAACGTCAGTCGACATGATCTTCCCTTGCGATCAACTCGCCGCCTTGCCGGCCTTGCGGACGGTATCGGCGGCCATATCCTTGGCACCGTCGACCCGATGCCCGAGCGCGGCCGCGATCAGCGACGCCTGCTCCGACACGTGGCGCTTGGCAAGGCCGGTCGCGGGCGAGGCGGAAGACGGCCGGCCGGCATAGACCGGACGCGCGGGCCGCGTACCCGCGTCGGCCAGGCAGTGTTCGACGAACGGCTCGACGAAGGTCCAATAGCCGTTGTTGCGCGGCTCCTCCTGCGCCCAGACCACCTCCTCGAGATTGGCCATGCGCCGGAGCCGCTTCACCAGCGGCTCGGAGGGGAACGGATAAAGCTGCTCGATCCGCAGGATCGCCGTGCCGCGATCCTCGGCCTTGTCGCGCGCTTCCATCAGGTCGTAGGCGACCTTGCCCGAACACAGGACGAGCCGGCGCACCTCCTCGTCGCGCGGCTGTGCCGGATCGGACAGGATGCGCTTGAAATGGCTGTCGCCGGTGAAGTCGGCGGCGGCGGAGGTCGCCAGTTTGTGCCGAAGCAGCGACTTGGGCGACATCAGCACCAGTGGCTTGCGGAATTCGCGCAGCATCTGTCGCCGGAGAAGGTGGAAGTAATTGGCCGGCGTGGTGCAATTGGCGACCTGGATATTGTCCTCGGCGCACAGCTGAAGGAAACGCTCGGGCCGCGCGGAGCTATGCTCCGGACCTTGCCCCTCATAGCCGTGCGGCAGCAGCATCACGAGGCCGCTGGCGCGCAACCACTTCGCCTCACCGCTGGTGATGAACTGGTCGATGATCGTCTGCGCGCCGTTCATGAAGTCGCCGAACTGCGCTTCCCACAGCACCAGGGTGCGCGGATCGGCGATCGAATAGCCATATTCGAAGCCGAGCACCCCGAACTCGCTGAGCGGTGAGTCGCGCACCTCGAAGCGGCCGCCCGGCACGCCGCAAAGAGGTATGTATTTGTGGCCGTCAGTCTGGTCGACCCAGACGGCGTGGCGGTGACTGAACGTCCCGCGCCCGCTATCCTGTCCGGACAGGCGCACGCCGAAACCATTTTCCAGCAGCGATCCGAAAGCCAGCGCTTCGCCGGTCGCCCAATCGAAGCCTTCGCCGCTCGCGAACATCTGGCGCTTGGCCTCCAGGATCCGGAGCAGAGTCTTGTGCGGGCTCAGATCGGCCGGCACCGCCGTGAGGCGCTCGCCCAAGGCGGCCATCCGTTCCGGGCTGAGCGCGGTGTCGACGTTGCGGCGCTCTGTTTCCGGCGTGCCGGGCTTGCCCAGGCCCGCCCAGCGCCCTTCGAACCAGTCCGCCTTGTTGGGCAGGTAGGATTTGGCAGCCTCGAACTCGCCTTCCAGCAAAGCGGTGAAGTCGCTCACCATTGCGTCAAAGCCGGCGTGGTCGATCACGCGCTCCTCGATCAGTCGCGCGGCATAGAGCGCACTGACCGGCTGATGCTTGCGGATTTCCGCATACATGAGCGGCTGGGTGAAGCTCGGCTCGTCACCCTCATTGTGGCCGAACCGGCGATAGCACCACATGTCGATCACGATATCGCGGTTGAACCGCTGACGGTATTCGATCGCGATCTTGCAAGCGAACGTCACCGCTTCCGGATCGTCGCCGTTGACGTGGAAGATCGGTGCCTGGACCGACTTGGCGATGTCGGACGGATAAGGCGATGAACGGCCGAACTGCGGCGAGGTCGTGAACCCGACCTGGTTGTTGATAACGAAATGCAGCGTTCCGCCGGTGCCGTAACCGGGCAGCCCCGAGAAGCCGAAACATTCGGCGACGATGCCCTGGCCGGCAAAGGCGGCGTCGCCGTGCAGCAGCACCGGCAGCACCTGATCGCCCTCGGGATCGCCGCGCAGCGTCTGCACCGCCCGCGCCTTGCCGAGCACCACCGGATCGACCGCCTCGAGATGGCTGGGATTGGGCACCAGCGAGAGGTGGACCTTGACCCCGTCGAACTCGCGGTCGCTCGACGTGCCGAGGTGATATTTGACGTCGCCCGAACCGCCGACATCTTCCGGGTTGGCCGAACCGCCCGCGAATTCGCTGAAGATGACGCGGTAAGGCTTGCCCATTACGTTCGACAGGACGTTGAGGCGCCCGCGATGCGCCATGCCGAGCACGATCTCGCGCACACCCTGTTGGCCGCCATATTTTATGACGCTTTCCAGCGCCGGGATCATCGATTCGCCGCCGTCCAGGCCGAACCGCTTGGTGCCGACATATTTGCGGGCGAGGAACTTCTCCCACTCCTCGCCTTCGATCACCTTGGTCAGGATCGCAATCTTGCCTTCGGGCGTGAAGCTGATCGCGGCGTCCTTGCCTTCCATCCGTTCCTGGAGAAAGCGTCGCTCCTCCAGGTCGTTGATGTGCATATATTCAAGGCCGATCCTGCCGCAGTAATTGCGGCGCAGGCACTCGACCAGCTCGCGAACCGTCGCCATCTCGAAACCCATCGTGCCGCCCAGATAAACTGGACGGTCGAGCGCGGCGCCGGAGAAGCCGTGGAATTCCGGCGTGAGGTCGGCGGGAAGCTCGCGCTTGGCGAGGCCGAGCGGATCGAGATCGGCGGCGAGATGCCCGCGCACGCGATAGGTGCGGATCAGCATCATCGCGCGGATCGAATCGTCCGCCGCCTGCTTGATCTCTGCCTCGGAACGGCCGGATGCGGCGGCAACGGCCTTCGCCTTGGCCTCGACCTTCTCAATCGTCATCCGGGTCGGATCGAGCCCGGCATTCAGGTCATCGAGGTCGCCCAGCGGCCAATTGTCGCGCGCCCAGCTCGGGCCCTGCTCCTGTTCGATCTCGCCGAAGCTGTCCATATCCACCTTCCGTGCTCCTGCGTAGGCAGGAGCCCAGTTACCGCGCTGATGCTAGGCTCCTGCTTTCGCAGGAGCACAGGGAGGGTTCAACCCTTGAGCAACGCCGAAAGTGTCGTGCCCAATTCAGATGGGCTTGGAGAAACACGGATTCCAGCCCGCTCCATCGCCTCGATCTTGTCCTCGGCGCCGCCCTTACCGCCGGACACGATCGCGCCGGCATGGCCCATCCGGCGCCCCGGAGGCGCGGTGCGGCCGGCGATGAAGCCGACGGTCGGCTTTGATCGGCCGCGCTTGGCCTCGTCGGCGATGAACTGTGCCGCATCCTCCTCCGCCGCGCCGCCGATCTCGCCGATCATTATGATCGACTTGGTCTCATCGTCGGCCAGGAACAGCTCGAGCACGTCGATGAAGTTGGTGCCGTTGACCGGATCACCGCCGATCCCGACGGCAGTGGTCTGCCCCAGCCCGGCATTGCTGGTCTGGAACACCGCCTCGTAGGTCAGCGTGCCCGACCGGCTGACCACGCCGACCGAGCCCTTGCGGAAGATGTTGCCCGGCATGATCCCGATCTTGCACTCGCCCGGCGTCAGCACACCGGGGCAATTCGGCCCGATCAGCCGCGACTTCGACCCGGCCAGCGCGCGCTTCACCTTGACCATGTCGAGCACCGGAATACCTTCCGTGATCGTCACGATCAGCGCCACCTCGGCGTCGATCGCCTCCAGGATCGAGTCCGCGGCAAAGGGCGGCGGCACGTAGATGACGGACGCGTCCGCGCCGGTTTTCTCTACCGCCTCGGCGACGGTGTCGAATACCGGCAGCCCGATATGCGTCTGCCCGCCTTTGCCCGGCGTCACCCCGCCGACCATCTTTGTCCCGTAAGCGAGCCCCTGCTCGGTGTGAAAGGTGCCGGTCTCACCGGTCATGCCTTGGGTGATGACGCGCGTATCGGCGTTAACGAGAATCGACATTGCGTTCCTGACTCAATGTGCCGTTTTGAAAGGATTGAGCACCCGCGTACGGCCGTATTGCTGGCCGTGATTCAGATCCTCGGTGTAAGTCACAGATGCTCCGGCGCGTTCGGCAGCTGCAATGATCGCGGCGTCGTAATAGTTGATCCGGTAACGCGAAGCATGATCGATCGCCGCGAACACGAGGTCGCGCGTGGTTTCGATACAGGGAAATTCGGAGAGCGCTTCAATCCACTCGCGGGCCTCCCTATCGATCATTCCCCCTTTTACGGTCGCATTCACATAAAATTCCTGCATCACCTGCGTCGAGACCGCCACATTATCCTGCTGCAGGATGCGGTTCGCCACCGCGTTCTTTTCGATATCCGCCTGGTGCTTCGAAATCGCATAAATCAGGACATTGCTGTCCAGGAAGATAATATCAGGCACCCGAAACCCGATTGTATTTGCGATCGTGAAGGTCGTCGCGGGTCCAGTCACGGGGGCCGATCGTCGCCGTCGATCGCTCGGCGAGTTCGGCGAGCTTTCGACGGGCGCCCTCGATCCGAGCCTCTCGCGATGCCCAACTCGTCAAGTAGTCCCGAACAACTGCGTTGACCGTCGTGCCGCGGCGCGCAGCTGCCCGCCGAGCTTCATCGAGGACGGTCTCGTCGATGCTGAGGGTCAGGTTCGCCACGTCATCCACAGGATACGTGTGCACGGATTACGTGTCAAGTTCATGGCAGGCTGGGGTCGATCTTCCGGCACGCCTCCAGCAACTCTCTCACCGCATCCACCGACACCGTGAAGTTCGCCTGCGCGGTCTCGTCGAGCTCGATTTCAACGATGCGCTCGACGCCGCCGGCACCGATCACCACCGGCACGCCGACATAGAGGTCGTTAATGCCGTATTGCCCGGTCAGGTTCGCCGCCGCCGGGAGCACCCGCTTCTTGTCCTTGAGATAGCTCTCGGCCATTGCGATCGCACTCGTCGCCGGCGCGTAGAAGGCCGAACCGGTCTTCAAGAGCGCGACGATCTCGCCGCCGCCGCCGCGCGTGCGCTTGACGATCTCGTCGATCTTCTCCTGGCTAGACCAGCCCATCTTGATGAGGTCGGGAATCGGAATGCCGGCCACCGTCGAATATTGCACGACCGGCACCATCGTGTCGCCATGGCCGCCGAGCACGAAGGCGGTGACGTCCTCGACCGAGACCTTGAACTCCTCGGCCAGGAAATGCCGGAACCGAGCCGAATCCAGCACGCCGGCCATCCCGACCACCTTCTCGTGCGGCAGCCCGGAAAATTCGCGCAGCGCCCACACCATCGCATCAAGCGGGTTGGTGATGCAGATCACGAAGCTGTCGGGCGCGTAGCTGCGGATGCCCTCGCCGACCGCCTTCATTACCTTGAGGTTGATGTCGATCAAATCGTCGCGGCTCATCCCCGGCTTGCGGGCGACGCCGGCGGTGACGATGCACACATCCGCCCCGGCGATGTCGTTGTAATCGTTGGAACCCTTGAGCTCCGCGTCGAAGCCCTCGACCGGGCCGGCTTGCGCCAGATCGAGCGCCTTGCCCTGCGGCACGCCTTCGACGACGTCGAACAGGACGATGTCGCCGAGCTCGCGGATCGCGGCGAGGTGGGCCAGGGTGCCGCCGATATTGCCGGCGCCGATCAGCGCGATTTTCTTGCGAGCCATGAGGGACCCTTGTTTGATGATGTGACAAGCGGGCCACATAGGCGGCCGTGAGGACGCCGAGCGCTTAACCCCGCGTGCCGGAGGGGGCAAGCCATAAGCCCCTCTCCTTCAGGGGAGGGGTTGGGGTGGGGGCTGTCGGACCGCCGGGTTGCTGACATGCCCCACCCCCGGCCCCTCCCCTGAAGGGGAGGGGTGAACTTGCAGCCCGTGTCCCTGAGCCAGATAGTCCCGGCTCTGCATTTCGATCAGCCGCGACGCGGTCCGTTCGAATTCGAACGCGCCCGTTCCCTGCTTATAGAGTTCCGCCGGCTCCGCGTCGGCGGCGGCGAGCAGCTTGACCTTGTGCTCGTACAACGCGTCGATCAAGGTCACGAATCTGGCTGCCTCGTTGCGGTTCTCCGGCCCAAGCCTGGGAATGCCGACCAGGATTACCGTATGGTATCGCCGCGCGACCGCCAGGTAATCGGGCGCACCGCGCGCTTCGCCGCATAGTCGCCGGAACGAGAAAACCGCGACGCCCTTGAGGCTCTTGGGCACGTGAAGGACGCGCCCGCCTTGCACCGGGATGTCCTCGGCCGGCACCCTGCTGCGGTCCTCGACCGGGAAGTCGGTCAGACGGAAAAACGCGTCGCTCAACGCCGCGGTCGCTTGCGGTCCGTTCGGAACGTGCCAGGTCGGCCCGCCACCGAGCCGTTCCAGCCGGTAGTCGGTCGGGCCGTTCAGGCCGATCACCTCCAGCTGGGCCTCGATCAGATCGATGAACGGCAGGAAGTGCTCACGGTTGAGCCCATCCTTGTAGAGGTCGCGCGGCGGGCGGTTGGAGGTGGTGACCACGGTGACGCCCTGCTCGAGCAAATGCCCGAACAAGCGCGACAGGATCATCGCGTCCGCGCTGTTGTTGATCACCATTTCGTCGAACGCGAGCAGGCGCGCCTCGGCCGCGATCGCCTCGGCGACCGGCGGGATCGGATCGCCCTTCTCGCGGCCGCGCTCGTTTCGCAGCCGCTCATGCACTTCCATCATGAATTCGTGGAAGTGGACACGCCGCTTGGGGCTGACGCCGATCTCCTGGAAACCCAAGTCCATCAGCATCGATTTGCCGCGCCCGACGCCGCCCCACAGATACACGCCCCGCACCGGCTCCGTCCGCCGCCGGGTCAGCCGCGCCCACAGGCTCGGACGATCGCCGCGCTCCAGGTCGCGCTCGAGCCGCTCGAGCCCGGCTACTGCCCGCGCCTGATCGGGATCGGGCCGGAGCTCGCCCGCCGCGACCATCGCCCCATAGCGCGCCGCCGTGTTGATCACCGTCGCTCGCCGCCCTTGCGCAGCGTGCCGCTCCACGCAGCAACGATGCGCTCGTCCTGCTCGACCGTGCCGCGCAGGAACGCGAGCCGGCCAGTTTCGCGCAGCAGCTCGACAGGACAGTCGAGCGGCACCTGGAGGTGCCCCGCATCGATGAACTGGCAGGACAGATCGAGCGTCACGCTGTGCGAGATGTCGCTGATCCCGGCCAGCCGGCCGCCCGCGAACAGGGCCATGTCGATGAAGGTCAGGATCGCGCCGCCATGAACGAAATCGCCGAGGTTGCTCTGCAGCGTTTCCGGGAACATGCGGCAGCGCGCCCGGCCCGGACCCTCGGCCCGCACCAGCAGCTTGCCGATCGTCGAATTGTAGCGCGCCTCGCCGGCCAGGTCCCAGGTCCACCAGCCGGGATGGTCCGGATCGGGTGCGTGGCGGATCAGCGGGTTCATCACCACTTCGTCATGCCAGCGTAGGCTGGCATCCATGCTGAGGCCGTATGGACCCCAGCCTGCGCTGGGGTGACGCTTTGCCTCAAATCGCCCGCTCGACCAGCAGCTTCTTGGTCTCGGCGATCGCCTTGGCCGGGTTGAGCCCCTTGGGGCAGACGTTCGCGCAGTTCATGATCGTGTGGCAGCGATACAGGCGGAACGGGTCTTCCAGCTCGTCGAGCCGCTCGCCCGCCATTTCGTCGCGGCTGTCGGCCAGCCAGCGATAAGCCTGAAGCAGGATCGCCGGACCCAGGAACTTGTCGGAGTTCCACCAATAGCTCGGGCAGGAGGACGAGCAGCAGGCGCACAGGATGCACTCGTACAGGCCGTCGAGCTTGAGCCGGTCCTCCGGCGATTGCAGCCGTTCCTTGCCCGACGGGTTGGGCGTCACCGTTTTCAGCCACGGCTCGATCGAGGCATATTGGGCGTAGAAATGCGTGAAATCGGGGACGAGGTCCTTGACCACGTCCATATGCGGCAGCGGCGTGATGCGCAGATCGCCCTTATAATCCTCGATCGCGGTGGTGCAGGCGAGGCCGTTCTTGCCGCCGATGTTCATCGAACAGGAGCCGCAGATGCCTTCGCGGCAGGAGCGGCGGAAGGTCAGCGTCGGGTCCTGCTCGCTTTTCATCTTGATCAGCGCGTCGAGCACCATCGGCCCGCATTCGTCGAGGTTGATCTCGAACGTGTCGTAACGCGGATTCTCGCCGCTGTCGGGATCGTAGCGATAGACCTTGAAGCTCTTGGTCCGTCCTCCCGGGCTGGCCGCCTTGTGCGTCTGGCCTTTGCCACTGATCTTGCTGTTCTTGGGAAGCGCGAATTCGGCCATTGAAGATCCCTTTGCTCGCGGGTGCGATAACGCCAAGCGTGCTCGGGCTCAATGCTCACGTGCTCCTGCGAAAGCAGGAGCACTAGCCTTCAGAGCAGCCCGTGGCGCTGGAGGCTTTCGCACAGGATCGTCTCGATCAGGTCGGATTGGCTGAGGCCGGCCAGCCGCGCCGAGCGGCCATAAACCTTCTCCGACCATAGGTTCGCGTTCAGATTGACTTCCAGAAACTGGACGTCGCCCGTTTCCCGGTTCACCCGAAACTCGAACCGGCCATAATCGAACGGCTCGAATTCGCGCAGCATCTCGCGGGTCAGCGCATCGATACACGAGTACAGCGGCTCGTCCGCCCCGAACGGCACCAGCTGGTATTTGTGCGCGCGCTCGACCAGGTCGCGCTTCTCCCAGTAGGTGCGCAGGTGCGACGGATCGGCCTGCTCGAACATCAGCATCGGCATGATCACCGGCTTTCCGCCGATGGTGATAACCGGCACTTCCACGTCGCTGCCGTTGAGGAACGGCTCGACGATGGCGTCATGGCCCTGGCTCTGGATGTCGGCGATCGCCGCTTCCGCCCCCGCCCAGTCGCGCGCGTCCTGGACCCCCCAGGAGGCGGAGGACGCATTGGGTTTGATCACCAGCCGCTCCCCGGCGGGGCAACGCTCCCGCTCGATCGGAGCGCCGCGCCGGTATATCGCCCACGGCGCGGTCGGGATGCCGCGGGCGTGCGCGGCCATTTTGGTCAGGTGCTTGTCGTCGGCCAGACCGCGCAGGATCGGCGACGCGCCCAGGAAGGGGATGCCGTGGCGGGTGCACAGCAACGGCAGCAGCATCTCGCTGTTCAGGAATCCGCCGCGATTGAGCAGCGGGAACACGAAATCGACGTCCGGCTTGTCGAAGAGCGCCTCGTAACGGTCTTCCAGGATCAGGTTCAGGCCCAATCCGCGCAGGATCTCCCGCACTTCCGTGTGATACAGCGCGTGATTGCCATCCTCGGGGTGAAGGCCACCTTCCCATTTTGCATGTTTGGCGATGAACATGATCCGCAGACGCTGCCTGGCGCTGTCCGGGATGCGAAGGGGACGAATGGGAGTTTCCACGCCATGGGCCTTTCGAGAACGCGATCGTGCGCCGCGCGCGTCATAATCGTGCCATCCTGTACCGCCAAGCATGGCGGCAATATGGCTGATCCCGTCTCGCAAGCCCTCGCCACCCGGCTGATGACCGAAGGCGGGGATGCGCGCATTCGGCTCGACCCGACGAGTGGGCTCAATCGCTATTTTTCCGCTCCACGCCCGAGCGGCGTGTTGGCTTATGCCTCTTCCACAGCGAACGACATCTCGCCCGGCGCTTTCGCGCACGTCTTGCAGCAGGCCGTCTTAATCGCGCCGGAAGGCGACATGTCCGGCGCGGACTATGCGCGGCAGCTGGAGCGGCTGCGAAGCCGGATCCGCGCCGCTTATGCAATCGCGTCCGATGTCGACATCGTGTTCGCACCGTCGGGCACCGATCTCGAATATGTCGCCTTGGCGTGCACGGCCGGTCGGGCCCCGGCCGGCACGCACAACGTCCTGCTTGGCGCGGACGAGGTCGGCAGCGGCTGCATCTATTCCGCGTTTGGCCAGTATTTCGCCGAAAGCACCGCCCTTGGCGTGCCGACGCGGGCCGGGCAGCCGGTTGCGGGCCTGGGCGAAACCCATGTCGACATGATCGACGTGCCGGTGCGCGACGCAGACGGTTACGGTCGCCGTTCCGCCGAGATCGCCGACGCGATCCGCGCGTCGCTGGGCAGCGCCGCCGGCCGGCACCCGCTCATACACGTCGTGCATGGCTCCAAGACCGGCCTGATCCTGCCGGGGCTGGGCGATATCGACGCGCTTCGCGCCGAACGGCCGACGACCTTCGTCGTCGATGCCTGCCAGGCGCGCATCACCCCGGCAGCGATAGCCGCCTACCTCGATCGGGGCGCGATCGTCTTCATCACCGGCTCCAAATTCATGGGCGGGCCGCCGTTCAGCGGGTTCGCGCTTATCCCGCCCGCGCTCGCGGCGGCGGCCCAGCCGCTCGCCGCCGGTTTCGCGACCCTGTTCCGTCGCGCCGAATGGCCGTCCGGCTGGCCGGGCGCGGAGCAATTGCCGGACGATGCCAATCCGGGCCTGTTGTTGCGGCTGGAAGCATCGATCTTCGAGCTGGAGCGCTTCTCGGGCCTGTCCCCGGCCGCGGCCGAGCGCGTCATCCTGGCCTTTCACGCCGCCGTCCGCTCCGAGATCGTGGAGCCGCTGGGCATTCGACGGGTCGCGCCTTATCCACGCGGCGAACGCGACGAAGCCGACAGCCACCCGATCGAGATGCGTACACTGTCGACCCTGGATCTTTCACGGCTCGGCGGCGGTGAGCGGACGTTCGAGCATGCCCAGGGTTGGCACAAGGCGTTGCTGGGCCGCGGCATACGCCTTGGACAGCCTGTCAAATGCGTCAGGCTCGCGGACGAGGGCTGGGGCGCGACGCTTCGCATCGGGCTGACCATGTGGCAGGTCGCCGATCGGGCCGCGCTATCGGCGCCTGAAGCCGAGCAGGCGTTCCGCTCCGACATGCGCGCGATCGCCGCCGGGCTTCGGCTCCTTGCGGGGAAGGGATCCTAGGGCAGCTTGCCCGCCAGCCATTCCTCGATCGCGCGATACGCGGAGCGGCCGGCCGGGGGCTCGGGTCCGTTATTGGCGGCGAAATAGACAATGCCGACCCGTCGTTCAGGATCGACCCACAGGCCGGATCGCACGCCATAGGCGTCACCGGCGTGGCCGATTGCGTGCCGGCCGGTGGCGAACAGATCGTCGCGGCAGCCGTGCGTTCGGACCGGCAGGATTTGCAGGGCAAGGCCGTAGCCGCAATAGAATCCGCCGCTCGTGTCACCATTGGCGCCATCGAAGCTCCAGGCGTTTCGTTCCAGCTCGTCCATGCTCGCCGCGCTCAGGAACGCCCGCCCGCGATACCTGCCTCTGTTCAGCAGCAACTGCCCGATCCGGGCCAGATCGGCGGCCGAGATGCGCAGGCCGCCTTGGGGCGAGAAGATCGCCCCGTTGGTGCCGATCTCATAGCCGTCGAGATCGCAGGCCGTGCCGGTGATCGCAACGGGGCAGGGGGGTGGCCTCCCGCCCAGATCGTCCCGCAGCACGGCGCCGTCGGGCGCGTGGAGCACGACCGCCCGGCCGATCGCTCCCGAGCCGCACGTCGTCCAGTTGAAGCAGGCTTCGAGCGCGAGCGGAGCGATCACTTCGCGCTGCATCAGCCGATCGAATCGCTCCCCGGTCGCCCGCTCCAGCGCCGTCGCGACGACCGGAAAATTCAGGTTGGAATAGCGAAAGAAGCTGCCGGGCTTGTGCTCCCGATCGAACACATCCAGGCCGATCGCGTCCCGCAGCTTCCGGCCGAGCGGGATCACATAAGCCTCGCCCGCATCCTGAAGGCTCGATCGGTGGGACAGCAAGGTCCGCAGCGTGATCGGGACATCCGGAAACGCGGGATTGCGCAGGGACCAGCCAAGGTAGTCGGAAACATCGCGGTCGAGATCGACGCGCCCTCGCTCCACCAGCCGCAACACGCCGAGCGCCACTACCAGCTTCGAAACCGAGGCGATTCGGACCGGATCGTTCACCGTCAAAGCCCGGCCACGCGCGCGGTCGGCCAAGCCCTCGGCGCCGCTCTCGATCACGCCGGATGCGTCGAAGGTCACCCAGGCATAAGTCGTGCCGGGAAGTGGCGGTGCTGAAGTCGCCAGCGGCTTCTGGCAAGCCGCAAGCGCGAACAGGATGGCCAGGCAGGCAATCCGGAACGGCCCGGCTGGCGCGCCTTGCATTGCGGCAAATCCGCTCGCGCTTATGGTTGTGCCACCGCCTCGTTCGCAGCGTTCGCGTCGAGCCCCGTTTCATCGACGCCGTTCAGCGCTTCCGGGGCCGAATCGAGCATGGCGGCCGCGTTGTTGAGTTCGGCATTCTCATCGGCGGTGAGTCCGCCTTGCGTGTCGCCGCCGCCGCACCCGGCGAGCAGAGCCAGCGTGATCAATCCCGCGAACATTCTCATCAGCTTCTCCCGTCAGCGCCAACCTAGCTGGGCCGCGGACAAAGAAAAGGGACCGCGAGCATGTCGCCCGCGGCCCCCGATTTCGACGCGAACCAACTCTTACTGAGCGTTCGTGGTCACGTTGACCGACGCATTGTCGAGCGAGTTGGCGGCATTACCAAGCGCGTTGCCGGTGGCTTCCGCGCCATTCTCGATCGCATTGCCGGTGTTCGACAGAGCGTTGCCGGTCGCGTCCGCGCCATTGCCCAGGTCGTTGCCAAGGTCACTGGTGGCGGCGTTAACGTCGGCGCTCGCCTCGTTGGCGGTCAGCTCGGTGTTGGTGTCGGCGGTCGCCGCATTGTTGGTGTCAGCACCGCCGCCGCAAGCGGTCAGACCGAGCGAGGCAGCAGCAACCAGGGTGAGAGCAATTTTCTTCACGGGCTTTCCCTTCGAAAGTTCTTCGTTCGCGCTGGGCGAGGCGCCATTCCCACAAGGTCAGGCTTCCAGCGGATCGAGCATTTACATACGCCCGATCTGCTTGTCTACTAATTTAGTTGGGAATGCTTATCTATTTCCCGAACCAGGGGATTTTCGCTTGGCGGCAGGCCGGACGGGAAGC
Organism: Allosphingosinicella sp.; assembly: GCA_036387855.1. Taxonomy (GTDB): domain Bacteria; phylum Pseudomonadota; class Alphaproteobacteria; order Sphingomonadales; family Sphingomonadaceae; genus Allosphingosinicella. Next base: position 50,941 of record DASVSZ010000009.1, on the reverse strand, counting down.
ACCTGATCGTCCGCCGGCAGCTCCAGCGCGAGCTTCGTGCCTTCGCCGTTCAGCTCCGCCGCCTCGTCCAGCGCCGCCGCAAGTTCGTCGAAGCCCGGCTCGGGGTCCTTGTTTTCGCGATCCGCGATCTGCGCGGCGCGGCGCTGAAAATAAGCGGAGCGGGCGGTCGCGTAGGGATCGGCCGCGCTCTTCAGCAGCGCATCGACGCCGCCCTCGATCAGCTGCGATCGGGTGTCGAGCAAGCGAGTGCCGGTCACCGCGTACCGACCGGTGCTGGAAACGCCCGCTTCCTTGAGCCCGACCTGAGTCGGATCGAGCGCGAACTGCACGGCGGTGCCGATTCCGTCGCGCACTGTCGATGGCCCGAGCAACGGCAGCACCAGGTACGGGCTGTTGCGGGCGCCGTGCCTGGCAAAGGTCTGCCCGAAATCCTCCGGGGTCGGCTTGAGGCCCAGGTCCGTCGCATGATCGGCGAGGCCGCCGACGCCGATCGTGGAGTTCACCACGAACCGGCCGAGCGAATTTATCGCCCGCCCCGGCTTGCCTTGCAGCAGGTTGTTCACGAAGTTGAGCGGCTCGCCCAAGTTCGAAAAAACCCGGCTAATCCCACGCCGTGCCGGGACCGGAGCGACGGCCCGATAGACCTTGGTGGCCGGCTTGATCGCGACCTTGTCGACACCGTTGTTGAAGGCCCAGACGCCACGGTTGAAGCCCTCATACGGGTCCCGCCCGGCGCTCTCGCCACCGGTCCGTGTGGTCGCGCAGCCCGCCAGCGGAAGGGCGGCGGCGAGGAGAATGAGCAGCGTCTTCATGGGGCGACTCCGCGCTTTGCGAAAGGCGGGCCGTGCCACAGCGGCTTGACCGTCACAAGCGGCCGCAGGCGGGTTGGTTGCAGCGCTTTGCCGGCCTTCCCACATCTGGACAGTCGAGAGCGGGAGCACACGAAAACAAATGGAAAGCTGGCACGGGACGACGATCTTGGCGGTGCGCAAGAACGGGCAGGCGGTGGTGGCCGGCGACGGGCAGGTCTCGCTCGGCCAGACCGTGATCAAGCCCAATGCCCGCAAGGTGCGCCGGCTGGGCGACGGTTCGGTGATCGGCGGCTTCGCCGGTGCGACGGCCGACGCGTTCACCTTGTTCGAGCGGCTGGAGCGCAAGCTGGAGCAACATCATGGCCAGTTGATGCGCGCGGCGGTCGAACTCGCCAAGGATTGGCGCACCGACAAGTATCTGCGCAACCTGGAAGCGATGATGATCGTCGCCGACAAGGAGATCACCTTGATCCTGACCGGCAATGGCGACGTGCTGGAGCCGGCCGACGGTGTCGCCGCGATCGGCTCGGGCGGCAATTTCGCCCTGTCCGCCGCGATGGCGCTGAACGATTACGAGCAGGATGCCGAGACGATCGCGCGCAAGGCAATGGGCATCGCGGCGCAGGTCTGTGTCTACACCAACGGCAACCTCACCGTCGAAAAGATCGACGGCGCAGCGAAGGACTAGAATGCTTTATTCGACACTGGGCCGGACCGGCCTGATCGTCTCGCGCTTGTCGCTCGGCACGATGAGCTTCGGCGCCGGCAGCGGCAATCAGGCGATCGCGCGGACCCGGGAGAGCGAGGCGGCCGGGATCGTCGCGCGGGCGCTGGATGCGGGCGTCAACTTCTTCGATACCGCCGATGTCTACGCCGCCGGCGAAAGCGAGGAGATGCTGGGCCGCGCGCTTGGCACGCGCCGCGACGAAGTGGTGATCGCGACAAAGGCCGGCTGGCGCACCGGCGCGCCGCTTGGGCAATCGGGGCTCTCGGCGCGCCACCTGCTCTGGTCGATCGAGCAGAGCCTCAAGCGGCTCGGGACGGGTCACGTCGATGTGTATATCGCCCATCGGGACGACGCGCATACGCCGCTGGAAGAGACACTCCAGGCGCTCGACACGATCGTGCGCCACGGCAAGGCGCGCTATCTTGGCGTGTCGAACTGGGCGCCGTGGAAGATCGCGGCCGCCATCGAGTTGCAACGCGCAAATGGCTGGGCGCAGTTCACGCACATCCAGTCCATGTACCACCTGCTCGGCCGCGATGTGGAGCATCAGATCCTGCCGCTCGCCGCGCATTACGGGCTTGGTTTCACCGCCTGGTCACCCTTGGCCGGTGGGTTCCTGTCAGGCAAATACACGCGGGAGAACCTGACCGATCCGAACAATCGCCTGTCGGGCTTCGATGCGCTGCCGATCGACAAGGATAGGGGCTTCGAGCTGATCGAGGACATGCGCGGCATTGCCGAAGCGCATGGCGCGAGCGTCGCTCAGGTTGCGCTGGCCTGGCTGCTGAGCAAGCCGCAAGTCTCGAGCATTCTGGTCGGCGCGTCGAAACCCGCGCAGCTCGACGACAATCTCGCCGCCGCCGACCTGCGGCTAACGGACGAAGAGCTGGCCAGTCTTGACGCCGCGACCGCGCCTTCCCCCGATTTCACGGTGGGCGTCAGTCGGGTGCCCGACATGCCGATCGTCAATGCGCTCGCGGCGAAGCCCGGCGAGCGACCCAACCTCGAAGCGGATGCAGTAGTTTGAACGACGCCCTTACTCCAAAGGCGGTGGTTGCCGCCCTCGATGCCCACATCATTGGCCAGCAGGATGCCAAGCGCGCGGTCGCGGTGGCGCTGCGCAACCGTTGGCGACGGCAGCGCCTGTCGGACGAGCTGCGCGACGAAGTGACCCCAAAGAACATCTTGATGATCGGGCCCACAGGGTGCGGCAAGACCGAGATCAGCCGCCGCCTCGCGAAGCTCGCCGACGCGCCGTTCGTGAAGGTGGAGGCCACCAAGTTCACCGAAGTCGGCTATGTCGGCCGCGACGTCGAGCAGATCGCGCGGGACCTGGTCGAAGAAGCGGTGCGCCTTGAAAAGGAGCGCCGCCGCCTCGCCGTCAAGGACGCGGCCGAGGAAGCGGCGATGGAGCGGCTGCTCGACGCGCTGACCGGCAAGGGCGCCAGCGAAGCCACCCGGGAGAGCTTCCGCCGGCGCTTCCACGACGGTCATCTCGAAGGGGCCGAAGTGGAGATCGATGTCGCTGATACGCCGACCGCGCCCTTCGAGCTGCCCGGAATGGGCGGCCAGGTCGGCATGATCAATCTGTCGGAGATGATGTCCAAGGCGCTCGGCAAGGACGCGAAGAAACGCCGCCGGCTCAAGGTGCGCGAGGCCTGGACGAAGCTGGTCGAGGAGGAGGCCGACAAGCGCCTCGACACGGACGACGTCAACCGCACCGCGCTGGCCGATGCGGAAGCAAACGGCATCGTGTTCCTGGACGAAATCGACAAGATCGCGGTGTCCGACGTGCGCGGCGGCTCCGTGTCCCGCGAAGGGGTGCAGCGCGACCTGCTGCCGCTGATCGAGGGCACCACGGTTGCCACCAAATACGGGCCGATGAAGACGGATCATATCCTGTTCATCGCCTCCGGCGCGTTCCACGTCGCCAAGCCGAGCGATCTGCTGCCCGAGCTGCAGGGCCGGCTGCCGATCCGGGTGGAGCTCAAGGCACTGACCGAAGAGGATTTCGTCCGCATCCTTTCCGACACGCAGGCCAGCCTGACCGAGCAATATCGCGCCCTCATCGCGACGGAAGGCGTCGAGATCAGCTTCACCGACGACGGCATTCGCGGCCTCGCCCGCATCGCCGCCGAAGTGAACGGGCAGATCGAGAATATCGGTGCGCGGCGGCTCCAGACCGTGATGGAGAAGCTGCTGGAGGAAGTGAGCTTCGAAGCCGAGGACCGCCGCGGGGAGCGGCTGGTGATCGATGCCGCTTATGTCGAGAAGCAGCTGGCCAGCATCGCCCGCAACACCGATCTCAGCAAATATGTGCTGTAGGGCAAACAGCTAGGGCAAGGCGGGAGCAGGTCACTTCCTCAGAGGAACTCCCCGCCCATCAACGGCTGGATCGCCGCCGGAAGCCGCACTCGCCCATCCGCCTGCTGATGATTTTCGAGCAGCGGCACCAAGATGCGCGGGCTCGCGAGCGCCGTATTGTTGAGTGTATGCACGAACCGCACCTTGCGGGTCTCATCCCGCCAGCGCAGGTTCGCGCGTCGCGCCTGCCAATCGTGCAAAGTCGAGCAGCTATGCGTCTCGCGATACTTGCCCAGCGTCGGCACCCAGCTTTCGATGTCGTTCATGCGATATTTGCCGAGCCCCATGTCGCCGGTCGAAGTCTCGATCACCTGGTAGGGTATCTCCAGCGCCCGCAGCATGCCCTCGGCATTGGCGAGCAGCCGATCGTGCCAGCGCGCCGATTCGGCCGGATCGTCCTGGCAGATCACATATTGTTCGAGCTTCAGGAATTGATGGACGCGCAGCAGCCCGCGCACGTCGCGCCCGGCGCTGCCCGCCTCGCGACGGAAGCAGGGTGAATAGCCCGCATAAAGGATCGGCAGTTGCGCGGCTTCCAGGATCTCGCCGGAATGGAGGCTGGTGAGCGCGATCTCGCCGGTGCCGGCCAGGTAAAGCTCGTCCCTGGGAACCTCATAGGCTTCCTCCTCATGGCCCGGAAAATGCCCGGTCGCGACGAAGGCCTGCGGGCGAGCCAGGGCCGGAACCGTCATCAGCGTGAAGCCGTCGGCGGCAAGCCGCTGCTGCGCCCAGAACATCAGCGCCTGTTCGAGCAGCGCCAGACGCCCCTTGAGTGCATATTGCCGCGCACCCGAAACCTGCGTGATCCGCGACAGATCGGCCCAATCGTTCTTCTCGACCAGCGCGACATGATCGAGCGGCTCGAAATCGAAGCTGGGCGGAGTGCCTTCGGTCCGCACCACGATGTTGAAGCTCTCGTCGGGGCCGACCGGAGCGCTTTCCCAAGGAATGCCAGGCATGCGCAGCAGCAAGGCTTCGAGCGCAGCCGACTTTTCGGCCAGCCCGGCCTCGATCTCGCCCGCGCGCGCGGACATTTCCTTGGCCCGGGCGCCAAGCGCCGGCCGTTCGGCGGGAAGCGCGCTCTTGAAGCCGGCGCTGATCTCGTTGCGCTGGCGGCGAAGCTCGTCGACCTCGCTCTTCATTGCGCGCACATCGGCGTCGAGCGCGAGCAGGGCGTCGAGATCGAGGCTGACATTCTTGTCGGCGATCGCGCGTTCGACGATTGCGCGATGGTCGCGGATATAGTGCAGGCTGAGCATGGGCGTCCCGGCGGAAGGGCGGAGAGGCGGCGGCTATAGCCCGGCCGTCATCGCCTATCCAGCCGCGCCGAGCCGGCCGGCACCGCTGCGTCCCTGCCGGTCAGCAGCGACCAGCCTTCGGGCAGGAAATCGGTCGACATATAATAATAGAAGCGGCAGCGGCCGCTCGCATAGTTGCCGCCTTTGGTGATCCCGAACGCGACGGTGCCGTTGAACACCGGGCCGCCGCTGTCGCCGTTCCTGCAGGACGGACCCCGCACGGTGACCCACACCGGGTCGCACGGGCCGGCGCACAAGTCGCCGGGCGGGGAGAAATCGGTCAGTTCGACTTCCGAGCAGCTGTAACCGGTGGTCTCGCCGCGATGGCAAACCGAATCGCCGGCCCGCGTGCTGGTCCGGTTGCGCCAGCTGGTCAGCGTCCGCACCGCGCTCTTGTCCGCATCGGCATAGAAATACGGCCCCTCCCGCCCTGCGCTGACATGAACCTGCACATCCTGATAGCCGATTCCCCACTGGCCGACGAAATCGAGCGGAACCGCCGCGCCGCTTGGCCCGATATAGGTCGCGCTGTCCGGGCAATGGGCGGCGGTGACGATTCCGGTGCGCGCGCCATCGGTGACGACGAAGCCGGTCGTGCAGGAATAGCGGCGCCCATCGGCCGGATCGACGCCGACCAGCCGCGATCCGCCCTCGACGCTAAAATTCGTCTCGGCCCCCTCCACCGGGCTGACGCGGACAGGCACTCCGGTCAGCGCCTCAAGTTCGGCTTGCAGCGGCTCGAGCACCTCGGTCGGCCTCCGATCGCGCATCAGCACAACCAACTCACCGGTCCGCTGGTCCAGCCCCATGCCTTGTGCTTCGGGAAAGGCCTGGCGGATCGCCGTCTGATGACGGGTGAGCGCGGCCACGATCTGCTCACGTGTCGCCACTGCGCCTGTCCTAAACAAGATCGGCACGCGCATTCCACCGCCAAGGACGATTTCTTCGGCAACCGGTTCGGAGCCCGTCAACAACACCACGATCCGGTAGTCGGGCGCATGCTCGATCGAGACTCCGGCCAGGCGCGCGGCATGGAGCTGCTGGATGCGATTGGTCGCGGAAACGGTGCCTTCCTGGGCGCGCAGCCGCCGCATCGCCTCATCCAGCGCAACGCCATGACGCCGCGCATATTCGCCCGCATCCAGCGCCAGCGCCTCCGCCTGGCTTTGCCGACGCGGCGCCTGAACCGCAGCTTCCTCCCCCTGCGCAGACGCGCTGGTCGGAGCCAGGGCAATGCCGATGACCGCTGCCGCAAATGCGATTTTGCAAAGCCGAAAGCTGGAAACGCTTACACCCACATTCAGCTCATGCCCGAGCCTGCCTGAAGCCAAGCTGACCGGATCAGGCGCCAAACCTGCTAGTTGGCGGAGACGGAGGGATTCGAACCCTCGATACAGTTTCCCGTATGACGCTTTAGCAAAGCGTTGGTTTCAGCCACTCACCCACGTCTCCGAGCGCTGCGAAAGCGGCCTATAGCGGCGCTTGTCCGGCTGTTCAACCGAGCAGGCGTCCGCATTCCGGCGCAAGAAGGAGTCGCTTCGGCGCGGCGATCATTGCGGGAGCGCGGCAAGCCGGATTAGCCTCCTGAGCCTTAGTGTGTGGGGTTTGCGTCATGTTGAGAAGATTCGCTTTGAGGCTGGCGGCTGTCGCCGGCCTGTTCGTGGCGTCCGTCGCGCCGGCTCAGGTCGATGCGGACGATCCTGGCCAGAGCGCGGCCGGTCAGGCCCAAACTCAAGCGGCCGAGCCCGAATATCAGCCGGTCGATGCCGGCAATCAGGATCCCGGCCAAGCCGCGGAACCGGCCGAGCCTTATTATAGCGGGCCAGAAACCCAGGCGACCCCGACTCCTGCGCCGAAGAGCGAACTCACGCGGGTCGAAGATACAGTCGCGCGCGAGGACGTGTTCAGCGCGGCGGAAGGCGTGTTCGGCAAGGGCGCCGAAGGCTTGGCCGGTCTGCTCGAGAAGATCCTCAAGGATCAGGGGCAGCCGGTCGCCTATATCGCCGGGCGCGAGGCGGGCGGCGCGTTCGTCGCGGGCCTGCGTTATGGCTCCGGCACGATGCGCCACCAAGTGGAGGGCGACCGCGCCGTATTCTGGACGGGCCCCACGGTCGGCTTCGATTTCGGAGCGGACGCGAACAAGGTGTTCGTGCTCGTTTACAACCTCCACGACAGCCAGGACCTGTTCAAGCGCTACCCGGCGGCCGAAGGCCATGCGTACGCGCTGGGCGGGTTTACCGCTTCCTATCTGCGCCGTGGCAACATCGTGCTGATCCCGGTCCGGCTCGGCGTAGGTCTCCGGCTCGGCGCCAACGTCGGCTATATGCGCTTCAGCGAGAAGACCCGCTGGTTGCCATTCTGACCGACTCCGCCGCCGCGGAGTCGAGCCGGACCGAACATGTCGATGTGCTGATCGTCGGTGCCGGCCTGTCCGGCATCGGCGCGGCCTGGCATCTCAAGCATCATTGCCCAGGCAAGAGTTTGCTGATCCTGGAAAGCCGGGCCGCAATCGGCGGCACGTGGGACCTGTTCCGCTACCCCGGTATCCGCTCCGATTCCGACATGCACACCTTGGGCTATCGCTTCCGCCCCTGGACCGAGCCGAAGGCGATCGCCGACGGGGCGACGATCCTCGACTACATTCGCGACACCGCGCGCGAGGGCGGGATCGAGCCGCACATTCGCTTCCGCCACCAGGTCCGCAGCGCGTCCTGGTCGTCGGCGGAGGCGCGCTGGACGGTGGAGGTGGAGCGTGGCGACACCGGCGGGACGGTCCGGTTCACGGCCAACTGGCTGCACCTGTGCTCCGGCTATTATGATTATGAGGAGGCCCATGCGCCTGACTTCGCGGGCGCCTCGGCGTTCGCGGGCACGATCGTCCACCCGCAATTCTGGCCGGACGCGTTGGATGTCTCGGGCAAGCGGGTGGTGGTGATCGGCAGTGGCGCGACGGCGGTGACGCTGGTTCCGGCGCTGGCCCGGAGGGCGGCGCATGTGACGATGCTGCAGCGTTCGCCAAGCTACATCGTTTCGCTCCCTTCCGCCGACCGGATCGCGAACGGCTTGCGGCGCCTGCTGCCGGCCCGGCTCGCCTATCGGCTGATCAGGGCCAAGAATGTCGGCCTGCAGATGCTGTTCTTCCAGCTGGCCCGCCGCCGCCCGGGCAAGACCCGCGAGCGCATGCTGGAGCTGATTCGCCGCGAGCTCGGCCCCGATCACGATGTCGCGACCCATTTCAGCCCGCGTTACGATCCGTGGGACCAGCGCCTTTGCCTTGTCCCGGATTCGGACCTGTTCAAGGCGATCCGGGAGCGCCGCGCGACCGTGGTCACCGATGAGATCGAGTGTTTCACCGCCACCGGCCTGAAGCTCCGTTCCGGCGCCGAACTCCCGGCTGACATCGTCGTCACCGCCACCGGGCTCAAGATCAAGCTGCTCGGCGACGTTCGCTTCGAGGTGGATGGTGCCCCGACCGATTTCGCCAGGACGCTCAGCTACAAAGGCTTGATGTTCAGCGACGTGCCCAACCTGTCCTACGCGTTCGGTTATACCAACGCGTCCTGGACACTGAAGGCCGATCTTGGCTCCGCCTATCTGTGCCGGTTGCTTCGGCACATGGACCGGCGCGGTGCGCGCGTCGCGGTCCCGCGCCGCGATCCGAACGTGGCGGAGCGTCCGTTTATAGACTTCAACTCCGGCTACATCCAGCGCGCCGCCGACAAGCTCCCCAAACAAGGCGCGACACGCCCCTGGCGCCTCCACCAGAATTACGCCCTCGACCTTCTCAGCCTGCGCCACGGCCGGGTGGACGACGGCGTGATGGCGTTCAGCTGATGCAAGGCGGACATCTGTTCAGGCCCGCGACGCGCCGCTAGGCTTCCCGTGATGATCCCGCCGCCTTTTCTTCTCTATCTCGGTCACAGCCGCGATCCGATGGCGATCAAGACGTCGCGGGGGCTGGCCATTTTCCGGCCGGAGGATTGCGTCGGTGAGTTCCGGCATGACGATTGCCCGCTGACGCTCGGCCTGCCCCGGCTCGGCATGGCGGAGGCGGCCGCGGCTGGCGCGCGGACCCTGGTGCTGGGCATCGCCGGGGCGGGCGGGAAACTCGGTCCGGACCTGATCGCGGATGCCGCGGTTGCGCTGCGCGAAGGGCTGAACGTCGCCGCCGGCCTGCACGAGCGGCTCCGTGACCAGCCGGAGCTGGGCGCGCTCGCCCGTGAGCGGGGGCTGCGGCTGTTCGACGTTCGCGATCCGCCGGAAGGCCTTGTTGTCGGCACCGGCTATCCGCGCCCGGGGCGCCGCCTGCTGACGGTCGGCACCGATTGCTCGGTCGGCAAGATGTATGCGACGCTTGCCCTGACACAGGGGTTGCGGGCACGGGGCGTCACCGCCGATTTCCGCGCCACGGGGCAGACCGGCATCCTGATCGCCGGCGCGGGCGTGCCGGTCGACGCGGTGATCGCGGATTTCATCTCCGGCGCGGTCGAGCAGCTCGCGCCGGAGCGGCACGAGGATGGGTGGGATCTGATCGAGGGGCAGGGCTCGCTCTTCCACCCTTCCTTTGCCGGCGTCTCGACCGGGTTGCTGCACGGCGCCCAGCCGGAGGCGATCGTGATGTGTCACGACCCGGACCGCGCCGATATGCGCGGGCTGCCGGGGCGAAGCCTGCCGGACCTGAAGGAATGCTTGGACGCCAATCTGGCCGTTGCGGGGCTGACCAGCCCGGCGGTCCGCGCGGTCGGCATCTGCCTCAACACATCGCTCATGGAGCCCCAGGCGGGGCTGGACCTGTGCCGCCGCACGCAGGACGCGCTCGGCCTGCCCTGCACCGACCCGATCGCCTTCGGGGTCGAACCGATCATCGACGAACTGTTATGCACCGCACCCTCGACGCCCGGCACGACCGCTTCGCGCTGAACCGCCCGTTCCGGATCTCGCGCGGGGTCCGGACGGCGACGGACGTGATTACGGTCACGATCGGGCAGGGTGAAGTCGTGGGCCGAGGCGAAGGCGTGCCTTATGCCCGTTACGGCGAGAGCATCGAAAGCGCGCTGGCCGCCATCGAGAGCGTGCGGGCGGCGATCGAAGCCGGCGCGGACCGAACGGAATTGCCCACGCTGCTCCCGCCGGGCGCGGCGCGCAATGCCATCGACTGCGCCTTGTGGGACCTGGAAGCGCGCCTGGGCGGGTGCAGCGTCGCGCAACTGCTCGGCGCGCCGAAGCCGGGGCCGATCGCCAGCGCGCTCACGATCGTGATCGACACGCCCAAGGCGATGGCCCGCGCTGCGGCGGACCTTGCCGAGGTTCCGCTACTGAAGGTCAAGGTGGACGCCAGTGATCCCGCCGCTTTAGTCCGAGCGGTCCGGGCGGCCGCTCCGAAACCGGCGCTGATCGTCGATCCCAACGAGAGCTGGGACCGGGCGATGCTGGAAAGGATGCAGCCGATCTTGGCGGAAGCCCGGGTCGATCTGCTCGAACAGCCGGTTCCGGCCGGCGAGGATGCGTGGCTGGAGGGCTTCACGCCGGCCGTCCCGATCTGCGCCGACGAGGCGGTGCATGTCGCCGCCGATCTCGACCGGGTCGCCGCGCGCTACCAGGTGGTGAACGTCAAGCTCGACAAATCGGGCGGGCTGACCGCCGGGCTCGAGCTCGCCCGGGCGGCGCGGGCGCGGGGGCTGAGTCTGATGACAGGCTGCATGGTGAGCTCGTCCCTGTCGATCGCGCCGGCCCTGCACATTGCAGCCTTGTCCGATTTCGTCGACCTCGACGGCCCCGTCTGGCTCGCGCAGGACCGCGCCGGCGGCGTGCGCGACGAAGGCGGGATGCTGGCACCGCCCGTCGCCGGCTTCTGGGGCGAGCCGTGAGACGGGGCTGGCGCGTGCTGGCCGCGGCGTTCGCGCTCGCTTGCCTTACACCCGCGTCTGCACGGGAACCGGCTACGCTCCAGACGCAGGTGGAAGCCGTCCTGGCGCAAGCCGGGCCCGGCCCGCGCTTCGGTCTGGTCGTGCTCGGCGAGGACGGGCGCGAGCTGATCGCGATCAATCCCGATGGGCGCTTCATCCCGGCGTCCAATACCAAGATCTTCACCACCGCCGTCGCGTTCGCCACGATGGGTGAACTCGACGGGCCGGACGCGGCGGGCGGTACTTCGGTGAGGCTGGAAGGCGCGACCACGCCCGACGTGATCCTGACCGGCCGGGGCGATGCGCGCCTGTCCAGCGCGCCCGATTGCATGGCCGATTGCCTGTCCAGCCTGGCCGACGCGGTTGCCGCGAGGACCCGCGTCGTTCGTGACGTCGTCGGCGACGCCGGCCTCTTTCCGGATCAGCGCTGGAGCCCCGGCATGAGCTGGAACAATATTCCCACCCGCTCCGGCACCGCGGTATCGGCTCTGTCGCTGGACGATAACGAGCTGCAGATCCGGGCGGCGCCCGGACCGATCGGGCAGCCGCCCCGCCTTGAATTCGCAGCCTATTACCAGATCGAGAACCGAGCGGTCACAGTGCCGTCCGGCGCGGCGGAGCTGTCGTTCGATCGCCTTCCCGGGAGCATGGTGCTGCGCCTGACCGGCACGATCGGCGCGGACGCGGAGCCGGAGCTGCTGCGCGCCGGCATCGACGATCCCGCCCATTATGCGGCCTGGCGCTTCAAGGCGCTGCTGGAAGAGCGCAAGATTCGCGTGATCGGGAAGGTCACCGCCCGCCACCGCCCGTCGCGCCCGACCGACGATCCCGCGATGCGCAACGGCGCGCCCCCGCCACGCCCGCCCGAGCCGGACGCGTTGGCGAGGCTGACCCCGCCGCCGCTGCGCGAGGACATTGCCGCGATCAACAAACAGAGCCAGAACCTGCACGCCGAGCTGCTGCTGCGCCGCGTCGGGCTTCGCGACGGCACCGGATCGATCGAGGATGGGGTCGCGGCGGTCCGGGCCATGATGGAGCAAGCGGACGTGCCGCGCGCCGCTTACGACTTGTCGGACGGATCGGGCATGTCGACCTATAACCGCGTCGCGCCGCGCGGCATGGCAACCCTGCTGCGTTGGATCGCGGCCCAGCCCTGGGGCGCCGCCTGGCGCGAGACGTTGCCGATCGGCGGCGTTGACGGCACGCTCGCCAGGCGCTTTCACGGCACGCCGCTCCAAGGCCGGCTGTTCGCCAAAACCGGCACGCTCAACGCGACCAACGCGCTGTCCGGCTACCTGCTGACGCGCGGCGGCCACACCCTGATCTTCTCGGCCTACGCCAACGACGTTCCGGCCGGGATGAGCGCGACGGCGATGGTGGACGAAGCGCTGGAGCTGATCGCGGCCTCGAACTAGCCGCTGAGCGCTCTGGCTTCGCCTACCCGAACTATTCTCCGCCTACCCTGAGCTTGTCGAAGGGCTGCCCTTCTTGCGCGATGTGCAAAGAAGGGCAGGGCTTTGACGACCCCGGATCAGGTCCGGGGCTGAGCGGGGCGCTCAATCTCAAACGTGATGTTTCTACGTCTTCTCCGCCGTCATTGCGAACCGGAGGCGAAGCAATCAGACTGACTCGGAGCTCAACTGGATTGCTTCGTCGCTCCGCTCCTCGCAAGAACGAATGAGGCTAATCTCATCCTGCTCTAGCTTCGGCCAAACCTCCGTAGCCGCTGCCCCTTGCGAGCGGGCGCGACGCTGTTGCGCGCGAGCCACGCCCGTCGATCTTCGCTCATGTTCATCGCGCGCGCCGGCGCCTCGCCGACAGAAAATGTGGCGCGAGATGACGTTCCTGTTACATCTCCGCGACATCCTTGGGGGGACAAACCATGTTGCGCTCGAATTCGACCAGAATGACTTTGCTTGCCGGCACCGCTTTCGCCGCCATCGCCGGCGTGACCGGAACTGCCTGGGGGCAGGTGGTCGATCCGGAGCGGACCACAGCGCCGGCCGCCACGCCGACCGGGGCGGCCACGCCGGACCAAGGCGACGAGATCACTTCGGACGAGGACACGGGCGCGGGCGAGGAAATCCTCGTCACCGGATCGCGCATCCGCCAGGACCCGAACAACAGCGCGCTGCCGCTGCAGATCATCACCACGCAGGAAATCCAACGCAACGGGATCAGCAGCCCCGAGCAGCTGATCCAGTTCCTGACCACCAACGGTTCGGGCGCCGACAACCTCGCGTCCAATTCCGACGTCGTCACCGGCGCGCAGCGCGGAACCAACGGCCTGTCCGCCGCCAATCTGCGCGGCCAGGGCAGCGCCGCGACCCTGGTCCTGCTCAACGGCCGCCGCGTCGCCGCTCACGGGCTCAGCGGCTCCGCAGTCGACGTGAACCAGATCCCGTTCGCGGCGCTGGAGCGCGTCGAAGTGCTCAAGGACGGCGCATCCGCCATTTACGGCACAGACGCGGTTGGCGGCGTGATCAACTTCATCACCCGCAAGGATTATCAGGGCATCGGCCTGCAAAGTTTTGCCGACGTGACGGAAGAGGGAGACGGCAACATCTACCGCCTGTCCGGGATCGCCGGCTATGGCGATCTGGGCCGGCAGCGGTTCAACGTAATGGCCGCGGTCTCCTACAGCTGGAACGAGATCCTGCGCGGAGCGGACCGTGACTTCGTCAACGGCAACCAGCCCAATCGGGGTCTGTCGATCGACACGCGCGGCACCCCGATCGCGACCGCCTTCAACATCGCCGCCAATGCCTTCCAGACCCCGGCCGGCACCCTGCTGACCGGCCTGACGCTGACCGCGCCCAACGGCGCCAATGCGGCCGCGGGCGGGATCAATCCGCTCGACCTGCCCGGCGGTGCCGCTTGCGCGTCGGTCGACGGCGGCATGGATTATGATTTCGCGCTGTGGAACACGCCGACCGCATTCTACGCCTGCTCGTGGGACACGGGCCGGGCCGCCGTGATCCAGCAGCCGATCGAGACGCTGACCTATTACGGCCGGGGTGTCGTCGCGCTCGGGGGCGACCACGAAGTCTCGCTGGAAGTCACCGGATCGGACGCATCGTCCGCCAAGAGCTTCTCCAACGCGCAGCTTTCGGCCAATGCGACCAACCTGCCGATCGCATATCCGCTCAACGGCAACACCACTGCGACCTACAATGCTATCTTCAATTCGATCCGATCGACCTTCACCAATCCGGCGCAGCAAGCGGCGCTGGACGCGCGCTATGGCCGGCCGATCGCCTATCGCTGGCGCTGCGTCGCCTGCGGCCCGCGCGAATATGTGACGGATACCAAGACGTTTCGTGCCGCGCTCGGCGCCGACGGGCCGCTCTGGACCGGCTGGGATTATCGGGTCGGCGCATCCTACGCCAAAAGCGAATCCTCATCCGTGCTCGGCTCGGGATTCTACTATCGCGGCACGCTCGCCAACGGCGCCTTCGATCCCAATGCACCGATCGCGGCCGGGACGACCGGCCGGGGCCTGGTCGGGGCGCTCAACAGCGGCCTGATCAACCCGTTCAGCCTGGAACAAAGCGCCGCCGGGCTGGCGGCGCTGGAATCCGTATCGGCGGACGGCGTCACGCTTTACGGCGGCCAATATGAAGTGAAGCAGTTCGACGGTTCGATCTCGGGCCCGCTATTCCCCATCGGTGGCCGCGACGTGCAACTCGCCGTCGGCGTCGATTACCGGCGCGAGACTTACGAATTCAACGGTTCGGCCGCAGCCGCCGCGACCGCGCCGGTGATCTTCCTGGCGGCGTTCGACAACGTCAACGCGCTGGCGCCGCAGACCCGCAACGTCAAAGCGGCCTATGCCGAAATCCTCATCCCGATCCTGCCAGAGCTCGAAGTGACGGGTGCGGTGCGGATCGACGATTATACCGGCTTTGGATCGACCACCAATCCGAAGGTCGCGGTTAAGTTTCGGCCGATCGAGCCGATCCTGTTCCGCGGCTCCTACAATACCGGCTTCCGGGTGCCGGCGTTCAACCAGATCTTCAACGGCATTACCGAATCGCCCTCCACGGGCTCGGCCCTGGTCGATCCGGTGACCTGCCCGACCCTTGTCGTCAGCACCACCAATCCGGCCTGCTTCAACATCACGCCGACGGTCCTGACCGGCGGCAACCTGACGCTCGGGCCCGAAACCGCCAAGCAATTCTCGCTGGGCGTCGTGATCCAGCCTGGACCACGGTTCAGCGCATCCGTGGATTGGTGGAGCATCAGCGTCGACGATACGATCGCCGAGCTCAGCACCACCCAGCTGTTCCAGAACGCGGCGCTGTTCCCGGACCGCTTCCTGCGCGATCCGGCCACCAATGCGATCCTGGCCGTCAACCGCACCTTCCTCAATGCGGGCGCGCGCCGCACGCAAGGCTTGGAAGTGGCGCTGCGCGGCGGCATGGAAGGGCTTGGCGGCGTGTTCAGCGCCGGTCTGGACGGGACCTATCTCCTGAAGAAAAAGGAGAAGCTGACCCAGACCGCGCCGTACAGCGACAGCCTGATCGGCGTGTTCACCCTCACCGGCGATCTCGGCCTGCGCTGGAAGCACAATGCGTTCATCAGCTATGCCAACGACGATCTGATCCTCACGCTGACGCAGATTTTCCGCAACGGCTACAAGAACGCGACGCTGCCGAGCGCGACCAATCCGATCAGCGCGACCCGGCCCGACTTCAACCCGCGGGTGGACGATTACATCATCTACAATCTGTCGCTCAGCTATCGCGGGCTCGGGCCCAATTTCGTGATCACCGGGGGCGTCAAGAATTTGTTCGACCGCGATCCGCCGTTCGCGATCACTTATGACAGCAATTCGGGCGCCGGCAGCTCGTGGGAGCCGCGGGTTGCCGATCCGCGCGGGCGTTCGTTCACGATCGCCGCTGAGGTTAAGTTCTAGACGATCAGTCCGTGCCCCGTCATTGCGGGCTGCGAAGCGGCGAAGCGATCCAGCGGCTCGGGCTGTCTGGATCGCTTCGCTCCGCTCGCAATGACGAGCTGATCGATGAGCCGACAGGATCCTTTCTTCCCGCTGCACGAAGGCGTTCTGCATTGCGAGGGGGTGCCGCTGCCCGCGATCGCCGGCGCGGTCGGCACGCCGGTTTACGTTTACTCGACGGCTGCCATGCAATCCCAGGCGCGGCTGCTCCGTTCGGCGCTGGCCGGGCTTGGCGACCCGCTGATCGCCTATGCGGTCAAGGCCAATCCCAACGGGGCCGTGCTCGCCACCCTCGTCGCCGAGGGGCTTGGTGCCGATGTGGTGTCGATTGGCGAATATCGCCGCGCGGTCGCCGCCGGGATCGCGCCGGACAAGATCGTCTTCTCAGGGGTAGGCAAGACCGCGGCCGAGATGCGGGCGGCGCTCGAAGGCGGCCTGTGTCAGTTCAACCTGGAATCGCTTCCCGAGGCCGAGTTGCTGTCGCAAGTCGCCGTCTCGCTCGGGCGCGTCGCTCCGGTCGCGTTCCGGGTCAATCCGGATGTCGAGGCCGGCTCGCACGCCAAGATCTCGACGGGCGCCGCGCACAACAAGTTCGGCATCCCGATCGGCGATGCGGTGGCGGCCTGCGCGTCGGTGCGCGATTTGCCCGGGCTCGATCTGCGCGGCGTCGCCGTCCATATCGGCAGCCAGCTGACCCGGCTGGAGCCGCTGCGCCGCGCCTTCGAGAAGCTCGGCGCCCTGATTGCCGAGCTGCGTGCCGGCGGTCACGACATCCGGACGGCGGATTTGGGCGGCGGCCTTGGCGTCCACTACGATCCGTCGCAGCCGGCGCCGCCGAGCGTCGCCGACTATGGCGCGATGGTGGCCGAGGTCACGCGTGGCTGGGACGTCCGGCTGATCTTCGAGCCCGGCCGGCTGATCGTCGGCGATGCCGGCGTGCTGCTCACCCAGGTAATCCGGGTCAAGGCCGGCGCGGCCGGCCCGTTCGTGATCGTGGATGCCGCGATGAACGATCTAATCCGCCCCACCCTTTACGACGCCTGGCATGGCATCGAGGCGGTCGCCCCGGGCGGGGATCAGATGGTGGCGGACGTGGTCGGCCCGGTTTGCGAGACCGGCGACACCTTTGCCCGCGACCGGCGGCTGGACCGGGTCGCTGCCGGCGACCTGATGATCATCCGCACGGCGGGCGCTTATGGCGCGACCATGGGCAACACCTACAATTCCCGCCCGCTCGCGCCCGAAGTGCTGGTCAACGGGAGCCAATGGGCGGTGGTGCGCGGGCGCCAGGACTTTGAAGCGTTCATGCGCGACGAAGTCAGGCCCGAGTGGCTGCCTTAAGCGGCCCCGATCTACAGCAGGTCGGTCCGGGCGAAGGGGACGAGTTCCCGCGGCGGATTGCTCGCCGGCGCGAGCGTTCGTTGCCACAGGCCGACATCGTGCCATTCGCCGAGCTTGTAGCCGACCTGCCGATAGATACCGGCGCGGACGAAGCCGAGCGCTTCGTGCAGCCGGGCACTGGCCTCGTTCGGCAGCGCGATCGCGGCGATCGCCTGGGTGAAACCCTGCGCCACGAGGATGTCGATCAGCTTGGCGTAAAGCCGCCGGCCAGAGCCGCGCCCGTGCGCGTCGGCCGCGAGATACACGGATGTCTCGACCGCGTGGGCGTAAGCCGCTCTCGGCCGGAACGTGCCGGCATAAGCATAGCCGATCACGGCATCATCCGCTTGCGCGACGATCCAGGGGTGGAGTGCGCCACCCGCCTCGATCCGCCGTCGCACCTCGGCTTCGTCCGGCGCCTCCGTTTCGAACGAGACGACGCTGCCGCTCACATAAGGCGCGTAGATCCCGGCGATCGCGGCGGCATCGTCGGGATAGGCCCAGCGCAGCCTCACCCGGCGATAAGGCCGGCCAGCCAGACCCCGAGCGAGAATTTCTCCTGCTTGCGCAGCGGCGCCGCGACCGTCGGGCATTCCAGGCAGCGCGCCTGGATGGCGGGACCGGTCAGGATCGCCTGCGCATCGGCAAGCGCCCGGGCGAGCAGCATCTGCGGACGGCCCGCCATCCGGCCGAAGGCGTCGGGCGCCGCGGCCTGCTCGGTTTCCGAATCACCCATCGACTGGAACAGCCCGTCGATGAAGCCGGGCTCCTTTTCCAGATAGACCACGCCCGCATCGGCCGCGTCGAGCTTGGCCCGGCGCGCGGCGTCGGCGATTGCATCGTCGAGCGATCCGAAGCGATCGATCAGGCCGAGCTGGCGCGCGCTGCCGCCGTCCCACACCCGTCCCTGCGCGATCTCGTCCACCCGCTCGACCGGAAGCTTGCGGGCTTGCGAAACGAGCTGGAGGAAACGCCGATAGGTGCTGTCGATCCCCGACTGGATCAGACGATCGGCCTCCGGGGAGGGGCCGCGCAGCAGATCGGGTTCGCCCGACAAGGGCGTCGTCTTGATCCCGTCCACGCCGACCCCGAGCTTCTGCAGCGCGCCTTCGAAGCTCGGCAGGATGCCGAACACGCCGATCGAGCCGGTGATCGTCTCGGGCTCCGCGAAGATCGCGTCGCCCGCGGTCGCCACCCAATAGCCGCCGCTCGCCGCGACCGAGCCCATCGAGATCACGACCGGGATGCCGGTCGACTTGGCATCCAGCACCGCCTGGCGGATCCGTTCGGAGGCAAGTGTCGAGCCGCCGGGCGAATCCACCCGGACCACCAGAGCGGCCAGATCGCGGTCGCGCAGCCCTCTGGCGATATGCTCGGCGATCGTATCTCCCGCCGCGGTGCCCGGTCCCGCTTTCCCGTCGACGATGTTGCCGGCCACGGTAACGACACCGATGCGGCCACGCTTGGGCGCGGGATTGGCCGCGACCCAGCGGTCGAGCTTGATCGCCTTGTAGCTGCCGGGAACGTCCTCATCGAGCACGCCGCCGATCTGCGCGAGGCGCTTGCCATAGGCGGTGCGATCACCGAGCTTGTCGACCAGCCCGGCATCGAGCGCGGCGCGGGCGAGATCGCCGCCGCTGCGGGCGATCTGCTGGTCGGGCGCGGACACATAAGGCACAACCTGCGCCTTGGGCCGGGCGGTGCGCACTTCGGTCAGCCAATTCTCCCAGAGGGCGCCTGCCAGTTGCTGGCTCGCCTGCCGGGCTTCGGGCGACATGTCGGTGCGCGTGAACGGCTCCACCGCCGCCTTGAACGCGCCGACGCGATAGACGTTGGCGGTCACGCCGACCTTGTCGAGCAGGCCCTTGAAATAGAGGTTGGCGCCGCCCGGCCCGGCGACCAGCACGCCGCCCAGCGGATTGAGCCAGACTTCGCTCGCATGCGAGGCAAGCAGGTAGGAATCGTCCGAATAACCGGTCGCATAGGCGACCACCGGCTTGCCGGCGCGGCGAACCCGGTCGAGCGCTTCGCCGACATCGGACAGGGCCGATTGGCCGCCCCCGAGAAAACTGTCGAGGTCGAGCGCGACCGCCTTGATGCGCCCGTCGCCGGCGGCTGCATCCAGCGCGCGGATCACGTCGCGCAGGCGATATTCGCGGGTCGCGGCGGAGCCGCCGGCAAGCGCGCTGAACGGATCGGCCTCGGCCGGCTGCTCGACGATCGTGCCTTTCAGATCGAGCACGAGCGCGCCCTGATCGCCGGAGCCGACCTTCGGGCTGGCCGACAGTGCCGCGTAGAGCAGGCCGAAGAACATCAGCATGAACAACAGCACCAGGCCGTCCTTGATGCCGACCAGCAGCCGCCACACTTTTCCAACGAACCGCATTCCGCACCCGCCCTCGATCGTCACTCTGCCGTCTACTTAGTCGCTCAAGTTCGTAAATGTGAGAGGGCGTTTGGCGGCCTTGACGCGCGATGAACAACGTTTACATGAGCGGTGCTGGCACTCCCTATCGGTGAGTGCTAACGACAGTTCCACCTGGCAGAATGTCCGGTCCGTTCGGGCCGGATGGCTGCCAATCAATCAAGAGGACCACGATATGGCATTTCGTCCGCTCCACGACCGGGTGCTGGTGCGCCGCGTCGAAGCCGAGGAAAAAACGGCCGGCGGGATTATCATCCCGGATACCGCCAAGGAAAAGCCGCAGGAAGGCGAAGTCGTCGCCGTCGGCAGCGGCACCAAGGCAGAAGACGGTACGATCACCCCGCTGGACGTCAAGGCCGGCGACAAGATCCTGTTCGGCAAATGGTCCGGCACCGAGGTCAAGCTCGACGGCGAAGACCTGCTGATCATGAAGGAAAGCGACATCCTGGGGATCGTCGGCTGAACGGATGCTCCTGCGAAGGCAGGAGCCCAGAGTTTTTGACTGGCTAGGCTCCTGCTTTCGCGGGAGCACAAAGATAAGGAACACAGAAACATGGCAGCGAAAGACGTACGTTTCTCGCGCGACGCTCGTGAGCGCATCATGCGCGGCGTCGACATCCTGGCCGACGCGGTCAAGGTCACATTGGGCCCCAAGGGCCGCAACGTCGTCCTCGACAAGAGCTTCGGCAGCCCGCGAATCACCAAGGACGGCGTTACCGTCGCCAAGGAAATCGAGCTCAAGGACAAGTTCGAGAATATGGGCGCGCAGATGCTGCGCGAAGTCGCTTCGAAGACGAACGACCTCGCCGGCGACGGCACCACCACCGCCACCGTGCTCGCTCAGTCGATCGTCCGCGAGGGCATGAAGTCGGTCGCGGCCGGCATGAACCCGATGGACCTGAAGCGCGGCATCGACCTCGCCGTCACCCGCGTCGTCGAGGACCTCAAGGCGCGCTCCAAGCCGGTTAGCGGCAGCAACGAGATTGCCCAGGTCGGCATCATCTCGGCCAATGGCGACACCGTCGTCGGCGAGAAGATCGCCGAAGCGATGGACAAGGTCGGCAAGGAAGGCGTCATCACCGTCGAGGAAGCCAAGGGCCTCGAATTCGAACTCGACGTGGTCGAAGGCATGCAGTTCGACCGCGGCTACCTGTCGCCCTACTTCATCACCAATCCGGAAAAGATGCAGGTCGAATTGAACGACCCGTATATCCTGATTCACGAGAAGAAGCTCAGCAACCTGCAAGCGATGCTTCCGATCCTGGAAGCGGTCGTCCAGTCGGGCCGTCCGCTGCTGATCATCGCCGAGGACATCGAGGGCGAGGCTCTGGCCACGCTCGTCGTCAACAAGCTGCGCGGCGGCCTCAAGGTCGCGGCGGTCAAGGCACCGGGCTTCGGCGATCGCCGCAAGGCGATGCTGGAGGATATCGCGATCCTGACCGGCGGCGAGATGATCTCCGAGGATCTCGGCATCAAGCTCGAGACCGTCACCGTGAACATGCTCGGCCAGGCCAAGCGCGTGTCGATCGACAAGGACAACACGACCATTGTCGACGGCGCAGGCCAGGGCGAGAATATCAAGGGCCGCGTCGAAGCGATCCGTCAGCAGATCGAGAACACCACCAGCGATTATGACAAGGAGAAGCTCCAGGAGCGTCTCGCCAAGCTCGCCGGCGGCGTTGCCGTGATCAAGGTCGGCGGTTCGTCCGAAATCGAGGTCAAGGAGCGCAAGGATCGCGTCGACGACGCGCTTCATGCGACCCGCGCCGCGGTCGAGGAAGGCATCGTCCCCGGCGGTGGCACCGCGCTCCTTTACGCCACCAAGGCGCTCAAGGGCATGACCGGCGTCAACGACGACCAGACCCGCGGCATCGACATCATCCGCCGCGCGCTCCAGTCGCCGATCCGCCAGATCGCTGAAAACGCAGGCAGCGATGGTGCCGTTGTGGTCGGCAAGCTGATCGACGGTGACGACGACACGATGGGCTTCAACGCCCAGACCGACACCTACGAGAACCTAGTTCAGGCCGGCGTGATCGACCCGACCAAGGTCGTCCGCACCGCGCTGCAGGACGCGGCATCCGTCGCGGGCCTGCTGATCACCACCGAAGCGGCCGTTTCCGAAGCTCCCGAGGACAAGTCCTCCGGCGGCGGCGGCGGCATGCCCGGCGGCGGCATGGGCGGCATGGGCGGCATGGATTTCTGATCCGGCAAGCGATCGTGGCCAGCCCCGCGCTGGCCACGGTCCTGGCGCCAGCCATCACGAAAGGGCCGGGGGGCAATCCTCCGGCCCTTTTCTTTTGAACCGAGCGCTCGTCCCGACGGCCGGATGACGGAGCCGGATGCGGAGAGCTGGAAACCGCATGTCCGAGCTCGAAGCACCCCTTCGCCTTCCGCTCCGACGAGCTCGGCCCGGCCACCATCCGAGCATTCCCCCCAGCCCCCAGGGGGCTGGTCAGTCATTCGCGGGCTGGCTAGCGTCGCGCCATGACTCTTGGGGACGTCAGCATCGAGCGGCTGGAAAAGCTGATCGCGGAGGCCAAGTCGTCCGGCGGCTCGGAAATGTCGAATTACCAGCTGTTCGTGGAACGGCTGACCGGGGCGCTCGGCCTCCCCCAGCCCGAATTCGCGCGGGAGGAGACCCGCTTCAACGATCATGTGTTCGAGCGAAACGTCACCTTCCGGCACCCGGACGGCACGAGCTCGACCGGGCGGATCGATTGCTACAAGCGCGGATGCTTCATCCTAGAGGCGAAACAATCGGCCAAGCGGCGGCAGGCGGTGGACACCGAGCAGCTGGCGATCGCCGGCCTGGAGAAGACCCACAAGCTCGGCCACGCCAAGCGGGGCACCAGGGGCTGGGACAAGGTGATGATCGCTGCGCGAAGGCAGGCGGAGGATTATGCCCGCGCCCTGCCGGTCGATCACGGCTATCCGCCGTTCCTGTTGATCGTCGACGTCGGCAACGTCATCGAAGTCTATGCCGATTTCTCCGGGCTGGGGAAGAATTACGATCACTTCCCCGATCGGCACAGCTACCGCCTGTCGATGGACGACCTGCTGCTCGGGGACGTGCAGGCGCGGCTGGCGGCGATCTGGACCGATCCCCAGTCGCTGAACCCCACGCGCAGATCGGCGGAAGTCACGCGCGACATCGCCGCGCGGCTGGCGAAGATCGCGAAGCGGCTGGAGAAACGGTACGCGCCGGTAGAGATCGCGGAATTCCTGATGCGCTGCCTGTTCACGATGTTCGCCGAGGATGTCGGGCCGGAGAACGAGGCGCAGCGGCTGATCCCGAACCGGGGGTTCGAAAAGCTGCTCCACCAGATGATCGACACGCCCGAACATTTCGCGCCGGCGCTGGAAAGCCTGTGGCGGGTGATGGACAGCGGTGGCTATGCGCCGCATCTCAACGCGACGATCAAGCGGTTCAACGGATCGCTGTTCAAGAAGACGCGGGCGCTCGCGCTCGATCAGGACGACATCATCGAGCTGCACAATGCCGCCAAGCGGCGCTGGGGCGATGTCGAGCCGGCGATCTTCGGCACCTTGCTGGAGAACGCGCTCGATCCGGCCGAACGCTCGCAGCTCGGCGCGCATTATACGCCGCGGCCCTATGTCGAGCGACTGGTGATCCCGACGATCATGGAGCCGCTGCGTGGCGACTGGGCCGAGACGCAGGCGCGGATCGAGGATTTGCGCCAGCAAGGCGACGAGCGCGCCGCGCTCAAGGCCGCGCAAGCCTTTCATCGCAAGCTGTGCACCGCGCGGGTGCTCGATCCCGCCTGCGGGACCGGCAATTTCCTGTATGTATCGCTTGAGCTGATGAAGCGGCTGGAAGGCGAGGTGCTGGAAGCGATCCAGGCGCTCGGCGGCGAGCCGGAGAGCGTCAAGGACCATCCCGAATATTGGACCAAGGGGCAGCAGCTGGCCCGCAGCAGCGGCCGCTTCAAGGTCAGCCCCGCGCGATTCCACGGGCTTGAGCTCAACGCGCGGGCGGTGCCGATCGCCGATCTCGTGCTGTGGCTCGGCTATCTCAAATGGGAAATCCGGACGATCGGCCTCGACAAGCTGACCGAGCCGATCCTCGATGCCTATGGCACGATCCGGCATCAGGACGCGCTGATCGCCCATGACGGCAAGGAGCTCGCGCGCGACGGGCAGGGCGATCTGATCACCGTGTGGGACGGCGTGACCAGGAAGCTGCACCCCATCACCGGCGAGGAGGTGCCGGACGAGAATGAGCGCCGGGAAACCCATCGCTACGTCAGGCCGCGCCGGGCGGAGTGGCCGGAGGCCGAGTTCATCGTCGGCAATCCACCCTTTATCGGCGGCAAGGACATGCGCGCCGAGCTGGGCGACGGCTATGCGCAGGCCTGCTGGAAGGCGCGGCCCGACGTGCCCGGCGGCGCCGATTTCGTGATGCATTTCTGGGACGAGGCGGCGCGGCGGCTGACCGCCAGGCCGGCGAAGAAGGGCGCGGCCAATCCGCTGCGCCGGTTCGGCTTCATCACCACCAACTCGATCACCCAGACGTTCAGCCGCCGTGTTGTCGAGCGCTGGATGAACGCCAAGGCGCCGCTGAGCCTGGTCTATGCGGTGCCCGACCACCCCTGGATGGAATCGGCCGACAAGGCGGCGGTGCGGATCGCGATGACCGTCGCGCAGGCGGGGAGCGGCGAGGGCGTGCTGGCCGAGGTGGTCGGCGAGGCGGCGCTGAACAGCGATACGCCGAAGGTGGAGCTGGAGCGGCGCGAGGGGAAGGTGACTTCGAAGCTGACGATTGGCGCAGACTTGACGTGCCTGTTGTCGCTGATCGAAAACGATCTAGTGGCTCACCAAGGGTTCAAACCTTACGGCGTTGGGTTTATCGTTCCCTCAAACTCCGCGGTAGCGCAGGAAACTGGGCGGCGTGGAGGCGCTACGCACGTCCTTCGCTATCGTAACGGACGCGACATCGCGCAGCGGGCGCGAGGCGTGCTGGCGTTGGACTTCCATGGCCTGACGCGCGAGGAACTTCGCGATCGCTACCCGGAAGCATTCCAGCACCTGACGAACACAGTCTTGCCCGAAAGAGCGCGGGACAAGCGCAAGGCTTATCGAGACAAGTGGTGGATTTTCGGGGAAGCGCGCGAAGGGATGCGGTTAGCACTTGCCGGCCTCAATCGCTTCATCGTCACGACTGAAACCGCGAAGCACAGGTACTTTGTGTTTCTGGACGCCGACACAGCCCCGGATCAGAAACTGCGTGTTATCGCGTGCGATAACGCTGCCGTGCTCGCGACAATCAGCTCCCGGGCGCACATCGTTTTTGCAGAGGCGACAGGCGGATGGCAGGGCGTCGGGAATGATCTGGTCTATCAACATACGAACACGTTCAATCGCTTTCCATTCGCGGCGCCGGGTAGCAAGCTTACTGAACTCGGTGAGCGTCTCGACGCCTTTCGCAAGGAACGGATCGCGGCGCACGACTTCCTGACCATGACGGGGCTTTACAACGCGCTGGAGCGGGTGCGCGAGCTTGATGCCGGCATCGGCGCTCCGCTGACCGCCGCCGAACGCGACGTCTATGAAGCGGGGCAGATCGCGATCCTGAAGGAGCTGCACGACGAGATCGATCGCGAGACCTTCGCCGCTTATGGCTGGAGCGACCTGGCCGAGCGGCTGGTCGGCAAGCCGGGCGGCACGACGCCGAGCCCGCACAAGAGCGCGGACCAGGACGCGGCGGAAGAGGAACTGCTCGTCCGCCTCGTCGCGCTCAATCAGGAGCGGGTCGCCCAGGAAAAGCAGGGGGTCGTTCACTGGCTCCGCCCCGAATTCCAGAAGCCGCGGCTCGCGTCCAAGGTGAAGGGCGAAACGCAGGTCGAGGCCGATCTTGGCGAAGCGGCGGCGCTCGGCGCCGAAGCCAAATGGCCGGCGGACGGGCTCGATCAGATCCGATCGGTGCGCGACGTGCTGGCGCGCGCATCCGCCCCGATCGCCGTCCCCGCGCTCGCCGCCACCTTTGCCGGCCGAAACACGCCCAAGCGCCGCCAGCGCGTGGAACAGGTGCTGGACACCCTCGTCGCCACCGGCGTCGCTCGCCGCGAGGAAGTGACGGATCGTTATTACCTGCCGAGATGAGCCGGCCAAGCACGCCGCCATCACTCGCGCAGGCGCGATAAGGATGACCATCCATTCATGACGGAATCAGCCAAGGGCGGTGTCCTGTTCCTGCACGGGCTCGGTCGACGCGCGGGCTCGATGCGAATGCTCGCCGCGGCCGCGAGCGCAGGAGGCTACGCAACTTTCTCCCCGGCCTATCCGGGGCGGCGACGGTCGCTGACCGGGATCGTGGATCATCTCGCGGCCAAGGTGGCTGCCTTCGACGCATCCTTCGAGGGGCCGCTGCACATCGTGACCCATTCGCTCGGCGGGCTCGTCGCGCGTGCCTTGATCGAGGCGCGACCGCCGGCAAGGCTGGGCCGCGTCGTGATGCTCGCTCCCCCCAATGGCGGGAGCGAAGTGGCGGATCTGATCTATCGTATCCGGCTGAACCGCATCCTGCTTGGTCCGGTCGGGGCTCATCTGCGCACCAGGCGGATCGCGGACGACGAGAAGCTTCTGGGCAAGGTGGGTTTCGAACTGGGCATCATCGCGGGCAGCAGGGGATTGGACCCGATTTCCCCGCGGCTGATCTTCGCCCGCCCGAACGACGGCAAGGTCGCCGTCGCGGCCACTCATGTCGAAGGAATGCGCGATCACATCGTGCTGGCGGTGTCACACACGCTGATGGTCTACGATCGCCGCGTCGTTGCTCAGACGATGGCCTTCCTGAAGCAAGGCCGATTCCGCCGATAAGGGAACGGGACCGCTACCCCCCCCCCCGCCCGATCATCCCTTGGCGATCGCTTCCATGCGGACGTAATCGAGCTTGCCGGTGCCCAGCACGGGCAGCGTTTCCACCGCCCTTATGTCTCGCGGCACGGCGATCTCGGCGATGCCATTTGCCTTGGCCCACGCCAGAAGGTCGGCGCCCTTGGCGGCGCGGTTGGTGGTGAACAGGACGAGCTGCTCGCCCTTGCGCGCGTCGGGGCGGGTGACGACGGCGTGGTCGCAGCCCGGCCAGGCGGAGGCGGCATATCCTTCCACCGCGGGCAGCGAGATCATTTCGCCGCCGATCTTGGCGAACCGCTTGGCGCGGCCGCGGATCGTCACGAAGCCCTCCGCGTCGATCCCGACGATGTCGCCGCTGTCGTGCCAGCCGTCGGCCGGAGGTTGCAGCACGCCGGGCGCATCGACCTTGTAATAGCCCGCCATCACGTTGGGGCCGCGGATCGCGAGCCGACCGACGGTGCCGCCTTCGCCATCGATGCCGGGAACGGGGGTCAGCTCCGCCTCGATCGCGGGAAGAAGGCGGCCGACCGATCCGGCGCGAAAGTGCATGGGCGTATTGACCGCGATCACCGGCCCCGCCTCGGTCGCGCCATAGCCTTCCATGATGCGCAGGCCGAAGCGTTCGGCAAAGGTCGCGCGGGTGGAATCCCGCACCTTTTCGGCCCCCGCGAAGATGTAGCGCAGCGCGTAAAAATCGTAAGGATTGGCCATGCGGGCATAGCCGGCGAGAAAGGTGTCCGTGCCGAACAGAACCGTCGCGTTGGCATCGTAGGCGAGCGCGGGGACGATGCGGTAATGGAGCGGGCTTGGGTAGAGCACGGTCTTGATGCCGTTCAGGATCGGCAACAGCGTGCCGCCGGTCAGCCCGAAGCTGTGGAACACGGGCAGCGCATTCAGGACGATGTCGGACGGGTTGAAGTCGATGCGAGCGCCCAGCTGCGCCAGGTTGGCGAGGAGGTTGCGATGGCTGAGCGCGACGCCCTTGGGAACCCCTTCGGATCCTGAGGTGAAGAGGATCACGGCGGGGGCGGCCGGGTCGATGCGCAGGCGCGCATGCCCCCGTTCGGCGAAGTAGGAGGCCAGCAGCGCGCGAAGCTTGGCGAAGCGGCCGATCCCGGCGCCCACATCCTCCAGGTAAACGATCCGCCGCTCGGAGCCGAGTGCGGCAACGATCTCGCCCAGCTTTGCCGCCTCGACGAAGGCGCGCGCGGTCACGATCGTGCGGATATCGGCCGCGGTGCAGGCGGCCTGGAGATTGGCGAGACCGGCGGTGTAGTTGAGCATCGCCGGCACGCGGCCGGTCGCTTGCAGCGCGAAAAAGGAAACCGCGACTCCGTTGACGTTTGGCAGGAGCAGCCCGATCGCCTCGCCGCGCCCGGCATGCGGCTCCAGCGCGCGGCCCAGCGCCAGCGAGCCGGCGATCAGCCGGCCGTAGCTCAACGGCTCACGCTTGACGTCCTCCACGATCGGTGCGGCGCGGCCGTGCACGTCCGCTGCCCCCAGCAGCGCCGCGAACAAGGTGCGGTTGATGTCCGAAGTGGCGAAGATCATTTCGCTCATCTGATCGTATAACCGCCGCCCGGCGATCGCGCGGCGCTCGCGCGCGCTGCCGCCTTCGACGGCGACGCGCCGGGGCGGAAGCACGGTCAGGCGGATGCGCGGGAACCAGCGCAGGCGAACCTTGCCGCGAAGGCGGGAGAAGGGCGTGAATTGCGCCCCGTCGATCCGCACCGGCACGATCGGCGCGTCCGCTTTGTCGGCGACCATGCCGGGTCCGTCGAAGATCTTCATCAGGGCGCCGGTCACGGTGATGCGCCCTTCGGGGAAAATCACCAGCGTGCGGCCTTCGCGCACCGCCTTGACCATCGCCTTTGCGGACATCGGGTTGGTCGGATCGACCGGAAAGGCGTCGAACAGGCGCAGGAAGGGGCGGATCCACCAAGCTTTGGCGATGCGCGTGTGGACGGCGAAGGTCGGCGTGCCGGGGAGGAATGCCGCGAGCAGCAGGCCGTCGAGAAAGGACACGTGATTGACCACCACCACCGCGCGGGTGCCGGGGGCCGGCATGTTCTCCGCGCCGACCACTTCGACGCCGTAGGCGAGCTTGAGCGCACCGCGCACGAGCGACTTGATCACCGTTTCCGGAAGCAGCGCGCAGGCGACAAGGGCGACGACCAGCCCGAACAGGCCCAGCACGAGAAACACGGTGGCGATGTCGGCGCCCGCGGCCAGCATCAGCGCGACGACCACCGACACGCCGACCATGGCGGCGGCATTGACGACGTTGTTGGCGGCGACGTCTCGCGAGCGGTTGGCGGGATCGCCCAGCGTCTGCAGGAAGGCGTAGAGCGGAACAATGAACACGCCGCCCGCCAGCGAGATCACCAGCAGGTCCGCAACCAGCCGCCAGCTGCCGGCGAGCTGGAGGAACCCTGTAATGCCAACGGGCGCGGCGGCCGGCGCCATGCCGCGCACGGTGACCGACAGGTCGATCACCGCCAGTGCCAGGACCAGCGCCGCCACGGGCACGTAGCGCGCCGAGATCTCGCCCCGGAGAAGGCGGTTGACGGTGAGCGACCCGGCCGCGACGCCGACGGAGAAAAGGGCCAGGAACAAAGATGCGACCGTCTCGTCGCCGCGCAAGCGTTCGACCAGCGGCACGAACTGCTGGGTCAGCACCGCGCCGAGCGCGAAGAACCAGCTGATCCCCAGGATCGTCAGGTACAACCAGCGCGTGCCGCGTGCCCGGCGGATGATGCTGGCCGTGGCACGCACGAGATTGCGGTCGAGCGCCGGTCGGTCCGCGGCTGGCGGCGCGGGCGGGATGAACATGCTCGCGAGCAGGCCCAGCGCGGCGACGCCGAGCACGGCGATCGACGCCGCGTTGGTGGCGAGCAGCCCGCCCGCCAATTGTCCCAGGAGGATGGCGAGGAACGTTCCGGACTCGACCAGCCCCGTGCCGCCCATCAGCTCACGCTCGGCCAGATGCTGCGGCAGGATCGAGTATTTGATCGGACCGAAGAAGGTCGAATGCACCCCCATCGCGAACAGCACCAGGAAAAGCAGCGGCATCGAGCCCCACAGCAGCGCGACCGCGCCCACGACCATGATCCCGACTTCCGCGACCTTTACCCAGCGGGCGAGCACCGCCTTGTCGATCCGGTCCGCGAGCTGCCCGGCCAGGCTCGAAAACAGGAAATAGGGAAGGATGAACACCCCGCCCGCCGCGACCGCGGCCAGCGCCGCCCGATCCGGATCGCCCGCCAACAGGCGAAAGGCGATCAGAAACAGCATCGCCGATCGATAAAGATTGTCGTTGAACGCGCCCAGGAACTGCGTCGCGAACAAAGGCGCGAAGCGGCGGCGGGCGAGCAGGCTCAATTGCGGTGCTGACATCGGCCCACAATGCCTCGAACATAGTGAAAAGTCTCTTTAGCCGTCATCGCTGTAAGTGCTATCTTCACCTCTTCCGGCCAGCGTTCCGGGGGGCACGAGGGGAGGGCGAGATCGACATCGAGCAAGGGGTCGGCGCACTGGCGGATGAGCTGGAAGCGCCCCTGGAGCGCCGTCGCTTCGGCAGTGGCTGGTTCGCCGGCTTCTTCGCGCTGCTCCTGGCGGTCGCGGGCCTCGGCTTCGTGGTGGCGCTGCGCTGGCCCGGCCTGTTTGCGACCCCGGAGCTGGAGCGGGTGCACGCGATGAGCTGGTTCCGGCCTGCGGTGCACCTCATCCTGTTGGCCAGCTATGCGCTGGCGCTGGTCAGCCTGTTGCTGCGTCCGAACAAGATCCTCGGCTTCGCGGCGCTTGCCACCGGGATCACCGCGGCACTGCTCGGCGGTGCCCATGTTCAGCCGCACGAGACGCGCGATTGGGGCATCTTCTTCGGGCTCGACTTCTTCGTCGTGAACCTGATCGTCACCGGCCTGATGTTCGCGCCGATCGAGCGGTTCTGGCCGCGCCATGCCGGGCAAAGGCTGTTCCGGCCCGAATGGCCCGAAGACCTGTTCTACTTCCTGGTCAGCTCCATGATGGTGCAGGTGCTGACCTTCCTGGCGCTTGCCCCGTCGAAGACGATCCTGGCCAATAGCGGCGACGGGTTCGAGGCGTTCCGCGCGGGCGTCGCGGCGCTGCCCTGGCTGCTTCAGTTCGGCCTCATCATGCTGCTGACCGACCTCGCCCAATATTGGCTTCACCGTGCCTTTCACCGCGTCCCGTTCCTGTGGGGATTCCACGCGGTGCACCATTCGGCCAAGTCGATGGACTGGCTGGCGGGCGCGCGCATGCACTTCCTCGAGATCATTGCGCTGCGTGGGCTAACGTCGCTGCCGCTGCTCACGCTGGGTTTCGCGCCGTCGGCGATGCAAGCCTATATCGCGCTGGTCTACGTCTATGCCTCGCTGGTGCACGCCAATGTTCGCGGCGATTTCGACCGGCTCGGCCGCTGGCTGGTGACGCCGCGCTACCACCATTGGCACCACGGGCTGGAAAAAGAGGCGATCGACGTCAACTTCGCGATCCATTTCCCCTTTCTGGACAGGTTGTTCGGCACGCATCATTTCCCGAAGGCGCGGTGGCCGCAGGCCTATGGCGTACCGGAAAACGTGCCGAGCGGTTACGGCGCGCAGTTCGCCTACCCGTTCCGTCGCAAGCGGCTAACGAGCTAACAGCCGGTCGAGCGCGGCGCGGTCGACCTTGGATCCGTGTCGCCGGTCGACCGGGATCGACGGCACCACCGCCACCTCCGCCACGCCCAGGCCGCGCGCCCGCTGGCGCCAAGTCTCGGCATGGCGCCGGTCGCCGGCAATGGCGAGTATGCCGGCCCCGCTCCGCTGCCCAAGGGCGACGGAGCGAATGCCGGGCCACAAGCGGGCGGGCGCTTCCACCTGGAACGGCCATAATCCGCCGACCCGTCCGTCCACCCGCCCGCGCAGCCAGAGCCGCCCTTGCGCATCGAAATAGCCGCCGTCGCCAGTGCGGTGCCAGACCGTGCCGTCGGCGTCCCGGACTTTGGCCGTCGCGTCCTGCGCGGGATCGAGGTAGCCACGCACGACATGGTCGCCGGCGACGAGGATTTCGTCATCGACGATGCGGACGCGGGCCGCGGCGGCGGGCGTGCCGGCGAGCAGGCCGGCGCCTTCCCGCATCGCCGCCCAATCCTCGCCGCGAATGTCGCGGGCGTGGACATGGGCGATCGGCTCGGCCTCGGTGGAGCCGTAAACGGCGACCAGATCGACGCCCGGGTGCCGCGAGCCGAGGCTTGCGAGGAGGTCGGGAAACACCGGGCCGCCGCCGGTGAAGACCGTGCGGACGGCGGGTGGCAAGCCGACCTGCGCCAGCTTGGCGGCGATGGCGGGGCTCAGCAGCAGGCGCGTGGCGCCGTGGCGCTCGGCATGACGGCGGATGGCGTGCGCGTCGGCGCGCGCGGGTGCGACGAGGCGCCAGTTCGGAAGCAGCGAGGTGACGCCCTGGCCGAGGTTGGCGATCACGAAGACCGGAAAGGAGACGAGGTCCACCTCCGGACGGGTGGAGGCGAGGAGCGGGGCCAGCGCCCGGTCCTGGGCGGCGAGAAAGCCATGGCTGCGCACGATCGCCTTGGGTGTGCCGGTGGAGCCGCTGGTAAAGGAGATCAGTGCGGGCGCGTCGATCGGAAGGTCGGCAATCCCGCCGCCGGCTCCGCCGCCGCCGCGCGGGCGCAGCCGAAGCGGCGTGCGGCGCAGGGCGGGGATGAACAGGGGCAGCAGCCGATAAGCGCCGGAGGCCAGGAAAGCGCGGGGCTGGGTGGCGGCGATGGCTTGGCGCAGTCCGCGCAGGCCAAGCGCGGGCTCGGGGAACACGGTCACCGCGCCGATGCGCCACAGCGCCGCCAGCGCGGCGTAGAGATCGGCGTCGAGCGGGAGGGCGAGGAGGACGCGGTCGCCCGCCCGCAGCCCCTGCGCGCGCCAGGCGCCGGCGAGCGCGGCGGCGCGGGCATCGAGATCGCCGAAGCTGGTCGCGCGGCCGCGGCCGTCGATGATCGCGATATGCTCGCCATGCGCCACCACCCGCGCGGCGAAGGCGTCCAGCAGGTTCACCGGCGGCCGAACAGGCTGTAGCGGCGGAACACCTGGCCGGAATGCAGCGCGCTGCGCTGGAGCGACACATTTTCCACATGCATCAGCGCGTGGATCACATGGACGTAGCCGAGCTCGCGTGCGGCTTCGTGGAAGCGGTGAGCCAACAGATGTCCGACGCCGGGGCGTCCGCTGGCGTAGGTTTTCAGGATCGCGGTGTCGGGCGCGGAGCCCTGGAGCCGGTCGGGGATGCCGAACAGGAAGCCTGCCAGGCCCGCGCCTTCGTCCAGCGCGAATAGCACCAGGCGTGGGTCGATCAGCCGCAGGAGCGGGCGGTAGAGCGCCAGGAACGCGTCGCGGTCGATCGCCTTGAAGAAGCGTTTGTCGGCGAAGGAGGCGCCCGAGAGCGCGAAAAGCCGGTCGAGCATCGGTTCCGCGCCGGTTCCGTCCCAGGCTTGCACGATCACGCCCGGCACCGCCGGAGCCGGCCCGCCCGGCGGCGGCACTGGAGCGCGGCTGGAGACATAATCCGCGATCGAGCGGAAGCCGGCGGCGGCGAGCACGGAAGCGTCGTGCCGGCCGGAGGTCGGTTCCAGCAGATAGGGCGGCGAGCCGTCGCTCTGGGTCACCGCGCGGTAAGGATGCCAGGTGTCGCCGTCCATCGGCGCCAGCACCGCGGTGCGGCCGGCGGCGCGGAGCGTTTCGCAAGCGCGGGTCAGCAGCGTGAGGCCGCTCGCGGGATCGGGGATTTCCAGCCTGCCGATCGCGGCGGCCGGCATGCCGTCCCAATTGGGGCCATCCGGCCACACCCGGCAGCGGGCACCGTCCACTTCCAGTTCGTAGCTCATGCCAGTACCGTTTGCGTGAGATAGGCGGTCATCGGCACGACGCTCGCCACGGCCGCGATGCGGGGCGCGCGCCAGCGGTCGAACCACGTCGAGCGCGCGACCAGCGCGATCAGGACGATGGCCAGCGAGGCCGCCGCCGTTTCCGGCAGGCCGATCGCCCAGCGTGCGCCACTGGGGCCGACCGAGATCAGGAAGATGTAGGTGCCGAGCACCGCGAGATAGCCGGCGAGCACGTACCGGCGGTTCAGGCCGAGCGCCATCAGCAGATAGGCGAGAAGGATGCCCGCCAGGCTCATATTGTAGAGGTTGATTGCGGTCGGGCCGACCGTTTCGCCAACGAACAGCCAGATCAGCGCCGCGCCGGCCAGCATCGCTATGAAGTCGAGATCGGCATGGCCGCTTCGGCACGGCCGCGCTTTCCTGGCGGCGAGATGGGCAAGCATTATGAACGCGGGGAGCACGGTGCCGAACACGCC
Organism: Allosphingosinicella sp.; assembly: GCA_036387855.1. Lineage (GTDB taxonomy): Bacteria > Pseudomonadota > Alphaproteobacteria > Sphingomonadales > Sphingomonadaceae > Allosphingosinicella. The sequence continues at coordinate 16,825 of DASVSZ010000009.1, read as the reverse complement.
CGCGACACCGAGGAACGAGAAGATCGCCACCACGAAGGCGCGGCTGGCGTGGGCGCTGAGGCCCAGGGGTGGGGCGAGCAGGACGATCAGCAGGACTGCTCCGACAAAGGCAAGGGAGAGCAGGGCCAGCGTCTCGGGCGGGGCGCGGAGGAAGCCGAGCAGGAACAATTGCACGCAGATCGGCACGAAGAGATTGTCGAGCCCCCGCCACGACACCGCCTCCACCGTCGCCCCGAAGAGGGCGATCGCGAAGGACAGCACCACGACGTTGAGCCGCGGCACGTCGGTTAGCAGCAGCAGCATGACCATGGCGAGGATCCAAGTCACGGCGAAAAAGGCGACCACGCCTTCCCAGCTCTTGACGCCGTCCTCGATGACGAAGCGGCGGCGTCCGTAGCTGGAGCCGGTCAGCGCGGCGGCGGCATCCGAGAGCGCGATGATCGCAATGGGAAGCGCGTAGAGGATGTAGCTGTCCCCGGCGCGAAGGAAAACGAAGCCGATCGCCAGCGCGAGCAGGATGTCGCCCCAGGATCGCCGCTCGACCGAATGGATCGCGGCGCCGAGCCCCGTCGCACGCGACTGCGGGCGCCGGAACCACAGCATGATGGCGATGGTGACCAGGATCAGAAGAACGACCGGCCAGCGATCGTCGAACAGAATCGGGAGGATCAGGGCGTAGAGCCCGACGGCGACATGGACGCCCTTGCGCTGGACTTCGCCCGTCCAGCCGCCGCGCTGGCCGATTGTGCGGATCAGCGCGACCGCGGCGATCAGGGCGGCGACGGATGCGGCCAGGATGGCGAGCGGCGCGAGGAGGTTCACGCCACGTCCTCCACCACGAAATCCGAATAGAAGAAGGCCTTGTCGCGTGCCCGCAGCGGTTCGGCCAAATCGCGGCGCTCGCGGACGCGGGCGGCCAGCGGCGCCGGGACGCGGCGCGGGGCCATCATGTTCCAATAGACGAGCCGGGCGCCCGGTGCGGATGCGCCGAGAATCCGCGCGTAAGTTTCGGCAAAGGCTGCCGGCGACATATATTCGAAGATGTCCGACAGGTTCCAGCCGTCGATCCCGGCGCCTTGGGTGGCGACGGACTCCAGGCTGCCGTGGACAATGCTGAGCCGGTCGAGGCGCGCACCGATCGCTTCATGATGTTCGGGGCGAAAGGCGAGGGGGAGAACCGGGCCGTGGCTGCCAGTCATGATCCAGCGCAGATATGGGTTGGCGACGGGGTCGTTGCGCACGAACGCATGTTCGATCCGGCGCGCGACGTGGGCGGAAACGCTGCCTTGCACCTGATCGAAGAAGGCCGGGTCGCGGCCGAGCGCGCCCATGGCGCGGCGCGAGAAGAAGCAGCGCAGGAGGAACCTCCAGCGCCGATTGTTCCAGGTGTTCCGCAGAAAGCGGGCGCGATCCTCCGGTGCTCGGGGGTGGAAGATCGCTTCCACCGTGCGCCGCCCGTGCACGAAGGGCAGCAACCGGCCGCGGAACAGCGCGAAATAGCGTTCAAACTTGCCGATCGCCCCGGCGCCGTGGGCGACGACCTCCGGGCGGAGCGCGTTCCAGAAGGCGGCGGTCGCCGCGTCGGCGTTGGCGAGCGCGCGGTCGAGCAGCGCGCTTCGGTTCGCGGACGCTCGGAAGCCGAGCAGTTCGAGGAGTTCGGAGTGGCTCAGGACCCGCCAGGCGGCGACGCGCAGCCGGATGCAGGCAAGCTGGGCGGACGACAGGTCCACGGCGATCACTTCGGCGGGATCGAGCAGCAGCATCGCCAGCGCGTTGTCGCCCGCCGAGGCGATCGACACGAGCCGGGCGCCAGGGCGGGGGCCGAGCGCTTCGGTCAGGATGTCGGCGTCTTCCCACAATTGCGCGTAGCGGATGCGGTCGAAGCGGGCCTTGGCGGCAATCTCGGTCATCCGCCGAGCTTCCGCACGCGCCCCGTGGCGCCGTCCACCTCGATCCGCTCGCCGTCACGGATCCAGCTGGTCGCGTCCTTGCAGCCGACAACGCACGGGATGCCGAGCTCGCGCGCGACGATGGCCGAATGGGAAAGGAGGCTGCCCCGCTCCACCACGATCGCCGACGCGCTGGCGAACAGCGCAATCCAGCCGGGATCGGTATGACGCGCGACCAGGATCTCGCCGGCGGCGAGGCTTTGCGTGCGCGGATCGCGAACCACTCGGGCCACCGCCGTGGCGATACCCGCCGAGCAGCCGGTGCCGGTCCGCTCGGTGCTGCCCTCCGACACGACCGGCACGGCGGCAAGGGTCGAGGCGGTGAAGGCCGGGCCGGTGACGAAGATGCGCTCGGGCGGGTCGGCGGTGTGCGCCGCGGCCGCCATCTCCCGGCGCCGCAGGTCGGCGATGGCGGCGAGGTCGATGCTGGTCGCGAAGCCTTCGATCGCGCCGAGCACCTCCTGGATCGTCAGGAGGAAGACGTCGCGAGGGTCCGCAAGCAGGCCGTGCGCGTGGAACTGCCGGCCGGCGGCGAGCAGGAGGCGGCGGGCGCGGCCGAAGATACGGGTGCGCTCGTAACGCAGGTTCTCGCGGTCGCGCACCCGAGCCTTTGCCCAGCGAAGCGCCCGGCGTGCGACGACGCGCTTGGCGGGGTTGCGAAGTCCGCGGTTCAAGGCCGCGAACGGATCGTGGGCGCGTTGGGGTGCCGGCGATCCCGCCCGCGCGGCGGCGGCCACGGCGGCGTGGAGCGGGCCCGGGTCCTCGTCCAGCGTGACGCTTTCGAGTTTCAGTTCCTCGGTGCAGCGGTCGCCGAACTCCGCAACATAGGCGGCGAGGTCGGAGCTCAGGGCCGGATCGGCGTCGATCGCCGCGCGGTCGCCCCGTTCGAGCGCGGCAACGATCGCCGGGTCGCCGGCCACCCTCGCGCCCATGGCGCGGATCAATTGGGCGGGGCGCGCGGAGATGATGTCGCCCTGGCCGATCAGCACGTCGTTGTGGAGCATTAGGCCGGCCGGACCCATCCAGCGTTCGAGCAGCTTTCGCGACGCGCCGAAGGCGATCATGCACAGGAAATCGTTGACGATGGGCGCATCCCAGCGGTCGAGCAGGTCGCCTTCGATCCGCCGATATTCGGCCGCGAGCGCGGTCAGCGGCATGGCGGCGAGCTTGTCGGGCGCGGTCGCGGCCAGGGCACGGTCGAGACGGGCGCGGAAGCCGTCGGCGGTGGCGGGCAGGCGGATCGCCTCGCGCAGCAGGCCGAAGCCCATCCGGGCGAGGCGGCCATATTCGCGGGCTTGGCCGCCGGTCGCAGCGGCGGGTGTGAACCCGGACATGACCTCGGCCGGCAGCGGCGCGCCGACCCCCATCATGGTCTCCATATAGCCCCGATTGAGGTTGTAGCCGGGAAGCAGCGCCAGCGCCCGGAACCAGTTGCCGAGGTTGTAGTAGACGCGGCCGTTCACCCGCACGAGCATGTTTTCGAACACGACGCGGTTGGCGCGCACGATGTCGGGCCGGACACCAAGCAGCGTCACGAACGAGGTGTAGACACGGGCATAAGCGTAGGATGCGAAGGAGAAGGTCAGCGGCGAGACGAGGCCAGGATAGCTTTCAACGATGTTGCTGTTGTCGAACACGGCCAAGCGTGCATCGGCGAGCGGTGCCGGGCGGAGCGGCGAGGTGATCGGCCGCGCCTGAAGGAGGCGCAGGCGCCCGTCCGCGATCGCCCATTCGATGTCCTGCGCGCTGCCGTGCGCGTGCTCGACGCGCCGGACCAGGTCGACCACCTGGCCGAGCGCTTCCGGAGCGAGCAGGTCGGCATCGCCGCTGCTATCCACGGCGGCACCGCTGGCTGCGTCGATCCACCAGCTGGAGCCGTCGATCTCGCCCGATACCAGCCGATCGGCGAGGCCGGCGGTGGCGGACACGACGATGCGGTCCCGCCGGCCGCTGACCGGGTCGGCGGAAAAGGCGACGCCGGCATGCGAGGCGGGCACCATCTCCTGCACGATCACCGCCGGCCGGTCGCCCGCGTTATCGAGCCCGCGCGTTGCCCGATAAGCCGCGAGGCCGGCCTGGTCGTTGGAAGCGATAACCTCCGCGATCGCCTCGGGAACCGCCGCTCGCGGGACGTTCAGTAGCGACGCGAACTGGCCGGCATGGCTGTGCGCGGCGCCGTCCTCCTGAAGGCCGGAGGAACGGACGGCGAAGGGGCCGGGTCCGATACGGCCCAGCGCGGCATCGAGGATGTCGGCCCCGACCTCGCCCGTGATCACGAAGAAGGGCGGCACGTCGAAGCCGGCGCGGGCGAGCCTCCCCAGCGCCGCCGCCTTGCCGCCGACTCCCGGCGAATCGGCCGCCGCCGCGGCTTCGACGATCACGCGCCCAGCATCCATGTGAATGGCGCGAAGCCCGCAGCGGCGTAGCAGGTGAAGACCCACAGGCCCGCGGCGGTATCGACTTGCGCCTGCATCGCCGGCGTCGGATCGGCACGGTAGCGAAGCCCGACGCGGATCGTCCAGGCAGCGCCGAGGAGCCCGATCGCGCCGGTGGCGAGCGGCGCGCCCGTGGTTCGCCCGACCAGCAGCAGCAGCGCGCAGGCGAGCACGACCAGGCCGATCCACAGCGCGGCGGCGCGGCGTGGGCCAAGCAGGGCGGAGTAGCTCTCCACGCCCTCGCGCTCGCTTTCCGGCGCCCACAGCTTGCGGCCGATCTCCAGCACACAGCCATTGGCGAAGCTCAGCAGGAGAAAGAGGGCAAGCCCAGCCGGCGCGGCGCCGCGCGGCACCCATTCGAAGCCGGTCAGAACCAGGTCGATCGCCGGCATCACCGCCATGTGCGACACCATGTAGACGAAGGGGCGCGCCTTCAGCCACGCCGGCGCGAAGAACTCCCGCGCCATCAGCAGCATCCAGCCCCAGGTAATGGCCAGCAGGACCAGCATTCGCCCATCGACCATCCAGCACGCGGCAATCGCGACCGGCACGCTTGCCAGGCCCAAGCCGACGATCAAGCGAAGCGAGACCAGCCCGCGCGGGATCGGACGTTCAGGGCGGAAGCGCGCATCCTCGTCGGCATCCTTGATCTCGTCGAGAACGCGGAGTTGGAAAAAGAAGAGCAGGGTAACCAGGAAGGCGGCGGCATAGGTGACGAGGCTGGGCGGCGGCCTGCCGCCAAGGTGGGCGGACACGCTGACGCTGGCGGCGGAGAAGACGGCCACGAGCAGCGACGTGCGCGCCAGCGGAAACCGTTCGGCCTGATAGATGACCAAGCGCCGGACCAGCCCCGGCGACGTCACGGCCGCGCTGCTCAACGCCGCCCCCGCGCCAGCCGGGCATGGGCGCGCGCGAAATCGCCGGCGGCAATCGCCGCCATGATCGAGATTTCTCCGGCCAGGCACAGGCAGGCGACGACTTCGGCCAGCGCCGCGCCGTTGCCGGGTCCAGCAAGGCCGACAAGCTCCAAAGCCGCCTGCTGCGAGGGAAGGCCGGTGCCGCCGCCGACCGAGCCCACCAGGATGTTGGGCAGGGTCACCGCCATGAACAGCCCCGCGTCCCGCCGCTCCATCCGGGTGAAGCCGACGGCGCTTTCGGCGACGCAGGCGGCGTCCTGGCCGGTGGCGATGAAGAAAGCCGCGAGGCCGTTGGCATAATGGCCCTGCGCGCCGATCTGTCCGGAAAGCGAGGCGCCGATCTGGGCGACGCGGGCATAGTCGAGCATTCTGTCGATACCGACATGGAGGTGCCGCTCGACCAGCGCTTCCGGAATCACGACGCTGGCGGACACCTTGCGCCCGCGCCCGGCGATCAGGCCGAGCCAGCTCGCCTTTTTATCGCCCGACAGATTGCCTTCGATGAACCAGCAGCGCGGCGGCACCGGGCAGGCCCCCAGCGCTGCCCGGCACAAGGCGTCGGTGGCGATGGTGACCATGTTCTGCCCGGCCGCGTCCCCCGTGGTATAGCGGCAGACCAGGAATGCGGTGTCGTTGTCGATATAGGGATCGATCCCGACCAGCTTGCCGTGGCGGGTGGTGGCTTCCGCGGCGGCGCGAAGGGTGTCGGCATTCTCCGCGGCCCAGGCGACGAAACGCCCCGCCTCGACGATGTCGGCAAAGACAAAGGCCGGGCTGCGCACCACGCCTTCGGACAACATGGCGGCCGAGGCGCCGCCCGCGCGCGTGATGAGGTCGGCGCCGCGCGCATAGGAGGCGACCAGCGCCGCTTCCGTCGTGGCGAGCGGCAGCAGGAAGTCGCCCCGGGCGTGGACGCCGTTGACCCGCAGCGGCCCGGCGACGCCGACCGGTACCTTGATCGTGCCGATCATGTTCTCGACGTTGGCGGCGTAGGCCGGCGCGGCGGCGAGCGTCGCTGCATCGGCGATCGTGTCGCGCATTGCCTGGCCCCGGGCGTCCCACCAGCGGGCGATCCCGTCAGGATCCGCCTCCCGCCTCGCCCGGAAACGTGGCGGCTGCGGATCGGGGCGAGGCGCCAGCCGCGCGGCAATCGCGCTCGCCGCGTCCGACCCGCCAAGCGCGACCAGAAGCCGGAGCAGGCGGCCTGAAAAGATTGCTCATCCCCCGTGGTTGAGTGACGCGTGCGACCGGAGCCGGACATCCAGCGTGCTACGATGATGCTGGTTTAAGAAGGATTGCAAGACTTGGCTGCCGGTCTCAGCCGTGTCGCGCGTCCCGCCGCGACGTGCGGCCCTAGGCGCTTCCCAACTGGCCCGATCGCCTGCGGACGGCGCGGAACGGCAAGATCAGGATCAGACGCTGATACTTACGCGAACAGCCGGTGGCGGAGCGGGAGGGATTCGAACCCTCGATACGCTTTTGGCGTATACTCACTTTCCAGGCGAGCGCCTTCGACCACTCGGCCACCGCTCCGCATGCTCTGGAAGGTGGGCGCTCTAACCGGCTCCCAGCCGCAGGGCAAGCTTGTCGGCGGCGTGGGCGAGCGCGATGTCCTTGTGGGTCAGGCCGCCGGCGCTGTGGGTGGTGAGCAGCATCTCGACCCGGGCCCACACGTTCGACCATTCCGGATGATGATCCGCGCGCTCGGCTTCCAGCGCCACGCCGGTCATGAAGGCGAATGCCTCCGTAAAGCTTCGAAAGCGGAACGTGCGGCGGATGCCGTCCCGGTCCGGGTCCCAGCGCCAGTTCGGCACGCCCGCCAGCGCCGCGTCGCGCTCCTCCCCGTCAAGCTTGCCGGCCATGTTCCTCTCCCTCCGATCGCTTGCTATGTCGCTCCGGTGACACCGGCCCGCCAAATCCTCGCGCCCGACGCGGCGACGATCGAGCGGCTCGCGGATGCGGCGGTCGCGAGGCTGCCGGCGCTGTTCCGCCGCCATCTGGACGGCGTGGTCTTTCGTGTCGAGGAATTCGCCGAGGATGAAGTGCTGGCGCAGTTCGGGATCGACGATCCGTTCGAACTGTCCGGCCTCTACACCGGCCGGCCGGTGGGCGAGCAATCCTCGACCGCATCGGGCGAGCTGCCGGCGATGATCCACCTCTACCGCCGGCCGCTGCTCGACGAATGGGCGGAAAGCGGGGTCGGGTTGGAGGAGCTGGTCACCCACGTCATCGTCCACGAGATCGGCCATCATTTCGGCCTGTCCGACGAGGACATGCACGCCATCGAGGACTCGGCCGAGTGACGGCCGAGCCGCTGCTTCGGCTGGACGGGGTCGCGCTGATCCGCGGCGGGCGGCTGCTGTTCGAAGGCATCGGCCTGGAGCTGCGGCCGGGCGCGGCGGCCCTGGTCCGTGGGCCCAATGGAATCGGCAAGTCGAGCCTGCTGCGCGTGGCGGCGGGGCTGCTGCGGGCGAGCGTCGGGCAGGTTCGCCGGGGCGGGAGGCTGGCGCTGGCCGACGAAGCGGCGGCGCTCGACGGGCGGCTGACGCTGCGGCGAGCGCTCGACTTCTGGGCTCGGCTGGACGGCGCGCGCGCGGAGGACGGGATCGAGCGGATGGGTCTGTCCCGGCTCGCCGACGTGCCGGTGCACATGCTCTCGACCGGCCAGCGCAAGCGCGCGGCCCTGGCCCGGGTGATCGCGTCTGGAGCGCCTTTGTGGCTGCTCGACGAGCCGGCCAACGGGCTGGATGCGGAGGGGGCGGAGCGGCTGGCGGCGGCGATGGCGCGCCATCGACAGGCAGGCGGCGCGGTGCTTGCGGCGACGCACCAGCCGATCGGACTCGACGATGCCGAGCAACTGACGCTTGCCGCCCTATGATCGCGCTGATCCGGCGCGAGCTGCGGCTGGCGGCGACCAGCGGCAACGCGCTGCTGCCGCTGATCTTCTTCCTGCTGGTCGCGACCCTGTTCCCGTTCGCGATCGGTCCGGATGCACCGTTGCTGGCGCGGACCGGGGGCGGCGCGCTGTGGATGGCGGCGTTGCTGGCGGCCCTGCTGCCAGTCGATCGGCTGATCGAGCCAGACCGGGCGAGCGGCGTGCTCGATCAGCTGGCGGTGCGCGGGGTAAGCGAGGAAGGCGTCGCGATCGCCAAGCTGATCGGTCATTGGCTGAGCTTCGGCCCGCCGCTGATGCTCGCCGCGATCCCCGCGGCGGCATTGATGAAGCTGCCCGGCGCGGTGCTGGCGCGGCTCGAACTCGGCCTGCTGCTCGGCACGCCGGGGCTGGCGGCGCTGACCCTGATCGTGAGCGCGCTGACCGCCGGGCTGCGCGGCACCGGGGCGCTCGCCGGCCTGCTGCTGCTGCCGCTGGCGGTGCCGATCCTGATCTTCGGCGCGGGTCTGATCGAGCAGGGGACCGACACGGGCGCGGTCAAGCTGCTGGCCGCGGTCTCGCTGCTACTGGTCGCGGCAGCGCCCTTCGCCGCCGGCACGGCGATCCGGGCGGGGCGGGATTAGCTATCCTCTCCAAGCTTTAGCTTGGGGAGTGAGACCACCCGAAGGGTGGTGGAGGGGTAAGCGGCGCCAGATACCCCTCCACCATGCTTCGCATGGTCCCCCTCCCCATCGCTTCGCGATGGGGAAGACGGTTAGCGGCTCCACCGCGCGAAAATCGCCGTCGGCAGGAGCAGGCCGCGTGTCTCCTCGCGCACCGCCATGTCGCCGCATTCGACCTGCCCGCCGAGCGGCGCCAGCGCCTGGCGGAGCAATTCGCCGATCGCCAGCGCGGACATCCGGACCGCATAGACGGTGAGGACCAGGAAGCGGCTATCCGCGTCCAGCAGCCGGGCGCAATCGGCGATTAATGCGGGCAGGCCTTCTTCCAGCTTCCACACTTCACCGGCTGGTCCGCGTCCATATTTGGGCGGATCGAGAATGATGCCGTCGTAGCGCCGCCCGCGCCGGACTTCGCGGGCGACGAACTTGGCGGCATCGTCCACCATCCAGCGGATCGGGCGGTCGGACATGCCCGACAGGGCCGCGTTCGCCTTGCCGGCTTCGACCGACTTCTTGGAGGCATCGACATGGGTGAGCCTGGCGCCCGAGGCGGACAAGGCCAAGGTGCCGACACCGGTATAGCCGAACAGATTGAGCGCCTCCGTGCCTTCGCCCAGCCGTTCGCGCATCCACTGCCATTGCGGCGCCATGTCCGGGAAGAACGCGAGGTGGCGGAACGGCGTGCATTGCGCGCGGAAGCGGACCTCTTCCCACTCTAGCGTCCAGCCGCCGGGCGGCACCGGCCGGCGGAACTGCCAGCGCCCGCCGCCTTCCTCGTCCGATCCGGGCAGGAATTCGCCATCCGCGTCCCAGGCGTCGAGAGCGGGCGCCCACAGGGCCTGCGCCTCGGGGCGGATGAAGCGGTGCGGGCCGTAGCGTTCGAGCTTGCGGCCACCGCCGGAGTCGATGAGGCCGTAATCGGGCCAGGGTTCGGCGATCAATGTCGTCACCCCAGCCAACGATGTCGTCACCCCAGCGAAGGCTGGGGTCTCAGGACAAGATGTCACGGCGGGTCTCCCTGAGACCCCAGCCTTCGCTGGGGTGACGTATCTTGTCTAGGCCGCCCTCACGGCGGGGAAGCCGATGGTGGCGCGGGCGCGGGGGCCGGCGAGCATGGCGGCGCCGGCGGCGCGGACCTGGTCCAGCGTCACCGCGCCAAGCTCGGCGAGCAGCTCGGCGGGCTCGACCAGGCGGCCGAACAGGGCAAGCTGGCGGGCGAGATAATGGGCCTGGCCCCACGGGCTCTCGATTGACATCAGCAGCCCGGCGCGGGCCTGGGTGCGCACCCGCTCCAGCTCGCGCGGCGTGATCGTCTGGGCGGCGTCCGCGAGCACATCCTCAATCAGCTGCGCCGCGGCGGCGGATTCGCGGCGCGCGGTCGCCGCATAGATGTAGAACAGGCCCGCGTCCGAATAAGGCTGGAGCTGCGAATAGACGGAGTAAGCCAGCCCGCGCTCTTCGCGCACCTGCTGGAACAGGCGCGAGGACATGCCGCCGCCGACGATGTCGGAAAAGAAGCGCGCCGCGAAATAATCCGGCGCGAGCTGGGCCGGCGCCGGCCAGGCGAGCGCCAGATGCGCCTGCTCGGCGGAGGTGCGGCCGACACGGGCGCCGCCGGTGAAGCGGGCGGGCGCCGGTTCGTCGATCGTGCCGGTCGGGAGATCGGCGAAATGCCGCTCGGCGAGCGCGACCAGTTCCTCATGGACCACCTTGCCGGCGGCGACGAGGTGGAGGCTGCCGGCGCGATATTGACCCAGGCGCCAGGCATGCAGGTCGTCGATGCCGATCGCCTCGATGCTGGCTTCATCGCCCAGCACCGGCCGGCCGAGCGGCTGATCGCCGAACGCGACCGACCACAGATCGTCGAAGATGATGTCGTTGGGCGTGTCGCGCGCCTCGCCCAGCTCCTGGAGCACGACGTCCTTTTCGCGCTCCAGGTCGGCGGCCGCGAAATGCGGCCGGCCGATCAGGTCGGCGATCAGCTCGACTCCCAGCGGGAGGTGCTCGGCCAGCACGGCGGCGGTGAAGTTGGTGCCGTCGCGATCGGTGCAGGCGTTGAGATCGCCGCCGACATCCTCGATCGCTTCGCTGATCTCGCGCGCCGAGCGCGGGCCGGCGCCCTTGAACACCATATGTTCGAACAGGTGGGCAAGGCCGTTCAGCCTGGCCGGTTCGTGGCGCGAGCCGGTATCGGCGTAGAGCCCGACGGCGGCGGTCTCCAATCCCGGCATCGCGCGGGTGGCGACCCGCAGGCCGCTGGACAAGGTGGTGAGCTGCATCATGAAGGGCCGGGACTTAGGCGGGCGCGGCGCGCGGTTCAACCGGAGGGAATTGCACACGGTGCCCGTAACCTGGAATGCCGCTCAGGCCGAGCCTATCGAAGCCCTGACTTTCTTCTGATCCTCGGAACAAGGACAGCCCTTCGACAAGCTCAGGGTAGGCGGGTTTGGTTGCGACAGAACCAGGATGGCTCAGCCCGCCGTCTTGAGCAGCGGCTCCAGCGTTGCCCAATTGCCGGCGGGCGCGAGCTGGCCGTTGATCAGGAAGGTCGGCGTTCCCTTGACGCCCAACGCCATTCCCGCTTCGTTGATCTTGCCGAGCCGATCCAGCGCCGCCTTGTCGGCCAGGCATTGCTTGCCGCGCGCGGGCGTCACTCCAAAGCGAGCGGCGACGGCGAGCAATCCGCCAAGCTCCGCGACGCGGCCGAGCCGCTGGGAATCGGGCAGCGCCTCGAGCCGATCCTTTTGCGCCTGCGGCAATCCGGCGATGCGGGCCACCCACTGCTCCTGCGTCCGATACAGCGTGTCGCTCAGGGCGAAAAACCTGTCGGGGCCCGCGCAGCGCGCCAGCAGGGTCGCCGTCACGTCGATGCCGTTCAACACGAAGTTACGGAATTCGTAGCTGACCCGGCCGGATTTGACCGGTCCCGCCATCAGAGGCGGGACGCCCTCGCGCGCGAAGGCCGCGCAGTGATTGCAGGTCAGCGATCCATATTCGACCAGCTTGACCGGTGCGGCCGGATTGCCGACCCGGAACCCTCCCTCAGGCGTCGCGACCACGGTTCGCGACCAATCGCGCGCGGCGGGTGCCGCCGCCTTGCGTGGGGGCGCGGCCGCCTGGCTGCCGGCCGAGCCGAGCAGAGCGGCCGCGGCGAGCGCGTAAAACGGGCGCATCAGCCGCCCACCGCGGCCTTGAGCCGCGGCTCTAGCGCCACCCAGGCGGCTGCGTTCTGAACCATTTCGCCATTGATGGTGAAGGTCGGGGTGCCGGCGAAGTTCGGCATGTCCTGCGTCGCTTTTTGCTGCATCTGGACCAGCCGGTTGAGCTCCGCCTCGTTGGCCAGGCATTGTTGCGCCTTTTGAGTGGGCACGCCGCGCACGCGGACGAAATCGATGAGTCCGGCCTGCTGAGCCAGGACAGCCACCGTCTGCTGCGGTGGAAGACTTTGCAGGCTCTGCTGTTGGGCGGGCGTCATCTGCTGCAGCTTGCCAAGCCACTCATCCTGGGCGGCATACATCTGATCAGCGAGCTTGAAGAAGGCTGCCGGGCCATTGCAGCGCGCCAGCAGCGCGGCTGCGAGATCGGCGGGATCGCGGATGAAGTTGCGGATTTCGAAGCTGACCTTCCCCGTCTCCACATAACGTTCGATCAACGGCTGCTCGCCTTGTTCGGAAAACTCCGCGCAGACGTGGCAGGTCAGGGACGCGAATTCGACCAGTTTCACGGCGGCATTGGGGTTGCCCATCATGAACCCGCCTTCCGGCGTCGCGGTGACGATGTCCGACCAGCTTTGCCCGGCAGGGGGCGGAACGGCGGCCACGGGAGCGGACGGGCTTGCCTGGCCTGGGCCGCCCGCGCCATTTTCGCCACATCCTGCGAGAACCAAAGCCAGCCCGAGCGCCGCGCCAGTGACCAATGCCTTCATCTTTACCCTCTCAGCTTGCCGATCACCGGGATCGCCATCATCTCCAACGCCCGCGCCCCATCGCGCGCGTCGATCCCGCGCGCAACCGCTTCCAGCACCTCGCGAAGCTCGGGGTCCGCGATCTCGCGGAGGCTTTCCCCCAGGTCGGTCGGCACCGGCCGCAGCGACGGCGGCGCGGCGCGCGCCTTGGCACGGGCAAGCTTAACCACGCCTTGCCTGAACGCCACGCGCGCCACCGCCGGATAGCCGAAGAAGCGGTTCACCCGCTCGACGATCACCGGCGCGACATGCTGCATGGTCGGCGCATGCGCGCCTTCGACAACCAAAGTAAGGACGCCTTCCGAGCGCTTGCCGGGGGGAAAGCGGATCGATTCGGGCGAGGACACGCCGGCATAACGCTCGCCCACGATTTCCCGCCAACGGCTGACGATCGAGGATTGGACGAAGCCGAAGCGGCGAAACGCGGCGCGGCCGATGTCGGGCAGCATGTCGGATACGGCGCGCGCGCGCAGCGACCGCTGCGGCGCGTCCGGCTCTCTCCTGCGTGATCCGCCCGACTTGCCCATCGCGCCCAGCATGGCATAGCCGGGCGGTGGCCGTCGAGTTCTCCGTCTTCCTTTTGCGCTGGTACGATGCGCATGCCCGCGCGCTGCCATGGCGGGTCGCCGCGGGCGAGCAGGCCGATCCGTACCGCGTGTGGCTGTCGGAGATCATGCTCCAGCAGACCACGGTGGCCGCGGTGCGGCCGTATTTCGAGCGGTTCGTGGCGCGCTGGCCCGATGTCGGCGCGCTCGCGGCGGCGGCGGATGAGGAGTTGATGGCCGCCTGGGCGGGCCTTGGCTATTACGCCCGCGCCCGCAACCTGCTCGCCTGCGCGCGCCGGGTGGCGGCCGATCACGGCGGCTCATTTCCCGACAGCGAGGCCGCGCTGCTGAAGCTTCCAGGGATCGGTCGATATACCGCGGCGGCGATCGCGGCGATCGCGTTCGGGCGGCGCGCGGTGGTGGTGGACGGCAATGTCGAGCGGGTGGTGAGCCGGCTGTTCGCGGTCGAGCAGCCGCTGCCGCAGGCGAAGGCGGAACTCTATCGCCTGGCGGGAAGCCTCACGCCCGATGCGCGCCCCGGCGATCACGCGCAGGCGATGATGGACCTCGGCGCCACGATCTGCACGCCCCGCGCGCCGCGCTGCGGGCACTGCCCGGTCTCGGCCCAGTGCCGGGCATTCGAGCTTGGCCGCCCCGAAACCTACCCGCGAAAGGCAGCGCGAACGCCCAAGCCCAAGCGCCACGGGCGGGCTTATTGGCTGGAGCATGACGGCGCCGTCTTGCTCGTCCGCCGCCCGGACCGCGGCCTGCTCGGCGGCATGCTCGGCCTGCCGACCGGCAGCTGGTCGGACGAGCTGACGCAGGACGGCGCGCCCGCCCCCGCCACCTGGGCCGATGCGGGCGCGGTGGCCCATGGGTTCACGCATTTCTCGCTGACGCTGAACGTCGCCGTCGCCCGCGCGCAAGATCGCGACGCCGCGGGGACGTGGTGGCCGATCCACAGCCTCGGCGAGGCGGGCCTGCCGACCGTCTTCGCGCGAGCGGCTGAACGCGCCCTCGCCTGGCGCGAGGCAGCCCCTCTCCCGTTCAGGGAAAGGGAGGGGCCCGCTCGCGCAGCGAGTGGGAGGGTGAGGTAGAGCCATGACAGTCAGGCAAGCAGAAGATGACCTACCCTCACCCTCCCAAGCCTGACGGCTTGGGCCCCTCCCTCTCCCGCGACGGGAGAGGGGCTATCGGCTTCACCGGCTCGACGATCGACCGGGCCGATCAGCTGCGGCTGAAACCCGATCGGATCGCGGAGCTTGCCCGGCATCCGCTGGCGCGGCTGTTGGAGATGGCCGAGCTCGATCCGGTGCTGGACGACGAGGGACGGCTCGGCTGGACCTCGCTCGACGCGCGCCCGGCGGATGCCGAACTCATCTTTCTGGGGCTGGACGAGGGCCGACCGCTGTTCGCGCCCTTGCGCAAGCTCACCGCCGGCCGTCCGGCCTGGAGCCTGTTCCGTCTGCTCGGCCTGATGTCGAACGCCGATGCCGCGTCCTGGGGCACCGCGCGTGCCTTGATCGAGTGGCACAATCGCCATCGTTTCTGCTCGAATTGCGGGATTGGCTCCGAGACCTTCCGGGCCGGGTGGGGGCGTCGCTGCCCGGCCTGCTCGGCCGAGCACTTTCCCCGCGTCGATCCGGTCGTGATCATGCTGGCCGAGCATGGCGGGCGCGTGCTGGTCGGGCGCCAGCCGCAATATCCGGCCGGGCGCTATTCCGCGCTGGCCGGCTTCGTCGAGCCCGGCGAGTCGATCGAGGAAGCGGTCGCCCGCGAACTCGGGGAAGAGGCCGGGATCGAGGTCGACGGCGTCCGCTACGTCGCCAGCCAGCCCTGGCCCTTCCCGGGATCGCTGATGATCGCCTGCATGGCGCAGGCCAGGGACGACGCGCTCCTGCTCGACCGCGACGAACTTGAGGACGCGATGTGGGTCGATCGGGACGCGGTCCGTGCTGCGCTGGCGGGGCATGCCGACGCGCCGTTTCTGGCGCCGCCGCCTTATGCAATCGCGCACAGCCTCTTCGCCCATTGGGCGGGGTGCTGACCGGCTTGCCCGATCCGCTCCGCCTCCTTAAAGGGACGCAGGTTTTTTCACGGTGCGCCCTGTTCCCGCGGCTGCGCCTGTTCGCTTCGAAAGGTTTGCAATGAACGATCGCTTCAACACGATTGCGGGCTGGGCGCTAGGCGCGGGCATCGTCGCGCTTGGCGCATCGATCGTGACGGGCGAAATCTTCAATCAGGAGCGGCCCGAAAAGATGGGCTATCCGATCGAAGGCGTGGTCGAGGAAGGCGAAGGCGGCGCCGCCGAGGCGGAGCAGCCGATCGCTTTCTATCTCGCGTCCGCCGATCCGCGGCTTGGCGAGCAGGTGTTCAAGAAGTGCAGCGCCTGCCACAATGCTGCGCCCGGCGGTCCCAACGCGCTCGGTCCCAATCTTTACGCCACCATGGGCAAACCGCACGGCCATGTCGCCGGTTTTGCCTATTCCGACGCGCTCAAGTCCAAGCCCGGCGTTTGGGATTGGGAAAGCATGAACCAGTGGCTGAAATCGCCCAAGACTTATGCTCCCGGTACCAAGATGACCTTCGCCGGCCTGTCCAAGCCCGAGGACCGGGCCAATCTGATGGCTTGGCTCAACCAGCAGGGCAGCAACCTGCCGCTGCCGCCGCCGCCAAGCGCGGCCGGCAATCCGGCGCAGGTCGCGGCCGAGGCGGGCGATCTGCCCGCGGGCGGCGACAAGGGCGAGGATGAGCCGATCCTGACCGAAGGCCAGGCCGCCAAGCAGCCGGAAGGCCGCGTGATGGGCGAGGCGGCAACCAGCACCGCCGGCCGCGAAGAGCAGGCCCAGAAAGCCAAGGCGGAATAGGAGCGGCGGGGTGGTCAGCAGCAAGGCAGCCACTCCCGACGATTATCTGGCCGAACTGCCGCCCGAACGGCGCGCCTTGGTGTCGCGCCTGCGCGATCTCGTCAACGCGAACCTGCCAGGCGGCTATGTGGAGCGGATGAGCTGGGGCATGATCGGCTGGGAAGTTCCGCTCGACCGCTATCCGGACACGTATAACGGCCAGCCGCTGGTCTATGCCGCGCTGGCCGCGCAGAAGAACCACACCGCGCTCTACCTCAACTGCATCTACGCGTCCGCCGAGCGGACCGACCGGATGAAGCAGGCCTGGGCGGCGGCCGGCAAGAAGCTCGACATGGGCAAAAGCTGCCTGCGCTTCAAACGCGAGGACCAGATCGCCGAGGACGTGCTCGCCGAGGCGATCCGCTCGGTGCCGGTCGAAACCTTCATCGCCGAATATGAAGCGGGACGAAAAGGTTAGAGTCTGACTCATCTGTGCTGAATCGATTAGGGATTCACAGCGGGGCGGTGATCTGATTCAAGCTGCTGGCCGTGCGGAGGTCGGCAGGAGATGGGACGAGCCTATTCGGACGATCTGCGCGAGCGTGTAGCGCGCT
>DASVSZ010000008.1:0-72499 GCA_036387855.1 Allosphingosinicella sp. | reverse complement strand
AGCCCGGTAGCTCGTCAGGCTCATAACCTGAAGGTCGCAGGTTCAAATCCTGCTCCCGCAACCAGGCCTCGCCCTCCCCAAAACAGCCCATTTAACAAACCACTCAGCCGCCAGGGCACCAGCCCAGGCGGCTTTTTAGTGGCCGAAGCGGGGAGCGGGGTCGATTCGCAACGCTGCCCGCGTCGGCGTGCCAGGGGCAACCATCAAACCTGCAACAAAGCCCACGCGGCCACCCACCTTAAGGGCGAACCCGGCCTTAGAGGCCCGCTGACTCGCACTTACGTGCAATTCGCGCCTGCTTTCCCATATGCCGGCCATGGTAAAACTTTCCGTCCTCGACCTCGCGCCGATCCCGTGCGGGGCAGACGCCGGGACAGCTTTGCGCAACGCCCGAGACCTGGCCCGGCACGCGGAAGACCTCGGATACCAGCGCTTCTGGATGGCCGAGCATCACAACATGCCCGGTATCGCCAGCGCGGCGACCGCTGTTGCGTTGAGCTATGTCGGTGCCGGCACATCCACGATCCGGATCGGTGCGGGCGGGATCATGCTTCCCAATCACGCGCCGTTGCAGGTCGCCGAACAGTTCGGAACCTTGGCGTCCCTGTTCCCGGGACGCGTCGATCTTGGCCTGGGGCGTGCCCCGGGGACCGATCAGGCGACGTCGCGTGCGCTTCGGCGCACGCTGGACAACGATCCCAATTCGTTTCCGCGCGATGTGATCGAGCTGCTCGGCTATTTCGAGCCGGCGCAAGTCGGACAGCAAGTCAGCGCAATTCCGGGCGAAGGGCTCGACGTTCCAGTGTGGATCCTGGGCTCGAGCCTGTTCGGCGCCCAGCTTGCCGCTCTGCTCGGCCTGCCCTTCGCCTTTGCCTCGCACTTCGCACCTCAGCAGATGGTGGATGCGGTCGAAATCTATCGCGAGAGCTTTCGACCGTCGAAGCACCTCGACAAGCCCTATGTGATGCTCGGCTTCAATGTCTTCGCGGCCGATACCGACGAGGAGGGCGCTCTACTCGCTTCCTCGATCCAGCAAGGCTTCGTGGCGCTGCGGACAGGCCGACCCGGCAAGCTCCAGCCGCCGCTCGCTGATTATCTCCAAAGCCTGCCTCCAGCGCAGCGCGCCCAACTGGACGCGGCTTTGGCCTGCTCGGCGATTGGTCGCCCGGAAACTGTCCGGAAGAGTATCGACGCGTTCATCGAACGGACGGGCGCTGACGAACTGATGATCACGTCGCAGATCTTCGACCATCAGGCGAGGCTGCGATCCTACTCCATCCTTGCCGACTGCATGTCGCTTCCGACCGGGAGCGCAAGTCCGATCGACGCTGCGCCAGCGCCGGGCTGATCGCCTCCCGGCCGCGCGCCGTGCGAGTTCGTCGTTGGGTGAGCCGCGTTTATCGGCGGGCTCTCCCGTTCGCAGCGAGGAGGGCGCCGCTGGTCGAACCGGCCTCGGAACGTAGCCCGGCTTTCTCCATCCCCTGCTCCGTCGCCCGATCGCGGGCGCTTGGGAGCGCACCGCCGCGGGGGCGGTCGCATGAAGGGGATTGAGAACGAAATGCGTGCTTATCTGGTTGGACTGTCGGTGATCGCCGCGATGACGGCTTTTGCTTCGCCTTGCTCGGCTGAAGGATTCCGGGCGGAGGTTCATGGTGGGTTCGATCGCGTGAACAGCGACGAGGAGGGCGACAGCGGCGCCGTCTATGGTATCGGCCTCGGCTACGATCTGGCGGTCGGCAATGGCGGATTCGTCGGAGTGGACCTCAGCTTCGACGACAGCAGCCAGAAGGAATGCGAAGTCGGCTCGATCGTCGCCAATGACGAGCTCTGCGTCCGCGCCGGCCGCGACTTGTCGGCGGGCGTTCGCGGCGGGATCATGCTCGGCGAGCGCGGCAAGTTGTACGCGCTTGCTGCTTATTCCAACGCACGCTTCAAGGCGAGCTACACCACGCCCACCAGTGCCACGACTCGGGAAGGTGCGAATCTGGACGGCTTCCGACTCGGCGCGGGTTATCAGCACAAGATCGCGGGCGGCGCTTACGGCAAGGTCGAGTATCGCTACTCGAACTACGAAGCGGACGTGGATCGACACCAGGTTCTGCTGGGTGTCGGGTTCGAATTCTGATTCAGCGGGCGGCGGCGAACCTGTCGCCCCAGCCAGCTAGGAAGCGCCGCGGATCAGACTTCGCCGCGCTTCTTTGCTTGCCAATAGGCATAGCCCGCGCCGGCGGCGGCGCCCAGGATCGGGCCGATAAATGGAACCGGGATCGCGATCACCGCGCCGATAGCGGCCGATTTGGCCATGCTCTTGCCGAGCGGCTTGTTGCTGGTCATCATCATCTCCTGTTGGGCCTGACCGCATCAACGCGGCGGCAGCCTGGAATGTCCGATCAGCCGCCGCGACCGCCCCAGCCGCCGCCTCGGCTCGAGGAAGAGGCGGACGCCATCGCCGCCCGCCCGCCGAAGCCGCCGCGCGAGACCACCGAGCTGCGGGTCTGGACACGGGGTGTCGCGACCGGCGGCTGCAGCGCCTGGCTGCCGACCCGGTAGCCGCCGCCGCTGCGATACAGCCAGCCGCCGCCGCCGCCGCCGCCGGTGTAGTAAACATCCTGGCGACGACTGCGGTACATCGGCGAATAACGGTATCGGCTTCCGCCATCGAGCATCTGTCCGATCACGAAGCCGGTCAGCAACGGCGTGAAGAAGCTGCCGCTGCCGCCGTTGCCGCGATTGCAATTGTTGTTGCCGAATTCTTCCTCGCACAGGGCTTGGGATTCAAACCGCGGGGCGCCGAGTTCATTCTGCTCGCGGGCGGTGCGTTCCGCCGCTTCGCACTCCTGGTCCGGCACCTTGTCATCAGCCTTGCATTCGGCGAGCGACTGGTACGGAAAGGCGGTGACGGCCTTGCCATATTGCTGTTCGGACAGCCGGGACTCGTCGATGTCGCCTTCGCACGCCGTCAGGGTCGCGGCAGCGCCGAATGCGGTTAGCGTGGTCAGAACCACCGCGCGGGAGCGTTTGCGCGGGCGGGGCGGGGTGGGCGTGTGCATCTTCCCGAGCCTCTCAATAGGTCATGCTGGCGGCATTGATCAGGCCGACCGCGACTGCAACTGCGGCAAGATAGACGCCGGTTGCCACTTCGCCGCGCTCGATCCGGGCGTGGACGTCCTTTACCACCAGCGCTTTCACGATCAGGAAGGCGACGATTTGCACGACACCAGCGAGCGCCGCCCAGGCGGCGAACTCGGCCAGACTGTCGGTCTGGCTGAGCGCGGAGGCGACGGGTAAGGCAAAGCCGATGATCGCGCCGGCAAAGGGCAGCGCGGCGGCAACATTGCCTTCGCGGATCAGGCGCCGCTCATCCTGCGGCGTGATCATCTGGTAGAGATACTGGAACAGCACCAGGAACGCCGCAGCAAGGCCGATCGCGATCAGGAAGTGGAGCGCCCCGTCCAGGAAAGCCTGCAAATCGAACATATATTTCCCCCGTTTATGCCGTGAATTCGGCCGGCAGAAGCGGCAGGCCGATCATGATTTCGTGCGTCAGGTCCCCGCCGTCCGGCTTCATCGCCAGCGCGAGTAGCAGCTCGGTCCCGTCGGGAGGCACCGGTCGGCTGTAAAGCATGCAGCGCTGGTAGATGCGGTTGACCGGCGCGCCCGATCTTTCCTCGTAAACCTCTTCCCACAAACCCACCGGCTCCTGGTCGCTCGGATCGCCGGGATACCAGAAACGCTCGAACGGCGGCATTCCCTCTTCCGTCCAGCGTGGCTTGAACAGCCGGCGGGTGAAAGCCCCCTTGTCGAGCTCGTCTGACGGGTAGCTGCTGGACCAGGGATGGAAGATCGTGAAATCGTCCGCGTCCGATCCGTCCGCCAGTTCGGACACGGCCTGCAGCATCGCATCGTCGTTCGTATAGAAACGGTGGACGTAGCTGCCGTCGTCCAGCCTGATCTTGCCCTGGGCGGTGATGTCCAGCGTGTCGCGGCCGAGATCGAAGGACAGGCCCTCGAGCCGCCGCCAGGCGAGCGTATCCAGACGCACCGTCCGCCCGATGGTGATGTTCCGGACGACCGGCAGTTCCGACGCGGACGCTTCGCCGCCGCCCGACCCGAACAGGTTGCGGAAAATCATCGGGCGCGCTCCGGATCTCGCTCGTGACGTAGCCCCATCGTCGCGCATCATGCGAGCGCGCCCTTGTCGGGTCAAGCGCGTCTGCTATGTCGGCGGCAAGGCCGGTGCGGCCGAGCATGGGGAGGATGCCTTGACCGAATCAGCGCCACAACAATGGACGGCGACAAGTCTCTGCGAGGCGATCCAGAATTGCGATGCGCGTGACGAGATCGCCGTGTCGTCTCCGGACGGCGCGGATGGCGTGATCGTCGCGACGATGCGCCAGCATGGCGACCTCACTATCTACATGAGCGTTTCGGGCGAGCAGATCGTCGTCTCGACGCTGCTGTGGCCGGTCGACGAGCAGGAGAATGAGGCCGAGTTCAACCGCTTCATCCTGAAAGCGCAAAAAGTGGTGCCGCTGTCCAATTTCGCGATCACGGAGGCGGACGGGCGTGATTATTACGAGCTGATCGGGGAGCTTTCGGCGGATTCGAACATCGCCACGATCCTGCTCGAGCTGCGCGTGCTCGCGGAGAACGCGATTTCCGCCGCTTCCGAGCTGCGCGAAGCTTTTGCGAGTGCTTGATTGTTTCGTCACCCCAGCGGAGGCTGGGGTCTCAGGCAGGAAGGGGCGTCGGCGTTTTCGCGTCCTGAGATGCCATCCTTCGCTGGCGTGACGAATTTATAGGAGCCAAGACATGTGGAAATCCCTGGTCGCCCTGGTCAAGGGCAGCACCTACGAAGCGGGGCAGGCGGTGGTCGATGCCAAGGCGCTGACCATCCTCGACCAGCAGATCCGCGATGCGAGCAACGCGCAGGCCAAGGCACGTGACGACATGGCGGCGCTGGTCGCGCGGCGGCGGATGATCGAAAAGGAACTGGAAGGGCTGACCGCGCAACGCGGCAAATACGAATCTTCCGCCCGGGCGGCGATGGCCAAGGGGGACATGGACCTGGCCCGCGAAGTCGCGCAGCGGCTTGCCACGATCGAGCAGGAAATCGGCGCCAAGCAGCCGCAGATTTCGGAAATGCGCGCGGCCGAGGATAAGATGCGCGGGATCATCTCGCAGACCGACACCAAGATCGATTCGTTCAAGCGCGAGATCGAGGTCGTTCGGGCCAACGAAAGCGTGCAAAAGGCGCAGGCCTCGATCGCGGCCAGCGCCGGCGGCGCGTCCTCCTCGCTCGGCTCGGCGGCGGACAGCCTGAAGCGGCTCAAGGAACGGCAGCTGATCCAAGAGGAGAAGTTCCGCGCGTCCGAGGAGCTTGAGGACATGCGCACAGGGCGCGACCTCGATCACAAGCTCGCGTCCGCCGGCATCCTGCCCGGGCATACGAGCGCGGACGACATCCTCGCCAGACTGTCCGCGCCGCAGAGCGAGGCGCTGCCTGCGCCGAGCTCGGACCCGCTCGCGTTGCCGAAGCAGTAATGCGCCGGGTCCGCATCGCCGAGCGCGCCGATTGGCAGGCGGCAGCGGACGCGCAGGGCTTCACCTTCCACCATGAAGGCGGCGAGCGTTACTGGGACGAGCGCGCCGCCTATCTGTTCACGCTGGATGAGATCGAAGCGGGGATCGAGGCGCCCACCGAAGAGCTGCACGCTATGTGCCTCGATCTCGTCGCCGACGTGGTCGGGCGCGACGAGCTGATGGCGCGGCTGGCCATTCCCGAGCCGATGCGGGACTTCGTGGCTGGCAGCTGGAAGCGACAAGCGCCCAGCCTCTACGGCCGTTTCGACTTCGCTTATGACGGGCAAGGTCCTGCCAAGCTGCTCGAGTATAATGCCGACACGCCGACCAGCATCTACGAAACCGGCTTCTTCCAATGGGCGTGGCTGGAGGCTCTGATCGCCGAGGGCCGCGTCGGCGAGGATGCCGACCAGTTCAATTCGCTGCACGAGAAGCTGATTGCCCGCTTCGCCGAAATCTTCGCGCCCGGCAGCTTCCTTCATTTCGCCAGCGTTCCCGATCATGTCGAGGACCGGCAAACGGTCCGCTATCTGGAGGACTTGGCTTCACAGGCGAAGCTCGATCCGAAATTCGTCGCGATCGACCGGATCGGGGTGGATGCGAACGGCAAGTTCGTCGACGACGAAGGCTATATCGTCCAGGCGATCTTCAAGCTTTATCCATGGGAGGACATGTTCCGCGAGCCCTATGCCGACAAGCTGGCCGGCAGCGGCGCAATGTTCCTGGAGCCGGCCTGGAAGGCAATCCTGTCCAACAAGGGCATGCTGCCCCTGCTGTGGGACCGGCATCCCGGCCATCCCAATCTGCTCCCCGCCTTTTTCGACGACGACGCGGCTGGCAAGGCGGATTTGGGCAACAGCTACGTGCGCAAGCCCCTTTTCTCGCGGGAAGGTTGGGACATCGAACTGGTCGATCGCGGCCGGCGTTCGAAGGGGCGGGAAGGCGGCTATGGCGAGGAAGGCCATGTCGTGCAGGCATTGGCGAAATTGCCGCGGCTCGACGGCAAATATCCGGTGATCGGTTCCTGGGTCGTCGGCAAGCAGGCCGCCGGCATTTCCATCCGCGAGGATGCCAGCCGGATCACCCGCAATCTGTCCCGCTTCGTGCCGCACATCATCTTGGAAAAAGAGTTTACGGTGAGTTGAGGATATTCCCGCGCTAACCTGCGTTAGTTACCCACGGCATTATCAAGGTGATTTGTGGGTTCGAGAAAGCAGGAACAAAGGTTCAGGGAGATCGAGCAAAGCCAGGCCATGCTCCGCGAGGAGATTGCCCAGAGCAAGCGGCTGATCGATGACTCCCACAGGCTGATCGAGCAGAACCGTCAGGAATTGAGGCCGATTCAAGCACGTTGATCCGCTGCCGCTCAAAGGCAGGGTTAAGCGTCAGCCTTCCAAACCATCAAGTCGTGGGGCAGATTCACGCCGAAGCGCCCCGAAAGCACCGCCTCCCGCGCCCAGGCAAGCTCGTCGGCCAAATAGCGATCAGTGTCGTAATGCGGCACCTCCTCCCGGATTGCCGCGACCACCTCGTCCAGCACCGGAGACGTCAGCAGCGGCGCGTGAAAGTCGATGCCCTGCGTCGCCGCCAGCAACTCGATTCCGATCACGCCGGCGGCGTTGCCGGCGATCGTCCGCGCCTTGCGCGCCGTGCTCGTCGCCATCGAGACGTGGTCTTCCTGGCCTGCGGACGTTGGGATACTGTCAACGCTGCCGGGGAATGCAAGCGACTTGTTCTCCGAAACCAACGCCGCGGCCGTGACCTGCGCGATCATGAAGCCGGAATTGACGCCGCTGTCCCTGACCAGAAAGGCGGGCAGCCCGCTCATCTTGGGATCGACCAGCACCGCCGTGCGCCGTTCGGAGATGGAGCCCACTTCGCACATAGCCATGCTCAGCATGTCGGCCGCGAACGCGACCGGCTCTGCATGGAAATTGCCGCCCGAAACGGCTTCGTCGGCGTCCGGGAACACGACCGGATTGTCGGTCACGGCATTGGCCTCGATCGTCAGCGTGCGGCTCGCGTTGCGCAGCAGATCGAGGCACGCGCCCATCACCTGCGGCTGGCAGCGGAAGCTATACGGATCCTGCACCTTGCCGCAGTCGACGTGGGATTGCAGGATCGCGCTGCCTTCCAGCAACCCGCGCAGGCTTGCCGCCACCGCGATCTGCCCCGGCTGGCCGCGTGCCTCGTGAATGCGCGGATCGAACGCGGCCAGGCTGCCCTTCAGCGCGTCGGTCGAGAGCGCGCCGGCGATCAGCGCCGCCGCGAACACGCGCTCGCCGACGAACAAGGCGTCCAGCGCGATCGCGGTCGAGACCTGGGTGCCGTTGATCAGCGCCAAGCCCTCCTTGGGGCCGAGCACGAGCGGCTCCAGGCCGAGCCTGCCCAGTGCCTGCGCCGCGGTAAGCACTTCGCCCGCAAGAGCAATCCGTCCTTCGCCGATTAGTGCCGCGCCGATGTGGGCGAGCGGGGCCAGATCGCCCGAAGCGCCGACCGAGCCTTGCGCGGGCACGACCGGAAGCGCGTCGGCATCGGCCAGCGCAAGCAGCCGCTCGACCACCAGCCGGCGCACGCCGCTGTGACCGCGCGCGAGGCCGATCGCCTTGAGCGCCATCGCCAGGCGCACGACTTGGCCGCTCAGTGCCTCCCCGAGCCCGCAGCTGTGCGACAGGATCAGGTTGCGCTGAAGGTCGAGCAGCCGATCGTCGGCGATCCGCGTCTGGGCGAGCAGGCCGAAGCCGGTGTTGACGCCATACACCGTGCGGCCCGACGCGACGATGCGATCGATGCTGGCCGCGGCGGCATCCAGCGCGGTCCAGGCGGAAGCGGCGAGGGTGAAGGGGGCGCCGTCCCACACCGCGCGGAGTTGCGCCAGGGTGACAGTGCCGGGGGTGAGTGTGATCATTTCGTCACCCCAGCGAAGGCTGGGGTCCAAGCGGGTTCAGCAGCTCTGATGAGATCACCATGGCGGCTTGGATGCCAGCCTTCGCTGGCATGACGATAACGGGTCACCGCCCCACCATCGGCAGGTCCAACCCCTGCTCCCGGGCGCAATCGATCGCCTCTTCATAGCCCGCATCGGCGTGGCGCATCACGCCGGTGCCGGGATCGTTCCACAGAACTCGCTCCAACCGCCGCGCCGCTTCCGGGGTGCCGTCCGCGACGATCACCATGCCGGCATGCTGCGAATAGCCCATGCCGACGCCGCCGCCATGGTGGAGGGAAACCCAGGTCGCGCCGCTCGCCGTGTTCAACAGCGCGTTGAGCAGGGGCCAGTCGGACACAGCGTCCGACCCGTCCTTCATCGCTTCCGTTTCGCGATTGGGCGAGGCGACCGAGCCCGAATCGAGATGGTCGCGGCCGATCACGATCGGGGCCTTGAGTTCGCCCGAGCGCACCATCTCGTTGAACGCGAGGCCGAGCCGATGACGCTGGCCCAAGCCGACCCAGCAGATGCGGGCGGGCAGGCCCTGAAAGGCGATCCGATCGCGCGCCATGTCGAGCCAGCGGTGGAGGTGCGGATCGTCCGGGATCAGTTCCTTCACCTTGGCATCGGTGCGGTAGATGTCCTCGGGATCGCCGGACAATGCCACCCAGCGGAACGGCCCGATCCCGCGGCAGAAGAGCGGGCGGACATAGGCGGGGACGAAGCCGGGGAGGTCGAAGGCGTGGGCAACGCCCTCGTCGCGGGCGACCTGGCGGATGTTGTTGCCGTAATCGAAGACGGGGATGCCCTGCGCCCGAAAGGCGAGCATCGCCTCGACATGCCTGGCCATCGACGCACGCGCGGCGCGCTCGACGCGCTCGGGGTCGCGTTCCCGGGCCTCGATCCATTCGGCGACGGTCCAGCCGATCGGCAGGTAGCCGTTGACGGGATCGTGAGCGGAGGTCTGATCGGTGACCGCGTCGGGGCGGATGCCGCGGCGGACCATCTCCGGCAGCAGCTCGGCGGCATTGCCGAGCAGGCCGACGGATGTTGGCGAAGTTGCCGCGCAGAGCAACTTCAGAGCCTCGTCCAGGGACGTAGCCATTTGATCTAAGTATCTGGTTTCGACACGCTTTTCGATGCGGCTTTGCTGGCATTCGATGGCCAGGCAATGCGCGCCCGCCATTACTGCCGCCAGCGGCTGCGCGCCGCCCATGCCGCCAAGGCCGGCGGTCAGGATCCACTTGCCGCGCAGATCGCCGCGGTGATGCTGCCGCCCCATCTCGACGAAGGTCTCGTACGTGCCCTGCACGATGCCTTGGGTGCCGATGTAGATCCACGATCCGGCGGTCATCTGGCCGTACATCATCAGGCCCTTGCGATCGAGCTCGTGGAAATGCTCCCACGTCGCCCAGCGCGGCACCAGGTTCGAATTGGCGAGCAGCACGCGCGGCGCATCGGCGTGGGTCCGGAACACACCGACCGGCTTGCCGGATTGCACCAACAACGTCTCGTCGTCGCCGAGGCGCTCCAGAGTTTCGACGATCTTGTCGAAGCTCGCCCAATCCCGTGCCGCCCGGCCGATGCCGCCATAGACGACCAGCTCCTCCGGTGCTTCGGCCACGTCCGGATCGAGATTGTTCTGCAGCATCCGCACGGCCGCCTCGGTCGCCCAGCTGCGTGCCTTGATCTCAGCGCCGGTGCGGGCACGGATCATGCGGCTGTTGTCGCGTCTATTGCTCAATCTATCATCCCAAGCCGCCTACCCTGAGCTTGTCGAAGGGCTGTCCTTCCTTTGTCGTAAGGGGAAGGGCAGGGCTTCGACAAGCTCTGCCTGAGCGGGTTTAGAGTTGAGCGGGTTCGCTAAGCATCCACTCCCGCAACGATCCGTTTCTCCGGCCCGGGATGCCCGATCCAGTAAGCCAGTTCGGCCGGCCGGCTGACGCGCCAGACGCACAGATCCGCCGCCTTGCCGGGGCTGATCGTGCCGATTTCGTCTCCAAGCCCCAAGGCGCGCGCGCCTTCGCGAGTCATGCCGGCGAGGGATTCCTCGGGGGTGAGGCGGAACAGGGTGCAGGCGAGGTTGAGCATCAGCGGCGCGGACAGGACGGGCGAGGTGCCCGGGTTGCAATCGCTGCCGATCGCGATCGGGACGCCGTGCGCGCGCAGCAGATCGATGGGCGGGCGCTGCGTTTCGGCCAGCGCATGGTAGGCGCCGGGGAGCAGCACCGCGACGGTGCCGGCGCGCGCCATCGCGGCCACGCCCGATTCGTCCGCATGTTCGAGATGATCGGCCGACAGCGCCCCGTAGCGCGCCGCCAGCGCCGCGGCGCCGCTGTTGCTGAGCTGGTCGGCGTGAAGCTTGACCCGGAGCCCGAGCATCGTCGCGGCCTTGAACAAGGTCTCGACCTCGCCGGGCGAGAAGGCGATCGTCTCGCAAAAGGCGTCGATTGCGCTCACCGACGCGGCGGCGGCCGGAAGCATCTCGTCCGTGACCATCCGGACGTAATCGGCGCGGCGGTCCTGATACTCTGGCGGGAGCGCGTGCAGGGCGAGCAGGGTCGGCACGATCCGGACCGGTTCGCTGCCGAGCGCCTTGATCGCATTGAGCAGCCGAAGCTCGGTCGCGGTATCGAGGCCGTAGCCGGTCTTGATCTCGACTGTGGTCACACCGCTGCGCATCAGCGCGCGCAGCCGATCGCGGGCGGAGGCGATCAGTTCGCCCGCCGAGGAGCTGCGCGTCGCCTTGACGGTGGACATGATGCCGCCGCCGGCGCGCGCGATGTCTCCATAGTCCGCGCCGGCGAGCCTTTGCTCCCATTCGCCCGCCCGATTGCCGCCGAACACGAGGTGGGTGTGGCAATCGACCAGCCCGGGCGTGACCCACGCGCCGCCGAGCGGCTCGACCCGGTGGGCGCGCATTCCGGCCATGTCCACGCGTCGCCCTACGCGAACGATTCGGCCATCCTGGATCGCGACCGCGCCGTCTTCGATCGCGCCGAACGGGCGCCCGACGGCGGGGTCCATGGTGGCGAGGTTGCAGCCGGTCAGCAGTCGATCCCACATGGGCTCGCCCCATAAGCGAGAGACGGATATGGGACCAGCCCATGTCCAGCTGGCCGCGCATCACCGATCTGTTCGTCGACAACGGTCCCGCCGACGTGGCCCTGCTCGGCGCGCCGATGAACCGCGGCGCGGTCACGCCCGGCCATTACGATCGCGCGCCGGCGCTCGTTCGCCAGAGCCTCCGCAGGTTCAGCACCTACGATGTCGAGACCGGCCGGGAGCTGGACGTCTCGGTCCGCGATGCGGGCGATGCCGACGTCGCGGCGCTGAGCCTGGAGGAAGGTTTCGCGCCCGTTCGCGACGCGGTGCGGGCCTGCACCGCCGCGCACGATCTCACGATCCTGCTCGGCGGCCATAATGGCGCGACGCGGCCCGCCGCGCATGGCTTGGGCCTGCCGCTGGACCGGGTCGGCCTGGTCACGCTCGATGCGCATTTCGATCTGCGCGAGACGGACGGCGGGCTGCTTAACGGCAATCCGATCCGGGCCTTGCTGGAAGACGGTCTTCCGGGCCGCAACATCTGCCAGATCGGCCTCGCCCCGTTCGCCAACACCGCCGCGATGCACCACGTGGCAAATGAAGCGGGCATCGGCGTGTTCACGATCGCGAAGGTGAAGCGGCGCGGCATCGCGGCCTTGTGGGAGGCGGCGCTTGGGCGGCTTGCCCACCTCGACGCGATCATCGTCGATTTCGACATCGACGTGATCGACCGCGCACAATGCCCGGGCGCTCCCGGCGCCCGCCCCGGCGGCATGCCGGTCGACATGTTCTTCGAAGCGGCCCGGCTGATCGCTGCGGAGCCGCGCGTGAGGCTGGTCGACCTGACCGAATATGATCCGAGTCTGGACGTCGGCGAGATTACCGCGCTCACGGCCGGGCGATGGGTGTGCGAAGTGCTGGCGGGGTTTGCGGGGCGCTGAGACATATCCCGTTCGCCTCACCCACGTTCCACTTCCCGCTTACCCTGAGCTTGTCGAAGGGCTGCCGTTCTTTCTCCGGCATAGGAAAGAAAGGCAGGGCTTCGACAGGCTCAGCCTGAGCGGGAGGGTAGCCATGCGAATGGGAGAACGAGCGCCCACCTGCCATTTGCCTTTTGCGGAGCGCAACCCCAGTTGGGCCCCGATGCCAGCACCCCAATCCGCACTCGGCGACAGCTTCCGTCAGGCGATGCGCCGTGTCGCCTCGACCGTGAACGTGATCACGATCTGCGTCGACGGCCAGCCGATGGGGATTACCGCGACGGCGATGTCGTCGCTGGCGCTCGATCCGCCGAGCCTGCTGGTCTGCATCAACCAGACCGCATCGCTTCATTCCTCGATCGCCGACGTGTCGCATTTCGGAGTCAACGTGCTCCACCGCGACCAGCAGCATCTGGCCCGGATGTTCGCCGATCGCAGCACGGCCGCGCTGCGCTTTGCCGCCGGCTGGGAGTTGGACTGCGCCCGCCCACCGCGACTGCTCGACGCGCAAGCGGCTTTGCTGTGCCGCCGCACCGACCACCACCAATTCGGCACCCACAGCATCTTCATCGGCGTGGTCGAGGCGGTGACGGTGCGCGAGGCGGTGGACCCGTTGGTCTATCTGGATGGGGCGTATGTGAGCGCGGCCGACTAGACGCTGTTTCCATCAAGCGTGTTCGATCATCCAGCAGCGAGTGAGGATCGCCATTCACGGTTGGCCCGTGACTCCGGACGCGATTTCGCGCAGCATCGCCGCCGACTCCGGGGGGAGAACAAGCGAGATGCACGCAATATCGAATGTCGCGCCGATTGCGGCGGACGAACGCATCATATTGCTCGACGCGCTCCGCGGCTTTGCTCTGCTCGGCGTATTCGTCGCCAACATGCACAGCTTTTCGGGCTGGTTCATGCTCGGGCCGGACGGGCAGGTCGCGCTTTTCGGCGCGACCGCGCGCGACGTCGAAGGGCTGGTCTTCGGGTGGTTGATCGAAGGCAAATTCTACACGATCTTTTCGCTGCTGTTCGGCATTGGCTTTGCATTGCAGCTCGATCGTCTCGACCGTCGCGGCGATGCAGCCGCGGCGCGCTTCCGGCGGCGGATGGGAGCACTGCTGCTGATCGGGCTGATCCATCTGCTGGCAATCTGGTTTGGCGACATCCTGACGCTGTACGCGCTGTCGGGATTCCTGCTGCTGGCGGTGCGCGGCTGGACCGACAGCGCGCTGCTGCGGCTGGCGACGGTGCTGATCCTGCTGCCCGTGCCGGCGGCGTTCCTGGTGCACCTGACCGGATGGCCGGCCGATCTTGGCCTCTATGGCGTGTCGGAACGGGTGGCCGCGGCGACCGGCCATTCCACGGCGAACATGGTTGCATGGATGCGGGCGCCCGAGTGGAAGAGTTTCGCCGACTGGCAGGCCAGTTTCGTCTTCTACCGCATCGGCTCGCTGATAGCGCAATGGCGGCTGGCGAAGGTGTTCGGGATCATGGCGATCGGGCTGTGGGCCGGGAGGCGTTTGATCGACGGGACCTTGTTCACCGACCGCGCGCGGCTGCGGCGGGTCATGCTGTGGGGACTTGCGATCGGCCTCCCTGCCAATCTGCTCACGGCACTCATGGGCGGGGTCGAGGGGCCTTATGGCTGGCCGCTGGTGCTGAGCGAGATCGGCTATGCGCTCGGCGTCGTGCCGCTCGGGCTTGCTTATGGCGCCGCGTTTGCGCTGGCATGGCCGAGGCGATCGCGCGTCCTTGGCATCTTCACGCCGGTCGGACGGATGGCGCTTACCAATTACCTCGCACAGTCGGTGATCGGCGTCGCGATCTTCCATGGTATCGGACTTGGCTTGGGTGGGACATTGTCGCCGGCCTTCTTGCTACCGCTGACGCTGGCGATCTTCGCGGGGCAGATCCTGCTGTCGCGGCTGTGGCTGGCGCGGTTCGGGCAGGGACCGATGGAGCGGCTGTGGCGCTGGATGACCTATGGCGCGAGTGCTTCGTCGCCCCGCTTCTCGCAATGACGATCAGAGCCAACCTCATCCTGCTCTAGGAGCAAAACTCCTTCTCAAAGAGAATTCCTAGACTAGGTACGATCATGCAGACCCGTTTGGTCGCGACAGGCCGAACAAGCTTCTCGATTACCTCTTGCGGCATAGGCTTGGTCAGTGCGTGTCGATGCCGATCCTATTTCTGATCATCGCCGACCGGCTCGGGCTCAACGTCGGCCTTTGCAGTGCTCCGGAACATATGTTCGTGCGATACACCGATCAGAGCGGGCGCGTCCTCAACATCGAAGCGACGAGTGGTGGTCATCCGGCGCGGGACAGCTTTATCCGGGAAAACTTCCCGATGTCCGACCGGTCGATTGAGAGCGGATTGTACATGCGTACGCTCACCAAGCGCGAGAGCATCGCGATGATGGCCAGCACGCTGATTGAGCATCTTGCGGAACAGGGCCGCTATCGAGAGTTGATCGAGTCGCCGAGGTGATCCTGAAACACAATCGCCTATGTGAGATTACCCTCGTTAACTACGGATCAGCTTTCGGTAGATTAGCCGACGAGTTTGACGAGCGCTTCGGGTCGCCGTTCCTCATCCCTGCCTTGCTGAGACATAAGTATCTCACCCTTAAATACCGCAATCACGCCGTCATGGAAGCCGCCGAGGCGGTCGGATGGCTGGCGCCCGGAAATCTGCATTGAAAGGAGAGAACGATGTTTATGGGCTCAGAATACACGGCCAATCGCCGACAAAACGCAACAGGTGGCGCTCATAAACGCGGCGCTCGATCCGAGCCGACTTGCGGCCGTTTCTTGCAAGCTGACCCGCTTGGCTATGATGACGGCTTAAACATGTATGACTATGTAAAGGGTGATCCAATCAACTTGGTGGACCCGTCAGGTTTGGCTTGCATAGGATATCAAGAGCGGGGCTCAGTCTCGACGGATAGCGATGGAACCGCTGTTGTCACGGGTGGTCGTTTCAGAACGGTGTGCTGGAACGAGAGCGGCTCTGGTGGGGGACAAGGCGATGTCCGCGGCGGGGGTGGCACCGGGGGCAATTACGTGGATAATGTGGTCAAGCCTGCAACGGAGAGAGCTGCTCGCGAAGCTGAGAGGCTCGCCAAAAGGGTGGCCTGCCGCATCGCTCAAACAGGTGTCGGCATGCAAGACTCCGCCCGAACGACTGGGGAAGTGGGCGTGGGGCTTGCAGCTGTTGGACCGGTAGGAATCGTGGCTGGAGCAATCACCGGCAATGTGCCACTCGTGGGGTTTGGAACGGTAACTGCTGGCACGGGAGCTACGATCGTCACCGCTAGTGGAGTCGTGTCACTCGCCGGCTCGCTGCTCGAAGCGGTCGGGGGTAATCCAGGAAACGCATTGACACGAGGAATAACGCGAGCTTTTCGACTACTTTCTCCTAACCCGATAAGCACGAACAGGAGTAACGACGCTGCAACGAGCAGAAAGGTCATACCGGCATGCAGATAAGATGGGCACTCACCTTCACCGCTGTGGCCTCTGGAATCGCACTCCTGGTCGTGTTTATTTATTATGAACAAGCCATCATAGTATTTGGGTCACTTCCTGTGTTCGCTATATCAGCTGCAATTGCCTATCTTAGTTTCCGTACGGGAGTAGCCATACATCAGAGGATGCTCGACGGATCGTGGTGAGACCGTCAGCTCTGAAGTCTTGAGCTCGTCTAAATAAAAGAGGGCGGTCTTCATAGAGCTTGGTGGGCGTCAAGATTGCGGGCGCGTGGTTGGCAAAAAAGCAATGTTGACAGTCGCGTGTTACAGACTCTCTACTTACGTCGGGATTTTAACCAGTCTCCTCGCGAAATGCGCCTCGATCGCCCGCCGCATCCCCGTCGCGATTTGTGCGCGGCCTTCGGGGGATTGGATGTGGCGGCTGTCGTCGATGTTGGTGAGATAGCCGGATTCGAACAGGATCGAGGGGACATCCGGCGCTTTCAGCACCACCAGCGAGGCGAAGCGGTGCGGTTCGGGGCGGAACGGGAAGAGCGGGGCGGCTTCGCGCTGGAGCAGGCGGGAGAATTGGGCGGAGATGTCCATGCTTTCGCGCTGGGCGAGATCGATCAGGATGAGGTTCACGTCCGCGTTGCGGCCGCCCAGATCGACGCCGCCGATGATGTCGGATCGGTTCTCCGCCTGGGCGAGCAGGGCCGCCTCGCGGTCGGACGCGACTTCCGACAAGGTGTAGATGGTAGCGCCGCGGGCGGCATCGTTGAGCGGGGCGGAATCGGCGTGGATCGAGATGAACAGGTCGGCGCCCAGCCGCCGGGCGATCTCGTAGCGCTCGCGAAGGTCGATGAAGCGATCCTCGTCGCGGGTGAGGGCGACGCGGACGCGGTTGGAGCGGACCAGTTCGTCGCGGACCGCACGGGCCAGCGCCAATACGATGTCCTTTTCGCGAGCACCATCGTGAGACGAGGTTGCGCCGGGATCGCGGCCGCCATGACCGGCGTCGATCACGACCAATGGCCGGGATGGATTGCGCGAGCCCAGAATGGGCGGATCGCCGGGCCGCGGACCCGGCCGGCCTCCGCCAATCGCGACCGTCACCTCGCGGGTTGCTCGGTCGGTCGCCGGGGCATGCGGCGCCAATCCCGGAACGAGGCCGAGCAGAGCCCAAAGCAAGGCGGCCAGGAACGACATGACGCTCGCCTGATGCCGCGCCGCGGGCCGGCGGGTCCAGCGAAAACACGCGGGGGATTAGCGCCGCCTTAGCAGTTGCCGGTTCAAAGGCTTGCTGTTACTTATGTTGCAACGGTTCGAAATCGTCGACGCATGTCCGTCCATATGTTCGCGCCGTCTGTTCAGCCGGCTCGACTTCAGCCGGCCTTCTAGGTTGACGCTGCATGAGGCACTTTTCCCAGCCGGCTCCCAGCTCCTTTCCGGGCTTAGGCGTCGTGGCGGGGACGTTCCGGCCGGCCTTCTCGGCCCGCCTGCCGCACGCAGCAGAGGCACTTTTCACAACCCGGACTTCAGGAGCGCCCGCCAAGTCGGCCGCGCCCCCGTCCATCATCAAACGCGCAGGCCGCCTAGCCTTGCCGGGACCAGCATCGGGCCGACGCCCGATCGACCTCCCCCGGGCAGGAGCGGCGCGCGCGTGGAGACATCATAATGACAATGCGCATGCTGATCGACGCGCGCCACCAGGAAGAGACCAGGGTGGCGGTCGTCAAGGGAAACCGGATCGAGGAGTTTGACTTCGAATCCGCCGAGCACAAGCAGCTCAAGGGAAACATCTATCTCGCCAAGGTAATCCGGGTCGAGCCGTCGCTGCAGGCGGCGTTCGTCGATTACGGGGGCAACCGCCACGGCTTCCTGGCCTTCTCCGAAATCCACCCGGATTATTATCAGATCCCCAAGGAGGATCGCGAGGCCCTGCTGCGCGAGGAAGCGGAGCATGCGGCCGAGGAAGAGCGGCTGCGGGCCGCCGAGGATGCGCGCTACGAGGATTCCGATGACGACGAGGATGAGGAGTCCTTCGTCGCCGATCGCGATGACGTCGAGGATGTGGGCGACGATGTTGCCGAGCCGGACGAAGACGGCGAACACGCCGAAGACGACGAGCATGGCGAGGAGGGCGATGCGCCGCCCAAGCCGACCAGCGCAACCGGCTCCGACGAGAATGCGGCGGACGAACTGAGGCGCAAGCGCCAGAATCTGCGCCGCCGCTACAAGATCCAGGACGTGATCCGCCGCCGTCAGGTGCTGCTGGTCCAGGTCGTCAAGGAAGAGCGCGGCAACAAGGGCGCGGCGCTGACCACCTATCTGAGCCTGGCCGGCCGGTACTGCGTGCTGATGCCCAACACCTCGCATGGCGGCGGCATCAGCCGGAAGATCTCCAACGGCGCCGATCGCAAGCGCTTAAAGGCGATCATGACCGAAATGGCGCTGCCCTCCACCATGGGCTGCATCGTCCGCACCGCCGGCCTTCAGCGCACCAAGACCGAGATTAAGCGCGACTTTGATTACCTCGCCCGGCTGTGGGACGAGATCCGCGAACGCACCCTGCATTCGTCGGCGCCGGCGTTGATCTACGGCGATAGCGACCTGATCAAGCGGGCGATCCGCGACATCTACAATCGCGAGATCGACGAAGTGATCGTCGAAGGCGAAGATGGTTACCGCGCCGCGCGTTCGTTCATGAAGCTGTTGATGCCGAGCCACGTCAAGCGGGTGCAGGGCTATTCCGATCCGGTGCCCTTGTTCCAGCGTTTCGGAGTCGAGGACCAGCTGGCCGGCATGTATCAGCCGGTGGTGCAGCTCAAATCGGGCGGCTACCTGGTCATCAATCCGACCGAGGCGCTGGTCTCGATCGACATCAATTCCGGGCGGTCGACCCGCGAGCACAATATCGAGCAGACTGCCTACGCCACCAATATCGAGGCGGCGAACGAGATCGCGCGCCAGCTGCGGCTGCGCGACATGGCGGGCCTGGTGGTGATCGACTTCATCGACATGGAGTCGAACGGCCACATCCGTAAGGTCGAAAAGGCGATGAAGGAGGCGCTCAAGAACGATCGCGCTCGCATCCAGGTCGGCCGGATTTCCTCCTTCGGGCTGATGGAGATGAGCCGTCAACGGCTGCGCACCGGCGTGCTCGAAGCCTCCACCCGTCCTTGCGCGCATTGCGAGGGGACGGGGCTGATGCGGACGGCGGCGTCGGCGGGCCTCTCCGCTCTGCGCATGCTGGAGGACGAGGCCGGCCGTGGCCGCGGTAGCCGGATCGTGCTGCGCGCCGGACGCGAGGCGGCGATCTATGTGCTCAATCGCAAGCGGCACGAGATCGCGGAAGTGGAGGAACGCTACGGCGTTCTGGTGGAAGTGCTGATTGACGAAAGCCTGGAAGGCGCCAGGATGAGCGTTGAATCGCTGGGTCCGCCGCCGATGCACCGGCCGCGCTTCGAGCCGATTGCCGCGCCGGAAGTCGATGAGGAGGATCTGCTCGTCGAAGACGACGACGAGGAAGTGGAAGAAGAGGAGGAGATCGAGGCCGAAGCGGAGGAGCCCAGGCAGGAGGCCCAGAAGCGGCCGGAGCGGCCTCGCGCGGACGAAGGCGAATCGGAGCGCGGTCGCAAGCGCCGCCGCCGGCGCGGGCGCCGTGGTGGCCGGCGCAGGGAAGGCGAGGGCCGGGAAGACGGCGCGCCGCTCGAGGCTGAAGCGGACGCAGCGGAGCAGGGAGATGCCGATCTCGGCGATGAGCGGGCGGGCGATTCGGAGCCGACGGTGACCGAGGCTGCCGAGCCCCGGGCCGCTGAGCCGGAAGCCGAAGCGGAGCAGCCGCGCAAGACGCGCCGTCGTCCACGCGCTCGCAAGGGCGAGGCGGAAGTCGCGACCCCTGCTCAGGCCAGCCCGGTCGAGGCGGTCGAGGCAGTGGAAGCGATCGAGCCGGCGGCTCCGAGCGAGCCTATCGCAAGTGAGCCCGTCGAGCCAGCGCCCGAACCGGTCGACCTTGAGAAGCCCAAGCGCAGAAGCCGTCGCAAGAAGGTGGACGACACCGGCGAGGGAATTGAGGCCGAGCCGGTGCCGCTTCAGGCCGCCAACGACCAGGATGGCGAAAAGCCCAAGCGTCGCCGCAGCCGCAAGGCTTCGGAAGGCGTCGCGAGTGCCGCCGCGGCCGAGGTGGTCGCTCCCGAAGCGCCCGTCCTCGAGCGGATTGCCCCAGTCGACGTGCAAGCCGCACCCGAGGTCGCCGACGCGCCGGTTCCCACGCCCGTGGCGGACAACGAAACCGCCGAACCTGCTCCGTCCGGCCCGCCGCGCCGTGGCTGGTGGCAGCGGACGTTCGGCGCCTGATGCTCCCGTGGCGCGTCGATCCGTCCGGCGCGCCACGTACTTTCATCTTCGGTTCATGCCGCGATCGGGATATCTGAAGGCCATGGCTGACGCATCCCGACCGCATCACCGCGGCGCCACCTTCTTCGCCCGGCTGGCGATGCTGATCGCGCTGAGCTTCGCGGCTGTGCTGCAGCCGGCGGCGGCGCAGTCGATCCTTCGCGATGCGGAGACCGAGGATCTGTTTCGTGACATGGCCAAGCCGCTGGTCGAAGCGGCCGGCCTGAGGCCCGAAAACGTCCAGGTCGTGCTGATCGGCGATGGTTCGATCAACGCCTTCGTCGCCGGCGGGCAGATCGTGTATATCCATTCCGGCCTGCTCAGCGCGGCCGACACCGCCAACGAAGTGCAGGGCGTGATCGCCCACGAACTTGGCCACATCACCGGCGGCCACGTGATCAGCTCGGGCGACGGCGCTAAGGCCGCTACCGGCATCGTCCTGCTGTCGCTGCTGCTCGGCGCGGCGGCGATGGCGGCGGGCGGCGGGGAGGCGGGGGCCGGCATCATGGCGGCCGGCCAGCATGCCGCGATGAACAAGTTCCTGGCGTTCAACCGCGTCCAGGAATCCGCTGCCGATCAAGCAGGCGCGAGCTTCCTCAACAAGGCCGGCATCACCGGCAAGGGCTCCTTGTCCTTCTTCAAGAAGCTGCAAAATCAGGAATTCCGCTACGCGATTCCGCAGACGGACGATTATCCGCGCACCCACCCGCTGAGCGGCGATCGCATCCAGGCGCTGGAAGACGTGTACCGCTCGGTGCCGTCCTGGAACGCGGCTCCCGACCCGAAGCTCGAAGACCGTTTCCAGCGGGTCAAGGCCAAGCTGGCGGGCTTCAGCGACGATCCCAAGCGGACGTTGGTCAAATATCCCGAAAGCGACAAGACCGTGCCGGCGCGCTACGCACGCGCTTATGCGTGGCACAAGAGCGCCTACCCCGACCGCGCCAATGCCGAAGTCGACGCGCTGCTGAAGGCTAGCCCGCGCGACCCTTATTTCCTGGAACTCAAAGGCCAGATCCTGCTCGAGTCGGGCAAGCCGCGCGAGGCGCTGGAATCGTTGCGCGAAGCAATCGTGCTCGCGCCCAACCAGCCGCTCATCTCCGCTTTGTTCGGCCATGCCCTGATCTCGACCGAGGACCAGGGCAATTTCGAGGAGGCCAAGAAGGTGCTTCGCTCGGCGATCGTGCGCGACAACACCAACCCGTTTGCCTGGTACCAGCTCGGCATCGTTTACGACCGGGAAGGTGACGTGGCGCGCGCCTCGCTCGCCACCGCCGAACGCTACAATCTCGAAAACCAGCCGCGCCTTGCGCTCGCCAATGCCGAGCAGGCGATGCTCGGTATTCCGATGGGCAGCCCCGATTGGGTGCGGGCGCAGGACATTGCGCTCGTCTCCCGATCTGCGATGACCAAGGACAAGAAGCGCGGTGCCAACCGCTGACGAGGCGCCAGCGCCGGCCGGTCGAGCAGCCGCGTTTCGGGGGCGCGGCGCAATCGCCGCGGCTGGGCTGATTGGCATCCTGATCGGGGCCGGGGGCGTGGCGCTGGCATCCCGGGATGCGCCGTCCGGAAGTCGCGAAGACGTCGAGCGAATCGTTCGTGACTATGTGCTGGCCAATCCCGAGCTGATTCCGGAAGCGATGCAGGCGCTGCACGACAAGCAGGCCGCCAAGGCCGTCGCTGCTAATCGCGCGGCGCTCGAGAAGCCGTTCGCGAGCGCCTGGGCGGGCGCTGCGGATGGAGACGTCGTGCTGGTCGAATTCTTCGATTATGCCTGCGGATATTGCCGCAAGAGCAATGCGGACGTCGAGCGACTGCTGGCCGAAGATGCCGGGCTGAAGGTCGTCTGGCGCGAATGGCCGGTGCTGGGGCAGGACAGCCTCGCCGCCGCCGAAGCCAGCCTGGCCGCTGCCGAACAGGGCAAGTTCCGGTCCTTCTTTCATCAGATGTTCGAGGCTGGGCGCCCGAGCGGGCCGGCCTTGTCGGCGGCGCAAGGGCGGACTGGCATCCGCGCCGGCGGAGACACGGCGCGATTTCGTGCCGAGATCGAGAACAATCACGAACTAGCCCGCCAGCTCGGCGCGACCGGCACGCCGACCTTCATCGTCGGCGACAAGGTCCTGCAAGGCGCGGTCGGCTATGACGCGCTCAAACAAGCGATCGCGGAGGCGAGAGCAACATAGCCCTTCTCACTTTGACGAATAGAGTTGCGCAGATCTAAAGACTGGGCGCGCAGACTTGCGGTCAAGCGATACCACCTTTCATCCTACGTCCTTGCCGAACAGATGGACTAGGAGAGAACGGGAGCCTCTGACCGAGTCTCTATAAAAAGCCCAGAATGGCTCACCGGTAAACGGTAGATATTCAACATCTTCTGCCAAATTTGAGCGCAGGAAATCGTTCACAGACTTAACTGAAGTTCTCTCCACAAAGGCTCTGTACTCCGCGCCCGCTCTGGAGGCGCTCAAGGTCAGTCTGTAGCCGCGCTTGTTGCCAGAATGCGATATGTGCTGCCGGACGACAATTGTGTCTGGCTTGTCCACGCAATCCGCACCATCAGTCCTGT
The DNA here is from genome assembly GCA_036387855.1 of Allosphingosinicella sp. Lineage (GTDB taxonomy): Bacteria > Pseudomonadota > Alphaproteobacteria > Sphingomonadales > Sphingomonadaceae > Allosphingosinicella. Next base: position 49,535 of record DASVSZ010000008.1, on the reverse strand, counting down.
GGTCCCCTCTTGTCTCGACCCTGGATCCGCCCTCGAATGGTGTAAGGACGCCCGCAGCCTCCCGAATCATCAGCTCGCGGGCTAGCTCAACGTATAGATCGCTATTGAACGCGCGGATCCTGCCTGAGAGATTCTCGCCTGAAGCCTCGACTACGGGTATGACAGACGCTTCGACGGTCGTGACTACGCAAAAGCGCGTGTTGAAGAGGATGGGTAGAGGATCAGCTCGCACAACCTTCAAGGGAGAATGGCTGTCAACTGCGGCTTGTGATCCTACGCCTTCTTTCAATTCCGACGCCATACAGGCGCTTGCGCATAATGTCAGGCCAACGACTTGGACAGCGGACTTCACTTTTCTGCCTCCCGGACGGTCCCAAGTACACGCAGGCGGACATTGATCACTCTTATATCACGGTGCAAACTTTGTGTCGCCATCGCCTCGACGAGCCTTCAGAGTTTGAGTGTAGCTGGGTTAGGGCAACGGCGTTGTGATCATTCACTGCCGCTTGCCCTCACCCTACTAAGCCCTTGAACCCTTGCGCGACCACGTACCATTCGCTCGAACCCTTGCGGCTGGCGGGCGGCTTGGCGTGCTTGACCGTCGTGAAGTTTCGCTTGAGCGCGGCCACCAACGCGTTGTCCGCGCCACCGGCCAGCACCTTGGCAACATACGCGCCGCCTGGCCGCAGCATCTCCGTCGCGAATTCCAGGCCCGCTTCGACCAACGCCATGGTACGCAGGTGATCGGTTTGCGGGTGTCCGACCGTGTTCGCGGCCATGTCCGACAGGACCAGGTCCGCCGGCCCGCCGAGCGCCTCGCGCAACCGCTCGGGCGCAGTTTCGTCCATGAAGTCCATGTGCAGGATCGTCACCCCGTCAAGCGGGTCGGTGGGCAGCAGATCGATCCCAACGACGGTCGCGCCGGGGGAAGTCTTGCGCACCACCTGGCTCCAGCCGCCCGGCGCGATGCCCAAATCGACGACGCGCTTGGCGCCCTTCAGCAAGCCGAAGCGCTCGTCCAGCTCGATCAATTTGTATGCCGCGCGCGAGCGATAACCTTCGGCCTTGGCGCGCTTGACATAAGGGTCGTTGAGCTGCCGCTCGAGCCACCGGGTCGAGCCCACCTTGCGGCCGCGGGCGGTCTTGACCCGGGTGCGCAGGCCACCGCCGCCCCGGCCGCTGTCGCCACCGCTCATATTTTGTGGCCGTCGCGCGCCATCAGCGAGCGCAATATGCCTTCGCGAATGCCGCGATCGGCGACGCCCAGCGTCTGCGCCGGCCAGATGTCCATGATCGCGTCCAGGATCGCGCAACCCGCGACCACCAGATCGGCCCGTTCCAATCCGATGCAGGGCAGGGCGGCACGTTCCTGCAGGGACATGCCCGACATCATCCGGCTGATCTCGCGCATCGATGTCGCCGGCACCATCAGCCCATCCACCGCGCGGCGATCATAGCTCGGCAACGCCAGGTGCACGCTGGCCAGCGTCGTGACCGTGCCGCTGGTGCCCATCAGCCGGATATTCTCCTTGGACGCTGGCAGGAGCTCGGCGAAGCGCCGGAATGCGTGCCGGACCCGCTCCCGCATCCGCCCGAAGGCAGCGACGCGCTCATCCGCGGTCTGATGATCCCGGGCCTCGCTTTCCGTCAGCGAGACCACGCCCCAGGGCGCGCTCCACCAGCTCTTGATGCGCGGAATCTCGTCACCGTCCGTATCGACCAGCACCAGTTCGGTCGATCCGCCGCCGATGTCGAAGATCAAGGCCGGGCCGTCGCCGGGTTCGAGCAGGCGGTGGCAGCCGAGCATGGCGAGCCGCGCTTCCTCCTCCGGCGCAATGATGTCGAGCGCGATGCCGGTTTCGCGATGCACCCGCCCGACGAAATCGCGGCCGTTTACCGCGCGACGGCAGGCCTCGGTGGCGACGGAGCGGGCGATCGAGACCTTGCGCCGGCGCAGCTTGTCCGCGCAGATCGACAGGGCGCCAAGCGCCCGCTCGATTGCCGCGTCGCTGATCCGGCCGCTGGCGGCGAGGCCCTCGCCAAGCCGGACGACGCGCGAAAAGGCGTCCACGACGACGAAGCCGTCATCGGCCGGTCGAGCGACCAGCAGGCGACAATTGTTGGTGCCGAGATCGAGCGCGCCATAGGTGTGACGCGCCCAACGCCGCGCGTCGCCGGGGCGGACAGGAGCCGCATGGGCCGGCTGCGGAGCCGGCGATTGCGGAGCGGTGGCGGCCTGATGCGCCATGCTCGTCTCTTATGTTCTCGTGCGGCCGACGAAGTGCGCCTGCCTTGACTTGGGAGACAGGCTACACCGGGCACTCGTTTGGGGCAAGCCTGCGGCCCGCGCCGTTGACAGCCCGCCGCCGCTTGCCTATCCCGCCGCCCGCGCTGCCCGATCGTCTAATGGTAAGATTGGCGGCGAATTAGTGAAAACATACGCTTAGCTTGTCGTATCCGTGCGACATTGTTCTAATTTGCCGCGTTTGTCGCATGGCTTTGGATCAGGGTATCTCGGCGGCGTCGAGCCGTTCCCGCAGCTGCGCGAGTTCTTGCTGCAATTCCCCGGTCGCGGCACCCGTCCCACTTTCAACCGCCTCGATCGCGGCTTCGGCCACCGCCGAAGCGCCGGCGCTTTTGACCTGAGCGGAAGCGGCGAGCACTTGCGCCAGCCGTTGCTCCGGGCGCACGTTCGGACGATACCGTCTCATCTCATTCTCTCCTCAAATGCCGATGCCGATCCGGATTCGGATACGCTGCGCCATCGCGCGCAAGCCGGCGCCGACTCCGATCCCGAACGCCACGACGCGGCCAAGCGTCACGATCGTTGCTGCTGTGATCGGCACGGTCCGCGCGCGAATGATAGCGAGCGGGCTTCCGACGACGGAAAGCAAGCCCGCACCGACGTTGACGATGTAAGCGCGCGCAAGGTTGGTAGGCTTGCCGGTCAGCGCCAGAGCCGCCGCCGCGATCGTCACGATGCGCGCCCGGATCACGCCGGTCGGGCTACCCGTCGAAGTAAGCCCGCCAGCGTCGATCTGGATTGTCCGGCCCTTCACGGTCGGGACGGCCTGCCCAGCCAGGCCGAGGCTCGCGCCGCCCACCGCGATCGTAGTCGAAATCGCAGCGCTCCACACGGCCAGGGTCCAGGACGACCATTGCTCCGTGACGGCGGTGAAGGCCCCGGGGTTTTCCGTCTGAGCGGCAACCGCACGGTAAGCGCTCGCGATCTGCACACCGGTTGAATTTGTCTGAACCACGGTGGTCAGCCCGCCATAGCCAGCGGGCGGCGCGCTCGGGACGGCGGGCAAGCTGGACACGTCGCGGCCGCACAGAGCGATCCAGAGATGATCGCGGACTGTGCCGGCATCGTGCAGGGGCGGGTCGGGATTGGTGCTGTCGCCCTGAGCCGAACTGCCGCCGATCGCGGTGGCGCCCGCTATTCGCAGCAGGATGCCGCCGAACTTTTCCGCGACCGTCGAAGCGATGGTCAGGGATTCGGTGCCGCCGGCCGCGACGGCCTTGTAGAAAATCGCGGTGAGGCCGCCAACGGTGGGACCGGGCGAGTGGCCGAGCAGTGACCAACCGACCGACGCCGTGGAAAGCGTCGGATTGCCGTCCGCAGCGCAGCCGAACACGAGGAAGTCGCCAGCCGAAACGGTTACCCCGGTGAACGCGGTCCAGCTGGTGGCGTCGGTATTCGGGCCTTGATAGCCGGTGGAGGACAGGACGGACGGGAAGGCCATCGGGCCGCGCTAGCTGATCGCGAGCACGCCGGTCGCGGCCGATCCGTCGAATGTCAACGGCCCGTCCACATTCCCGAAATCGCTCGCTTCCGTCATATACTGGATCAGCGGCGACGTCGCGGCGGTGCCGGTCCACTTCGCCCAGACGATGGTTCGGCCATTTGCAAAGCCGGCCGCGTTCTGGGGGATCACGATGTCGTCGTGCACGAACTCGCCGACCGCTCCGTCCAGAGTGTAGGTCTTGCCGGTGACGGCAAGGCCGCTCACGCCAGGCGCGCCGGTCCCGGTGACATGGTTGGTCAGATCGTCGATGAAATCATGCGCCGCGTTATAGGCGTAGGCGCCGCTCACGATGAAGACGCGGATATCGTCGGTGTCGAGATCGACGACGGCCGTGCCATTGTACTGACGCAGCTTGTGCTGCGGATAGACGATCGGCGTTCCCATTCATTTCACTCCGGGCGCAGCAGCAGCGCGGCCTTGCGCGCCTGCCAATATTCGAGATTGCCTTGCAGCTCGGCTTCGCGCTCCGGCCCTTTCTCGCACTGGTCGATCGCGAGCATGAAGCGGCGGATGTGAAAATCGATCTTCTCGGCTTCGGTGCGTTCGGTTCTGCCGTCGGCGCCAATCTCAGTCCCGGTCCGCTCCGGCAGTTGAGCGACTTCGGCTTCGAGCTGCTCGATTCGCGCGATCGACAGAAACGGGAACAGCTTGGCGAGGAACCCGGCGCTCATAGCGCAATGATATCCTGGGCGGTGGTGCCGGTTGCGCGCACGAACTTGGCGCGCACGGGCAGGATGCTGCCCGCCGGGACATTCTTGAAGAGCACGTCCTGGGAGGCGCTGAGCCCCCGGACGGCAAGATTGCCGGCGGTGCCGACATAGAGCCCCTTGGGGATGCTCGCGAGCGGCACGATGTCGTCCGGCACGACCGCGACCGGTGCCGCGGACGGCCCGGACACGGACTCATATTCATGGGCGAAACGGTCGGACACGATCTATCTCCTGTTGCAAGCTTTGGCTGGAAGGGGCCGGGAGCGAGCGGCCCCATCGTCGTTCAGACGGGCGCGGCGGGCGGGATCGCGGCTTCGGCCAGGCGCTGGGCGAGCCGCCTCTTGGCGCGCGCGTAAGCGGCATCCGACGCCGCCCGAAGTTCGCCCACCAGGTGGCGCGTTCCGGCCGACGCCGGCCGCAGCAGCGACGCCGCGTCATAAGCCGCGCGGGCAAGTCCGAGCGCGAGGAACGACCGGTCCACGGACGCATCCGCGCGGCGAAGGTCCTCGGCCGTGCGCGGCTCGGCATCCTGTTCGATCTCGCCCGCCACCACCGCGAACCGCGCTTCGACCGCCGCTACCGCCGGCACCTCGATCGCGCCGACGATCCCGCCGCCATCGCCGCCGGGCAGGCTCGCGCAACCCGTCAGCAGCGCCGCCGCCATCAGCACCAGTCCGAAACTTCGTAACATCTTCATCGTCACACCCTCCCAATCGCGGCACGATGCCGCTTCTCATCCGATCCGGTTGGCGAGCCAGCCGTACAGGAATGCCTCATTGCCCGGCCGTTCTTCGGCCAGGCGCAGGTATCGCTCGCCTTGCAGGGCCTCGACGCCCTTCAGCAGCACAGCCTCGCCGCGCTCCCCGCGCACGCGCAGGAAGCCAGCCAGCGCCCCCAGCGTCGCCGGCCCGATCCGGCGATCGACCGCGACGTCACGATAATCGGTCGCGCCGCGGTTAAGCGCGTTGAGCGCACGTTGCAGAAATCCAATCCCGACGCCCGGCCCCATGTTGACGCCGGTGTCGAACAATTCGGCGGCGAGCTTGGGGGCCAGCGCCGCGACCCCGTCGAAACCGGGTCCGGTCCAGTAGAGCTTTCGGTAGATCGCCACCGCCGTTTCGCGCGGCAGCGACCGCATGTCGCCACGATAGCCGAAATCGCGCGCGACCTTCTCGGTGATACCCCAGCGTGTCGGCCCGCCGCGATCGGCGGGATGATTTGAATAGCCGCCCTCGCGGCCGATCACGTCGTCGATCAAAGCTTCGACGTTCATTTGAGGTCTCCCAGCAAGGTTTCGAGGATGGACGGCACCGGCTCGTCGAGGATCGAGGCGTAGAGCGCGCGCAATCCATCGCCCAGACGGTCGGCCACGAAGCAAACCCGCCGCGCGCCGACACAGGCGGTCAGCAGTCGGTCCGCCGCGAACTCGACATGGCCAAGACCGTCATCGCCCGCGCCCGCGATCATCGGGATTGACCGATCATCTCTTCCGCGCCCTGTCCGGTAATCCGGAAGGTCAGCGCGACGATCGCGGACGTCATCTTGAGATCGGCCGCGAGCCGGCGCTCATCGTAGTCGAGCCGCTTCTGCTCGGCTTCCTTGCGATCGGACTTGTCCGCCTTCCGCTCGTTCAGCAGATACAGGATCAGCAGCCCGAGCGGACCCGATCCAATCAGCGCTTGCACAATTCCCGCTTCCATGACCCCCAGCCTCTTTCGCCGCCGACCCCCGCCGGCCGCATCCTCAGATATCGTCGAGCGCGCGCGGCCGCGTCGCCTCGATCACTTCGACCATGGTCGCGAGCCGGTAATATTCGACGCGATCCCAGGGCGCGCGATGCGCCCAGCAGAACAGGGTCGAACCATCGGTCAGCCTCACTTCCAGCGGCGTCGGCCGCCGCGCCGTTGCCTCATTGCGCGTTGTCTTGATCCGCCAATCGCTCATCGTTCTTCCCTCACGGTGCCGTCACGATCGTCGTCCAGACGCCGGCGATCTTCTGCGCGATCGACCATTGGCCGGAGGCCGGCGCCTTGTTCCAGCGCAGCTCGCCATTGCCGCCTTCGTCGTTCGGCGGCAGCGCGGCGGCGGCGCTGATCGCGCTGTCGTTGAGGAAAAGCTCGGGCATGAACGCGCGCGCGGGTTGCGGCCCGGCGCGGCCGCCGGTGCGCTGCGTGTCGCCACCCGAAAAGACGATCGGGACCAGATTGTCGGCACCCGCATATTGCCAGCGCCAATCCTGCGTGTTTGCGTCCATCATCCGCCGCCAGTTGGGCGCGTCGAACGGCTCGATCCCGAAAATCTCAAGCTGCCCGCTATTGGGGCTGCCGCCCAAGAGCATAGTCAGCACCTTGCCATCGGTGCGCTTCTCGAAAGCCCCCATCGACTCGGCGACGAAAGCGCCGTTCTTCGGGCGGACGCTGACGCCGCCGCGAACGCCGGACGCGGTGAACGATTTCAAGAAGATCGTGTGCTGGACGCCCTGGCAGGCGGGCTGTCCGCCCTCGGCATAGCAGGCGTCGAAATTGACGGAGCCGGCCAGGCTGGTCGCGGCCAGGCCGCCGCCCGCATGATAGTCTCGCGCGCCGCTCACCCAGGCCGGGTTGGCGACATCCGGCGCGCCGACGTCGCGCTCGTAGATCCAGTAGGGCGAGTCGAAAGCTGGGGCGGTGATCTTGGCGAGCGCCTCCTGGCCCATGATCACGGAGAACAGGCGCCACACCCCGCCGATCTGATAAGAGCACCAGGCGCCGTCCGCGTTTCGCGCGTAGCTTGGCCCGCACAGACCGCCACCGGCGCCGTTGAAATCGACATGAGCGGCGAAGTGCGCGTTGCCGAGGCCCGACGCATCCATGATGCCGAAGCGACCGTTGCCGTAGCAGTTGAGGCCGAGCGTATAGCCGGCGTTGGCATCGGACAGGTGGAAGAAGACGCCGTGACGGCCGTTGTCGCGGAAATTGCCGCCCGAAATCTGGACCTGGTTGGCGTTGCCGAGCAGCGCACCCGAGAGGGTGACGTCCGCTTCGACATGAACGCCGTCGCGAATGAAATTCTCGGCCGAGCAGTCGATCAGGCGCCCATAGGTGCGGACCCTGAAGCCGTCGCAATCGGCCGCGCCGCCATGACCGGTGGTGCGGACCTTGATATTCTCGATCCGGAAGCCCGTGGCGCTGACCCCGCCGGGCCGCTCGCCATTGCTGGCGGTGTTGTAATTGTGGAAGCGAAGCCCGGTCTGCCCCCCGTCGAACGTGATGACGACCGGGTTGCCGCCGTTCTGCGCACCGAGCCCGTCACCCTCGATGAACGGGGTGCCGAAATCGAACTCCCACGTCTTGGACGAATAATAATGCGCGAGCGGCATGCGCAATTTGGGCAGCGCGCGGTAGAAGATCGGGAAGGCGTCATTGTCCTGCCGCGCCCACAAGCAAAAACTGCGATAAGTTAAGAAGGCGGCATAATCATCGCCGCCGATAATGCCGTCATGCGCGCCCGTGCGCTGGTAATCACCCCAGGCGCCGAGCTGGAATATATCCAGGCTGTTCGGATCGAGATACCAATAGGCGCCGTCCTTGGACTGCACCCACCAGGCATGTTCGCCGGCGCCGACCGCCGGCAAGGCTGGCAGGGTCGCATTCCACCGGAACAGAGTGGCGCTCCCCTTGCCGGTGATCCGGCGGCCTTCCGTCGTGATCCGGTTGACGCCGGCGGGGATGAACAGGTTGGCGATAGTGTCGAACAGGCCGACTGCTTCCGTCGTGCCGCCCGGATCGCCTTTGAAATGGGCCGGCAACAAGGCCAGGATCGGCCCGGCCAGCGTCGTCGCCAGCGCCGACGCGGTAAACAGCTTGACGGCCCCGTTCAGCACGAAGCCGAGAAAACTATTCTCGCGTTCCGCCTTGGGTGGCAGATCCAGCAGTTGCTCGCCGGCGGGAACGCGAAGGCCGCGCTGCGCTACCATCGTCAGGTCGTCGGCCAGCTCTTCGTCAACCAGGCTCAAGCGGTCGAGTTGACGCTCATGCTCGTCGGCGGGAAAGCCGTCATTGGGAACGTAATCGGCGGTCTGCGCCCGTCCGGTGAGACGGTAGCGCGTTACGCGCTTGGGCGCCGGATAAGCGGCCGTGGTGACGATCGAGGCGGTGCCGGCCCGCCCTGATCCGGTCACCGCATAATGGACGCCTTCGGTCAGCAAGGTCGCGGTCGCCGGGTTGAACTCGCCTTCGTGCAGGTAAACCCGCACGTCCGCGCTGGCGATGAACTGAAAGCCCGCGGCGAACGTCCGGGTCACCCCGTTGCACAGGCTGGTCGTCCGGCGCCCGCTCGCCACTGTCGTCATGCACCGCCCCCGAACTCACCCCCAAACCGGTCGGGAGCGACGACCGGTTCAGCTAATCGCGCATAGCACGACCCAGAGTTAAACCGATAGTAGAATTATTGCGGGTCCTTGGGGCGTGCGCGGAAGGATGTAGGATGACGCCTCTGCGACTCGGTTGCGATCAGAGGGTGTATGGACGGCATCGGCGGAAAAGCGGTTTTCTGGAGCTGGCAGATCGGTTCGGTCGCGACTTTCGTGTACCTGACCTTCTTCGACAATTACCCATATACATGGTGGAATTGGTTGATCGCCGTCCCGGTGAACATGATCCTCGGCGAAATCTGGCCGATTTACTGGCTCATTCTGCGCCCACTCTTTGCCTAGTTATTCCGGCAGCTCGCCCTCCCAAGCATTGGCGAAGTCCGGCCCGCGATCCGGCCCGTCATCCCCCGGCCGCCACCACATCTCCTGCCCCTGCTGCTCTGCCCGCTCCTCCATCCGCGACCAGGCGGTGGCGTAATCCGGATCTGTCCATTCGGACATGAGGTCGATCGCGAGCCGGTCATAGGCCAGCCGCGCATACCAGAGCGATCCGCCCGGCACGTAGCGTTTCGCGAGCTTGGCCGCTTCCCGCCCCGGATTGGCCTCCTTGTCCGGATCGAGCGCATCGCCCACCAGCCGCTTGCCCGATCGGATCAGGTCGCCGGCCGTCCCCACCACCGGCCCGGCCAGAGTCTCCGCCGGCCCACCGTCAAATTCGTTGGTCGCGCCGTTCAGGAAGTCGCCAAAGATACCATAACCGCCGCCTTGCAGCACCGCCCGGCCCCAGAAGCTCGCATTGGTCATCGGCTTGGGATCGCGCCCCTTGCTGATTTCCTTGAGCTGCATCGCCACGCCGCCGAGCAGTGTGGTGGTGACGGTCAGGCCCGCGAAATAGGCGGCTCGGTTCCAGCCCTTTTCACCCATCATCCGCGCCCCGTGCATCAGCACCACCGACACGCCGAAGCTCTTGAACAACGCGCCATTGCGGATGATTTCGCCGCCCCACGTCCCCGGCCTTTGTCCAAATGACAGCGCCGCGCGCCCGCGCGCGGTCGAGGCCGGCACCGCATAATCGGTTTCCTGCAACACCATCCGCATCAGGGCGTCGCCATGCGCTTCGTCCGCCACGTCGTCCGGCCGCAGAAACTCCGCTCCGCCATGCTTGTAGGTTTCCGTCGCCCGGATCGCGTCCCACGCGCCGTGATCGATCCCGTATCGCTCCAGTGTCCGCCGCAGCGCCCCGTCCAGCTCGCCCAGGCTCTTGCCGCGCTGGTCGGCCAGATGCCCCAGAAACTCCATTCCGAACGCCCAGCGACCCGCCTGCGTCCATGCCGACAATCCCGAGGCGCGCAGCACCGCGTCCGACAGCCGCCGCGCGACTTCCGGCCCGTGCGTGCCGTCGATGAATCGGTTCAGGCTCGCCGCCATCTTGCTGGCTTCCTCCGCGATCAGCCCGAGCCGCACCGCCACCCGCCGGTCCTCCGCGTTGAGCGGGTTGAGCAGCTTGAGATAGCCGGTGATCGCGCCGGTCACCGGCAGCCCGGCATAGGCCCGGCTCACCGCCTGGAAGCCGACGTCCGTGATCGCGGACAACGCCGCCGATCCGAGGAACGCACTGGTCAGCACCGCGCGCGTGCCGCCCATCCGCCGCGCCCATTTGCCGTTGACCGGCGAATTGAGATTGCCGGACACGACGTCGAACAACTGGCCCAATTTGTGCTCCGTGCCGCGCGCCAGGCTCAGCCCTTCTTCGCCCGGGCTGCGGTCCAGCGCCGCCGCTTGCTTGACCCCGTCCTGCATCCATTTGAGCGTCGCCGCCGGGTTCGGCCCCATCACTTCCATCAGCGCGATGTCGCGCGCCATGCCTTCCACATGCCCCATCATCGCGTCGAACGGATTGCCGGTGCCGAACTTCTCCTGATAGGCCAGCCAATCGTCCGCGCTCTTGAACACCAGGAAGCGGTGATCCGCCCGGCGCGATGCCAGCTTGCCGATCCCGCCGGCGCCGGGGCTTCGCTTGTTCCACCCGTCCGATCGGATGCTTTCCCACACTTCGCGAAGTGCCAGCTCGAGCGAGCCCGGATTGAACGGCAGCCCGCTCTGCTCGTCGATCATCCGCTCCAGATCGAGCCGCGGCGCCACTTCCGCCCGCCACGCGTCGAAACCGGCCGCGCGCACCTTCAGCATGTCGTGGCTTTGCGGCAGCCCCCAATCGCCGCGCTTGCCGATCGCGCCGCCCGCCCGGTTGAACCGTTGCCGCAGCATCTCGGCCGCGTCCCGCCACGCGCCAGCGAACTCGCGCGCGCTGGCATTGTCCGTCTTCGTTCCGAACAGCTCGCGCACGATGTCGTTCAGCCCGCTCTTGTCGCGCGCTTCGCCCAGCAGGTTGCGGCTGTGCCGGTCCAGCACGCCTTCGATCTTGCCATGCGCCTGGCCGATGATCCGCCGCGTCTGGTAATCGACCCGCTCGACGATCCGCACCGGCGTCTTGTGGCGGTCGCCGGCCTTGATCTCGTCGCCGATCGCCATCTGCCTTTTCACTTGCAGCAGGGTCTGCCTTTTCTTCAGCCGCGCCGCATGCTCCCATTCCCGCAACGCCGCTTCGCTCGCCTCGGCCGCCGCCGCTTCCGGGCTCATCCCGCGCGACAGGTGCGCGTAATGGCGGCGATACATCGCCTCCATCCGCGCCGCCTGCTCGGGCTTCATCTTGCCGGCCTCCACCAGCCCCGGAATGCAGTTCAACAGGCTCATGCCTCGCCCCCCGGCTTCATGCAGCCGCGGGCGGTGCCGCCCACGTCCAGATCGTCGTCCACCTCGTCGAGCAGGGCGGGCAGGGCGGTCGCGTCGCCATCCTCGTCCAGCCGGAAACCGGCCTGGCCGTCCGGCGCATCGAACAGCCCGCCATCGCTCCCCGGCGGCTTCTGCGCGGCCTCCCCCTTGGCCCGGCCTTCGCCGCGCCGCTCCAGCGCCGCCCGCCTGTCGCTGGCGGTCGCCCCGCCAAACGCGTCCATTTGCAGATCATGCTCGATCGATTCGGCCTGGCGCTGTGCCTCAGGCCCGTTGGGATGCTCGAAAGGCTCTAGTCCTCGCGCAGCAGACGCTTCTGCAAAACCATCAGGTTGCGCGCCGATCGCTCCATCTTGGCCCGCAGCTCCGGCGGCAGCCTCGGATCGTCCGATCCCAGCTGCGCCCGCTGGATCATCTGCGGCAACTGCCGCCTCGCTTCCGGTCCAATCCCCATAGTCCATCACCCATTCGCGGCCGTCATCGTCTCTAACGTAGAAGTCACCCTCGGTCCAATCGTCGGATCGGGCGGCGGCATGGTCGAACGCCGCCATCACCGCCGCGTCCAGCGCATCCTCGTAATCCTGCCCGTCCATCGCCCGCGCCAGCGCGTCGGCATGGACTTCCGCATCCAGATCGTAGCCCATCCGCTCCGCCGCACTCGCGATGTAGGCATCCAGCTCCGCTTCCTGCTCGCTCGCGGCTTCCCTGAGCGCCTTGGCCTCCAGCGCCTCGGCATCTTCCACCCGGTAGAGCGGCCTGCCGCGCAGCTCGTTGTCGATCGCCGCGTAGAATTCGTTCAGGTCGGGTAGGTCCGCATAGCTGCTTTCTCCCATCCGAAACCGTGCATGTTGCGGGAAATAGCCGGCCTCGATCGCCGCTTCGAACATCGTGTCCGGCGCATGATCGACCGATTCCGCAATGTTGTTGGGCGTGGCCGGATCGCGCGGCCGCAGCAGCTTGCGCCGTCCCACCGCGCCGCGATGCCAGCTCTCGCCGTCCATCGATCGGACATTTCCGCCGACATCGTCCAGTCCGCCACCATCGGCGATGAATTCGAGCAACGAGCGCGGGCGGGCCGAGACCTTGGGCCGGCGCCGGATCTGGCTCGGCTTGCCCGGATCGACGACATTGCCCTCCGCGTCGAACTTGGGCTCGCGCCCGCGCGTGATGTAGATCGGCGAATCCGGGTGCCGCGCCAGCGCCGCCGCCACCAGCCTCGCCTGCCCTTCACTGACGCCGAGCGTTTCCGCCAGCACCTCGGGCTTCAGGCTCCCGCCCGCCTTCACATGATCGCCCAATCCCGGCACATGATCCACCGGCTCGAAGCTTCGCGCCGCCGCGCCCAGCGACGCCGGCTGCGGCTCCTCGCCCAGCCACGCCGCCATGATCGAGCCTTCGTTCGCGGCGATCACGTCGGCGCGAAGCTCCGGCGCCGGTGCCGGGTCGAAAGCGTGGGGTTCGCCGTCCGGGCGCGTCTCGACACTGTTGATGCCGTCCAGGTCCGGCGCGTCCGCCTCGCCGCTCCCGGTCAGTTTCAGCCGCCGCGCAAGCTTGTCGACCCGGTTGTTCCAGCCCTTCTTGTATTTGGCTTTGCCCGGCACCGTGTCGGCGATCCGATTGAGATGCGCGCGGTAGAGCGCCAGCGCCCGTTCGGCATCGCCTCCCGCCTGGGCGAGGATGCGCTTGCCGATTTTCGTGCCGGAGATGTAGCCGGCGTCGAACGCCACCGCCGCCACGTCCGGATCGGCTCCGCTCAGGCCGGCGAACCAATATTGCTTCACGGCGATCCCGATCGCCTGATCCTGCGTCAGCGCCGCCACGTCCACGCCGGGATTGAATTTCGCCGCGACGCCCCACTTGGTCGTGCCGCCGTCCGCATGGCTGTAGTGGACGACCTTCGCTCCGCCCTCCAGGTCGTTGATCACGAAGCGGATGATCGATTGCCGCTGAATCGCCGATGTGCCGCCGCCGCTCGGTTGCGCGCGCGCCGGCGTCGGCACCGGGGCCGGCGCTTCGAAGTCGGGCAGCTTTTCGTTCCGTTCGATCGCCGCCAGCATCTCCTCCAGCCGCGTCCGGTGCGCGTCGTCGCCCGCCGGCGTCGCTTCGAAGGGCGAGCTTTCGACGATCTCCGCCTCGCGCCGCACCACGTCCGCCGCCGCCTGCTGGTCGGGGGTTCGCGCCTCGCGCGGCAGCGCCTCGTCCAGCGCGTCCAGCGCCGCCCGGTCCGGCGCCGTGCCGGCCTGTTCCGCCCGCGCTTGCCGGCGTCGGACATCGGCAAAGGCGGCGGGGTCGATCTCGGCATCGCGGATCGCGCCCGCCACCCGCCGGTCCAGCGGCATCGCGCGCTCGATGCCGATCGCGCCCGCCTTGAAGCCCGCGCCCAGCACCCCGCCCAGCCCACCGGCGACGCCCAGGTCGATCAGCACGTCGCGCGCGCCGCGCTCGATCCCGAGTTCGCCGGCATCGGCATGGACCAAAGGTTCCAGCCCGGCGGTCAATGCCATGTTGAACCCGGCCTGCTTTGCCCCCACCGTCAGGATCTGCCGCCCGACGCTCAGCGACTTCGCAGCGCCCCCGCCGAACGGGATCAGGTTCACGGGATCGGTGATGCCCGCTCCCAGCATGCCGATGAATTGCCCGCCAAGGCCCGCGCCGGCTTCGTCCGCATCTTTTTGCGCGGCGCTCAACTCGCGCTTGCGCTGTTCCAGCACCCACGCCCGCAACGATTTGCCGTCCGTGATTCCCGCATATTCGGGCAGCAGGTTGGGGTCGCGCCGCCGCTCCGCCGCCATGAACGCGAACAGGCTGCTGCGCGTCTGGCCATAGGCTTCGGGATCGCCGTCGAGCGGCAGCGGTTGGCGCCACCCCCGCTTCAGCGCTTGGTCGCGCATCGCGTCCAGCACCCGCCCCTCGTGAACGGTCTGGTTCCACCCCCAGTCCGGCCCGGATTTGCCCATCCGGTAGCCCGGCCCCACGCCGCCGAACACATTGTCGAAGAAGCCGGGGGAGGGTGCCTGCGCGCCCGCCGTTCCCATTCCCCGCGCGCGATCCTGCTCGATCGTCGGGTTGGAATAGATGTCGCTCATTTGCGCCCCGCCGCCAACCGGGCGAGGTGCCGCACGTCGAGCACGAAATTCTGCGACGGCGCCCGCTGCGACCGCGCGAAGCCGGTGTCAGACCGGAACATGTAACGCCCGTCCGACACCATCACCGGCGTCAGCTCGCGCAACTGGTTTGCGGACATCGTCTTGCCGCCCCACAGCGGCGCGTCGCTGCCCGCCGCCGTCACGATTTCGCGCGGGGCGGCCAGCGCGATCGTGTTGAACAGATCATCGCCGGTCATTCCGCGCGGCACCACCACGAGGGCGCCCCGTCGCCCGCGCACGATCCCGCCTGTCTCGCCTGCCCGTCCAAGCGCCGCCTGGAAGCTCGCCCGCCACAGCTCCCGATCGAACCCGCTCCCATTGCCGTTCGCGGCCCGGTTGGCGTAAATGCCCTTGGCGACGTTCAGCAGGCCCTCGCGCGCTTCGCCCGCGATCATGCTCAGCGCCGCGCCATATTCGCGATCGAGATCGCTTCCCATCTGCCCGTGGTCGATCAGCTTGGGGTTCGCGCCCAGCTGCGCCCAGCCGTTCAGCGCCTCACGCATCAGCTGGTTGCCCGCGCGCCGGTCGCGCATCGTCGCCAGATCGGCCAGCACCGCGAAATGGGGCTGGGCGGGCGCCACCTGCCGCATTGCCGCCTTGGCCGCTTCATTGCCGCCGGCCGCGAAAAAGGCGATCGTGTCCGCCCGGGTGCCGGCGTCGCCCCGTGCGAACTGGTCGCGGAGCGGCGCCGCTTCCGCTTCGGTCAGCACTTGCAGCGGCCCGCCATAGCGCGCCTGCGCCGCCCGCGCCTCGGTCGTCCGCTGGCGCCAGGACGCGGCGTCGTTCGGATCGAACGGCGATACCCGCCCGCCATTCTCGCTGAACAACGACAATTTGTCGTTGCGCGCGCGGTCCCGCGTCCGGACGATCAGCACGCCCAATTGGTCATGCCCCGCCACCAGCTCGCGATTGCTCCGCCAGTCGCCGCTTTGCTCGATCTGGCGCTGGGCTTCTTCCAGCTCCGGCACGCTCGCGCCCGAATATTTGGTCGTCACCCGGTTCTTGATCGCCGCGACTTGCAGGTCGCGGGCCAGGTCGGTTTCGCCCGCCGCCGCCGCTTGCGCGGCCTGCGCGCTCAGCCGGTCGGCATCCACCGTCACGCCTTCGTTGACATCCTCGATGTCGGCGCGGGCCTGCTCGCGAAACCCGCTCAGTTGCGCCGCCTGCGTCGCTCGCGTCTTGGCCTCGCGATGCTCGATCTGGGATACGCCCCATTGCCGCAGCGCGATCAGCTCATTGCCCTGCGCGGCATCGTTCAGCGCGCCGTCGTCCAGCGCCTTGACCGCCGCGACGGGGTCGCGGTTCGCCGCGCCCTGCCAGCCGCGCACGCGCAAAAGCTTTACGCCGGCGTCCAGATATTTGGCTTTCACGTCGTCGGGCAGCACCGCCGCCCCCACCGTCTTCGCCCACAGGCCGGTGGCGGTGGCGAGGCTTTCCGGCGACGGGTCGGTATAGACGTTGTTGGCGAGCGTGCTTTGCAGCGTCTCGAAGTCGCCGACGGTCTTGTCCGCCCGCTTCTCGATCGCGAACCGCCGCTCGCCCAGCCGCATCGATCCGGCCACCCGCGCCACGTCGGGCGTGAACGCCTCGATCAGCCGCGGCTCGTCCAGCGTCGCCATGAACTCGGTCGACCATTGCTCGACCAGCTGGCCGACCGCTTCCTCATGGCCGGCCGCGCCCGGCGCCGCCGTGCTGCGCAGGTCCGTGATCTTCTCCAGCAGCGCGGTCTGCCCCGTCGCCAGCGCCGCCGCCCGGTCGGCGGTTTTCGACGAAAGCGCGCGGCGATCCTCGATCTCGGCAATCTGCGCGTCGGCATCCGCGCTTCGCTCTGCCAGCTCGCGCCGGCCCTGTTCGCGCGCTTGCAGTGCCTGGCCGATCGCGCCGATCCCGCGCGCCAGCTCCGCGCCGTGCGCGGCGGGGTCCACGCCGGGCAATCGCGCCGTCCGCGCGGGGTCGGCGGAACGATAGGATGGGGGCAGGGCCATCGCTCAGCGCCCGCCCAAGGCCGCCGGGATCGGCAGGCTCTGCCCGCCCGGCAGCCGCGCCGTTCGCAGTCGCGCGCTGGTCGCGGCGGATGCGGCCGCATTTTGCACATCGCCGATCCCGGTCAGCGCCTGCGCGCCGGCCCGCATCAGCCCCCCGATCAGCGCGAACTTACCGGCCTTCTTCTTCTGCGCGGCGGCGGCGCGCAGCGACGTGGCTTCGCTCGAAGCCGAATAGCGCCGGTTCAGCACGTCATATTCGATCTCGACTTGGTTCTGCCACAACAGGTCCAGCGCCGATCCGGTGCCGATCCGCCCGCCATTCGCGCCCAAAGCGGCGATTGCCTCGCCCTGGACGGCACGGCCCTGCCGGCGGATCGCTTCCTCGGCCAGCGCCCCGTCCAGTTCCGTCCGACGCGCATTTTCCAAATCCGCCCGCGCGCCGGCATCGTAGGCGGATTTCTCGCCAGCCGCGCCCATCACGCTGCTGCCAACCGTCATCGCCACCGCCGCGATCGGTGCCACCGCCCCCATCTTCAGGTCCTCCGCTCGTAGATCGCGAACCGCTCGCCGTTCAGGTCCAGCCCGCCGACCCGATCGAAGCCGAGCAGGCGGGCGAAATGGTGGGCGCGCGCGAAGCCGTCGCGCACCAGGATGTCGATGACGGGATAGCCGCCCGCCGCCAGCACCCGCCGGATCGCGCGCGTCAGCGCGGTCAGCGACACGCCCGCGTCGCGCCCGAACAAGGCCCAGGCGCTCGCGCCGTATGGGGTTTCGATCAGGCCCGCGCAGCCGATCGCCCGTCCGTCCCGCAACGCGGTAAAGGCCGGCCCGTGCGCGGCGCCCAGCCGCACCGCGTCCAGCCCGCCCAGCGCCGCCAGTTCCGGCGCCTGCGCATCCTGCGGCCGCACCTGCGCCAGATGGTCCGGCGCGAACGGCTCGATTTCGATCCGGGCGCTCATCGCTCGCCCACCTCCAGCCCGGGGATCAGGGCGAGCAGGGTCGCGGGCAGGGGCTGGAACCGCTCGACGACCATCTGCCCGCCACGTTCATAGGCGCCGATCGTCGGCACGATGATGTCGCCGCTGTAGAGCGGCAGCGCGCGGTCCATCGCGTCCGCGGGCTTTCGCGTCTCGACCGGGATCTGCTCGCCATTCTGGACGGCGACCCGAATGCCGAGCGTTTCCAGCACGCGCAGGGTCAGATCGATGATCCGCTTGATCTTGCCTTGCGCACTGCCTTCGCTCGCCACCGCTTCGATCCGCAGCGTCCGCATCACCGCCGGATAGGGCAGGCCGGCCTGGACCTTGGAGGCCGGGTAATCGAGCGTGATCGCGCCGCCGGAAACGGTCAGGGAACGATGCGGCTTGCCGTCCGCCAGCGCCTCGATCGCGCGGCCCTCCAGATGCTGCAACCCGGCGAACTGAGCGGTCGGCGCGCCGTCGTGACTAAGGCCCGCATCGACGAAGAAGGCGTCCCGGCGGTCGTCTCCGACTTCCCAGACCTTGTGCATCCGCAACACCCAATGCGCCGCGCCGCCGCCCGCCGCCGGCGCTTCCACCGCCAGCCACAATTGGTCGAGCCGTCCCTCCGGGTCGGTGATCCGGCACGCGCTGCGCGCCTTCAGTCCGCCGCCGAGCGCGCGGCGGCTCCACCCCATCACTTCCTGCTCGGGATCGTAGGTCAGCGCCGCCAGCGCGCCATTCGCCAGCACCACCCAAAGCAGTCGCTCCGGCTCCTGCTGCCATGCGATTTCGACGATCCCGGGCTTGGCGATATGCTCCGCGAGCCGGGTCAGGTCTGACACGCGGTAGCGATCCTTGATCGCGTCGAAGTCCAGCTCGAGCAGCTTGCGGCCCGCGCGCTGGACGAACACCAGGCGCCCGGCCGCCGACACCGGCTTGGTTCCGTGACTGCCGCTGCCGCCATGGGTGCGCACTTCGAAGATCGGCGGACCGGCGGTGCCGCTCTGGGTCAGCAACCGCTCGACCGTATATTCGCCTTTCTCGGTGCCGAGGATCAGCACCCGGTCGGCCACGCTCCATTTGATCCGGTCCGGATTGGGCAGGGTGAAGCTGCCGGACAGGTCGCGCTGGAAATCGCCGCTCGAATCGCGCCGCTCGAAATTTTCCAGATCGCCGACCACGCTGACATAGCCGGTCGCGCCCTTGGTCAGCACCAGGCACTCACCCCACAGGCAGACCGTTTCCGGCCAGCCCCTTGTGTCGCTGAACGCCCCGAACGCCCAGCGCCAGCTGGGGCTGGTGGTCAGGCTGTCGGCGAGCGGCTTGCTGACCTGCGCGCTGACCTGCGTCGCGCTGGTGAAGCCGGTAATCTTCGCCAGGCCGTGGCGTCCGTACAGGAACGTCCATTTGACGCCGAACGGCCCCTTGTCGTTCACATCCTTGCCGGCGCCCATCCCGTCCCACTCGGTGCCTTCGTCGTGGATCGGGGCCACCGTGCCGGTTCGCGTCGCGCCGCCGGCGCATTGATAGACCTTGCCGGCCCAGCTGCGTTTCTGCCCGGCCGCGATCTCGATCCCCGGCTCCCAGCTCGGAACGTCGTTATAATCGGTCGCCTCCAGCTCGAAATGGCTGCCGACGTCGCCCGCCGCGAAGATCGGAACATTGGCGGTCAGCGTGATCGCGCCGGTCGTCCCGCTGGCACTCACCGTCTTGCCTTGGTCGCCATTGGCATCGCCGATCGGGCCGCCCACCAGGTCGAGCAGGTCCAGGATGAACGAAGCCGCGCCGGTCCGGCCGAGCTTGCGCGGCGCCTTGTCGCCGCCGACCAGGTAAAGCACGTCGGCGCTCTGCTGGTAATCGAGCGCCAGCACCTGCGCATGGCTCCACGGGGTCGCCACTTCCAGCGGCACTCCCGGCGCCGTCTCCAGACGGACGTCGTTGGTGTAGAAGCGGAAGGCTCCGGCGCTCGCCTCGATCGCATAGCCTTGCGTGACGTTATATTCGAACGGGATCAGCCGGCACGGCCCGGCCGCCACCTCGACGAAATGGGTGCCGGGCGCCGCGGTGATGCAGCCCTGGATCAGCGGCAGCCAGCCCAGCAGGGTGTCGCAGCCGATGCCATAGACATTCTGGTCGATCCGGGCATGGAGCCGGGGCGACAATTCGCCGCCGTTGAAGCTTGGCTGGATCGCGGTGCGCCGGGCAGGCATCAGCCGCCGCCCCCGCGCGCGTCCAGCCAGGAGCTGCGAAAGCGGGCGTTGCGGTCGCGCCGCCCGCTCGCCAGCCCGTCCTGGCGCTTGGCATCGGTCAGCGCGCGGCGATACAATGCGTCCATCCGGTCGATCATGCCGCTCTGCCCGGTCACTCCGGTCGCCATGTAAGCGGCAAGCTTGGTCGCGATCGCCGCCTGAAAGCCCGGCGACCAGCGCGCGATATCCTCCACCCGGGCGATGCCGCGCGCGACGATCGGCGCCGCCGCGTTGGACAGGATGCAGCGCCCTTCCTGCTCGCCGGCGAAATGGTCCGGATGATCGTCCGACCAGGGCAGCCAGCGCAGCCAGCCCGCCGGCAGCTCATAGGCGAACGCCCATTGCGCGCCCGCCACCGCCACGTCCGCGCTCTGCGCCAGCGCTTCGCGCGCCAGCGCGAAATTCCAGGGATGATCGGCCAGCACTTCGTCGCGCGTTTCGTCCCACAGCGCCTCGGCCAGCCGCGCCGGCGGGCTTCCGTCCGTGATGCTGGTGATCCGCGTCACGGTGCCGAGCAGGGCGAGCGCCTTGTTGACGATCCGCGTCTGCGATGGTGCTGCCGTCACGCGTCGCCCCCTTCAAAACAAAACCGCCCGGCGGGTCGCTCCTCCCGCCGGGCGGCCGTGAACGCGCCGGATGTGCCGGCGCGCTCCCCCCTTGCGGGAACTGTCAGCGCGCGGACGCGAAGACGACGATCGTGACGATGCCCGCCGCCGGCAGCGCCGCCGTTCCGATTGTCAGCAGCACATCCTCTTCCGCCCCCAGCGGCAGGTCGTCGCTGGCGGACGAGAGCATGAACAGCTGCGGTGCGTCGGGCACGGTGTGGGTCGCCGCCGCGCGATACTTGCCCGTCGCGCCGGTGGTGCCGACCGACACGGTCGACGCGCCCAGCGAAACGGACGAATTGATGAATCCGTAAAGCGGCTTGCAGCCCGGCGGCAGCCGGAACAGCCCATTGTCGTCGCCGATCGCGCGCTTGACGCTGGCGTCGGCCAGGTCGAGCACCCCTTCGAACGCACGCACCTTGGCCCCCACCACGCGCCCGTCCGCCTTGGCGCCGGCGGTCGAACCGTCCAGCACCCCAACCGCGCCTCTTGCATATCCCCGTGCCATCGCCCCGTTCCTTCCTGTTGGTTTCCATGTCCACCCGCGCGTCGCGAGGGGTCACCCCGCGACGTCAGGCGTCAGCCCTCCTTGCAGAGGATCTGAAAGCACTTGTCCTCGTTGGTGCGGGTCGCCGTGCCGCACGTCTCGGCATAGACCTGCCACGACATGTTCTTGTCGTCGCGCTGGCTGATCTTGCCCATGAACTCCTCCCAGGTTCCCCAATGCATGCCGGACGGCACGAACACGGGCAGGCGGCGGATGCCGGCCGCGGCCAGCGTCAGGGTCGATCCCTTGGCATAAGCGCGCGGATTGCCGATCTCGGCGGGAACGAAGCGGAAGCCCATGAAGTCGGCGACCTTGCCGTCCTGCAACGCCTGCGTCGCGAGCGGGTTGAAGTCGCGCGACTGCACCTGCGCGATCTTCAGCAGGTCCGATTTCTGCTTGGCGGTATAAACGATGATCGGCCGCTCGGCTTCCAGATCGACCAGCGCCGATTCCATCATTTCCTGCATGCCGATCAGCTTGTTCAGCGTCAGCCCGCTGTCCGTGCCGGTCGTGGTGTAATCGGTCGCCATCACGTTGGCGGCCTTGAACGCCACCGCCGTGGTGCCGGTCTCGCCGGTATAGGCGGTCCCGAAAAAGCCTTCCAGGAAGCGGTCGTCCTGAGCCCGGCGAACCGCCTTGGCGGTCTGCGTCGCGATCGGCGACTTGAGGTCGATCTGCGTCGTCATCATGTCGTCGGGATCGATCAGCGGCGCGACGTTCTGGCGGCGCGGCTTTAGGATGAACCGGCGCTCGACATCGATGTCGGTGTTGACGGTATCGCCGTTGCGGGTGGTGACTTCGCGCACCTGGAGGTCGTCGAACCGATCCTCGATCTGCGCGGACTTGGACGAGTAGGAGCCGGAGCTGCCGCACAGCACCTTGAGCTTGCCGACCTGCTCGTTGAGCTGGAAACCGACCGCGAGCCGATATTCCACCGTGCGGGTGGCCTCGATCGCCTCGGGCGTGCCTGGAACTGCCATGATATGATCCCCCGATCAGAAACTGCGAATTGGTGCGGTTTCGATCGGGGTGTCGGGCAGGAGCCCGGGCCGGTCTGGCGTATCGCGGGACGCTTGGCCCGCCGCTGCTTTCGCGGATGCACCGGAGCCGAGCTTGCGCGCGGGGTGGCCGGATCGGGAACCCGCCAAAGGGTGACTTCGGTGGGAACCCACAGCCGCCGAGGGGTGCGTTACGCTTCGAAAACTGGAACACCCCCCGGCGCCCGTCGCAATGGCTAATATGCCGACAGCGAAACTGTCAACGTGGTTTTTCGCTATTCGTTCAACGTTGCCGCGTTGCCTGCGCTTTGGCCGCGTCCAGCAGCCTCTTCTGTTGCGCGGCGGCGACAGAATCGCCCGCGTTCAGCTTCTCACGCCAGCTCTTGTCCGCATAAAGGGCGGTGAGCTGCGCTTCGGCATTCTCCAGCCCCGCGCCCAGCCCGGCCTCGCCATCGCCGTCCACCCGGCGGTGTTCGCCGGTCGCTTCCGCAAGCTTGATGAAGCCGCGCATCAGCGCGCCGCTGCCAACCTTCTGGTCGAGTTCGTCGGCGAATTCCGGCGGCAGGCCGAGCTTGAGATAGGTCGCTTTCGCCGCCGCCTTCTTGGCCTCGTAATCCGCCCCGAGTTCCGATTTGAGCGCGCCGATCTCTTCTTCGCCCTTTGCGAAATAGGCCGCTTGCGTGGCGTCCATCTGCCCGTTCCAGAATTCGGCCAAGCCCTTCGCCTGGCCGGGCAGCAGCCCCAGCTGGTGCGCAATCGGTCGGAACGCGTCCGCAACCGGGCTCGCCTCCTGGCCTTGCGGCAGCGGGATGTCGTATTTGTCCGGGCTGTCCGGCCGCCCCAATTGGTCGAACACCGCATTCCACGCTTCCGCCGGCGCGTCCGCCGCCGGCACCGCCAGCTTGGAGGACGCGATCCGCCGGGCCTCGATATGTCCGCGCGCCAGCGCCTCGACATCCTTGTAGCGGCTCAACGTCGCATCGCCGCGCAGTTCGTCCGGCAATCCGCCCAGCCATTCCGGCGCCGCGCTGCCGGCCTCGCCGCCGCTCGCGGCACCAGCGCCGGCCCCGCTTCCCGCATCCGCCGCGCCCAATCCAAGCTCCGCGCCGCCCGCGCTTGCCCCACCCAAAGCCTCACTCACTGTCTTCACTCCTCAGTTCACGCGCCAGGCGGTCCAGCTTCGCCTGGTCGAGCCGCACCGATCCCAAGATGTCCATGGCGAGCGCGCGCCTGCCCTGGTTGAAGGCGTCCACCCTGGGATCGGCGTGAAAGGTGGAGCGATTGACGAAATTGCGGTCAGCCAGCTCGGCGAACCATTCGGCGGCGTCGGGCCGAAGCTTGCCGTCGTCGCCGAAGAACAGGCGCGCGGCGAGCCGGTGCCGGTCGAGCAGCCCGCGGATCATCCGCCGCAGCTGCTGCGCCTTGCTCAGCCCGCCATAAGCGATGCGGCGGATATCGGCATCAAGCGACATCGGCGCGCTTCGAAGTGGTGGCTTGGAGCGGGGCGGGGACGTTCGCCAGTTCGAGCAACACGTCCGCATGGCAGGGCTGATTGAGCGGACACCAGCAGGCGAGGCACTTGCCCTCCAGATCGGAGAGCCTAGCCCGGCCAAGCACACCGTGCTTTCCGCTTATCCAATCTCGGAACGCGTCTCTGGCGATCTCGCGAGCTTCTGACAGACCAGCGGCCCAGCGGGCGTCGTCGTCCCGATCGGCGGGGTGTTGCGGCCACCGGGTTACTCGAAAGCGCCCATCATCTTCGGCAACAATCACGAAGGCGTTTCCGTGAGGCGATGGCCGCGCAACACTCACCGTGTTCGGCGGCATCCTCCAGCCCTTGGTGCGCCGAAGCTGGACGCGGAGTGTCGCGTTTTGCCCACTCACATCGCCACTCCCGCAATGCCGCCCAGATTCTTCGCGATCACGCTCGCGCGGTCGCCGACCTCCAGCAGCTGCTGCGTTTGCGCCTGCGCCGCTTCCGCCTCCGCCCGTTCCTGCGTTTCTTCGTCGTTCGCTTCCCAGCTCGCCGGCACCGCATGGATCTTGCCCAGCCCGTCCAGCACCTTTGCCGGCGGATATTTGGCGATGAACGCCTTGGTCGCCTCGCCAGACTGGTCGAGCTGCATGATCGGCGTGAAGCCCTGGACGAGCTGGTAGAAGCCGCCGGCCTGCTCGGCCTTGCGCGCCCGGGCGAGCGGATTCTCATAGGCGATCTGATACAGGCCGCCCGCTTCCGCCACTTCCGGCGGCATGTCGTCCAGCATCCCCATTTCGTCCATCAGGTCCAGCTCGACTTCCGTCATCGGCGTGAACCACTCGGTTTCCTGGCGCTTGAGCGGCGCCAGCATGATGCCCTTTTCCTGCTCGCGCTTCATCATCTCGGTCGCGGTGATGTGGCTCTTGAGCTCCTGCCTCACCGTGTAAAGATCCTCGAAAAAGGCGCGCCGGATCACGCCGCGCGTTTCGCCCAGCAGGTCGCGCGCCTGCGCGATGTCGGCATTCTCGAACATCGGGCGGACCATCGGGTTGCCGCGATCGTCGAGCCCGCCATAGCTGACCCCGCCCGGCGAGTAATTGAGCAGCTGGTCCTGCATGTCGTCATGGGCGAGCAGCGCGGGGCGGGCCATGAACTCGGTCGCGGTCACCACGTCGCGCATCATCGCCTGGCAGGCTTTCACCGCCGGCAGCACGTTGATCGCGGGGCTGCGGCCATAATCCTCGGTCGGGCTCTTCTCATACCTGGAGGCGATCAGCCGCCGCGTCCGATACCCGCCCGTGTCGAAGACCTGCCGGTCCGCCACCGAAACATAGGCGCTCGCGATCGGCTTGCCGGCAGCGTCGATCCGGTCGGGATCATGGGCGCGATTGGGCTCCAGCACGTGCAGGTAGCAGTTGCGATCGTCCAGCCGCTTGCCGTCGCGCGCCGCGCGCTTGGCGCATTCCGGCGCTCCGTCGCCCCATTTGCCGAGCGCCTGGCGGTTGGTGAGGTGGAACTTGCGGTGCGTCCCCTCGACGATGCCGCGATGATCCTCCCACACGTAAAGCTGGCCGATATGCTCCGATCTGTAGGCAAGCCCGATCGGCTGCCGCCGGGCATCGCGCAGATGCTCGACCCACATGCCCTGAAAACCGAACGACAGCAGGCTCGCGATGCTCTCGTGCGTCTGGTTCGCGAAGCCCGAATAAGGCGAATTGCGCAGCGCGAACAGCCGGTCGGTCAGGGCTTCGAACCACATCCGCACCCGCAGATTGTTCATCAGCAGCGGGTCGCGCGCTTCCAGCCTTTGCCATTGCCCGCCTTGCGGGATCACTTCGCCCTCGAACACCGCGACGCCATGATCCAGGCTCAGCATCGCCGTTTCATCGAAGATGCGATCCGTCCGGCTCCGCCCGCCGGCGCCGAACCCGTCCGTGCCGAGGAAGTCGGCCTGGCGCGGCAGCAGCAATTGCGCGACTTCGTGCCACAGGCTTTCGAACCCGCTCCGCGCGCTCTCCATTCGCCCTTGACGGGCAAGAATATCGTCCGCGTTGAACATGGGTCCGGCCGCTTTCTGGTTGCTAGAAGATCAGGTGGAACGAGGGAATGCGCGCGGACGCGCCGCCGCCCGTCTTGAGCGTGCCGCTGATTTCACAGCGCACCGCCTTGTCCCCGGCCACCAGCCAGGCCGCGTTGACGATCGCCGGCGGCGCGTCGCTCGCGAACTCGACCGGCAGCGGATACAAGGCCCGCCCGCCGCGCGCTTCGAGCTCGTCGGCGCTCACTGAAACCGGCGGGAGATGCGGCACGAAACTATTGCCGTCCGCGAACCGCAAGTGCAGCGCCTCACCCTCCGGCAGCTCGGCATGGACGGCCACTTCGCCCGCCACCGCCCGGTCGTAATCGGCCCGCGCATCCTCGCTCGCCTTGCGCTCCGCCTGCCGTGCCGCGCGCGCCGCGAACGCCTCGGCCCGTTCTTTCGATTGCTCGGCTTCGCGGGCCTCCGCTTCCTGCGCGCGCCGCGTCCGTTCGGCTTCTTCGGCCTCCGTCCGCATGGCGGCATCGCGCTCGGCCGCCTGTTCCGCCGCCACCGCCGCCAGCGCGGCGGGCAGCATCAACGGCAGCAGTCCGCGCACATGGTCCTCGACGGCGGGCCGAAAAAACTTTCGGGTCGGACAGGTCAAGTGCCTGTTCGCGCTTGGTTTCGCCTCCCGCATTTTGACTTTCAACATTCGCCATTCGCTTATTCCCTTTCGTGCGAAGCCTCCTCGCGGCGGACTTCATTGACCAAGCAGGGTTTTGCCGCCCGGGGTGGATGCTTCGGCGCCGCCGCCGGTCAGTTCGTTCGCGCCCGCGCCCCGCCGCTTGCGCAGCAGGCCCTCGCGATGGGCAGCCTCCGCCGCCATGTTGCGCGTCGCCACCGGCTGCGCGGCGGGCTGGGGCGCCGCCTTGGGCTTCTTGAACGCGCCCGCCAACGCGAGCACGGGAGACACCAGGAATTTGCCGACGCTCGCCATTATTCACCCTCTCTTGCGCTGACGGGCCGGCAGGCGCGGTGTCGCGCCCGGCATCCCCGAAAAATAGCTGTCGCCGAAGCTCACCCGCTCGGCGCTGCGCCGCCGGGCCGCGCGCGCGTCCAGTTCCTGCGTTGGGTTGCCCCGCTTCTTGAAGCCGCAGACCAGATATTGCAGCGCGTCGTGGACGTGGCTGAAATCGTTCTTGTCGGGCTCGTCCTTCCACCGGCCCGATCCGTTGGACAGTTTCACCCGCTGGATCACATAACCGTTGTTGAAGCCGCGCCGCAGATGCTTGGCGGTCGGGCTGACCAACAGCCCCGGCTTCGATCCGACGTTGATCGTCAGGCAGGAGCGCACCGCTTCCAGCCGCAGCGTCAGCCGGTTGCCCTTCACTGGCGACGGCTTGACCCGCAGGCCGAATTCCTTGCCGAACGTCTGCGCCCAGCTCAAATCCTCGTCGTCGCCGCCGAAAAAGGCCGCGGGATCGCCCCACAATTCGCCGAACCTGGCGCCCGGCCACCGCCGATCGACGAACTCGCGCGCCACCCGCGCGAAGGCGGTCGGCCCGAGCTTGCTCAGCTGGCGGGCTTCCTCCGCGTTGAAGATCACCAGTTCGTCCAGCACCCGGATCTGGCCGTCCGCATCCTCCTGGCCGAACAGCATCGCCGGGGTCATTCCGCCGTCCAGCGCGGCCGAGATCGGCACGCCCGGGATCGCCTTCAGCGGCTCGCGCGCGACATGGAAACCATCATTGAACTCAGGATAGACCGGCTGCCCGTTATTGACCGCGCCGAACTCGTTATCGACGAACCGCCGGACCTCGTTTTCCGACATGCCGATCGTCATCCGGTCGTAATAGCCGTCCGGCAGGTTGGTGAGATTCTCGGCTTCCGGCTCGCGCCCGCCCGGCTGCCGGTGAAACTCGATCCCGAAATTCTGTCCGTAGCTCGCCTGCAACTGCGCCAGCAGCTCGTCGGGAATGTCGAGCTGCTTGTTGACCAGCAGGTCATAGGTCCAGTTATCGACGTCCGGCGCGTTCATGTCGGCGATCAGGCCCGACCAGGCGCAGCCCCCGTCCTTGGCCGCCGGATAGCGGCCGACGCGCGGCAGCCCGAATTTCAGCACTTGCAGGTCGAGCGTATCGACTTCGTTGAGCCACAGCAGGGTCAGCTGCATGCCCTTGAACACCTGTTCGGCTTTCAGGTCGCCCATCGCCCGGAACAGCATCTCGATTTCGATCCGGCCGAAATTGGGGATGTCGATCACGATCCGGTGCTTGTTCTGCTCGCCGTTCCAATTGTCCTTCGTCTTTGGAAACCAGCTGAACCAATCCTCCATGACGTTGGTCTGGAGCTGCGCGTAGGTGGCGCGGATGACGCACACCCGGATCCGGCGCACCCCGTCGATCGGCGACGGGTGCTGCCACATCGCGACGTTGAGGATCTTCTGGAAACAGGTCGTCGTCTTGGCCGAACCATATGGCCCCATGATCGTCGAAATGAACTTGGCGCATTTGCGGAACCGGTCCGCGACCGGCCCGACCGGCATCATCGTCACCGCCCGCGCCTCGCCCTCGTCGGGATCGAACATCAGCATCAGCAGCCGCCCTTTGCGCGCAGCCGGGTAATCGCCTTGAGCAGGGCCGCCGAACCCAGGGCCGCGTCCCTGCGGCGATTCTCTTCGTCATGGATGCCGGACAGGGCCGGCAGGTCGGACGGCCGCGCCGACTGGCGCCCGGATCGACGGCGCTGGGGTGACGGCTCAGTCATCCCCGACCTCGCACCCGTCGCCCTCGATCAGCGTCATGTTTTCAAGATCGACCGCTTCCAGCCCCCGCGCCCGCACTTCGGATTCGAGATGCTTGGGATCCATCACCGGCGCGTTCAGGCCCGGCACCAGCAGCACCATGTCGGCCTTGCCATGCACGTTGACGCTCACCGGCTGCTTGCCGTGGACATATTCGGCGACCGCCTGGGCGGCCTGTTTCTGCAACGCGAGCGCCTGCACGGCCAGCGCCCCCGGCTTGGTCCGCAGCACCTTTGAAATGTCGCCGAGCCGATCGACCAGGCTTTCGAGCTGCTTGCGCGCCGCCGCCGTCGCGGTCCCCGTGTCCATTAGCACCGCGATCTGCCGCTCGACCGATTCCGCCAGGCGGAACAGCCGATCTTCCATCGCCGCGCTGTCATCCGCCAGCTTGAGCAATTCGACCAGCTGGTCGGTCGGCATCGAATAGATCGACGCCATGAACAGCACCGGGTCGCCATGCTCCTGGCAGATCAGCTGCGCGAGCTTCTGGTTGCGCTTGTTGCCCGCGCCGGCGGGACGCCCCGGCCCGCGCGCCTTGCCCTGGCGAACCAGCTGGAAGACGTTGCCGGGCAACTTGCCGTCCGGGCCGCGCAGCATGTCGAGCTGATGCGCGTCCGCCTCGCCGCCGGCGATCCCGGAAGAGCCTTGGGCGCACTGATCGCGAAAGGCGCGCTCCAGGCTAGACCCCTGCGTTGACATGCGGATGCCCCCCGGCATAGCCTCCATCGCTTCGCTCCACCCGGGCTCCCCGCCCAGCCAAGGTCATCAGCCGATCATCGTCCCCGACCCGGTTCCGGCGCGCCAGCGGACCCCCGTCCGCCGCGACTGAGATCGTCGATCGGCGGTGCCCGCACCCCGACCCGGTAACCCGACGTGAAGTTTGGCGATTGGGGTGGATCGAGCAGGTGGGGGCGGCACCGGTCCGGCCGCTTTTTTCATGCGATCCAGGTCCGCCGCGCGCGACGGTGGTGAGGGAAGGGCGCGCGCGGAAAGGGGGGCGCCCCCCGGCACCGGCCCGGCCGGCCCGGGCGGCGGCGCCGCCCCGATCGGCCAGGCGCCCGCCCGTCAAATTTGCAATTAGACGACGCGATCCCGAAAACCCAGCAGCCGCAACAGCTTGCCTCACCCCGTTCGACGCCCGCCGTGCGACGGCGCCCAGCTCGATGCAGCTAACCCACTGAAATCCCAAGCGCAGCACCCCCGCCGCCGACTTCGCGGCCAGCACCACCGATCGCGCCCGCGATTTCCCCCAGGACCCGCCCCCCCCCACCCAAACTGCCCGTCCGGAGAGCGCCACGGCATATTCGCCCCATAGTTTATTCGGGCAGCTGAGCGCGCTCGGCGCAATCTGGAGAGAGGCGGTCACCATTGAGCCGCGAGATTAAACATATAGTTCAAAGTGCCGCAAGAGCGCTTCCAAATGTTCCTTGATGCCGGAGCCCGGAACGCGGCGGGAACGACACAACGGAACAATAATGCTTAACCTTAACAACAGCTTAGCTCTGTCTCTGATCCATTGTTCCGCATGTTCCGCGTCTTTTGCGCGCACGTAAGCCGCGCGCATGCACACATACCCAAGACTTGAACCGCCAATCGCGGAACAGGCGGAACGCTGCGGCAAGTCATTGACATGTAACCATAACTCCGTTCCCGCCGCTGCGAGTGAAGGCAGAACACAGGAACACCCCCCGACCCGAGATCACAGGCAAAACAGGCCCCAATTCCTGCTTGCAGCCAAGGGTCGGGGCCGCGGGACGGACGCGCGAAAAGCGTCGCTGCGAGAGAGGAGGATCGGCAGGAAAGCGGGCGCACCGGCGCGGCTGCGCCGCACCTGCCCGCTTGCGTTTTGCAGCTAAGCTCCTCTGCCATATGCAAAACAAATCGCTTGACTTGAACAAATGGCAGAGTTTAGTCTTTAAACCATCAGTTCAAAACCATACCGGGAGACACCCTATGAGGATCGATCACAAGGCCACTGCCCAGGCCCTCGCCAAGGCCGTCGCCTACAAGCAATGCGGCAACGACCAGCTCGCCAACACGTGGGCAAGGCGCCTGGTCGAGCTGCTCGAATGCCACGACATCCTGGAGATCCAAAAGTGAGCGCCGCCACGGTTCGTTGCGCCAGCCACGGCTTCACCGGCAACGGCCGCGCCTGCCCGCATTGCGAACGCGATCGCCAGCGCCTCGCGCTCGCTTCCCGCGCTTCGCTCCGCGCCACCAAGCCCTTCAGCCGCCGCCAAGAGCGCGGGCGTGTCGAGGCGATCGACGTCGACGGCCTCGCCCTGTTCGACGCCCACCGCTCACCAACCCTGTTCTGAAGGAATGAGGATGCCACTGGCTCAGCTCGACCTGTTCGCCGGCCCGCTCTTCGATTGTGCACCCCTTTCGATCGACCGCGCCGACGACGCCCGCGCGACGCAGACGTTCGGCACGGTGTCGCATGCCGTCGAGCCCGCGCCCGATTTCGCCGCCGTCCACGGACAGGAAACGGCAAAGCGCGCGCTCGAAATCGCGATCACCGGACGCCACGCGATTGCGCTGCATGGACCGTCCGAGCCGTGCAGCGACGCCCGCCACTGCCGCGCCGCGGCGTTGGCGCTGGCGTCGGGTCATGGCCTGAACGGTCGGATCGACATCTTGACGGTCGGACCCAATCGCAGGCAGCTCGACCAGTTCGACATGCACGTCGTTCTTGCGCCCGTGCCGCAGATCGATCGACGGCTTCCGCCCGCTTGCGACACGAACGCGGTCATTGCCGCCCGGATCGCGCCGGCGCGCGCCATCCTCGATGGGTGGAGCACGAGCGGCTGCCCGCCGCTGACCGAGCGCGCTGAGCGCCTGCTCGACCAGGCGGAGGCCGCTTGGCAATTGTCGCCCGATCGGCGCCGTCGCGTGCTTGCTGTCGCCCGCACCATCGCCGCGCTCGCGTCGGGCCTCACCCTCGATCGCGTCCACGTCGCGGAGGCGCTGAGCTACGTCCCGGCCGATGAGCGGATCGCTTGAGCCCAGCAACCCGTCTTCGCCCGCCGCTGTCAGCCGGGCGACCAAATTGGGACTAGCCCGCAGCTTGCGCGTTCCGTATCTGTTCTGGAATGGACGAGCGAATCAAGGTCAACGAACGGCAGCTGGCGGCGGCACTCTCGAACTGGCTGAGGACGATCCCCAAGCAGGTCTGGGATCGGTTCATCGAGCACAAGATATTGCAGCATTACAAGCGGTCCAGCTTGCAGGCCCAACAGCTCGAAGGGCAGATCGCCGATCATGTCGCATCCGAGATGACGCGCCTGGACTGGCAGGTGACGCACCCGGCCAACGGCAACATCTTCTCGGACGCCAACCGCCACGCCCGTCAGCATCACGACGATCGGTCCCGGGCGCTACAGGATGAGCGCGCCAACGCTGCTCGTGCGCAGGGCGGCGACGGCGCCGAACGAAACGTCTGAGGCCGTCCACCATGCCCGCATGCGCCACGGGTCGGGGCAGGCGGGCAAGCCGCGTTCAGCCCCGCCGGCACAGCCGCCGATCGCGATCGAACCGTGCCACCCGCACCGCCTGGCCGGCGCGCAGCTGGGCGCAGCTCAGGTCCACGCCGCCGGCCGCGCAGAATGCCGTCACCCGCTGGTAGCTCTTCCCCGTCCGCCGACAGCGCAGTGTCTTGCCCAGTGCCAGGCCACGGAGGCTCGCGCGCGACCGGTAGGGATCGCCGGCCACGCAGCGCCGCCCGCGGCGGCACGCGCCCGGCATCTCGGGCGCGTCGATCGCGTGCAGCCGCACCGCCGGTCCGCCCCGGCAGCGCAGCGTGTCGCCGTCATGCACGGCCGCGACCTGGCACAGAAAGAACAGGGATACGATCAGCACGGGGCGGGGCTTCAGCCCAGCCGCCTGGTCGCGCCGATCACCCGGCCGACCGGATCGACATCGCCGATCGGGCAGGCTTCGAAATCGGGATAGGCGGGATTGTCGCTGCGGATCGCGATCGTGCCGCGGCCCGGCGCCACCGCCACCCGCTTGACGATCAACAGGTCGTCGCTGCGCAGCACGTAGATGCCGTCGCGCAGTCGCCGCGCCGCCGGGCTGCGGTCGATCAGCACGTCGTCGCCCGGCGCCAAGGTAGGGGCCATGCTGTCGCCGACCACTTCGATCAGCGACACGTGCCGGGGCTCGCTCGCGCCTAGCGAGCGCAGCCAGCCGGCATCGAAGCGCACGTGGCCGATCGGCCGCTCGGCGCCGACCACCGCCCCGGCGCCCGCCGCCGCCTGCATTCCAAAGCGCGGCACTTCCACCAGCCCGGTCGGCGGAGCCTCCGCTTCAGGCCCGCCCAGCACGGCTTCGGGCACGTCGAAATAGCGCGCCAGGATTTGCCGCTCGCGCTCCGGCAGCCGCTTGGGCACACCGCGCCGGATGAATTGCTGGACGTAGGCGACGTTGCGGCCGAGCAGCCGCGACAGGCCGGAATAATCCTCGCCCCGTTCGTCGATCAGCTGCTGCAGGGCTTGGCGCGGGTCCATGCCGCTCGCCTTACGGCTAGGAGGAGCCTAGGACAACAGGAATCAGCCTAGATCGGCGGCGTCGTTCCAGCTACAGGAACACAACGGGAACAGTAATCCCGAGTCGCTTAGGAGAATGGCCCGATGGAGCCTGTGGATCGCGAACTCGAACCCTTCCTGGTCCGCGACGCCCTTCGCGGCCTCGATCATCTGCTGGCCGGCCAGCGCGGTGGCGGGCAGGTCGCGGCGGCCGAGCTGTGGGCCTTGATCCACCTCGTCCGGCGCGGCGCCGAAATCGCCTGCGCCGCGCCCGATTAGCCGTCGCCCTCGAACATCGCGATCTGGGCGGCGTCGATCTTGGCCTGCTCGACGTCGATCATCTCGGCCAGCGGCACCAACACGCAGCCCTCCGCCGGCCCGCCGAAGCGCGATTTCTTGTTCACCACCGCGCCCGGCGTCAGCGCCAGGCTCTGCGTCCACACGCCGCCATGCCACATCGACCCTGCGAAGATTTCGGCCACGCCCTTGTTCGTTTTGTTGGCGACCGCGAGGTAGAGCGTGTCGGGCAGGAAGGCTTCGACCAGCCCGCCCTGGCCGTTGCCGCGATCGTGGTCGGGCGCCAGATTGACCAGCCTGAGGCCGTGGGTCAGCAGCTTGTCGCGCGGTCCCCGGACGTCGTTCTTGTTGATGACGTTGTGGAACGCCTTGGCGATCCAGCGCCCGATCGTTTCCTGCTGGTCGCCGCCGCGCGCCGGCAGCCGGTGCGAGGCGAGATATTTGAGCGCCCGCTCCGTCGTGTCCTCGGCTTCCGCCCGCGCCGAATCGAGCACCCGCGCCAGGTTGCGGACCAGGGCGGCGCACCGGTCCGGATCGCCGTTGAGGCTCGCCTGGATCGCCTCCGGGGGCGCCTCGTCGTGCAGGATCAGGTCGCCGCAGGCGAGCAGGGTGCCGTAAGTGTCCTGTTCGCGCCCGGCATAGCCCTGGCGCAGCATTTCGGCCTGGTAGAGCGCCAGGGTCTGGTCGAAGCGCGGCCATTGCTCCGCGATCCGGCGGCGAAGGCCCGCGCCCCAATCCTTGAGCATCGCCGGCAGCATCAGCTGCGGGGTCTGGGGCGGGAACTTGGACAGGTTCAGCACCGCGATCCGGTTGCGGTCCTGCGCCGGCAGCTCGTGGTGGTGGATCGATGAAAACAGGAAGCAGGATTTGGCCACGAACTGCTTGGCCTTGTGGTCCTGGCTCCCGCGCACCGATCCACCGCCCGAATAAGCCAGCCGGGCGAGCTTGACGATCTTCATGTGGACTTCGCCATTGCCCTCGTCCGGCTCGATCTCGTCGAACATCACCGCCAGCGTGTCCTGGTCGAGCAGCTGGCGGACGCCCGCTTCGGTCGCATCCTCCGTGAACACGCCCCAATCGCCCATCAGCTCTCGCAGCAGCCGTTGCAGCGTCGTTTTGCCGGCGCCCGACGGTCCGGTCACCCAAATGTGAGGCCGGTTGCGAAGCGCGCCGCCGATCGTCGCCGCCACCATCCAGCACAGCAGCAGATAAGCGTCGATCGCCACTTCGCCCGCCGCGCTGGACACGCGGCCGCGCGCCTTCCAGTTCCACGAATCGAGCAGCTTGAGCACTTGCGCGCCGACGCTGCTGCGCGCCGGCTCGTCGGCGGGATGGGCAAGGCCGGGCGCGGTTGGGTAAACGTAATCGCCGATCAGGCCGGGCTTCATCCACGAGGATTTGAGCAGGTTGTTGCGGGTGCCGCGCCGCCCCGACAGCAACACCGCGTCGCCGCAATGCAGCGCCAGCTCGCCGCCGTCGCCGCGATGCGCGCCGCGCCCCCGCGCCTTGCCGGTCGGATCGAACAGGCCCCGGCAGGCGCAGGCCATGATCAGCCCTTCCTGCGCCAGCTTCTGGTCGAAGCCGATCACAATCCATTCCTCGCCCTGCTTGGTTTCGATCTTCTTCTTCTGCGGCCAGCGATGCTCCAGCCACTTCATCTTGAGGCCGAACAGCTGCATCACCTCGCCCTTGCGAAACTCGGTGCCGAGGTCGATCAGCTGGCCCTTCCAGTCGAGGAAATAGTTCTTCTGCTTGAGGAAGCCGAGCGGCTGCACCGGGCAATCCTCGCCCAGATGCGCGACGTCGAACGCCTCCGACCCGTCCGGCGCCGCCCCCCGCAGATCCGGCGCGTCCCGCGGCGCAGACGCCAGCGAGGCGATCTGGTCAAGCGGATCGCTCATTTCAGAACAGGTCCCCTCGGGTGCCGCGCCTCACGCGCCAGCGCGTAGCCGGCCAGCAGCAGGAACGGGTGCAGCGGCCGATCAAACGCCAGCCACGGACAGACACGCCGCGACCGGCTCACGTTGCCTCTCCCGCGCACCAGAGACCGCATTCAGCGTCGAACTCGTCGTCGTCATTGTTGTCGAGTGGGAGCAGCGGACTTGCGAGAACCGAATGACGAAGCTGCTCAACGCTCTCGTCGGCATCGAAGCGGGCGTTGCTCTCGCCATTGATCTTCACCGAGCACTTGGCGTTTCGTTCGGCGGCAATCCACCAGTCAGCGGCAGCGGGGTTCTGCCGAATATATCGAGCTCGGCTCTGGCGCTTCTTCAGAAAGCAGAGGTCGCAATTGCCATCGGCACTATGCAGGCCGAGGTCGAAGGGCTGCGCTGTCCAGAATGTTTGGACGTCGGACTGGCGAACCATGCCACCGGCCTTTGTCGCCATCGGCATGATTGCGGTGAACGGGTCTTTGTTCGCGTGGTTGCGGGCGATCGCCTTCAACACACGGGCCATCTCATCGCCGCGCAGTCCGACCGCGTTGACCCAACGCTTATAGCCCCGCGCCCGCATGAAGTTCGCCATCACGCGGATCTTCAACTCGATCGTGCAGTAGCGCATTTGTGAGTTGGGAAGGTATTGCTTGCGCGCCAGAAGAGCTGCGAACGGCTCCCCGTCGCGGGAAGCGCTATTGTAGCCGACTTCAGTGTAGCCGCCCTCCCAGGGATCGCCGCGCTTCCTCGGCTGCCACTCCAGCCACCGAACACGCACACCCCACCGCGTCGCGCATTCATGCACAAACCGCAGCGTCTCTTCCCGCTCCTTGCCCGTATTGGCAAAGCAGACGTGCACATCGTCAGGCAGCTTGCCGTCATAGGCATCAAGTATGTGCCAGAGCATGTAGCCGCTGGTGCGGCCGCCGCTGAAGCTGATAAGCGCAGGGCCTTCGATGCGGTAGGGATTGCCGCCGCTCACGCCGCCTTCCTCTTGCCGAGCAGCTGGTCGTTGAAATCCTTGTAGGCCGGGTCCGGGTAATAGGTCCGGACCGCGCGGTTCGAGCCGTCCTGGGCGGCGCGTTCCTGCTGGCGCGCGACCGCCCGCTCCAGCGCCGCGATCGTTTTCGGATTCTCGTCATTCTGCCCGATGAACGAAAAGGGGCCGGCCTGCGGCGGCAGATCGAGCCCGCCCAGATTGGCGAGCGCCACCCCGGCGACGATCCTCTTGTCGGGGCAGGCCAGCGCGATCGTGAGCCCGTCCTCGACGCCTTCGCTGGCATCGACCGGCGTCCCGGCCGCGATCTCGCGCAACGTGCGCCCGCAGGCACCCTTCCAGAGCGGAATGCACCCGCCCTGATACTGCCCCAGCGTCTGCTTGTGCGATTTGACCCGGCCCTTGGCGTCCGGCGGCAGCTTCCAGACGACGACCGGCCCGCCTTTGCCGGCGCTCAGGTCCAGATAGGTGCGATGCACCGCCAGCAATTCGCCGCTCAGCGCGATGATGCAGGCCACCATCGCGGGATGCTTGGCCCGCCGCACCGGACACCAGACTTCGGGGTGGAAGCGCAACGACGCCGGCAGCCGACCCAGCCGCTCAAGCCCCGGCACCCGGCCGAGTAGATAGGCGAGGGCAGGGGTGCCGGGCAGCGAGAAGCTGGAATGCCACAGCTGGCCGGCGCTTTCGCGTCGCTTCTCCTGCTCGCGCGCGCCCGCTTCGGCTTGCGCCTGCCGCTTCTGCGCCGCCTCCCGCCGGATCGTCTTGAACCGGTCCGGCGACAGATTGTCCCAGCCCAGCCAGCTCTTCGCCCAGCCGATCGCCGGTCCGCGATTCGCCTCGATCGACCAGCCGCCGAATTTCACGGCCGCGACCAGTTGCAGCATGTCGCCCGAATAGGAATCGGAGCCCTCGGCCGCCGAGAAGTCGGTCCACAGCCCCTGACGCGGGCCGCGCCGATTTACCTTGAGCGACTGCCCGGCTTCGCCCGCGACGGAGCCAGCGCACCAGAAGCCACCATCGGGACGCGCGTCGGACAACAATTCGGGAACCAGGCTGTCCACGCGGGCTCGCAGCTCCGCCTCGATCTCCCGCGCGCCGATCTGGTGCAGGCCGTCCCGGGCCAGGCTCGACACGGTCACAATCCGCCTCGCTCGCGCAGGCGGCGCAATTCGCTCTCGGCGTCGATCGGCGGGGAGGTGTCTTCGCCGAGCATGTTCGCGAACGCCCGCTCCGTCGCCCGCGCCACCGCCGCGAACAGCAGCAGCAGCGCGACGATCCCGATCGCCACCAGCACCAATCCGCCTAGATCGACCCCCCGGCCCATCCTACGCGCCTCCGCCCCGGTCACGGGCGGACAGCACGCCCCTCGGCGGGATCAGTCCTGCCCGTTCCGCCGCGCCGATCGCGCCGCGCAGCTCGGCCAGCCCGTAGAAATGATCGGGCCGGACCTGTCCGCGCGTGTACAGAAACAGCTTCTTCATGTTGTCGCGGTCGGGAATGGCGTCGCCCATCTCCCACTTGCGCCAGGTCTGGTAGGGAACCCCGATCGCCTTCGCGGCTTCGGTGATGCCGAGCACTTCCGGCTCGCGCGTGCGATGATGCAGCCGGCGCTGCGTCTCGCGCCACGCCTTCAAAGGGTTGGTAATGTCCCGAACCGCAACAGGGGCTTCCATGCCCGGAGTTTTACTATTAGTTCAAAATATGGCAATGGGGCGAGCCCAACAATTTATGTGGATGGTTTAAGACAGCCGATGGGACGGGTTTTACAGTTTCGGCCTATGGCGGAGCTGCCCAACCGTATCCGAGAAATCCGCAAGGCCAAGGGGCGCGCCTGGACGCTGGAGAAGCTGGCGCTCGAAGTCGGCCTGTCGATCGCCTACATCAGCCAGCTCGAGCTGGGCAAGAAAAGCCTCGATCTCGATCACATGATCGCAATCGCCCGCGCGCTTGACGTCGCGCCCGGGGACCTGCTCAATCAGGAACATAACAGCCGCGCGCTGAGCCCCGACGAAATGGCGCTGCTCGATCGCTACCGCCGCGCCACCCCCGAACAGCGCGCCCAGATCGACCGCATGGCCGAAATCCTCGTTCCCGCTCCCATTCGCCGCTCCCGCGCGGCCTGAACCCACCTCCAGACCAGGCTTAAGACACACCGCTCCGGGCCGCGCCCGGCGCCCATTTGCGCGCGCTTTCCTGCTGTTTGAACAAATAGCATAATAAATCGCTTGCGCTTCTTTGAACCATCAGTTTAAAAACAGCCCTGTCATCGACAGGAGGCCGTTTTGCCAACCGCTCAAATCCTTTCGCTTCCGGGCGTGGAAGCGCCGCCGTCCGGATCCGCGCTTCCGCAACTCGCCCGGCGCCAGTCCGAAATCAACCTGGCCGGGCTCGCCCTGAAGCTCGGCATGGCTGATCGTCCAAGCCGCGCGATCATCGAAACGGTCCGCAAGCTAGTCGATCGGCATGGCTTCCCGCCGCCCAAGACGCCGCGCTTCCGCGCCGGCAAGCGGCTGACCGGCGGGCAGGCGGTTCACGCCGGCAGCATCTGGTGGCGCGATCCGGTCGAACAATGGTTCGACGACGATCTGCCTCCCGGCCAGGCCGCACTTTGCGCCGTCGCCAGAGCGACCGCCACCCGCGCCGATCTCGCCAACCGCGCCCGCCGCATTGCGGGAGCCGTCGCATGAACGCGCAACGCAAGATCGTCGCCGATCCCGATTTCGTGGCGCTCAAGACCGTGATGACGGTCCGGGGCAGGGACGGGCAGCCCTGGTTCATGTTCGCCTTCCGCTCGGGAAGCGTCGGCATCACCAACGCCCCGATCCCGCCGTCCGCGATCCGGCTATTCCGCTTCGCCACCGCTTATCAGGCGCTTGCCGCCGGCGGCGTGATCGAAGCGCATGCCCGGCTCGCCCGCGACGGGGAGGTGCTGCTGGTGCCTGGCGTCGTCGAGGCGTGCGACGACGAGGAGGCGATCGACGCGCTGATCGCCTGGCACGATCGCATCGCGCCGTTGCTGGAACAGCGCCTCGCCGGCCAGCTGACCGGCTTCTACTCGATGCGCGCCCGCGCCGGAGCCCGGTCGTGAAGCGCCGCCTGTCCACGCCGGATCGCCCGCTCCACCTGTCCGCCGACGACGGCGACCCGGCTCTGGTGCGCTGGGGACGCGGGCTCGCCCGCCGCATCGAGCTGGTGGCGATCGCTGCCGTCCTGCTCGCCGCCGCCACGATCGTCGCGCCGGCGCTGGCGGCGTTGCTGTGAGCGCGACCCGGCTTCCGCGCGAGGCGCCCGGCCTCAACGTCCACGAACCCTCCACAAACGAATCTCCCGTGGAGGCTCCCTGCGTCCCGGTCGCCGCCAGCGACCGGGACGGCTTTGTCCTTACCCGCGCCACCGATCGCGCGCTGGCGGCGTTGCTCGCTGCGCGCGAAGAACAGGCCCGTTTCGGCCACACGTCCGAAAGCGACCGCGAGCGGCCGCCTTATTGCCTCGCCCGCAAGCTGGGCGGCTATTGCAGCGACGTGTCCGACCTTCTGCTCGGCCGACCCTCCCTTGAGCAACTGAGCCTCGCCCTGCGCAAAACCGCCCGCCTCGGCGCCCTCGCCATCGCCCTCCACGAACGGCTCAGCGCCGAACTCGGCTCGCATGCCTGCGGAGGCGGGCATGGCTGACGGCACCAAGATCGAGTGGACCGACGCCACTTGGAATATCATCACCGGCTGCTCGGTCGTGAGCCCAGGCTGCAAGCATTGCTATGCGATGAAGCTCGCCGGCACTCGGCTTAAGAACCACGAAAGCCGCGCCGGCCTCACGGTCGATACGAAGGAAGGTCCGGTGTGGACGGGCGAAGTGCGGTTCAACGAGGGGTGGCTGGATCAGCCGCTGCGTTGGGCGAAGCCGCGCCAGATATTTATCTGCGCGCATGGCGATCTGTTCCATGCCGGCGTGACCGACGAGCAGTTGGACCGGATATTCGCGGTCATGGGGCTCGCATCGCAGCACATCTTTCAGGTGCTGACGAAGCGGCCGGATCGCATGCGCGACTATCTCTCGAAGGCGACTGGCCGAATTGCGGACGCAATCATCAAGCTGCGCCGCGCGCGGAGCGATACGAGCCTGGTGGTACCGCTGCCTCATATCCGGCCGGGCGCCGCGTGGTGGCCGCTGGCAAATGTGTGGTGCGGCGTTTCGGTCGAGGATCAGCAGCGCATGCTGGAACGCGCGCCGGTTCTGAAGGACACGCCCGCCGCCGTTCGGTGGTGGAGCGCAGAGCCCTTGCTTGGCGATCTTGGAACCATCCCGCCCGAGATGATGCCGGATTGGGTTGTCGTCGGCGGGGAGAGCGGGCCGGGCGCGCGGCCGATGCACCCCGATTGGGCGCGCTCGCTCCGCGAGCAATGCGCGCAGGCGGGCGTTCCGTTCCATTTCAAACAATGGGGCGCGTGGCTCCCCGCTGGGCAGATCGCGCGGCAAACCGGGCTGTGGGATCCGGCCTGTGGCTCGTCACTGCTCACAACCAAGAAGAATGCCGGACGCCTGCTCGACGGCGTAGAGCATAACGGAGTGCCGGCATGACCGATCCGCTCGCCTACATCGAACGCGCGCTTGACGGCTTCGGCGCCGATCCGCCCGACAGCGATCATCAGAAGGGCTACCTTGCCGCCCTGCTCACCGTCCGCTTTGAAGCCTTCGAACTAGCCCCGGATGATCGGACGAACGCGCTGACGAACGCAGCTGAGCGCACCACCACCGAGCAGCTCGGCCGCGCCGCCGCCCACCAGGCCGCTCGCGCCACGCAGGAGCTTGTTCGGTTCGTCGCCGAAGGTCCGCATGGCCACACCGCGTTCGAGGAAGACACGATCGAATACCTCGCCGACGCGCTCAAGATCGCGCTCGAAATCGATCACGCTGTCGGCAGCAGCGACCCCGAACGCGCCCAATTACACACCGCTCTCTCAACCTACTTGGGGGGCTGGGCGTGAGCGGTCATCCGATCTTTTGCGGCTACTGCGGTATCGACATGGTTCCCAATAGCCGTCGCTACCGGCTGCACTGGACCCCGAATGGTTCAGTTAGAACCACCCGTATTGCCGCGCATTTTCACGAGGAATGTGGTGATCGCATGCTGGCCGAATTGAGGGATCGGATTGCCGTCGCAGCTGCCGAACGGTTTGACCGCCAGTGGAGCCGTGGTCCGCGCTTCCGACTGCTGGACGCCGCAGAATGATCGTCGTCACGCCTCGCAAGCTCACCCGGGCGCAGCGGCAGCTGGTCGAGCTGGCCGCCGCCGGCTACCGGCAGGAGGAGATCGCCGCTCGGCTCAACATCCGCAGAAATGCGGTGGAAAGCTCTTTCTCCCGGATGCGGGCGCGGCTCGACGCGCGCAGCACGCTCCACGTCGTCGCCATCGCCCTCACGCACGGCCTGATCGACCAAAAGGAAGTCGCCCGCCTGCCACTCCCGCCCTCGCGCCAGCCCAAGGGCGGCAGGAGGAAGAAGTGAGCGGGGAGAAGGCCGACTTGCTGGCGGGAACTCGTCTTGCTCCTGATCAACCGACCGGGCTCGGGTCCGCTATGGCGGGCGGCAAGGGCAAGCTCAATCACGACAAGACCGCACGGCGCGCGCTCGATTTCTACCCGACGCCCGCCGAGTGCACGAGGGCCCTGTTCGCGGCCGAATTGCCGTTCATGGCCGTGCACGGTTTCGATCTGTGGGAACCGTGCGGGCGCGGCGGAGCGATTGCCCGCGTCGCCGACCGGCTCGGCTTTCGTGTAGCCGCTACCGACATCGTCGCCGATCCGGTCAACGCCGTGCTGCTGCTCGATCTGCTGGACGCGCGCGAGGCGAGGGCGCCTTTGGTCGTCACCAACCCGCCATTCGCTCTCGCCCGGCCGATGATCGCCCATCTGCTCGGCAAGCTCGACGTCCGCTACCTGGCCCTGCTGCTCAAGACCACCTTCTGGTCGGCCGACAATCGTCACGGGCTGTGGCGCGCGCACCCGCCAGCTCGGCGCTGGGACATGACCTTCCGCCCCGATTTCCTCGAAGGCGCGAGCCGCAAGAAGGGCTCGGGGTCGACCATGAATTGCAGCTGGTTCGTGTGGGACAGCCTCGCCGCCGGCCCGCCCGTCTGGGGCCTGCTCGGCCGCGACGGCCCGGTCTTGCCGACCGGCCCGGACCTGTTCGCGGCTGCATCGTGAAAGCGGACGCGATGCTGCCCGGCTACACGCTCCTGCCGATCGCCGACGCGCCGGGGGACGAGACGGTTTGCCTGGTCAAGGGCGGGGCGGACTACGCCGCCGCCTACCGGAAGAACGGCCGCTGGCTGCTCGGCCGCCCCGAACAGGGCACCCTCATCGAGCTCGATTTCGAGCCGACCCATTGGCTCCGACCGCCCGGAGCCGACGCTGACCAAGAGGAGACACGTTGATGCCGAAGTTTCGCAAACGACCCGTCGTGATCGAGGCGTTCCAGATGACGCGAGCGCGCCGCGCGGACAATCGAGATTGGCCGGCTTGGATGCATGATGCTTGGAATGTTGGTCATGGCGAGCCCGGCGCTCTGCAATGCGCGAACTATCCCAATTCGGACGGCGCTGACGAACTGGAGATCGTCACGCTCGAAGGTGTGCACCGGGTCAGCTGGAACGATTGGATCATCCAGGGCGTGAAGGGCGAACTTTACCCCTGCAAGCCCGACATCTTCGCGGCAACCTACGAACCTGCTGATTGACGCTGGAGCGCCAAGCTCAATCACGAAGCTCACAGAAGAACCGTTTCAATTTGGGAAATTATGATAATGACCGACAAAGACACGGCTGACATGGCTCAACGTTGCATTGAAGAAATCTAGATGCTGCGTAACCAAGTGGCAGCACTAGCTCCGCAGGCAGAGGCATACGTCTTAATTTCTAAAATCCTGAACCTCCTCCCTCAGCCGAGCCAAGGTTACGGCGAGGATATCATTTGGAGGCTCAAGAAGGAGATTGCTGAGCTTCAGCCTAAGGCCGAAGTGGCGGGCGCGACGGCGTGAAACTCGTTGGCAAATTGATCGCCGACCGGCTTTCAAACTCTGGTCAACAATCATGAGGGTGATCTCCCTCTGGCAGCCTTGGGCATCTGCCGTCGCATTGGGCGTCAAGCGCGTAGAGACGCGTCATTGGTCGACAGCTTACCGCGGGCCCCTTGCCATCCACGCCGCGAAGCGGTGGGAAGCGGACCAGCGTGAGTTCGCCAGTGTCGAGCGATCCTTGGGTCGCCTGCCCGCGCGCCTACCTTTCGGCGCTATCGTTGCGACCTGCATGCTTGTCGACGTGAAATCGACTGAGGAGTTGAAGCTCAGCGTCGGTGCGATTGAGCGTCTGTACGGCAACTACGCACCGGGCCGCTTCGGTTGGGTGCTGGATGAGATCGTTCCGCTCGACGAGCCGATAGCCTGCCGCGGCGCTCAGTCCTTCTTTCAGGTGCCAGACCACTTATTCGCGGCGCCAAGTTCAGTTGACCCGCCGCCCTCCTGATTGCAGACAGGGGCCGTCACCTTCTCGCTCCGGGGTGCGCCATGCCGAAGAAGAACCAGATCCCGTTCCTGTGCGAGCAAAGGCTCGCGGGCGGCGCCGTTAAATATCACTGGAAGCCGTCGCCGCGCCTGCGCCGGGCGGGCTGGCAGAATCTCGATCTCGGCATTGATCGCAAGGCGGCGATCGGTGCCGCGCTCGCCCGCAACGACGAACTGGAGCGGTGGCAGGCCGGCCCCGCGGCGGCGCCGCGCGCGCCAGCCCAGCGCCCGCGCTGGCGCGATCTGGTCGCCCGCTACAAGGCGGACCCGCGCTACCTGGATCTAAAGCTCAAGAGCCGCGCCGAATATGACAGCCGCATTCGGACGCTGACCGCATGGGCACAGGACGGCGATTTGCTGCTGTCGCAGATCGATCGTCCGGTTGTGATCGAGCTGCGCGACGCGCTGGTCGGCGGCGACGGCAGCCGCCACCGCACCGCCGCCCTGCTGCGGGTGCTGTCGATCCTGCTGAAGTTCGGCGCAGACAAGGGGCTGGTGGCGGAAGGGATCGGCCGCGAACTGGACATCCCGACGCCGCCCAAGCGCAAGCGCCGGCTGACCCGCGACCAGCTCGCGCCGCTGCTCCATGCCGCCGCCGAACTCGGCCACGCGCACGTCGCGCTGGGGATCACGCTCGGCTTCTACTCGATGCAGCGGGAAGGGGACCTGCTGTCCGCGACCGGCTTCCAGATCCGGCCCGTCGAGGACGTGAGCTCGG
Organism: Allosphingosinicella sp.; assembly: GCA_036387855.1. Classification (GTDB taxonomy): domain Bacteria; phylum Pseudomonadota; class Alphaproteobacteria; order Sphingomonadales; family Sphingomonadaceae; genus Allosphingosinicella. The sequence continues at coordinate 5,057 of DASVSZ010000008.1, read as the reverse complement.
ACGCGCGTCGAACCCTGGCGGGCGGCGACGGCAAGGTATCCGGCCTGTGGCTGCAACAGGAAAAGACCGATACCTGGGTGGCGGTCAGCCTCGCGCCGCCCGCCCGCGTGGCGGTCGAAGCGGCGATCGTCGCGGCCCGCGCCGACGCGCGGACCTGCACCAACCTGATCCTCTATCCCGGCGGGGATCGGCCATGCCCGGAATGGCGTTTCCAGCGCGATTTCAGGGCCGTCGTCGATCATGCGGTGCTTCGCGCCACCGATTGTCGGGATCATGTCCTGGCGCGGCTGCTGGGCGGCGATCCGGCGAAGCCGAACGACGCGATCCAGTTCCGCGATCTGCGCCGCTCGGGCATGTGCTGGCTTCGCGAGTTGCAGGTGCCGACCGCGCTCATCGCCTCGATCAGCGGCCACTCGATCAAGGAAACCGAGGCAATCCTGGAAACCTACATGCCCCGCGACACCCGCGCGGCGGCTGAAGGCATGGCGATCGCCGTCGCCCGCCAAGCGGAACGCGACGCCGCCGACGCCAATTCGGCGTCGCAAGGATGAGTGCTGCAACTTCGCATGTCATCGCCAAGCGGTCGGATTGGCTTGCTCATGTTGCCGCAACGATCCTGCTCACCTGGATCATCCTTGGCTCGTTGCTTTTGTGACCCTCGCCGACGGTGCCGGCCAAGCAAGGTCTTGACGCAAGTTCACCCGCTGCCTAGTTCCGCCCGTCCCAACTATGTCGCATGTGCGACGGCCAGGTCGTCGCACAGAGGTAGAGAAAAGGACAGGAAAGGGCGGTATTCCGCCATTTTCAGATACGCCGCGCTGCCCGATCGTCTAATGGTAAGACTACGGACTCTGACTCCGTCAATCGAGGTTCGAATCCTCGTCGGGCATCCAGCCGGCCGCGCATGTCGGCAGCGGCTTTTCCCCAGCACGGATCCCACTGCGGTTCCGGTCCGAATCGATCCGCCAGGAAATCTATCAAGGCCCGCAGGCGCGCGGTCCAGACCCGTCCTGGCGGCATCACCGCGTGCAGGCCGGCCTCCGGCAGCGGGAACTCTCCCAGCAGAACCTCCAGCGCCTCCGTCTCGATCGCTGCCGACGCGATAAAGTTCGGCAGGATGACGACGCCGAGCCCGGCGATCGCCGCTTCCTTGAGCATTTCGCCACTGTCCGCGCGCAGCCTTATGGTGCCGCCGACCTGTTCGTCGCGACCGTCGACCTGGAATCGGAACTGCTCGGAGGGTGCGAGATTGGCGTAATAAAGCAGGTCGTGGCCGTTGAGCTCCGCCGGCCGGCTGGGGCGCCCGCGCCGTGCGATATAATCGGGGCTGGCGAGCACCGAAAAGCGCACGGTCGTGAGCCGGCGCGCGGTCAGCGACGAATCCGGAAGGTTGCCGATCCGGATCGCCAGATCGAATCCATCGCGGGCCAGATCGACGCGCCTGTCGTCGAGCGACACGTCCAGCTCCACCCGGGGATGTGCCTTGGCGAAGTCCGCGAGCGCGGGGGCGAGGTGGCGGGTGCCGAAGGTGATCGGCGCGGTCAGCCGGATCGGCCCGGCAACCTGGGTGACCGCGTCCGCCACCACTTCGCGCGCCGCCTCCAGCTCGGCAAGGATGTTCGCGGCTCGCGCATGATAAGCCTGACCGATATCGGTAGGGTGCGCACCTTGCGCGGTGCGCGTCAGCAGCCTGGCGCCGAGTTGCTCCTCCAGCCGCGCGACGCGGCGGCTCAGGACCGACTTGGAAATCCCCATCCGCTCGGCAGCGCGCGCAAATGCGCCGGTTTCGGCGACCCGGACAAAGGCGACCACATCGAGAATGTCGATCGAGCGTTCTATTTCCTGCAACACCATGATGCGAGCCGTCAGCCTAGAAGCAACACTGACTGCTGTCTATATGACGGAAGAACAAGGAGGACGCGGATGACCAAGGTTCTGATAATCGACAGTGCGGCGACGGGGGACGCCTCGGTTTCGCGCCGGCTCACGTCCGATTTCGCGGCGGAGTTGCGGCAGCGCGATCCGTCCGCCTCGATCGTGCACCGCGACGTCGGCCGCGATCCGATCCCGCACCTGACCGAGGAAACCGTCACCGGTATTCGCGGGGATGCGACCACGGAAGCCGAGCGGACCACGCTGGCGCTTTCGGATCGGCTGATCGAGGAATTGCGGGAGGCCGACCTTATCGTGATCGGCGCGCCCATGTACAATTTCGGAATGCCTTCGACGCTCAAGGCGTGGTTCGATCATGTGCTACGCGCCCGCGTGACGTTTCGCTACGCCGCGCAGGGTCCGGAAGGGCTGGTGACGGGCAAGCGCGCGATTGTCATCGAAGCACGGGCAGGGTTTTACAGCGAAGGTCCGGCGGCGGCGATGGATCATCAGGAGCCGCACATCCGCACCCTGTTGGGCTTCATGGGCATCACGGACGTGACGTTCGTGCGAGCCGAGAAACTCGCGGGCGGCCCGGAAGCGGCCGGTGCCGCCGTCGCCGCGGCGCAGGAGCAGCTACGCAATCTCGCCCACGGCCAGCTGGCCGCGGCGTGACGCTCCACCTCGGCTCGGAAAAGAAGGACATGCAGGAGACACGCAGATGATCGACGTTCGTCCGTTCGACACGCTGGGCGCGGCCGACCATGGTTGGCTCAACGCCCGCCACCATTTCTCATTCGCAAGCTACCATGATCCGCGCCGCATGAGCTGGGGCGCGATCCGGGTGTGGAATGACGACGAGATCGCCGCCAAGTCGGGCTTCCCGCCGCATCCGCACAACGACATGGAAATCATCACTTACGTCCGCGAAGGCGCGATCACGCATCAGGATTCGCTCGGCAACAAGGGCCGTACCGAAGCTGGCGACGTTCAGGTCATGTCCGCCGGAACCGGGGTTCGCCATGCCGAATACAATCTTGAGGATCGGCAGACGACTCTGTTCCAGATCTGGGTGCTGACCGACAAGAAGGGCGCGGAGCCGAGCTGGGGCGCGAAGCGCTTTCCCAAGGACGATCGCGCAGGAAGCTTCGTGACGCTCGCCAGCGGCTTCGAGGAGGATGACGACGCGCTCAGGATCAACGCGGCTGCGCGGGTGCTCGGTGCCACGCTCGGCACTGGCGAGGCGGCGGAGCTGCCGCTCGATCCGGATCGGCACGTCTATCTCGTCGCGGTCGGCGGCGCGATCGAGGTCAACGGCATCCGCGCCGAACCGCGCGACGGCGTCGCGATCACCGGCGAGGAGCGGGTCACGATCCGTGCGCTCGACGATGCCGAGATCGTCCTGGTCGACGCGCGCTGAATCATCCTCCCTGTCGCGCAGCGATGGGGAGGGGGATCATGCAACGCATGGTGGAGGGGTAAGCGGCGCCAGATACCCCTCCACCACACTTCGTGTGGTCCCCCTCCCCACGAGCTTCGCTCGCAGGGAAGACAATCTCAGATCAGCTTGATCTCCCGCAGCCGTTGCATCAGGAAATCGTGCGAGCTGATCGGCTCGGGATAGCGGTTCGGGTTCTGCTCGGAGATGCAGCCGGGCAGGGTCTCGATCACGTAATCGGGCGCGAAGTGCAGGAAAAACGGCGTCGAGTAGCGGGCGAAGCCGCGCCGCTCCGGCGCCGGATTGACCACCCGATGCGATGTCGACGGCAGGACGTGATTCGTGAGCCGCTGCAGCATGTCGCCGATGTTGACGACCAGTGCGCCCGGCGGCGGGTTGATCGGCAGCCAGCGCCCGTCGCGGTCGAGCACTTCCAGCCCCGCTTCCTCCGCGCCCAGTAGCAGGGTGATCGTGTTGATGTCCTCATGCGCGCCGGCGCGCACGCCCGGCGCATCGGCCGGGATCGGCGGATAGTGGAGCAAGCGAAGCACGCTGTTGCCGTTCTCGACGGTGGGCGCGAAGAAATCGTCATCCAGCCCGAGGTCGCGTGCGATCGCGCGCAGGATCCTGCCGCCCATCGCGTCCAGCGCGTCGTAGAGCGCCAGCAGTTTCTCGCGAAAGTCGGGCACCTCGCTCGGCCAGACATTGTCGGCCATCACCGCCCGGAACGGATGGCCCGGCGGCAATTCGCGGCCGACATGCCAGAATTCCTTGAGATCGACATGGGTGCCGCCCTTAGCGGTCTCGATCCCGAACGGCGTGTAGGCGCGCGCGCCGCCGCCGCCCGCCGCGTGATAGCGCCGCTTGACCTCGTCGGGCAGCGCGAAGAACGCCTTTGTGCGGTCGATCGCTTCCTCGATGACCTGCTGGTCGAGCCCGTGATCCGCGATTACGGCAAAGCCGTAGCGCCGGAAAGATGCGCCGAGGCTGTCCGAAAAACGAACGAAATCCTCGTCGTAGCCCAACATGGAGACCGGCTCGATTCCGGGGAGCAGGGCGGCGGCGGATGACGACATGGGCTGTTCCTTGACAAAGGACGGCGGCGCGGCCGCAGGTTGGCGGGCGGGATACAGTCCGGGCCGCTGCCGTGCAACCGGACCGCCTTCCGGCTCCCTGTTCCGATCCGTTACAAGTAGATCAGTATGTATGCGTTGTGCCTATTCTGCTCCTGTACTTCGTGATATTTGGTTCAACACCGGCAAATTGGGATAAGGCCTAAGTAGGCGATGGCCGGTTTACTAGGGATGATCTTAGCCGGATTGCACGCGAAACGCGGCGCACCCGGCTAAATGACGGGGATGTTGTACTGATGCCAGGCGAAAATGGCGGCGGCGCCGCGATGCGGCCTCCAGGGCTCGGCGGCCTCGCGCAGCCAGCGCTCGCCGGGCTTTTCGGGAAGCCCAAGGATGCGTCCGATCTGGATCTGGACGGCGAGATCGCCCGCCGGCCAGATGTCGGCCCGTCCTTCCGCGAACAGCAGGTAAATTTCGGCGGACCAGCGGCCTATGCCTTTGACGGCCACAAGCTCAGCTATCGCGGCCTCGTCGGCTTCAGCTAGATTGTCGAGGTCGAGCCGGCCGGACATCACCTCCTCCGCCAGGCTGCGCGCATAGCTCGCCTTTTGCCGGGACAGGCCCGCCGAACGCAGCTGCTCGTCGCTGGCGGCGAGGATATTGCCGGGTGAGGG
>DASVSZ010000007.1:0-87531 GCA_036387855.1 Allosphingosinicella sp. | reverse complement strand
AGCCCGGTAGCTCGTCAGGCTCATAACCTGAAGGTCGCAGGTTCAAATCCTGCTCCCGCAACCAGGCCTCGCCCTCCCCAAAACAGCCCATTTAACAAACCACTCAGCCGCCAGGGCACCAGCCCAGGCGGCTTTTTAGTGTCCGAAGCAGGGAGCGGAGTAGCAGGAGGGATGCCGGTCAGGCGCTCGCGATGACCGGGAGCCCGGCCTGTTCGGTCCGCCATCGATCGATCGTCGCCGCGCGACCAGCGGCTCTCCACGTCGGCGATCGGCAGCTCCGTCAGCGGGCGGCGAAGGAGCGAGTCAGCGACGTGCCGATCATCATCTTGGGCGCTCCCGCGCTATAGCCCTTGGTGCCGAACAGGCTCCAGCCCCAACCGGGCGCGAGCGGGCCGGAGGCGGCGGCGAACAATTCGCGTGAGCCCGGGCCGGCGAACGGGGATTGCGCGGTTTCGTGGGACGCGATCAGCGAAACCTTGCCCAGCGTCATCATCATGCCGGCCGATGTCGCCCAGCCGTCGCGCAGCCGCAACAGGCGGGTGTCGCCGAACGTCCGGTAACCCGCGGATACGAACGGCGTGACCCGACCCATCTGGCGGGACAGCTCGAACGTCAGTCCGCCGTCCAGCTTGCCGGTGGTCATCGTCCGCGCGCCGGTCGGCAGCTTGATCTGCCCGGCGATCCGCGCCTGGAACGAAGCAATTTCGCCAAGCGGCACTTGCCGGGCGAGGCGCAAGGTCATGTCGCCATATCCGCTCTGGCGCCGGCGCGTGCCCAAACCGCTGCCGATCACCGCGCCACCCAGCGACAGCGCCGCCGACGACTGGTTCTCGATCGAGAGATAGGGGAGGACGATGCCGAACTCCCAGTCCCGCACCTGGCTGCGCAGCGAGATGGACGAGGTTTCGACCCGCGTCTGATCGGTGCCGCCATAACGGCCGCTGGACAGGCTGCCGACGTTGCTGACGCTGTAAGTGGCCGCCGGCGCGGCGGCCGGGAGGGCGGCGGCGGCCAGCAGGAGCAGGCTGTTGCGCATCATGTCCTCCTCGGGGTGATCCGGCGGGACGGGCCAATCGCCCGCCCCGCCGGTCGTGTGTCGGTCTTAGCGACCGCCGCGGGCGGCTTCGCGCGCGGCGCGGGCGGCCTCGCGGGCCGCTTCGGCCTGAGCGCGGGCGGCGGCGACGATCGCCTGCGCTTCGGCGCGGCTGGATACAAAGCCCGCGCCCAGCGCCGGATTGCTCGGCAGCACCGGCTGCGTGCCGACGACGGGGGGCTTGAGGCCAACCAGCGGCGGCTTGTAGCCCTGCGCGCCGGCGGCGGAAGCAACGGTGACGAGCAGAGCCGCACCAGCAGTACGAGTGAAGATGTTCATGCCAGAAACTCCCTTTCAAAAGAGCACCGCGTCGGTGCGGGCTGAGGCTGTTTCTGGCCTATTCTGTTTGACGGACGGTTAAACGGATCGCGAATTCATACTTACTTATCAGGTAACTATGAGTTCACGGACGTGGTGGACAGCGGACGTGATTAGGCGACTCTCAAGCCCCGCCTGCGGAGTGCTTGGACGACGCGCCACGTCACCCTTCTCGTCGTCCCGGGCCTGACCTAGGACAGGGCTTTTCCTCGAGGAGTCGTTCAGAAACGAGCCCCGGCCGCTGTCGAGCCCCGGGAGCGACGAGCTTAAAATAAAGGATCCGACTCCAGGGCTGGCCTAGGCGTGGATGGGGACGGAGGGCAATTGCCTCTTGCCCAGCCATGGCTGCCCGGCTGCCCGCAAGCAACACCGCAGTCCCGCCGCGTCATTCGTGAGGACACCCGGGGCGAACGCGCCCCGGCCGCTACAGGACGATCGGGATCCGAATCACAGTCCTCAAATCGGTCGCATCCTCCGTCGCGCCGACCTCGACCGCCCAGTTGAGATTGGCGCGCTCGTTCAGCCGGTACGTGACTCCAAAGAGGAACCGGCCGAGCTGGAGATCGCGCGACGTCTGCATGATCGGGCCCGGATCCTGCGGCGGTGGATCGAGCAGGCGGGTACGGGTTTCGGTGCCGAACACCCAGCTGTGCGCATAACCCAGGTTGAACGATGTGCGCTGGTTCAGCGAAACGCCCAAGCCGAAGCTTCCCGACAGCGAGTCGCCCGGCTCGACGCGCTCGATAATCACCGGCGGGATGGCGGTGTTCACGTCGTCGCCGAAATTCTTGGTATAGCCCAGCGTGCCGAACAGCACCGCCGGATCGCTCGGCAGGATCGCGGTGATGCTGGGCGCCACCGCCCAGAAACCCGCGCCGGTCGCCGCCTTGAGCTGGCGTCCGCTCGAATCGCGCGGCACTTCGAACGGGCTGGTGCCGGTCGGCGCGACGACTTGCAGATTGGCGATCAGGAACGGGCGGCCCGGCCGCGCCGAAAGCAGCTGGTAGCGTGCGGAGAATTCGAGGTCGCCGATGCCGTTGCCGTCGGCGGAACTGTCGACGCTTTGCGCGTTGCTGCCCGCGACGGGGGTGAGGATCGATGTGTCGGAGCGGTAGACGAATGGCGCGCGAATGCCGACTTCCAGCCGATCGGTGATGCCGTAACGCAAGCCGGCCGTCGTGGTCAGAATATCTTGGCGGCTTTCGTTGATATCGAACACGCCGATCAGAACCGATTCGACGATCTCGATGCCGCGGAACAGCGCCCGGTTGCGATCGGCGCGCGAATATTCGACGCTGGCTTCCGCCGTGAACTGGCCGGCTTTGGTGACGATGCTGCCCTGATCGCCGAGCACGGCCACCTGCGGCATCTCAATCTCGGCCGGACCCTCGCCGACTTGCTCGACGCCGGAAGGTGCCGCGCCGGGGCGGGGCGGGGCGAGGCTGGCTGAGGCGATCGCGGTGCCGGACGAGGCGAGCGGCGGCGAGCCGGAACCCTGCGCGGCCGCAACCTGGAAGCGTGCCTCCAGCGCCCGCAAGCGCGCTTCCTGCGCCTCCAGCGTGCGCCGCTGCGCATTGATCTGCGCGCGCGCTTCGCTCAGTTCGGATTGCAGCGACTCGATAGAAGCGGTTTGCGCGTGCGCCGGCGTCAGCGAGACGGGAAGCGCCAGCACGCCCAGGGCGCAACCGAGCCCGGTACGAACAGCCATGATCATCCCCTTATCTCCGGCCGAGCGCGGCAGCCGCATCAAGTCCAAGCGCTTCGGCCCGGAACAGCGCCGAGCCCATATTGAGGGGAGTCACATTCTTGAGGTCAAGGTTTATGATGGTCGAGGTCTCGACGGACACATCATTTCCGCGGTTTGCGGCAATTGTGCCATAGGCTTGCCCGACCAGGTGGCGTACATCGAGCGTTTCCTGCGAAAGCACGACCTGGTTGAGCGCGCCGCTGCGATCGAGCCTGACGGTGCCGCCTGCCGCCTCCACCGCCACGCCGCCGGATACGAGATCGATCTTCGACAGGCCTTCCGGTTCGTCGCCGATCGAGGAGGTCACCGCATTCCCGAACGACACGGAACTGCTGGTGGCCCCCACACCCGCGCCGACACCTGGCAGGAAATTGCTGGTCGCATTGGGATTGCTGGACGACTGGCCGGTGCCGGGCAGGGCGCTCTGCGCGTCTCCGGTGCGCGCGAACACGGTCAAGGTGGGCGGTCCACGATCGGCGACGAAGACGCTGCGCAGCAGGAGAACGCCGTTGACGCGGGTCTCGCTTTGCACCGCGATCGAAACGTCGATCCCGCCGGGCAGGGCGAACCCGCCGCGCTGATCCGCCAATTCCGTGTCGCTGACGGGAGCCTGCCCGAAGGCGAGCTCCTCGGCCGTGGCCGGTGTGGCGAAGGCGGCTCCCGCCGCGAAAGAAAGAAGAGCCCACCGCATGCTTAATAATCCGTGATGAAGGGTGCGGTCAGCGCCAGCGCCTGCTGGCTGAGCGGATCCGTGAAGCCGGCCCCGACCGGAGCCCGGGAGAAGCTTGCCCATTGGACGTCGCCGTTGAAATTCGCGCGGCCGCGATCGGTATGGGAATTCACGGCGAAATACACCCCGTTCCATGCGGTCTTGAAATCGTCGCGCTTCATGGTCCGTAGGCCAAGTGCCGGATCCCCCACCAGCACTTCCTCTTTCGACACGCCTTTTACAACCACGAAATGCTTATAGCCCTTTATGTTGAGCAGGGCGATGCCCGGGACGCCGGCCTTGGCGATGTCCTCCAGGCTGACCTTGAAGCCGTCCGCGCGGAAACCGAGCTTGGACATGTATAATTTCATGTCGAGCAGCGAGAAACCGAGCCGGCGGATTTGGGCGCGGTCACCTTCCGCCCACATGCCGCGAAACGCCGTCTCCTCGTCGTGGCGGTCGCCATAATGATATTTGAGCAGGGTGGCGACGGCTGCCGATCCGCAACTGAAATCATATTTCTGCCGGACGACGGTTTCATAGCGACGCTCCTCGAGCGAGCGTACCGGAATCCTGAAATCGCCGATTGGGCTGGTTCCGCCCGCGAAGGCCGGGTCGCTCTTGAGCTCGGCCGCGCAGCCCACGGTGAGCAGGCTGAGCCCGATCAGAGCTGAAAATCGAAGAAGCCCACCCACGTTGCCGCTCCTTATTGCGGCGGCGCCGGCACCATCACGATGTTGACGTTCATCGACGCGTTCATCGAAACGTTGTTGCCGGAATTCGCATTGATCACGGTCAGGCCGGAAGCCGTCTGGAACGCGTTGTCCGAGAAGCTGATCGTTCCAGTGGTCGACGTGCCGTTCACGCTGTTGCCGGAGACGTTGCTGGTCTGCTGGCTTTGCGCGGCAAGCGAGATGTCCTCGCGCGCGGTGGCCTTGTCGAGCAGCTCGTCCGAAGCGGCATCCGCCTGTGAGAAGGCGCCTTGCTCGTCGGCTGCGGCCGTATCCACGGACACGCGACCGGCGTCGGCCAACGGCACCGATACGGGCGTATTCGCGAGGTTTTGACTGATATCTGTCTGGATCGACGCAGGCAGCGCGGCCGCGGATCCGGTTTGTGCCGCGGGCTGCGCGGCGGCTCCACTTGCGAGCAGGGCGGTCGCCAACAGACCGGCGGCAAACTTGGCGAAGCGGATTGTCATCTGGTTCTTCCGTTTAACGCTCGGAAAAGAGCGGAAAAAAAGGCGGCGGCCGATCGGCCGCCGCCCGGGTAGGTCCTCTTACTGCGGCATCGTGACGCTGCCAACAGCCACGTTCGAGCTCGCATTCTGCGAAGCGCCGGCGGCGGTGTTGAAGTTCACGGACAGAACGCCGTTGGCATTCTGGAACGCACTGTCGCCCAGGTTGATCGAGCCGTCATGCGTCGCCGCAGTGGCGTCGGTGGTCGACCCGAAGGAGACCGTGACACCGCTTACGTTGCTGGACAGAACAGCGTTGGAAACAGTCGCGCCGTCGCCGAAGGCTTGGCTGCTGTTGCCGCGAGTGCTCATGTCGTTGTCGCGATTGTCGCCATTATTGTCGTTGTCGCGGCTGACGAACGAATTGTCTTCGACCGTGGAGCCGTTGGTCGCCGAGTTGCGGCCGCTGGCATTGTCACGGTTGCTACCATTGTCGTCGTTGTTGATGCTGGTCGTGCTGTTGTCCTCGACCGTGCTGCCGTTGTTGGCCGACTTCTCTCCGGACGCATCGCCGTTGTTATTGTCGCGATTGTCGCCGTTATTGTCGTTCTCGCGGCTCACGAACGAATTGTCGCTGTTGTCCTGGTTGCTGTTGTCGGTCGTCGTCGAGCCATTGTTGGCCGAGTGACTGCCGGAAGAGCCGCCATTGTTGTTGTCGCGATTGTCGCCGTTGCGGTCATTGTCGCGGCTGAGGAACGAGTTGTCCTCCACCGTCGAGCCGTTCACCGCCGAATAGTCGCCAGTCGCGCTGTTGCCGCGATTGTCGCCGTCATCGCCATTGTCGGACGAAACCGTGCCGCCGCTGGCCGCGGAGTTGTTGCCAAGCGCGTCACCATCGTTTCCGGCTCCATTGTTGGAGTCGATCACGCTGCCGTCGTCGCCATTGTCGGACGTCACGGTGCCGCCATTGGTGGCCGAGTTGGCGCCGCTGGCATCACCGAAGTTGCTGCCGTCGTCGCCATTGTCGGAGGTCACGGTGCCGCCGCTGGTGGCGCTGTTCGCGCCACTCGCGTCGCCATCGTCGCCCGCGCCGTTGTTGGAGTCGATGACGCTGCCATCGTCGCCATTGTCGGACGTCACGGTTGCACCGTTGGTGGCCGAGTTGGCGCCGCTGGCATCACCGAAATTGCTGCCGTCGTCGCCATTGTCGGAGGTCACGGTGCCGCCGCTGGTTGCACTGTTCGCGCCGGTGGCATCGCCATCGTCGCCGGCTCCGTTGTTGGAACCGAACACGCTGCCGTCGTCACCATTGTCGGAGGTCACGGTGCCGCCGCTGGTTGCGCTGTTCGCGCCGGTGGCATCGCCGTCGTCGCCGGCTCCGTTGCCGGAGTCGATCACGCTGCCGTCATCGCCATTGTCGGAAGTGACGGTGCCGCCGCTGCTGGCCGAGTTGGACCCGCTTGCGTCGCCGCTATTGTCGGTGGCCGTCGATCCGTTCACCGCCGAGTGGCCGGCGCCGGTGTTGGTGGCGGTGCCGCTGCCCGACGCGGAGCCGTTGCTGCCGTCGGCGGTGTTGCCGTCGTCGCCGCGACCCGTGCTGTTGTCGTCGTCGCCATTGTCGGACGTTGCCGTCGAACCGTTGGTCGCCGAACCCTGGCCGGACGTGGTGTTGCTCGCTGTCGATCCACCCGAGGCCGAGCCGTTGCTGCCGTCGGCGGTGTTGCCGTCGTCGCCGCGACCCGTGCTGTTGTCGTCCTCGCCATTGTCGGAAGTAACGACCGAACCGCCGGTGCCGGAAGTGGCGCCGGTTGCGTCGTTATCGGTCGAGCTGTTCACCGAACCGTTATTGGCACCCTGATCGCCGCTGGCGTCGCTGGCGTTGGAGCCGCTGCCCGAATTGGCACCAGCGCCGCCGGCATCGTTGCCGTCGTTGCTGGAGTCGGTCACCGTGCCGGCACCCGTGGCGCTATTCTCGCCGGCATCGCTGCTGTTGTCGCTATTGGCTTGATCGGTTGCATTCTGACCGGCCGCCTGGACCGAGTCGCCCCCGTCACCGCCGAGGCCACCGGCCCCGCCGTCACCGCTGCCGCCGCCGACAGACGCGCCGCCCTCAGCGCCGTCGCCGGCAGTCCCGCCAGTCGCGTCGCCACTGGCCGCGCCCGCGCCCCCCGTGCCGGCACCATCGCCGCCCGCACCGCCTGCGCCACCAGCGCCGGTCGTGCCGGTTCCACCAGCACCGCTGGTCGACGTGCCGCTACCCGCGCCAGCACCGCCAGCCGCGCCCGTGCCCGTGCCGCCGCCAGCACCGGCGCCGGTCGCGCCAACGCCACCATCGGCTGTGCCGGTCGCAGCCGTGCCGCCAACGCCGCCCGTGCCGCCGTCGCCGGCCGCGCCGCCGGCGCCGCCGGCTGCCGTGTTGGTGCCACCGTCACCGCCCGCGCCGCCGGTGCCGTCACCGCCCGCGCCGCCAGCACCGGCCCCGCCGGTCGCACCGTCGCCGCCGTCGCCGCTGCCCGAATCACCGGAGTCGCCACCGGTCGAGTCGCCGCTGTCGCCGCCAGCGCCAGAGTCGCCGCCGGTCGTGTCGCCATTCGCGCCGCCTGCGCCGCCGGCGCCTGTCGCGGTGTCACCGTTGGAGCCGCCGTCGCCCCCTGCGCCGCCGGCCGCGTCGCCGCCCGCACCGGTGGTGCCGCCTGCACCGCCCGCACCGCCGTCGCCGCCAGGCGCACCAGCACCGCCGACCGTGACTTGCGCCGTCGCGCCACTGGCGAGCAGAAGCGCCAGTGCGGATGTGGCAAGAAGATGAGAAGTCTTCATGTTGGTAATCTCCCTAAGGGGTTTGTTTCGTCATTCGCGTAAAAAGGTCGGGGCGGCGCGCAGGCACCGCCCCGTGGTCGTTATTGCGGCATCGTCACGCTGCCAACCGCGACGCTGGAGCTCGCATTCTGCGAGGCACCGACGCCGGTGTTGAAGTTGACGGAGATCACGCCGTTAGCATTGGCGAAGGCATTGGCACCGACGTTGATCGACCCATCATGCGCCGGGGCCGTTCCGCCATCCGGGCTCTCGTAGGAAACGATCACGCCGCTGACATTGCTGGACAGCACCGAGTTGGAAACGGTTGCGCCGCTGCCGAACACGTTGTCGCTGTTGCCGGTGCTGCTCGTGTCATTGTCACGATTGTCACCGTTATTGTCATTGCCTTCGCTGACGAACGAATTGTCGACGCTGGAGCTGCCGTTCGTTGCCGAGTTGCGGCCGCTCGCATTGTCGCGATCGTTTCCGACATTGTCGTTGTCACGGCTCACCAGCGATCCATCGGTCACCGTGCTTCCGTTGTTGGCCGACTTGTCGCCCGACGCGTCACCGTTGTTGTTGTCGCGATCGTCGCCATTGTTGTCGTTGTCACGGCTGACGAACGAATTGTCGCTATTGTCCTGGTTGCTGTTGTCGGCAGTCGTGGAGCCGTTATTGGCTGCATGGTTGCCGGCAGCGCCGCCATTGTTGTTGTCGCGATCGTTGCCGTTATTGTCGTTCTCGATGCTGCGGAACGAGCCGTCGGTGACGGTCGATCCGTTGCTGGCCGAATGGTCGCCGCTCGCGGTGTTGCCGCGGTCGCTGCCATCGTCGCCATTGTCGGACGAAACGCTGCCGCCGCTTGCCGCCGAATTGTCGCCGGCCGCGTCGCCATCGTCGCCGGCACCGTTGCCGGAGCCGATCGTGCTGCCGTCGTCGCCGTTGTCGGAGGTTACGCTGCCGCCGTTCGTGGCGCTGTTGTCGCCGGTCGCGCTACCGAAGTTGCTGCCGTCGTCGCCATTGTCGGAGGTCACGCTGCCGCCGCTCGCCGCCGAATTGTCGCCGCTTGCATCGCCATCGTCGCCGGCACCATTGCCGGAGGCGATCGTGCTGCCGTCGTCGCCATTGTCGGAGGTCACGCTGGCACCGTTGGTGGCGCTGTTGTCGCCGGTCGCGCTACCGAAGTTGCTGCCGTCGTCGCCATTGTCGGACGTCACACTGCCGCCGCTCGCCGCCGAATTGTCGCCGCTCGCGTCGCCGTCGTCGCCAGCCCCGTTGTTGGAGTCGAACACGCTACCGTCGTCGCCATTGTCGGACGTCACGCTGCCGCCGCTGCTCGCGGCATTGTCACCAGACGCGTCGCCATCGTCGCCGGCACCATTGTTGGAGCCGATCGTGCTGCCGTCGTCGCCATTGTCGGACGTCACGCTGCCACCGCTGGCCGCGCTGTTGTCGCCAGTGGCGTCGCCGCTATTGTCGGTGGTTTCCGAGCCGTTGACCGCTGCATGGCCGCCGGCATCGTTGGTCACGGCCGCCGAACCAGAGGCCGAACCGTTGCTCGCATCGGCGCTGTTGCCGTCGTCTCCGCGACCTTCGCTGTTGTCGTCGGCGCCGTTGTCGGACGTCACGGTGGAGCCGTTGGTCGCCGACTGATCGCCGGTCGTGGCGTTGATCACACCGGAACCGCCGGAAGCGGCGCCGTTGCTCGCATCGGCGCTGTTGCCGTCGTCGCCGCGACCTTCGCTATTGTCATCCGCGCCATTGTTGGAGGTCACGGCCGAAGCGCCGGTGCCCGAAGTCTCGCCGGTCGCGTCATTGTCCTGCGAGCTGTTGTCGGAGCCGTTATTGGCCGACTGATCGCCGGTGGCATCGCTGGTGGACGTGCCACTTCCGGAATTGGCGCCGATACCAGCGGCGGTGTTGCCGTCGTTGCTGCTGTCGGTAACCGTGCCGGCGCCGGTGGCGCTGTTTTCGCCTGCCGCTGAGCTGTTGTCGCTGTTGGCCTGGTCCATCGCATTCTGACCTGCCGCCTGAACCGAGTCGCCGCCGGCACCGCCGACCCCGCCCGTTCCGCCGGCGCCGCTGTCACCACCGGTCGCCGCGCCGCTCGCGGCACCCGCGCCGGCCGTTCCGCCGGTCGCATCGCCGCTCACGCCGCCATCACCACCGGTTCCGGTGGCCGCACCACCCGCGCCGCCGATACCGCCGCCGCCGCTGGTCGCAGCGCCGCCGCCGCCGCTCGTCGCGCCGCCGCTCGCAGCGCCGCCGGCGCCGCCGCCGCCGATGCCCGCGCCGCCGGCCGCACCGGTCCCGGCCGCGCCGTCGCCGCCATCGGCACTCGCCGTGGTCGCGCCGCCGCCATCGCCGCCCGTTCCGGCGCCGGCGACATCGCCACCGTCGCCACCGGTCGCACCGTTGGTGCCGCCTGCTCCACCATCACCGCCGGTGCCGTCACCGCCAGCGCCGCCCGAACCGGCCGCGCCCGCGCCGCCGGTGCCGCCAGCGCCGCTGGTGGAACCACCGCTCGTGCCGCCAGTCGCGCCGCCACTGGTGCCGCCCGCCGCGCCCGTGCCGCCGGTCGTCGCACCATTGATACCGCCGGTGCCGCCGGTGCCAGTCGCAACGGTGCCGTTGGAGCCGCCTGCGCCGCCCGCGGCGCCAGTTGCCGCGCCACCTGCGCCGGTCGAGCCGCCAACGCCGCCGGCGCCGCCGTCACCACCGCGAGCGGCATCGCCGCCCACCGTGACTTGCGCGAACGCAGCGCTGCTCAGCATCGCCGCGAGCGCCGTTGTCGCGAGTAAATGACTGGTCTTCATATTAGTGAACCTCCCTGAACGGTCGTTTCCCGACGACAAGCATAGCCTTCGGCGGGCGGATTGAACCCGAAACCTCCCGAGCTATACCCGCTCATCTTTCGTTCACCAATTCCCCGGAGTTGGTGACTTGCGACCCCTCATTCAGGGGGAGTGTCCCGAATTTAGATGTTGATCAAATGGCTTGGTTGGAGAGGTCTTGCGGAGGCAAAAGCACTGGTCGGCGAAGTCAGCGGGAAAGCGGCAACGCCGACCGACGATTCGCGAGGGGTCAGTCGACCACCTGGAGGGGAACGCCGCCCTTGGTGCGCACAAGGCTGCACAACATCAACCGAACCAGGTCGGCCTGGCGCTTGGTGTCCGTCTTCATGAAGATCATCTTGAGATAGGAGCGGGCGGTCTGCTCCTTGATCCGCATCGCGCTTGCCGCCTGCTGCAAGGAGGATCCCGCGGTGATCAGGCACACCAGCCGACTTTCGACCGGGGACAGGCCGTAAAGCTTGCAGACCGGCTGCAACTGCTCGTCGAATTCTCGGTTCGGGTCGAGCATGAACAGCATCAGCGCCGCTTCGTCCGCCCCGACGGCCGGAGCGCCGCATGGGAAGATGCACAGCAGCAGAGCACGCTCGGTCCGGCTGGGGCGAAGCTTCAGAACGGGTGCACGCGGTGCACGGGCGTTTCCGTTTTCCGAGTCGACGACCCCGACCAGCGCGTGATTGATCGCCACTTGTAGCTTCACCGCGTCGTTGACGTCGGTGGGCAGCAGCGAATCGCCCGCCAACTGGATGTGATCCCCCGCAGCCAGCATCAGGTCCGCCGCCTTGTTCGCGAAGCTGACCCGCCCGGCCTTGTTCAACAGCAGGACGCCCATGTCCACCATGTCCAGCGCCGATCGCAAGCCGGTGGCGACGGCCGATTGGACGCGGCTGCGCTGCCATAGCCGGAAGTATCCTTCGACGAGCGGGCTTAGCTGCCGAACCATTGACAGGACCAGATCGCGATCGGCCGGGGTCGGATTGCGAAACAGAAAGGTGAGGATAACGCGACTGCGGCCCCGGACACTGCCGATCGGGACGCGCATGGCCTGCCAGGCCCTGCGTCCGATCAGGCAGGCGATCCAGTCGCTGGACTCGGCGCCGGTCCGGGTATCCCGACGGGCGCCGCCGGCTCCTTGCGCCAGTTGAGCGACAACCGCCCAATCCTCTTCCGTCCAATTGAGCTTGCCGGCCCGCCCAACCTCCAGGGCTCCCGCACTGCCTTCGATATGCAGGCTGAGCAATGCGCCCGCCGCCTTGAATCCGGAGACCAGACTGTCGAGGAGTCGTTGCAGCTCCTCGTCGGCGCTGCTGAACCCGCGCGGCGCGGACTGATGGTCCGCCGACCAATGAGGCCACAGAAAGCCAGTCGCAGCCGCTTCTTCGACCCCCATGATCCCTGCTTCTTTGCGCTTTAAGTCGGGCTGACTTATCCCGGCAGTCGTTCTGCTTCAAGTGAAGGCATCAAATCCCTTCGACGGGCGAGAGCTGGCAGACGCTTATCGAAGCAAGAAAGATCAAGTCGCACGATTCGACTCTTCGCGGACAGGCGCGGTTGCTCTTTGCTGTTCGCGGTGGCAAAGGGGCGGGGAGCGTAATCGGCCGCAAGTGCGTTTACGAGCCGTGAAGCTGTGAATAAAAGGTTGTGAAAGGGAGACTTGGTCATGAAGAATTTCGAGCAGAAGATTGCTGGGGCAGCCAAAGATTGGGTCAAGCCGGAATTGAAGCGTCTCGACGCGGGCTCCGCCGATGCACTCGGCTCTGGCCGTCCGGACGGTAGCCGGGCTCCGGGAACGGCGCTGTCCTGATAGCGGATCCGGCCCGGATGGCGGGCCGTTTCTGACCAGGTGGAAGAACATGGGCGCTCTCCTGGTGGGAGCGCCCTTTACTTTGTTATGGCCGTTTGATGACTGCAATCTGCGGCGCATGCTCGTTCGGAGCACCGTTGAGCCTGGCGGACGATTGCAAGGAGATGATGCGTGCTCAGGCCGAGTATGGGCCTGACAATCATGCGTTGGCATGGATACCGGGCCTCGCCTTGGGCCGATCTCTGTTCCGGCTGCTCCCGGAAGATCGATTCGATCGCCAGCCGATAGAAGGCGCGGGTGGCCGACTTCTGCTGGTCGCGGACATCAGGATCGACAATCGGACGGATATCATTTCAACGCTGGGCCTGGAGCGATCGGTCGGTGCCTGCCTGAGCGACTCCGCTTTGCTCATGGCTGGCCTGGAGAGATGGGGGGCGGCGGTCGTCGATCGGATCAGCGGCGACTATGCTTTCGCTTGGTGGGATCATGAGCAACGTTCGCTCAACCTCGCCCGTGATCCGTTCGGTCAGCGGCCTTTATTCTATCGCGCCGACAACCGTCTGTTCGCTTTCGCATCGATGCCGGCGGGTCTTCATGGGCTGGGCATCAGGCCGGTTGCCGATCTTGAGCGCATTGCCGAGTTTCTGGCAGATGTCGTCCTTCCAACCAGCAGGACATGCCACCAAGGGGTCAGTCAGCTGGAAACGGGACACATCCTGACCGTTTCGGCACAAGGTCTGCGCACCCGACGCTTCTGGAATCCCCAGCCCACGACTCTGCGGCTTCCCGCTTTGAACGACTATGCCGATGCCTATCGCGAACAGGTGGACCAAGCCGTGGCGAGCCGGCTGCGCGGAGCGCAGGACGGAGTTGCCACGCACCTCAGCTCAGGTCTCGACAGCAGCGTCGTGACGGCAACCTCGGCCCGTCAGGCGGCGAGCCGGCAACTGCCTGTCTTCAGCTATACCGCCGCCCCGAGAGCGGGGCTCGACCTCGCTCCGGCCAGGGGCAGGATCGACGATGAAAGTGGCTATGCCGCCCTGACCGCCGGCCTCTACCCCAATGTCCGGCATGAGGTCATTCGCCCGGCAAGCCCTGATCCCTTCGCGCTGCTCAAGGAAGGGCTGCGATTTTCTCAACAACCCCTCGGACATGTCTGCAACAATGTCTGGTGGGCCGCGATCGATCAGGCGGCGCAGGATCGTGGGCTTCGTGTCCTGCTGACCGGACAGCGCGGCAATTACACGATCAGCGCGGGCGGGTTGTTCCAGCTTGCCGACATGGTTCGAACCGGCGACCTTGCGACTTGGATTCGGGAGTCTCGGGCGGTCATCCGCGAGGAAGGCGTCAGATGGCGAGGCGTTCTGGCCAATTCGTTCGGGCCATGGATGCCCCGGCCGGCATGGCTGGCGATCAGTCATCTGTTCATGAACACCTCTTTGAAACTCGGGCAGCCGTTCCTGCTGACACAGGCCTGGGCGGCGGAGATGGAGAGCAAGGCGCGCAAATCGACTCGTGAGATCCGGCCGCCGAAGAACAGCTTCGATCAGCGGGTGGCGATGCTCCGCTTCCACGATGACGGCAATTCCCGCAAACATGCTCTCGCCCGCTACTCGCTCGATGAACGGGATCCAACGGCGGACCGGCGGCTGGTCGAGTTTTGCCTTTCGCTGCCGCACGACATGCTGTTGAAGAACGGCCGCCGCCGCCCTCTCGCCAAGATGGCGATGAGCGATCGCCTGCCCACCGCCATACTCGACTTGAAGGTGCGAGGAGCGCAAGCGGCTGATTGGTTCGAGTTTATCACGCCGCAGGCGACCAAGAACTCATTCGACGAAGTGCGCCATTCGTCCGACGTTCGAAACCTTCTCGACATGCGCAAGATCGATCAGATGATCGCGCGCTGGCCGACGAGCGGCTGGGAACAGGCGGCCATTATCTCGGAATACAGAGTGGATCTCATGCACGCGCTTTCGGCGGCGCACTTCATTGTCGCTTGTGAGAATTGGGCTCCCCCGAAGACGGTCCTGAAGCGGCGCAGCCATTCCGACGGTGTGCAAGCGGATGGAGTTAGCAGAGAAGAATTGGAGTTCGCCTGATTTCAACAGGAACGGAGGTGATGACCATACGACCGTCGAGGCGCGACGTCGGACAAGCAGCAGATCGTCACTGGGCAGATTGTTGGGCAGCCGTTCTGCGTGCGCGGTGGAGCCAGCAGTTGATGGCCAGCCTCGCGCTGCGCAGGTCGTCGCTCTCGCATCGGACCGGCGTCACTTCGTGCATCGCCCAGGAGGGGAATACCAACAGGCTGTTCTGCTCCGGCTCGATCTCGACGAAGTCGCCGGGGCTTGCCGCGCCGCAGCCGAACCGGATCAGCCGCAGATTCCCGCCGCTAAAGCCTTTGGGCTCGGCGTAGAAATAATAAACGCCGGTCAGCCCGCGATCCGACGCGCTCTCATTGCCCTTGCGGTGCGTGTCCTGATGCGCTTCGAAATGCGCTCCATTCAGATAGACGACCAGTTCGAGTTCCACTTTCGCGACCGGGAATGGCTTGAGGCCCGCGCCGGCGAACAGATCGGCTTCCGCTTCCCCGATCCGCCGCCTCAACATATCCCGCCACGGTTGATGTGCCGAGGAGATGGTCAGGCTTCGCGACAAGCGCGAGGCCGGGTCGACTCGCCGTTCGGCTCCGATCGTCGATGCTTCGAGCAACGGACCACTCGCGAGCGCCCATTCCAGCAATCCCGCATGCTGTTCTTGGCTGAGGAAATTCCGCACCAGTGCGAACGGCGGCATCGGGCCTTTGCCGCTCGGCGCGGTCATCGTGCCGCCCCTGGCAACGATGTCCGAGGAGTGCCGGGGCGCCTTGCCCTGTCGACCGATCGCGAGGCGCGCATCGATCTTACGATTCCGAGTCGGATCCGGCCGATATCGCTTCGCCCCCATCCGCACCCCGGTCCTCCGGCGAGGCATCCTGGTAATAGGGCTCGACCGCGCCGGACAGCTTGAGCGTCACCGGCTGGCCGTGACGGTCGAGACTCTTGCCGGCGGCAACGCGAATCCAGCCTTCGCTAACGCAATATTCCTCGACGTTGGTCTTTTCCTGGCCCTTGAAGCGGATGCCGACTCCGCGGCGCAGCAGCTTGGCGTTGAAATGCGGGCTGCGCGGGTTGAGCGAAAGCCGGTCGGGTGGCGTGTCGGACATTTCGGGCCTTTTCGTGAATGCGGTTCGGATGCGCCGTTACTCGCGCGATCGGGCCGGCGAAAGCGGCAAAGAGCGGGCCACGTGCCGAACCGCGGCTCAGCGCAGCTTGGCGATCTTGATCCCGTCCGCCTTGGCGCGGTCCTGCACCGATTCCTCGCTGCGCGTCAGCGCCTTGGCGATCGCTTTTACGCCCATGCCCTTGGCCGCCAGCGTCTTGAGCTTGGCGAGCTCTTCACTCTTCCAAGGCTGGCGGTGGCGGGTGAAGACCTCCGCCATCAATCCCGAGCCCCGTTCATTCCTAAACCCCCTTCATTCCTGAACCCCAATCATTCCTGAACCAACGTGCCCTTGGTCGAAGGCTTGGCTGCGATCACCTTCTTCACCTCCTTCTTGGGTTTGCGGGCTTCCTTGTTGCTCTTCGCTTGTCCCTTGGCCATCCTTCGTCTCCTTTAACCGCGGCTGGATGCGATCGTGGCACCCACCTGTTGTTCCAGCTCGTCGAGCGTCCCGTGCCCGAGATGTAGCGCGTCAGCCGCTTGGGTCAAAGTCATGAGCGACACCGGCCGGCGTTGACCGGAACGGGACGGACTGTTTCGTCGCGGGACAGCCCGGACGAGCCGCTTGCGGCATAGGTAAACGATTGGTTTACCCCGGCCATGCATCCGATCCGACGTTCCCTCGCTCTTAGCCGCAACAAGTCCGAAGCGCTCCGCGCTGATTGGCTCCAGAACGCCAAGGAGTTCGTGATCGGCTGGGCCGCCGGCCTGATCTTCTTCGGCACCTTCCTGAGCTGAACACGCCACCATCGTCTAATCGCAGGCGCGGTGCAGCTTCTGGGCGATCCAGGCCGCGCCGATGCTGGCGATCGCGACCATCAACAGCGTTCCCTCGACTGACACGCCGGCCAGCACCAAGCCGGTCAGCAGGATCGCCGACAGCACCATCGCGCCGGAATTAACGATGTTGTTCGCCGCCACCGTGCGGGCGGTTTCCGACTTGGGGACGGTGGTGGTCAGGAACGCGTAGAGCGGCACTACGAACATGCCGCCGGCGATCGCCGTTCCCAGCAACGCCACCATCACCCACTCGGCCTGGCCGATCACGATGAAGCCGCGCCAATCGAGTAGCGGCCCGTCCTTGACCGGCCAGTCGAGCGCGTTCCAGTAAAGCAGCAGCACGAACAGCCCCATCGCGATCGCCGAGGCCGGCGAATATTTGGCGAGCACGCGCCCCGCCAGCATCCGGTTGATCAGCACCGATCCGATTGCCACACCGACCGAGAAGATCGCAAGGAAGAGCGTCGCGACCTCCTCGTTGGCGTGGAACACGTTCTTGACCAGCGGCGGGAATTGCGCGGCGAGGATCGCTCCCATCGCCCAGAAGAAGCTGATCGCCAGGATCGCGAGGAACAGGCGTGGAATGTGCAATGTCGCGTTCACCAGCCGGATCGAGGCGCGGATGATGTGCCAGTCCATCTCCAGCGGCGGCGCGTCAGTCTCGGGCGGGGCAGGGGGCACCATCCCGCCGACGATGCGGCCGATCAGCGCGACCACCAACACACCGGCCGCCGCCCACTCGCCATGCTCGCGGCCGAGCAGCCCGCCGGCGATCGTGCCGAGCAGGATCGCGCCATAAGTGCCGGCTTCGACCAGCCCGGTCCCGCCGAGCACTTCGTCCGACTTCAGATGTTGCGGCAACACCGCATATTTGATCGGCCCGAAGAAGCTCGAATGCACGCCCATCGCGAACAGGGCGGCCAGCAGGAGCGGAATGCTGTGGAGCAGCAGGCCGGCCGCGCCACCGATCATGATGAAGATCTCGGCCGTTTTGACGATGCGGATGATGCGCGCCTTGTCCATCGAATCAGCGAGCTGGCCGGCCAGCGCGGAGAAGATGAAGAAGGGCAGGATGAAGAGCCCGCCCGCGACCGCATTGAACGTCGCCTCGCGCGTCGGATCGCTGTAAACCGCATAGGTGACCAGGATCACCATCGCCGATTTATAGAGATTGTCGTTGAACGCGCCCAGGAACTGAGTGGCGAACAGCGGCAGGAAACGGCGGCGGCCCAACAGCCGCAAGGACGCTTGCATGTCTGAACTAACGCTCGGCGGGGCCGTACAACATCGGTGCGAGGTCTAGGCGGGCGAAGCGGACCCGTCCAGCCACACCATGTTCGTCATGCCACACCTTCACCGTCATGCCAGCGAAGGCTGGCATCTCAGGACGGAAAAGCACGGCGAGTCTCCCGGAGACCCTAGCCTTCGCGGGGGTGACGAGGGTTCCCCAATCCCCCCGCACCGCGCTACAGGTCGGCGGAGCCGATGCTGACCATCCCCAATCTCCTCACCCTGTCCCGCATCCTCGCGGTGCCGCTGCTCGTCTATCTGCTGTGGAAGCCGAGCCCGATCGATTACGCGATCACCTTCGTGCTCTACTGCCTGGTCGGCATCACCGATTATTTCGACGGCTATCTCGCCCGCGCGCAGGGGACGGTATCGCGGCTCGGCCAGTTCCTCGATCCGATTGCCGACAAGATCATGGTGGTCGCGGTGATCGTGATGCTGATCTCGACCAGGCAAGCGAGCGGCGAGCCGGTGATCCACGACTATCATATCGTTCCCGCGCTGGTGATCCTGCTGCGCGAGATCATCGTCTCGGGGCTCCGGGAATTCCTCGCCGGCGTCCAGGTCTCGATGCCGGTCAGCCAGCTCGCCAAGTGGAAAACGACGCTGCAGTTGATCGCGCTCGGCGCCCTTATCCTCGGCGGCGCGATTCCCGATTGGCGCTGGGTGCACGATGTCGGCCTCGCCAGCCTGTGGGCGGCGGCCGCGCTGACCATGGTGACCGGCTGGGATTATCTGCGGGTCGGCCTCAGGCACATGGACTGACTTGCAGGCGAGCACGCCCGCGCCCATCTCGAAGCCGCTCGCGTTGACTGATTCCGCGCGCTTTCCTATCGAAGAACAAAGCTGGAACCGGCACTCATGTTGACTCATCTGTCCGTCCGCGGCGCGCGCGAGCATAATCTCAAGAACGTCGACATCGACATTCCCCGCGAAACGCTGACGGTGATCACCGGCCTGTCCGGCTCGGGCAAGTCGAGCCTGGCGTTCGATACGATCTATGCCGAGGGGCAGCGCCGCTACGTCGAGTCGCTGTCCGCTTATGCGCGCCAGTTCCTCGAGATGATGCAGAAGCCCGATGTCGATCACATCGAGGGGCTGAGCCCCGCCATCTCGATCGAACAAAAGACCACCAGCCGCAATCCGCGCTCCACGGTCGCCACTGTCACCGAGATATACGATTACATGCGCCTGCTCTGGGCCCGCGTCGGCGTACCTTATTCGCCCACCACCGGTCTCCCGATCAGCGCGCAAACGGTCAGCCAGATGGTCGACCGTGTCATGGCTCTCCCCGAAGGCACGCGCCTGTACCTGCTCGCCCCGGTCGTGCGCGGCCGCAAGGGCGAGTATCGCAAGGAACTCGCCGAATGGCAGCGCACTGGCTTCTCTCGCGTCCGGATCGACGGCACCTTCCACGACATCGAAGACGCCCCCGCACTGGACAAGAAGTACAAGCACGACATCGAAGTCGTGGTCGATCGCCTGATCGTCCGCGAAGGCATCGAAACGCGGCTGGCGGACTCGCTGGAGCAGGCGCTCAAGCTGGCGGAAGGGCTGGTGTACCTGGATCCGGCGGACAAAAGCCCCTCCCCTTCAGGGGAGGGGTTGGGGGTGGGGGATGTCAAGTCCGCCGCACCCGAGGACAAGCCCCACCCCAACCCCTTCCCTGAAGGGGAGGGGCTCAAGAAGGCGGTGCTCACCTCCAACGCACCCCCCGGCCGCATCACCTTCTCCGAAAAATTCGCCTGCCCCGTGTCCGGCTTCACCATCGCCGAGATCGAGCCGCGCCTCTTCTCCTTCAACGCCCCCCAGGGCGCCTGCCCGGCCTGCGACGGCCTGGGCGAGAAGCTGTTGTTCGATCCCGAGCTCGTCGTTCCCAACGAAAATCTCAGCATCAAAAAGGGCGCGATCGTCCCCTGGGCCAAGTCCAACCCGCCCAGCCCTTATTACATGCAGGTGCTCGGCTCCCTCGCCCGCGCCTACGACTTCAAGCTTGACACACCCTGGAACGAGCTCACCGACGAGCAGCGCCGAATCGTCCTGTTCGGCACCGACGGCAAGCCCGTCACCCTGACCTTCATCGACGGCCGCAAGAGCTACGACGTGAAGAAACCGTTCGAAGGCGTGATCGGCAACTTGAACCGCCGCATGCTCCAGACCGAATCCGCCTGGATGCGCGAGAGCCTCGCCGAATATCAGGCGCCGAGCCCGTGCGAGACCTGCGGCGGGGCGCGCCTCCGCCCCGAGCCGTTGTCCGTCAAGATCGCCGGCGAGGACATTAGCATGTCCACCCGCCGCTCCGTCGCCCAGGCGCTGGCCTGGTTCTCGACGCTGGAGGCCAAGCTCTCGCCGCAGCATCAGGAAATCGCCCGCGCGATCCTCAAGGAGATTAACGAGCGCCTCGGCTTCCTCAACAATGTCGGGCTCGATTATCTAAACCTCGACCGCACCTCCGGCACCCTGTCCGGCGGCGAATCGCAGCGCATCCGCCTCGCCAGCCAGATCGGCTCCGGCCTGTCCGGCGTCCTCTACGTCCTCGACGAACCCTCGATCGGCCTCCACCAGCGCGATAATGATCGCCTGCTCGTCACGCTCAAGCGGCTGCGCGATCTCGGCAACACCGTGCTCGTCGTCGAACATGACGAGGACGCGATCCGCACCGCCGATTATGTGATCGACATGGGCCCCGGCGCCGGAGTCCATGGCGGCGAAGTCGTCGCGCACGGGACGCTGGAGCAAGTCCTCGCCAACGAAAGGTCGCTCACCGCCGATTACCTCACCGGCCGCCGCGCCGTCGCCGTCCCGGCCAAGCGCCGCAAGGGCAACGGCAAGAAGCTGACGGTCAAGGGCGCCCGCGCCAACAACCTGCACGACGTCACCGCGTCTATCCCGCTCGGCACCTTCACTTGCATCACCGGCGTGTCCGGCTCTGGCAAGTCGAGCTTCACCATCGACACGCTCTATCGCGGCGCCGCCCGCGCCTTGAACGGCGCCCGCGTCACCTGCGGCCCGTGCGAAGGGATCACCGGCCTCGAATATCTGGATAAAGTCATCGACATCGATCAATCCCCGATCGGCCGCACCCCGCGCTCCAACCCTGCCACCTATACCGGCGCCTTTACCCAGATCCGCGATTGGTTCGCCGGTCTCCCCGAAAGCCAGGCGCGCGGCTACAAGCCCGGCCGCTTCTCCTTCAACGTCAAAGGGGGGCGCTGCGAGGCGTGCAGCGGCGACGGCCTGCTCAAGATCGAGATGCACTTCCTCCCCGACGTCTACGTCACCTGCGACGTCTGCCACGGCGCCCGCTACAATCGCGAGACGCTGGAGGTGAAGCACAAGGGCAAGTCGATCGCCGAAGTGCTCGACATGACGGTCGAGGACGCGGTCGAATTCTTCAAGGCGGTTCCCCCGATCCGCGACAAGATGGCGATGCTGGCCGAGGTCGGCCTCGGCTACGTCAAGGTCGGCCAGCAGGCGACCACCTTGAGCGGCGGCGAAGCCCAGCGCGTCAAGCTCGCCAAGGAGCTCTCCCGCCGCGCCACCGGCCAGACCCTCTACATCCTCGACGAACCCACCACCGGCCTCCACTTCGAGGACGTCCGCAAGCTCCTGGAAGTCCTCCACGCCCTCGTCGAGCAGGGCAACAGCGTGGTCGTGATCGAGCACAACCTGGAAGTCATCAAGACCGCCGACTGGGTGATCGACCTGGGGCCGGAGGGCGGCGACAAGGGGGGCGAGATCGTCGCGGAGGGGACGCCGGAGCAGGTGGCGCGGGAGGCGCGGTCATATACGGGGCATTATCTCCGGCCGCTGCTGGAAGGGCATGCGCCGGAAGTGGTGGACGCACCGAAGCCAAAGGGCAGGCGGGCGGCTGTGGTTCGGGAGCGTGAGGCGGCGGAGTAATCAAATGAGAGTCCAGACGATCGAGTTCCGCGCCGGTAAGGCGCAAGGAACTTCGCCACTGAAACTGCTGCCCGGCACTATCACGGTCTTCATTGGCCCTAATAATGGCGGCAAGAGTAAGGGGCTGCGAGAGTTGTCGCACCTTATCGCGCCGTCTGGGCATCTAGACCCAGTGGTGCTCAGTAGCTGCTCGCTATCACCGCTTCAGGAGGACGAGTTCCAACGCAAGTTCAACAGGCTTTTGCAACCCAAAACTCCAGGCGAGGGAGCAGACCCGAACACGCAGCCGATAGTTCGACGAGGAAAGAGAACCGTCGTCAACGTAAGTTATCTGCGGCAGGGCGCTTTTGGAAATGGAGACGTGAATGCGAGACAGTATGCTGCCGAAAACTTCCTAAAGCACTTCGTGATGAACTTAAGCGGAGCAGGGAGACTTGAACTCGCTAATCCTGCGCCCGCCCAGGCACTTGGAACGTCACACCCCAGCACTATCGGAGCTCTTTTTCAGAATGACGCGGTCCGTGCGCAGCTTTCTACAGTGACACATGAAGCTTTTAATCAGTATCTGGTAATTGATCCCACCGGGATGACGCAGCTTGCGTATAGGTTGTCGGACCATCAGCCGGCTGCCGGTGTTGAACGTAGCCTGACGAATGAGGCAGTGAACTTCTTTAATCAGGCAATGCCACTTGTTGAAGCAAGCGATGGAACGAAGGCGTTCGTGGGAGTTATGGGAGAAATACTTTCCGGTGACTCTGATGTGATATTGATCGACGAACCAGAAGCGTTTCTGCACCCGTCGCTTGCGTATTTGCTTGGGGACCGTATCGCGAGACACTTAGCCGCTGACAAGCAGCTTTTTGCGGCTACTCACAGCTCACACTTTCTTATGGGCTGCCTTATGTCAGGATCGGACGTCAATGTCGTCCGCTTGACTCATCGAAACGGCGCGTCGACCGCCCGGATATTACCCGCGGACCGCCTAAAAACATTGATGACAGATCCACTGTTCCGATCTGTCGGAGTAGTTTCCGCACTGTTTTTCGAGTCAGCCGTTGTTGTCGAGGGGGACTCAGATCGCGCCTTCTACGACGAGATAAACTCTAGACTGCAACGGTCGACCGTAGGCGGCCTGAGCCATAGTATTTTCCTAAATGCGCATAATAAGCAAACTGTTGTGAATATCGTAGTGCCACTGCGTGAGATAGGTATTCCTGCTGCTTTTATTCTCGATTTAGATTGGGTGAAAGAGGATGGCCAAGTCTGGGATCGATATTTCTCGGCGCTGGGCGCTCCCGCTGGTTTGAAAGAAGGTTTGCTCGCCACTCGACGGAGAGTGCGCTTAGCTCTTGAAGCAGCAGACCCTAATTATAAACGCCACGGTGGGATCGGCATTCTTCAGGGCGAGGAGCGGGCGACAGCCGAAGCTTTCTTTGGGCAGCTCGAGCAGTATGGGCTTTTTACAGTCACGTCTGGGGAGCTGGAGAGTTGGCTTCCCACACTCGTTGCTGACCGATCTAAGAACAAGTGGCTTCCGAGCGTATTTGCCGCATTGGGGTCAGACCCTGCTGCCAACGATTACGTTCAACCTGGGAACGATGACGTATGGGCCTTTATGGGTCGGATACGCGCGTGGGTAACCAATCCGCTAAGGCTTGGGATGGGGTTTTGAACCTATGATGACGGAGGAACACCCTGCAAGCGATAGGATCGGGAACAGCGAAACTGGCCGTCGCTCTCCATCTCCTCCGTCCAGCAGGGCTCCTAATCCGCTGCACGCCGTTCGGCGGCATGCAGATGCCGGCGCTCCGCCGTGACCGGAAGTAGGCCAAGCAGCAGCAAGATCGTCATGGCAAACGGGGTCCACAAGGACGCTTTAAATCCTACCGGATTACTCGTCACATCCTGACCAGTCCGGGAACACGCCTTTCGGGTTCACCCCCGCACCACCTCTCGAAAGAACGCCTCCGCCTTTGCCCGCGCCTGTGCGCTTGGCCTGACCGGGCCCGTCTCGAACAGATCTCGGGCCGTCTCGAACTCCTCCGCGACGAAGGCGGCGATGGCGTCGGGCAGCGGACCCGTTCCAAGCTCGCGCGTTTCGGCCTTCCGCGCCATCAGCTCGCCGGCAAGCGCCGCGGTCTGCGCCGGTGGATCGCACTCGGCCAATAAGGTCGGGAAAAGCATCGGCGGCACGGCTTCTTCCGGGTGCAGCCGCAGCCAGCGCAGCGCCGCTGCCGGCCGCAGCGCATAGAACAGCTTCTTGAGCGCGATATCCTTGCCGTCGCCGAAATACGTGCGCCGCTGCCGCTCGCCGAGGTGCAGATAATGCCGCCCGATCAGCCGCCAGTCCGCGCACTCCCGGGCCAGTGCCAGGAACGCGTCGCGAAACTCGGGGTCGCAGCGATAAGCGATCGGCGAGCGCAGCCATTCCAGCACCACCGCATTGCCCTTGAGCATCAGCCGCAGCGCCTTGGCCAGGTCCCAGCCGTTGACGTCCAGATCGCCGGTCATCGGCACCTCGATCACGTCGCGTTTCGGGAACAGCGTCAGATACTCGTCTTCGCGCCGGACGAAGATGAAGCGGCAATCATAGTCGCTGTCGGGCGACGAAAGCCCCAAGCGCGGCTGCCGCTCTCGATCACCAGCGGCAAGCGGACCCGATCATCCCGCTCGATCTCGGCCACATGGGCGTCGATCGCCGCGACGACGCCTGGATCGAACGAGGCCGGGATGTTTCGGCCGGAAGGAAGAGGCAAGATCATCGGACGGCCTTGGCAGATTACGCCGAGACCAACGTGCCAGCATATCAGATACACTCATCCACCCGTCTCACTCCCAAACGCCGCGCCAAGATCGCGCGCGCCGTGCAGGATTCGCTCGATCCTGACCAGCTCGTCGCTGGGCGTATAGAAGATAACGTAGCTGCCGTGCGGCTTGGAGCGGAGACTCGCAGCAAGCTCCGATCGGTCCCGGCCCGATCCGGGATATCCCAGCAGGTCCGCGCATCGTTGCTCCAGTTCGCTTATGAAGCTTCGCGCCCGCGCCGGATCATCGAGCGCGATATAGCTGGCGATGTCGAGCAGGTCCGCCCTGGCTTTCGGCGTGAGATCGAGCCGCCTCAACGGGCGTCGCGCTCACCTTCTATCTCATCGATCCGATCCCGAACTTCCTCGAAGACCCGGTCCGCCGGAATGCCCGGTCCGCTCTCACGGCCTTTCGCGATCTCGGCACGCAGCGCCTCCAACGCCGCTTCACGATCGACCTCACGTTGCTCCATCAGCCGCAGGCCTTCGCGCACGACCTCGCTCGCCGAAGCGTAGCGCCCACCTCGAACCTGATCCTGCACGAAGCCCTCGAAATGTTTCCCAAGCGAGTAACTGGCGGGCATCGGTCACCTCCGGCTATCAATTTATGATAGCCGGCTCGCTCAGGCAAGCAACTCGGCTGCGGCAATCCCAAGAGCACGAGTTTCCCGCGCCCCCGCGCCTCCGCGTGAACCCTTGCTTCAGCCTCCCGCGCCGCCAGGGAGTCGCGAACCGGAACGGTGAAGTCTCTTGCGATGTAGGACATCTTTTGGTCCACCCTCGTAATGGACAGCAGCTTCACTCGCTCGCCCGACGCCGCCACCACCGGGCCCGCGTCGCCCTTCCACGCCGAGCCGGCAACGCCGCCCAAGCGACACGGCTGGATCGAAGGCCATTGCCCGGACGTGATCGAGCCGCTCGAGGCGCCGGACGCCGATTCGGCGGTCGCGCAGACCCGCTACTTACGCCACGACGGCTGGACGCCCGAGAAGATGCGCCTGTTCCTGCAGCGCTTCGCCGAATGCGGCGTGCTGCGCGAGGCGTGCGAGGCGTCCGGCATGAGCGCGCGTTCTTATTACAACCTGCTCGATCGCGACCCGCTGTTCGCGGCCGGCTGGAGGCCGCCCGCGTCAAGGCGCGCAACCGGCTTGCGGACGAAACCTTCGCCCGCTCGCTCAACGGCTGCATCGAGCGCATCTACAAGGATGGCGTGATCGTCGCCGAACGGCACCGGCATGACAATCGCCTGTCCATGGCGGTGCTCGCCCGCCTGGACGCCCGCGCCGATCGTGCCGAGCAGCGCGGCGAGCCGCACCTCCGATTGGCCGCGCGCTGGGACGAATATCTGGACGCGCTGGGCGAAGGGCGCCGTGAGGACCGCCTGGCCTTGCTCGCCGATCCTGCTTCCAGCGATGCCGATGCGCTCGAGTCCCAGCCGCAAGGCATGCCCCGGGAATTTGCGGGAGACCGTGAACTTCGTGAACTTCTCGAGGACGGACTGGGGCAGCCGGGAAGCGACGATCACGGCGTCCGGAAGAAAAAGGACGGCTGGTGGACGGATTACCCGCCGCCGCCCGGCTTCGACGGCGCGCAGTCGGGCGCTTGGGGCGATGAAGACTATAAACGCCGCCTGTCCCCGGCCGAGCAGGCGCGGGTCGACGCCGAAGTCGCCGAATCGGATGCCGCCGATCGCGCGCTCGCCGATGCGCAGCGCGACGCCTTCTTCGGCTTCACGCCGAAGGCCGGCTCTGATGACCGCCACGCTCGGTTTGATTCGGAACCAGTTCGTCGGCCCGGGCTTGACCCGGGCCAGGGCTCTCTTCGGAACCACGAACCGAAGAAAAGCCCTGTCGCGGGTGCAGCCTGGGAAGACGGGAAGGGATCGTCCGGGGCCATGACAGCCAGCTCTGGCGCGGACCGACCTTCGGAGTGGAACGGCGCCGCCGGCCCGCCGGACCCTCAATCCATGTAGATGCCGACCACCCTCCACTTGCCTTCTTCGCGGGCGAGGGAGACGGTTTCCACCGCATCGGCCTTGTTGGCGAAGCGGGTGCGGAACTTGACCACCCGGACTCCGGCGGGCGGCGCCGGCACATCGTCCTGGGCGATCGCCACGCGGGAGAGGGTGGCACCCAGCGGCGGGCGGACCGATTGCGCCACTTGCGCCCAGCGCTCGGCCGAATTGAGCTTGCGGAACTCGGCGCTCGTGCCGTTCCAGGTCTCGCGCCAATTGCCCTGGTCGTGCAGCTCCAGCCAGGCCTGCGCGGCGCGGACGGCTTCGGTTTCGGTGATCGGGGCGGCGGCGGATGCTTGCGCGGACGCGGGCGCTCCGGCCGATTGCGGGACGGCGGTGATCGCTAGGATCCCAAGGATGACGGACATGGTGACGATTCCTCCTACCAGCCAGGCGACAGGGGAGGCGACGCCCGATGCGCCCCCGGTCCCGCTGTCGGGCCGGTCGCTATTTGCCGCGGCGGCGGGGGCGGAGGCTTCCCCGATTTGCTTGTCCGCAGCACTTTCGGCACTTTCCGTATCGAGCAGCAGCCGCGCCGCCTCCCGGCTGCTCGACACTTCCAGCTTGCGCCGCGCATCGCGCAGCCGCTCGTTGATCGTGTGCACCGACAGGCCGAGATGGCGCGCGGTCGACTTGGCATCATGCCCCCGCACGATCAGGCGCAGCGTCTGCTTCTCCTTTTCGGTAAGTGCTTGAGTGCCTTGCGCCATGAGTCCGTGTTCGCCCGTGATCCTCCGTCGGTCTAGGAAGTGCCGGAGGAGCCCGCCACCCCGAAAAATTCGTGTGTTCCTGAGGCGCTTCAGAAGGTCAGCAGGATATAGCGCCCGATCAGCGCGGCCAGCAGCGCGATGTTGACGCGCCGACTCTTCACGAACGTCGCGGCTGCAAGCATGCCCGCGAACAGCAGCACAGAGGCGATCGTCCACCAGCCGCTCAGCAAAGCGGCAAGGGACGGGACTGTCAGAAAGTATCCAATCTGGACCACAAACAAGGCCCACAGGATACCGAGCACCCAATGCTTCACCCGCAGATAATGCGCGTCGAGGTCGGGCGCGTCCACTTCCCGCGGCGGGAAGACGAGATGGGCGGCAAGGTAGTAGCTGGCGGCGAAGGCCAGGCCGGCAGTCAGCGTCGCGCTCGTCACCTGCAGCCCGTCGCGCAGCCCTGCGGAACCTGCCCGCCGAGGGCGGAACACCCCCGCTCGCATTCCTGCTTGCGGCGATCGTGCGGGTTGCCGGGGTGATCTATCTGGCGGTCGTGATCTTGCGCACTCTGGTGCGGAGCGACCGGCCGCGCTGGCTGCCCGATGGCGCATTGTGGCTTTACGGACTGACCTTCGTGATTGGGGTGGCGGTTCAAGCCGCCGTGGGGCTCGCCATCGGCGATCTGTCCGGTGTCGCCGGCCTGTTGCTCACGAATGTGATGGTCACCCTTCTGCTCTCGCCGCTCATCGCCTGGTTTGTCGCGATTGCGGTGGCGCGGCCCTTGGCCTGGCGTCCAAGTCCGTGGTTGCGAGACTTCCGTCGCTGGCTCCCCGCCTTGCTGCTCTGGACCCTGTTGCTCGTGACGCCGTTCGCCGTGCTGCACGCGTGGATCGACCGCAGGCTGATCGAAGGCGTCGGCGACATGTTCTGGCCGCTGGCCTTGTTCGACGGAGCGCTCAGCACCTTGCTGGCGACGACCGGTCTGGCCCTGAACGCCGCCGCCTACCGGCGCGTGAAATCAGCCGGCTGAGCTCGCTCAATCCCGCAGCAGCTCGTTGATGCTGGTCTTGGAGCGGGTGCGCGCATCGACACGCTTGACGATCACGGCGCAGGCGAGGTGCGGCGCGCCGGGCTTGCCGGGCAGGGTGCCGGGGACAACGACCGAATATGCGGGAACCCGGCCGGTGAAGGTCTCGCCGGTCTCGCGATCAACGATCTTGGTGGAGGCGCCGATGAACACACCCATCGACAGCACCGCGCCTTGCTCCACGATCACGCCTTCCGCCACTTCGGATCGCGCGCCGATGAAGGCGCCGTCCTCGATGATCACCGGCCCGGCCTGGAGCGGCTCCAGCACTCCGCCGATCCCGGTTCCGCCCGAGATGTGAACGTTGCGTCCGATCTGGGCGCAGCTCCCCACAGTTGCCCAGGTGTCGATCATCGTGCCCTCGCCGACATGGGCGCCGATGTTGACGAAGCTCGGCATCAGCACGGCGCCGGGCGCGACATAGGCGCCTCGCCGGACGATCGCGCCCGGCACCGCGCGGAAGCCGGCCTCGCCGAACCGCGCCGCGTCCCAGCCCAGGAATTTCGACGGCACTTTATCCCACCACAGGGCCCCACCAGGCCCGCCGCTGATCGGCTCCATCGGGTTCAGCCGGAAGCTCAGCAGCACCGCTTTTTTCAGCCATTGGTTGACGGTCCAGCCGTCCGGGCCCGGCTCGGCGACTCGCGCGGTGCCAGCGTCGAGCGCGTTCAGCGCAGCATCGACCGCCTCGCGAACCTCGCCGGCGGTGTCGGGGCCGATCGTGTCCCGTTCATCCCAGGCGCGGTCGATGATGCTCTGCAGCTGGTCCGTCATGATGTCCCCGTGGTTGCTTGCGCGAGCCAGGCGCCGATGTCGTGCGTGTGGAAATCGATATGGTCGGGATCGGCATCCGCATTGGCCTGTTCCGATCCGTTGTCGACCCAGACGGTGACCATGCCCAGCACCTTTGCGGGCTTCAAATTGCGGGCCATGTCTTCTGCGAACAGCGCGCGAGCGGGGTCGATGTCGTGCCGATCGCACAGCAGCCGGTAGGCGCGCGGATCGGGCTTGGGCACATAGGCCATTGCGTGGATGTCGTGCAGGCCGTCCCACGCATTGGCGAACCCGATCTTGTCGAGCACGCGGCGGGCATAGCTTTCGTCGCCGTTGGTGAAGACGAACTTGCGGCCGGGCAGCCGGTCGATCAGCGCCACCAGGTCCGGGTCGGCGGAGATGCGGGCAAGGTCGATGTCGTGCACGAAATCCAGGAATTCCTGCGGATCGATTTCCCGCGTCGCCATCAGCCCCGACAGGGTGGTGCCATGTTCGTGGAAGTAGCTCTTCTGCAGGCGCCGCGCCGCTTCCCGGTCCAGCCCGAAGCGCTGCTCGACGAAGTCGGTCATCCGCTGGTCGATCAGCGCGAACAGGTCGCACGAGGCCGGATACAGGCAATTGTCGAGATCGAAGATCCAGTTTTCGACATGGCGCAGGGCTGGGAGCATCGCGGCCCTCCTTAGGACGGGACTCGTGGTAAATCGATAGTGCCCGCTCCATCGCGTTCGAGCGCGATTGATACGGGGTGACGGCTTCAGCAATGCGAAAGCATCGGACAAAGTATAAGGGCTCGAAATCGTTCGGTATTTTCGATTCTTAAAGGAGAGGGCGCGATGCGGCACCTGAACGTCAGACGCGCACTCCTGCTGTCCAGCTGTGTGTTCGTGATCGCGCTTTCGGGCTGCGGCGGGGGCGGTGGGGGCACCGGCGCACGGCCCGCCCCGATATCGGACCTGCCCCCGCCTCCACCTCCGCCGCCCCCCGCACCAGCGCCAAGCCCGACGCCGAGCAGCGTCAATTACAACGACACGGAATATAGCCGGTCCAACGGGGCGGTCGCGGCGAACGCGATTTCGGCCTACAATGCCGGCGGACGCGGACAGGGCGTGAAGATCGCCGTGCTCGACAGCGGCATCAACCCGAACCTGCCCGATTTCGCCGGGCGGATCGATCCGGCCAGCGCCGATCTCGTCGCCAGCCGCGGCGTGACCGACACCGAAGGCCACGGAACCGCCGTCGCCGCCGTTGCCGCCGCCAGCCGCAACGGTAGCCAGATTCAGGGCGTGGCTTTCGAATCGACGATCCTGTCGTTCAACTCCGCCGATCCGAACAACTGCGACAAGGACGACGGTTGCAAGCATAGCGACCGCGCGATCTCGCAGGGGATCGACCTTGCCCGCACCAACGGCGCCCGCGTGATCAACATTTCGCTGGGCGGGGAAGGGGCCGGCTTCGGCGTGCTCCAGGCGGTCACTCGCGCGACTCAGGCCGGCATCGTGATCGTGGTCTCGGCCGGCAATGGCGGCCAGGAAGCGACCGGCGTCAATCCGGACGCGTTCGCGTCGCAGATAGCGAATGCAGGCAGCGGCCTGGTGATCATCGCGGGCGCACACGATGCGGGACGCGCAATCGCCGGCTTCTCCAACCGGGCGGGGACGAGTCAGCAGGCCTATCTGGCGGCGTTGGGCGATCGCGTCCGCTCGTTCGACCATAATGGCCAGGCGTTCATGTTCTCCGGCACTTCCTTTTCCGCGCCGGTGATCAGCGGCGCGGCGGCCCTGCTCGCGAGCGCCTTCCCGAACCTCTCCGGCCAGCAGATCGTCCAGATCCTGCTGAGCTCGGCCGACGATGCTGGCGCGACGGGGACGGACGCGACCTTCGGGCGCGGTATCCTGAACCTGACCCGCGCGTTCGCGCCGCAAGGGGCGACCGCGCTCGCCGGCAGTCAGGTCGCGGTTTCGACGACGGGCAGCAACGGCCAGGCGTCGGGCGCGATGGGCGATGCCAAGGGCGCGTCGGTCGGCGCGGTGGTGCTCGACGGCTACGGCCGCGCCTATCGCATGGACGTGAGCCGGACGGTGAGCCGCGCCGCGCCGGATTCGCCGCTGGCCCAGGCGCTCGGCGGCGATTTCCGGACGGCGGCATCGGCGGCCGGCAACACGGCGGTGAGCCTGACCGTCAATCGCGACTTCGCCGGGCAGACGCAGGTGCGGATGGGGCAGATCGGGCTCGGCTATCACGACGCGCGCGAAGCCAAGGCGGTGGCCGGCATGGCGCTGAGCCGCCTGTCGCCCAAAACCGCAATCGCGTTCGGCTTCGCTGAGACCGGCCGGACGCTCCAGCAGCGCCTGACCGGTCACGAGCATAATGCCTTCCTGGTCGCCCGCGACCCGCTGGCGCGCAACGGCTTCTTCGCGGATGCCAGCAGCAGCGCCGGCCTGCGTCATCTCGTCGGGCCGGTCGGCGTGACGGTGACGGGCGAGCGCGGGCGGGTGCAGGGTCCGGGCCTTGCCGCGCGAGTCCGCGATCCGGGCTACAGCATCTCCTCCGTCAGCTTCGATCGGCGCTTCGGGCCGGCTTTGGTGTCGGTCGGCGCGTCACGGCTGGTCGAGGAGAGCACGATGCTCGGCGGTCGGTTCGGCGCGGCCTTCGCCAGCGGCGGCGCGGCGAGCAGCTTCGTCGACACCAGCCTGTCCTACGATCTGGGCGGTGGCTGGGGCGCTTTCGCCACCTATCGCCGGGGCTGGACCCGCATGGCTGGCACGGGCGCGCTGGTCGATTCGGGCCGGCTCTCGACCGACGCTTGGGCGTTCGATCTGTCCAGGGCCGACGCGTTCAGCAGCGGCGACCGGATCGCGTTCCGGATGATGCAGCCGCTGCGGGTCCGCTCGGGCGGGTTCGATCTGTCGGTGCCCAACTCGTACGACTATTCAACCGGCGTGGTCGGCTACGAAGCCCAGCGGTTCAGCCTGGCGCCGAGCGGCCGGGAAATGGATTACGAACTCGCCTACAGCGCCCGGGCGCTCGGCGGCCGGCTCGGCGCCAACCTGTTCCTGCGCACCGATCCGGGCCATGTCGAGGCGGCGGACAGCGACATCGGCGGCGCGATCCGGTTTACCCTGGGTTTCTGAGGCCGTGCTCCTGCGAAAGCAGGAGCCCACGCTCCCACGCCCGTGCTGGGCTCCTGCTTTCGCAGGAGCACGGGGCGCATCTTATGCTTCTACGCGTGCTCCTGCTTAAGCAAGAGCCTATCCTCCGCCATGGGGGGCTATACCGTGAAGCTCTCGCCGCAGCCGCAGCTGCCCTTGGCATTTGGGTTCTCGAACACGAAGCCGGCGGTGAAATCGTCCTCGACCCAATCCATACGGCTGCCGATCAGATACAGGATCGAGCCGGCATCGACGAAGAAGCTGCCGCCCGGCGTTTCGATCCGCTCGTCGAACGGCTTCGCCTCCGTGACGTAATCGACCGAGTAGGCAAGGCCGGAACAG
Source organism: Allosphingosinicella sp. (assembly GCA_036387855.1). Lineage (GTDB taxonomy): Bacteria > Pseudomonadota > Alphaproteobacteria > Sphingomonadales > Sphingomonadaceae > Allosphingosinicella. The sequence goes on along the minus strand of DASVSZ010000007.1, from coordinate 54,930 downwards.
CCGCGGCGCGGCGTCGACAGCTTGACCCCGATCGCATCGGCCGGCGCACGCGCCATCAGCGCGGCGATCCGGGCCTCGGCTGAAGGCGTGAGGTTCAGCGCGGCAGGACGGGCGCGGGTGGTCGTCGTCATGTTCACTCCATTGCTCCCCTCCCTGAAAGGGAGGGGCTGGGGGTGGGTGCGAGCCGCAAGGCTCGCTTCGCTCGCACCCACCCCTCGATCCCCTCCCTTTCAGAGAGGGGAAGATCGTCACAGCATTCCCAGCTCTAATCTTGCTTCATCGCTCATCTTGGCCGGGTCCCAAGGCGGATCCCAGACCAGCACCACTTCCGCGTCGCCGACCCCGGGGACCGCGCCGACGCGCAGCTCCACCTCGCCCGGCATCGATTCCGCGACAGGGCAATTGGGCGTGGTCAGCGTCATCTCCACCTTGGCGTGGTTCTCGGGGCTGATCGTGACTCGATAGATCAGGCCGAGATCGTAGATGTTGACCGGGATTTCTGGGTCGTAAATTTCCTTGAGCGCCTCGATCACCGCCTCGTACAAATCGCCGCCGGGCTCGACGGGCGCGACTTCCGCCGGCTTCTGCGCGAGGAAGCCGGCGAGATAATCCTTCTTGCGCTCGAACGTCTCGCCGATGCTTTCGGCGAGATCGGACACGCGCGCCTTGGGCGGCGGCGCGACCTCCGTGACTTCCTCGATCTCGAACCTGCTCTGCTCGTTCACCCGAAAATCCTCGTCACCCGCTCGATGCCGCGGACCAACGCCTCGACATCCTGCCGGCCGTTATACACACCGAAGCTCGCCCGCGCAGTGGCATCTACGCCGAGATGAGACATCAATGGCTGCGCGCAATGATGGCCCGCCCGGATCGCCACCCGGCTTTCGTCCAATATGGTGCCGACGTCGTGCGGATGCACGCCTTCGATCGCGAACGAGACAATTCCCGCGCTGTCCTCCGGCCCGAACAGCGTGACGCTGTTAAGCGACCGGAGCGCGTCGCGGGTTTCGCGGACCAGGGCCGTCTCGTGGGCGTGGATCGCGTCTAGGCCGATCGCCTCGACATAGTCGATCGCCGCATGAAGGCCGAGCACGCCCACGACATGCGGCGTGCCGGCCTCGAAGCGGGCCGGGGGCGGCGCGTAAGTCGTGCCTTCGAACGAGACCTTGTCGATCATCGCGCCGCCGCCATGCATGGGCGGCATCGCATCGAGCAGGTCGCCGCGTCCCCACAGCACGCCGACGCCGGTCGGGCCATACAGCTTGTGCGCGGAAAAAACGTAGAAATCGCAGCCGAGCGCCTGCACATCGACAGGCATGCGCGGCACGGCCTGGCAGCCGTCGAGCAGGATCTTCGCGCCGACGCGGTGGGTGAGATCGACCGCGCGGCGTGCGTCGAGCACCGATCCGAGCACGTTCGAGACGTGAGCAAGCGCGACCAGCTTGTGCCGCTCCGTCAGCATCGCCTCGACCGCGTCGAGATCGATGCGACCGTCGGCCGTGAGCGGGGCGACGTCGATGACGGCGCCGACTCGATCCGCGACCATCTGCCAGGGGACGATGTTGGAGTGGTGCTCCAGCATCGACAACAGGATGCGGTCGCCGGCCTTGAGAAAGGTGCCGCCCCAGCTCTGCGCGACGAGGTTGATCGCCTCCGTCGCGCCGCGGACAAAGACGATCTCTTCAGGCACGCGCGCGTTGATGAACTGCGCGGTGCGACGGCGCGCGGCCTCGAAGGCGAGCGTCATATCCGCCGAGCGCTGGTAAACGCCGCGATGCACGGTGGCATATGTCTCCGCATAACCGCGCGTGATGGCGTCGATCACCGGACGCGGCTTCTGCGCCGTGGCTGCGGTGTCGAGATAGGCCCAGCCCTCCGGGATCGCCGGAAAGTCGGAGACGAGGTCGAGTGGGCGAATGGAGGTGATCGCGTCCATTCACCCCTCCCCTTCAGGGGAGGGGACGGGGGTGGGGGAGGTCGATACCGCGCTGCGCTCGCTAACAGCCCCCACCCCAACCCCTCCCCTGAAGGGGAGGGGCTTGTGAGCCAGCCACGCCATCGCATCCGCGTGAAACGCGTCTCGCACCGCTTCCTCACCGATCCGATCGATCGCGTCGGCGACGAACGCCTGGGTGAGCAGCGCCCGAGCCTCCGCCACCGGCACGCCCCGGCTGGCGAGGTAGAAGAGCGCGTTTCGATCCAACTCGCCCACCGTTGCGCCATGCGCGCATTTTACGTCGTCGGCGAAAATCTCGAGTTCGGGCTTGGCGTTGATCGTCGCGGTGCGCGCGAGCAGCAGGCCTTTGAGCGACTGCTCGCCATCCGTCTTCTGCGCGCCGCGTGCGACTTCGACGCGGGCTGCGACCGAGCAGGTGGCCTGCTCGTCGGCGACGGAGCGCCAAACCTGCCGGCTCATGCCCGCGACCGCATCGTGGCGCAGCACCAGATTTGCGTCATGCCGCTGCTTGCAGCGCCCGAGCAGCGCACCGCCGACTTCGACAAAGCCCGCATCGCCGGCAATCGTGAAATGCCCGTCCAGCCGCGTATCGCTCGCGCCCGCGCCCAGCGTGGTCAGCACCAGGCTGGCGCCTTGGCCGACGCTCGCGCGATCATGCAAGCTGACATAGCCGCCGCTGCCGAGCAGCCGCCGGCTCAGCATCAGCCGCGCGCCTTTGGCGAGGCTGAAATGGGACAGGCGGTTGATCCAGCCCTCGCCAACGAAGGTCTCGACGACCGAAGCCTGCGCGTCCTCGGCGAGCACGATCTCGGCCGGCAGATGATCCGCGCCGCCGGTAGAGACGTGGATGATCTGGACAAGCCCCTGCGGCGCGTGGTGCTGCCCGAGATGCAACCGCCAGCCTTCGCGGCCGACCAGGCGCGAGAGGGCGTGCTCGCCGTGCTGAGCTTCGATCGCGCCAATCTCGATCGTGCCGAGGTCGCTCTGCTCGGCGGCGAGCCGGCCGTCGACGAACACGAGCCGCGGGCCGGGGAGGGCGCAAGCGATCCAGGGGAGCGCGGTCGGGACGGTGCCGGACGGCTGGCGCGCCATGATCTGCGGCAGCGACGACAGATCGCTCCAGCGCCAAGCCTCGGCTTTCACGGAAGGGAGTTCGAGCAGCGTCACTTTCCCTCCCCCTTGCGGGGAGGGGCAGGGGAGGGGGTGCGCTCGCGCAGCGAGCGCGCGGCGCGACGCGCCGCACCCCCCATCCGCCCCTCCGGGGCACCTTTCCCCGCAAGGGGGGAAGAAAAGTTTGCGGCCACCCTCACGCCGCCACCTGCGCGTAACCCTCGCGCTCGAGCTCATGCGCAAGCTCCGGCCCGCCGCTGCGCACGATCCGCCCCTCCGCCAGCACATGCACGAAATCCGGCTGCACGATGTCGAGCAGGCGCTGATAGTGGGTGATCAACACCACCGCTTTGTCGGGCGCACGCATGATCCGGTTGATGCCGGCGCCGACGATGCGCAGCGCGTCGATGTCGAGGCCGCTGTCGGTCTCGTCGAGCACGGCGAGACGCGGGTTCAGGAGCCCCATCTGCACCATCTCGTTGCGCTTCTTCTCGCCGCCGGAGAAGCCGACGTTCACGTTGCGCTTCATCATGTCCATCGACACATCGAGCGCCTCGCCCTGGGCTCTGGCCGCGCGCAGGAAATCGCCCGCCGACATCTCCGCCTCGCCCCGCGCGCGGCGCTGGGCGTTCAATGCGGTGCGGAGGAACTGGACGTTGGATACGCCCGGAATCTCGACCGGATATTGGAAACCGAGGAACAGGCCGGCGGCGGCGCGCTCGTGCGGCGCGAGTTCCAGAAGGTCCAAGCCCCTCTCCTTTAGGGGAGGGGTTGGGGTGGGGCTTGTGCCGCCCTCGACAACCCCCACCCCCGGCCCCTCCCCTGAAGGGGAGGGGGGAGCGAACCACACCGTCCCCCCCGTCACCTCATAACCAGGCCGCCCGCCGAGCACATAGCCGAGCGTCGACTTGCCCGCCCCGTTCGGCCCCATGATCGCATGCACCTCCCCCGCATCCACGGAGAGGCTCAGCCCCTTGAGGATCGGCTTGCCGTCGATCTCGGCGTGGAGGTTTTCGATTTTCAACATCGTTAGGGTTTACTTCCGCTCGTTGGTGCCGGCGCCTGGGACAGAAGCTTCTGGCGCGCATCGACCGCGGTGAGGCTCCACCCAATCGCCTGCTTCGCCATTTCGACCGCCACGCCTTCGATCGCTGCATTGGACGCCGCTTCGCGCTTCTTCGGCATGCCGGGATAGTCGAGCGCGACCTTGGCGCGGATCGCGTCGAAATGTCTGAAGCTTTCGGAACGGCACCGGGCGGTGATCGACATCACGATCGGTTTGATAGCGGCCGGCTCGCGCGAAAGCTCCTCCGGCTTCAGCCCGGCCACGATCTCGTAAGCCGCCGCCTTCTGGCATGAAACCGCCTCGCCGAGCGCCGCCCGGTAGGCCGTCTCCACCGCGTTGACGCGATGATTGCCCGACTGAAGCGCCATTGCGAGCACGAAAAGCATCATGCCAGCAAGCCCTCCACTGCCCTAAGCCCCTCCCCTTCAGGGGAGGGGTTGGGGTGGGGCCTGTCCCAACGAAGCGGCATCACCGAAAGCTCTTCGGCCAGACTGGCCAACACGCCATCCATGTTGCGCACCACATCTTCGTTGGTGAAGCGGATCACGAAATAGCCGCTCTGACCCAGCAGATCGTCCCGGAGCCGATCTTTGCCCTCATCGTGCGTATCGCCATCGACTTCAACAATCAGCGCCCGCTGCGGACAGAGGAAGTCGGCGATGAAGCAGCCGACAACGGTCTGTCGGCGGAACTTGTGACCGTCCAGTTGCGCGTTGGACAGGTTTCGCCACAGGCGTTTCTCCGGCTCGGTCGGGTTGCGGCGCATTTCGGTGGCGCGGTCCTGGAGCCAGCGAAGGTGTTCCACTGACAAGCCCCACCCCAAACCCCTCCCCTGAAGGGGAGGGGCTTCAGGTCGCCATCCCCTGTCGATCACGGCCTCTCGCCGAGCGTCGACTTGCCCGCCCCGTTCGGCCCCACCATCGCATGCACCTCGCCAGCGCCGACGCTGAGCGTCAGCCCGTTGAGGATCGGCTTGCCCTCGATCTCGGCGTGAAGATTTTCAATGTTGAGCATTTTGGATCCGTTCAACGAACTCTGAGAACACATCATCATGGGCGCTAATCGCGTCCTGCAATGAGGACCTGAAATCCCACAGGGACGGTTGATCAGGGTCCACCAGAAGCTCGGCCGTAGTGTTGCCGATCTCGATCATCCTGTCGCCGAGATGATCATCTTCACGGACAAACTCGGTGTGAGCGACCGCAAATTGCCCATCGGACAGGCGCTCGAAGCAGACGCGAATAACCATCGCCTCGCCATTGTGGCCGAACACACGATGTTCACGGTAGAGGTCAGCCAACGGACCCCTCCAAGCTAATCCCCAACAGCTTCTGCGCCTCGACCGCGAACTCCATCGGGAGTTGCTGCAGCACCTCCTTCGCGAAGCCGTTGACGATCAGCGCCACCGCGTCCTCCGCGTTCAACCCGCGCTGCATGGCGTAGAACATCTGGTCGTCGCTGATCTTGCTGGTGGTCGCCTCATGCTCGATCTGCGCAGTGGGGTTGCGGACCTCGATATAGGGGACGGTGTGGGCGCCGCACTGATCGCCGAGCAGAAGTGAATCGCATTGCGTGAAGTTGCGGACATTCTCCGCGGTCGGGCCGACGCGGACCAGGCCGCGGTAGGTGTTGTCGGAGCGTCCGGCGCTGATGCCCTTGGAGACGATGGTCGACCGCGAGCCCTTGCCGAGATGGATCATCTTGGTGCCGGTGTCGGCCTGCTGGCGATTGTTGGTGAGCGCGACCGAATAGAATTCGCCGACGCTGTTCTCGCCCGACAACACGCAGCTCGGATATTTCCAGGTGATGGCGGAGCCCGTCTCGACCTGGGTCCAGCTCACCTTGGAGTTCCTGCCCTGGCAGAGCGCGCGCTTGGTGACGAAATTGTAGATGCCGCCGACGCCGTTCGCGTCGCCCGGATACCAGTTCTGGACAGTCGAATATTTGATCTCAGCATCGTCCAACGCGACCAGCTCGACCACGGCGGCGTGGAGCTGGTTCTCGTCGCGCATCGGTGCCGTGCACCCTTCCAGGTAAGATACATACGACCCCTTGTCGGCGACGATCAGCGTCCGCTCGAACTGGCCGGTGTTCGCCGCGTTGATGCGGAAATAGGTGCTGAGCTCCATCGGACAGCGCACGCCTTCGGGAATGTACACGAACGTCCCGTCCGAGAAGACCGCGCTGTTGAGTGTCGCGAAGTAATTGTCGTGCATCGGCACGACCTTGCCGAGCCATTTGCGGACCAGCTCCGGATATTCCTTCACCGCCTCGGAGATCGAGCGGAAGATGACGCCGGCGCGCTCCAGCTCGGCGCGGAAGGTGGTGGCGACGGAGACGCTGTCGAACACGGCATCCACGGCCACCTTGCGCGCGCCCTCGACGCCGGCGAGCACCTTCTGCTCCTCGATCGGGATGCCGAGCTTCTCGTAAACGCGCAGGATCTCAGGGTCGACCTCGTCGAGGCTGCCGAGCTTCGGCTTCTCCTTGGGCTCGGCGTAATAATAGCTGTTCTGGTAATCGATCGGCGGCACGTTGAGCTTGGCCCAGTTCGGCCCTTCCATCGTCTGCCACAGCCGGAATGCCTTGAGCCGCCAGTCGAGCAGCCATTGCGGCTCGCCCTTCTTGGCCGAGATATAGCGCACCGTGTCTTCGCTCAGGCCCTTGGGCGCGAACTCCTGCTCGATGTCGGAGGAGAAGCCCCATTCGTAGGTGGACGCGCGGTCCACCGCATCCTGCGCTTCCCGGTTTCGGACGGAGATGTCGTCAGTCATTCGTCTGCTCTATCACGGATCGGGGAAAAGCGCATTTCGGGGCCTGAAATCGCCTCGTGCATGTGGGCTTGGGCAGGGGGGAAATCAACCTGGACCACCGGCCCGTCATTTCCGCGAAAGCGGGAATCCCCCTTCTTCTCTTCTCCTCTCCAGTCAGAAAGCGGGATCCTCGCTTTCGCGGGGCTGACGGGAAGAGAGTGGCCGGGCTATGCGCTATTCCGATGCGTTACTTCCTCGACACCGAATATAACGGCTTCGGCGGCGAGCTGATCAGCATCGCGCTGGTGCCCGAGCATGGCGACCAGGAATATTACGCCGTGCTGCCGCTCCCGGCACAGGTGCATCCCTGGGTGGACCGCAACGTGCTGCCCTACCTGCGCCAGGTGCCGCCCGGCCTGCATGCCGAGCCGGTCTCGCGGGGGGAAGCGGCGGACGAGCTGGCCCGCTACCTCGCCGCCGATCCCGATCCGCTGGTCGTGGCGGACTGGCCCGAGGACCTCGCCCACCTATGCAATCTGCTCGTCACCGGGCCGGCGGAGATCGTCGAGATCGGGCGGCTGCGGCTGGAGTTCCTCCGCACCCCCGGCTTCAGCACCGCCCGCAACAGCCGCGTGCCGCACAATGCGCTGCACGACGCAAGGTCGCTGCGTGATTTCGTACTGGGGCAGGAGGCTTAGCAACTCGCCAGTCCCGTCACCCCAGCGAAGGCTGGGGTCCACGCTGAATCAGTATGGATGCCAGCCTTCGCTGGGATGACGGGGAAGGGGCGGGTTTACGCCCGCGCCCGGCTCGCGATCCATGCGTCCACGTTGCGCTCCATCACATCCAGCGGCACCGCGCCGTTGAGCAGGATCGCGTCGTGGAAGCCGCGCATGTCGAAACGGTCGCCCAATCGCTGGCGGGCGCGCTCGCGGAGCTCGGTGATCTTGAGCCGGCCGACCATGTAGGCAGTCGCCTGACCCGGATAGACGATATAGCGCTCGATCGCCTTGACGATCCCGCCCGGCGCGTCGGCCGAGTTGTTCTGGACGTAGTCGATCGCCTGCTGGCGGGTCCATCTTTTGTGGTGCAGCCCCGAATCCACCACCAGCCGGATCGCACGGTGCAGCTCGAGCTGGAGCCGGCCGAAATCCCGATACGGGTCTGTGTAGAAGCCCATGTCCTTGCCGAGCCGCTCGGCATACAGCCCCCAGCCTTCTGACCAGGCGGTATAGCCGCCGAAGCGCCGGAACGGCGGAATATTCTCCAGCCGGGTGGTCACGGCGCCGTCGAGATGGTGGCCGGGCACGCCCTCGTGGAAGGCGAGCGCCTCGAGCTCGATATGCGGCATATCGCGCATGTCGTAGAGATTGACGTAATAGGTGCCGGGGCGCGAGCCGTCCGGGGCGGGGTCCTGGTAGAAAGCTTTGCCGGCGGACTTCTCGCGGAACGGTTCGACCGCCTTGACGTTGAGCGGCGCCTTGGGCGTGGCGGCTTCGCTGAAGAAGTCGGGCAGGCGCGCGGTCATCGCTTTGGTGACGCGGTCGGTCTCGTCCAGGTACATCTGGCGGCCGGCCGGCGTGTTCGGGAAGAAGTTCTGCGGGCGCGTGCGCATGTGCGCGAAGAACTGGTTCAGCGTGCCGGGGAAGCCGACCTGGCTCTGAATGGCGCGCATCTCGCCGTGAATGCGGGCGACCTGCTGCAGGCCCAGCGTGTGAATTTGGTCGGCGTTCATGCCGGTCGTCGTGTAGTATCGCAGCAACGCGGTGTACTGCTCGGCACCGTTCGGGAAGCGCCAAATGCCGTCGTCGCTGCCGGCGACCCGCTGCTGGGCCTGCATCAGCGCAATGACGCGGCCGTAAGCGGGCTTGACCTCCTCGACCAGCGCCTTGCGCCCGGCCTCGATCAGCCGCGCCTTTTCCGCGGGCGCGATTGCGAGCTTGTTTACCTTGGTTTTGAGGTCCGCGAACAGCGCGCTGTCCGGCCCGCGATCGAACGGCGCGCCCTTGGTGACGTTGCGGCTGTCGTTGATGACATATGGATACACCCAGCGCGGCGGCAGCACGCCTTTGGCCTGGCGCTGCCTGGCCTCGGCGATCGCTTGGTCGAGCGCGGCGTCGATGCCCTGGAGGCGGCGGACATAGGCCTCGGCATCGGCCAGGGTGTCGACGCGGTGGATGTTGATCAGGAAGGCGGGCGCCTCGCTCTGCGCACCGTTCATCTGGTCGAACACGTAACCGTTGTCGCGGAACGCGAAGATGCCGCCGCGCCGATCGACCATGTTCTCGAACAGGTCGTAACTGAGCTGATCTTCGGGCGAGAGTTGGGCGCGGTCGAAGCGGGAGCGCAGATTGGCGAGCGTGGTGACATCGAGGCTGCGGCGTTCGAGGTCCGCCGCGTCGGTGAACTCGCTCCAGCGGCCATAATCCTCGTCCTTGATCCCGCGATAGGCCTTGCCCTCGGGCGACAGGTCGAGCGAGGCCTGGTCATAAGCCTCGAAGAAGCGGGCAAGCTCGGCATTCTTCTCGGCAACCGCCGCGCGCTGGCCTGCGGCGGTGACCGCCTGCGCGGCGGCGCTGCCCGGACTGGCCGCCGCCGCCGGCTCGGACCGGGAGGACGTTCCCGACGTTGTGCAGGCGGCGAGCAGGGCGGTGGAAGCGAGGAGAAGCAAGCGCATCAAATTAACCTTTCCGTATGTCCAACTTCCGTTCGGCCTGAGCTTGTCGAGGCCGCACCGTCCTTCTCGCCGGTCGCGTAAAGTAAGGGGTAAGCTTCGACGAGCTCAGCCCGAACGGGTTGGCTGCATCTCTGTCCATACCGTGTCTTTGCGCGCTTTGACCAGCGGGGCGGGCGCTGATAGCCCGCCCAATATGCTCCTCTACCCGCTCCTACGACCGCTCTTTTTCCGGCTCGGAGGGGAGCAGGCGCACCGGGTGACTATCGCCGCGCTCAAGGCGCTGCCCACAAGCGCGCCGCCACAGCCCAATCCCTTGCTGGCCATCAGCGTCGCCGGGCTCGCATTCCCGAACCCGATCGGGCTCGCCGCGGGCTTCGACAAGGACGCCGAGGTCTACGATCGCATGCCGAGTCTCGGCTTCGGCTTCGCCGAAGTCGGCACGCTGACGCCGCGCCCGCAGCCCGGCAATCCCAAGCCGCGCCTGTTTCGGCTGCAAGAGGATCGCGCGCTGATCAACCGGCTGGGCTTCAACAATGGCGGACAGGCGCCCGCACTGGCGCGGCTCAGCCGCCGCAAGCGGGGCGGGGTCGTCGGCGTCAACATTGGCATCAACAAGGACAGTGTCGATCGCATCGCCGATTACAGGCTTGGCGTCGCCGCGATGGCGCCCGTCGCCGACTACCTCACGGTCAACATCTCCTCGCCGAACACGCCGGGGTTGCGCACGCTTCAGGATCCGGCCGCGCTCGCCGACCTGCTGGCGGCAGTGACGGCGGAGCGCGGCGCGGGCGGGCCGCCCGTCTTCCTGAAGCTCGCGCCGGACCTTGAGTCGGACGACATCGACGCCATCGCCCGGGTCGCGATCGACGGCGGCATCGACGGCCTCATCATCTCGAACACGACGATCACCCGCCCGCCGCTCCGCTCGCGCCACGCCGGCGAAGCGGGTGGGCTGTCGGGCGCCCCACTGCACCCCCTCGCGCTCCAGAGCCTGCGCGATTTCCGCGCCGCGACCGGCGGTGTCCTTCCCCTGATCGCGGCGGGAGGGATCGGGAGCGGCGCCGACGCTTATGCCCGGATCCGGGCGGGAGCGAGCCTGGTGCAGCTCTACACGGCCTTGGTCTATGAAGGTCCCGGCCTTGCTCGCCGGATCGCGCGCAACCTGCGGGACCTGCTGCGACGCGACGGCTTCGACCAGCTCGCGCAGGCAGTCGGCGTCGATGCGTGACGGCAGCGGCGAGGCGGAGTAAGTGGAGCGCATGACCCGTCGCTTCTTCGCCAGCCTCGCTTTCTCCTTTCTCCTGCTCGGCGCCTGCGCCGCTCAAACTACCCGGACCGACACGGCAACAATTGTCGTCCAGGCGCCCGGAGCGGTGTCCGCCGCCGATCCACGCGCGGCGGAAGCGGGACGGGAGATGCTGCGGGCCGGCGGCAGCGCGGCGGATGCGGCCATCGCCACCGCGATCGCGCTGACGGTGGTCGAGCCGCAATCGTCCGGGATCGGTGGTGGCGGGTTCCTGGTTCACCATGACGGGGCCAGCCGCGCCCTGACCAGCTTCGACGGGCGGGAGGAAGCACCCTCGGCGGCCGGACCCGATTGGTTCCTGGACACAAACGGCAAGCCAATCGACAATCCGTCCGTGGGCGGCCGCGCGACCGGCGTTCCCGGCAACATCCGCATGTTCGCGCTTGCCCATTCCAAGCACGGCAAGCTGCCCTGGGCACGGCTGTTCGATCCGGCGATCCGGCTCGCCCGCGACGGTTACCGGCTGACGGAGCGGGGCCACGACGCGGTCGCGACCTGGCGCCCGGAAGCGCTGAAGCTCACGCCCTGGGCGCGCGCCACCTATCTGGACGCCAACGGCGCCGCCAAGCCGGTCGGCACCGTGATCCGCAATCCCGAACTCGCCCGGACCATGACCGAAATCGCGCGGCGCGGGCCGGATAGCTTCTACACCGGCCCGCTGGCCGAGCGCATCGTGCGCGCCGTCTCGGCCGCGCCGCGCCACCGGGCACCGATGACGAAGGGTGACCTGGTCAGCTACGACGCCAAACAGCGCGATCCGCAATGCGGTGCCTATCGGGGCCATCGGATCTGCGGGATGGGCCCGCCCTCCTCGGGCGCGACCACCGTTTTCGCGATCCTCAAGCAGCTGGAGCGGTTCGATCTGGCCGCGCTCGGGCCCGACAGCCCCCAGGCGTGGCACCTGATCGCCGAATCGATGCGGCTCGCCTACGCGGATCGCGAGGCATATCTCGCTGATCCCGATCATGTCGGCGTGCCCACCGCCGGCCTGATGAATGCCGATTATCTTAGCGGTCGATCCGCGCTGATCACGAGCGGCCGCGCAATGTCGAGTGTCGCGCCCGGTACGCCGCCCGGAGCGACCAAGGTCGCGTTCGTGCGTCACGAGGAGCCGGCGGGAACATCGCACATGGTCGCCACCGATCGCTGGGGCAATGTCGCCACGCTGACGTCGACGATCGAAGCGCCCTGGGGCTCGGGCGTGACGGTGGACGGCATGTTCCTCAACAACGAGCTGACCGACTTCCACGTCGTGCCGCGCGCCGGCGGCGCCCTCGTCGCCAACCGGGTCGAGGGCGGCAAGCGGCCGCGCAGCTCGATGTCGCCGACGGTCGTTTACGGTCCGGACGGGCAGGTGCGGCTGGCGCTCGGCGCGGCCGGCGGCGCGACGATCATCATGCAGGTCGCCAAGTCGATCATCGGCGTGGTCGACTGGGGCCGTTCCGCGCAGGAGGCGATCGCGCTGCCGACGCTGACGGCGGCTGGGCCGGGCATCGCGGTCGAGCAGGGGACGGCGCTGGAGGCGATGGCGCCGGCACTGACCGCGCTCGGCCACCGCGTGACGGTGCGCGCGCCGGGCTTCAAGGCAAACGCGATCGAGCGGGTCGGCGGGCGGTGGATCGGCGCGGCGGACCCGCGCAGTGAGGGTGTAGCGCTGAGCGAGTGACTTCGGTGCCTTCGTAACTCCGTCACCCCAGCGCAGGCTGGGGTCCATTCCGAGCAGCATGAATGCCAGCCTTCGCTGGCATGACGAGAGTGTGGGGAGGAGAAGAGATCAGGCCTCGACTCCGTTGCGGGATTCCGCGCACGCCGTAATCTCGTCACCCCAGCGTAGGCTAGGGTCCATGCGGACTCAGAATGGATGCCAGCCTTCGCTGGCATGTCGAGATTGTGAGAGGGGAAGAGATTACGCCTCGACTCTGCTGCGGGATCTTGCGGAGGCCGTACGTCGTCACCCCAGCGTAGGCTGGGGTCCATTCGGAGTCAGCATGGATGCCAGCCTTCGCTTGCATGACGAGGGTAGGTGCAAAAAGGAGGATCGACCCTCGATCTTGTCTCGGCCCCCGTTTTCGGCCAGCCTTCGCGCCATGGCACGTCAGCTCGAACATTTTCCCAATCTCGTCACCATGTTCTTCGCCCGCGCGACCGAGGGTGGCGAGCGGCCGTTCCTGTGGGCGAAGCGCGAGGGCAAATGGGTCTCGTCCAGCTGGCGGGAAGCCGCCGAGGCGGTTGCCTCGCTCGCCGCCGCGCTGAAGCGGATCGGGCTCCGACCCGGCGATACGGTGATGCTGGTTTCGGAGAACCGGCCGGAATGGTTGCTCGCCGATCTCGCCATCATGGCGGCCGGCTGCACCAGCGTTCCGACCTACGTCACCAATACGACCCGCGACCACCAGCATATTCTGGACGATAGCGGCGCGCGCGCGGTGATCGTGTCCAGCCCCAAGCTCGCCAAGATCCTGCTGCCGGCCGTGCTGCGAGCGAACAATTGCGAGCATGTGATCGGGATCGAGCCGATCCGCGGTGCGCAGCCGGGCGCGGTCGAGTTCCATGATTGGTCGGCGTTGATCGCCGACGAGCCGGCCGATGTCGCGGCCTGCGCCGCCGGTGCCGCCTTCAACCGCGACGATCTCGCTTGCCTGATCTACACGTCCGGCACCGGCGGCGCGCCACGCGGAGTGATGCAGCATCACGGCGCCATCCTCCACAATGTGGAAGGCTGCATCGACGTCATCAGCAACGATTTCGGCTGGGACGACGAGGTGTTCCTGTCATTCCTGCCCGCCAGCCATGCCTATGAACATAGCGGCGGCCAGTATTTCCCGATCGGGCTGGGCGCTCAGATCTACTATTCGGAAGGTCTGGAGAAGCTCGCCTCGAACATCGAGGAGGTTCGGCCGACCTTGATGGTGGTCGTGCCACGCTTGTTCGAAGTGCTGCGCGCACGGATCGTCAAGGGAATCGAGAAACAGGGCCGGCTAACCAATTACCTGATGCGCCGCGCGCTCGAGATCGGCGCCAGGCAGGCGGCGGGCCCGACGCCGCTGCTCGACCGGCCGATGGACTTCATTCTGGGCAAGACGCTGCGACCCAAGGTCGGGCAACGCTTCGGCGGTCGCATAAAGGCAATGGTGTCGGGCGGCGCTCCGCTCAACCCTGAAGTCGGCACGTTCTTTCATTCGCTCGGGCTCATCGTGCTGCAAGGTTATGGCCAGACCGAATCCGGCCCGGTGATCAGCTGCAACCGCCCGCGCGCCGGCATCAAGATGGACACGGTCGGCCCGCCGCTTCTGAACACGAAAGTCCGCATTGCCGAGGATGGCGAAATCCTCGTGCGCGGCGAGCTCGTCATGAAAGGCTATTGGCGCAATCCGGCAATGACCGAGCGGACCGTCATCGACGGCTGGCTCCACACCGGCGATGTCGGCCATATCGACAAGCGCGGGCGGATCGTGATCACCGATCGCAAGAAGGACCTGATCATCCTCGACAAGGGCGACAATGTCGCTCCGCAGCGGGTCGAGGGCATGCTGACGCTGCAGCCGGAAATCGTTCAGGCGATGGTGGTCGGCGATCGCCGGCCCTATGTCGTCGGCCTGCTTGTCGCCGATTCCGAGTGGACGGCAGATTGGTGTCGGAGCAATGGCCGCACATATGATTTCGCCGCCTTGACGAGCGATCTCGATTATCATCGTGCGCTTTCGGCGGCGGTCGATCGGGTCAATGCCGATCTGTCCGTGATCGAGAAAGTGCGGCGGTTCGTGCTCGCGGATGAGCCGTTCACGGTCGAGAACCAGCAACTCACCCCGTCGATCAAGATCCGCCGCCACGTGGTCCGCGAAACATATGGCGAGCGGCTTGACGCGCTTTACAAGAAGTAAAGGCGCGCTTGAGCGGCGAGCCGGGTCAGCGGACGCGGCGGTAGGGCGTGAAATCACCGAGCCCGCAGCTGCCGTATTGGATGCCGCTGGTCAGGTCCGCCACGGTGACGATGTCGCCCCGGCACAATTGGCCGGTGGGTGTGCGGGTGATGAGGGCACGGTTGAACTTGAGCTCGGGGCAGCCGGCGGGCGGATTGTTGACGTACAGCACAGCGCCGTTGGTCTGGCCTTCAAAGATGATCGCGCCTTCGCCCGCCGAGCGGTTGCCGCCGAGCGGGCGCTGGTAAACGCAGGATTGCGGCGGGCCGGCGACTCGCCCGCGCACTGCCTCGGCCAACTCCGTTCCTGCGGCTGTGGTCAGTTCGACAGGCTCCTGGTCGGCGGACGTGCAGCCGGCGGTGAGCGCAAACAGCGGGAGAATGTAGCGTTTCTTCATGACGAGCCTCCGTTCCGCCAACGCGCGGAAGCGGCTTGGGATGCTAGCCCCGGAAATTGTCCTTCGCGTGCCGAAGCGCGGCAAAGGATTTGGCCGAGGCTGCGCGCATGAACGGGTTGGTCGAGCGTTCGAGCGCGATCGTCGTCGGGACGGTCGGCTCGCCGGCCGCCCGGGCGCGTTCCACGGCAGCGGCGCGCTCGGACAGTGCTTGGTTGTCCGGATCGATCGTGACCGCGAAGCGGGCATTGCCGAGCGTATATTCGTGCGCGCAATAAACTTCCGTCTCGGGCGGGAGTTTGGCCAGGCGCTGTAGATTGGCGTGCATCTGGTCCGCTGTGCCTTCGAACAAGCGGCCGCAACCCATCGCGAACAGGATGTCGCCGACGAAGATCGCCTGTTCGGAGGCGAGGTGGAACGCGATGTGCCCCGCGGTGTGGGCGGGCATTTCGAGCACTTGCGCCTGCAAGTTTCCAATCCGGACGACGTCGCCTTCGCGAGCCAGTCGGTCCAGCGTGGGGATGCGCTCGGCTTCAGCGGCTGGCCCGGTGACGACGCACCCGGTCGCGGCTTTGATGGCCGCGTTGCCGCCGGTATGGTCGGGATGCCAATGCGTGTTCCAGATCTGCGCGATCCGCCAGCCCCGCGCGTCCGCCTGCGCCAGCACCGGATCTGCCTCGGCGGGATCGATCACGACCGTCTCACCGGAGACAGGCTCGTGAACCAGCCAGATGTAATTATCGCTGAGCGCCGGGATGCGTACGATTTCTACCATGTGCCGGTGTTCGGCATGCTCGCCCAGGGTTCGGCGGGAGCCAAGGCGCCGCCTTCCTGAAGCAGCTCGATGGAGATGTTGTCGGGAGTGCGAACGAAGGCCATGCGCCCGTCGCGCGGCGGACGATTGATCGTCACGCCGCCGTCCATCAACCGCCGGCAGCTGTCGTAGATATTCTCGACGCGGTAGGCCAAGTGGCCGAAATTGCGGCCGCCATCATAGCCGGTCTCGCCCCAATTATGGGTCAGCTCGACCTGCGCATCCTCATCGCCGGGCGCGGCCAGGAAGATCAGGGTGTAGCGCCCTTGCTCGTTGTCCATGCGCCGCACTTCTTTCAGGCCGAGCAGCTCGAAGAAGCGGATGGTGGCGTCAGGGTCGGACACGCGGATCATGGTGTGGAGATATTTCATCGGATCGTCGCCTCTGGAGATTTGGGGGGCGGTCTGCCGTGGGCCGATCGAGCACTCACGGCGGCTGGAGCGGGTAGCGGGGATCGAACCCGCATCACAAGCTTGGAAGGCTAGTGCTCTACCATTGAGCTATACCCGCTTGGCCGGCCTGGGCCTGAGCGGGCGCAACTGCCACGATCGGCGGGGCAGCGTCAACCTTCTGCCGCCTGCCTTGCCCCCGCGAAAACATCGCTAACCGCTTGGTAACCAGACCGCCCTAGCCTGTTGGACCAGGAGATCGAAATCATGTCCATTGCCCAGCAAGCCAGCGCCTATGTCTCGATCTACCAGGTGGTGGAGCAATTGTGCGCTGGGCAACGCGTCGCCAGCGGAATGGCGGGGGCGGTGTTCAACGCGATCGACGAGTTGCGACGGATGCAAGCGCCCCGCGAATATGTCAGCCTGGCCGAGCGCGTCTCGGTTCTGCTGCACAAGCTGGACTGGGTGATGCGAAGCGGCGACTGTGCCGCGCAGGCAGGGTTGCGCGCCGAATTAACGGCGCTGAGCACTGATTGGCTGGATGCTCCGATACGCAGGCACTGAAGCTGATCGGAGGGTGCGCCTACTTCGTGCGCAACCAGCCCATCAGATCGCGGAACGGGATCACCTGGTTGAACGACACTCCGCACAATCCTCCCGCGAACCAGCGGGACACGCCCTTGACCGGCGGGAGATTGTCGAGCGTCAACACCACGTCCGCACCGGCGTCGATCGGCTGGTCGGTTTCCAGCTTGACCCCGCCCTGGCTGATGTCGCGGATGCTGACGCCGTAAACCCGCGCGCCGATGCGCAGGGTAGCCAGCCGGTCCACTTCGACGCGGGGCAAGCGGGGGCGCCAGCCGTCCTCCAACCCGGCATGGCTGGCAAGGATTTCCTCGACGTCGATCGGATCGTCGAAACTGATGCCGACGTTCGACCCTTCTATCCAGGTGACGGTGCCGCCGAGACGGAAGTTGGTCTTGAGCTCGACGCCGACGGTATCGCCTTCCCGCAGGCACGAATAGATGTGCGCCATCAGTCCGCCGGCGGAGATGTTCCGAATCAGGCAAAGCTCCCGGCGATCGTTGACGATCAGGGTTCCTACCCGCAGAATCGTCATGTGACGCTGATTTTGGCGCCGCTCGCGGGGGCGGGGCGTTTCGCTCGAAAAGGAGAAGGTGGTTTCCTCCACGGCCTGCTCCAAACTCACTCTCGTCTCCTTTCGCCCGAGCCGGCGGCGCCATGCTCCCGTCCCCAGGTGAAGCTTAAGGCGATACAGGTTTAAGAAGCACTTACCGGCGTGCACCGGGTGCTACGGCATGGTTGCGGCAAGCCAAGCAGGCCGCGCTCTTCACGGCTTTCTTACCAAGCCGACCTATAGCCCGCTTCATGAACGCTGAAACGAGGATCAATACGGGCGTGCGTGCGGATCGACCTCCGCGCTCAGCCGTGAGTCACGGGGTGGGGATCGTCGGGCTGCTCGGGCTTGGCCTCTGGGTTGCAGTGGCCCGCGCCTATGGCATGGAAGGGCCGCTCGCCGCCTTGTGCGCTTTGCTGGCCTGCGGCGTGCCGATGCTGATCTGGTCGTTGGCCATCGACAAGGTGCATCGCAATCCGAGCACCGGGATCGACTGGAGCCTGCGCCGGCCCTGGCCCGAGACGATCGACATCAGCCTCGCCAAGATCACCGGCCTGTGGGCGATCTGGACCGCAATCGCCTGCCTGTATTGCATCGGCCGTTGGTACTGGTCCGGCAATTACCTGTTCTCGATGCAGGTGCTGGGCATGGCCGCGCTGCCGCTGCTCGTCATCTCCGTGCCATACGTCCTCTGGCTGGACCGCCGCTTGACGCAGCCGCGCGACGGCGCCTGGCACTTCGGCCGGCTGATCATCGGCCGGGGCAAGGGCGTCGATCGGGAGATCGTGTACGACTTCCTCCGCTGTTGGGCGGTGAAGGGGTTTTTCCTCGCCTTCATGCTGTCGATCGTGCCGGGAAATTGGGCGGACGTGATCCGGGCTTCGGCCGCGGAGGTCACGTCCAGTCCGGTGCGGCTGACCGGTTGGCTGATCGCGATCATGTTCATGATCGACGTGAGCTTCGCGACGGTCGGCTACATGCTCACCTGCAAGCCGCTCGACGCGCATATCCGCTCGGCCAACCCATATGCGGCGGGCTGGACGGCGGCGTTGATCTGCTACCCGCCGTTCATCATGATGAACTCGGGCGGGCCGCTTGATTACCATCCCGGCACGGCGGGTTCGGACGGCTGGGTCTATTGGCTAGAGACCTATCCGGCCGCGACGATTGTCACCGGCGCCGCTTTGGTGGTGCTGACCGCGATCTACGCCTGGGCCACCGTCGCGTTCGGCATCCGCTTCTCCAACCTCACGCATCGCGGCATCCTGACCCACGGCCCTTATGCCTGGACCAAGCATCCGGCCTACCTGTCTAAGAATTTGTTCTGGTGGCTGGCGACCTTGCCGTTCCTGGCGACCACGAACAATCCGGTCGACGCGATTCGCAACACGGTCGTGCTGGCGATGGTCACCGGCGTTTACTACTGGCGCGCGCGGACGGAAGAGCGGCATCTGTTGGCCGATCCAGCCTACCGCGACTACGCCGATTGGATGGCGCGCAACGGCCCGATTTCGCGGCTGCTTGCCAGGGTGCGCGGGAGCAGGACGCAGCCCATCCCAGCCGAGTGATTCAAAAGAAAAGCTCCGGCCTTGCGGGCCGGAGCTTCCAACGCACAATGATTTGGGTGCTGCTTACCGCACCGCGCCACGACGGAACAGGTTCACGATCGCAAGCAGGATGATCGCGCCCAGGAACGAAACCAGCAGGGTACGGATGTCGAGCGAGCCGCTCATGATATTGCCGCCGCCAAGCAATGGGGCGAGCAGGAAGCTGCCGAGCAAGGACCCGACGATACCGACGACGATGTTGAGGAAGATGCCCTGTTGAGCATCGGTGCGCATGACGATGCTGGCCAGCCAGCCCAGAATGCCGCCCACGACAAGTGCGATGATAAGACCCATGGCGTTTCTCCTGTTACTCACAAAGGAACCGAGCGCTTGTGGCGACGGTCTGAGCGGAAAGACGCGTGGTCGTGAAGATTGTTCCTTTGCCTTAACGACTCTTGTCCCGCGCAGGGACGTTCCAGCCTCAGGCGCGGGCGCGCGCGAACTGCAGGCGGCGTTGCGGCGGCGGGCTGTCGCAGCTTTTGAAGTAAAGGTGCGAGATGAAGAATAGTAGCGACGCGGTGTGGCACAGGTCGTCCACGCCGTCGGCGTAATAAAGGCTGAGCGGCACGATCGCGACCAGCAGGTGGCGGAAGATCGATTCGCGCATCCGCGCCGTCTGCCGGCCGAGCGAGGATGCCGCCTGGCGCTGGGCCGCGCGGCGCACCAGATCCATTACCGCCAGCCAGACGAAAGCGGCGACCAGATCGGTGAAGATTCCGTCTTCGATGCCCTTGCCGGCGATGGTGAGGGCGACGCCCGCCAGATACAGGGCAATGGTGCCGTTGAGGCATTCCATGGCCAGCCGCCATTGATCGACGCCGAAGCGATCCGTCACCCAGCCGGTGATGGGCGAATAAACTTTCTCGATGAGGGCGGTGTCGAAGGGCGTCATAGCCCCGACATTAACCATCACATCTACTTGCAAAAGAGTGAACGCGGGCGGGGTCGGCGCAAATTTCTGACCGGCCGTGGCGCTGCGGCTTCCGTTCAGAAACTCATTTCGTCATAGATGCGGCCGACGTCGCCGCCCCACTCGCCATGGTAGCGGTCGAGCAGGAGCTTGGCCGGCGGGGCGCCCCGGGCGAGGATCTCGCGCAACGGATCGAGGAAGCCGCTCTCGTTGTCGCCGGCCGCATTGTGCGCCGCACGCGCGTTGAGGCCGGCTTCGGAAATGGCGAGGACCCGCTCACCCAGCTGCTGCAAAGTTCGGCCGCCAGGAATTGGGGTATCCAGGCCGAGGCGGGGAACTTGGTCGCGCAGCGCCTGCCGCTCCTCCAGCGTCCATTCCTTGACTTCATCCCAAGCGGCGTCGAGCGCGCCTTGATCGTAAAGCAACCCGACCCACAAGGCCGGCAGCGCGCAGATCCGGTTCCAGCGACCGCCGTCCGCGCCGCGCATTTCAAGGAAGCTTTTTAGGCGCACTTCGGGAAAGGCGGTGGACAGGTGATCCACCCAGTCCGACAGCAGCGGCTTCTCGCCGGGTAGCACCGACAGTTCGCCGCGCAGGAAATCGCGGAAGGAGTGGCCCGCCGCGTCAATGTAGCGGCCGTCGCGGAACACGAAATACATCGGCACGTCGAGCGCGTAATCGACATAGCGATCGTAACCGAATCCATCCTCGAACACGAACGGGAGCATGCCGGTGCGGGCAGGATCCGTGTCCGACCAGATATGACTGCGGTAGGACAGGAACCCGTTCGGCTTGCCCTCGGTGAACGGCGAGCTTGCGAACAAGGCGGTGGCGAGCGGCTGGAGCGCGAGGCCAACGCGGAACTTCTGCGCCATGTCAGCCTCGGACGAGTAATCCAAGTTCACCTGGATCGTGCAGGTGCGCAGCATCATGTCGAGCCCGAGGCTGCCGACTCTGGGCATGTGGCGCAGCATGATCTCGTAGCGGCCCTTGGGCATGACGGGCAGTTCGTTGCGGCGTTTGTCCGGCCACATGCCGAGCCCGAGAAAGCCCAGGCCCAATTGGTCGCCGACCGCCTTGACCTGTTCCAAATGCCGGCCGGCCTCGGCGCAGGTCTGATGAAGATGTTCGAGCGGCGCACCCGACAATTCGAGCTGGCCGGCAGGCTCCAGACTGACGGTGCCGTCCGGGCCGGACAGGGCGATCACGTTGCCGCCTTCCTCGACCGGGCTCCAGCCATAGTCGGTCATGCCCATCAGCAGATCGCGGATGCCGCCGGGCTCGGCATAGCCGGGCGCGCGGTGATCGGCGAGGCGATACACGAACTTCTCGTGCTCGGTGCCGATCCGCCAGGCCGCCTTGGGCTTCTCCCCGCGCGAGAAGGGCGCGAGCAGGTCGTCGCGGCTTTCGATCGGAGGATCGAAGCGGTCGCTGTCGGTTCGGGTGGTCATCGCGGCGCCCCATAGCCGGGCGGTGGCGGGCCTGCCACCCTGCTCGGAGGTTGATCCCAATCGCCGGCGGCCGCCATCCACAGCGACGTCGCGGCAATCGCGGCGGTTTCCGCGCGCAGGATTCGCGGGCCGAGCGAGACTGGGCGGGTTGCGGCATGCCCGCAGAGAGACGCGCGTTCCTCGTCGGTGAAGCCGCCTTCCGGGCCGATCAGGATCGCGGCGGGGCCGGGCGATGCGGCTTGGAGCAGGGGCTCACCGCCACTTTCGTCGGCGAACAGCAGAGCGCGTCCTGCGGGCCAGGCGGCGAGCAGCGCGTCGAGCTTCACCGGATCGGCAAGCTCGGGAAGTGCGGTGCGCTCGCACTGCTCGGCCGCTTCGATCATGTGCGCGAGCAGCCGCTCGTCCTTGACCCGGTCGACGATCGTGCGGCGCGTGATGACCGGCTGAAGCCGCGCGACACCGAGCTCGGTGGCTTTCTCGACCAGCATGTCGATCCGTCCCCGTTTCAGGGGAGCGAATACCAGCCACAGATCCGGGACCGGCTCGCGCTCGCGCAGATGAGCGGTGACGCGCAGGATGGCACGGCGCTTGCCCGATTCGGCGATTTCGGCGAGCCACTCGCCCGTCCGGTCGTCGAACAGTTTGACGGGCGCGCCGGGGCCGAGGCGCAGGACGTTGACCAGGTAATTGGCCTGGGCGCCGTCGAGCGTGAGGATCGCACCGTCGCCGAGCGGTTCGGGCACGAACAGGCGCGGCAGGCTGGCCGGCGGCCATGCAGGAGTGGCGGGCATGCCGGCGGCTTAGCGCAGGCTTATAGGTTGAGAAAGAACGGGTCCACGGCGCGGTCCACCTTGCGGGCGAACCAGGCGTCGGAGGCGCGGATCGCCGGCTCGTCCGCCGCACGCAGCAGCTCGGGGTTGCTGGTGCCGGGCTTCCAGCGAATGAACCGGCGATATCCCTCCAGCCGATCGGCGAAGGGCGAGTAGGTCATCACGGTGTGGATCACATGCTCGTCCGCGCAAAGCGTATGCCGCAGCCGGCCGCTGCCGATCAGCTGCGCGATCCTCGGGACGGCGTGGTCGATCGCGGCTTTGGGCAGCGACCACCAGGCCGAACCCTTTTTCCATGACGGGCCGAACGGACAGATGCGGGGGCCGCGGGCACGCGTGTACAATCGCGCCGCGCGCCGAAGATTCATGTCGAGAAGATAGCGCGCGCTGGTCGGGTGCGGGTTGGGGCCGAGCATCCGATCATGAAAGTGGTAGTCGTCCATCCGCTCGGACTGGTCGGGCGTTTCGAAGGTGACGTAACAAACGCCGGGCTTGATGCCCGCGACCATTGCCGCCTTGTTGGCCACCGGCCAATCCTGGCCGCTGATCAGGTGCGCATAGTCGATCGGCAAGTCCGCAGCGGCCTTCTTGAGCAGCCACTCGGCCTCGACCTGGCTGTGATGACCCCACCGGCAGCGCACTCGCGGCGTAAGCGAGACCGCCCCGCCGAAGCGGCTGGCGAATGCCTCTAAGTGCTCGTCCGATGTGGGGCTGCCGCGATCGTAATGGATGATTACATGATCCTGCGGGTCATCGCGCAGCAGCCGCGTCGCCAGCGCGCCGAGCTGATCCAGGTCGCGGTGGGCGAGGATAAGATAGGCCATTCGCATGGGGGCCGCTCTAGAAGGCAAAGGTTGCGATTGGCCTTAAGCGCGCCGACAAGGGGTGGGTGGACGTGAGCGAGACCGTGCCGGACAGCGAGCGCAAGGGGCTGATCGGGGCCCTGCCACGTGGGCTTCGGCCACACGCCTCCTTGATGCGCCTGGACCGGCCGATCGGCGTTTGGCTGCTCTTCTGGCCCTGCGCCTGGAGCGTGGCGCTGGCGGGCATGGGGCGGGATGGGCTGGCATTGATCGCCTGGTTCGCGCTTGGCGCCTTTGCGATGCGCAGCGCGGGCTGCGTGTATAACGATGTGATCGACCGCGACCTCGATGCGCGTGTCGAACGGACCCGGCTGCGACCGCTGGCGAGCGGCCGCGTTTCGTTGACCGGGGCGTGGGTCCTGCTCGTGATGCTGAGCTTGCTCGGCCTGCTGGTGCTCGTGCAATTGCCGCGCACGGCTCAACTGGCCGCGCTTGGCAGCCTCGCGCTCGTCGCCGCCTATCCGTTCATGAAGCGGATCACCTGGTGGCCGCAGGCCTGGCTGGGGCTGGTCTTCTCATGGGGCGCGCTGGTCGGCTGGCCGGCGGTGCGGGAGGAGATGGACTGGACGGCGATCCCACTCTGGGCCGGCTCGGTCTGCTGGGTGATCGGCTACGATACGATTTATGCGTTGCAGGATCGGGAGGATGACGCGCTGATCGGCGTGCGCTCGTCGGCGCTGGCGCTGGGTGATCGGGTGCGGCCGGGCGTCACGGGCTTCTACCTCGGTGCATTGCTCCTCTGGGGCGCCGCGATGTGGCGCGAGCGCCCGGACCTGCTGGGGCTCGCCGCCCTGGTGCCGATCGCGCTGCACCTGCTCTGGCAGGTTGCGACGCTTGAGGTCGACGATGGCGCGGACGCGCTCGCCAAATTTCGCTCGAACCGCTTCGCGGGGCTGCTGATGTTCCTCGCCTGCCTGGTTGTCGGCGCCACCTGACGCTTGGCAGCGGCGCTCCACGCCCCTACCTGCCAGCAATGTTGAGCGTACAGGAAGCCGAGGCGCGCTGCGCTTCGCTGGTCGAGGCCGCCCGCAAGGCCGGGGCCGATGCGGCGGATGCGGTCTATATCGGCGATGGCTCGACCGGCGTACAGGTCCGGCTCGGCGCGCTCGAGGATGTCGAGCGATCGGAGGGCGAGGAGATCGGCCTGCGGCTGTTCGTCGGACGGCGGTCTGCCAGCGTGTCCTCGTCCGATCTGTCCCACGACGCCCTGCTTGGCCTGGTGGAGCGGGCGGCGGCAATGGCGCGCGAGGCGCCGGAAGACCCCTATGCCGGGCTCGCTCCGGAAGAGCGGCTGCTGCGCGGGGCCGCCCCCGACATCGCCGGCGACGATGGCGCGGATCCCGCTCCGACCGAACTCAAGGCCCGCGCGCTGGGGATGGAGGAGGTCGCGCGTGGCTTTCCCGGCATCACCAATTCCGAAGGCGCCAGCGTCAGCGCCGGCCGGTCGGTCACGGCATTGGCGACCAGTCATGGCTTTTGCCGCGGCTACTCGACCAGCGGCTATTCGGCCTCGGTCAGCGTGCTCGGCGGATCGGGCAGCGATATGCAGCGCGATCATGCCAGCCATAGCGTTCGCCATTATGCGGATCTGGACGGGCCGGAAGCGCTCGGCCGGTTGGCGGCCGAGCGCACGCTGGCGCGGCTCAACCCCGGCAAGCTGGCGAGCGGCGCCATGCCGGTGCTGTTCGATCCGCGCGTCGGCGCCAGCCTGGTCGGCCACCTGCTCGGCGCGATCACCGGCGCGGCGATCGCCCGTAAGACCAGCTTCCTGCTCGGGCGGGAAGGCGAGCTGGTGTTTCCGGAAGACATCACGATCAGTGACGATCCGCACCGGCCACGGGGCATGCGGTCCAAGCCGTTCGACGGAGAAGGCCTGGCCACCGCGCCGCGCAACCTGATCGAACGGGGGCGGCTGACCGGCTGGCTGATGGACAGCGCGTCGGCGCGGCAGCTCGGGCTGGAGCCGACCGGGCATGCCACCCGCGGTAGCGGCGGATCGCCCGGCGCGGGCGCGACCAACGTCGATCTGCTCGCGGGCGCGGTCAGCCGGGCCGAACTGATGGCAGACATCCGGCGCGGGCTGCTCGTCACCGAATTGATCGGGCAGGGCGTGAATCCGGTCACCGGCGATTACAGCCGCGGCGCGTCGGGCTTCATAATCGAGAATGGCGAACTTGCCGGCCCCGTCGCGGAGATCACCATCGCCGGCAATCTGACGACGATGTTCCAGAATCTCGTCGCCGCGAACGATCTCGAGCAGCGCCGGGCGGTGAATGTCCCCACCCTGCGCGTCGAAGGGATGATCGTCGCCGGTGCTTGATCAGGTTTCCCGAATCACGGCGGAGGCGGGGCGGATCGCGCTGGAGCGCTCGGCAGGCGAGTATCGCCGCTGGGAGAAGGTGCCGGGCCACCCGGTTTGCGAGGTCGATCTGGAAGTCGACGCATTTCTGCGCGAGCGTTTGTCCGCGCTCGATCCGGACGCGGGCTGGCTGTCGGAAGAAACGCTGGACGCCTCCGACCGGATCGAGCGGCCGAGGGTGTGGGTCGTCGATCCGATCGACGGCACCCGGGATTATCTGCGCGGCCGGCCGGGCTGGTGCGTGTCCGTCGCGCTGGTCGAGGATCGAGTGCCGGTGCTCGGCGTGCTCGACGCGCCGATGCGGGGTGAGCATTGGACGGCACGGCGGAGCGGCGGTGCGTGGCGCAACGGCCGCAGGCTGGAAGCGAGCGGGCGAACCCGATTCATCGGTGCGCGGGTGCCGGCCGACAGCCTGCCCAAAGCCGACGGCGATCTGGTCGCGGTGTCCAAGCCAAATTCGATCGCGCTGCGGATCGCCATGGTCGCGGCGGGCGAGGCGGACCTGGTCGCGACCCTGCGCTGGGGCTTCGAATGGGACATCGCCGCCGCCGCCCTGATCGCGAGCGAAGCCGGAGCGACTGTGGCGGGCGCCTTGGGCCAGCCGCTGGCGTTCAACACGGCGTCGGGCGAGGCGTTCGGTGTGCTGGTATCGGCGCCCGGCATTCACGCCGAAGCGGCGGAGCGCTTGCGGGAACGCGCGCTCGCGGTGGTGTAAACCACTCTCCCATGTGGGAAGAGGGAGGGGCCCGCTCGCGCAGCCAGTGGGAGGGTGAGGGTCTGGAGTCAGCGCTTCATCGCGACCGCTGTCACCCTCTCCCAGCTACGCCTAAGCTCGCCAAAAGAGGCTCGCTAAGGCTCTGCAACCCTCTTTCGTTAAGGGAGAGGGGCTCACGCCGTGATTCGCGGCACCCGCAATCTTGGAATGTCGATCTTGGGGCAGCGGTCCATCACCACCTGGAGGCCTGCGGCCTCCGCCCGCGCGGCCGCTTCGTGGTTGACGACTCCGATCTGCATCCAGACCGATTTGGCGCCGGCGGCGATGGCCTCCTCCACCGCCTCGCCGGCGGCCTGGGGCCTGCGGAAGATGTCGACCATGTCGATCGGCTCGCCAATCTGGGCAAGATCGCGCCAGACATATTCGCCATGAACATGCTCGCCCGTGATCTGCGGGTTGACGGGGATGACCCGGTAGCCGTGTCCCTGAAGGAAGCGCATCACGTCGTAGGACGGGCGATCAGGCCGATCCGAAGCGCCGACCAAAGCGATCGTGCGGACGCTGCTGAGAAGATCGGCAATCTCCTGATCGGTCGTAAGCGGCATGTTATCACTCTCCGTCAGATACAACCTAGGCCGGGTCGAGCTGTTCCAGCAGCCGCGCCGCCAGGGTGCGGAAGATCGCCGCGTCTTCGCCGTCTCCGGCGGCTGGCGGTGTTCCGGCATCGGACGCGCGGCGGATGTTGAGGGTCAGCGGCACGCGGCCGAGAAACGGGATCGACATGACCTTGGCCGCCGCTTCTGCGCCGCCCATCCCGAACGGATCCGATCCTTCCCCGCAATGCGGGCAGATGTAGCCGGACATATTCTCGATCAGGCCGATCACCGGCACGTCCATCTTGCGGAACAGGTCGATCGCGCGGGTCGCGTCGATTAATGCCAGGTCCTGCGGCGTGGACACGATCACCGCACCGGCCGGCTTCCATTTCTGGATGAGCGAGAGCTGGATGTCGCCGGTGCCGGGCGGCAGATCGGCGACGAGCAATTCGGTATCGCCCCAATCGCCTTCGATCAGCTGGCCGAGCGCGCTCGCCGCCATTGGTCCGCGCCAGGCCAGGGCCGCGCCGGGCTCGACCAGCTGGCCGAGCGAGAGCAGCTTCACGCCATAGGACGAGCCGGGTACGATCTGCTTGTCGGCCAGTTCGGGCCGGTCCTCGTTGCCCATGATCCGGGGTTGGGACGGCCCGTAAATGTCGGCGTCGATCAGCCCCACCTTCTTGCCAGATCGGGCGAGGGCGATGGCGAGGTTGGCGGCGACGGTGGACTTGCCGACGCCGCCCTTGCCGCTGCCAACCGCGATGATCCGGCGCTCCACCTTCTCCGCAGTCATCGCGATGCGGATGTCGCCCACGCCCGGAACGCCGACCATCGCCGCCCGAATCCGCCGCTCAAGCGCGGCCCGCGCACCGGCGGCGAGACCGGTCACGTCGAGAATGATGCTGGCGACGCCGTCGGCGAAGCGGGGCGCCTGGACACGGCCCGCCGCGACGATATCGCCCCCGCCGGACGGATCGGGAATGCGGGCGAGCGCGGCGGTGATCGTGGGCAGGTCCATGCCGTCCACGCGTTAGTTGTTCGTGGTCCGCGCGCCACTGTTTTTCGCGAAGGCGGCTCCCTATAAAGGAGCCATGATCAAGAAATTCGGGTGGGGCGCGCGCCTCGGCGCCGTGTTGAACGAAAACCGGGGCGGACCCTGGGGCAGTGGCGGCGGAGGCGGCGGCAATGGCGGGGGCCCACGCAACCCCTGGGGCGGACAGCCGCCCCGGCGTCCGCGCGGCGGCGCGCCCGGCAACATCACGTCGCTCGACGAGTTCCTGAAACGCAGTCGCGATCGGCTGGGCGGGCGCTTCCCCCAGCAGGAGGGCCGGCCTTACTGGCTGTACGGGCTCGGCATCGCGCTTCTGCTGTGGCTCCTGTTCACCAGCATTCACCGGATCGGGCCGCAGGAGAATGGCGTGCTGACCCGGTTCGGCAGCTATGTATCGACCATGCAGCCGGGGATCAGCTTCTCGCTGCCGTCGCCGATCGATCGGGTCCAGAAGGTCGATGTCGAAGAAATCCGCACCACCGACATCCCGCAAGGCGGGACCGCCGGCGAGAACCGGCTGCTGACCGGCGACCAGAATGTGATCGACGTCGCCTATTCGGTGCGCTGGAAGATCTCGGAACCGGAGCGTTATCTGTTCCAGATTAACAAGCCGGAAGACACGATCCGCGACGTCGCCGAAAGCGCGATGCGCGCGGTGGTGGCGAGCGCGACCTTGGACCAGGCGATCGGCTCGGGGCGCAGCGACATCGAGGCGCGCGTGCAGCTGATGATGCAGAGCCTGCTAAACGATTACCGCGCGGGCGTCGCCATCCAGGGCGTCGCCATCAAGCAATCCGATCCACCGGCGGCGGTTACGGAGGCGTTCAAAGATGTGTCGGCGGCGCAGCAGGAAGCGCAATCCTACATCAACCAGGCCCGCGCCTACGCGCTTCAGGTAACCGCCAACGCGCAGGGCGAAGCGGCGGCCTTTGACAAGGTATACGAGCAGTATCGGCTGGCCCCGGAAGTGACCCGGCGTCGCATGTATTATGAGACGATGGAGCGCGTGCTGTCCAAGGTTGACAAGACGGTGGTCGAGGCACCCGGCGTGACGCCCTATCTGGCGCTGCCCGAAATCCAACGCCGCGCCCCTGCAGGAGCCGCGCAATGAACCCGGCTTTGTTTCGCAATCCGATCGCGATCGCGATCGGCCTGGTCCTGTTGTTGATCCTGCTCGCCAGCACGCTGGCGGTGGTTCCCGAGACCAAGCAGGCGGTGATCGTCCGCTTCGGCGAGGTCAATCGGATTATCAACCCGTATCGGGCCGGCGTTCCGTTCGGCCGGACCGGGGCCGGGATCATCGCCCGCATCCCGTTCATGGAAGAGATCGTCTGGATCGACAAACGCATCCAGTCGGTCGAGATGGACAACCAGCCGGTGCTGTCGACCGATCAGCTGCGGCTGGAGGTCGACGCCTTCGCCCGTTACCGGATCGTCGATCCGCAGCGCATGTTCATCGCGGCCAGGACCGAGCAGCGGGTCAGCGACCAGCTTCGCCCGATCCTCGGCTCCGCGCTTCGTAACGAGCTTGGCCGGCGCCCGTTCGCAGCGCTGCTGAGCCCGGAACGTGGTCAGCTGATGGACAATATCCAGGTCGCGCTGGGCCGCGTCGCCCGCCAATATGGCGCGGAGATCGTCGACGTGCGGATCAACCGCGCCGATCTGCCGGAGGGTGGCCCGCTCGAATCAACCTATCAGCGGATGCAGACGGCCCGGCAGCAGGAGGCGCGGTCGCTGCGCGCGCAGGGCGGCAAACAGGCGCAGATCATCCGTGCCGAGGCCGATGCCGAAGCGTCCAGCATCTATGCCGAAGCGTTCGGCAAAGACCCGGATTTCTACGAATTCTATCGCGCCATGCAATCCTATGAAAAGACTTTCGTGGGCGACGGCACGGCCGGAGAGCGGGGGCGTTCCAGCATCATCTTATCACCGGACAACGAGTATCTCAGGGAGTTTCGAGGAAGGCGCTAATCGGGGGGGGCTTACACGCCGCTCATTCAAATCCCGTTCAGCCGCTCGCCATAGCTTAGGAACCCAAGACTTGTCGCTCGTCCGGGTAGCCCGGCCGGGCCTCTAGGAGGACAAAGAACCGTGCGTTACGTTTATGGCCTAACCGCCGCCCTGTTGTTGGGCGGAAGCGCCGCTACGCTCACCACGGCGGTGGGCGCGCAGACCGCGCAGAATGAGCCGGGCACGATCGCGGGCGCGACTCCGCGTCTCGGCGCGCCGATGAGCTTCGCCGATCTCGCCAGCCGCCTACAGCCGGCGGTGGTGAACATCTCGACCAAGCAAAGCATCCAGGTCAGCCGCAACCCCGGCCTGCCGCCGGGTTTCGAGGAGTTTTTCCGGCGGTTCGGCGGCCGCTCGCCGCAGGGCACCCCCGGCGCGCCAGGCGCTCCCGGCGGTGAGGACAACACCACAACCCAGCGCGGCGGCTCGCTCGGTTCCGGCTTCATCATCTCGGCCGACGGCTATGTGGTGACCAACAACCACGTCATCTCGCCGGCCCGCAACGGCGCCAGCGTGGACGAGATTACGGTGATCCTGACGGACCGCAAGGAATACACCGCCCGCCTGATCGGCCGCGACGAAGCTTCCGATCTTGCGTTGCTCAAAATCGAGGCCACCAACCTGCCGTTCGTTCGCTTCGGCGATTCGACCCGCACCCGGGTGGGCGATTGGGTGGTGGCGATCGGCAACCCGTTCGGTCTCGGCGGAACGGTGACGGCCGGCATCGTCTCGGCGCTGCACCGCTCGATCCAGGGCGCCGGCGCTTATGATCGCTACATCCAGACCGACGCGTCGATCAACACCGGCAATAGCGGCGGCCCGATGTTCGACATCAACGGCAATGTGATCGGCATCAACACGGCGTTGATTTCGCCCACGGGCGGCAATGTCGGCATCGGCTTCGCGATTCCCGCCGAGCAGGCCTCACCGGTGATCGACGCGCTTCGGCGCGGGCAGCGACCGGCGCGCGGCTATATCGGCGTCAGCCTCCAGCCGCTGGACGACGATGTCGCCTCGGCGCTCGGAATTCCCAAGGATCGAGGCGAGTTGATCCGCGGCGTCACCCCCGGCGGTGCTGCCGCTCGCGCCGGTATCCAGCAGGGCGACGTGATCGTCCGGGTCGGCGGCCGCGAGGTCAATCCGGATGAATCGCTCGCTTACATCGTCTCGCGCCAGCCGGTCGGATCGCGCGTTCCGATCGAACTGATTCGCGACGGGCGGCGTCAGACGGTCAATGTCGTGGTCGCCCAGCGGCCGACCGAGCAGGAACTCGCTCGGATCAATGGCGTCGAGGCGGAAGACGAGACACCGCTTCGCGAATCGCCGGCGGATCAGCAATCGACCGGCCAGCGATCGGCCCGGGCCAGCCTGGGCGTCACCGTCCAGACGCTCACTCCGGAGATCGCGCGCTCGCTGCGGATCACGGATACCGCGACGCGCGGCGTTGTGGTCGCGTCGGTCGATCCGAGCAGCGACGCCGCGTC
The DNA here is from genome assembly GCA_036387855.1 of Allosphingosinicella sp. GTDB lineage: Bacteria > Pseudomonadota > Alphaproteobacteria > Sphingomonadales > Sphingomonadaceae > Allosphingosinicella. The sequence goes on along the minus strand of DASVSZ010000007.1, from coordinate 23,530 downwards.
CAAGGGCCTGCAGACCGGCGACGTGATTATCTCGGTCAACCAGCGCCCGACCCGCACGCCCGAAGAGGCGGCCGCGGCTGTCGAAGCGGCACGCACGGCCGGTCGCACGTCGGTGCTGCTGCTCGTGCGCCGCGGCAACGCTCCACCGCTTTACCTCGGCGTGGGCATTCGCCGGGGCTGATGCCCTATCCTCCCGGGCAGGGAGGGGCCGGAACAATTATCAAAGCGCCGTTCCGGTTCGTTGCCGGAGCGGCGCTTCCTTTTTGCGCCAAGGCGGCAGGCTCGCTATCGCTTGGCACTCATTCTCAACCTCTCTTCAGGAGGGGAGAAAGCGGAGCGCTTGGACGATTCCAATTCCATCCTGATCGGTCTCGGCGGCAATGGCTCACCGCAGCGGCTGGTGCTGGGCCGAGCCAATCGGCACGGGCTGATCGCGGGCGCGACCGGGACCGGCAAGACGGTGACGCTGCAAGGGCTGGCGGAAGGCTTCTCGGCGGCGGGCGTGCCGGTGTTCGTGGCGGACGTGAAGGGCGATCTGGCCGGCATGGCGATGGCCGGGTCGCCGACCCACCCAGCGCACGAAACGCTCACCCGCCGCGCTGCCGAGCTCGGCATCGCCGATTACGCTTACGTGGACAATCCGGTGATCTTCTGGGACCTCTATGGCGAACAGGGTCATCCAATCCGCACGACCGCGTCAGAGATGGGGCCGTTGCTCCTGTCCAGGTTGCTCGGTCTGAACGAGACCCAGGAAGGCGTGCTGAGCATCGCATTCCGCGTCGCGGATGAAGACGGTTTGCTGCTGCTCAACCTGGCCGATCTACAGGCTCTGCTGGTCCAGGTCGGCGAGCGGGCGAGCGAGCTTACCACCCGCTATGGCAACGTCACCAAGCCGAGCATCGGCGCGATCCAGCGCCAGCTGCTCCAGCTCGAATCGCAAGGTGGCGACCGCTTCTTCGGCGAGCCGGCGCTGGAGATCGCCGACCTGCTCAGGCTGGACGAGCAAGGCCGCGGCACGATCAACATTCTGGCCGCCGACAAGCTGATGGCGAGCCCCAAGCTCTACGCCACCTTCCTGCTCTGGCTGCTGTCCGAATTGTTCGAGGAGCTCCCGGAAGTCGGCGATCTGCCGGCCCCCAAGCTCGTCTTCTTCTTCGACGAAGCGCATCTAATGTTCGACGACGCGCCGCCCGCCTTACTCGAGAAGATCGAGCAGGTGGTGCGACTGATCCGCTCCAAGGGCGTGGGCATCTATTTCGTCACTCAGAACCCACTCGACATCCCGGAGAAGGTGGCGGGCCAGCTCGGCAACCGAGTGCAGCACTCGCTACGCGCCTTTACGCCGCGCGACCAAAAGGCGATCCGGGCGGCCGCTGAGACGTTCCGTGCCAATCCGAGGCTGGACGTGGTCACCGCGATCACGGAGCTGAAGGTCGGCGAGGCGCTGGTCTCGGTGCTTGGCGAGGATGGCGCGCCGACACCGGTCGAGCGCACCGCGATCCGGCCGCCGCGCTCCAGGCTCGGCCCGCTCACCGAACGCGAGCGCGCGCTGATCCAGTCGCTCTCGCCCGTGGCCGGCAAGTATGACGAGGCGATCGACCGCGAAAGCGCGGCGGAAATCCTGAAGGCACGAGCCGAGATCGCGCTGGCGGAGGCGTCGGCGGCCAAGGCGCAAGCGGCGCAGGCCAAGGCCGATGCCGAGCGCGCCAAGCTGGAAGCCAAGGAACGGGCGGCGCTTTCCCGCGAGCAGGCCCGGCTGGACCGCGAGCGCCGCGCCAATCCCCCGCTTGGCGAACAAATGGCCCACCAACTCGGCCGCGCCGTCCAGCGCCAGGTAGTCAACCGCGTGGCGGGATCACTGGTTCGTGGGATCCTGGGCGGCCTCTTCCGGGGCCGGTGACGAAGCCGCTCAGGTCTTCGGGAAGAAGTGGGCCGCGATGTCCTGAGCGATGCGGGAGGGGCGCAGTGTCGCGGCGTCCAGGCAGCACCAGCTGGATTTGACTTCGGCCAGCACCTCCTCGCCGCGCTTGATCAGCGTTTCGTAAAAGGCGCGGGTGCCTTGCACCTTCTCCAGGACGACCTGCGCGATCACGTCGTCGTCGAGGAAGGCGGGCTTGCGGTAGGTGATCTCGTGCTTGAGCGCGACCCAGAGATGCTTGGCGACCGCTTCGGCCGGCGCGATCTTTTCCCAATGGCTGACAACCGCCGCCTGCACCCACTTCAGATACACGGCATTGTTGACATGGCCCATGAAGTCGATGTCGGCCGGATCGATCCCGATCCTGTGGGTGTGCGCGGTCATGGAACTCACATTAGTGTCAATAGCCGAAGATGGCGACTCCCCTGTGACCTTCCAGCACATATTTGCGCAACTGGTCGGGGCTCCATAGCTGCTCGACGCCCGCTTCGCGCTGCTTGACGAGGCTCAGGATCGCGCTGTTGACCGGCGCCGGGCGGCCCAGGCTCTGCGCCAGCCGCACCACTTCGCCGTTGAGATGGTCGATCTCGGTGGCTCGCCCGGCGGCAAGATCGTCGGCCATGGATGATCGCGCCTGCGGATCGATCTTCTGGACCTTGAGCAGCAGGTTCTTGAACACGAAATCCGGCGCGGCGATCGCGTGCGGGAGCAGACGCGGCGGCAGCGGACCGATCTGGGCGGGCTCGATGCCGGCCGCCTTGAGCAGGTCCAGCGCTTCCACCATCGAAGCCGCGACGACGCGGCGGTAATCGCGCTTGCTTAATTGCGCGAGCAGGGTTTCGCCGGACAGGGCGTTTACTGCATTGTTCAGGTTGATCAGCAATTTGCCCCAGGCGACGGCGCGCATGTCATCGGCGAGCTTGAGCCGGGCGGATCCGGATTTGACGCGCTCGGCGAGGAGCCGGGTCGCGTCGCTCCGCCCCGCGATCAGTTCGCCCGACGTGCCCTTGTGCCAGCGGCCGGTGCCCAGATGGGCGACGTTGAACGGCACCACCGCCTGGACGATCTCCAGCTTGGGCAGCACCGCTGTCAGCCGATCGACATTGCCGATCCCGTTCTGGAAGCTGATCACCGTCGGCTTCGCGCGGGCGTGGGCGGCGATCTGGCGGGCGGCGGCCTCGGTGTCGTCGCTCTTGACGCACAGGGCGACCACGTCCGCCTTGGCGAGCGCCGCAGGCTTGGTGGAGAAAGAGACGAGATCGCGGGCGAGATGGATGCGCCAGCCGGCATGATCGCTCAGGTGCATCCCATGCTCGGCGATTTCGGCGCGGAGCCGTTCGCGGCCGATGAAGGAGACGTCCAGGCCCGCGGCCTGCCAGGCGCCGCCGATGAAGCAGCCGACCGAGCCTGCGCCAAGGACGACGATCCGCATCAGCCCCGCCCGCGGTAGCCGGGGACGTCCTGCGCGGGGACCCACAGGCCGGCGGGCACATCGCCGGACTGCCAGAAGACGTCGATCGGAATGCCGCCGCGCGGATACCAATAGCCGCCGATGCGCAGCCAGACCGGCTTCATTTCCGCGACAAGCCGTTCGGCGATGCCGACCGTGCAATCCTCATGAAAGGCGGCGTGATTGCGAAAGGCGCCGAGGAACAGCTTGAGCGACTTGGATTCGACGATCGTCTCCGCGGGCGCATAGTCGATTACCAGGTGCGCGAAATCGGGCTGGCCGGTGACGGGGCAGAGCGAGGTGAATTCGGGCGCAGTGAAGCGGACGAGATAAGGCCGGCCTGGGCGCGGATTGGGGACGTAATCGAGCCGGGCCTCGTCGGGCGAGGCGGGCAGGGCGCTGGTCTGGCCAAGGTGAAGCGGAGTCATGGCGGCCCCTTACCGTTATTCCCTCGAAAGCGGGAATCCCGCTTCTTTTCTTTTGCGAGGCGGGCATAAGCGGGACTCCCGCTTTCGCGGGAGCGACGGGAGAGAATGTTGCAACTGAAGATCGCATTGCTCGCGGCTGCCTTGCTTGCCGGTCCGGCGCTCGCGCAGCCCGTCGCGCCGGCCTCGACCCAGCCGAAGGAAACGTCAGCTCCGACGCGCGAGCCGAAGCGCTCGGTCACTCGCCACAGCGGCACGTTCGGTGGCCAGCGGGTGAACTACACCGCGATCGCCGGCGACACCTTCCTGCGCGCCGAGGACGGAACGCCGCGCGCGGCGATCTTCGCGACGACTTACCTCAAGGAACCGCGCGATCCGAACCGGCCGGTGACGTTCCTCTTCAACGGCGGGCCGGGCTCCGGCTCCGTCTGGCTGCACATGGGCGCGTTCGGCCCCAAGCGGGTCGCAATTCCGTCCGACGCTCGCGACGATTCTGGACCGCCTTACCCGCTGAACGACAATCCCGACGCGCTGCTGGACGTCACCGATCTGGTCTTTATCGATCCGGTCGGCACCGGCTTCAGCCACGCGCTCGGCAAGACCGAGCCCAAGGAATTCTGGGGCGTCACCAAGGACGCCGAATCGGTCGCGCAGTTCATCCGGCTGTGGCTGAACGAGCATGGCCGCTGGAACAGCCCGAAATATCTGGGCGGCGAGAGTTACGGCACCACCCGCACCGCCGCCGTCGTGAACCAGCTGGAGGGCCAGTATAACGACGTCGCGCTGAACGGTCTCATCCTGATCTCGACCGTGCTCGACTTCGCGGCCGGTGCCGACACGCCCGGCAACGAACTCGGCCCGATGCTCAACCTGCCGTCGATGGCGGTCACCGCTTTGTTTCACGGCAAGGCGCAGGCGGCCTCGCCCGAAGCATTCGCCGAGGAAGCCCGCCAGTTCGCGATCGGGCCGTATGCGGCGGCTCTGCTCAAGGGGCAGCGGCTCGGTGCGGAGGAGCGGGCGAGTGTCCGGCGCCAGCTGGCCCGCTTCACCGGCCTGTCCGAACAATATCTGGACCGCGCTGATTTGCGAGTCGAGCCGGCGCGCTTCTACAAGGAACTGCTACGTGATCGGGGGCTGACCGTAGGCCGCCTCGACAGCCGCTACACCGGCCGCGACTATGATAGTGCGGGCGAGACGCCGGACAACGATCCGAGCTTCTACGGGATCGACGCCGGCTATACGGCCGCGATCAACACCTATCTGCGCGGCGATCTCGGCTTCGCATCGGACCGCTCCTACGTGACGATCGGCAGCGTCCAGCCCTGGGACTGGTCGCTGCCAGGCGGGCGCGACGCCAACGCCTATCTCAACCTGACGCCCTATATCGGCAAGGCGATGCGCGAGAATAGCGGGCTGCGGGTGTTCGTCGGCCAGGGCTATTACGACTTCGCCACCCCCTTCTTCGCCGCCGAATATGCGCTGAGCCGGACCGGCGTCCCGCAGGAGCGGCTCCAGTATCGCTACTACGGCTCCGGCCACATGATGTACGTTCGCGACGACGACCGCACCGCGCTCAGCCGCGACGTGCGCGCATTTATCCGGGGGCGGTAACAACCAACCCTCTCTCCTTCAGGGGAGAGGGTGCCGCCGTAGGCGGCGGGAGAGGGGGAGAGAGTGCGAGACCCGGCGCTCGTAGCGCGCGCGAAATATATGCGCGCAAACCCGACGCCAGCGGAGTCGCGGCTCTGGCACGCGCTGCGGGCGCGACGCTTTCAGCACCTCAACTTTCGTAGGCAGGTTGTGATCGACCGTTACATCGCCGACTTCGCCTCCCGGTCACCAACCATGCTGGTCATCGAGGTCGATGGCGACTCGCACGACTATCAGGGTCAGTATGACGAGCGCCGGACGCGTGGCCTTGAAGATCTCGGCTATCGCGTCGTTCGCTTCGGCAACGATGACGTGGCCAAGCATTTGGAGGGCGTGCTCCACATGCTCAGCGAATTTGTGGAAGCCCCCTCTCCCGGCTGCGCTTCGCTTCGCCACCCTCTCCCCTGAAGGAGAGAGGGTCGAATATCCGAGCAACGGGCGGAACGCGTAAGCCGTCCGGGAGTCGCCCCGCCATGACCACCCTCATACCCATCCTCGGCGATCAGCTTTCGCTCGGACTGTCGTCGCTCGAAGGTGCCGATCCCGCCACTGCCATCCTCCTGATGATGGAGGTCGGGGACGAGACGACCTACGTTCGCCACCATCGCCGCAAGCTTGCCTATATTCTCTCCGCGATGCGTCATCACGCGCTTGCGTTGGAGGAGGCGGGGTGGCGGGTCGATTATGTGCGGCTCGACGATCCCGAGAGCCATGGCAGCTTCACCGGCGAAGTCGCGCGGGCGGTGGCGCGACACGGGGCGGAGCGGATCGTCGTTACCGAGGCCGGAGAATGGCGGGTGCAGGCGATGCTGGACGCCTGGCAGACCCTGTTCGGCATCCCCGTCGATATCCGGACGGACACGCGCTTCATCGCTTCCCATGCGGACTTCCAGGCCTGGGCGAAGGGCAAGGCCGACCTCGTGATGGAATTCTTCTACCGCGAACAGCGCCGCAGGACCGGGCTGTTGATGGACGGCGACAAGCCGGCGGGGGGGCGCTGGAATTACGACAAGGAGAATCGCAAGCCCGCCGCCGCCGACCTGTTCATGCCCGAGCCGCCGCGCTTCCCCGCCGATGCGATCACGCAAGAGGTCATCGAACTCGTCGAGACGCGCTTCCCCGAACTGCTCGGCAGTCTGAAAGATTGGGACATCGCCGTCACCCGCGAGGACGCGCTCGCCGCGCAGGAAACATTTCTCGACAAAGCCTTGTGCAGCTTCGGCGACTTCCAGGATGCGATGGTGACTGGCCAGCCGCGGCTGTGGCACGGCCATTTGTCGCCCTACATCAACTCAGGACTGCTCGACCCGCTCGAGCTGTGCCGGGCGGTGGACGCGCGTTACCGGGAGGGCCGGGTGCCGCTCAACTGCGCGGAAGGCTACATCCGCCAGATCATCGGTTGGCGCGAATATATGCGCGGTGTCTATTGGCTGGCCGGGCCGGATTATGTCGAGCGCAACTTCTTCGGCAACACCCGCCAGCTGCCGCTTTTCTACTGGACCGGCGAGACCGACATGCATTGCATGGCCCAGGCGCTCGGGCAAACCTGGCGCTATGCCTATGCTCACCACATCCAGCGGCTGATGGTCACAGGCAATTTTGCCCTGCTGATCGGCGCGGTGCCAAAGGCGGTGCACCTGTGGTATATGGAAGTCTATCTCGACGCCTATGAGTGGGTCACGTTGCCCAACACGCTGGGCATGAGCCAGTTCGGCGATGGCGGGCTGGTCGGCACCAAGCCCTATGCGGCGAGCGGCGCTTACATCAATCGCATGTCCGATTACTGCCCGCCCTGCCGCTACGATCCCACCAAGCGCGTCGGCGAGGATGCGTGCCCGTTCAACGCGCTCTACTGGAATTTCCTCGACCGCAATCGCGACAGATTGGACGGCAATCCGCGCCTGCGGAACATCTATCGCACCTGGGATCGTTTTGGCGACGACACCAAGCGGGAAACACTTGCGCAAGCCCGCCGGACGCTGGATTGGATAGACGCAATGCCCGCGGGCTATGGAGAGCAAGATGGACTCACTCGTCTCGACTGAATGGCTTGCCGGGGAGCTCGGCGCCGCCGATCTCGCCGTGATCGACGCGACCAAGTTCCTGGAAGGCTACGATCGCGACGCACGGGCCGAATATGAAGCCGGGCATATTCCGAGCGCCGTGTTCCTCGATCTCGACGAGCTGGCTGACAAGACTCCCGGCGCGCCGCACAAACTTCCGCCTGAGCACAAGTTCGCCAGCCGGATGCAATCGCTCGGCATTCGCGACGGGCAGCGGATCGTCGTCTATGACGACAGCCCCTTGCGCAGCGCGGCGCGGGCCTGGTGGCTGCTCAAGACATTCGGCGCGCATTATGTCGCGATCCTCGACGGTGGCCTGGCCAAGTGGAAGACGGAAGGGCGTCCGCTGGAAAGCGGCAAGCCGCAGGTCCGGCACGGCCATTTCACGCCCTTGTTCGACGGCAAGGCCGTTCTCGACAAGGGCGCGGTGCGCGAACTGGCGGAGGCCGGATCCGAGCAGATCGTCGATGCCCGCTCCTCGTCTCGTTTCACCGGGGAGGAACCCGAATCGCGGGCCGGGCTGACTCCGGGCCACATTCCGGGCGCTCGCAATCTGCCGCAGGGCAGCCTGTTCAACGCCGACGGGACTTGGAAGCGGGGCGAGGCGCTGCGGGCGGCGTTCGACGCGGCCGGGGTCGATCCTGCCAAGCCGATGGTCACCACCTGCGGCTCCGGCGTGACCGCGACCGCTCTGATTTTCGGCGCGCATCTGCTCGGGGCCGATGGCGCGCGTTTGTACGACGGCAGTTGGGCCGAGTGGGGCGCCGATCCGGACACGCCAAAGGCGACCGGCGCGGCGTGAGCGAGGACCGGCCGGACACCAGGCTCGTCAACGGCGGGCGCCGGCCGGAATGGACAGGCGGCATCGTCAACCCGCCGGTGTGGCGTGCGTCCACCATCCTGTTCGATACGGTTGCCGACATGCGCGCCGCTTATCCGCCGGAGGACGGGCGTCTTCATTACGGCCGCAACGGCACTCCCACGCAATGGGCGCTGGCGGAAGCGCTGACGGAGCTGGAGCCGGGGGCGGCGGGAACGCGGCTCTTCCCCTCCGGCGTGGCGGCGATCTCCGCCGCCTTGCTGAGCGTGCTGACGGCCGGCGACGAGTTGCTGATGTTGGACAGCGTCTACGGCCCGACCCGGGCGTTCTGCGATACCGTGTTGCGCCGGATGGGGATGACGACGCGCTACTACGATCCGCTTGTTGGGACCGGCATCGCCGATCTGATCGGCCCCGCGACCCGCGCGATCTTCTTGGAAAGTCCCGGCTCGCTAACCTTCGAGGTGCAGGACGTGCCCGGCATCTGCGCGGTGGCGAGGGAGCGCGGCTTCTTCACCCTGCTCGACAATACCTGGGCGACCCCCTTGCTGTTCCCCGCGATCGCGGCCGGCGTGGACATGTCCATCCTGGCTTGCACCAAATATGTGGTCGGGCATTCGGACGTGATGCTCGGCTCGGTGACCGCAACGGCCGCGCATTGGCCGGCTTTGTGCGAGACCAGCCGCATGCTCGGCCAGCATGCCAGCCCGGACGATGCCTGGCTGGCCGCGCGGGGGCTGCGGACCATGGGCGTGCGGCTGCGCCAGCACGAGGCGAGCGCGCTCCGCATCGCCCGATGGCTGGAGGAGCAGCCGCAGGTCGCCCAAGTGCTGCACCCGGCTTTGCCCGGCTGCCCGGGGCACGAATTCTGGCAGCGCGACTTCAAGGGCGCGTCGGGCCTGTTCGCCTTTGCGCTGAACGGGGGCGGCGAGGTGGAACGCGCGCGCTTCGTCGACGGGCTGCGGCATTTCGGGATCGGCTACAGCTGGGGCGGGTTCGAGAGCCTGGCGCTGCCGATCGATCCGGCCCGGGTGCGAACGGTGCGGGCGCCGGATCAGGAAGGGCCCATGGTGCGGCTTCAGATCGGCCTTGAGGACGCGGACGATCTGATCGAGGATCTGGCGGCGGGGCTGGAGCGATACCGGCCCCTCTGATCCTCCCCTTCCAGGAGAGGATATTCAGCGAAGCGTTCGGGCGAGGTCGCGCAGCGCGTGGTCCAGCTCCCGAGCGAGTTGCGCCGCCGCCGAGTGGGGCGGCGCCCCGTCGCGGGCGATGACGAGGAGCGCTTCGACCGCGCCTGCCGCCCAGCCGGCGCTTTCTTCCGCCAGCGCATCGAAGCGGCGCTGGACGACGGGAAGGCTGCGTTCATAGGCTTCGCTGATGCGCGCGGCTTCGTCCAGCGCTTCGTCACCAGCGGCGGCCCGGGGGACACGCCCAGCAATCTCCTCGGCGATCCTGAGCAGGTGGCGCAGATGCGCGACTTGCCGCCCCGCCTCGATCGGGGCCGTGTCGAACTGGGCGTAAGGCTCGCGAGTCATCGTCCACGCACCCTAGCGGGTGTGCGCTAAAGATCGGTTAGCAGGCGGTTGACGCTATCCCATCCAAGGAAGAGGGAAGAAAGCTATTGCGGCGTGCTGACGCTGGCTTCCTGACCGTTGCCTTCGGGGACGGCAAGGATGGTCTGGGTAACGTTGCCCTTGTCGACCACGGTCGTTCCCGGATCGCCGGCAACGGAGCGGGCGCCCGGGGCGGCACGGTCGGACTCAGCTTCGCTCAGCACCGTATTTTCCGACGCGCTGCGTGGGGCCGGGCCGCCGAACAGGGTCTGGATCGCCTGGGTGCGGCTGTCGGTGGCGACCGGGGAAGCCTGGCCGGGCTGGGGCGGACGCAGCGCGAAATCGGGCGGGACCACCAAAGGCGCGTTGCGGGCCACGGCAAATTCGTCCGGCCGCTCGCGGTTCAAGCCGCCGCTCGAGCCGCAGCCGGCCAGCAACAGGGCGGCCGAGGCGAGGATCACGATACGCATGTCACACTTCCTTCCGGGACGGCTTCTTGTCGCGCGTCAGAAGCGCGCGGACGAGCAGCAGCAGGACACCGATTGTAATCGCTGCGTCGGCAACATTGAAGATCAAAAACGGACGCCACGTTCCGAAGTGCAGATCGGCGAAATCGACCACGTAACCGAACCGCATGCGATCGAGGATATTGCCGAGCGCACCGCCCAGCACCAGCGCGAGCGCGGCGGCATCGTCGCGGCGCTTTTCGTTCCAGATCCAATAGACCACGCCGCCGGCGATCGCGGCAGTGAACAGCACCAGGAGCCAGCGCGCCCAATTGCTGCTTGCAGTCAGGAAACCCATCGAAACGCCGCGATTCTCGACCCAGGTCAGATCGAAGAAGCTGAGCAACTCCATCGAGCCCCGGCGCTGGAGCTGGAGCGTGTTGGTGACGACGAACTTGGTCAGCTGGTCGAACGCGAACACGATTGCGGCGATCGAAAAGGCAAAGGCGCGGTGATCGCCAATAGCGCGGCGCTTGGGCGAGGGCGTGCCGCCCTGGCCGAGCGGAACATAAGCGCCTGGCTGACGGGTCTCGGCGGCGCCGGAGGGCGTCGGATCAGCCATTCACAACCTCCTCGCAGCGGGCGCACAGCGCGCCGTCCTCGGCAACTTCGGGCAGCAGCCGCCAGCAGCGCCCGCACTTCTCGTAATCGGAGCGGTGGGCAATCACGGTCGGGCCGGACAGTGCCTTCTCGAAACCGACATCGGACACAATGAACAATTCGGCGAGCTCGGGCGTGGTCGCGCGCGGGCGGTCGAAATCGTCCGGGTAACCGATCGTCACCTTGGCCTCCAGGCTCGAGCCGAGCTCCTTGGCGCGGCGCTTGGGCTCGATCTCGCCGGATACGAGGAGGCGCAGCTGGCGCAGGCGCTCCCATTCGGCCGCGTCCACGTCCTGGCTCCAGGTCGGGTCGAGCTCGGGCCAGGTCAGGAGGTGGACCGATCCCGCGTCGGGGAAGCGCGTCGTCCACACTTCCTCGGCGGTGAAGACCAGGATCGGCGCGGCGTAGCGCACGAGGCTGTGAAAGAGAATGTCGAGCACGGTGCGGTAGGCGCGGCGCTTGAGGCTGCCCGGCGCGTCGCAATACAGGCAGTCCTTGCGGATATCGAAGAAAAAGGCGGACAGCTCGTTATTGGCGAAGTCGGTCAGCGCGCGGGCGTAGCGGCCATACTCGTAGCTGGGCGGCTGATCCTCGCTGCCGACCACCGCGCGGAGGGTGCGGTCGAGCTCGGCCAGGCGCGAAAGCATGAAGCGCTCGAGATCGGGCATCTCCTCGGCGCCGACGCGTTCCTCTTCCGAAAAGTCGCTGAGTGCGCCGAGCAGGTAGCGGAAGGTGTTGCGCAGCTTACGGTAGGCATCGGAGGTGCCGGCGAGCACTTCCTTGCCGATCCGGACATCCTCGAAATAATCGGTCGAGGCGACCCACAGGCGCAGGATGTCCGCGCCATTGTCGCGGATGATGGCGAGTGGATCGACGACGTTGCCGACCGATTTGGACATTTTGCGGCCTTGGCCGTCGAGCGCGAAGCCGTGGGTCAGGACGGACTTGTAGGGCGCGACACTGCGCGTGCCGCAGCTCTCGAGCAGCGAGGACTGAAAGAAGCCGCGATGCTGGTCCGAGCCTTCGCAATAGAGGTCGGCGCGGACGCCCTTGCCATAACGCGTTTCCGTCACGAAAGCATGGGTCGAGCCGCTATCGAACCACACATCCAGGATATCGCTGACCGGCTCGTAATTGGCGAGATTGTACTCGTTGCCGAGCAGGCGCTGGTGATCGCCCGTGAACCAGGCATCGGCGCCGCCCGACGTGAACGCCTCGACGATTCGGGCATTCACTGCGTCGTCGCGCAGATACTCGCCCGTGCGGCGGTGAACGTAGAGCGCGATCGGCACCCCCCAGGCACGCTGGCGCGAGATCACCCAGTCGGGCCGCCCCTCGACCATAGAGCGGATGCGGTTGCGGGATTTCTCGGGCACCCAGCGGGTCTCGTCGATGGCGGCGAGGGCTGTGCTCCGCAGCGTATCACCGCCACTCCGTGCGGCCTGAGCCTGTCGAAGGCTGCTCTTTTCGTCTTCCTGCTCGCCCAAAGAGAAGGGGTGGGCTTCGACGGGCTCAGCCCGAACGGTATTGGTTATGCTCCCCACTTCCTGATCCATCCCGATGAACCATTGCGGCGTCGCGCGGAAGATCACCTTGGCTTTGGACCGCCACGAATGCGGGTAGCTGTGCTTGAAGTCGGCACTTGCCGCGAGCAAAGCGCCGGCTTCCCGCAGGTCCGAGCAGATCGGCCCGTCGGGCGCGTTGAACTTGGGGTTGATCACCGAGCCCTGGCCGCCGAGCCAGGCCCAATCCTTGCGATAGCGCCCGTCATCCTCGACCGCGAACACGGTGTCGATGCCGTGCGCCTTGCACAGCAGGAAATCGTCCTCGCCATGATCCGGCGCCATGTGGACGAGCCCCGTGCCCTGATCGGTGGTGACGAAATCGCCCGGCAGGAACGGCCGCGGCTTGGCGAAGAAGCCGCCGAGATGGTGCATCGGGTGGCGGGCGACGGTGCCCTCTAATTCATGCCCTTTGATCATCAGGTCCCAAGCAGCGCTGTTGTCCCAAACTTCGGGATGCAAGCGCTTCAGGAAGGTCGGCACCAAATCCTGGGCTACAATAAATCGCTTGCCTCGAAGCCATTCCAGCTCCGGGTGCTTGTCGCACTCGCCGGTCTTGAGCTCGAAGAGCGCGTACGTGATGTCCGGCCCATAGGCGATCGCTTGGTTGACCGGGATCGTCCAGGGCGTCGTCGTCCAGATTACCGCATGTGCGCCGACCAGCTCGGGGATCGGGCTCTCGACGATCTCGAACGCCACGTCGATCTGCGTCGAAATGATGTCCTCATATTCGACTTCCGCCTCGGCGAGCGCGGTTTTCTCGACCGGGCTCCACATTACCGGCTTGGCGCCCCGGTAGATCTGCTGGCCAATCGCGAACTTGTGCAGCTCGGCGACGATCGCGGCTTCGCTCTCGTAGCGCATGGTGAGGTAGGGATCGTCCCACTCGCCCATCACGCCGAGCCGTTGGAACTGCTCGCGCTGTATATCGACCCATTTCTCGGCGAATGCGCGGCATTCGGCGCGGAACTCGGCGCGGGGCACCTGATCCTTGTCGAGCTTCTTCTTGCGATACTGCTCCTCGACCTTCCACTCGATCGGCAAACCGTGGCAATCCCAGCCGGGAATGTAGGGCGCGTCGAGCCCGCGCAAGCTCGCCGAGCGGACGATGATGTCCTTCAGGATCTTGTTCATCGCGTGGCCCATGTGGAGATCGCCATTGGCGTATGGCGGGCCGTCGTGGAGAATGAACCGGGGGCGCCCGGCGCGCTCTCGTCTGAGCTGTCCGTACAGGTCCTGCTCCGCCCAGCGCGCGAGAATGGCCGGCTCTTTTTGCGCGAGGCCGGCTTTCATCGGGAAATCGGTCTTGGGGAGGAAGACCGTCTCTTTGTAATCTGGTTTTTCGGACATTTGGCGTGGGTCTAGCGGGGAAGGCGGCAATCGGAAACCCTCTCCCTCGACGGGAGAGGGTTGCGAAGCCTTGGCGAGCCAATTCCGGCGAGCTTAAGCGTAGCTGGGTGAGGGGCACAGCGCCTGCTTTGAAACTTCGAGGCAGTCACCCTCATCCAACTGCGACTAAGCCGTTGCACGGCTAAGTCTTCGTATCCTTCTCCCCTCAAGGGAGAAGGGCGAGCCGGCGACGTGCCTCCTCACAATCGGCGTCCATCTGTGTTGTGAGCGCCTCCAACCCGTCGAATTTTTGCTCAGGGCGAATGAACGACACCAGCTCCACTTCGATCACTTGGCCGTAAAGATCGCCTTCGAAATCGAAGAAATAAGGCTCGAGCAATTCTTTGGCGGGCTCGAAAGTCGGGCGTATACCGACATTTGCGGCGCCCTCCAGCACGCGTCCGTCCGGCAGATAGCCACGCACCGCGTAGATGCCGTAGCGCGGGCGCAAGTAGCTGCCGAGCTGGAGGTTCGCCGTTGGATAACCGATCGTGCGGCCGCGCTTGTCGCCATGCTCGACGGTTCCTTCGATCGAGAACGGGCGGGTGAGCAGGCGCGTGGCGGTGTCGCAATCGCCGGCCTGCAACGCCTCGCGGATGCGGCTGGACGAGATCGGCTCGCCATCGCCCAGCACCGGCGCGACCGCGTCGACCATAAGGCCGTGTTGGGCGCCGAGCCGGCGCATTACCTTGACATTGCCGCCGCGATTTTTGCCGAAGGTGAAATCCTCACCGGTGACGACCGCGGCCGCGCCGATCAGGCCGACCAGTCGATCCGCGACGAACGCTTCGGCGCTCAGCGAGGCGAGGTCGCCGTCGAAGCGGAACACCAGCATCGCGTCCGCTCCGGCCGCCGAGAACAGGCGCTCGCGCTGATCCAGGCTGGTCAGGCGGAAGGACGGCAGATCGGGCTTGAAGAAGCGCACCGGATGCGGATCGAAGGTGGCGACCAGGGCCGGCCGGCCTTCGGCGCGGGCGACGGCCCGGCCCACCACCGCCTGGTGACCGAGGTGAAAACCATCGAAATTGCCGAGCGCGACGACCCCCCCGCGCAGTGCCTGCGGAACCGCCGAGCCGCCCTCCAGCCGCTCCATGGCGCGGGGTATAGGGACGTTTCGCCTCCTCGTCATCCCGGCGAAGGCCGGGACCTCAGGACGGAAAAGGCGCCGGCGCGTTCGCGACCTGAGGCCCCGGCGTTCGCCGGGGTGACGAGGGGGAGCGGGTTAGCGTGGCGAAGCTGTACGGCGGTGTCTCGGCCGGATGCGACTCACGCGCGATCTCGCGCCACTCGGACGTGTCGAACGGCGGCATCGTGATGTCTCCCGCTACGTCAGCATCAATCTCCGTCAACTCCACCCGCGTCGCATAGGGCATCATCAGCCGGAACACCTCCGCGCCGCCGATCACCGATACCCGGCCCGGTTCGGCCAGCGCCAGCGCGGACTCCGGATCGTGCGCGACCTCCGCGCCCACCGCTCGCCAATCGCGATCCCTGGTGAGGACGATGTGACGGCGGCCGGGCAGCAGGCCGGGCAGGCTTTCGAACGTCTTGCGGCCCATGATCATCGGCGCGCCGAGCGTCAGCGCCTTGAAACGTTTCAGGTCGGCGGGAATGTGCCAGGGCAGCGTGCCATCGCGCCCGATCACGCCATTGCGCGCGCGCGCGACGATAAAGGTGATTTCCTGGTTCTCCCTCATCGCGTCATCCCAGTAAATGCTGGGGTCCATGCCGACTCAGAATGGATCCCAGCCTGCGCTGGGATGACGGCGAGGTAAATCACACCGCCACCGGCGCGGGGATGTGGGGGTGGGGATCGTAGCCGCCGATCTCGAAATCCTCGTAGGCGTAGCCGTCGATCGCGTCGGGTCGGCGCTTGATCGTGAGCTTAGGCAGCGGCCGGTGCTCGCGGGTAAGTTGCAGCCGGGCCTGGTCGAGGTGATTGGAGTAGAGGTGACAATCGCCGCCCGTCCACACGAACACGCCCGGCTCCAGCCCGCATTGCTGCGCCAGCATGTGGGTCAGCAGCGCGTAGCTGGCGATGTTGAACGGCACCCCCAGGAACACGTCGGCGCTGCGCTGGTAAAGCTGCAGGTTGAGCCGGCCGTTGGCAACCTGGGTCTGGAACAGGCAATGGCAGGGAGCGAGCGCCATGCGGGGCAGCTCGGCCGGGTTCCAGGCGGAGACGATCTGGCGGCGCGAGGCGGGGTCGCGGTTGATGAGTTCGATAAGCTGCGCGATCTGGTCGATGCGGGCGCCGTCCGGGCCTTCCCATGAGCGCCATTGCTTGCCGTACACCGGGCCGAGATCGCCCGCTTCGTCCGCCCATTCGTTCCAGATGCTGACCTTGTTGTCCTGAAGCCAGCGCACGTTGGTGTCGCCGCGCAGGAACCAGAGCAGTTCGATGATGATCGAGCGCAGGTGCAGCTTCTTGGTCGTGACCAGCGGGAACCCGTCCGCCAGGTCGAACCGCATCTGGTGTCCGAACACGCTTGACGTTCCGACTCCGGTCCGGTCCTGCTGGGGCGTACCTTCATCAAGGATGCGCTGGAGGAGCGCGTGATAGGGTTGCATGCGGCCGCTTATGGCTGCTCCCGGCCGTCAAACCAAGGCCATGCGGCAGGTCCGTTTCGGAGTTATTCTCCTCCACTACGGCTCCATCCGAAGCGGCAGTCCAAGCCTGCTCGTGGCAGTGGCGCGCGCAGATGTGGCCAGCCGATCAACCGCCAATGCAGATTCGGACCGCACGCGATGCCGCCGACTTTCTGGCGCCGGCATTCGCTGGCGCGCGCCGCGAGCTTCTCGCGATCCTGTTCATCGACTCGAATCGATTTGTGGTGGGCCGGAGCGAAACGCGTCAAGGCGAGCAGGCGGCAATCGATCTGCCGCTGCGACCGATCCTCGCCGACGCGCTCAGGTTCGACGCGGCCGGGCTGATCCTCGCCCACAATCACCCCAGCGGCGATCCGACGCCGAGCGACGCGGATGTCGCCGCGACCCGCAAGCTGGCGCGGATCGCGGGGGAGCTTGGCGTGCAGGTGCACGATCATCTGATTTTCGCGGGCGGAAGTTGCCGAAGTTTCCGCGCAATGGGATTTCTTTGAGTCGGGTCAGGCCGGGCAGGCGGGGATGGTGCCCGGGTCCGGGCGCGGCCCCTTGGCGATGAACTGGGCGAAATAGGATTCGCTGTCGGGCAGTCGCTCGAACCGGGCAAGCTCGTAGCCGACCGCCGCGAATTCGCACAACAACAGGCGCGGCGGCGTGCCGTGGCGGGCGGTCGGGCGATCGGCATCGACCACGACGATGCTTCCATCCTGCTTGAGCGAGGTGCGCACGTGCCACAGGAATTCGGCCGGCCGCTCGATCTCATGATACATGTGGATGAGGAAGATGCGGTCGAACGACACTTCCGGCAATTTTGGATCGTTGGCCTCGCCCAGCTTCACCGCGACATTGTCGAGTCGTTCGCGATTGACGCGGCGGGCGAGCTCGTCGCGGGTCGCGGGAACGATATCCTGGGCGAGCACGCGGCCCTCCGCGCCGACCAGCGGGGACAAGCGGACGGTATAATAACCCTCGCCCGCGCCGACGTCGGCGACCGACATGTCGGGCGCGACGCCGGCCAGCTTCATCACCGTCTCGAACTCGCCGACGCTGTCGCGCGCATCCTCGTCGGAATAACGCGAGGAGACGATCGGCGCGACCGGGCGCTGCGGTTCGGGAAAGGTGGAGCGGGCGGGCGCCTGCGCGTCGCAGGCGGGGGTCAGGAGGGCGAGGGCGGCGAGCACAGCCCCTCTCCCCTTGCGGGAGAGGGTAGGGAGAGGGGTGTGGCTGAAGCGGCTCGATGCCGCTGAAGTCACGAGAGTCTCTCGGCCGCAGACGCGGCCGACCCCTCTCTCCAACCTCTCTCCCGCAAGGGGAGAGAGGCTATTGCGCCTAATCCACATCTTCGACCTCGACCTTCTCTCCCGTCACGCGCTGCGACAGCGATGCGGCCATGAAGCGGTCGAGATCGCCGTCGAGTACGTCGGACGGGGCGGTGGAGGTGATTCCGGTGCGCAGGTCCTTTACCAACTGGTAGGGCTGGAGCACGTAGGATCGAATCTGGTGGCCCCAGCCGATATCGGTCTTGCCGGCCTCCGTCGCGTTCGACTCCGCCTCGCGCCGCTGCAGTTCGCGCTCGTATAGGCGGGCGCGCAGCTGGTTATAGGCTTCGGCCTTGTTCTTGTGCTGCGATCGCTGGTTCTGACATTGCACCACGATGCCGGTCGGCAGATGCGTGATGCGCACCGCGGAATCGGTGGTGTTGATATGCTGGCCGCCGGCGCCGGACGCTCGATAGGTGTCGATGCGCAGCTCGCTGTCGTTAACCTCGATCTCGATATTGTCGTCGATCACCGGATAAACCCACACGCTCGAAAAGCTGGTGTGGCGGCGGGCGTTGGAATCATAGGGGCTGATGCGGACCAGGCGGTGGACGCCGCTTTCCGTCTTGGCATAGCCATAGGCATTCTCGCCCTTGATCAGCAGGGTGGCGGATTTGATGCCCGCCTGTTCGCCGGCATGGTAATCGACCAGTTCGACCTTCATGCCGTGCCGCTCGGCCCAGCGCGTATACATGCGCTGGAGCATTTCCGCCCAATCCTGGCTTTCGGTGCCGCCCGCGCCGGCATTGACTTCGATATAGGTGTCGTTGGCGTCCGCCTCGCCCGCGAGCAGGGCGGTGACCTTGTCCTTTTCCGCGCGCTCGGCGAGCTGGGCGAGCGAGGCCACCGCATCGTCGACCAGCGCCTGATCGCCTTCGGCTTCGGCCAGCTCGATCATCTCGACCGTATCGTCCAGCTCCCGCTCGATCTGGCGGGTGGCGCCGATCGCACCGTCCAGCCGCTGACGTTCGCGCATCACCTCCTGCGCGGCCTTGGCGTCGTTCCACAGGCTCGGATCCTCGACACGATTGTTCAACTCCTCCAGCCGCCGCAGCGCCCGATCCCAATCGAGAAAGCGGCGGAGCAGGTCGAGGGCTGACCGGATCTGGTCGATATGGCTTTGCGCTTCGGCGCGCATTGGAAAGCTCCACAATCTTCATCCCGGCGGAGGCCGGGATCTCAGGACACGAGGACTCCAGCGCCTTTCCGGCCTGAGACCCCGGCCTCCGCCGGGGTGACGAGCGTTAGTAAATCCCGTCCTCGCTTGGCAAGGCGTCGCTTGTTTCCGGCTCCGCCCGGCGGGGCCGGGGACGCGGGGCAGGGCGCGCGCCGCGGTTGCGCAACTGATCGAGCAGGGCGGCGCGGCGTTCCTCGAAGCTGGCGACCTCGTAACGGCGGGCGGTACGCTTGGGCTCGCTTTCGGGCTTGAACGCTTCCCAGATCACCGCCGGCTTGGGATCGCTGCCGGTCGGGAAGGTGCCGAACACCTTGCGACCCGAGCGCCGATCGATCCGCACCATGCGAACGCCGGATGGCGCGCGGAACGGCACCTTGGCCATATCCTTGAGCGCGACCTGCGCCCATTGCTGGAAGATCGGTGCGGCGATCCGGCCGCCCTGCGCGGCGCCGCCCAGGCTGCGCGGCTTGTCGTAACCAACATAGATGCCGGCGACGACATCCGGAGAGCCGCCGACGAACCAGACGTCGCGAGGGCCCGACGTGGTGCCGGTCTTGCCGAACAGCGGGCGACCGAGCGCGCGCAGGCGGGTCGCGGTGCCGCGTTCGACCACGCCTTCAAGGATATGCACCATCTGATAGGCGGTGATCGCGTCCATCACCTGCTTGGTGCGTAAGGGCGGCCGCGGCATCGGACGGCCGTTCCAGTCGGGCGCGTCGCAACCCTCGCAGGGCCTTGTGTCGGCGCGGTAGATCGCCTTGCCGTTGCGGTCTTGGATGTAATCGATCAGGCTCGGCTTCACTTCCTTGCCGTTGTTGGCGAGGATCGCGAAGGCGTTGGTCATCTGGATCGCCGTCGTATCGCCGGCGCCGAGCGCGATCGACAGGTAGTTCGGGAAATCCCCGACGCCGAGCCGCCGTGCGAGCCGGGTGACCTGGTTCATTCCGACCTGATTGGCGGCGCGCACCGTCATCAGGTTGCGCGATTGTTCGAGGCCCCACCGCATGGTTTGCGGGCCGGCATTGCCGCCGGAGAAATTGCGGAAGCACTTCTGCGGCAGCGCCGGCCCCTGACTGACGCAGAACGGGCCATCGACGATGATCGAGGCGGGCGTCATGCCATTGTCGAGCGCGGCCGAATAGACGATCGGCTTGAAGGTCGATCCGGGCTGGCGCAGCGCCTGGGTGGCGCGGTTGAACGAGGAGCCGCGCACGTCCCAGCCGCCCTGCATGGCGAGGACGCGTCCGGTGGAGACTTCCTGGGCAACCAGGGCGCCGCCGATTTCGGGGACGGAGCGAAGCGCGTAGCTCTCGCCGGCGATCTTCTTGACCGCGATCACCGTGCCGGGCTGGAGAAAGCCGAACGCCGCGCCCGCCGTGCCGCGCTTGGGCATCGACGCGGCGGAAGCGGCGAGGGTGCCGGTGGTGCCGTCGGTGAAACCGATCGTCGCCGCCCCGCCCGCCTTTTCGATCACCACCGCCGCACGCCAATCATCGTAGCCGACACCGTAATCCAACGCCGACAATTGGCTGCGCCAGTCCCGGTCCATGTCGATCTTGAGCCCCGGATCGCGCCAGCTGCGGCCACCGTCGAAACGCAGCAGGCCGTCGCGCAGCGCCGCCTCGGCCGCCTTTTGCATCGCGGGATTGTAGGAGGTGCGCACCCACAGGCCGCCGGTATAGACGCCGTGAACCCCACGCTCGGTCTTCTCGCCATAGCGTTCGACCAGGAAGCGGCGGACATCCTCCATGAAATAGCCGCCGACATTCTTGATGCTGTTCGCCGCCCCGCGCACGGTGCCGAGCGGACGGGCGGCGGCGGCGGCGCGCTCGGCTTCCGTGATGAAGCCGTTGCGGGCCATTTCCGACAGCACGAAGTTGCGCCGGCCGATCGCCCGCTCGGGAAAGCGTTCCGGGCTGTAATTGTTCGGCGCCTTTGGCAGCACCGCCAGATACGCGACCTCGTGCAGCGCGAGATCATCAACGTCCTTGTCGAAGTATGCGCGGGCGGCGGATTGAACGCCATAAGCATTGCGGCCCAGGAAGATCTGATTGAGATACAATTCCAGGATCTGCGGCTTGGTCAGTACCGCCTCGATCTTGCGGGCGAGAAAGGCTTCCTTGATCTTGCGGGTGTAGCTCAACTCACTGGTCAGCAGCAGGTTCTTGGCGACCTGCTGGGTAATCGTGGACGCGCCGACCGGGCGGCCGCTGTTGCTCAGGTTGGTAACGACCGCCCGCAGGATGCCCGGATAGTCGATCCCGCCATGTTCGAAGAAGGTGCGATCCTCCGCTGCCAGGAAGGCCTGGATCAGCCGCTTGGGATATTCTTCATAGGCGAGTTCCACCCGCCGTTCGCGCGCGAACGTCTGGATGGGCTCGCCCTCGATCGAGCGGATGTTGGTCGGCAGGGGCGGCTGATAAGTGAGCAGGCTTTCCGCCGAGGGCAGATTGCGGGCGAACAGGATCCAGGCGAGCAGGATGCCGAGCAAAGGCAGCGCGGCCAGGATCGCGAGCAGCTTCACCCAGCGATTGCGCCACAAGCGGCGCAGCTGGCCGGCGATGCGCCCGCCACCTTCGCGAAAGGAGGTGAAGCGCGCGGATGGGCGTGATTGAGCGGTCATTTGAACGCGGCTTTAGCCGATGGCGGCGCGGGGGTGAAGCGCCGCGCTAGGTCCGGCCGCCAACCAACTATTCGGGCCTGGTCAGGACGATCTCCACCGCGTCCGCGAACGGCAGCGAGTGAACCAGGTCGCGGAACTCGTCTTCGACGTCGATCCGCTGGTCGAGCATGATCCGACCGGTGCGCGCATCGTCGCTGATGATCGACCGCGCTTCCATCAGAGCGGCCTTTTGCACGTCGGCCAAGCAGGCCAGAGGGCGTCCTTCCGGATCGAGCAGGATATCGGTGCCGTCTCGAAGATGGAAGTAGAACAAGGCCATAGCTGCTCACCGTCTTGAGGGCGGGAGCGCGTTCGGTCTCTCAGCCGCCAAGGCCCATGCAGATGTCCCGGCGATGACCGCTTCATAACTGAAATCTCAATTCAAATCCATGTTCTAAATCAATGTTTTGCGCAATTTATATGGCCAGCCAACCGCGCCTATGTTATGGAGGCGAAATCGTCTGCAGGTTAGTCCGGGCTTTGGCGACAGAGAGATGCTTGTGCTCCCGCCCTGACTTGCGGGAGACTTTCGGTGAATACCCCTCGACATCCCCTCGAAATCCTGGTCCGCAACCTGGAGCTGCGTACTCGCCTTTCGGCGGAGGATCGCGACGCGGTGATGGCACTGCCTTACACACTGCGGACGCTCGAGCCGTCGAGTTACACCGTTCGCGAAGCCGACCCGCCTGAAGCTTGCGCGGTCCTGATTTCCGGCTTCGCATATCGGCAGAAACTGACGGGCGATGGCGCTCGGCAGATCGTCGCGCTTCATATACCCGGCGACGCGCTCGACTTTCAGAACCTGTTCCTCGACGTGTCCGATCACAGCGTGCAGATGCTGACTCGGGCCGAAGTGGCGTTTGTGCCGCGCGAGGACCTTCAGGCACTGGCGCGCTCGCGCTCGGGCGTGGGCCACGCGATCCTGGTCAAAATCCTGGTCGAAGCGTCCGTGTTCCGCGAATGGGTGCTGAACGTCGGCCGCCGCGATTCCCGCGCCCGGCTTGCGCATCTGCTCTGTGAACTGGCGGTTCGGCTCGACGCTGAAGGACTGGCGCAGGAATATGGCTACGAGCTGCCGATGACGCAGGAGCAGCTGGCCGATGCGGTCGGGCTAACCCCGGTGCACGTCAACCGCACGCTCAAGGCGCTGGAAGCCGAAGGCCTGATCACCCGCACCCGCCGCAACATCAGCTTCCCCAACTGGCAACAGATGCGCCGCGTCGGCGACTTCAACCAGCGCTACCTGCATCTGGAACCGCAGAAATCGGGGGTTTGAGAGGCTCACGCCGACCAAGGCTTGCAATGTAGGAGATCGATTGTTCTATCTTCGTTCTCACCAGGTTGGTGAGTCGGAGAGCTGCGATGAGCCTGGTTGGGACTGCGGAAACGGGGGAAAGATGCTTCGACAAGCCTGTTTTAACAGGCGTGGCTGGCGGCGCGCCGAGCGAACCGGCGAATGTGATAAGGCAGGTGCTGTCTAGGCCCGATTACGAACTGGACTTCCTCCGGACCAAGCTGTCGATCGATTGTGCGATCGAACCGTCGACTCACATCGAGATGGTGGTTGGCAAGATCGACCGGTTTGTGAAACAGGCCCGCATCATCGCGGGGTGTAACGCGTCGGAAACGGCGCGTCTCGGCGCGGTTCGCAAGCTGCTGCTCGACGCCGGGCCGTGGAATGAGGATCAGCCGCTTAGAGTCTGATCCATCTAAGCTGAAGCGTAGCCTGCGCCCTTGAGGTAGTTGGCACATTCGTGGGGCGGGAAGGCGTCCAGGAGCGAGCCGATGCGCTTCCAGCTTGTCTCGACGGTGCGTTCGGCGGCTTTGCG
>DASVSZ010000006.1:0-1839 GCA_036387855.1 Allosphingosinicella sp. | reverse complement strand
TCGGCCTGACCGAAGCGAAGACGCTGGTCGAGTCGGCTCCGAAGGCCGTCAAGGAAGGCGTCAACAAGGAAGAGGCCGAGAAGGTCAAGGCGCAGCTGGAAGCAGCCGGCGCGACCGTCGAACTCAAGTAATCGCGGCACTGCCGAGGATTGCTCTGGCGCAAGCCGGATCCCGACGACGAAAGGGCGGCCCTGCGGGGTCGCCCTTTTGCGTTTGTGGATGGTTCGAGGCGGCGTGGAGCAAGCCGGTCAGGTGTGATGACACTTACTCATCGTTCGTTTCGAGCGGAGTTGAGAAACCGCTACGTCATACGCGGCGACAGGTTTCTCGACTTCGCTCGAAACGAACGCAGTGAGGAGTCGAACCAGCCTCTTTCGCTATCCCACCGGCGCCGTCGCATTCGGTCGCGCGGCCACGCGGTCGTACATTCTTGCGGGCTGATCGAGCCAGAACGGCGCCAGCTTCGCGGCGTCATCGCGCTCGATGCCGATCACGAAGGACTGCACCGCCTGCCCATTCGTGCCGTCGGTCGAATAGCGGCAGTTGGCGGCGACGACCGGGACGAACATCGGGCGATTGCCCGCGGTCAGCGGCCTGATCGAGTCGCGTGGCAGCGCCACGACCACCCGAGCGACACGAGTCTCCCCGGGTAAGAGGGCGAAGGCGGGCACCGCCGGCCGCGCGATCGGCCGGGTGGAATGATCGGCGATTTCCGCGCCTTGTTCGGCATGCGCGCTGAGCAGCACGAGCGCGATCCGAATGTCCGCAGCCGGTGCGTCGCCGGTGTTAACGACGGTGAGTTCGGCCTCGACCGTTGCGCTGAGCATGTTGAAGCCAGCCCTGGTCGGCCGCAGCATCAGACCCAGCCGTGCTCGGGTCGCGGGCTCATCCGGCACCGGCACCGGCACTGGTGAGAGCGCGGGCGGGGCCGGCATTGGCGCGACCGACTCCACCATTTCGGTCTCCACCTCATGCCGCGACGACCGGCGCCCTCTCAGGGAAGCGATCAACGCAATTGCGGCAAGCACTGCAAGCCCACCGATCCACCATAAGGCGAAGCCTTGGTCCCGCTCCACATCGGCCGGAGCAGCCGTATCCTTCGTCGCGACCGGCGTCGGTGACGATGTAGGTCGGGGCTCCGGCGCCGGCACGGCGGTAGGCGGCGGCGACACGTCGACTTGCGCCGCCGCTGGGCTTTCGCCACGAGGCGCCGTCTCCGGCGTCTCCGCCGGCGCGGGCGGCGGCGGCCGGCGATTCGTCGCGCTGGCCGATGCCGTTGGCGCCGGCAAGACGATTGTCGGCGCAACCGGGACGGGCACGACGGGAACCACGGTGGGCGTCGGTGTAGGGGTCGGCGTGGGCGTTGCGGTCGATTGACCCGGCGGCAGGCTGTAGCTGTCGAGCCCAGGCAGCGTTTGCTGCGCGCCGAGCGGCGCGGCTGTCGCGATTGCGGCCAGCGCCGTAAACCGCCATGAAAACGTCGAAATCGCCATCATCCTCAACTGGGTGCCCCGGTTCGCAGGCGCAAGCATCGCGAGCGGGCATGGCGACGCTCTAGGACGTAGCAAGCGTCTGCCATCAGCCGTGCGACCAACCGCCCGGTCCGGTCGGCGAAATGCCGCGCCCCTACAGAGTGATATCGCATGCGAAGGGTTTGACTTGATCCAACACCGCACTATATCAGCGGCTCACCACAGCTTTCGGGACATGATGCGCCGTCGCGCAGTGCATCGTACGAATGGGAAGCTGCCGGTTCCTTGGACGCCAGAAGCCGACGCAGCGATTGCGATCGGCTTTTTTGCGTCCCTACCTGCGTCCAATTTTCGGCTGACGAGGCAA
>DASVSZ010000005.1:0-42029 GCA_036387855.1 Allosphingosinicella sp. | reverse complement strand
GCGGAAGCAACGGCTCAATCCGAGCCCATTCCGCATCGCTCAACCAGGTCAGCTGCCTCGCCATCAACGCCTCCGCTCCAAGCAGAAGACTTGAATCAGCAGATCTCACACATCGCAAGCCGATTGAGTACAGAGCCTAGTGCACAAACCGCGCGACGACGTCGCGGTAGGAGCGGCTGACCTTCACCTGGCTGCCCGAATCCAGCACTAGGAAGCATTCGCCGTTGGTGTGCGGCTTGACCTGCCGGACCAGGTCGAGATTGACGATGCAGGAGCGGTGGACGCGCTGGAAGCGGCGGGGATCGAGGCGTTTCTCCAGATCCTTCATCGTCTCGCGCAGGATCAAGGTGTTGTCGCCGGTGTAGATGCACATGTAATCGCCGGCCGCGTCGATCTTCTCGATCGTATCCACGTCAACCCGGAAGATCTGGCCGCGATCCTTGATGTTGATGAGCTTTTCGTAGCGGCTCGAGCTGTGCGTCTCGTCGCCCGTGTCGCCGCCGGTATCGACCATTGCGTCGGGCGCGACCTCGGCGAGCACTTCCTTGAGCTTGCCCGCTTCTTCCGCGCCGCGCTTCTGCGCCAGCCGCTGGCGGACGCGTTCCAGCGTGTCGGCGAGGCGGTCCTCCTCGACCGGCTTCATCAAATAATCGACCGCCTGCGCCTGGAACGCGCGGATCGCGTGATCAGTGTAAGCGGTGACGAACACGACCAAAGGCGGCTCGACTTCCATCAGGCCCTGAATGACCGAAAAGCCGTCGAAGCCCGGCATTTGGATGTCGAGGAAGACGAGGTCGGGCTTGTGGGTCTTGATCGCGCGGATCGCTTCGCGGCCGTTGGAGCAGGTCTCGATGATCTCGACATCCTCGTGCCGCTCGAGGCGCAGCCGGAGCCCCTGGATCGCCAACGGCTCGTCGTCGACCAGGATCGTGCGAATGGTCATGTCACTTCCTCGGATTGGATTTGGTAGGGGATTTCGATGGTGACGCTGAAACCCCCGTCAGCATTGGTTTGAGTCTCAAAGCTGTGGTCGGCGCCATAGGCCTGCGCCAGACGGTCGCGAATGTTCGCCAGTCCGACTCCGGTGCTCTGTTCGGCGCGCACGGTGTAGCCGCTGTCCGCACCCGGCCCGGTATCGGCGACCGCCAGCACCACCCGGTCGCCCAGCCGGCGCGCATCGACGATAATGTCAGCGCCGTCCTCCTGCGGGGTGACCGCATATTTGATCGCGTTCTCGACGAGAGGCTGGAGCAGCAGCGAGGGAAGGCGGGCAAGCGCGGCGCTTTTCTCGATCCGGAAATGCGGGCGCAGGCGTTCTTCGAAGCGCATCTTCTCGATCTCGAGATAGAGCTTCAGCGTTTCCACTTCCTGCTCGACGGTGACCGATCCGGTCGGCTCGTTGACCAGCGTGTAGCGCAGGAACGAGGACAGCCGCGACAGCATCGCGTTGGCGCGCTCGGTTTGCTTGAGCAGCACCAAAGTCGAGATCGAATTGAGCGTATTGAACAGGAAATGCGGGTTAAGCTGGTAGCGCAGCATCGCGAGCTGGGCATGGTTGGCCTGGCTTTCCAGCCGCACCATCCGATCGTGCCGCTCCTCAAGCAGCAGGTAGTAATTGATCGCGAAATAAAGCGCCGACCAGGCGGCCAGGAGCGCGAAATCGAGCAGGATCGCACCGAAGAACTCCACCCCGACCGGCCGGGCGCCGGGCTTAAGGAATGTCGCATAGCTCCAGGTTTCGATCGCGGAAAAGGCGGCCGAGCAGAGCAGCACCAGGATGATCGATACGACCCAGGTGACGACCGGGCGCTGCTTGATCAGTCGGCGATAGGCGGCAGCCATCAGCAAAGTGACCGAATAGCCGGTGCCGGTCAGCAGGGCGGTGTGGATGATGTAGCTCCACCCCATCGCATTGGCCATGCCGGACAGGGTGCGAAGGACGAAATAGCCCGCCCATCCCGCCGATTGCAGGATCCAGAAGGCGCGGTTCTTGTCCTCGAAAAACGGCTCCTGCCGGACCCGCAGGGGCCCCCAGCTTTTTTTCACAGCTTGCGTACCGGCGGGAGTTGCCGGCGCGGGCGCGCTGATTTGAGCAGAGCTACTGGCCACCGCCGCCCTTCTTAGCGGGAACAACCAGCATCGACCAGTCGGGAGCGTCGGTCACGTGCCGCGCCACCGCCGCGCGAACATCCTCGGCGGTGATCTTGCCGTAATCGGTCGCGAAGGTCCGGGTCAGCTCGATCATTTCCGGCTGACGCGCCCAATCCTCGAGCGCGTTGACCCAGTAAGCATTGGTCTTGAGCCGCCGCTCGATGCCGGTGATGACCGGGTTCTTGGCCCGCTCGAATTCGTCGGGCGCGGCCGGCCTGGCGGCAAGATCGGCGACGATCTCGCGGGCGATGCGGAAGAAGGTCGGCGCGCTTTCCGGCCGCAGTTCGGATGCCGCCTGGAAGATGCCCCAACCCGGAATGTCCTCCGAGCTGTTGGCAACCGCGCCCGGCGAATAGGACGCGCCTTCCGCCTCGCGCAGCCGTTCGAACAGGCGCACCTGGAGCATGTTGGCCGCGAGCGCGAGCGCGCGCCGGTCGAGCCGACGGTCGGTGCCGCCGAAGGTGGACCAGCCGATCACCGCATAAGCCTGATTGGGATCGCCCTGATGCGTGAAGGTGCGGGGCGTGGGGCTCGGCTCGGGCGGGCGCACGGCGCGCGCGGAGGCGGGCGGGGCGGGTGTTGGCGTGACCGGCAGGGCGGCGATCGTCCCGGTGAAGGCCTGGACCGCGGTTTCAAGATCGACATCGCCGACGATGATCCCGTCCACGGGACCGGGCGCGAGCAATGGCGCGAAGAAATCCTGCACGTCGCGCAGCTGCGTCGCCGCGATCTGGGCTTTTTCGACCGGCGCCCAGCGCGTGTCGCCGCCGCGCACGAAACCGCTCAGCTCGCGTCCGGCCCGCGCGCTCGCCGAGGCAAAAGCGAGATCGTAGCTTTGCAGCGCGCCCGTCTTGAAGCGGGTAAACAAGGGCGCGTCCCAGCGCGGGTAGCGCAGCTTGGTCGCCATGATCCGCAATTCGTCGCCAAGCTCCTGGCCATTGGTTGTGCCGGCCAGCTCGAACGCGTCTTCGGAAATGCCGAAGCTCATCGACACGCGGCGGCCGGTCATGAGCCGCTCCACTCCGTCGAGATCGAGGTTCGCGAAACCCGAAGGCCCGACCAGCCCGCCCGCCCAAGCCAGGGATGGCCGATCCGGTCGGATGCCGAGCACGCCCTGGCCCCAGCGCAGGCCGACCTGCACCGTGCCCTTGTCGAAATCGGTGCGCTTGAAGGTGAGCGTCGAGCCGTTGGCGAAGCGGACGATGGTGACGTCCATATCCTCGATCCGCTGGCGGGAGACTTCCCGGCCGGCCGGACCGAGCGGAGGCAGATCGTTCAGGCTGACCTGGCGATCGGCGGTGCGGCTTGCCGGCGCCACGGTTTCGGCCACGGCCAGCGCCTCGGCGATGCCCGGCAAGCCGCCCGCGATCGGCTGCGGGCTGAGCAGCATCAGCCTCGGCCCCGAGCCGGTGAACAAATCCCGCATGGCCGATCCGACCCGGGCCGGGCTCATGTCGGGCTCGAGCCTGGCCAGCATCTGCTGGATTGTGCCGGCGGACGCGACCACGCCTTCATCGTCGATCGCGTTGACCAGCTGCTGCGCGCGCTGTGGCGAGCGCACGGTGGACTCGCCTTCGACTGAAGCGGCGGCGGCTGTCCTGATATTGCTGAGCTCGCGCGCGATCTCCGTCTGGCTGGGCGGGGCGCGGAGCGCATCGCGAATGATCGCGAAGCTTTCGCCGAGTGCTTCCTGCCAGCGTCCGTCGCGCGCGGTGATCGACAGCTGGGTCATGTCAACGATGTTGCGGGATTGATCGTCGCCGACATTGGCCGACACATAGGCGGCCTCGCCCCGCGCCTTGGCTTCGAGGCGGCGGTTGAGGATGCGGGCGGCGATCGAACGCGCGAAATCCTCGCGCTCGCGGGCCAGGGTATTGGGCTGCGTGCGATACGGCCGCACCCAGGCGAGCGAGGCGACGTGGGGGGCGCCGGGATAAGCCAAGGTCGCCGCGCGCGCGGGGGGAGTGGCGACGGTGCCGTAATCAGGTTCGCGCGGTGGCGGGCCGCTTGCGGTCCATCCACCGAAACGCTTCGCGATCAGGCTTTCCATCAGCTTGGGATCGGCATCGCCGACCATGATCACCGTCGCGCGATCGGGCCGGTACCAGCGTTCGTAGAAGTCGCGCAGGCCCTTCGCATCGGCGCCGGTCAGCGTGGCCTCCGTGCCGATCGTGTCGCGATCGGCGATGCGCAGGCCCGCGTAGAAAAGCGGCCAGCTGGTTTCCAGCATGCGCTGGCTGAGTTCGGGGCGGCGCCCTTTTTCGGCCATCACGATCTTGCGTTCGGCATCGACGATCGCCGGATCGATGGTCGCGCTGTCGACCATTTCGGACAGGAGGTGGAGGCTTGTGTCGAGGCTGGCCTCGTTCGCGTCGGGCAGATCGAGCTGGTACACGGTCTGGGTCGGGCTGGTGGACGCATTGGTGTCGCTGCCGAAGCTGGCGCCGAGCTTCTGCCAGGTGCGGCGGCCTTCGCCGTCGGCAAAGCTTTTGGTGCCGCGAAAGGCGAGATGCTCGATCAGGTGCGCCCAGCCGCGCTCACGATCCTCCTCATGCAGCGAGCCGGCGTCGATGCGGACCCGAATCGAGACCTGACGCGCGGGAAGCGCGTTGCGCCGCACCGCATAGCGCAGGCCGTTGGGCAGGGTGCCGAAGGTCCAGGCCGGATCGCGGGGGATATCGCTGCCGCGATAAAGCCAGTCGGCATCGCCGGCGGCGAGCGCGGGCGTGCCGGTGAGGAGGAGGAAAGCGAGGAGAAGGCGGAGGAGGTTCATGGGCTCGCTACATAAGAACGGCCGCCCATCCTGAGGAGGGACCAATAAGCGGCTCCTCAGGTGAGCGGTTCCGATGAACGAACATGATCAGCCCCCACGTTGACTCGGGCTGAACAAGCGTGGAACATAAAGTGAACAAGTGAGTCGTGAGTCGCATGCCCAACCCATCCCAGGATCGATCCGAACGCCTTGCTGCCTTGCGGGCGCAGGTGCGGGCGATCGAATCGGCGGGCGTCGGGCCGGCGCGGGACTGCCTTCCTTTCGGAGTCGATGCAATCGACCGCAGGTTGGCGGGTGGTGGCCTGGTCACGCCCGGCCTGCACGAAATCGCGGGCGCCGGCGCGGCGCTCAGCGACGATGCCGCCGCCACCTTGTTCCTTGTCGGCATTGCCGCGCGGCTGGGCGGCGGCGCGGGGACGGTGCTCTGGGCGCTGTCGCGCCGCGACCTGTTCGCGCCTGGGCTGGCATTGGGCGGGCTTGGGCCGGGGCGGGTGCTATACGCCGAATGCCGCGGCGACGAGGAAGTGCTCGCGGTGATGGAGGAAGGGCTGCGCCATCGCGGGCTCGCCGCCGTGGTGGGCGAAGTCGGCCGCGCGGCGATGTCCTCGACCCGGCGGCTCCAGCTTGCCTGCGAGGAAGGGGCGACCACTGCCCTGATGCTGAAGCGCTGGCGGCGGGCGGAAGACCCGCTGGCCGCGCCGTCCGCCGCGCTGACGCGCTGGCGGATCGCCTCCGCGCCGTCCACGCCGCTGCCGGTGGAGGGCATCGGCCGTGCGCGCTGGCATGTCGAACTCGCCCGCCAGCGCGGCGGCGAGCCGTTCACTTTGTTGATGGAGGGTACAGATGCCCAGGGTCGCCTCGCTCTACCTGCCGAACTTCGCGATCGACCGGATCAGACGGGGGGAACGGAGCAGCGCGCGGCCGCCTAGTTCCTCTCCCTCAAGGGCAGAGGGAGGGGCCCAAGCGGAGCTTGGGAGGGTGAGGGGGAGCCAGTCGATCAAGCCATCACCCCCCCAATCTGCTGCGCAGATCGGGTCCCCCCCTCCCCCTGAAGCGGGAGAGGGAAGTTGGTGGCCCGACGCGCGCTGGCCGGAAAACGCCAAGGAGCGCGCCAAGCTGCTCACGCTGCGCGAGCGCATGGCCGCCGATCAACGCTCCAACCAGCCGGCGATCGAAGTGGACGACCGTCGTCATGGCGGCTGGCGTCCCGGCGCGCATTGGGCAAAGGATGCGGGCGACGAATGGCTCGAACGCCGCATCGCGCGCAAGCGGGCCAAGAAAGAAGCGATCCAGGCCGAGATCGAGCAGTTGCCGCTCCACCAGCGCCCACCGATGCGCGAGCTTGGCCGGCGCAGCGAAAATCTCCCCCACCCGTTCCGCGCCATGCCGCCGGACGAAGCGGCCGCACCCGCCGACAGCGGCGCTTACGATCTGGAAGGTGCCTTCTGGCAGCAGGGCCGCACGCTGGGAGGCTTCGTAGCGCGGGCGGTGGGCGCATCCTCCCT
This sequence comes from Allosphingosinicella sp., assembly GCA_036387855.1. Lineage (GTDB taxonomy): Bacteria > Pseudomonadota > Alphaproteobacteria > Sphingomonadales > Sphingomonadaceae > Allosphingosinicella. The sequence goes on along the minus strand of DASVSZ010000005.1, from coordinate 35,600 downwards.
GCCGCGCAGCGGTGGGGAGGGGGACCACACGAAGTGTGGTGGAGGGGTAAAGTGCGCCGGATTACCCCTCCACCATCCTTCGGATGGTCCCCCTCCCCATGCTTTGCATGGGGAGGATATGCCCCTCGTCACCGCCCACCGGGAGAGGCAGCGCGTCGTGATCGCCGCTGCCTGCCCGGCCGCGCAGGCGCTGGGCCTGAGCCCGGGCATGCCGCTCACGCAGGCGCGCGCGCTGGTGCGCGGACTGGATGTCCGCCCGGCCGATCCGGACGGCGACGCGGCTTTGCTGTCCAGCCTCGCCTTGTTCGCCGCCCGGCGCTGGACGCCGATCGCCGCCATTTCGGATCCGGCCGGCCTGTTCCTGGACCTGACCGGTGTCGCCCACCTGTTCGGCGGCGAGGAGCGGATGTGCCGCCGCATCCTGCGCTTTTGCGCGCGCGCCGGCTTTTCCGCCCGCATCGCGGTTGCAGGCACCGCTGGTGCCGCGCACGCGCTCGCCCGTCACCGGCCCGGCCCGATCACGTCCTGCCGGTCGGGCGAGGAAGCGGGAGCGATCGCGGGGCTACCGCTGGCCGCGCTGCGCATCGGCGAAGGGGAGGTGGCCGCGGCGCGCCGGCTCGGCATCGAGCAGATCGGCGCGCTGGCCGCGATGCCGCGAGCGCCCCTCCAGCGCCGGTTCGGCGCCAGTCTGCTGACCCGCCTCGACCAGGCGCTGGGCCGCGTCCCCGAGCCGCTCGACCCGATCGTGCCGCTCGATCCGCCATGCGCGAGCCTACGCCTGGTCGAGCCGATCGCCACCGCCGAGGCGATCGCCCAAGTGGTTCGCGATCTGATGGCGATCCTGCTGCGCGGCCTGGAGGAAGCCGGCCTCGCCGCCCGCGCGCTCACACTCGTCTGCCAGCGCGTCGATGGCGAGGAACGCAAGGTCGGCATCGGCACCGCCCGCGCCACCCGCGACGGCCCGCATCTGCTGCGGTTATTATGCGCCAGGATAGAGACGATCGAGCCCGGTTTCGGGATCGAGGCGATGCGCCTGCTGGCCGGCCGCTGCGAACCGCTCGGGGCCCGGCCCATTGACGGCGAACTGGCCGGCGACAAGCCCGCGCCCGACCTCGTCCCGCTGATCGACACGCTGTGCGGCCGGCTCGGCACGCGCGGCCTGTACCGGATGGACGCGGTCGAAAGCGACGTGCCGGAACGAAGCGTCCGCCGTATCACGCCGCTCTCCTCGCCTTCATTCTGGCCGGAGTGGGTGCGCCCCGTTCGTTTGCTCATTCCGTCCGAGCGGGTGGACAATGTGCTCGCCGAACTGCCCGATTACCCGCCCCGCCGTTTTGCCTGGCGCGGCTGTCTGTACCGCGTCGCCCGTGCCGATGGCCCCGAGCGCGTGTACGGTGAATGGTGGAAACACCATGGCGAAGCCGATGCGGTGCGGGATTATTTCCAGGTCGAGGACGAGGCTGGTGGCCGTTTCTGGCTGTACCGCCGCGGCGACGGCCTCGATCCCCGCACCGGCGATCTTAGCTGGCACATGCAGGGCCTGTTCGCGTGACCGGGTCAGCGCCGAGCGTCGACGGCATCGACTCGACCAGACTCGGCATAAGCCAGGATCTTGCGGTCTGTCGTAAGCAGCGGAACATTCAGGACACGCGCGGTGGCAACAAGAAATCGATCGCCTGGGTCTCCGTGGAGATCGCCCGGCAGCATGCCTGCTTCAACGGCGATATCGGCATCGACTGGGACGACTTTCATCTTAGCTTGAGAGGCGATGGCACTGGCCCATGTCGCAAGCGGGCTGGACAACGTAATGCGCCCTTTGCTGAGCAGCAGACCAGTTTCCCAAAAAGAAGCCGCCGAAACCAATATCCGACTGCTAGCCCCAACTTGCTCGATCGCTTCGCGAGCTGCTTTTCTCAAACGCGTATCGCCTTCCGCCAGCCAGATCAGGATCTGCGTGTCGAGCAGGATCACCGATACAACTCAGGCGGATTGTTCGCCTCCCATTGGGCCTCCCAATCCGGATCGATCGGCTCTTCGATGTCTCCATGGACCGTAATCATCCCTTTCAGGAATCCGAATAGTGGCTTCGGTTCTTTTGCCGGGATCGGCTTCAATTCCATGATGGGCTCACCGCGCTTGGTGATCACGATGCTTTCGCCAGACCGCAGCGCCTCTGCCATGATGCGCGAGCAATTTGCCTTGAACTCGGCCGTGCCAACCAGCTTTCCCATCGCGACCTCCTCAAGTGACCACTTGAGCTAGTCACTTCTCCGGCGCCACGCAATGTATGTCGAGCTTCAGGTTACCAGCCATTTCAGCTTCCTGAGGGGCGCTTCGAGCCTGAACGAGCTGTTCTCGGCGGCCAGTCTGCTCGGCTATCCGGCGCTGGGGATCTCCGACCGTAATACGGTTTGCGGGCTGGTCCGCGGCCTTGTCGCCGCCGATGAGACCGGAGTTCGGCTGGTAACGGGATGCAGGCTGGACCTGATGGACGGCGCGTCCCTGCTGGTCTGGCCACAGGACCGCGTCGGCTGGTCGAGCCTCACCCGCCTGCTCACCGAAGGAAAGAAGCGCGCGCAGCCGCAGCATGGCGAGAAGGGGCACTGCTTCCTGCACTGGGAGGATGTAGCCGCCTGGTCCGACGGGCTGGTGGCTGCGCTGGTGACCGGAAGTGCGGACGAAGCCACGGGTGTGGCAATGGCTCAGACCGCCGCGATCTTCCGCGACCGCGCTCATGCGACGCTCAGCCATCATCGCCGCCCCGGCGACAAGCTGCGGCTTCACGAACTCGATCGCATGGCGCGCCGCTACGGCCTCCGCAGCCTCGCAACCGGCGACATCCTGTATGATTCACCCGACAAGCGCATGCTGCAGGATGTGGTCACCGCGATCCGCAACAAATGCACGATCGACGAACTCGGTTTCCGTCGCGAACGCCATGCTGACCGCCATTTGAAAAGCGTGGCCGAGATGGAACGCCGGTTCCGCGACTATCCCGACGCGATCCGCGCCACCGCCGATGTTGCCGAGCGATGCACCTTCTCGCTGCGCGAGCTCAGCTACCAATATCCGGACGAAATCGTCATGTCCGAGCGCTCGCCCCAGCAGGCGCTGGAGCGGCTCGCCCATCGGGCGTTGCGCGACAAGTTCGGCGGCTCGACTCCGCCGGGGCGCTACAAGAGATTGCTCAAGCACGAGATGCGGCTGGTGCGGAAGATGCGCTATGCGCCATACTTCCTGACCGTAAATTCGATCGTTTCCTACGCACGAAGCCAAGGCATTCTTTGCCAGGGCCGCGGGTCGGCCGCCAATTCGCTGATCTGCTACTCGCTCGGCATCACCTCGATCGATCCGATCAAGCACACATTGCTGTTCGAGCGTTTCATCTCGGGCGAGCGGGACGAGCCGCCGGATATCGACGTCGATTTCGAGCATGAGCGGCGCGAGCAGGTGATCCAGTGGATCTACGATACCTACGGCCGCGATCATGCCGCGCTGACCGCCGTTGTCAGCCGCTTCCGTGCGCGCGGCGCCGTTCGAGAGGTCGGCAAGGCGCTCGGCCTGCCCGAGGACGTGACCGGTGCGCTTGCCGGCCAAGTCTGGGGCTGGTCGCAGGAGGGCGTGGAGGAACGGCACGCGGCCGGACTCAACCTCGACAGTTCGGAGCCGCGGCTTGCGTTGACGCTGGACCTCGCCCGCCAGCTGATCGGGACTCCGCGGCACTTGAGTCAACATCCGGGCGGTTTCGTGCTGACCCGCGCGCCGCTGGCCGATCTCGTCCCGATCGAGCCGGCGGCGATGGTCGACCGGCAGGTAATCGAGTGGGAGAAGGAGGATATTGAGGAGCTCAAGTTCATGAAGGTCGACGTGCTTGGCATTGGCATGATGGGATGCATGCGGCGCGGGTTCGATTTATTGGCGGAGCACAAGGGCATGTGCATGGATCTCGCCTCGCCAGAGCTCCAGCATGACGATCCCGTCGTTTACGACATGATCTGCAAGGCCGACACGCTTGGCACCTTCCAGATCGAAAGCCGCGCGCAGATGTCGATGCTGCCGCGGATGAAGCCACGTACTTTCTACGACATCGTCATTCAGGTCGCGATCGTTCGGCCAGGGCCGATTCAGGGGGACATGGTGCATCCTTATCTGCGCCGTCGCGAGGGCAAGGAGGTGCCGGAATATCCCAAGCCCGAGCTTGAGGAGGTGCTCAAGAAAACGCTCGGTGTGCCGCTGTTCCAGGAGCAGGCGATGAAGGTCGCGATCGTCGGCGCGGGCTTCACCGCCGGCGAGGCGGACCAGCTGCGCCGATCGATGGCGACGTTCAAGTTCACCGGCGGCGTCGGCGTGTTCCGCGACAAGATGATCAACGGCATGATCGCGCGCGGCTACCGGCGCGACTTCGCGGAGCGGACGTTCAAGCAGATCGAGGGGTTCGGCTCCTACGGCTTCCCGGAAAGTCACGCCGCCAGCTTCGCCAAGATCGCCTACGCCTCGTCGTGGATGAAGTGCCACCATCCGGACATCTTCTGCTGCGCGCTGCTCAACGCCCAGCCGATGGGATTCTACGCGCCGGCGCAGATCGTCCGGGACGCCCGGGAACATGGCGTGGAGGTGAGGCCACCTTGCGTGAATGCGAGTGGGTGGGATTCGGCGATGGAGGAGCAAGCGCCCCTCTCGCTTGAGGAGAGAGGGTTGCGCAGCCTTAGCGAGCCTCTTGGCGAGCTTAGACGAAGCTGGGTGAGGGTGACGGCGTTAGAGAATGGCGACGAGCGCTGTCACCCTCACCCAACTTCGACTAGGCAGCAAGCTGCCAAGTCTTCGTATCCCTCTTCCCTCAAAGGAGAGGGGCTGATCCCCCTCCGCCTCGGCATGCGGGTGGTGCGGGGACTTGCGGAGATCCATGCGCAGGCCATCCTCGCCGCCCGTGCCGCCGGCCCGTTCCGTTCGATCGAGGATGCCTGGCTTCGCTCCGGCGTTCCGGTCGCGGCGCTGGAGCGGCTGGCCGAGGCGGATGCGTTTCGATCGCTTGGTTTCGACCGGCGCCAGGCGCTTTGGCAGGTGCGCGGGCTGGGCGAGAAGCAGCTGCCTTTGTTCGCCCATGCTGGCGCGCGCGAAGCGGAGCGCGAGCCGCAAGTGACGCTGACGCCGATGACCGCCGGCCGCGAAGTGGTGGAGGATTATCACTCGACCCAGTTGACCCTGCGCGATCACCCGCTGGCCTTTTTGCGCCCCGAGCTGGAGCGGCGCGGCATCATCCGCTGCGCCGATCTCGCCCACGTCAAGAACGGCCGCAAGGTGGAGGTGGCCGGCATCATCCTGGTCCGCCAGAAGCCGGGATCGGCCAAGGGCGTGCTGTTCATCACCATCGAGGACGAAACCGGCATCGCCAACGGCATCATCTGGCCGGCCCGGTTCGAAGCGCAGCGCCGCGTGGTGCTGTCCTCGGCGATGATCGGCATCAAGGGGACCGTGCAGCGCGAAGGCCCCGTGATCCACGTCATCGCCGATCGGATCGAGGATTATACCCCGCTGCTGCGCACGGTGGGCGAGCGCGACTTCCCGCACCGACCGGGCCCCGGCGACGGCGCCACCCACCCCGGCTCACCCGATCGCGGCGACGCGGCCTGGGAAAAAAGAGTCCGCGATTCCTACCACCCACCATTCCGCACCGGCGCCGATCCCGAAGACGCGATCAGGCAGAAGAGCCGGGACTTCCACTGATCCGCCACGGCGGGAAACGGCGGTTCTCGCCAGGATCGTAGAGGCAGATCCGATTGCCGTGCGGGTCGCGGGTTTCCGCCACGCGCCAGCCATAGGAGCGATCCTCCGGCGCGGCGTGGAAGCGAATGCCGGCGCTCTCCAGCCGCCGCACCGTCCCGTCCAGATCGGCGCATTGGAAGAAATGCTCGCTCCGTCCGGGCGGATCGGCCGGGTTGCTGACCTCAATCGAGAGCGTCATGCCGCCCGCCACTTCGAAGCGGGCGTAGCGCGGCGGCGCGTCGACGATCTGGGCCAATCCGAGCGCGCGATAAAACCCGGTGCTCGCATCGTAATCCGAAGCCGGCAGCGTGACCTGGTTGAGCATGAGATGGTCGTCCAGCGGCAAATCCAGCCGGACATCTTGCTGGCCCATCGGCCCATGACCGCCGCCAAAGCCTGGCGCTTCACGAAGGGACAATCTGACGAACCGCCGCGCCGCATCGACCGCGTCCGCCAGCGTTCGACCATTGGCCAGATTGATCGTGATCGCGCTCGCCAGGGTGCAGCCCGTGCCGTGCGTGTGCAGCGTATCGATACGCTCGCTTTGCCAGCGGGTGATCTCGCCGCCATGGACGAGGATGTCGATCACTTGTGGGCCGGCCAGGTCTCCCCCCTTTGCGAGGACGGCCGTCCCGGCGCGCCTCCCCAAGGATCGCGCCGCCGCCTCTCCGCCACCAATGCCAGGGCCCAGCGCCTCCAGTTCCGGCGCATTCGGCGTTACCAACGTTGCAAGCCTCATGAGCCGCTCGAACGCGGCGATCGTTTCCCGGTCGGCCAGCACCGAGCCGCTGGTTGCAACCATCACCGGATCGAACACGATCGGCACGTCCAAACCAACCAGCCGCTCGGCCACCGCATGTGCTGTTTCCGCCGAGCCGATCATGCCGATCTTGACCGCGTCGACGCCGATGTCGCCGATCACCGCCTCCATCTGCTGGAGCACCATCTGCGTCGGCACGGGCATGACGGCATCGACGCCGAGCGTGTTCTGGGCGGTGATCGCGGTGACGGCGGTGGTCGCGTGGCCGCCGAGCATGGTGACCGTCTTGATGTCAGCCTGAATGCCGGCGCCGCCACCGGAGTCCGAGCCGGCGATGATCAAGATGCGGGGGATGGTCATCCCAGCCTGGGAACGCGGATGTCATATCCGGCGATGCTCCCTCCTCCTTGCGGGGAGGGCTGGGGAGGGGGTGCGCGCCGCAGGCGCGCGCGGGCCGAAGGCCCGCGCCCCCCATCCGACCCTTCGGGCCACCTTCCCCCGCAAGGGGGGAAGGGCAGGATGATCAGCCGTTTCAAGCCGCCGCCCTGACCGCCTCGCAGATCTGGTCGACGACTTGCGCGACCAGTCGCTCGTCCTCGCCTTCCGCCATGACGCGGATCAGCGGCTCGGTTCCGGACTTGCGGATTACCAGGCGGCCGGTGCCGGACAGGCGGCTTTCCGCGTCCTTGATCGCGGCCTGCACCGGCGGCGCGTCGAGCGGCGCGCTGCCCTGGAAGCGGACGTTCTTGAGCAATTGCGGCAGCGGTTCGAACAAGCGCAGCAATTCGCTTGCCGGACGGCCGGTCACGACCAGCTCGGCAAGCACTTGCAGTGCGGCGACCAGGCCATCGCCGGTGGTCGCGTAATCGGACAGGATGATGTGGCCCGATTGCTCGCCGCCGACATTGTAGCCCTTGGCGCGCATCGCCTCCAGTACGTAGCGATCGCCGACCTGGGTGCGCTCGAGCTTCAAGTCGATGCTGCCCAGATAGCGCTCCAGGCCGAGGTTCGACATGATCGTCGCGACGATGCCGCCGCCGTGCAGCAAGCCGTGGCGCTTCCACCCCGTGGCGATCAGTGCCATCAATTGGTCGCCGTCCACCACGCGCCCGGTCTCGTCGACCACGATCAGCCGGTCGGCATCACCGTCCAGCGCGATGCCGATATCGGCGCCGGTCTCGACCACCTTGGCCTGGAGCAGCTTAGTGTCGGTCGAGCCGCAGCCGTCGTTGATGTTGAGACCGTTTGGGGACACCCCGATCGCCACCACTTCGGCGCCGAGTTCCCACAACGCGGCCGGAGCGACCTGATAGGCGGCGCCGTTCGCGCAATCGACGACCACCTTGATCCCGTCCAGGCGAAGATGCTCGGGAAAGGTGAGCTTGGCGGCGTGGATATAGCGCCCTCGCGCGTCCTCGATCTTGCGGGCGCGGCCGATCTCGGCAGCGGGTGCGAGCTTAGGCTCGACCTCCAGCAGCCGCTCGATCGCCATCTCGTCCTCGTCGGTCAGCTTGAATCCGTCCGGCCCGAACAGCTTGATGCCGTTATCCTCATAGGGATTGTGGCTGGCGGAGATCATCACGCCCAGGTCCGCGCGCATCGAGCGGGCGAGCATCGCCACCGCCGGCGTCGGCATCGGCCCGACCATGACCACGTCCATGCCGACGCTGGTGAAGCCGGAGATCAAGGCAGATTCCATCATGTAGCCGGACAGGCGCGTATCCTTGCCGATCACCACCCGGTGACGGTGGTCGCCGCGAAGGAAATGCGCGCCGGCGGCCTGGCCGACCTTTTGCGCCATCGCCGCCGTCATCGGCATCTTGTTGGTCAGCCCGCGAATGCCGTCGGTGCCGAAGAATTTGCGACTCATGGGGTACGCCTGCTCTGTTTTCGCTTGCCGTCCAGCGGCGGCTCTCGGCAAGGCTGATAGCCTGTTGATTTGAAAAGGGCGAGCATGTCGCAGGCCACACGGATCCTCCTCGCGCTCGCAATCGGGCTAGCGCTCGGCATCTCGGCGGCGGCCGCCGCGCCGGATTTCGCGGGCAATGCGGCGAATGTCGCCGATCCGATCGGGACCCTGTGGCTGAACGGCCTGCGCATGACGGTGGTGCCCTTGCTGGTCGCGCTGCTGGTGACCGGCATCGCCCAAACCGCCGAGGCCGCCAAGGCGGGCGCGATCGCGGGCCGGGCGATCGCCTGGATCCTGTCGCTTATGACCCTGTCGGCGATCGTCGGAGCGGTGTTCACGCCCTTGTTCCTGTCGCTGGTGCCGATGCCGGTCGAATCGGCGGCGGCGCTGCGGGCAGCGTTGACCTCGACCAGCCCGGTCGGCGAGGTGCCTCCGTTCACCGATTTCCTGCGCTCGATCGTGCCCACCAATCCGGTCGCGGCGGCGGCGAACGATGCGATCCTGCCGCTGATCATCTTCACCGCCACCTTTGCCTTCGCGGTGACCCGCCTGCCGGTCGAGCCCCGCCGATCGCTCACCAGCTTCTTCAGCGCGCTGGCGGACGCGATGCTGATCGTCGTCGAATGGGTGCTGAAGCTGGCCCCGATCGGCGTGTTCGCGCTCGCCTTCGTGGTCGGCGCGCGATCGGGCGCGGCCGCGTTCGGGGCGGTGCTGCACTACATCCTCACCGTCTCGGCGGTCGGCGCGATCATGGCGCTGCTCGCCTACGTCCTCGCCGCCGTCGGCGGACGCATCCCGCTCGGCCGCTTTGTCCGCGTGATCGCGCCCGTCCAAGCGCTCGCGATCAGCACCCAATCCTCGCTCGCCTGCCTGCCGATCATGCTGAAAAAGTCGGAAGCGCTCGGGGTGCCGGAGCGGACCGCGGGCGTCGTGCTGCCGCTGGCCGTCGCCCTGCTGCGCGCCACCGGGCCGGCAATGAACATCGCGGTGGCGCTTTATGTCGCGAGCTGGTTCGAAGTGGAGCTCGGGCCGGCGCAATATGCTTTCGCGATTCTCGCCGCGGTGCTGACTTCGCTGGGCGCGGTCAGCCTGCCCGGCCAGGTCAGCTTCGTCACCTCGATCGCGCCTATCTGCCTGATCCTGGGCGCGCCGGTGGAGGCGCTCGCCATCCTGATCGCGGTGGAGGTGCTGCCCGACATCATGCGCACGCTCGGCAACGTGATGATGGACGTCGCGGTGACCACCACCGTCAGCCGACAGGCGGGGGAAGCTCAGGAGATACCGGCCGGTGAGCCGGCCTAGCCGATCCAGCAGGAACTCTGGATCGGCCGACCGGTTCTAGCCCGCACGCCAGAAGAGGAGTGCGACCCCATCGGAGTTTCAGAGAAAGTCCCGGAATCGGTGCGGAGCGCGCTTGGACCTACCGTGGCACCGCCCGAGCCGAGCAGCCTCAACACCGCCCTGGAGCGCAATATCCTCGCGATGCAGGAGCGCCGCCGGGCAGAAGTCGCGAGCGCCGGGTTGCAGACCCGCATTGCCGACGCGATCACGCGCTTCACCGGCAGCATGGCCTTCGTCTACCTGCACCTCGCCATCTTCGGCTTCTGGATCGTCGCCAATCTCGGCTGGGTGCCGGGCGTGCCGCGCTGGGACGAAAGCTTCGTCGTGCTGGCGATGATCGCGTCGGTGGAGGCGATCTTCCTGTCCACCTTCGTGCTGATCAGCCAGAACCGGATGCAGGCGGCGGCGGACAAGCGCGCCGATCTCGACCTGCAGATCAACCTCCTGTCCGAGCATGAAGTGACCAAGCTGGTCGCGATGGTCTCGGAAATCAGCCGGCATCTCGGACTCGATCATGTCGCGGGGGCCGATGTCGACGAGCTCAAGCGCAATGTCGCGCCGGAAGCGGTGCTGGATGCGATCGAGACCACGGAGCGGCGGTGATTGTCCCGGCCGGGGACAAGGCGAGCTTATGCTACCGCGGAACCCGCGGCGATGCTAAGGATGGGGCGGTGAGAAGCCTGTCCGCCGATGCCGCGATCATCGCCGCGCCCAGCCTGGCCGCCGCCGGTGGCGCGATCTGGTCAGCCGAGCGCCTGTTCGCGCTTGTCGGCCACCTCCCGTCGGCGCTGATGCTCCCCAGCATGGCCGCGATCGCTTTCGGGCTGACCTGGGCGGCTTACCACCTCATCGCCGGACTGCTCGCCTATCGCGCCCTGTCGACCAGTAATGCGCTGGTGCTGTTGCTGACATTGGTCACCTTGTTATCGGTGCTGGCTCTGCTCGTCCGGCCCGAGCTGCTGATTCCCTTGCTCGCGTCCGCCTCGGGAAGCGCGACGGCGCTTCGCCTGCTGCGAAGGCGCCCGCGCCGGCAACTCCGTCCCGTTTAGGGACGCTGCGTACAGGGGTAGCGATTCACCACGAATAGGCCTGCCCCGATGCGCCGAGCCGTGAGATGAGACGCTGGGGTGCCGGGGCCGCGACAAGAGGATCGGAACGAACATGGCGTTGTTTGATCTGGGCAAGTTCCTGAAGCGCCGCTCGTCCGCGCCCAGCGCCTCGTCGGCGGCCAACATGCCGCGCGAGGTGATGTTCATCCCCAGCAAATATGGCGATGTCGAAGCCGTCAACCGCTGGGGCGACCAGTGGCTGATCAGCTACCCTTGGGAAACGCAGGAATTCTTCGGCAGCCGCGATTCCGTCAAGGCGGAGATGACCCGCCGGATCGACGAACGCTATGCCGCCGAAAAGAAGGTGCCGCCGACCGTCATCTACATCCCGACCGGAAGCGGGGACGCGCGTGCCACCCACCTGTCGATGAACCGGTGGCGGATCGAGTATCCCTGGGCGGTCGAGGATTTCGCCGGCAACATGATCGGCGTGCGCAAGGAAATGAAGCGCCGCATCATCGAGCATTATACGGCAAGGCCGGAAGCCGCGGAGTGACTGGCTCAGATTAGCCCGAGCCAGCCGGGCAGTGATGCCAGTGGGGCGTGGAGGCTGGTAATGGCGAGCCACAGCACCAGTCCGCCGAGCAGAGCGATCCAGCCCGGATTGGCGGCGCTCCACTTGGCGCGGCCGCTTAGCAAGGCGGCGAAGGGGAGGAACGAGGTGCGGGCCTGCCAGTCGCCCCAATTGGTCAGCAGCGCGCGCTTTTTACGATCCTGACCGATCGAGCCCGCGACCGAAAGGACCAGGATGCCGACGGCGACGATCAGGTTTCGAACGCTGCCGTAAACGGCGATATGGGTGAGCGCCCACAGGATGAAGCTCCAGTTCATCGGGTGGCGCGTGATCGCGTAAACGCCGCGGGCGGGCGCGCTGGCGAGCTTGGCGGCGCCGGGGTGCGGAAAGGCGGGATTGCGGATCAGCGATCCGACCAGCAGGATCGCCGCCACCAACATCACCAGCGATGCTGCGACCCACGTCCATTCGGGAGCGGTCCAGAGCGGCCATGAATCCGCCAAGCGATAGGCCCAGATCATCCACCCCAAGGTGGCGAATGCGACCAGCGAGTAGAGCAGGCTGAAGCCCGCCTCGCCCAATTGCCCGACCAGCCGCATCCGCAATGGGTGCGACATGGCCAGGTGCGTGCCCACGAATGCGATCGTCCCCAGCGTGAGCAAGACCGTTTCGATGTTCGCGCCCGCCTCGGCCGTCATTGCGAGGAGCGCAATGACGAAGCAATCCAGACCTCATCGCCGCCGCTGGATTGCGTCGCTGCGCTCGCAATGACGATCAGCGCGGTCACCTGGGATCGTAGGCGGGTGGCAGATCGGGCTGGCGCAGGTCGCGGTAGCGGTCGCGCAGCTTGGTCTGGCGTGTGTCCAGCGGCTGCTGGACGCCGTCGATCAAGACGATCTGGGCCATGGAGGTCGTTTCCAGCGGATCCCCGTCCCAGATCACCACGTCCGCCCGGTGGCCGGCCGCGAGCGAGCCGATCTCGCCGCCCATGCCGATCGCCTCGGCGGGGCCGGAGGTGATCGCGGCCAGCGCCTGGCCCCAGCTCAGGCCGGACGCGCCGGGCACCTTGCCGAGCGCGACCAGATTGCCGGCATATTGGCGCGAGCTGCGGATCATGCGGGCTTCATCGTCGTTGATCATTCCGATCCCGACCTGAACGCCGGCGGTGCGCATCCGGGCGATGTTGGACTGGGTCGCCGCCAGCTGCTCGAACGAGGCGGGCAGATCGTTGAGTGCATTGGCGAGCACCGGCACACGCGCTGCCGCGATCCGATCCGCCACCGTCCAGCCCTCGGTGACGCCGACCAGCACCAAGCGCAGATTCGGGAATTCGCGCCTGAGGCCAAGCACCTGGAGAATGTCGCTGGCGCGTTCGACATGGACCAGCAGCAGCTGGCGGCCAGCGAGCACCGGCACCAGAGCAGCGGCGTCGAAGCGGGTCAGCAGCACGTCCTGCGGGCGATTGACGTTCGATCCGAGCAGCGGATTGCTGGCATCGGGCACTTCCTCCAGCGGGAAATCGCGCTGATCGTTGGCGCGCGGTGTGCGTTCCGCCGCGCCGCCGCCGGAAATGCCGGGCGAATAGCGGCTGATGTCGCGTGCTTCGCGAAGCGCGTTGCGGAACAGGGCAAAGGTCGCCGCGCGGCTGCCGCCCGCTTCCTCCGCGCCCGTTTCGCCGAATTCGACGAATTGGAAGGCGCGGGCACGCGTGATCGGCTGCATGTCCGCACCAAGATCGATCACCGCGCCTTGCCCGGCGAAGATGCTGCGGCCGGTGGACGGGGCGACGACGGCGCGGGTGATACCGCTCGCCCGGCTGACCGCGATCGCGGCGGCGCGCGGATTGATCGCCGGTGCGACGTCGATCGAGGCGCTGAACGGGGAGCCGTTGGCCTGGGTATCGTTGGTCGCATCGACCGCATCGACCTCGACCAGGCCGACGCGCGAGAAGCCGGCGACCAGGCCCGGGGTCACCCATTTGCCGGTCGCATCGACGATCTGAGCGCCGGCGGGAGTGGCGACGCCCCGGCCGGCAGCGACCACGCGGCCGTCCCGGATCACCACCGTCCCGCCCGGGATCGGATCGGACCCGTCGCCAAGCGCCACGGTGCCGCCGGTAATCGCGATCGTCTGGGCGAGGGCGGGGGCGGGGAGGAGGGCTGCTCCAATCAGCGCCAACGCCGCTCCCAAACTCCGCCCACCCTGAGCTTGTCGAAGGGCTGTCCTGTTGTTCTTACGGACGAAGCAAGAAAAAGGCAGGGCTTCGACAGGCTCTGCCTGAGCGGCGTTCTGCGTCGTGCTCGGCACCATCACTTCACATCCCCTTCGCCGGGCTGGCCGAGTTCGAAGTCGCTGACCGGGCGGCGGCGTGGATCGGCTGCGTCGTACATGAGCGCGCCGTCGATCCAGATACGTTCGGGGCGAGTGTAGACGGACAGCGGGTTGCCGTTCCACAGCACCACATCCGCCATCTTGCCGGGCCGGAGACTGCCGGTGCGATCGGCGATGCCGAGCGCCTTGGCGGGGTTGATGGCCAGCCAGGTCCAGGCGACCTCGTCGGAAATCTGAATGCCGGCACGGCGGCCATAAGCCAGCGCCTTGGACGCTTCCTGGTTCAGGCGCTGGATGCCGTTGGGATCGTCGGAATGGACGATCGCGCAGGCGCCGGCATTGTGGACGAACGGAATATTTTCGTTGATCGCGTCATAGGCTTCCATCTTGAAGCCCCACCAATCGGCCCACAGCGCGCCGCAGACATTGTTCTCGCGCAGCAGATCGGCAATCTTATAGGCCTCCACCGCGTGATGGAAGGCGGACACCTTGTAGCCGAACTCCTTGGCCATATCGAGGATGTTGGCCATTTCGTCGGCGCGATAGCAGTGGTTCTGGACCAGGATCTTGCCGTCCAGCACCCCGCGCAAGGTCTCCATGGCGAGATCGCGGCCGGGCTGTTCGCCGCCGCTCGCCTCATATTTGTCCCAGCGCCGATCATATTCCTGCGCCCGCGCCCATGTCTGCCGCATCAGGGCAACGTTGGCCATGCGGCTGGCCGGCATCTGGTTGCGGCTGCCATAGACGCGCTTGGGATTCTCGCCGCAGGCCATCTTGAGCGAGTGCGGCGCGCCGGGGAACTTCATGCCCTGCATGGTGCGGGCGTAAACGTTTTTCAGCGTGGTGCCGCGCCCGCCGAATAAGTTGGCGGAGCCCGGCAGGATGTGGAGGCTGGTAACCCCGCCATTGACCAACGCGCGCGAGAAGCCCGGATCCTGCGGCCAGACCGAATGTTCGGCCCAGACTTCCGGGCGGACGGGGCCGGTAACTTCGTTGCCGTCCGAATGCGCCTCGACGGCGGGGCTGGGATAATCGCCTAAGTGACTGTGGATGTCGATCACGCCGGGCGTGACCCACTTGCCGGCGGCGTCGATGCGGGTCGCGCCTTCCGGAATCGCGGTATGGGGACCGCCCACCGCCTGGACCTTGCCGTCGGCCAGCACGACCGTGCCGTTGGCGATCCGGCCGCCTTCGCCGTCATAGACGGTTGCGCCGGTGATCGCGGTCACCACGCCGGGATAGGGGCGGTAAGTGGACTGGAACGGCTCGGGCAAGCGGCGGGGCGGCGCCGGCTTGGACGTTGCCGGCTTGGTCTGCGCGGGCTTGTCGGGCGCCGGTTCCGCCGACGCGGTCTGCACCGGTTGGGCCTGTGTGCAGGCGGCGAGCAGAGCGGCTCCGCAAAGCCCGGCCAGCAATTTCGAATGACGTCGGCTCGAAAACATCAGGAGCGTGCCTCTCCGGCTTTGAGTTCACCTTGGGTGCGGGTGCCGGGCGCGATCGGCTCGGCAAGTTCGCTTTGGCCGGCCATGGCGTGGTCGGCATCCTTGAGCGTGTCGAGGTGCATGAGCCGCTTGATCAGCGGCGAGATGAGGATCACCCCAACGCCAACCGCGACCGAAATCCAGCCGATCTGGCTGTACACGCCAAGCACCACTTCCTTGGCCGCGCCTTCGCCCGTGCCGTGCTCGGAGCCGGTCGCGGCCGCGATCAGGCCGGCCGCGAAATTGCCCGTCGCGGAGGCGAAGAACCAGGTGCCCATGATCAGGCTGGCCATGTGCGCGGGCGCCAGCCGGTTCATCGCCGACAGGCCGACAGGCGACAGGCAAAGCTCGCCGGTCGTGTGGAGCAGGTAAATGAGGAAGATGAACAGCACCGGCGTCGGCACGTCCACGCCGACCGCTGTGGCACCGGCGACCAGCACGAGGAAGCCGGCGCCGAGCTGGATCAACGCCAGGCCGAACTTGGCTGGCGCCGAAGGCTCGAGCCCGCGCCGGCCGAGGAAGGTCCACAAGGCGGCGAAGACCGGCCCGAGCAGGATGATGTAGCCGGGATTGATCGCCTGGAGGACGGACGCCGGAACCGGCGCGTCGACATAACGGTCGGCGAACAGGTTGAGCGAGGAGCCGGCCTGTTCGAACAAGGCCCAGAACAGGATTGAGCCAAGGATCAGCGACATCGCCGCGAAGATCCGGTCCCGATCCTCACGCGGCAGTTTGACGACCGCGGTGTAGAGCACATAGGCGACCAGCAGCGCGCCGGCGATGCCGAGCAGACTGCCGACCAGCGCCTGATACTGGATCAGCAGCCAGACGATGCCGACCGTGACTATTCCGGCGAGGTAGATCAGCCATTCGAGCGGCATTCCCGCCACCCGCTGCTTGAGCCGCGCCGGATCGCGCGGCTCGCCGCGGCCGAGCAGGGCCGGCTTGCCCCAGATGAACACCAGCAGGCCGAGCAGCATGCCGATGCCAGCCGCGCCGAAGCCATAGCCCCAGCCATAAGTCTCGCCGAGATAGCCGGCGATCAGCGTGCCGATGAACGCGCCGAGGTTAATGCCGATGTAGAAGATCGTGTAGGCGCCGTCGCGGCGCACGTCGGTGCGCGGGTAAAGCTGGCCGACGATCACCGAAATGTTGGCCTTCAGGAAGCCCGACCCGACGATGATGAAGGCCAGGGCGAGCCAGAAGATGTTGAGCGCCGGATCGTTCTGGTGACCGCTGCCATTGCCTTCGAACGCCATGAAGCAATGGCCGATTGTCAGCAGCACCGCCCCGAACGCAACCGCCTTTCGCTGGCCCAGATACCGATCCGCGAGATAACCGCCAATTACCGGCGTGATATACACCAAGGCTGTGTAGGCGCCGTAGATGATCGAGGCATCGCCGTCCGAGTAGAGCCAGTGCTTGGTCAGATACAGGATCAGCAGCGCCCGCATGCCGTAATAGGAGAAACGCTCCCACATTTCGGCGAAGAACAGCACGAACAGGCCGCGCGGATGGCCGAGGAAGGTCTTGCCTTCGGCCACGTAAGTGGGACTGGTTGCCACGGGCTCGCTACTCCATACACTGTCCGGACCGCTCTCGACGGGCGGCTTTGGCCGCGCACCCTAGCGGCCAATTCGGCCTTGCCAAGCCGGATTGTTGCGGCCCCGCCGGCCTGCTAGCGCGCCCCCCAACATGCTGAACGACCGCTCTTCCGCCCTGTCCCTGCTGCGCACCCGCCGATCCGGGCGGCCGCGCGATCTGGTCGCGCCGGGGCCGGACGATGCGCAGCTGCGCGAAATCCTGTCGATCGCGATGCGGGTGCCCGATCATGGCAAGCTAGCGCCGTGGCGGTTCGTTGTGGTCGCACCCGAGCAAAGGCCGGCGCTGGAAGCGTTGCTCCAGCGCGCGTTCCGGATCGGCGATCCGGAGCCCACCCGGCCGGAACTGGAGGCGGTAACCCGCTTCGCCCATCAGGCGCCTGCGCTGGTGGTGGTGCTGTCCAGCCCGGTTCGGGGTCATAAGATCCCGGTGTGGGAGCAGGAGCTTTCGGCTGGCGCGGCCTGTATGAACCTGCTCACCGCCGCCCACGCGTTCGGCTTCGCTGGCGGCTGGATCACCGGCTGGCCGACTTATTCGGAGCTGGTGCGCCAGGCATTCGGCCGGGAAGGCGAGAGCATTGCCGGCTTCATGTTCATCGGCACACCCGCGGCGCCGCTGGAGGAGCGGGTGCGGCCGGATTACGACCGGATCGTGAGCCGGTGGGCGCCGGGCGATTGATAGCCGACCGACGCTTGACCGGGGCGCTGTATTAGAACAGTATAGCAGGCGTGATCACAGATGACCGCCCCGTCTACCTGCGCCTGCGCGACAGCATCGCCGTCACCATCCTCAACGGCAGCGTCGGGGACGGCGATGCGCTGCCCTCGGTGCGCAGCCTCGCCGCCGAGCATGGCGCCAACCCGCTGACGGTGGCCAAGGCGTACCAGACGTTCCAGGACGAAGGCCTGATCGTGGTCAAGCGCGGTGTCGGCATGTTCGTGGCGCCCGGCGCGACCGCCAAGCTGCGCGCCAGCGCGCGTAAAGAGTTCCTCGAGCAACGCTGGCCGGCGATCGCCGCCCATATCCGCCTGCTCGACCTCGACGCCAGTGACCTTGTGGAGCGAGCGATCGCCTGAGGGCTGCGGGCGGAGCCAGGGGACGTCGAAGGGCGCCCGGCTTCTTCATGCCGGACCTGGTTCGGCTTCCTATTTCGACGGTGAAGAAGCTGGATTCCGGATCAAGTCCGGGATGAGGATGAATTGTTGCCGCTAGCCCACATGTGCCCCTCCGGGCCAAAGTACCACTTTGGCCCGAACCTCCTTGACCCGCATATAAAGATATCTTTATATCCTTATCTGATGCTGGACGCCGTCGAGACATTCCGCGCGCTTGCCGATCCGACACGACTTCGGATCGTGGCGTTGCTGCGTGCCATGGAGCTCTCGGTGGGCGAGCTGGCGCAGGTGCTGGGGCAAAGCCAGCCGCGGGTATCGCGCCACGTCAAGATTCTTATCGACGCCGGCCTCGCCGAGCGGCGCAAGGAGGGAAGTTGGGTGTTCCTGAGCCTGTGCGCGGGCGAGCGGGTGCAACCCTTGTTCGCGCTGCTGGACAGCTGGTCGGAACTGGACGGCGCGTGGATCGCGGCGGACGCGGCCCGGCTTGCCGCCGTTCAGGCTGACCGCGCCGCGGCCGCGGAGCGCTATTTCGCCAGCCACGCCGCCGATTGGGACGGGCTGCGATCGCTCCACATCGCCGAGTCCGAAGTGGAGGCGGGAATCGCGCGGGCGCTGGGCGCACAGCCGGTCGGCCGTCTGGTCGATATCGGCACCGGCACCGGCCGGATGATCGAGCTGTTCGGGCGCGAGGCGCGCAGCGCTCTTGGCGTGGACCGCAGTCCCGAAATGCTGCGGCTGGCGCGGGCCAAGCTGGCGCAGGCAGGCCTCCAAAAGGCCGAGCTTCGCCAGGCCGACATGTATGCCCTGCCATTGCCGGCGGCGAGCGCCGACACGGTGCTGCTTCACCAAGTGCTGCATTACGCGCAGCAACCGGCGGCGGCGGTGGCGGAAGCCGCGCGGCTGTTGAGCGGCGGCGGTCGGTTGCTGATCGTCGATTTCGCGCCGCACGAGCGCGAGGAATTGCGCAGCCGCGATGCCCATGCCCGGCTCGGCTTCGCGGACGAAGCGGTGGTCAGGTGGATGGAGGAAGCGGGCCTGGAAGGCGCGGCGGTCGATCATCTGGAAGGCGGCGAGCTGACCGTGACGATCTGGATCGGTCGCCGTAGCGATGCGCGGCTGAGGGTCGCGGCATGAGCCCGGTCCTGCACCCCGGCGTCGCCGATGCCGGCAAGCCGCTGTTCGAGGACGTGGCCGGCGACATCGACGTGTCGTTCGAATTCTTCCCGCCCAAGACGGAGAAGATGGAAGAAACCTTGTGGGGATCGGTCAAGACGCTGGAGCCGCTCGGCCCCCGCTTCGTGTCCGTCACCTACGGCGCGGGCGGATCGACCCGGGCGCGCACGCATGCGACGGTCGAGCGGATCACGCGCGAGACATCGCTCAGCGCGGCGGCGCACCTGACCTGCGTCGAGGCGAGCCGGGGCGAGGTGGACGACATCGCGCGCGAATATTGGGCGGCCGGCATCCGCCACATCGTCGCGCTGCGCGGCGATCCTCCCGAGCAGGGCAAGGCGTATCAGCCCCATGCGGACGGCTATCGTAACGCGGTGGAGCTGATCGCGGGTTTGAAGAAGATCGCGCCCTTCGAGATTTCGGTCGCGGCCTATCCCGAGGGACATCCGGACTCGCCCAATCGCGCCGCCGACCTCGACAATTTGTGGCGCAAGTTCGACGCCGGCGCGGATCGGGCGATCACCCAGTTCTTCTTCTCGCCCGAAAGCTTTTTTCGGTTTCGCGACACGGCGGCGGCGATGGGCATCGACGCGGAGATTGTGCCGGGCATCCTGCCGGTGTCCAACGTCGCCCAGACCCGCAAGTTCGCAGGCGCATGCGGCGCCGCGATCCCGGCCTGGATGGACCGGATGTTCGAAGGGTTGGACAATCTGCCCGCCGCGCGGGCGCTGGTGGCGGCGACGCTGGCGGCCGAGATGTGCGGCCAGCTCTACGCGGGCGGCGTCCGCCACTTCCACTTCTACACATTGAACCGGGCGGAGCTCGCTTATGCGATCTGCCACCTGCTCGGGCTGCGACCCAGGGAACAAGCCGTTGAACATCGCAAGTCAGCTTAAAGGCGCGGCCGCCGAGCGCATCCTGATCAAGGACGGCGCGTACGGGACGCAGATCCAGGCGCGCCGGCTAGTCGAGGCGGATTATCGCGGCGCGCTCGACCTCAACCGCGACCAGAAGGGCAATAACGACCTGCTCAATCTTACCAGGCCGGACGTGGTGGGATCGATCGCGACCGCCTTTGCCGATGCCGGGGCCGAGATCCTGGCGACCAACAGCTTCAACGCCAACCGGATCAGCATGGCCGATTATGGCGCCGAGCACCTGGTACGCGACATCAACGTCGCCGCCGCTCGGATCATCGGAGAGGCGGCGCGGGCTGCCGAAGCAAAGGACGGGAAGCGCCGCTTCATCGCCGGGGCGCTCGGGCCGACGAACAAAACGCTCTCGCTTTCACCCGACGTGAACGATCCCGGTTTTCGCGAAATCGACTTCGATTTCCTGAGCGAGGTCTATGTCGAGCAGATCGAGGCTTTGGTCGAGGGCGGGTCGGAGATCGTGCTGATCGAGACGGTGTTCGATACGCTGAACGCCAAGGCGGCGGTGCATGCGACCCGGGTGGTGGAGCAACGGATCGGCCGCGAACTGCCGATCATGTTGTCGATGACGATCACGGACTTGAGTGGCCGCAACCTTTCGGGCCATTGCATCGAGGCGTTCTGGGCATCGGTACGCCATGCCCGGCCGCTGTCGATCGGGCTCAACTGCTCGTTCGGGGCGGCCCAGCTGCGCGCGCATGTCGCCAGCCTGTCCAGAATCGCGGATTGTCTGATCATGGCCTATCCCAATGCCGGGCTGCCCAACGATCTCGGTGAATATGACGAGTGCCCGGAGACGACCTCGTCGCAGGTTCGGCAATGGGCCGAGCAGGGCATCGTCAACATCGTCGGCGGGTGCTGCGGGACGACTCCGGCGCATATTCGGGCGATTGCGGAACAGGTCGAGGGCTTTGCGCCGCGCCAGCTCGCGCCGCGCGCCAACCGCACGCAACTGGCCGGGATCGCGCCGATGACGCTTGCGGCTTGACTGGAAAGTTATGAAGATTGCCGTTCGGCCTGAGCCTGTCGAAGGCCGTCACTTCCTTCAACCTGCGCCCGAAGAAAAGGAGCGGCCTTCGACAAGCTCAGGCCGAACGGAAGAGGAGGCGCCCGGCGTTGTCTCATCCAGCTTCGTAAACATCGGCGAGCGCACCAACGTCACCGGCTCCGCCGCGTTCAAGAAGCTGATCATGGCGGGCGATTATCCCGCTGCCGTCGAGGTCGCGCGCCAGCAGGTCGAGAATGGCGCGCAGATCATCGACATCAATATGGACGAAGGCCTGCTCGATTCCGAGGAGGCGATGGTCACCTTCCTCAAGCTGATCGCGGCCGAACCAGACATCGCCCGGGTGCCGTTCATGATCGACAGCTCCAAATGGAGCGTGATCGAGGCGGGGCTGAAGTGCGTGTCGGGCAAGCCGATCGTGAATTCGATCAGCATGAAGGAAGGCGAGGAGCAGTTCCTGGCGCTCGCCCGTAAGGTGCGCGATTACGGCGCGGCCGTGGTGGTGATGGCGTTCGACACCGTCGGGCAGGCGGACACCAAAGAGCGCAAAGTCGAGATTTGCAGCCGCGCTTACGATCTGCTGGTCAGGGACGGCTTTCCCCCTGAGGACATCATCTTCGATCCAAACATCTTTGCGGTCGCGACCGGGATCGAGGAGCATCGCCGCTACGCGCTCGATTTTATCGAAGCCGCGCGCGAAATCCGCGAGCGTTGCCCGCACGCGCATGTTTCGGGCGGGCTGTCCAACCTGAGCTTCTCGTTCCGCGGCAACGAGCCGGTCCGCCGGGCGATGCACTCGGTGTTTCTCTATCATGCGATCCCTGCCGGGCTCGACATGGCGATCGTCAATGCGGGGCAACTCGACGTCTACGACCAGATCGACCCCGAGCTGCGCGAGGCCTGCGAGGACGTCGTCCTCGACCGTCGCGAGGATGCAACCGAGCGACTGGTCGAATTGGCGGAGCGGTATCGCGGCACCGATCCGGTGCGCGAGAAAGCGGAAGCGGAATGGCGCGGCTGGCCGGTTGCCAAGCGGCTGGAACATGCGCTGGTCAAGGGTATCGACGCCCATGTCGTCGACGATGCAGAGGAAGCGCGCCAGCTGTTCGATCGGCCGATCCATGTGATCGAAGGGCCGCTGATGGACGGCATGAACGTCGTCGGCGACCTGTTCGGATCGGGCAAGATGTTCCTGCCGCAAGTGGTCAAATCGGCGCGGGTGATGAAAAAGGCGGTCGCCCACCTGATCCCGTTTATCGAGGCGGAAAAGGAGAAGCTCGGCGCCACGGCGGGCAAGGGCCGGATCGTGATGGCAACCGTCAAGGGCGACGTCCACGATATCGGCAAGAACATCGTCGGCGTCGTTCTCCAGTGCAACGGCTTCGAAGTAATCGACCTTGGCGTCATGGTGTCGTGGCAGGACATCCTGAAATCCGCGAACGAGAACGAAGCGGACATGATCGGCCTGTCCGGCCTGATCACACCCTCGCTTGACGAGATGGTGACCGTCGCGGACGAGATGCAGCGGGCGGGCCTGACGCTCCCGCTTTTGATCGGCGGCGCGACCACCAGCAAGGTGCATACCGCACTCCGGATCGACCCGGCTTATGAAGGTCCGGTGATTCACGTGCTCGATGCGAGCCGCGCGGTCGGGGTGGCGTCGGCTCTTGTGTCCGATACGCAGCGTGATCCGTTGGTCGAAACGACGCTGGGCGACTACGTAAAGATTCGCGATGCTCGGGCGGGCAAGGGGCAGAACGAGCTTGCCACGATCGAGCAAGCGCGCGCGAACGGGTTCGTGCTCGATCCGGCGGGGGTGGCCTCGGTGCCGGCCCAGCCCGGATCGCACCGCTTCGACGAGTGGCCGCTTGAGGATCTGCGCGCCTGCATCGACTGGACGCCTTTCTTTCGCGCCTGGGAGCTGGCCGGCAATTATCCCGCGATCCTGACCGACCCCGTGGTGGGTGAAAGCGCCTCCAGCCTGTTCGCGGACGCGAAGGCGATGCTGGACCGGATCGTCGGGGAGAAATGGCTGACGGCGCGGGGCGTCGTCGGGCTGTGGCCGGCGCGGCGGGACGGGGATGATGTGATCGTAATGCCCTCTCTCCTTCAGGGGAGAGGGTTGGCAGAGGGGGAGGTCGCGCCCGGCGGCGGGCTTGCGGACAGCCTCTCCCCGACCCTCTCCCCTGAAAGGGACAGGGAGGTTCGGCTGCCCTTCCTTCGCCAGCAGGTGAAGAAGCGGGAAGGGCGGCCGAACATGTGCCTGGCCGATTTCGTTGCGCCGGCCGAGGATTGGATCGGCGGCTTCGCGGTCGCGATGCACGGGCTGGAACCGCATCTGGCGCGGTTCAAGGCGGCTCATGACGATTACCAGGATATATTGCTGAAAGCGCTTGCCGACCGGCTCGCGGAGGCATTCGCTGAGCGGCTGCACAGCCACGTTCGCAAGACGCTCTGGGCCTATGCGCCCGGCGAGCAGCTATCGAACGAGGATCTCATCCGCGAGCGGTATCACGGCATCCGCCCGGCGCCGGGCTACCCGGCCTGCCCGGATCACAGCCTGAAGCCGATCCTGTTTGAACTGCTCGGCGGGACCGCCGAAGCGGGACCGGCGGGCATTTCGCTCACCTCCAGCTTCGCGATGCTGCCGACGTCGGCCGTGTCCGGCTTCTATTTCGGCCACCGCGACGCGGCCTATTTTGGCGTCGCGCGGATCGGCCGCGACCAGCTCGAGGACTATGCCGTTCGGCGTGATGTGCCGCTGGACGAGACGGAACGCTGGCTCCGGCCAAACCTGGATTGAGCGGTTCGCGCTGCTGCGCAGGCAGGAGCCTGGCTCGGCTGTGGGTGCTGGGCTCCTGCTTTCGCAGGAGCACATGCGCGGATTGAGCCTTTTCGTGCTCCTGCGTAGGCAGGAGCCTAGCTCGGCGGCGGTGCTGGGCTCCTGCTTTCGCAGGAGCGCGGGATGTCTCGGAATGGGGCGCCGCGGCGCTTAACCGCGTTTGTGCATCGACTCCCCTTCGCGCACGCGTCACTCCGGCGCGATGAAGAAGCTGTTTCTCGCTTGCGCCGCACTGCTCGCCGCGCCGCTCTCGGCCCAGAGCCAAGTCCCTTTCCTGCTGGTCGAAACCGGCCAGACTTTCGCCCGCCTTCAGCAGGCCGTCGATGCCGCCGGTGACCGCGACGCCACTATTCGGATCGCGCCGGGCCGTTATCGGGACTGCGCGGTGCAGACGGCGGGCCGGATCGCGTTCGTTGCGGCGCGGCCCGGGACGGCAATGCTCGACGGCGCACCGTGCGAGGGCAAGGCGGCGCTGGTGCTGCGCGGGCGCGGGGCGCGGGTCGAGGGGCTCACCTTCCAGAATCTGCGCGTGCCGGACGGCAACGGCGCCGGCATTCGGCTTGAGAAGGGCAACCTTCACGTTGTCGAAAGCCTGTTCCGGGATAGCGAGGAGGGCATATTGTCCGGCGACGATCTCGGCAGCGAGATCCGGATCGAGCGTTCGACTTTCTCCGGCCTCGGTCGCTGCGACCGGGGCCTCAGCTGTGCGCACAGTCTGTATATCGGCAATTACGGCGCGCTTCGCGTGATCCGCTCGCGCTTCGAGAAGGGGACGGGCGGCCATTATGTGAAGACGCGCACGCCCAAGATCGAGATCGTCGATTCGAGCTTCGACGACAGCGGCGGGCGGACGACCAATTACATGATCGACCTGTCCAACGGCGGCTCCGGCACGATCGCGCGGAATAGCTTCGTGCAGGGTCGGGACAAGGAGAATCACAGCGCGCTGATCATGGTCGCGGCCGAGGGTGTGTGGCATCCGTCCGCCTTGACCGTCACCGGCAACGACGCGCGGCTCGCGGCGGGCATGGACAAGCCGACCAGCTTCGTCGCCGACAAGAGCGGGGACGCGGTGCGGCTGAGCGGGAACCGGTTGGGGCCGAAGATCACGGCTTTCGAAAAGCGTTAGGGAGGCTTCACCAACACCGTTCGGCCTGAGCTTGTCGAAGGCAGCCCTTTGTTCTTCTAGCTTTCTCTCAAGGAAGGGGCGGCCTTCGACAGGCTCAGGCCGAACGGGTGAGAGGGATGCAGCTTATTGCTGGCGTCAGCGACAGCTCGTCGCCGGGCCTTCGATCAGGTCGAGGCAGCGGCCGTCGATCGTGCCGGGCGTGACGGCCAACCCGATCAGTGGCGCCAGGGTCGGCAAGATGTCGGCGGTTTCGACCGCGCGGGGTTGTTCGAACGGGGCGAGCCCGCGGCGCCAGAACAGGATCGGGACGCGCCGGTCGTAATCCCAAGGGCTGCCGTGGGTGGCGACGTAGCCGCGGCTGGGATCGGCGATCGGGGTCACGCGGGGCCTGAGCATCACCACGAGATCGCCCGAGCGTTCTGGAACGAACGAGGCGCGAGCGCGGTCGAGCAAGGTCCACTCGTCTGGTGGGCCGGACGGGCTTGGCGCCCGGCCGAGCTCGGCGGCGCTGAACGCGGCGGCGACCTGTGAATGGGCGCGGTAGATACGGAGTGCTTCGGCGAGGACGCGGGCGCGTTGCGCGGCGCCGAGCTTGCGATCGACGTACATATCGCCGAACGGGCCGTCGCCGTAGAGCACGGGACCGGTGAGGCCGAGCCTGGCGCCGATCGCCTCGCCCATCGCGCTCGCGGCCAGCGCAGGATCGACGCGGAGGGCATCGGCGGCGGCGTGCTGGAGGTCGCGCTCGGGCAGATCGAGCCCGCCATGATCGGAGGTGAGGGTCACCAGATAATCGATGCCGGTCCGGTCGAGTAGGGCGAACAAGTCGCCGAGGTCGCGGTCGAGCGAGAGGAGCTGCAGGCACATCTCGGCGCCCTGTGTGCCGAAGGTGTGGCCGACATAATCGGTCGCCGACGCGCCGATGATGAGGAGGTCGGTCGATTGCCGCTCGCCCAGGCGCAGCTCGGCGCGGAGCGCGCCGGCAAAGGCGAGGGTGGCGCCGTCCAGTTCGGGCGAGGCGCGGAAGGCGCGGCTGTCGCCGGCATCGCGGGCGAAGCGGTTGGCGCCGACGGGCTGCCCCCCCCCGACGGGCACCGGACGGCCGCGCGCCTGGCAGACCGGCGGCAGATCGAGCGCGGCGCGCGGGGCGGCGAGCGCCGTCTCGACCGCGCGGTTGGTGGCGGCGAGCGACGCCGCCGGGGCCGCGCGAGCCGCGCCGGCGAAGGCCTTGCCGTTCCACCAGTAACGGTGATCGGGACCGTAGCCGCCCATCATGATCGCCGCCCGGTCCTTGCCGGCGACAACCGCTACGCGGGCGCCGGGATCGGCCCGCTTCATCAGATCGCCGAGCGCCGGCACCTTCAGGTGATAACTCGATACCGTGTAGCTGCTGGACGAACTGCCGGCGATGCGCGGGTCCTCGGCGCAATAGACCTGCTTGTCCTCGCGGGCGAGGCCGAGGTCGAACCAGTTGTTGGCGATGATCCCGGTCCGGCTCGGGCGCGATCCGGTGAGGATGGTGCTGTGGCCGGGGCAGGTTTCGGTCGCGGCATGGCCCTGGTAGCCGGACGGAAAGACGACGCCGTCCGACAGCCGCTTGAGACCGCCGGTGAAATGCGGGCGGTACTGAGCGAACAGATCGGACGAAAGCTGGTCCACCGAGATGACGACGATCAGCTTCGGCTTGGCCGGCTGCACGGGCTGCGAGGATGCGGGCGCCGCAAGCAGGAAGGCGGCGCCGATCGCGGCGAGAAAGCGGTTCATCGACACAAAGCGGACACTCGCAGAGAGTTTCGTGATTGAAACGGGCGGAGCTGGTATAGGGCTCCCATGAATCAAGGCAAAGCCATGGGCGGCTTGCGTTACTTGCTGATGACCTGGCTCGCGGTGCTGCTGCTGGGCGCGCCCGCGCATGCGGCCAACAACATCGCCGCCAGCCTCGTGCCCGAAAGCCGCACCGTCGCGCCCGGCGAGACGGTGACGCTCGCGCTGGTGATGCGACCGAACAAGGGCTGGCACGGCTATTGGAAAAATCCGGGCGACAGCGGGATCGAGACCAGCATTGCCTGGACCCTGCCGGACGGGATGTCGGCCGGGCCGATCCAGTATCCGGTGCCGGAGCAGCTGATCATCTCCGGCCTAATGAACTACGTCTACAGTGGGCAATACACACAATTGATCGACCTGGCCGTGCCGTCTGGACTCGCACCCGGCACGCGGCTGCCGCTGCGTGGGCGAGTCGACTATTTGGCTTGCACCGACCAGATCTGCGTTCCCGAAAGCGCGCAGATCGCGACGGAGTTGGAAGTGGGCGCGGGCGGCGTTCGCGATCCGGCGTTCGATCGCTATCGCACGGCGCTGCCGCGGCCGCTGGACCGCCCCGGCACGTTCCAACTCTCCGGGGATCGGTTCCGGCTCGCAGTGCCGGTTCCGGAGAGCCTGCAAGTCAGCGATGCCTATTTCTTTCCGCTAACCGATGGCGCGCTCGATTATGGCGCGCCCCAGCGGGTCACGCGCGCGGGCGAAAATCTGATCGTCGAAACGCTCGCCGGCAGTGGGGCCGGAGCTTTGGGCGCCGTGGAAGGCGTGCTCAAGGTCGGCGAAGCTCAAGGCCTGATGCTGACGGCCAGGCCCGGCGGGGTGCCGGCCGCCGGTGTCGCGCTCGCGCCATCCGCCGAGCCGAGCGCGGCGGGGGGCGGCTCGACGTTCCTGCTCGCCTTGCTCGGTGCGCTGGCGGGCGGGTTGCTGCTCAACGTGATGCCCTGCGTGTTTCCGATCCTGAGCCTCAAGGCGATGAGCCTGGCCAAGGCCGGCGGCGAGGAACGGGAAGTCCGGCGCGAAGCCCTGGCCTATACGGCGGGCGCGGTATCTTTGTGCCTGATCCTGGGCGGAGCGTTGCTGGCCCTGCGCGCCGGCGGGACGGCGGCGGGATGGGCGTTCCAGCTGCAGGATCCGCGCGTGATCCTGTTCCTGCTGCTGCTGGTCACCGCGATCGCGCTCAACCTGGCCGGCCTGTTCGAACTGCCCAATCTGGCGGGGGGGCAGCGTTTGACTCAGGCCAAAGGTGTTTCCGGGGCGTTCTGGACCGGCGGCCTCGCGGCGTTTGTCGCGACGCCCTGTACCGGACCGTTCATGGGCGCGGCGCTGGGTGCAGCGTTGGTTCTCCCGGTTGCCTCCGCGCTGGCGGTGTTCGCGGGGCTCGGGCTCGGGCTCGCCCTGCCGTTTCTGCTGCTCGGCTTCGTGCCGGCGCTGCGCCGCCGTCTGCCTCGGCCGGGGCCGTGGATGGACCGCTTTCGCCGGCTGATGTCGGTGCCGATGTTCCTAACCGCGCTGGCGCTGGCGTGGATCCTCGGGCGGCAGGCGGGGGTGGACGGGATGGCGCTCGGCCTTGCCGCCGCACTTGTCCTGGGCCTCGCCTTGTGGTGGATGGGACGGGGGTCGCGTGCGCCCTGGCTGCCGCTTGCGCCGGCCGCTTTGGCCGCGGTCGCCGCGCTGCTGCTGGTTCCGACGGCGAGCGATCCGGCCCAGGCCGCGCCGCGCGGCCTGCTGCAACCGCAGCCGTTCAGCGAAGCCCGGCTCGCCGCGTTGCGTAGGGAAAGCCGGCCGGTGTTCGTCTATTTCACCGCCGATTGGTGCGTCACCTGCAAGGTCAACGAGAAAGCGGCGCTGGAGCGGGACGAGGTGGCGCGCGCATTCGCTAGCCGCAACGTCGCGGTGCTGGTCGGCGACTGGACGCGCGGCGACGCCGGCATCAGCCGGTTCCTCGCCAAGCATGGGCGGTCGGGCGTGCCGCTTTACCTTTATTACGCGCCCGGCAAGGATGCGCAGGTGCTGCCGCAGATCCTGACCCCGAGCCGCCTCACGTCACTGGTCACTTGAAGGAGAGCAAAGATGAGACATGCCCTGTTGCTTGCATCCTGCATCGCCCTGGTCGCAGCCCCCGCCTCGGCCGCGCCGGTCGTCGGCCAGCCCGCGCCGAATTTCCGCCTGGCCGACATGAACGGCCGACCGGTCACCCTGTCCGACTATCGCGGCAAGACGGTGGTGCTCGAATGGCACAATCCCGGCTGCCCGTTCGTGAAGAAGCATTATGACAGCGGCAACATGCAAAAGGCTCAGGCGGCGGCCGCGCAGCAGGGCGTCGTCTGGCTCAGCATCAATTCCGGCGCGCCGGGCAAGCAGGGTCATATGGACGGGGCCGCGGCCAAGGCGCTGGTGGCGAAGTCCGGGGCCAAGCCAGCCGCATACCTGCTCGATCCCAAGGGCGTGGTCGGCAAGACCTATGACGCCAAGACGACTCCGCACATGTATGTGATCAATGCGCGCGGCACGCTCGTCTATGCCGGCGGAATCGACGACAAGCCGACCGCCAACCCCGCCGACATCGGCGGCGCCCGCAACCACGTGCTGGCCGCGCTCGGCGAGCTCAAGGCGGGCAAGGCCGTGTCGGTGGCGGGCAGCCGCCCTTATGGCTGTTCGGTCAAGTATTCGGACAGCTGAGCGGGGCCGCAATGGTGAGAGCGGAATGAGGTCGGCTCACTCTCCCTCGTCATGCCGGACTTGATCCGGCACCGCCTTTTTCACCGCTCACGAGAAAGAAGGCGGATCCCGGATCAAGTCCGGGATGACAAAGCGGGGCAGTGTCACGCCGCCGTCTCCAGTTGCGTGAAGCGGACGGCCATCACTTCGCGGGTCTCGATCTGGCCGAACGTGCCCTTGGTGACGACGCTGAGCTGCTGCACCTCCTTGTCGCCGAGCGGAATGACGATGCGGCCGCCGATCTTGAGCTGATCGACCAAGGCCTGCGGCGGTGTTCTGGCGGCGGCGGTGACGAGGATACGGTCGAACGGGGCGTGCTCCGGCCAGCCGCGCGAGCCGTCGCCGACCCGCACCCGAACGGTGCCGTAGCCGAGCTGGAGCAGGCGCTGGCTTGCCTCGCCGGCGAACTCCTCGACGATTTCGACGCTCGACACGTCGGCGCCAAGCTCGGCCAGCACCGCCGCCTGGTAGCCGAGCCCGGTGCCGACTTCGAGCACGCGTTGGCCAGCCTCAACTCCGAGCAGGTCAAGCATCAGCGCGGCAATGAACGGCTGCGAGATGGTCTTGTCGAAGCCGATCGGCAGCGGCCCGTCATGATAGGCGATGCCGGCCAGCTGCGCCGGCACGAACAGGTGGCGCGGCACCCGCAGCATCGCGTCGCGCACCGCCGGATCCAGGATGTCGGTGCCGAGATCGCCGGACGCGAGATCGAAATGCACGTCCACCACTTCGACCATGTGCCGGCGGAATACCGCCAGATGCTGCTCGGTCATGGGTTTCACGGACGTCTCCCTGTCGCTCCCGCCTCAAGTGTCCGGGCGAGCGCTCGGTTCCGACACGGAAACCAAGGACGCGCCACCTCGTTGCTCTGCCATGAGCGATCGGCTGGAAGCGGTAATTCACTGGATCGGCCGGGCGATCGAGGTGGTCGGCATCGCCATTATCGTGATCGGCGCCGCGATCGCGCTTGCCGTGTTCGTGCTGGCGATGCTGGCGCGGCGGGACAAGGAGCGGACGGTGGGCGCGTTCCGGTCCGATCTCGGCCGGTCGATCCTGCTCGGCCTCGAATTTCTGGTCGCGGCGGACATCATCAACACGGTGGCGATCGAGCCGACGCTGGACAGCCTGGCCGTGCTTGCCGGGATCGTGCTGATCCGGACCTTTCTCAGCTTCTCGCTGGAAGTCGAGATCGAGGGTCGCTGGCCGTGGCAGCGGGGCGGCGAAGCGCGGGGAGAGTGAGGGGCCACGCGGAGCTTTCGCGGGCAGGCCGGCGTTGATGCGCGAAATACGCAAGGAATTCGCGATGAGCAAGAATCCCGAAACGCCGAACTCCAGCACCCACTCGCCCGATAATGCGCGAAGCGGGGGCCAAGCTGGCGATCTCGCGCGGGGCGACCCGGAGTCGGTCGAGAATTTCAACGGCCGTATGGCGGCGGCCGGTGGCGGTGATTCGGGCGGCGGCGCTTATCCCAACCCGCATACCGGCAAGAAGCCGGAGGGCGGCGGCTTCATGAGCCATGGCGGCCAATCGGATATCGCCTATCATGGCGGGGAGCAGCTTGGGGAGCAGGATCTGGGTGGCAACCTCAACAGTGCGGCGGGCAAGACCGAGGGCGGGAAGCAGGAGGACTGACTTCCTCTCCCTTGACGGGAGAGAAGGCTTGGCGAAGCGAAGCTGAGCCTAGGCGCAGTTGGAGAGGGTGAGCGCCGCAATGCGGCGCGCGCGGCGGAGTCGCGCTTCGATCCCGCAGGCATGAAGCCTGCGAGATCGACCCCCTCTCCCTACCCTCTCCCGCAAGGGGAGAGGGGAGATAAATGCAGACATTTGCATCTGATAGCAGACGTGCCCGGCGCGACTGGATTGCTTCGGCTGCGGCTCGCAATGACGGCGGCGTTGCGATAGGGACGGACATCATTCCTCAGCCCGAAGGTCCGCCATGCGTCATGCCGCAGCCCTGCTTCTTCTCGCCTCCACCGCCTGCACGATGAATCAGACCGCCCGCCAGGAGGCGCTCGCGCCGGCGCCGGCGCCGCGCGCGTCGATCGTTTATCCGGCGACCGAGCGGCAGCAGCTGGTCGAGAACCAGTTCGGAGTGCCGGTCGCCGATCCTTATCGCTGGCTGGAGGCGGACGTTCGCGAAGACGGCAAGGTCGCAGCCTGGGTCGCGCAGCAAAATGCGCTGACCAATTCCTATCTCGCCACCCTGCCGGGCCGGGCGACGTTCGAGCAGCGCATCCGCGAGCTGTATAATTTCGAACGGTTCGGAGTGCCGCAAAAGCAGGGCAACCGTTACTTCTATTCGCGCAACACCGGCCTTCAGAACCAGAATGTGCTGTACGTCCGCGACGGCCTGGACGGGGCGCCGCGCATGCTGGTCGATCCGAATACCTGGTCCAAGGACGGCGCGACGGCGCTAGCGGAATGGGCGCCTTCGGAAGATGGCCGGCGGCTGCTTTATTCGGTGCAGGAGGGCGGCACCGACTGGCGCATCGTGCGCGTATTGGACGTCGATACCGGCCGCGTGCTCTCTGACGAGGTGAAGTGGGTCAAGTTCGCCAATGTCGATTGGGCGAAGGACGGATCGGGCTTCTATTATTCCCGCTTTCCCGAGCCCAAGGCGGCCGAGCAGTTCCAGTCGCTGAACGAGAATCACGCCGTCTATTTTCACCGGATCGGCACCGCGCAGGCGCAGGACAGGCTGGTTTACGCCGATCCGGGCCGGCCCAAGCTCAGCAATGTCGTCCAGGTATCGGACGATGGGCGCTGGCTGGTGGTGACCTCTTCGGAAGGCACCGACGAGCGCTATGACGTCACCCTGATCGATCTCAGCCGTCCGGGCACGCCGCCGCGCAAGCTCGTCACGGGCCTCCAGAACCAGTGGGACTATGTCGGCAATGTCGGCGATACCTTCTACTGGTCGACCAACACGGAGGCACCGCGGCTGCGCATCGTGTCGACCGATATCGGCCGGCCGGGGCTGGAGGTGAAGCAACTCGTCTCGCAGGACGAGGCGACGCTGAGCGGCGCTTCGATCGTCGGCAGACAGCTGATCGCCTCCTATCTGGTGGATGCCAAGACGGAGGTCCGGACCTTCGATCTGAACGGCCGGCCGACCGGCAAGGTGACGCTGCCCGGGATCGGCACCGCCGGTGGCTTTTCGGGCGACGCGGACGACAGCGAGACCTTTTTCGCTTTCTCCAGCTTCAACGCGCCGACCACCATCTACCGCTATGACAGCGCGACCGGCGACACGCGGGTCTGGGCGCAGCCGCAGGTCGCGTTCAAGCCGGAGGATTATCAGGTCAGCCAGCGTTTCTACCGGTCCAAGGACGGCACGCGGGTGCCGATGTTCGTGGTGCACCGCCGCGATCTCGACATTTCGAAGCCGCACCCGACGCTGCTCTACGGCTATGGCGGGTTCAACGCGTCGATGCTGCCGGGCTTTTCGGCGACCCGGATCGCCTGGATGGAGCAGGGCGGCGTGTTTGCGCTCGCCAACATTCGCGGCGGCGGCGAATATGGCAAGGCGTGGCACGATGCCGGCCGGCTCGCAAAAAAGCAGAACGTGTTCGACGATTTCATCGCGGCCGGCGAGTATCTGGTGCGCGAAGGAATCACGACCAACCGGCAGCTTGCGATCCAGGGCGGCTCCAACGGCGGCCTGCTGGTCGGCGCGGTGGTCAACCAGCGGCCGGACCTGTTCGCGGCCGCCCTGCCGGCGGTCGGCGTGATGGACATGCTGCGCTTCAACCGTTGGACGGCGGGGCGCTACTGGGTCGACGATTACGGCTATCCGGACCGCGAGACGGATTTCCGCACTCTGCTGGCCTATTCGCCGTATCACAACATCCGCTCCGGCGCGGACTACCCGGCGGTGCTGGTGACCACGGCGGATACGGATGATCGGGTGGTGCCGGGCCACAGCTTCAAATATGCGGCGGCGCTGCAGTCGGCGAATACGGGGGCGCAGCCCAAGCTCATCCGGATCGAAACCCGGGCGGGGCATGGTTCGGGCAAGCCAACCGACAAAATCATCGAGGAATATGCCGACATGTGGTCGTTCATCGCCGCGCATACCGGCATGCGGGTCGGCGAGGTGGAGACGGCGGCGCGGTAAGCAAAGCCCTCTCTCCTTTAGGGGAGAGGGAGTTGGCTTACCCTCCCGACCGTTCGATGTCCGCGCCGACCGCCTGGAGTTTCTCCTCCAGCCGCTCGTAGCCGCGGTCGAGGTGGTAGACGCGGTTGACTTCGGTCTGGCCGCGGGCGGCGAGGCCGGCGAGGACGAGGCTCATCGAGGCGCGAAGATCGGTCGCCATGACGGGCGCGCCGTTGAGGTGATCGACGCCGCGCACCACCGCCGATCGGCCGCGCACTTCGATGTCCGCGCCCATTCGGCTGAGCTCCGGCACGTGCATGTAGCGATTCTCGAAGATCGTCTCGGTTAGCAGGCTGGTGCCGCCGGCCAGGCTCAGCATCGCCATGAATTGCGCCTGCATGTCGGTCGGGAAAGCAGGGAAGGGGGCCGTGGCGAGCGAGAGCGGCTTGACGTCGCCGTCGGCGCTGACCTTGATGCCGCCCGGCACATCCTCGATGATCGCGCCGGCATCGGCCAGCCCTGACAGGATCGACGGCATCGTTTCCTTGCGCGCGCCGACGAGTTCCAGGCTGCCACCGGTGATCATCGCCGCGCAGGCATAGGAGCCGGCTTCGATCCGGTCCGGCATCACCGCGTAGGTGGCGCCGTGGAGCTTATCAACGCCCTGCACGGTCAGCGTGTCGGTGCGCAGCCCTTCGATCCGGGCGCCCATCGCGATCAGGCATTTGGCAAGGTCGGTGATCTCCGGCTCGCGCGCGGCATTCTCGATTACGCTGGTGCCCTTGGCGAGCACCGCCGCCATCAGCGCATTCTCGGTCGCGCCGACGGAGACGACCGGGAAGGTGATCGTGCCGCCCTTGAGCCCGCCCGGCGGCGCCTTGGCGCGGACGTAGCCGGCGGTGATTTCCAGCTCCGCGCCGAGCGCTTCCAGCGCGCGCAGGTGAAGATCGACCGGCCGCATGCCGATCGCGCAGCCGCCGGGCAGCGACACGGTCGCCTCGCCCGCGCGCGCGACCAGCGGGCCCAGCACCAGGATCGACGCACGCATCTTGCGGACGATGTCGTAAGGAGCGACCGTCGAGGCGATGTTGGACGCGCGCAGCGTCATCACCCGGCCGAACTCGTCGGGTCGCGAGCCTTCCACGGTGATCGACACGCCGAGCTGGTTGAGGAGGTGACCGAAACTGTCCACGTCCGCCAGCCGGGGCAGGTTGCGCAAGGTCAGCGGCTCATCGGTGAGCAGCGCGCAGGGAAGCAGGGTCAGTGCCGCATTCTTGGCGCCGGAGATGGGAATGCGGCCGTTGAGGGGTTTGCCGCCCTTGATGATGATACGATCCATGTCAGGTTCTTACGGGATTCGTTAACGCGTGCAAGCGGGGTGCCTGTTTGTCGTTTCGGCGCAGGCAAGAGAGCTCAGCGGGTGAGCATCTCCGGCGTCATCCCGGCGAAGGCCGGGATCTCAGGCCGGCAAGAACGCCGCGCTTTTCACCCGCCGAGATCCCGGCCTTCGCCGGGATGACGGTGTGCGCTGAGATCCGGCCTTCGCGGGGATGACGCGTGTTGCGCCGGGATTGCGATCGCTCGGCGACTGCCGATTACGCCTTTTCCAGCGTGCATTGCAGCGGGTGCTGGTTCTCCCGGGCGAGGTCGATGACTTGGCTGACCTTGGTTTCGGCGACTTCGTAGCTGAAGATGCCGCACACGCCGACGCCGCGCTGGTGGACGTGCAGCATCACCCGCGTCGCATCCTCGATATCCATCTTGAAGATGCTTTGCAGGACCAGCACGACGAATTCCATCGGCGTGTAATCGTCGGTGAGCATCAGCACCTTGTAAGGCGACGGGCTTTTCGTGCGGGTGCGCGTGCGGGTGGCGACGCCGAGGCCGCTGCCGCCCTCGTCATCCTTGCGGTCCCCGGCGGCCGTGATTGGCGGATCAGTGGTGAACATGGCAGCGC
>DASVSZ010000004.1:0-256849 GCA_036387855.1 Allosphingosinicella sp. | reverse complement strand
CAGTCCCGGTGTCCCGACAAAACGCCGACCCTGTGCCCCCCGATCTTGCCGGGGGCCGCGCTCCCCGTCGCGCGGTGCCGCCCCGACCAGCGCACCACCGTCGCCGCGCTGATGCTCAACACCGCCGCCACCGAACGCACGGTCTCGCCCAACATCACCCGGGCAATCGCGCGCTCTCGCAAATCCATCGAATACGGTCTGGTCATCGCTGCCGCCTCCCAATCCGGCCAGCAGCTTGAATCAGACAATCACGCCAAGGGGAATCCCCTCCCGACTCACGACAACGTCATCCCGCTCTAGCGGCGAAGGAGCTTAGGCGTAGCTGGGTGAGGGTGACAATGTCGGCGTTTGCATGCCGACCGCTGTCACCCTCACCCAGCTACGCCTAGGTTCGCCGAAGAGGCTCACCAAAGGCTGCGCAACCCTCTCCCCTCCAAGGGAGAGGGGCTCAAATTTAGGCCCGTCGCCACGTCGTACCGCTGGCCCTATCTTCCAGCAGGATACCCTCGCTTACCAAGTCCGCCCGTATCCGATCGGCCTCGGCGAAATCGCGGGCCTTCTTGGCCGCTGCCCGCGCCGCGACGAGTTCGTCGATGCGGCTGTCGCCCTCGCCCTGAAACCAGGCGCGCTCGTCCTCCCGCAGCAGCCCGAGCAGCCCGGCGCTGGCCCGAAGGCATGCCGGATTAGTGAGAGACGCCAGTCGCGAGAGCGCCAGCGGCGTATTCAGATCGTCGCACAGAGCATCCACTACGCCCGCATCGGCCTCACCGGCTTCCGCCTCTCCCGCCGCACGATACAGCCGATCCAGCGTCGCCTTGCTTTGAGCGATCAGCCCCTCCGACCATTCGAGCGGCTGGCGATAGTGCGCGGACAACAAGCCCAACCGCAGCACCTCCCCCTTATGCCCATGCGCCAGGAGATCGCCGACCGTGACCACGTTGCCCAAGCTCTTCGACATCTTCTCGGAGCCCGCCATGCTGAGAAAGCCGTTGTGCAGCCAGTAGCGCGCGAGCGGCGCGCCGGCATGGGCGCAGCGGCTTTGGGCGAGTTCATTCTCGTGATGCGGGAAGATCAGGTCGAGTCCGCCGCCATGAATATCGACCGTTTGGCCTAAGTGCCGCTCGATCATCGCCGAGCATTCGATGTGCCAGCCGGGCCGCCCACGGCCCCAGGGCGAGTCCCAGCCGATCATGTCCGGCGACGGCTTCCACAGGACGAAATCGGACGGGTCGCGCTTGTAGGACGCCACTTCCACCCGAGCGCCGGCGATCATCGCCTCGCGGTCGCGGCGGCCGAGCGCGCCGTAATCCGGATCGGACGGCACATGGAACAGGACGTGGCCGTCCGCCTCATAGGCATTGCCGGTCTCGATCAACCGCGCGATCATCGCGATCATGTCCGGGACATGCTCGGTCGCGTGCGGCGCCAGATCGGGCGGAGCGACGCCGAGCGCGCCCATGTCGTCCAGGTAATGCCGCTCATAGCGATCGGTGATCACCGAAGGACCGACGCCCTCTTCGGTTGCGGCCGCGATGATCTTGTCGTCGACGTCGGTGACGTTGCGGGCGTAGATCACATGCTCGGCGCCGTATCGGTGCCGCAGCAACCGTGCGAGCACGTCGAACACGACCGCCGGGCGGGCATTGCCGATATGGGCGCGATTATAGACGGTCGGGCCGCACACATACACCGTCACCCGGTCCGGACTTCCAGGCACGAAGACCCGCTTCTCGCGCGCGAGCGTGTCGTATAGCCGGAGCGCGCTCACTGCTCGTTCTGGAGCTCGGGCTGGGCCGCGCGGCGCCGCTCGCGCTGGCGGCGGGTTTCGACGAAGTTGATCACCGCATTGCCGCTCGCGTTGAGCAAGGGATAGGTGCGCGATTGCAGCATCCATTCGGGACGCTGAGCGGTGCGCCCGTAGAAGGTGTCATAGACCAGGGCCGCCGCCAGATAGAGCAAGGTCGCGCCGATCAGCCCTTTCAGCGCGCCGAATCCGCCCCCGAGCAATCGATCAACCGGGCCGATCACCGATCGCTTGGTTGCGCCGCCGATCCGCCGGGCGAGCAGCTTGCCAACGATGAACACCACCCCGAAAACGAGGGCAAATGCAAGCACCGCCGATCCTGTGCCGATCGAACCCGTCAAGGCCGCGGTCACCGGCGTGTGAAGCAGCTTCAGCGCGATGATCGCCGCCACCCAGGCGAACAGCGACAGGATTTCGAACACGAAGCCGCGGATGAAGCCGAACACCAGCCCGCCTCCGACCAGAAGCAGGACGATGATGTCGAGAGCGGTAAGCGAACCCATCAGGTAGAGTTAGTGTGGAATGCTGGAAGTGCATAGACCCTCTCCCTTGAGGGGAGAGGATACGGAGGCTTGGCGATGAGGAGACCCTATCGAAGTACCACTTTGATAGGGTCTCGAAGGAGCTTAGCCGACGTTGGTGAGGGTGACACCGCCAGAGACGAGTCTCGACCGGTGTCACCCTCACCCAGCTACGCCTAAGCTCGCCCAAAGGCTCGCTAAGTCTCCGCAACCCTTTCCCCTCGAGGGAGAGGGTCACTTCCCCAACAAATGCTCCACCAATTGCCCGAGCGTGCGAAAGCCGGTCAGGCGCATCGGCGACTTGTCCCCCGCCAAGGACGCAGGCACCAAAGCCCGCTCGAACCCCAGCTTGGCGCTCTCCTTGAGCCGCAATGCACCATGGGCGACCGGGCGCAACTCGCCGGACAAAGCGACTTCGCCGAACGCGACACCTTCCGCCGGGACCGGGCGTTCCGACAGCGCGCTGACCAAAGCGGCGGCGACCGCCAGGTCGGCGGCGGGGTCGCTGACCCGGTAACCGCCGGCGACGTTCAGATATACTTCCGCCGTCGAGAAGCTCAGCCCGCAGCGCGCTTCCAACACCGCCAGGATCATCGCCAGCCGGCCGCTGTCCCAACCGACCACCGCCCGCCGGGGCGTGGCTCCACTGGCCAGACGTACGGTGAGCGCCTGAATTTCGACCAGCACCGGCCGCGTGCCCTCCAGCGCCGGGAAGACCACCGCCCCGGGAACCGCCTCACCACGCGCGGTCAGGAACAAGGCCGACGGGTTGGCAACCTCCTCCAGCCCCGCTTCGACCATCGCGAACACGCCGATCTCGTCGGTCCCGCCGAACCGGTTCTTGGCCGCGCGCAGGATGCGATACTGGTGGCTGCGCTCGCCTTCGAAGCTCAGCACAGTATCGACCATATGCTCGAGCACCCGCGGCCCGGCGAGCGCCCCGTCCTTGGTAACATGGCCGACCAGTACCAGCGCGGTTCCGGTTTCCTTGGCGAAGCGGATCAGCTCTTGCGCAGACGCACGCACCTGGCTGACCGTGCCGGGCGCGCCTTCGATCAGGTCCGAGTGCATGGTCTGGATGGAATCGATCACCAGCAAGGCAGGCGCTTCCTCGCCGTCCAGCGTGGTCAGAATATCGCGCACCGAAGTGGAGGCGGCGAGCTGGACGGGCGCGTTACCGAGCCCGAGCCGGCGAGCGCGCAGCCGCACCTGATCGGTCGCTTCCTCGCCGGAGATGTAGGCCACCGCCTGCCCCGCCGCCGCGATCCGGGCGGCGGCCTGCAACAGCAAGGTCGATTTGCCGACGCCCGGATCGCCCCCGATCAAAGTGGCCGATCCCGCGACCAAGCCGCCGCCGAGCGCTCGGTCGAACTCGGCGATGCCGGTCGACATGCGCGGCGGGAGCCGGACTTCCGCGTCCAGCCCGACCAACGACACCGCCCGGCCGCCAGAGCGCAGATCGTGCCGAGCGGAAAAGGCGGTCACGACCGCGCCGCTTTCCTCGACCAGGCTGTTCCATTCCGAACAGTCGGTACATTGCCCCTGCCAACGGCTGCTGACCGAGCCGCAAGCCTGGCAGACGTAGCGCTTACGCGGTTTGGCCATGGTGCTTCCATGAAGATGCGGGGGTGAACAAGCCGCGAACATAGCGTTGCGCGCCGGCATCGGCCAGCCGCTTTTCGCGTCGGAGAAGGGAACGGCTCGGGCGCGCCGGCATTGGTCGGATGGAGCGTATTCCCTGTTGGAGAAGTCCCTTGTTCATCCAGATCAACACCGACAACCAGGTCGAGAGCGATGCCGACCGCGACGCCCGGATCGAGGAGCAGGTCCGCCAGCGCCTCGCACGGTTCGAGAACCGGATCACCGATGTCGAAATCCACGTGTCGGATGTCAACAATGCGCGCGGCGGCGCGGCCGACCTGCGCGCGACGCTCGAAGCGCGGGTCAACGGCGTGCCGCCAGTCGCGGTGGCCGAACACGGCACCAGCGTCGATCGCGCGATCCTTGGCGCCGCCAAGAAGGCCGTCCGCGCCCTTGATCACCAACTGGGCAAGCTCGGCGACGCAAAGGGGCACTGAGCTCTTTGATCCTCACCTTTACGGGGAGGTGGCTTGCGAAGCGAGACGAAGGGGTGTCAGCGGCCGAGAATAGTCTGGGACGCCGATACCCCTCCACCCATTCGCCTTCGCCAGAGGCTTCGGCGGATGGTCTCCCTCCTCTTTCAGGGGAGGATTGCTTGAACACTATCCCATGCTAGTCGGAGCTGAATGATCCTCGTCGCCAGTTACAACATGCGCAAGGCGATCGGTACCGATCGGCGGCGGCGGCCGGAGCGGACGCTGGACGTGCTGAACGAACTCGGCGCGGACGTGATCGCGCTTCAGGAGGCCGACCGGCGGTTCGGGACGCGGCTGTCGGCGATGCCGCCGCACCTGATCGAGGAGCATAGCGACTACAAGCCGGTGCCGTTCGACACGCGCTCGGGAAGCCTTGGCTGGCATGGCAATGCGATCCTTGTCCGCAGGCATGTCGAGATACTGGCGACCGAACTGGTCCACCTTCCCTCGCTCGAACCACGTGGTGCGGTGCTTGCCGATTTGGCCGTGAATGGGACCGAGCTGCGCGTGGTCGGCATGCATCTCGATCTGTCCGGCCTGTGGCGGCGGCGGCAGGCACATGCCATTCTGGCTCACCTGACGCAGCGCAGCGGAGACCCGCCGACGGTGATGATGGGCGATCTCAACGAATGGAGCGCGAATGGCGGCTGCCTTCGCGACTTCGCCAATCATCACAGCTTCGCGCCATGCGGGCGCAGCTTCCACGCGCGCCGCCCGGTCGCGACGCTCGACCGAATCATGTTCAATCGCCAGCTGGAAGTGGCGGAGAGCGGCGTCCACGCCAGCGCCACCGCACGCAAGGCCAGCGATCACCTCCCGATCTGGGCGAAGCTGCAGGCGGTAGAAGTCGGCGCCTAAGGGCCGTCCGCCCGCTGCAATTCCTCAGGCTGAGCCGGCGGCCGCTCGATCATCTTGTCCAGGTCCATCCAGTCGCGCGCGGGCAGCCGGAGAATCATATCCATCACTTCGAATTCCAGCCCAGCCGGCTGATTGGTGGAGCTGTTCCATAAGGCGACCACTCCGCTCTTTCGCTGCGGATCGAACATCACCAGCGACCGGTACCCGCGAACGCCGCCGCGATGGCCGACGATGCGGTGGCCGGAATAATCGTAGATGCGCCAGCCAAGGCCGTAGGAGGCCGTGTTGATCCGCTCGCGGAATTTGCGCATCCGGCCGAGCTCTCCCGGCGTGCGTGCCCGCTCCGTTTGCACGCTTTGCAGGGCGCGTGGCGACAGCACGTCCGGATCCATCCCCATCTGCGCCTGCATCCAGATGGCGAGATCCTTAATCGAACTGTTGACGCCGCCGGCGGCCGGCACGCGGTAATAGCTGTCGGTGACCTCGACCGGCCTGGGATTGCCGCCTACATGCGGTCGCGCCCAATTGGCCGAGTTCACCAGCGCCGGCATGTTGAGCGTGGCGGAGGTCATTCCCAACGGGCGGAACAGCTGCTCCTGCACGGCCTGTTCGTAAGGCAGCCCGGTCACTCGGGAGACGATTTCGGTCGAAGCGTCATAAGCCACATTCTGATAGGCGTGGCAGGTGCCGGGCGGGCAAATCGCGTTTAAGCTGGCCAGCGTTGCGCGCAGGTAACGCGCGTCCATGCCGTCCTCGAGCTTGGAATCCTGCGCATGGCTGAACAGGCCTAGCTGGTGAGACAGGACATCGGCGACCGTGGCGCGATGCTCGGCGCCGCCGGGGAGGCGCAGGCTCGCCGAGTATTTCGAGACCGGGTCGGTCAGGCGCAGCTTGTTCTGATCGGCGAGCTTGGCGACCATGTCGGCCGCCACGCCTTTCGAGACCGAGGCCCAGCGGAACAAGGTGGCCGGCGTGACCGCCTGGCCGCTGCCCTCGAACGTCTCGCCATAGCCTTTCAGGAACCGGATCTGCCCGCCTTCGACCACGCCGACGGCGAGCCCGACCATGTCGCGCTCCGCCATAAGACTGTTCAGCCGACCATCGAGCCGCTGGTAGTCGATCACGCTCGGCAGCTTGGCGGCCTCGGCAATGGCCGCCGCTTTTTCCGCGCTGGGTGGCGCGTCCGGCGCTTCCACTTCGGTGTCGCGCGAGGAGATGTAGATGACCAGCGCCGCGAACAACGCAATGATCGACGCAAACAGGATCCGCTTGTTCAGCGAACCTCTCCTCTATGAACGTGGCAATGAACGGGCCGGCGGTTAACCATGCCGGCCCGTTCCCGCAAGCGCGGGGCGTTTACCAGATGCGGATGCGCTGCTCCGGCGGCAGGTAGAGTGCCCCGTCTTTCACGTCGAACGCAGCATACCAGGGATCGAAGTTGCGCACGACATTGGGCCGAAAATGGCCGGGCGTGTGCGGATCGGTCGCGATCTGCTGCTGAAGCGCGGCATCGCGATACTTGTTGCGCCACACCTGGCCGAAGCCGAGGAAGAAGCGCTGATCGCCGGTATAGCCGTCGATCACCCGGTCCGGCTTGCCGTTCAGCGACAGCTTGTACGCGTCATAGGCGATGGTGAGGCCCGCTAGATCGGCCATGTTTTCACCCAGCGTGAGCTCGCCATTGACCTTGTGGCCCGGCAGCGGCTCATATTCGCCATATTGTTTGACCACCTGGCCGGTCAGCTTGGTGAAATTAGCCACGTCCTGCGGCGTCCACCAGACCGACAGGTTGCCTTTGGGATCGAACTTCGACCCCTGATCGTCAAAATGGTGCGTGATCTCGTGCCCGATCACCGCGCCGATCGCGCCATAATTGACCGCGGGATCGGCGTTGGGGTCAAAGAAAGGCGGCTGCAGGATCGCGGCCGGGAACACGATCTCGTTGAGCAGCGGATTAGCGTAAGCGTTCACCGTTTGAGGGAACATCGCCCATTCGCTTCGATCGACCGGCTTGCCGAGCTTGCCGACCATGCGGCGATATTCGAAGTCGCGGGCGCGCAGCGCGTTGCCCAGCGCGTCGCCCGGCCGGACCTCCAGTGACGAATAATCGCGCCACTTGTCGGGATAGCCGATCTTGGGCGTGAAGGCGGCGAGCTTGACCCGCGCCTTGGCCCGGGTCTCGGGCGTCATCCACTCCAGCTTGGCCAGGCGCATGTCCATGGCGCGCGTGATGTTGCGGACCAGCGCGTCCGCTTCGGCCTTGGCCTGAGGCGGGAAGTGGCGCTGGACGTAGAGTTGGCCGACCGCCTCGCCCATGCCGCCGCCGACCAGATCGACGCCGCGCTTCCAGCGATCCTTGAGCTGCGGAGTGCCGCTCAGCACCTTACCGCTGAAGGCGAAGCTTTCGTCGACAAAGGCTTTGGGCAGCATCGGCGCCGCACCGGACAGAAGCCGGAAATTCAGATAATCTTTCCAGGTGTCGATCGGTGTCGTGCCGACCAGCTTGGCCGCGCCTTCGAGCGCACTCGGCGTGGTCACGATCACTTGGCTCTGGCCGCCAAGGCCGGCCGCCTGAAGGAAGGTCGCGTAATCGAAGCCGGGCATTTTCGTGCCAAGCTCCGCGACCGTCATCGGATTGTAGATCTTGTCGATCTGGCGCTGCTGGGTGCGGGTCCAGTGCGCTTCGGCGATCCGCTTCTCGAGATCGAAGATGCGCTGGGCACGCGCCTGCGGCTCCGAATAGCCGGCGAGGCGGAGCATGTTGCCGATATGGGTGAGATATTTGCCGCGAACGTCCGCGAATTTCTCGTCGAAATAATAATCGCGGTCCGGCAGCCCGATCCCACCCTGGCCGAGATACACATTATATTGCGTGTTGTTCTTGAGATCCTGGATCACGGCGGCCCCGAACGGCGAGCCTACGCCCATCCGATTGCCTTCGCCGAAGAAGCGGGCGAGGTCGGTGGTGGTACGGATCGCGGCGATCTTGTCCTGATAGGGCTTGAGCGGAGTGAGCCCCTTCGCCTCGATCGCAGCCTCGTCCATGAAGCTGGCGTAGAAGTCGCCGACCTTCTGGGCATTGCTGCCCGGCGCGCCCTTGCTCTTCGCGGCTGCCTCGATGATCTCGCGCGTGCGCTGGTCGGAGAGGTCGCGCAGCACGCCGAAGCCGCCCCAGCTCGCCTTGTCGGCCGGAATCTCGGTAGTCCGCTCCCAGGTGCCGTTCACGTAGCGGTAGAAGCTGTCGCCCGGCTTCACCGCCTTGTCCATGCCGGCGACATCGACACCCCAGGTGCCGAGCTGCGCCTTGCCCGATTTGGCGCTGGCCTTTGTCGCGACCGGCGCGGCTATTGCGGGAGCCCAGGTCACGGCGGCGATGCCGGACGCGGCAACGCCGGCCAGAACGATATGCTTGATCATGTTATTAACCCCAGCCCGGTGTATGACAATGATGCCACACTAGGTCGCAAGCCGTGGAAGTAAAGCGGGATTTCAGACGCGTAGGTCAGCCCCCGCCGCTTTCACCATTCGGCGAAGCTGCCGTCGGCCTGGCGCCAGATCGGGTTGCGCCAGCGATGACGGTCCTTGTGCACGTCCCGCACGGCGGCTTCGTCGATCTCGACGCCAAGCCCCGGCCCCTGCGGGATCGGAAGATAGCCGTCCACGGGCGAC
The DNA here is from genome assembly GCA_036387855.1 of Allosphingosinicella sp. Taxonomy (GTDB): domain Bacteria; phylum Pseudomonadota; class Alphaproteobacteria; order Sphingomonadales; family Sphingomonadaceae; genus Allosphingosinicella. Next base: position 247,880 of record DASVSZ010000004.1, on the reverse strand, counting down.
AACACATCCTTGTTGGCGACGAAATTCAGCAGATCGTGTCCGACATTATAGTGGATGCCCAAGCTCATTTCCTGGATCGCGACATTGGGCGTGCAGGCGGCGAGTTGCAGGCAGGCGGCGAGGGCCAGCGGGCCAAGCGGGCAATGCGGCGCGACGGCGATGTCATAGGCTTCCGCCATCGCCGCAATCTTGCGGCATTCCATAAGCCCGCCGGCATGGCTCAAGTCGGGCTGGATGATGTCCACCGATCGCGATTCGAAGAAGGGCTTGAAGTCCCAACGCGAATAGAGCCGCTCGCCCAGCGCAATCGGCGTCGCGGTCAGATTGGCGATCTGGGCCAGGCCCTCGACATTCTCGGACAGAAGAGGCTCTTCGATGAACAGCAGGCCGAACGGCTCCAGCGCCTTGGCGAGCTGCTTGGCCATCGGCTTGTGAACGCGGCCGTGGAAGTCGAGCCCGACATCGACCCCCTCTCCTTGCGCCGCCTGGACCCGCTCCAGCACTTCATCAAACAGGCGCGGCGTTCCGATCCAGTCAAGCTCGGCGGTAGCGTTCATCTTGATCGCTGAGAAGCCTTGCTCGCGGCGCGCCTTGGCCGCGCCCGCGACATCGTCAGGCTTGTCGCCGCCGATCCAGGCGTAAGCCCTGATCTTGTCGCGCACCTGCCCGCCCAGCATTTCCCACGCAGGCATCCCGAACGCGCGACCCTTTAAGTCCCACAGCGCCTGCTCCAGCCCGGCCAGCGCCGACATCAGCACCGGCCCGCCACGGTAGAAGCCGCCCCGGTAGGCAACCTGCCAGATATCCTCGATCCGGCGTGGATCGTGCCCGATGAAACGGTCGCGCAATGCTTCGAATGCGCCGTCCACCGCTTCGGCATAGCCTTCCAGGCTCGCCTCGCCCCAGCCGACCGCGCCGTCCTGCGTTTCGACGCGGACGAACAGCCAGCGGGGCGGCACGTAGAAAGTCTCGATCCGGCCGATCTTCATGGGCGTGATATCCTGTTCACAAGCAAACCCGCCGCTCGTCAGTGCGAGCGAAGCAAAGCAATCCAGTGCGGCCCGCGCGCCCACTGGATTGCTTCGTCGCTGCGCTCCTCGCAATGACGGCAATGAAACACGCTCACGGCCCCATCTCGGGATTGGCGCCCATCTGCGGCTCCTCGCGATCGTTGCGCTCGGCCGCCTCCGCTTGAACGTCTTCGACATGCGCATCGCCGGCCTGCGATGGCGGCACGAGCGGCACGGTCAGGCAAACGCTGGACGCTGGCAGCACGTCGCGCCAGTCCTGGATCAGCTTCTTGTAAGCCTTGCCCACATTTCGGATCTTGCGATCGAGATCGTACAGGCCGAGCGGATTGACGTTGCCGTTCTGCTCACGAAGCGCGGTATCCCAATCGACCTGATCGGTCAGCGAATACCAGGTAAAGCCGACGGTTGGGATACCCTCGTTACGCAGCCGCAGCACGCTCGCCCACTCCTTCCACAGCCATTGCACGGCCTCGTCGCCGTTCGGGCCTTCGCGCATGTTAGTCTCGGTGTGCATCACCGGCAGGCGGTAACGGTCGTAATATTGGCGGGTAATCTCAGTGTAGCCGAACACCTCTCCCGACGACTCGGTGTCGCCGTTGGCATGAACGCGATGCTCGTTGGTCATGTAGTAATCGTTGCCGAGAATGCAGTGCTGCTTCAGCCGTTGGTGCAGGAAGAAGTGATATTCATCCTTGGTCATGCCATGATCAAGCAGATATTCGTACATCTCGCTATCGACCCGGCGCCCGTAATTGAGATCAAGGCTGAGGAAGCGGCGCGAGTTCATGACTTCGGCGGGGCCGATCGCGGCCGGGCTGTCGGCGTGAAAATATTCAGACGATTCCGACTGGATGAAGATCGCGTCCGGCCGGCGCTTGAGGATTTCGGTCATCGCCAGCACATTCGCTTTCACGATGTGCTTCAACGCCGTTACGAACCCGCGATCAGTCTTCAGCTGCTCGTTCCACCAGCCATATTTGGCCGAAAAGGCCGCGCAGATGAACATCTCGTTCACCGGCGTGTAGAGCTGCACCCATGGAAAACGCTCGGCAAAATCGGCTGCGTAGCGCGCGAAGAGAGGAGGAAAGTCCGGGTTTTGAAAATTGCCGATCCAGTCCGGCACTCCGAAATGGCACAGGTCGACGATCGGCGTAATGTCCCGGCGCTTCAGTTCCGCGAAGGCGAGGTCGGTAAATTCCCAATCATATTTGCCGGGCGCGAGGAACGTGCGATAGATTGGCGGGCCGTAGCGGAGGAACTGGATGCCCATTTCCTCGACCAAGTCGAAATCCTCGCGCCAGCGCTCGTAATGGCCGCACACGTCCATCTGATCGACGCGGACGCGGCCGTTCTTGACCGTCGGGATGCTGTTCTCGATCCCGGTCGCGAACATGAAATTGGCGATACGGCCCTCCTGCTACGGTCATGCGCGGCTCGGGCGTTAGCGGAACCCGCATGCCGACGCCAAGTCGCTTCCACGTGAAAAGACGCTAAGCCGCCGCTCCCCGTCCGCGGATGGCGCCGCGGAGGATGCGGGTCAGATCGTCCACCGAATAAGGCTTGTGGAGCAGCTCGAAGCCGTGACGGGCGTCCTGGGCGAGGACGTGACTGTAGCCGCTGGTCAGCACCACCGGCAGCCCGGGATAGCGCCGACGTACTTCCTGGCCGAGCTCGACGCCGCTCATTCCGGGCATGACCACGTCGGAGAAGACGGCGGCGAACCGGTCCGGCCCCTCCGCCAGCATTCGCAGCGCCGCGTCGGCATTGCCGGCCCAACTCGTCTCGAACCCGAGTTCGGCCAGCAATTGGGTTGAAAAGGCGCCGACCTGTTCATTGTCCTCGACCACCAGGATGTGGCCGTGTCCCGGCGTCTGGTCCGCACTCGCGTCGTCCACCGCTTCTCGGCTGTCCGGCTCGTCGACACGGGGCAGATAGAGCGTGAAAGTGGTGCCTTCGCCAACTTCGCTCGCCACATCCACCTCGCCACCCGATTGCTTGGCGAAGCCGTAAACCTGACTGAGGCCGAGCCCGGTCCCCTTGCCAACTTCCTTGGTGGTGAAGAACGGCTCGAATATCTGGTCGATCTTGTCCGCCGGGATGCCGCTGCCGGTGTCCGATACGACGACGCTGACGAACTCGCCCTGGGCTGCGCCATGGCCTCGCACGCCCGGAACATTCTTCACGGGCTGGACGGCGATGGTCAGCCGCCCGGCCCCATCCATCGCATCGCGCGCGTTCACCGTCATGTTGACGAGCGCGGTCTCGAACTGGGTGGCGTCTGCTTCGACGTAACAAGTGCCGCAATCCGTATCGGACACCAGCTCGATCCGGGAGCCGACCACGGTGCGCAGCATGTCGCTGATCGCGTCTACCCGCTCGCCGACGTTGAATACTTCCGGCTTGAGCGCCTGACGTCGCGCGAACGCGAGCAGCTGGCCAGTCAGCTTGGCCGCCCGATCCGCCGTGTCGGCGATCGCGTCGAGATAGCGGCGCCGCTTCTCTTCACTGAGTTCGAGCCGGCGCAGGATGTCCGCGGCCGATCGGATTACGGTCAGCAAGTTGTTGAAATCGTGAGCGACGCCTCCGGTCAGCTGGCCAATCGCCTCCATCTTCTGGCTCTGGCGCAGCGCTTCCTCCGTCTTCACTCGCGCCGCCAGTTCTTCCATCACCCGCTGTTCCAGCGTCTCGTTGAGCCGCCGAAGCTCGCGTTCCGCGGCTTTCTGGCCACTCAGATCGTGCATCGCGCCGACCATGCGCAGCGCCTGCCCGTCACGGTCGCGGACCACGGTGCCGCGATCCAAGATGTCCGCGCACGAGCCGTCCGCGCGCACGAAGCGATACTCGCCCGTCCAGCTGTCGACGTCGTCATCGATTGCCGCCTGAATGCCGGATACGACCCGCTGCTGATCCTCGGGATGGATACGGCTTTTCCACCAGGCTCCAGTCGGACCGATCTCGTCGGCTCGGTAACCGAACAGGACCTGCACCGCATCGTTCCAGGCGATCTCGTCTGTCTGAAGATTCCAGTCCCAGATCGCGTCGTTGGTAGCGCGGGCGGCCAGCCGGTAGCGTTCCTCCGCGCCGCGCAGCGCCTCGTCGACCCGGCGGCGCTCGGTTTCGTCCCGCGCGATCTTGAGGAAACCGAGATGCCGGCCGGCGGCGTCGTGCAACGGCCGCAACGACCCATCAAGGAACACTGAGCTGCCGTCCTTGCGCAGATGCCAGCGTACGTCCGGCGCCATTCCGTCACGCAATGCCGTATTCATCTCGCGCCCCGGCTGGCCGGCCGCGCGATCCTCGTTGGTGAACAGCTCATCGCCCGACCGGCCGAGTATCTCCTCCGCCTGGTAGCCGAAGGTCCGCGCGGCGCCGGGTGACCAACTGGTTACGCGCCGCTCCGGATCGATTGTCAGGATCGCGTAATCCGTGGCCGAATCGACGATCAGCCGCAGCTGCTCTTCGCGCTCGCGCAAAGCCGACTCGGCCAGTTTGCGCTCGGTGACGTCGACGCCTTCGACGAAAATGCCGCTTACCTTGCCCGCGCCATCGGCCATCGGCTGATAGATGAAATCGACGAACCGCTCCTCGGCCTCGCGTCCCGCCTCGCGCACCAGACGAACGGGGACCGCGTCGCCGCGATAGGCCTCGCCGCCGTTGAAGACCTGATCCAGCAGCGGCAGGAAATCCTGGCCTTCAAGCTCAGGTAAAGCCTGGCGAACCGGCTTGCCGAGCAGATCGTCTTTGCCGACCAGCTCGCGATAAGCGCGGTTTGCGAGCGCGAAGCGATGATCGGCACTTTCAAGCACCGCGATGAAGCCGGGCGCTTGTTCGAACATCTGTTCGAGCCGCGTTCGCTCGGCGACCCGCTCGCGTTCGGCGAGAACCGCCTGGGTCGTCTCGACACAGGCACAGAAGAAGCCGGCGACCACGCCATGTTCGTCGCGGACCGGCGTATAGGAAAAGGCGAAATGCGTTTCTTCCGGATATCCGTTCCGGATCATCAGCAATTCAATATCGTCCATCTGAACGGGCTGACCGGCATAAGCCTGTTCGACGATGGGGATGAGATCCGCCCGCACTTCCCGCCATACGTCGAGCACGGGCCGGCCGAGCGCGTGCGGGTGCTTGTCCGCCAGGATCTCGGCATAGGACTGATTGTAAAGCATCGCCTGCTCGGGTCCCCAGGCGATGAACATCGGCTGGGCGGAGCCGAGCATCACCTGCACAAGCGTGGTCAATTGCTGCGGCCACCCCTCACGCGGGCCGAGCGGCGTGACGGACCAATCGAGAGCGGCAATGAGATCAGCGAATGAGGGAAGTATATTGGTCTGAACGCTGTGGGGCATGTGCCTATAACGCGTATCGCGAACAGAGTGCCGCATTAACTCAGATTAAAGCAGCTGGTGGTGCCGTCGATTCAACCCGGGAAGGGGCAATCCACGATACCTGTCACCCCTGGGCTGGCGACGAACAGCGCCCCGGCGTGCGGCTGATCGGCCAAAGCCTGCTTGCCCAGGCCGATGCAGGCGGATGTTATGAACAGCTGGTCAAGTCCGGCGCCGCCGAACACGCAGCTGGTGGGGCGCGCGGTCGGCACGTCGATCCGATCGATCAACTCGCCATGCGGTGAGAAACGCCGCACCGACCAGCCGTCCCAGAACGCGATCCACAGGCAGCCCTCGGCATCCACCGTCATTCCGTCGGGATAGCCGTCGCCTTCGCCGAATTGCAGGTGCACACGGCGATTGGACGCGTTACCGGCTTCGTCCAGATCGAACGCGTAGGTGACCTGGCGGGCGGTGTCGCTGTGATACATCAGCCGTCCGTCGAGGCTGAAGGCCGGGCCGTTGGTGACCTTGTAGCCGTCGTCGATCCGAGCCCACGATCCATCCGGATCGAGCCGGTAGAGGGCGCCGGACGCTTGCAACTCGTCATTGTCCATCGTGCCCGCCCAGAAACGGCCGGCCCGGTCGAGGATACCGTCGTTGAAGCGATTGGTCACGCGCTCGGGCTCCGGATTGACCAGCGGCACGAACCGGTCGTCCTCCAGATCGATGCGGGAAAAGCCGTCCTCAGTGCCGCCGATGAAGCCGCCATCGACGCGCGGTGCCAGCGAGCAGACCCGGTACGGCGTGTCCCACACGGTCAGCGCGCCATCCGCGGGCCGGTGCCGGAACACCTTGTAGCCCTTGATGTCCACCCAGTAGAGTGCCTGTTCGCGCTCCACCCAGACCGGACCTTCACCGAGCAAAGCGGCCACGTCCGCGACGGGGGTTGCTGTCTTGCTTGTCGCCATGACATTCTCGATAGCGACCCGCGCCCGGCTTGCAAGCGGGGCGGGAGCCGGGATGGGCCGGCTGCGTTGAGGCCGGGACGAGAGGAAGACATGAGCTGGTCCGAAGGCTTCATCGCGGTTGACTGGGGCACCACCAACCGGCGCGGCTACCGGATCGCCGGCGAGGGCACCATGACCGCCGAATTCGAGGATAAGAAAGGCATCCTCTCGGTCGAGCCCGGCGAGTTTCCGGCGGCACTGGCGGAGGTTACGCAGCAGCTCGGCGAAGCACCGTTGCTGCTGGCCGGAATGATCGGCTCCAATCGCGGCTGGGTGGAAGCGCCCTATGCCCCCTGCCCCGCCGGCCTGCCCGAACTCGCCGCCGGGCTGAAATGGGTCGAGCCGGGGCGGGTCGCGATCGTGCCGGGCGTGTCCTACCTCGCCGGCGACCGAGCCGACGTGATGCGCGGCGAGGAGGTTCAGATCCTGGGCGCATTCGGCGACGGGCTGGTCCCGCCTGACGCGTTGATCTGCCACCCAGGCACGCACAACAAGTGGATCCGGCTGCAGGACGGTCGCATCGGCGCGTTCCGCACGGTGATGACCGGCGAATTGTTCAACCTCCTGCGCGAGCATAGCATTCTGGCGGACCTGCTGAGCGAGCCCGCCGGCATCGATCAGGCATTTGAACGCGGCGTCGCCCAAGGCCTCGACAAGGGCGACCTCACCGCCGAACTGTTCTCGGTGCGGGCACGCGTCCTGCTCGGCCAGGCGCCGCGCGAGGAAGCCGCATCCTACACGAGCGGCCTGCTGATCGGCACGGACCTCAAGATTGGGCTGGGCCAAGGCGGCGATGACGAGGTTGTGGTGATGGGGCGCCCCGAACTGACCGGCCTGTTCGCCGCCGCGCTCCGGATCGCGGGCCGCGGCGCGCGCGAAGTCGATGGCGAGCAGGCCTTCCTGGCGGGCTGCCGCCACTTGGCGAAGCTTATCCGATGAATCCCGCCGAGATCCTCGACCGCCGGCTGGCGGAATGCCCGCTGGTCGCGATCATCCGCGGCGTCACGCCGGGCGAGGTCGTCGCGGTCGGCGAAGCGCTCTATTCCGAGGGCATCCGCATCATCGAAGTGCCGCTCAACAGCCCGCAGCCGCTGGACAGCATCCGGCTGCTCGCCGCTGCCATGGGTGATCGCGCCTTGGTCGGCGCCGGGACGGTGCTCGATCCGGCCGATGTCGGGCGAATCGCCGAGGCGGGCGGCAAGCTGATTGTTTCGCCCAGCACCTACACACCCGTGATCGAGGCGACGGTGGCGGCGGGGATGGTCTCCGCGCCCGGCTATTTCACGCCGTCCGAAGCCTTCGAAGCGTTGCGGGCCGGAGCGCATTCCTTGAAACTCTTCCCGGCCGAGGCAGCATCGCCCGCCGTCGTCAAAGGGCAGCGCGCCGTGCTGCCGAAGCACATTCCCCTGCTGATTGTCGGCGGCATCACGCCGGACAACATGCAGCCCTATTTCGATGCCGGCGCCAACGGCTTCGGACTTGGGTCCGGCGTTTACAAGCCGGGCCAAAGCCCCGACCAAGTCGCCGCGCAGGCCCGCGCTTACGTCCAGAACTTGAGGTCATAACATGCGCCCAATCCGCATCGGAATCATCGGCTTCGGCAAGATCGCGCGGGACCAGCATGTGCCGTCGATGGCGCTGCACCCCCGCTTCGCGCTTGCCGCGACGGTCAGCCGGGGCGGCAACGGCCAGCCCGGCCTGCCCTGCTTCGCCGATTACCGGCAGATGCTGAAGGAAGTTGAGCTGGATGCAGTCGCGATTTCGACGCCGCCGTCTGTGCGCTACGATATCGCGCGCGATTGCCTGGAAGCAGGCCTCCACTGCCTCCTCGAAAAGCCGCCGGGCATGACGCTTGGCGAAGTGGAAGAGCTCGCCCGGATCGCGACCGAGCGCGAGCTGACCCTGTTCACCACCTGGCACAGCCAGGCCAATGGCGCGGTAGAAGCCGCGGCCGAACTGCTCGCTGATCAGCGTGTCGCCTCGATGGAGGTCGCCTGGCACGAGGACGTGCGCAAATGGCATCCCGGCCAGGCCTGGATCTGGGAGCCGGGCGGCTTCGGCGTGTTCGATCCAGGCATAAACGCCCTTTCGATCATGGCCCGCATCTTCCCCGGCGCCCTGTTCGTGCGCGAGGCCGAACTTTCCTACCCCAGCAACCGGCAGACGCCAATTGCCGCCGAACTGCGCCTGGTCAGCCCGGCCAGTGCTGGCACCCTCACCGCGAGCTTCGACTGGCGATATAGCGAGGGTGAATCCTGGACCATCGACATCCGCACCGAAGCCGGAACCCACCTGCGCCTGCTCGAAGGCGGTAGCCGGCTGGAAGTTGACGGCGCTAAGCGGACGGCGGAAGGCCCCGGTGAATATCCAATGCTTTACGGCCAGTTCCTCGATCTGATCGACAACCGAACGTCACATGTCGACCTGCGCCCGCTCCGGCTGGTTGCCGATGCGTTCCTGCTTGGGCGACGCACGCAGGTCGAAACCTTCGAAGACTGAGCCTGACAGGTTCAATGGCGTGAAATCCGGGACGAGGTGCATTGTAATGATATATCAGCTGGCTTAGGGGCGTCCCGAACAGCGCGCACCGTGCGCGCCGGGAGATACCAACTTGCGTCACTATTTTCTGGCCGGCGTCGCCACCTTGTTGCTGCCCAATGCCGTCGCCGCTCAAACCACAACCGAGCCAGCCCAAAGCGAGACCGCTCGAACCGCGGCCCAGGACCATCATGATGGCATCTCCGACGAGATCGTGATCACCGGCTTTCGTCGCAACCGCGAGGATGTTCTGTCCGGCACCTCCGTCCTGAACGCGGAGGAGTTGACCCGCGAACTGCGGCCGACGATTGGCGAAACGCTGGCGCGACAACCGGGCGTGTCCGCGACATCCTTCGGCCCGAACGCGTCCCGGCCGGTGCTCCGCGGCTTCCAGGGCGAGCGAATCCGCGTACTGACCGACGGCATCGGCAGCCTGGACGTGTCCAACACCAGCGTCGATCACGCGGTAGCGATTAACCCGCTCACCGCCGAGCGGATCGAAGTGCTGCGCGGCCCGGCGGCGCTGCTGTTCGGATCGGCCGCGATCGGCGGCGTGGTCAACGTGATCGACGCCCGCATCCCCCGCCAGGTCCCTGAAGACCCGACCCATGTCGAAGCGCTCGCCACCTATGGCTCCGCCGCAAACGAGCGTTCGGGCAACGCGACGCTGGACGTGCCGATCGGCGGCGGCTTCGTTGCTCATGTCGACGGCAATTACACCAAGACCGACAATCTCGAAATCGGCGGGTATGTGCTCAGCCGCCGGTTGCGGGCCCAGGCGGCCGCGAGCTCCGATCCGGAAATCCGCGATCTTGCCGACCTGAGAGGCCGGCTGCCGAATAGCGCCGCGGAGACGTCGGACGTCGCGGCCGGGCTCGCCTGGATCGACGGGCAGAGCAATGCCGGCTTCTCGATCAACCGCTACGACAGCCTGTACGGCGTGCCCGCCCGCTATTCGCTTGAGCCCGGTGTCGAGGCCGAGGCCCCGCGCATCGACATCAAGCAGACCCGCGTCGATGCGCGCGCCGAGATCGACGCCGGCGAAGGCTTCATCGACAGTGTCCGCCTGCGTGGCGGCTATTCCGATTATCGCCACAACGAGCTGGAAGACACCGGCGAGATCGGCACCACCTTCCTGACCGAAGGCTATGAAGCCCGGCTCGAACTCGTCCAGAATGTCCGGAACGGCTTCGGCGGTGGGTTCGGCGCGCAATATTTTCAGCGCAGCCTCGACGTGGCGGGCGAGGAGAAATTCCTGCCACCCAACAAAACCCGGCAATTCGGGCTGTTCGCACTCGAATCCTATGTCAGCGGCCCCTTACGGGCCGAAGCCGGCGCCCGCTACGAGCATCAGACGGTCAGGGCAAGCGCCGATCCCGACATCGGCAATGATCGGATCGAGCGTTCGTTCAACTCCATCTCAGGCTCGGTCGGCGCCAGCTACGCGCTTGCACCCCGGGTTCGTTTCGGTCTGAACCTCTCGCACAGCCAGCGCGCGCCCTCGGCGGAGGAGCTGTTCGCCGGGGGGCCGCATGCCGGGACGCAGGCGTTCGAGATCGGCGATCCCAACCTCACCAAGGAGAAGAGCTGGGGCGTGGAAGGCACGTTCAGGGCGGACGGCGACGGCTACAGTTTCGGCGCTTCCGTCTTCCAAAGCTGGTTCGACAATTACATCTTCGAAACGCAGACCGGCGAGATCGAGGACGATCTGCCCGTCTTCCAGACCGGCCAGGGCGATGCGCGTTATTTCGGGATCGAGCTGGAGGGCTCGGCGCGGGTGGCGCGATTCGGCGCAACCGCGATCGTGGTCGATGCCGTCGCCGATTATGTCCGCGCCACGATTGACGATGTCGGACCCGCGCCGCGCATCCCGCCGCTGCGCCTGCTGGGCGGCATCGAAGCGCAGGGCGATCGGCTGCAAGGTCGGATCGAGGCTGAACATGTCTTCGAGCAGAACCGCACCGCCGCGTTCGAGACGGATACGGACGGCTATACGATGGTCAACGCGTCGGTGAACTTCCGCCCGTTCGCCGATAATCGCAACACCAGCCTGACCTTGTCGGTGAACAACATCTTCGACGTCGACGCTCGGCGTCACGCCAGTTTTCTGAAGGATTTCGCGCCGCTCGCCGGCCGCGATGTCCGGGTCACGGCACGGGTGCATTTCTAGGCGAGGCGGTCAGGTTCGCACTCGACAGGCGATCCGGCGCCGCCTTACTCATGGTGGCGCCGGAGGATCATCGATGAAGCCTGTTCTGCCCTTGCTCGCCCTGCTGCTCGCCGGCGCCTCGCCTGCGGCCTTGGCGCAGACCGCGCCGGTGCTGGCCGGCACCGTCCAGCAGAGCGGTCTGCTCCCGGTCCATGTCGATGCCAAGGCCGGGCGCATCCTGCTATCCCTGCCGGCTCCGGATGCTCAAGGTCTGATGGGCCGTTATCTCTACGTCGCTTCCCTGCGCACGGGCCTCGGCTCCGCGCCGATCGGGCTGGACCGCGCGCTGAGCTCCGGCTCCAAGCTGGTGGCGTTTCGACGGCTCGGCAAGAAAGTCGTGCTCGAGGTTGAGAATCCACGCTTTCGCGCGACCGGAGCACCTGCGCCCGAGCAGGCGGCGGCGCGAGAGTCCTTCGCTTATTCGACACTCTGGACCAGCGATGTCGCCAGCGAGACCGCAGACGGGCGCGTGCTGGTCGATCTCGCGCCGTTCCTCACCCGCGACACGGCCGGGATCGGCCAGGCCTTGAAGGGCGCCGGCGAGAAAGGCTTCGCGCTGTCGAACGATCTCAGCGTCGCCGATCCCAACGGCGTCAGCGCATTTCCGGACAATCTGGAGTTCGAAGCACGCCAGACGTTCGTTTCGGCCGAACCGAGCGCCGAGATCGGCAACATCGCGCCTGCGTCCGGCAATTTGAGCTTCATCGTCCGGCACAGCTTGGTCCGCCTGCCCGAGCCCGGTTACCGCCCGCGCCGCTTCGATCCGCGCACCGGCACCTTCGGAACGCAGGTGCTGGATTTTGCCGCGCCGCTCGGGTCACCGATCGTGCAGGAACTGGCCAACCGCTTCCGGCTCGAAAGGACCGATCCCGCCGCGCCGCGCTCGCGGGTCAAGAAGCCGATCGTCTTCTACATCGACACTTCCGCTCCCGAGCCGATCCGCACCGCCTTGTTCGAAGGCGCGAGCTGGTGGATCCAGGCGTTCGAAGCGGCGGGCTATATCGACGCCTACCAGGTCAGAATGCTGCCGCCCGGCATCGATCCGCTCGATATCCGCTACAATGTCGTCAACTGGACCAACCGAGCGACGCGCGGCTGGTCGTACGGCCAGGTGATCGAGGACCCCCGCACCGGCGAGATCGTCAAGGGTCAGGTGCTGCTGGGCAGCTTGCGTGTGCGCCAGGACATGCTGATCTTCGAAGGGCTGGTCGGCGCCGACAAGGTCGGTCGCGGCGGGCCCAACGATCCGGTCACGGCGGCGCTCGCCCGGATTCGCCAGCTTGCCGCGCACGAAGTCGGCCACGCGCTCGGCCTCGCCCATAATTTCGCGGGGTCCACGCAAGGGCGCTATTCGGTGATGGATTACCCTGCGCCGCGCATCGGCCTGGTCGATGGCGCGCCGGACTTGAGCGACGCTTATGGCGTGGGCCTCGGCCGGTGGGACCTGTTCGCGGTCAACTGGCTTTATGGCGCGCGCGACGAAGCGGAAGCCGCGCAGATCGCGGCGGCGGGCGTGCGCGAGGGCTTGCGTTACGTGACCGACGCGGACGGGCGGGCGGTGTCGGCCGCCCAGCCCCACGGGAGCATGTGGGAAGACAGCGCCGATCCGGTTGCCGAGCTCGGACGCATGCTGGCGGTGCGCCGCGCCGCCGTCGAGCGGTTCGGGCCGAACGCGCTGGCCACCGGCGAGCCGGTCGCGAACCTACGGCGCAAGTTCGTGCCGATCTGGCTGCTTCATCGCTATCAGGTGGAGGCCGCGGCCAAGCTGGTCGGCGGGGTCGACTATGCCTATTCAGTTCAAGGCGATGGCCGCGAGGCGTCGCGCCCGGTCGCGGCCGCCGACCAGCGCCGCGCGATCGACGCGCTGTTGACGACCTTGTCGCCACAGGCGCTCGCCGTGCCGGCCCAGCTGCTCCCCTATCTCTCGGCGGGATGGTCCGGATCGCCCGACCGTCAGTTCGATATCGAGATCTTCCGCACTTCGGGTGGGACCGTGTTCGATCCAATGGCGGCGAGTGACGCGGCCGCGGGCGTGACGCTCAACGCCCTGCTCGCGCCCGATCGTCTCAATCGCATGGCCGAGCAGAATCGCGTCGACCCGGCCCAGCCCGGCGCGGCCGAGCTGATCGATCGGCTTGCCTCGACGGTCCTCGCTCAGCGCGGTTCCGATCCAGCGCTCGCCGGAGTGGAACGGCGGACCGCTACCACCACCGCCTTGGCCCTCGCCGGCGTCCAGCGCGACCCTGCGCTCGCCGCACCCCTGTCGCTCGCGCTCGGCGAGCGCCTGCGCCGTCTCGCCGCGGATCTCGCATCCTCCCGAGGAAACGACCGCGACTGGGCGCACGGCCTCGCTCGCCTGCTGACCGACCGGGAAGCCCTCGACAAGGCGCTGGCCGAGCCCCGGCGCCTGCCGGCGATCCCGCCCGGAATGCCCATCGGGGCTGCGGAAACCGACTTCCAAGATGCGCTCCTGCCCTAATGAGCTAGCCCCCAGCTCGAAGTGCTCGCGCGAAAGCAGGAGCCTAAGTTTCGGCGCCGGTCTGGGTTCCTGCTTCGTAGGAATACGAGCAGGCGCCTTGACGTGCTCCTGCGAGGGCAGGAGCCTGAGCACAGGCGCTAGCGCGCGCTCCCCCCTTCGCGGCACCGGGAGAGAATGCATTCGCCCCAGTTCCAACCTCGATCAGTCACACCGATTCGTCTCGGCGCGCAAGGCAAACGGCCCGGCGCTCGCTTCACTAATTCAGCTGACATCAAGTGCGCGATGCATATGCTGCTCTCATTGGGGCAGTAGAGCTTAGGGGCAGTTGGCTTATGCGGTTTAAACACTGGGTGCGCACGCCCGCCGGGCGGCGCGTTTCACTGGGCCTCGGTATTCTCCTCGCCGCCGCCGTGTCGCAAACCGGCGCCGGGACGGGCACCGCCGCGCAGCCCGCCAAAGCCGCGCCAGTCCACAAGTCGGCGCAGATCAGCCCTGCGTTGCGCAGTACTGTCCGTTCCGCGCTCGGGGTCACGCCGATGACGCCGGTCACGCCCGCCACCCTGTCCGCGCAGAGCGCGCTGGACGCACGGGTGAAGGCGATCGGCCGTAGCTTCAACGGCGACGTCGGCATCGCGGTCAAGGACGTGCAGACCGGCTGGACCTCGCATTATGACGGCGCCTCGCACTTTCCACAGCAGAGCGTCAGCAAATTCTGGGTGGCGTTGACGGCGTTTCAGAAGGCCGATCGCGGCCTGATCGACTTCAATGCCCCGGTCAGCGTCACCAGCGCCGACATGACGGTCTTCCACCAGCCGATCCGGGCGGCGATGAAGGGCGGCGTGTTCAACACCAACCTCGACGATCTGCTGCACCGCGCGTTGCAGCAGAGCGACAATACCGCCAACGACTACATCCTGCGCAAGGCCGGCGGGCCGGACGCGGTTCGCAAGTTCCTGGCCGACAACAATATCCAGGGCATCCGCTTCGGGCCGGGCGAAAAGCTGCTGCAAGCGGGCATCGCCGGCATGACCTGGCAGTCCGCTTACTCGATCGGCCGCGCATTCTACGCGGCGCGCGATGCGATGCCGCAGTCGATCCGCGCCGCCGCCTTCGCGCGCTATGTCGCCGATCCGATCGACGGCGCGACACCGCTCGGCCTGGTCGACGGCTTGGCCCGTCTCAAGCGCGGTGAGCTGCTGTCGCCGGCCTCCACCGCGCGCATGCTGTCGATCATGTCCAACACGCAAACCGGCAAGCAGCGGCTGCGCGGCGGCCTCGCGCCCGGCTATCGCCTCGCCCACAAGACCGGCACCGGCCAGGTGCTGGGCGGTGCGCAGGCGGGCTATAACGACATCGGGATCGTGACCGGACCCGACGGCCGCTCCTATGCGGTCGCCGTGATGATCAAATACACCAAGGCGCCGCTGCCGGCCCGCATGCAGATGATGCAGAACGTCACCCGCGCCGTGATCGATTACGACCGCGCGTCGAGCGGTGGCACCAACTGGGCCAGCGCCGGTGCGATCGCCGGCTCCAGCCGCGAGTAGGTCCGGCAAGTGCTGGTCTGGCTGCGTTTCGCCTGTAAGCTGTGGGCATGGCTCGACCCCAATCGCCCGATTATGACCGCAGACGTGAGGCGATCGTGGCCGCGGCGGCGCGCCTTTATGCGAAGCGCGGCTTCCCCGGCGCGTCGGTCGCCGACCTGGCCAAGGCATGCAGCTCGTCGAAGTCGCTGATCTACCACTACTTCCCGGCCAAGGATGACATTCTGTATGAAGTCATGGCGGCTCATCTCGATGCGCTGGTCGAGGCGGCGGGCGAGGCAATGCGGGCCGGCGAAGCCCGGGAGCGGCTGCAGGCGCTGACTTCGGCCTTCATGAAGATCTATGTGGGCGCGCAGGACAGTCACAAGGTGCTGCTCAACGAACTCGATAATCTGCCGGCGGGGCGACGGGCGGAAGTGGTCGCCAAGCAACGCCGGATCATCGACACGATGCGCGGCCTCGTCGCCGAGATCCGCCCCGAGCTGGCGGGTGTCGCCCTTCCCGTTTCAATGCTGTTCTTCGGCATGATCAACTGGACCCACACCTGGTTCCGCCCCGGCGGCGTCGTCAGCTCCGAACAGCTCGCCGACATGGCGGTCCAGCTTCTCCTCGGCGGCCTGCCGAACGTCGCTGCTTCAGAATAGTGGTTCGCGCAGAGACGCAGAGACGCGGAAAGAAGATGGCTGCTCCTTCGGCGCGAAGCACCATTCGCCTAGGATCTCCCATAACTATGTATGGATTCTCTCGGCGCCTCTGCGTCTCTGCGCGAACCCTTCACGCATCGTAATCGAGTTCGACGCCCTCATTCCTCGGCACGGACTGACAGGTGAGCACGTATCCGGCCGCGACTTCCGTGTCCGACAGGCCATAACGGGCCGCCATTTGGACATCGCCGGAGATGACCCGCGCCCGACAGGTTGCACAGACCCCCGCCTTGCACGCGAAGGGTGCCGGCAACCCAGCCGCGCGGGCGCTGTCGAGGATATTGCCCGCCGCTGCATCGAACTGTACGCGCCTTTTTCGCCCGTCCAGCGTCACCAGCATCGACAGGCCCTGGGCCTGGCTGCCCAACGCCTGCATCTGCGCGGCCAGCGCCGCCGACGGGCGCCCGGCGGTGAACCGCTCGACCAGGATGCGCTCATGCGGCACGCCATGCGCTTCGATCGCCGCTTCCGCCGCGTCCATCATCGGCCCTGGCCCGCAGATGAAGAACGCGTCGACCTCCTTTGGGTCGACCAGCCGGGCGAGAATGTCGTCGCATTTGGTGCGGTCGAGCAGGCCGTTGAACAGCTCGATGTCCTCCGCCTCTTCGGCAAGGAAATGATGCACTTGCAGTCGTTCCAAGAAACGATTCTTAAGGCGAGCGAGCTCTTCCAGGAAGATCACCGACTGACTGTCGCGATTGCCGTAGAGCAGCGTGAACCGACTGCGAGGTTCGACATCCAGCGCGGTCTTGAGCAGCGACAGGATCGGCGTAATGCCGGAGCCCCCGGCGAATCCGACATAGAGCTTGCGCGCCGCCGGATCGAACTCCCACGTGAACGACCCATGCGGCGGCATCACCTCCATCACGTCACCGGGCCGGAGCGTGTCGTTCGCCCAGTTCGAAAATGCGCCGCCCGCGATCCGCTTGACCGTGACCTTGAGCTGGCCCTCGTGCGGCGCCACGCACAGCGAATAGTTGCGGCGCACGTCCTCGCCTGCAACCTCAGCCTTGAGCGTCAAATGCTGGCCGGGCTTGAAAAAAAAGCTCTCCCGCAACTCGTCCGGCACGGCGAACCGGATCGATTTGGCATCCGCCGTCTCCGGAATTACCTCGGTGATCGCGAGCTTGTGGAAGGTCGCGCTCATCTTCGGGCTCAATGGCATTTGAACAGGTCAAACGGTTCCAGGCAGTCGCGGCAGCGCCACTGCGCCTTGCATGGCGTCGAGCCGAACCGGCTGACCTCCTGCGTTTCGGTCGAGCCGCATTGCGGGCACTCGACCGTCCGACTTCCGAACGGGATCGGCGGCGCGATGCCGTACGCCTTGAGCTTGGCCCGCCCCACATCCGAGATCCAGTCGGTGGTCCATGGCGGCGACAAGACGGTTTCGATCCGCACGCCCGCATACCCCGCCGCGTCGAGCGCAACGCGCACCATCGTCTCGATCACCAGGGTTGCCGGGCAGCCCGTGTAAGTCGGCGTCAGCACGACGCGGTCGGCATGAACCTCACGCACGATGCCAAGATCGACGAGTGAAACTGCTGGAATCTCAGGATCGGGTACTTCGGCCAGCACCGCCCAGATTGCCTCCTCCTCGTCATCCCGGCGAAAGCCGGGATCCAAGAACACCGAAGTCGCCGGAGCGGCACAATCGATGTTCATGGGCCCCGGCTTTCGCCGGGGTGACGAGGCAATTGGAAAACTCACCACACCGCATCCGGATAAGCGCGCGGCAGGAATTGCATCGTCGCGAGCAGATGTCCGAGATGCTCGCTATGATGCCCGCGCCGTCCGCCCAGGATCGGGCGCTGGTCGCGCGGCAGGTCCAAAGTCGCTTCGGCGACGACGGCTCGCACCTTGCGATCATAATCGTCCCGAAATGCGGTCGGGTCAGGCGCAACGCCGCGCCTCACCATCTCGGCCGCGACGTCATCCACCTCGAACAGCTCGGGAATGAAGCGCCAGTTCCATTCCAGCCCCCCCTGCATGCGCTCCCGGCTCTCCTCCGTTCCGTCGCCCAGCCGGACGACCCACTCGGCCGCAAGCTCCTCGTGATAAGTGACTTCCTTGACCGCCTTGGCCGCCACCGCCGCGATCAGCGGGTCTCGCGACGTACGAAGCTGGTCGAACAGCATCTTCTGCCAAGTGGAGAACAGAAACTGTCGCGCCATCGTCTGCGTGAAGTCGCCATTCGGCTGCTCGACCAGCAAGCAGTTACGGTAATCGAGCACGTCGCGATGGAAAGCGAGCGCATCCCCGTCGCGGCCCCGCCCTTCCGTCTTGCCCGCCTCCTCCAGGAAGAAGGTCGCCTGTCCGACCAAATCGAGCGCGAAATTGGCAACGCTGAGATCGACTTCGACGGACGGGCAGCGCCCCGTCCATTCCGACAGGCGCTGGCCCAGGATTAGGGCGTCGTCGCCAAGCCTGAGCAAATACTCGAACCGCGCCCCATCAGCCTCGTCCGCCACCGGCGCGTCGAACACACCGACGGGCGCCTGCTTGCGCGCCGCGGCTTCGTCTTCCGGACGGATTGGCGGGAGGCTGGGCATCAGATGTGCGTAATTCCATCGGGGATATCGTAGAAGGTCGGGTGCCGATACACCTTGTCCTGAGCGGGTTCAAAGTTCGGACCATCGTCCGCCGGATCCGACGCCATGATGGCTGCCGACCGCACCACCCACAGGCTCACCCCCTCCATCCGCCGCGTGTAGGTATCTCGCGCGTGCCGCACCGCGATCTCGCCATCCGGCGCGTGGACTGAGCCGACATGACGGTGGGACAGCCCACCCCGCGAGCGGACGAACACCTCCCAAAGCGGCCAGTCTTTCACGGCGAACTCGTCATCCCGGCGAAGGCCGGGATCTCGGGACGAGAAGGCACAGCGGGTCTCCCTGAGACCCCGGCCTCCGCCGGGGTGACGTGCTTATTCACGCCGCCACCTTTCGCTCGGCGTGCTTGTGAGCATAAGCCACCGCAGCCTCGCGCACCCAGGCATTGCTCTCCCACGCCTCGCGGCGCGCGGTCATCCGCTCCTTCGCGACCGGGCCTTCCCCCTTCACGACCGCGTAGAACTCGCTCCAGTCGATCTCGCCGAAGTCATAACGGCTTTCCGCCTCGTTCCAGACCAGATCCGCGTCGGGCACCGTCAGGCCGATCGCCTCCGCCTGCGGCACCGTAATGTCGACGAATTTCTGTCGAAGCTCGTCATTCGTCTCGCGCTTGATCCGCCAGCGCATGCTCTGCGCGGTGTTCGGCGAATTGTCGTCGGGCGGTCCGAACATCATCAGGCTCGGCCACCACCAGCGGTTGAACGCGTCCTGCATCATCCGCCGCTGCGCCGCCGTGCCGGCCATCATCACCATGCAGATCTCGTAACCCTGGCGCTGGTGGAAGCTTTCCTCCTTGCAGACCCGGACCATTGCCCGCGCATATGGCCCATAGGAGGTGCGCTGCAGCGGCACCTGGTTCATGATCGCCGCGCCATCCACCAGCCAGCCGATCGCGCCCATGTCGGCCCAGGTCAAAGTCGGATAGTTGAAGATGGTGCTGTACTTGGCCTTGCCCGAATGCAGCGCCTCGATCATCTCCTCGCGCGAGGTGCCGAGCGTCTCGGCCGCGCTGTACAGATACAGGCCATGCCCCGCCTCGTCCTGCACCTTGGCGAGCAGGATCGCCTTGCGCCGCAGCGACGGCGCGCGCGTGATCCAATTGCCCTCCGGCAGCATGCCGACGATTTCGCTATGCGCATGCTGGCTGATCTGACGAGTCAACGTACGTCGATAAGCCTCCGGCATCCAATCCTTAGGCTCGATAAACTCGTCGGCCGCGACCCGCGTTTCGAAGCGGGCCAGTTTATCGGGATCCTCGATCGCCTGGACGGCCTGCGTCTTCTGAAGCTCGGTCGTGTACATGCCTGTCTCCTCGAGCCTAGCTTCTATCATTCACCGACCGAACGGTCAATGAACGGAGCCGCCATCCAGAGAAGCAACGCACAACCGCGTAATTCGTCTCCCCAGCGAAGGCTGGGGCCTCAGGACGGAAGAGCAACCGAGGCTGCGCTTATCCGTCCCGAGATGCCAGCCTTCGCTGGCATGACGACATGTGCTCAACCGAACCCGTTCGCCAGGAACCGGTCGGCGAATGTGCAATGCAGCGCCACGCCCTTCGCCAGCATCGCCTCGTCCAGCATCATGCGGGTGTTGTGGAGCGGCGGATTGTCGGCGGGGTCGCTGCCTTCCGGCGCAGTGCCAAGGATCGCCATGGCGCCCGGTATCTCGCGCAGCACGAAGGCGAAATCCTCCGCGCCCATGATCGGCGCCGGCAATTCCAGCCAGCATCCCTCACCGCCCATGTCGACCGCGACGCGGCGCACGAACTCGACCGCGCGGGGGTCGTTGCGGGTCACCGGATAGCCCTCGTCAATCCTGCCCTCGCCGTGCATCCCGTGCGCGGCCGCGACATGCTCGACTACGCGCTTGAACGCTGCATGCAGGAGGGTTCGCCGTTCTTCAGAAAGGGTGCGAAGAGTGCCGAGCAACTCCACGCTGGAAGGGATGATATTGTGCGCGGTGCCGGCCTCGATCTTGGTGATCGAGAGGATGGCGGGATCGGTCACCGGCACGGTGCGCGCGATCAGCGTCTGCAGCGCGGACACGATCTCGCAGGCGACCGGGATAGGGTCCAGATTCTCGTGCGGCATCGCAGCGTGTCCGCCTTTGCCAGCGATCGTCGCGCTCAGCGTGTCGGCGGAGGCGAGCAGCGGCCCGGGGCGGCTGGCGACCAGTCCGCGCGGCATGTTGGGCCAGATATGGAGTGCAAAAGCAGCGTCCGGGCGGCGGCCGGCCAGCACGTCGTCGAGCAACCCATCTTCGATCATGTGCCGCGCGCCGGCATAGCCTTCCTCGCCCGGCTGGAACATGAAGACCACCGTGCCGGGCAGGCTCTCGCGCCGGGCGCACAGCGCGCGCGCGGCGCCGACCAGCATCGCCGTATGCGCGTCATGGCCGCAGGCGTGCATGCGGCCGGGAACCTGACTCGCGAACGGCAGTCCGGTCTCCTCCTGCATCGGCAGCGCGTCCATGTCGCCGCGCAACAGCACCGCCCGGCCATTGTCGCCCCCGCCCCGAAGGATCGCGACCAGGCCGCTGGTCGAGGGCCCTTCGCGAAGCTCGAGCGGCAGGCCGGCAAGCGCCGCCTTGATCTTGGCTGTGGTGCGGCGGCAATCGAGCCCGATCTCCGGATCCGCATGAATCGCCCGGCGGAGCGAGATGACATCGGGAAGCTCGGCCTCGCCGGCGGCGGTCCAGTCGGTGAGACTCAGATGATCCATATTCACCTCTTAACCGCTCAGGCTGAGCCTGTCGAAGCCCTGCCCTTCTTTACTGCCCGCGCGAGAAGAAAGGCAGCCCTTAGACAAGCTCAGGGTGGGCGGAGCGGCGTGCGTAGCGCGTTACACCCGCTCGATCACCAGCGCGATGCCCTGCCCGACCCCGATGCACATTGCGCACAGGGCGTAGCGCCCGCCGGTGCGGTGCAACTCCTCGGTCGCGGTCAGCGCCAGTCGCGCACCCGACATACCGAGCGGGTGGCCGAGCGCGATCGCGCCGCCGTTGGGGTTGACGTGCGGCGCATCGTCCGGAAGGCCGAGTTCGCGCAACACCGGTAGTGCCTGGGCGGCGAAGGCTTCGTTGATCTCGATCACGTCCATGTCGCCGATACTTAAGCCGAGGCGCTTCAACAATTTCTGAGAGGCGGGCGCCGGCCCGATGCCCATGATCCGCGGTTCGACGCCGGCGATGCCGCCGCCGACGATGCGGGCGCGTGGGGTAAGACCGTTGCGGGCGGCCGCTTCCTCGCTGGCGACGATCATCGCCGCCGCGCCGTCGTTCACGCCCGATGCGTTGCCGGCGGTCACCGTCCCGTCGGCACGCACGATCGGCCTTAGCCGGGCAAGCGCCTCCACCGAGGTCAGGCGCGGATGCTCGTCGCGATCGACGATCACGGGCTCGCCCTTGCGCTGCGGGATCGGCACCGCGACGATCTCCGCGGCAAGGCGGCCATTGCCTTGCGCCGCGCTCGCTTTCTCCTGACTGCGCACAGCGAAAGCGTCCTGATCCTCGCGGCTTACCCCGAACTCCTTAGCGACATTCTCCGCCGTCGACGGCATCGTGTCGTCGCCGTAAGCGCCTTTCATCTTAGGGTTCACGAATCGCCACCCGATCGTGGTGTCGTAAATCTCGGCATTGCGATCGAAGGCGCTGGTCGCTTTGGCCATCACGAACGGCGCGCGGCTCATGCTTTCCGAGCCCCCCGCTATTACCATGTCCGCGTCGGAGCCCCGGATCACCCGCGCCGCCATCGTCACCGCGTCCATCCCCGATCCGCACAGTCGGTTGAGCGTGACTCCGCCGGACACGTGCGGCAACCCGGCCAACAGCCCGGCCATCCGCGCCAGATTGCGATTGTCCTCACCCGCCTGATTGGCGCAGCCGAGGACCACGTCGTCGATCTCCTCCCAGTTCACGCCGGGATTGCGCTCCATCAACGCCCGGATGGGGATCGCCGCCAGATCGTCCGCCCGCACCGAACTGAGCGCGCCGCCATAACGCCCGATCGGTGTTCGAATGGCGTCGCAGATGAAGGCCTGGGTCAGTTCGGGCATCGTCGCTCCTTCCGTCCCTCTCCCCTTGCGGGAGAGGGTTGCGCAGCCTTAGCGACCCGGACTTCTCCCGGGGCGCTTAGGCGAAGCTGGGAGAGGGGTAAGCGCTTGCCCGGCAAGCGCGCGAAGCTTCGCTTCGCACCCTTCATCCAACTGCGACTAAGCACCTTCGGTGCTAAGTCTGCGTATCCTTCTCCCGCAAGGGGAGACGGGCTATACGCACGCAATGACCTACCAGACCATCGACTTCAAGACCGAGGGCGACATCGCGCGGCTGACGCTAAACCGCCCAGATCGCCTCAACAGCTTCACGGTCGAGATGCACGAGGAAGTGGCGGACGCGCTCGGGCACCTCGAAAACGCCCGCGTGCTGGTCCTGACCGGAGCCGGGCGCGGCTTCTGCGCCGGGCAGGACCTGAACGACCGCGCGGTGGCGCCGGGCCAAGCGGTCGATCTCGGCCACTCGGTCGAGACTTACTACAACCCGCTGATCCGGCGCCTGACCGGGCTGCCGATCCCCGTCATCGCCCGCGTCAACGGCGTTGCCGCCGGGGCCGGCGCCAACATCGCGCTCGCCTGCGACATCGTGATCGCCGCGAATTCGGCCAAGTTCATCCAGAGCTTCGCCAGCATCGGCCTCATCCCGGACAGCGGAGGCACTTGGGTGCTGCCGCGCCTGGTCGGCCAGGCGCGCGCGCTCGGGCTGGCCCTCACTGCCGAGCCGCTGATTGCCGAAAAAGCGGCCGAGTGGGGCCTGATCTGGAAGGCGGTTCCGGACCAGGAGCTCGATACCGAGGTGGATGCGCTCGCGGCGAAGTTCGCCGCCGCTCCAACGCGCGGGCTCGCCGCGATCAAGCGGATGATCCGGGCGAGTTGGGCCCATTCGCTGGACGAAGAGCTCGATCTGCAACGCGATGCGATGCGCGAACTCGGCGGCACAGACGATTATCGCGAAGGCGTGGCGGCCTTCATGGAAAAACGCGCGCCGAGGTTTACTGGTAGATGATCTCCACCCGTTCCGCCTGAGCCTGTCGAAGGCCGTTCCTTCCCTTTGAACGCCGAGAAATGAAATGGTGGGCTTCGACAAGCTCAGCCCGAACGGAGTTTGGAAATGAAGACGCTCAACCTCCTCAATTACGCTCAGGACAGCTGGTACGGCGCAAGCGGCGGCCTTACCGAGGTGCAGAGCGCCGTTACCGGCGATGTTGTCGCAACCACCGGCAGCCAGGGCCTCGATTTCGCGAGGATGCTCCGCCACGCCTGCACGGTCGGCGGCCCTGCGCTGCGCCGCCTCACCTTCCACGAGCGCGCGCACATGCTAAAAGCGCTCGGCCTGGCCATCATGGCACGCAAGGAGGAGCTGTACGAACTCTCCTACGAAACCGGCGCCACCCGCACCGACGGCTGGATCGATATCGAGGGCGGCGCCGGCACGCTGTTCTCCTTTTCGTCCAAGGGTCGGCGGGAGCTGCCCAATCAGCGCATTCTGATCGACGGGCAGATGGAGCCCTTGTCCAAAGGCGGCAGCTTCGTCGGCCAGCATGTCTGGACACCGCTCCAGGGCGTCGCCGTTCACATAAACGCGTTCAATTTCCCCGTCTGGGGAATGCTCGAAAAGCTCGGGCCGACCCTGCTCGCCGGCGTTCCCGCCATTGTGAAGCCGGCATCATCGACCGGCTACCTCGCCGAGGCGGCGGTGCGGATCATGATCGAGGCGGATGTGCTGCCGCCGGGCGCGTTGCAGCTGATCATGGGCGGTGTCGGCGATCTGCTCGATCACCTGACCGGCCAGGACGTGATCTCATTCACCGGTTCCGCCAACACAGCAGTCAAACTGCAGACCCACCCGGTCATCGCTCGCAAAAGCGTGCGCTTCATCGCCGAGCGCGACAGTCTTAATGCGTCCGTGCTGGGTCCGGACGCGGCGCCCGGCACGCCCGAGTTCGATGCCTTTGTCCGTGAAGTCGCCCGCGAGATGACGGTCAAGGCGGGGCAGAAGTGCACCGCCATCCGCCGCGCGATGGCGCCGACCGAACATATGGATGCGGTCGAATCGGCACTGCGCGAGCGGCTCGGCAAAGTCCGGATCGGCGACGGTCGCGACGAGGGCGTCAGCATGGGCGCGCTCGCCAGTCAGGACCAACTGCGTTCGGTGCGCGAAGCGGTTGCCGAGCTCCAGAAGTCGGCGCGGATCGTCTCGGGCGATCCCGGCCGGAACCCCGTTGCTGGGCAGGGCGCGTTTCTGGAGCCCATCCTGCTGCGCTCGGACGACCCCTGGGGCTCGCCCGACGTTCACGACATTGAGCCGTTCGGCCCGGTCTCCACAATCATGCCGTATCGCGACCTGCCGGACGCGATCGCGCTCGCCAATCGCGGCATGGGCAGCCTCGCGCTGTCGCTCTTCACCTTCGATCCCACGGTGGCCGAGGAGTTCGTGCTGGGCGCCGGCTCGTTCCACGGCCGCGTGATGATTCTCGACCGGACCAGCGAGGGGGAAAGCACCGGCCACGGTTCTCCCCTTCCCGTCCTCGTTCATGGCGGCCCCGGTCGCGCCGGCGGCGGCGAAGAAATGGGCGGCGTGCGCGGCGTGACCCACTACATGCAGCGCACCGCGCTCCAGGGCTCACCCGCCTTGCTGTCCGGCATCGTCAAGCAATGGCTGCCCGGCGCGCCCAAGGCGGAGCGGGAAGTGCACCCGTTCCGCAAGCGCATCGCGGAGCTGGAGGTCGGCGAAACGCTCAAGACGGCGAGCCGCACGGTGGCGCTGGAGGACATCGAGCATTTCGCCCATTTCACCGGCGACACCTTTTACGCCCACATGGATGACGAGGCGGCCAAACAGAGCCCGATCTTTGAAGGCCGTGTCGCCCACGGCTACCTGATCCTCAGCTTCGCCGCCGGCCTCTTCGTCGAACCCGCGCCCGGCCCGGTCCTCGCCAATACCGGCCTGGAAAATTTGCGCTTCCAGACGCCGCTTTACCCCGGCGACTCCATGCGCGTGGAACTCACCGTCAAATCGCTCAGCGTCCGCGATGAGGAACGCGGCGAAGTGCGGTGGGCGGTAGAGATCTTCAATCAGCGCGATGCGGTGGTGGCGACTTATGACCTGCTGACGATGAACCGGCCTTAGAACGTTTAAGCTTTTGTACGCCTTGCCTCGTTAAAGGTCTCAGCGGAGGATCATCATGCAGGACGATTTCACCGCATTTCGGGAAGTGAGCGACCGAAGCTGGTTCGGCAAGTTCGTCAAAACAGTGTTCATCATGATGAATCTGTTGATGATTGTGGTGTTTACCACCACGATGTCGTCCGATGCCGGCGGAGACGTCGGGCCAGCTTCCAAACTTGGTTTCGCGCTGGGATCGATCATGTTGGTAATCGTCTGGGGAATGATGAACCTGGTGCTCGGGTCTTTCGTCCTACTTACCCGACGCAAGCGTCTCATCCGCACTGAGGACTACCTTCCCCGTCAGAGGGCGGAAAAGCAATTCCGCGAGTTGGAGTCGATCAGGGGCTGGGCGATCGCGCTAGGCCTGTGGGTCGTTTACACTTCAGTCGCCGGCGCGTGGCATCTGACTGCTGGTGGCCTGCTCGCAGGCGGAGCGATTCTGTGGTTCTTCCACCGCGGATGGGGTGCTCGCGTCATCGATGAGATAAGTAGTGACCGTCCGTCGGCCAGCGATGCGAGAGCACGCAGCGTGACATTTGGGCGACGTTCTGCTCGAGTCAGCGACACCGGTGAGACCTGACAGGCGCAAGGCCGGGCTGAACAGCCGCATGAACCGGCCATAAACCCGCATGAACGCGGCCTAACACATTGATTCAGGATCGGCTCAAGCCGAATCGCCGATAGCGGACATCGGCACGGAGCGGCGTATCGGCTCCGTGCCGAGTTTCAGTATCGGAGTTCAGTCATGCGTAAGCTCATCCTGGCCGCCTCGGCCCTCACGCTCACCGTTCCCGTCGTGCTGCCGAGCGCCGCTATGGCGCACCGCACCGGCTATTCCCATTCACACCGCGCGCAGCCGCAAAGCTATGCCACCTATTGCCGCAAGCGCAGCGGCACGACGGGGCTCGTCCTCGGCGGTGCAGCCGGTGCCCTGGCGGGCCGCGAAATCGACGGCGGGCGCTCGCGCACCACCGGCACCATCCTCGGCGGCGCGGTCGGCGCCCTGCTCGGCCGTCACGTCGAGCGCAACGCCCTCAGCCGCCGCTGCCGGTAGGACAGAGTTCCCCTCCCGGGTCCGGGAGGGGATCAGGCAGCCGGCCAGCCTTCGATCAGTTCCACGAACCGGCTCAGCCAGGCATTCGTCCCGTGTCCGTCGACCACGCGATGATCGATTGTCAGTGAGACATAGACCATCGGGCGAATTTGGATCGCGTCGACGCCGCCCACTTCGCGGACGACCACGCGCTTCTCAAGCTTGCCGACGCCCAGGATCGCAGATTGCGGCTGGTTGATGATGATCGGCGAGGCGAACAGCGATCCCGATACGCCGTGATTGGAGATGGTGAAGGTGCCGCCCTTGACGTCGCCCGCGCCCAACGTCTCGGCCCGTGCTCTTTCAACGAGATCGTCGAGTCCCGCGGCAACTCCCTGTAAAGACAGTCGCTGCACCTGCCTAAGCACCGGCACGATCAGCCCCTTGCCGCCCAGTGCGGTGCCGACGCCGATGTTGATGTCGTCAAAGATTTCGAGCCGGTCGGGGTGCCAGCGGCTGTTGATCGCCGGCGCAACCTTCATCGCCTCCGCCGCGGCCGCGACCAGATAAGCGGTGTAGGTGAGCTTCACCCCCTGCCGTGCCCAGGCCTGCTTATGGGCGGCGCGGTGGGCGATGATGGCCGAGAAATCGCACTCGAACACAGCCGTCACGTGCGGCGCCTGCGTGACCGAATTCAGCATGTTCTCGGCGATCCGCAGCCGCATGCGATCGTGCGGGACGGAGTGGGAGGCGATCGCGCCGTTGCTGGAAGCGGGAGCGGCCGCGCGGGTCTCCGCGGCTTGGTCGACATCGGCGCGAGTGATCCGGCCGCCGCGCCCCGTGCCCTCGATCCCGGCGGGGTCAAGACTGTGCTGGATCAAACCGCGCTTGACGGCGGGCGAGAGGCGAAGCTCCCGGTCGAAGCTTCCCGTCACCCCAGCGGAGGCTGGGGTCCAAGGGGCGTCCGGACTTCGCTCGGGTGCGGATTGGATGCCAGCCTGCGCTGGCATGACAGGAGGTGATTCAGGCTTCTGCCCGACCACTTCGGCGACCGCCGCGATCCGCCCTAGCACCGCGCCGGGCGCGGCCTCCGCATCCTTGTGCAGCAGGATCTCCCGCAGTACGCCTGCCGCCGGGGCCGGCACTTCGACGGCGACTTTGTCTGTCTCCAACTCGAGAAGCGGCTCGTTAAGCGTGACGCGGTCACCGACCGCCTTGAGCCACGCCCGCACCACCGCCTTGGTGCCTTCCTGCTCAATCGGAGCGATCACGTCGATCATCTCTTCACCATCGTGCCAGCGAAGGCTGGCATCCAAGCCGAGGCGGAGACTCGCACGAGGTCGGCTTGGACCCCAGCCCATGCTGGGATGACGAATACACTCTGGGCGACACTCATGCTCAAAAGCCCACCAGTTCGTCGATCTTGGCGCGGATGCGCTCGACGCTGGGCACCGCCCAATTGAGCAGGGTCGGATGATGCGGGCTCGGAATGTCCGGCATCGTCACCCGCGCGACCGGCGCGTCCAGGTCGAGAAACGCCTCGTCCGCCACCACCGCCGCGATTTCGGCGCCGAACCCGCCGGTCCGCAGATCCTCGTGCACGATCAGGCACCGCCGCGTGCGACGCACGCTGTCCAGCACCATCTCGCGATCCCATGGCATCAAGGTTCGCAGGTCGATCACGTCCGCCGAGACGTGCGCGGCCGCTTCCTCGCAGCGGGGCACCATCGCCCCCCAGGTCACGATCGTGATCCGGTCCCCGTCCCGCGTCTTCTTCGCCCGCCCGAACGGCAGCAAGTAATCGTCACCGGGATAAGGCCGGCGCGCCCAGGCATCGTCCAGCATCGCGCGATGTTCGAAGAAGATCACCGGATCGTTGCCGCGAAGGCCGGCGCGCAGCAGGCCGACCGCATCCTCGGCATTGGACGGCACCGCCACCAGCCAGCCGGGATTGTGCACGAACTGCACCTCGTTGGTCTGACTGTGCCAAGGATCGCCGACCTTGAAGAAGCCGCCCGGCACCCGCAGCACCATCGGCGCGGCGAAGCGATTGTTCGTCCGCCAGCGCATCGTGCCGCAATCGTTGATCTGTTCAAGCGCGGGCTCGGCATATTTGCGGAACTGGATTTCCGGCACCGGCATCAGCCCAGCCAGCGCCATGCCCACGGCCCGGCCGATGATGCCCTCCTCGGACAGGCTGGTGTCGAACACCCGCTCGATGCCGTATTTCTCCTGCAATCCGAGCGTCACCGCATGGACACCGCCCTTGGGGCCGATATCCTCGCCGAACAAAGCCACGCGCGGATTGATCTCCAACTCGCGATCCAGAACGCGCCGGATCGCGGTCACCATGTTGATCCGCTGTCCCTCGGGCCGCGGCTCGTCGGTGCAGGATGGCGGCACGTAGCCGTGGCTCCACTGCCCGCCGATCTGCTGCACCTCGCCTTCATGGAACACGTTGCGCAACACGGTCTGGGGATCGGCGACCGGCCGCGCCTCGGCGGCTTCGCGGGCGCGCTCGACGACCGCCGTCGCTTGCTGCTCGATTGCGTCCCACTCCGCTTCGTCCAGCACCGGACCGACCAGGTATGATTTGAGCTTCGGCAGCGGATCGCGCGCCCATTCGGACGCGACGAAATCCTGCGACTTGTAGGCCTGCGTGTCCTGGAAACTGTGCCCTTGCAGCCGCGGCACGGTCAGCCGCAACAGGCACGGCCCCTGGCGGGATCGCACATGCGCCACCGCCTCGCCGACCAGACGGGCGGCCTCGGCCGGCTCGGTGCCGTCGCCCGATAGCACTTGGAGATTGCCGAAGCTGGCGAGGTTGCGCGCGATGTCGCCGCCCGGAGTCTGATAGGTCGATGGCACTGAAATGCCGTATTGATTGTCCTCGATGTAGAACAGCATCGGCAGCTTCTGCGTGGTCGCGATCGTCAGCGCGGCCCAAAAGCCGTTGGCCGCGACCGAGGCATCCCCGCCCAGCACGACCGCGATCGCGTCCGCATGCGCGTCGCTGCCCAGCACATTGCGATAATAGTCGATCGCCTGCGCCCAGCCGGCGGTCGGCGTATATTGCGCGCCGACGCCGCCGCTCATCGGCAGCGCCGGGACGCCGCCCGGATTGGGAAAGTTGAAGACCACGCCGATGTCGCGCCCGTCCGAATAGCCGCCCGCCCGGCCCATCGCCGATCCAAGCGCATCCTCGATCTCCACGCCCAGCGACAGCAGGAGCGGCCGCGAACGATAATAGCCGCAGGTCGCGTCCTTTGGGTTGTTCAAACGCGATCCGAGCAGGATCTGCGCCATGTCGTGCCCGCGCGCGCTGAACTGGTAGGAGATCTTGCGTTCGGGAACGAGCCGTTCTTCCTCCAGCCGGTCGAGCGCGCGGCTGACTTGGACGAGATGCACGATCCGGCGCCAATCGTAATCCGGGTCCGGCGCATTGCCGGCGCGGCGATCCAGCGCCGAAGGCTGGTCAGCCATTCATCTTCTCCATGATCGCCGCCGCGAACCGATCGACATTGTCGTCCGACAATCCGACCAGATTGAACCGCCCCGATCCCGCCATGTAGATGCCATGGCTGTCGCGAAGCTCCAGCACCGCCCGCTCGCTCAGCGGGAGCATCGAGAACATGCCGTTCTGCCCGTCGATAAAGGCCAGCCGCGGATCGGCGGCGGCGATACGGGCGCGGATCGATCGGATGCGGGCGCACATGCTTGTGAGCTCCGTCTCCCAATCGGCGCGAAGCTGCGGATCGTCGAGCACGATCCGGACCACGGCGGCGCCGTGATCGGGCGGCATCGACCACATGGTCCGCGCCAGCCCGAGCAGATTGCCGAACACCGCCTCCGCCGATCGGCTGCTCGTCGTCTTGACGAACAAAGATCCCGTCCGCTCGCGATACAGTCCGAAATTCTTGTCGCAGCTTTGCGCAACCAGCGCCTGCTCGGCCGCCTCCACCACCAGCCGCGTGCCAGCCGCATCCGCCTCCAGGCCGTTGCCCAGCCCCTGATAGGCAAGGTCGACATAGGGGACGAGCCCATTGCGCGAGACCAGCTCGGCGACTGACAGCCATTGATCGAGGCTGAGATCGGCACCGGTCGGATTGTGGCAGCAGCCATGAAGCAGGAGCAGATCGCCGGCGCGTGCCTCGCCCAGCGCGCTCATCATCTCATCGAACCGGACGGTGCGGCTGTCCTTGTCGTAATAAGGATAGTGGATCATCTCCAGGCCAGCGGCGCCAATGAGCGGACCGTGGTTCTGCCAGGTCGGCTGGCCGATGAAGATGCGGGCCCGATCGTCCGCCGCATGAACCAGCTCGGCGCCCAATCTGAGCGCCCCGCAGCCGCCCGGCGTCTGCACGCCGACGATGCGATCGTCGGCCGCGATCCGCGCACCGAAGACGATCGGCTTGACCAACTCGACGAAGCGGATGTCGCCGGCGGAGCCCAGATAAGCCTTGGTCTCCTGCCTTTCGAGCAGGATGCGCTCGGCCGCCTTGACGGAGCGCAGGATCGGGGTGGCGCCCGCCCCGTCCCGATAGACGCCAACGCCGACGTCCATCTTTTCAGCCCTTGGGTCCGCCTCGCAAAGCTCGATCAGCGCGAGCAGCGAGTCGGTCGGCTTGGCTTCCAGCCGGTCGAGCAGCATCGGCTTGCTCGCCACTGTCACCGCATCCGCCATTCGCAATCCTCCCCGGTCGTCAAACGACCATGCATGATTTCGTCGGCCCGAACTTGATCCGGGCCAAGGCTCCCCTTTTCTGGATTAGGAAGCCTAGTTCCGGATCAAGGCCCGGGCGACGTGTAAATCGGATGGTCAAGCACTGGACTTAGAGCGTCGATTGGGAAACGCTGACCAGAAACCACCAATTCGGCGATGGTTCTGAAACGAGTTTTCCGCTATTTCGCTGTTCAATGAACGAAGCTAATCAGCTCGACGAGGTCGACCGCCGAATCGTCCGCGAGCTCCAGCGCGATGCGAGCCTCAGCCAAGCCGCGCTTGCCGAACGGGTCGGAGCGTCCGCCGCCTCGGTCTGGCGCCGCGTGCGCGGCCTCGAACAGGCCGGCGTGCTTGGCCGAACGGTCCGGCTCGCCGACCCGGAGGCGCTCGGCCACGCGGTGAACGTCCTGTGCCAGGTCCGCATGACCCGCCAGACTGTCACCGCCCGTGCCGATTTCGAGGAGTTCATCCAGTCGCGCGAGGAAATCGTCGAATGCTACGCGATGAGCGGCGAGTGGGATTACCTGCTCCGCATCGCCGTCCGCGACGTCGCCGACTACGACCGCTTCATCATGCGCGGCGTCCTCGCCCACCCGAGCGTCGCCAACGCCGCCAGCAACTTCGCATTGCGTCAGGTGAAATACACGACGGAGATACCGGTGTAACCATTATACTACGAGTAGCGTGATGGACTGCCTCTTCATTTAAGAGCAGATCTAACTTCTAAGTATTCCGAGCAGCCAAGCTATCGGCAGAATAATGAGCAGTGCAATGCTGATTACAAAGACAGCTCTGAGCGCAGCCTCTAATAGGACCGTGAAGAGGTAAGCGATCACTCGCCATCGGTAACGTTTAAGAAACGGCCACAAGCCCATTTCGCCGTAGAAGCGATATCCCTTGACTGTTCCCTCAACAGCATAAGCGCGAAGCGGCAGGATGGGTACGAAAAGCAACGTAAGCCATAGAAGTTTTACTCGTGCCGGACTTATAGCGGGATCGCTGAGGCGGCCCAAAAGGATTGTTCCAATGCCGTTAACCCGATGCATTATGGGCGCCGTTTCAACACGCTGGAATGCGATCAGGCCAGAAGCGACACTCTGGTTGGGGGCGATGTTAAGGTCGGTTGCGGCGGTTCGGGGATGCGGGTTGTTGACCATAAGTGCGACCGACTCTTACCCATCCCATTTGCCCCCATGCTGACATGAGGATCATCAAGCCATGGGTCGGGATGGTCAATAGACTGGCTTGGGACCGATTGGTGCTCCGCTCAAGTGCCAACGATAGAGAAAG
The DNA here is from genome assembly GCA_036387855.1 of Allosphingosinicella sp. Lineage (GTDB taxonomy): Bacteria > Pseudomonadota > Alphaproteobacteria > Sphingomonadales > Sphingomonadaceae > Allosphingosinicella. Next base: position 215,167 of record DASVSZ010000004.1, on the reverse strand, counting down.
ACGCTGGGTAGCTCGCGCTTAAGTCAATCCTGATCGAGATCCTCCGCTGCACCAAAAGCGGGCCACCACCCGGCAGAATCAACAAGAGCCGAGCAGCAAGCGAACCAAGACGAACGCTACCATCTTACCGCGTCTCCGGTCATCCTGAGGAGGGACTAAGCGAAGTCGAAGGCCCGTCTCAAAGGACGGGTGCCGTCAAGGTCACCCGCTTTCTCCGCCCAGGCTGAGCGAATGAGGTGGGCTCACCCTGATTGGTTACATTCGGGAAGGCTACCCCCGCCCGATCAGCCGTTGCGCCATCCCGTCCGCGACCTGTGCCGGATTGCGCCCCGTCGCATCGGATTCCGCCCAGATCTGCTCCAGCCGGCCCGGGATGCGCTCGATCCGTTCGCGAACACCCGCTTCGTCCGCGTCCTTGAGATATTCGGATGCCACGTTGATGATCCCGCCCGCGTTGATCACGTAATCGGGCGCGTAGAGGATGCCGCGCCCATGGACCAGGTCGCCTTCCGCAGGGGTGGCGAGCTGGTTGTTCGCGCCGCCGGCCACAATCGGAGCCCGCAACTCCGGGATCGACTCCGCGGTCAGGATCGCGCCCAGCGCATTGGGGCTGAACACGTCCGCTTCCAGCGTCAGGATGTCCGCCGCGTCGACCACCGCCCCACCCACTTCGTCGGCCAGGCGCCGCGCGCGGTCTGCGTCAATGTCGGCGATGCTGATCCGCGCGCCCTCACCCGCCGCGAGCCTGGCAAGGCCGCCGGCGACGCTGCCCGCGCCCTGAATCGCAATGTGAAGGCCGGACAGGCTGTCCTTGCCCAGCTTGCGCCGCACCGCCGCCATGACGCCCAGGAACACGCCATAGCTGGTATGCGGCCCAGGATCGCCGCCGACCGCGCCCGCCGCCACCGGCAGGCCCGAGACGAAGCGCGTGTGCTTTGAAACCTCGACCAGATCGGGCACGGTGATGCCGACATCCTCGGCCGTCACATACCGCCCGCCAAGCCCGTCCACCGCGCGCCCGAATGCCGCGAATAGATCGCTCGACTTGGTCCGTCCCGCGTCGGCCAGGATCACCGCCTTGCCACCGCCCAGCGGCAGGCCGGCCATCGCATTCTTGTAGCTCATCCCGCGCGACAGGCGCAGCACATCGCGCACCGCCTCACCCTTGTCCGGATAATGCCAGAAGCGCGTGCCGCCCGCGCCTGGGCCCAGATGGGTGGAATGAACCGCGATGATCGCCTTCAGCCCCGATTGACGGTCCGACACGAAATGCACGACCTCATGGTCGTCGAAATCGGGAAAATCCCAAGGCGACTGCATGGCTTGATCCTGATGCGCTTGAAGAGAGAAAGTGGGGCGATCGACGGGGCTTGAACCCGCGACCCCCGGTACCACAAACCGGTGCTCTAACCAGCTGAGCTACGATCGCCATTTGCGTTCGATGAACGCGTGAGCGGGCCATAGGCCCGCGCCGCCCCGAGCGTCAAGGCAGAGGCGGGAACCAGCGCGCGCGCCGCTCGGTTTCCAGTGCGCGCAATCCAAAGGAGGTGATCATGAAGGACCGGGAAAAGATCAGCACTGGCCCGAACGAACGCGCCGTCAACGAGCCGCTCGCCGGCACCGCCCCAGGCATTCCCGACGAAGCATTGGTTCCCGGCCAGGAATTGCCCGAGCCGCCCAGCGACGAGGAAGTGGCCCGCATCGCCGAACTGCTCGGCGCGCCCGTGCCGAAGGAATAAAGACGTACTCGCCACGTGAGGGAAGCCCCGGCATTGCTGCCGGGGCTCCAAGGTTACGCTCCGGGCTGGATCAGAGCAGGAAGTCGGTCACCACCGGTGCCACCTGATTGGTGAGAACGATTTCGAAATCCGCAACGCCGTCGCCATTGGTGTCACCCGCGACCACCGTTCCCAGCGATGACGTCGAGTAGCGAAGCTCGCCCGCTTTCTTCGAGAAGTTCGCGCTGCCGATGAAGGTGAACGCGTCGTTGGCGGAGGATTGGCGGATCGCATCGATCGCGGTCAGATCGATCTTGTCCCCGCCCGACTGGAAGTCGGTGATCCGATCGGCCTGTGAGCGCGTGCCGGTGTGATTGACGATTTCGAACACGAAGATGTCCGCGCCCGTCCCACCGGTCAGCGTATCGCGATCGGCGCCGCCGTTCAGCCGGTCATCGCCATCGCCGCCGATCAGCGTGTCGTTGCCGCCGACGCCGATGATGCTGTCGTCGCCGGCGCCGCCCTGCAGCGTGTCCGCGTTGCGGGTCCCGGTCAGCGTCCGCCCCGGCGTCACCGCCAGGATGAAGTCGGTCTTGTCCAGCTGGTAAGCACCGGTCAGCTCGATCTGCAGATCGGCGACGCGGTCGCCATTGCTGTCCAGTTCGATGATCGTCTGGCCGGCGGTTGTCGCGACCCGGACCTGGCCCGCGCTGCCGGTAAAGGCACTGCTGCCGATGAACGACTTGCCGCCGGCCCCGTCGAGCTGGATCACGTCCTCGCCATCGGCGAAGTCGGTGATCACGTCGCGATCGGCGCCGACCGCGCTGTCCGTCAGCTCGGCATACAGGAACACGTCCTTGCCGGCGCCTCCGGTCAGGCTGTCCTTGCCAGCGCCGCCGGTGATCGTGTCGTCACCCCCAAAGCCGTTCACCGTGTCGTTGCCACCGCCGGAGCTCAACTCGTTGGCGACGTCGTTGCCGTTGACAGTGTCGTTGCCGGCACCGGAGCGGGCATTCTCGATCGTGACGCCATTCGCGACCGTGTAGCCGCCGTGAATGCCGGTCACATAGGAGACGCGGCCGCCGCCGCCTTCCTCATATTTCAGAGTGGCCGCGCGCAGATCGACGACCGCGTTGCGCGCCCCGTTATAGACGATCTCGTCAACGCCGCCGGCGTCCCAGAGCGAGGCGTAGAAGGTGCCGGTCTCCTGCACGTCCTTGATGACGTAGGTGTCGTTGCCGGTGCGATAGCTCTCGTTGACGCCGTATTTGTCCTGGATGACGGCGATGTCGAGCGGCGACAGGGTGCCGACCCAGCCATTGTCGGCCGCGTCATCCGGTCCGGTCGTGCCATCGGGGCGCAGATCATATCCGTCATTGTAGGACATAACGGTGAAGACGCCCTGGCTGAGGCCGAAATCGCCATAGGCGCCGCCGATTCCGCCGGTGCCTCCGCCCGCGCCACGCATGATCGAAGAGCGACCGCCATTGTCATGCGGGTGCGACATGCCGTGCGCGTGGCCGAATTCGTGCAGCAGGGTCGTGAAGAAGAACCCGCCCTGGGTCAGCCCGGCATCCGTGTAACGCTCGTCGCCGGAGTTGAACTCCATCTGGCCGGCGCTCTCCTCGCCCGGAGGCGACGCGCGGCCGAGCAGGCTGGCGCCCGGTCCCGGCGTGCCCTTGTAGGTGATGATGGTGAGGTCCGCTTCATTGCGATTGTCGACCTCGATGTAAATCAGGTCGGCGACATTCTCATATTGCTCGAAGGCGAGCCGGTAGGCGTCCTTCTCGGCTTCGGTGAACGAGAAGACCTGGACGATGTCGGCGGTGACGCCGGGCGTGGTCGGGTCCGAGCTTAGGAAGACGTCGCCCTGCTTGGCGAAATAGACCCGGATCACGTTCTTGCCTTCGATGCCGGCGCGCGAGTCGGTCAGCAGATCGGCCTGGGTCACGCCATTGTCGCTGCGCGTTCCGTTGTCGCCGTCGGGATTGCGCGAGCTGCGCGGGAATTCCGTGCCCCAATCGAGCGAGTGAAGCGGGCTGTTGATGTCATAGAACGGCTTGTAGACCGGCGCGCCAGCCTCGGTTTCCTTCACGAACAGCTCGTAATCGCCGACCGCGTCGCCGCCGGTGCCGTTGGTCGCGTCCTGATCGAAGGCGCGGGCGTTGATGAAGTAGATGCCGCCCGCTTCAGGAGTGAACGTGCTCAACGCGTCCAGGCCGGACGGCGTGTTCGGACCGCCGCCGTCGACGCTCAGGAGCAGCTTGCCGGCGGCATCGTAAATCTCGAAATAGGCGTCGTTGAGGGGAACGCCGCTCGGGCCGGCGATCTTGGCGTATTGGCCGATCTCGTAGGTCTTCCCGGCCTCCAAGGTGACCTGGAAATAATCCTGGTCGCCGAGCGTCTGAAGAGTCGCGACGGTCGGCGCGGCACCGATGGTCAGCGTTGGATTGCCCGGAGCGACGCCGATCCCGTTTCCAGCCTCGTCGGTGCCGATAATGAGCAGGCTCTGCGGCCCAAGCGCGGCGTTTTCGGTTCCCGTCGCGAGTGACGTGGCGCTCTTGCCGCTGGACAGCGCACCGAAGTGCGTGGCGGAAATGCCGAGTTTATTCGCCCAGTAATTGTTCGTCAGATTGGACCTGCCGTCCTGATCACACATCCAGCACATTCGATATTCCTCCCTTATGATTTCATTGGATTGCGCTCAGCCGCACGGGTTCGGAGGCGCACGAAACGCTCCGGGAACGGCTAGGTTGAAGTAACGGTCGAGATGAAGCCTGCGGAAACGCTGCAGGCGAACGATACTAGGAACTGAGCATTGGCGGCGCGTGCGCGGTCCGAGACCAACGCCAAGCGGCTCCAAGCCGGCCTTGGCCGGGGAGCCTTATCGAGAATTCAGTGGCGGTAGTTATCAACAGCCCTGTTCCTGTTCACCGCGACGAAAACCGCTTTCGTCAGGTGAATGAGAAACAGCATCAACTCTGCATCGTTCCGGATATGTTGTAACATCTAGCTAGAAATCCCCCCATTTGGAGGTGAATGGTTACTCATATGCGGTGACTTGCTCGACACAGATGGTGAGCGCCCCGGAACCGGAAGTACGCCTGGCGAGCCGCCGTTATGTGTCTTACGCCTGGCCTGAACCGGCTGACATGAATTCAGTCGACGCAAATATGCCCTGCCGACGCACCGCCGACTTGCGAAACCATTTACCGAGCATCAGGGGCGGGTCGGGATCGGCGTGGTGGGCGCGGTAGGGATTGAACCTACGACCCCACCCGTGTGAAGGGTGTGCTCTACCACTGAGCTACGCGCCCACGCCTGGGCTTCCGCGGATCGCATCCGGGACGCCGGGCAGATAAGACCGCGCCAAATGGCTGTCCAGCCTTATCCGACCGGTTCGTCACCCAACCGCCACCCTGCGTCACGCCAGCGCAGGCTGGCATCTCAGGACGAAGGTGGTGCGGATTCTCCCTGAGATCCCGGCCTTCGCCGGGATGACGATACGCTTCGACTTGCTTCGACCGCTTGCTTCAAGCGTTGACCGAGTCTTTCAGACCCTTGCCGGCCTTAAACTTGGGCTGCGTGGACTCCTTGATTGACATGGGCTCGCCGGTGCGCGGGTTACGGCCCGTGGAGGCTTTCCGCTTGGAGCAGGAGAAGGTGCCGAAACCGACCAACCGAACCTCGTCGCCGCGCTTCAGGGCATCGCCGATCGCGTCGAATACACCCTCGACGGCCTTCACGGCATCGCTCCTGCTCAGGCCGGTCGTTTCGGAAACCGAGCTGATAAGCTCCTGCTTGTTCATCATGCACCCCTGCTTGACTTGGACTCGCGGCAATCGCCGACGGCGCACTAAAGAGCAGGGAGCCGGGAGGAGTCAAAAGGAAAGCGCGATTTCCCGCAGAAAATCGCGCCTCCTTGCATGTCGATCAGTGCCGGCTTGAAACGCCGATCACATCGTCCGAAGCCGCTGCCAGCTCAGTTGGAGGCACCGCCGCCAGCTCGTCCGCATCGGTCCACTCGATTGGAACCACCGGCGTGACCAGCGCCCGCGCCAGCACTTCGTCGACGTGAGAGACCGGCACGATCTCGAGCCCGCCAGTGATCGTCGCCGGTATCTCGACTAGATCCTTTTCATTCTCCTGCGGGATCATCACCGTCTTGATGCCGCCGCGCAGCGCCGCCAGCAGCTTCTCCTTAAGCCCGCCGATCGGCAGCACCCGGCCGCGCAATGTAACCTCGCCAGTCATCGCGACATCGCGCCGGACCGGAATACCGGTCAGGGTGGAGATGATCGCCGTGACCATGCCGACGCCCGCGGACGGCCCATCCTTGGGAACCGCGCCTTCCGGCAAATGGACGTGGATGTCCTTGCGCGCGACCAGGCTCGGCTTGACCCCGTAACTGGGCGATCGTGCCTTGACGAAGGAAAAGGCGGCCTGAACCGATTCCTGCATCACTTCGCCGAGCTTGCCGGTGGTCTTGATCTGGCCCTTGCCGGCAACCGTCACGGCCTCGATGGTCAGCAGCTCGCCACCCACTTCGGTCCACGCAAGGCCGGTCACCGCGCCGATCTGATCCTCTTCTTCGCCGACGCCGTGGCGGAATTTACGAACGCCCGCGAAGTCGCCGAGATTGTCGGGCGTCAGCTCGACCTTCTCGGTCTTGCCTTCCAGGATCTGCCGAAGCGCCTTGCGGGCAACCTTGGCGATCTCCCGCTCCAGCGTGCGCACGCCCGCTTCACGCGTATAGTAACGGATCAAAGCGCGCAGGCCTTCCTGCGTGAAGACCAGTTCGCCGTCTTTCAGGCCATGGCTCTCGATCTGCTTCGCGATCAGGTGCCGGGTCGCGATCTCGACCTTTTCGTCTTCGGTATAGCCTTCGAGGCGGATGATCTCCATCCGGTCGAGCAAAGGCTGCGGGAGGTTCAGCGAGTTCGCCGTGGTCACGAACATCACGTCCGACAGATCGTAATCCAGCTCGAGATAATGATCCTGGAACTTGTTGTTCTGTTCCGGATCGAGCACCTCCAGCAGCGCCGATGCCGGATCGCCGCGGAAATCCTGGCCGAGCTTGTCGATCTCGTCGAGCAGGAACAACGGGTTGGACGTGCCCGCCTTTTTCAGATTCGACACGATCTTGCCCGGCAGCGAGCCGATATAGGTGCGGCGATGACCGCGAATTTCGGCCTCGTCGCGCACGCCGCCCAATGACTGGCGCACGAACTCGCGCCCCGTCGCCTTGGCGATTGAGCGGCCGAGCGACGTCTTGCCGACGCCGGGCGGCCCGACCAGGCACAGGATCGGGCCTTTCAGCTTGTTGGTCCGCGCCTGCACGGCGAGATATTCGACGATCCGGTCCTTGACCTTCTCCAGCCCATAATGATCTTCGTCGAGAATCCGCTGCGCCTCGCCGATATCGTGCTTGAGCTTGGACTTCTTGCCCCAAGGCAAGCCGAGCAGGACATCCAGATAATTGCGGCTCACCGTCGCTTCGGCCGACATCGGCGCCATCGCCTTGAGCTTCTTGAGCTCGGACGTCGCTTTGCTGCGGGCTTCTTTGCTGAGCTTGGTCTTGGCGATCTTGCGGCTCAGTTCCGCCAGCTCGTCGCCGTCTCCCTCCTCGCCCTCGGCGCCCAGCTCGCGCTGGATCGCCTTTAGCTGCTCGTTGAGATAATATTCGCGCTGGGTCTTCTCCATTTGCCGCTTCACGCGGCTGCGGATCTTCTTCTCGACCTGCAGCACGCCAAGCTCGCCTTCCATGAAGGCGAACGCCATTTCGAGCCGGCGGACCGGGTTCAGCTCGGCCAGCAAGGCCTGCTTGTCGGAAACCTTGATGTTGATGTTGGCCGCCACCGCGTCGGCGAGTTTGGTTGCCAGCTCGATCTGGCCGAGCTGGACGGCGGTCTCGGCCGGCAGCTTCTTGTTGAGCTTGGCATAATTCTCGAACTGCTCGACCACCGACCGCATCAGCGCCGACACTTCGGGGCCTTCCGGCTCGTCCTGCTCGATCGCCTCGATTTCGGCGGTCAGATGCGAGGCCGTCGCGGTCAGCGACGTCAGGGAGGCGCGGCGCTGGCCCTCGACCAGCACGCGCACGGTGCCGTCCGGCAGCTTGAGGAGCTGCAACACGGTCGCGACCACGCCCAGATCGTAAAGCGCTTCGCGGTCGGGATCATCCTCGGCGGGATCGAGCTGCGAGACGAGAAAGATCGATTTGTCCGCCGCCATCGCGCTTTCCAGCGCGGCAACCGATTTGTCGCGGCCGACGAACAAGGGAACGATCATCTGCGGGAACACAACGATGTCCCGCAGCGGAAGAACGGGGAAGGTCTGCGTCAAACTGGGAAACTCCACAGGCCGGATGATCCGGCTCAGGAGATATATGGGACAGGGTTGCGAAACCGGCAACGGCCTAAAGCCTCTCTCCCCTGGTGGGAGTGGACGACCCCGAAGAGGGTCGTCGAGTGAGAGAGGGGGGCGGGCAGGCGGGCTCGACGCCCGTTTGCCCGAAGCGCAGCTTTGCTGCGCGCGCTGCAAGCGGCGCTGACCCTCTCCCAACTTCGCCTAAGCTCCTTCGCCGCCAAGGCTCCGTATCCCTCTCCCATCAAAGGAAAGGGGCTAGTTAGGCTGTCTCCGCCTTCTTTGCCGGCGCCTTGGCCTTCTTCGCCGGTGCCCTGGCTTTTGCCGGCGCCTTGGCCTTCTTCGCCGGCGCCTTCTTTACCTTCTTGACCGGCGCCTTGGCCGCGCGCTCGTCGATCAGCTGCGCGCCTTCTTCCAGCGTCAGTTCCTCAGGCTTGGCGCCCTTCGGCAGCGACGCATGGGTGGTCCCGTCCGTCACATAAGGGCCGTAGCGCCCTTCCATCACCTTGAGCTCCAGTTCGGTCCGGGGGTGCGCGCCCAGCACCTTGAGCGGCTCACGCGCCGCGCCTCGTCCCTTGCCTGCCCCGCTCGCCGCATCCGCCAGCTTGGCGACCGCCGCGTTCATCCCCGTTTCGAACACTTCGGCGGTGGATTGCAGCCTCGCATATTTGCCGTCGTGCATCAGATACGGCCCGAACCGCCCGATCGCGGCGGTGATCGGCTTGCCCGATTCCGGATGCGCGCCCACCGTCCGCGGCAGCGACAGCAGTTTCAGCGCCCATTCCAGATCGACGTCCGCCTGCGGCAGATCCTTCGGGATCGACCCGCGCTTGGCATCCTTGCCCTCGCCCAGCTGCACATACGGCCCGAACCGCCCGCTGCGCAGGCTAACCTCCTCGCCGCTGGTCGGATCGGTGCCCAGCAGGGCCGGGCCGGTATCGACCGCGCCAGCCTCGTCACCACCCTGCCCGAACCGGCGGGTGAACTTGCACTCCGGGTAATTGGAGCAGGCGACGAACGCGCCGAACTTGCCGCCGCGCAAGGCAAGCTGCCCCTCGCCGCAGGCCGGGCAGACGCGCGGATCCGATCCGTCCTCCTTGTCGGGAAACAGGTATGGCCCCAGGAATTCGTTGAGCGCGGCCGTGATCTCCGACGGCTTCTGTTCCATCACCTCGGCCGTCAACGGCTTGAAATCGCGCCAGAAGGCTTCCAACACCTTCTGCCAATCCGCCCGCCCGCCGGACACGTCGTCGAGCTGATCCTCCAGCCCCGCGGTGAAATCGTATGACACATAGCGCTCGAAAAACCGCTCGAGGAAGGCCGTCAGCAAACGCCCGCTTTCCTCCGGAAAGAAGCGGTTCTTCTCCAGCTTCACATAAGCGCGGTCCTTGAGCGTCTGCAGGATTGCGGCGTAGGTAGAGGGGCGGCCGATGCCGAGCTCCTCCATCGCCTTCACCAGGCTCGCTTCGGAATAGCGCGGCGGCGGCTGGGTGAAATGCTGCTCTGCGGTCACCTTCTTCTTGGCGGGCGCGTCGCCTTCGCGCAGCCGCGGCAGGCGGCGGCTTTCCTCGTCCGCCTCGTCGTCCCGCCCCTCCTCGTACAAAGCGAGGAAGCCCGGAAACAGCACCACCTGCCCCGTTGCCCGCAACGCCGTCTGCCCAGTGCCGTCAGCGAGCTCAACCGTCGTCCGCTCCAGCCGCGCGGACGCCATCTGGCTCGCCAGCGCCCGCTTCCAAACCAGCTCGTACAGCCGCGCATGATCGCCCGAGCCCGCGCGGTCGCGCCCGAAATCGGTCGGCCGGATCGCCTCATGCGCTTCTTGCGCATTCTTCTGCTTGGACGTGTAGACCCGCGGCTTGTCGGGCACGTAACCGGCGTCGTAGCGCGCCACCACCGCCTTGCGCGCGCCCGAAATCGCTTCCGGCGCCATGTCGACGCCATCCGTCCGCATGTAGGTGATCGAGCCGTCCTCGTAGAGCCCTTGCGCGATCCGCATCGTGTGACTCGCCGAGAAGCCAAGCTTGCGCGCCGCCTCCTGTTGCAGCGTCGAGGTCGTGAACGGCGGCGGCGGGTTGCGCGTCAGCGGCTTGGTCTCGACCGAGGCAACCGCGAACCGCCCCGCCTCGACCGCCGCTTTGGCTGCCTCCGCGGTGCCCGCATCGCCGATGCTGAGCCGGTCGATCTTCTCGCCCTTGAAGCGCGTCAGGCGAGCCTGGAACTCGGTCCCGTCGGCCTCCATCAGCGCCTGGATCGACCAATATTCCTGAGCCTTGAACAGCTCGATCTCGCGCTCGCGATCGACAATCAGGCGCAGCGACACCGATTGCACCCGCCCCGCCGATTTCGCTCCCGGCAGCTTGCGCCACAACACCGGCGACAACGTAAAGCCGACCAGATAATCGAGCGCCCGCCGCGCCCGGTAAGCGTCGATCAGATCCTCGTCGAGCGCGCGTGGCGCCGCCATCGCGTCCAGCACCGCCGTTTTGGTGATCGAATTGAACGTCACCCGCTCGACATCCTTGGGCAAGGCGCGGCGCTTCCGCAGCACCTCCTGCACATGCCAGCTGATCGCCTCCCCCTCGCGATCGGGGTCGGTCGCGAGGATGAGGTGGCTTGCACCCTTCGCCTCGTCGGTGATCGCCTTGAGCTGCTTGGCCTTGTCCGCGTAATTCTCCCACGTCATCGCGAAGCCGTCCTCCGGATCGACTGACCCGTCCTTGGGTGGCAGATCGCGGACGTGTCCGTAGGAGGCGAGCACACGGTGCCCCGGCCCCAGATATTTCTCGATCGTCTTCGCCTTGGCCGGCGACTCAACAACAACAAGCTTCATGTGGGATGCCCCTTACGCGTACGTGTGTAGGGTGCTGGGGCAGCGTGGCAGGCGTCAAGCAGTGATCGAACGGAGATGCCGCGCTTGCTCACCTTGCGCTAACGCAAGCGCAAACCGCAATCGAGTTGAGGTTGGCCGGTTTGGTCGTCAAGGAGATCAGCCGTGACCAAGCCTTCCAAACTCCTTGCAAGCCTGCTCGCCAATCCAGCTCAGATCGTCAGCTTTCGCGATTTCGAAGCTCTGCTCGCAGCAGCCGGTTTCGAGTGTAAACGTGAACGGGGCAGCCACAATCGTACCGGCATTCGAGAGTGCCCGACATCCTGACTGTGCAACCGCACGGCAAGGATGCGCGGCGCTATCAAGTTCGCCGGTTTCTTGATATGGTGCGAAGTCACGCAATCGAGGTCGAAGATTGATGAGCCCTCGCTACGGCATACACCTGTTCTGGTATGACGAGGACGGCTGCTGGATCGCGGACGTCCCTGACCTCCCCGGCTGCTCCGCCCACGGCAGCACTCCTGCGGAAGCGGCTGCACAAGCGCAGGATGCAATCGCGCTATGGCTCGAGACGGCTCGCGACGAGCACCTTTCTATCCCTGAGCCGCGCTATCGGCCCACCTCTGCGGCGGCTTAGCTGCATCAGAATACCACTACCCGCTGGTCACTGGCGTTTCTATGATTAGGTGGAACAGAATGGAAGAATTCGTTGAGATGATCGCCACGCGTGACGACAACGGCGAAACGACGTATTTGCGCGTATATCAACATGTCACTCCGGCGGGCACCTTTCAGGACCCACATGCAACGATCAAAGGCTTGAAGCGGATCGAGACTGAAGCTGGCGATGCTGTAAACTACATCAATCCAGAAACATACAAGGTCGTGACTACTGGAAATATTCTGCGGAGAGTGCCGGCCTGAAAACACGAAATCAGGCTAACGAGACTTTGCCGCCCGCGTGCCGCTCCACCTGCCCGCCAAGTTCCAGCTCCAACAGCACCATCTGCACCGATGCCGAGGACAAGCCCGACTGGCGAATGATCTCGTCCCCCGCGACCGGTGTGGGGCTGAGCAGACTCTTGATGGCCCGCCGCTCAGGGTCCCCAGCCTCTCCGACCTCGTAATCGGCCCCCGGCTGCGCCACCGTTCGCAGGTGAAACGGCCGCACCGTCTCCATGACGTCCGCCGCGTTCTGGACCAGCACCGCGCCCTCGCGGATCAGCTGGTTGCAGCCTTGGGCGCGCGGGTCGAGGGGGGAGCCAGGGACGGCCATGACGTCGCGGCCATATTCGGCGGCGTAGCGAGCGGTGATGAGCGAGCCGGACTTGGGCGCCGCCTCCACCACAACCGTGCCGCCCGCCAGCCCGGCGATGATTCGGTTACGGTATGGGAAGTGGCGGGCGCGCGGCTCGGTGCCGGGCGGCTGTTCGGCCAGCAGCAGACCCCGTTCGCCGATCGCGCGCTGCCGCGCTTCGTTCTCGGGCGGGTAGAAGATGTCGATCCCGCCGGCGATCACGCCGATCGTGCCCGTTTCCATCGCGCCGTCATGCGCGGCCGTGTCGATGCCGCGCGCCAGGCCGGAGACGACCACCGCGCCGCCGTCCCCAAGCTGCTGGGCAAGCATCCGCGCGAACCGGCACGCGGCGGCGCTGGCGTTGCGCGCGCCGACCATCGCCACCGCGGGCTTGTCCAGCAGGCCGAAGTCGCCGCTGGCGATCAGCGCGGGCGGCGCTGATTCGACCTGCGCCAGCAACGCGGGATACAGACCCTGCCCCAGGAACAGGTAACGCGCGCCAAGCCACTCGACCCGCGCCATCTCGCGCTCGGCCAGTTCGCGACTGGCCAGGCGCGGCACACGCCCGCCGCTTCGCGCCGCAAGCTGCGGCACCGCTTCCAGCGCCGCCGCCGCCGATCCGAACCGGGCAAGCAGCTGGCGATAGGTAACCGGCCCGATCTGCTCGGACCGGATCAGCCGCAGCCGGGCAATCTGGTCCTCGCCGATCGAGCGCTCAAGCATCCCGGTCGCGCCCTACCCGAGGCTCCGTGCCCGCCAGCAGCCGCTCGATATTGTCTCCGTGCTTCCACATCACCAGCAACGCGAAGCCTAAGAACAGCAGGGCCAGATCGAACCGGCCCAGCGCCGCCGCGGCGACCGGCGCGGACGCGGCCGCCAAGATGCCGGACAGCGACGAAAAACGAGTCAGCGCGAGCGCGCCCAGCCAAACGAGAGCGTAGATCAGCGCGGATTGCCAATGCAGGCCCGCCATGATCCCGAACAGGGTCGCCACGCCCTTGCCGCCCCGAAACCGCAGCCAGACCGGATAGAGATGGCCGAGCAACGCGCCCACCGCCGCCAGCGTCTCGAGCCCGGGGGCAAGCGCCGCCGCGACCAGCACAGCCGCCGTGCCTTTCAGGCCGTCCAGCACAAGGGTCAGCGCGGCCAGCCCCTTGCGGCCGGTGCGCAGCACGTTGGTGGCGCCGATATTGCCGGATCCGATGTTGCGCAGATCGCCCGCCCCGGCGATTCGAGTCAGCAACACCCCGAACGGGATCGAGCCCAGCAGATAGCCGAGCAAAAGCGACAGGAGTGGCCGCGTGAGCAGCTCCGCCGTCAGCACTCATCCCCCCTTCCCTTAGTGGCGCGGAATATCAGTTCCGACCCGCTTTGCCTATAATCTCCGTTGGTTGGGTTGCGACGCGGGGAACCGGCGCTAAGGCCGGGCACGATGTCGTCCGCACGGCCCTTGTTGATCTTCGATTCCGGCGTCGGCGGCCTTTCCGTGCTCGCACCGATCCGGGCGCTGCTGCCTCTAGCGCCTTTGATCTACCTGGCTGACAATGCGGGTTTCCCTTACGGCACCAAGAGCCCGGCAGAAATCGAAGTGCGGGTTCCAGCCTTGCTCGGCCGGCTCGCCGAGCGGTTCGATCCCGAACTGATCGTGATCGCCTGCAACACCGCCTCGACGATTGCCCTCGGCAGCGTCCGAGCGGCGCTGGACCTGCCGATCGTCGGAACCGTGCCGGCGATCAAGCCCGCCGCGGAACGCTCGACGACTCGCGTGATCGGCGTGCTCGGCACCGAGTCGACCGTCCGCCAACCTTATGTCGATCGCCTGTCCGCCCGCTTCGCGTCCGATTGCCTGGTTATCCGCCACGGCTCGGCCGAACTGGTCGATCTGGCGGAAGCCAAGCTACGCGGCGAGCCGGCGAACCCCGCCGCTTACCGCGCGACGCTCTCGGGCCTGCTGGACCAGCCGGGCGGAGACCGGATCGACACGATCGTTCTCGCCTGCACGCATTTTCCGCTTGTCGAGGAGGAACTTGCCGCCGCGGCGCCCCGCCCGCTCCAGTTCGTCGACGGCAAGGAGGGTATTGCGCGGCGCACCGCGTGGCTGCTGCGAGATCACGTCTGGCAAGGCTCATCGCAGGACGGATTGGCTCTTTTTAGCCGTCCCACGCCCGCGCTGGAAGCCTATCGCGCCGGCTTCGAACGCTTCGGGCTACGGCTCGCATCGGTTCCCTGACCGCGCTTATTGCGAGCCGTTCTCACTGGCCTTGTGGATAAGGTTTCCGATAGAAGCGACGCCGCATCCAGGGGGATCGGAGCGATACATGGATTATGGGCGCATCTTCGCGCAGGCGATCGATCGGCTCCACGCCGAGGGGCGTTATCGCGTCTTCATCGATATCCTGCGCAACAAGGGCGCGTTCCCGAACGCGCGCTGCTTCGCCGGCCATAACGGCCCCAAGCCGATCACCGTCTGGTGCTCCAACGATTATCTCGCGATGGGCCAGCACCCCAAGGTCGTCGACGCGATGGAAGAAGCGCTGCACGATGTCGGCGCCGGCTCGGGCGGCACCCGCAACATCGGCGGCAACACGCATTACCATATCCAGCTCGAGGCCGAGCTTGCCGATCTGCACGGCAAGGATGCGGCCCTGCTGTTCACTTCCGGCTACATCTCCAACGAAGCGACCTTGTCCACGCTCGGCAAGATCCTACCCGGCTGCGTAATCTTCTCGGACGAGCTCAACCACGCGTCTATGATCGCAGGTATTCGCAACTCCGGCTGCGAGAAGAAGGTTTTCCGCCACAACGATCTCGCTCACCTGGAGGAACTGCTCGCCGACACGCCCGCCGACGCGCCCAAGCTGATCGCGTTCGAAAGCGTTTATTCGATGGACGGCGACGTCGCGCCGATCGCCGCCATCTGCGATCTGGCCGACAAATATGGCGCGCTCACCTTCCTCGACGAGGTTCATGCCGTCGGCATGTATGGCGCGCGCGGCGGCGGGATCTCGGAGCGCGACGAGGTGGCCGGACGGGTGACGATCATCGAAGGCACGCTCGGCAAGGCGTTCGGCGTGATGGGCGGCTACATCGCCGCCGACCGCAACATCATCGACGTGGTGCGAAGCTACGCGCCCGGGTTCATCTTCACGACCTCACTGTCGCCGGTGCTGGTCGCGGGCGTGCTGGCGAGCGTTCGGCATCTCAAGGCTTCCTCTGCCGAGCGGGAAGCGCAGCAGGCAGCGGCGGCGCGTCTGAAAGAGGTATTTGCGGCCGCCGACCTTCCGGTTATGCCGTCGGCCACGCATATCGTGCCGTTGATGGTGGGCGATCCCGTCAAGGCCAAGCGGATCAGCGACATCCTGCTCGCCGAATATGGATGCTACGTGCAGCCGATCAACTATCCCACCGTCCCCCGCGGCACCGAGCGCCTCCGCTTCACGCCCGGTCCCGCGCACACCGAAGAAATGATGCAGGACCTGGCAACCGCGCTGGTCGAAATCTGGAGCCGGCTGGAGATGCGCCTGGCCGCCTGAGCGTGGCAAAAGCCCCGACTTCGATCGGAGGCCTAAGCAATCGTAATCGTCTGGTCCGTTTCGGGTACCGGGAGTGCCTCGCCGAAGCGGAAGATCTCCACGCTCCGATATTCGTCGCCTTCCGGATCGCTCAGCACACGGACCGCGCGCGCCTGAACGTCGACGACCCAGTAAGTCGGGATCCCGGCGCGGGCATATTCCCGTAACTTGGCGCCTACGTCCTTCCCCAAACTCGTGTCCGCGACTTCGACGGCAAGGATGATGCTCCTGGCCGGGACCGAGCCGCGGGGTGTGCCCTCGCGTAACAAGCTGACGTCGGGACCGCGTACCGTCAGGTCGTCGATCCGCACCGCCAAATCGGTCGCTATCACCAGTCCGGCGGGCCGGCTGACATATACGAGATCCGCGATGACATTGGCGTGGATCGTTCCGTGATCGTAACCAGCCGGTGACATGCGCTCCAAATATCCGCCTGCCAGTTCCACCCTCATGTCGGCGAACGCGCCGCATTCCATCATCTCGTCGAACTCGTCGGCGGTGAAGCCGCCGGGTGGCGCTTGGACGCGTGCGGGGGGCGCAAATGGCTTGTTCACCTTCTGCTTCTACCATGAAGGCGTCCGCTCCGCATCCGCATTCGGCTGTGGCGCCCTCCCGGCCACGACGCTAAGATTGCGCGAACCTCGCCGGGAGCCGTGGAGATGATCAGGATCGCCATCGCCTCCGATCACGCCGCCGTGCAGATGAAGGCGGAGTTGGTCGCCCATCTGGAAGAACTCGGACACGAGGTGCTCGATCTGGGTCCGAACGGCTTCGACTCGGTCGATTATCCGGATTACGGCTACCGGCTCGCGGACGCGGTCGGCTCGGGCGATGCGGATCGCGGCATCGCCTTGTGCGGCTCGGGGATAGGTATCTCG
This sequence comes from Allosphingosinicella sp., assembly GCA_036387855.1. Classification (GTDB taxonomy): domain Bacteria; phylum Pseudomonadota; class Alphaproteobacteria; order Sphingomonadales; family Sphingomonadaceae; genus Allosphingosinicella. The sequence continues at coordinate 198,509 of DASVSZ010000004.1, read as the reverse complement.
ATCGCGGTAAACCGTCATCCTGGCTGTCGCTGCGCCCTCGTCTCCGAGCCGCTCAGCGCCCGTCTCGCCCGCGAACACAATGATGCCAACGTGCTCGCAATGGGCTCGCGCCTGATCGGGATCGAGATGGCGAAATGCTGCATCGACGTCTTCCTCGCGGCGTCCTACGGCTCCGGACGTCACCAGCGCCGGGTCGAAAAGCTGTCCAACCCCCGCTTGTCCAAGGAACCCGCATGAGCACCCGCCCCGCCAACGATGTCCAGCCGGACGACTTCTTCACCGACGCGCTCGCGACCACCGACAGCGCGGTCGCCGAAGCTGTCGCGTCCGAACTCGATCGGCAGCAGAACCAGATCGAGCTGATCGCATCGGAAAACATCGTCTCGCGCGCCGTGCTGGAAGCGCAAGGGTCGGTCCTCACCAACAAATATGCCGAAGGCTATCCGGGCCGGCGCTACTATCAGGGCTGCGCGCCGTCCGATGCGATCGAGACGCTGGCGATCGAGCGCGCCAAGCAATTGTTCGGCTGCGGCTTCGCCAACGTCCAACCGCATTCGGGGGCGCAGGCCAATGGCGCGGTGATGCTGGCGCTGACGAAGCCCGGCGATACCATCCTGGGCATGAGTCTCGACGCGGGCGGCCACCTCACCCACGGTGCTAAGCCGGCCATGTCGGGCAAATGGTTCAACGCGATCCAATATGGCGTCCGCGCCGAAGATCACCGTATCGATTTCGATCAGGTCGAAGCACTCGCCCGCGAGCACCGCCCCACCCTGCTCATCGCCGGCGGCTCCGCCTATCCCCGTCACATCGATTTCGCCCGCTTCCGCGCGATCGCCGACGAGGTCGGGGCGACCTTCATGGTCGACATGGCCCACTTCGCCGGCCTGGTTGCGGCGGGCGAACACCCCTCCCCGTTCGGCCACGCCCACGTCGTCACCACGACCACGCACAAGACGTTACGCGGCCCACGCGGCGGTATGGTGCTAACCGATGACGAGGCGATCGCCAAGAAGATCAACTCAGCCGTTTTCCCAGGCTTGCAGGGCGGCCCGCTGATGCATGTTGTCGCGGCCAAGGCGGTCGCGTTCGGCGAAGCGCTCCAGCCGGGCTTCAAAAGCTACGCCCGCGCCGTGATCGCCAATGCCAAGGCGCTTGCCGGACGATTGCAGGAGCGCGGCGCCGATCTGGTCGCCGGCGGCACCGACACGCACCTCGCCCTTGTCGATCTTCGCCCGCTCGGCATCACCGGCAAGGACGCCGACGAAGCACTCGAGCGCGCCGGCATCACCTGCAACAAGAACGGGATTCCGTTCGATCCGCTGCCGCCGGTCAAGACCAGCGGCATTCGCGTCGGCTCCCCCGCCGGCACGACCCGCGGCTTCGGTGTGGCCGAGTTCCGCGACATCGGCGACATGATCGCCGACGTGCTTGAAAGCCTTGGCCAACATGGCCCCGAGGCCAACAACGCCGCCGAAGCCCGGGTCAAGGCACGGGTGCGCGAGCTCTGTGCGCGCTTCCCGATCTATGGGAATGCCTGATTGCGCTGTCCATTCTGTGCCCACGACACCAGTCAGGTCAAGGACAGCCGTCCGAGCGAGGACGGCGCGTCGATTCGCCGCCGTCGTCAGTGCGAGGACTGCGGCGCCCGCTTCACGACCTTCGAGCGGATTCAGCTGCGTGAACTGACGATCGTCAAGTCCGGCAACCGCCGCGAGCCGTTCGACCGCGCGAAGCTCGAACGCTCGCTCTCCATTGCGCTCCGAAAACGCCCGGTCGCGGCCGAGCGGACCGAGAAATTGCTCTCCTCCATCCAGCGCCAACTCGAAGTCAGCGGTGAGTCCGAAGTTCCGTCCAACCGGATTGGGGAGATGGTCATGGACGGCCTCAAAGCTCTCGATACCGTCGCGTATATACGCTTTGCCAGCGTTTATAAGGACTTCCGCGAAGCAAAGGACTTCGAGGAGTTTGCGGGAACGGTGAGTGGGCTCCCGCAGGAGTGAACGCTCCCGCGATAATCCTGGTCCGCCCCCAACTCGGCGAGAATATCGGCAAGACCGCCCGGGCCATGCTCAATTTCGGGCTTACCGACCTGCGCCTTGTTGCGCCCCGCGATGGCTGGCCCAACCCGACCGCCGGCCCCGCCGCATCCGGCGCTGACGTCGTGCTCGAACGGGCGCGCGTGTTCGATACGGTTGCCGAGGCGGTTTTCGATTGCCCGCATGTCTATGCCACCACGGTTCGCAAGCGCGGCCTCGTGCTGCCGGTGATCACTCCGGAACAAGCGGCTCAGGAGGTGCACGCCCACCCCTCCCAGTCCGCCATACTGTTTGGCGCCGAACGCTCAGGCCTTGAGACGGAGGAGGCCGCCATCGCTCACAAGATCGTGACGGTGCCGATCAACCCGCAATTCGGCTCGCTCAACCTCGCCCAGGCGGTGATCCTGATCGCGTACGAATGGTCCAAGGGTCAGCCGCTCGCCATGCCGACGCTTGGCGATCCCGAAGAGCCGCGCGCCAGCCATGATCAGCTCGAAGGACTGATCGGCCAGCTCGACCAGTCGCTCGCGGACGCCGGCTACTACTTTCCGCCCGATCGCGTCGCCGTGACCAAGCTCACCATGCGCACCATCCTGACCAAACCCGGCTGGTCCGCCCGCGAGGTCCAGGCGCTTCGCGGCATGATCCGGGCACTGACCCATCCACGCCGTCGAGGTTGACTTCTCGCGCGTCGGCAGCCACATGGTGCGCTTCGCAATTGGCCCCGCACCCCTGGTGAAGCGGCGGCCGCGTCCGGCTCCCATCGGGATGGCCGGGCGGTGCGGGTCCAGGGAATATCGCCAAGCAAATTGGAGTAAACACATGTCGAAGCGCTCAAGCGCCAAGTATAAGCTCGACCGCCGCATGGGCGAGAACGTCTTTGGACGGCCCAAGAGCCCGGTCAACAAGCGTGAATACGGCCCCGGCCAGCACGGTCAGCGCCGCAAGAGCAAGGTGTCTGATTTCGGCATCCAGTTGCGCGCGAAGCAGAAGCTGCGCGGCTATTATGGCGACGTGACCGAAAAGCAGTTCAAGCAGACGTTCCAACAGGCCAGCCGGATGAAGGGCGATGCGTCGCAGAACCTGATCGGCCTGCTTGAGCGCCGGCTGGACATGGTCGTTTACCGCGCCAAGTTCGCGCCGACCATCTGGTCCGCGCGCCAGATCGTCAGCCACGGCCACATCCGCGTCAACGGCGTCAAGTGTAACATCGCTTCGCGCCGCGTGAACGTGAACGATGAGATCACACTCGGGCCGAAGGCGCAGGAAATGGCACTGGTCATGGAAGCGCAGAGCCTGGCCGAGCGCGACATCCCCGATTACGTCGTCCCGGACGGCGCCGCGAAGATCACTTTCGTGCGCGTGCCGACGCTGGACGAAGTGCCCTATCCGGTGAAGATGGAGCCGAACTTGGTGGTCGAGTTCTACTCGCGCTAAGTTGCTGCGCACCGATCGACACAGACCGTCACTCCGGCTCGTGCCGGAGTGACGGAACCTCTACAAGCCAAGACTAGATTTTAAGAACGCGTCACTACGGCGAAGCATGTCCGTGCGGGCCGCACTATCCTCCAGATAGTGGTCGAGCTTCTGGTACTCGACGAGTACTACTTTCTTGCCTGCGTCCTGAAGTCGATTCTTCATGAGCTGTGACTCTCGGATGCCAACGTTGCGGTCGAGCGTGCCGTGAAACATAAGAACCGGGGCTTTTATCGAGGACGCGTTCTGCGCGGGCGAACCTTCGCGGACGTGCGGGCCCGATCCGATAAAATCCCGCACCAGCGCAAAATTCGTCCAGCCACGTGACTCCTCCTTAAGAAGATCGAGGTCGGTCACCGGCGCCACGGCGACGATCGCCTTGTATAAAGTTGGATCGAGCACGCTCGACTGTAGCGCCGCATAGCCACCATAGGACCAGCCAAAGATGCCGAGCTTAGCCGGATCGGCAACCCCCTGCGCGACCAGCCATCGCCCGGCATCGTTGACGTCGCCAATGGCGGTGCGCCAGGATTGAAAGCCGTTCTTCTGAAACCAGGCGTCTCCGTAACCGGCCGAACCGCGGAAATTCGGTTGCAGAACGGCATAGCCCCGGTTCGCGAAGTATTGCGAAAGCCAGTCGAATCCCCATTCGTCGCGCGCGCCCGGCCCGCCGTGCGGCATCACCAAAGCAGGCAAGCCTTTCGCGCTCTCTTTACCGGGCGGAAGCGTCAGATAGGCAGGGATGCTCGTGCCGTCGGCAGCCTTGTAACTGACAGGTTTGACGCTCGCGAGCTTGACGCCTTCCAGCTGCGGCCGACTGAGCATGATCTCGTCGAGCTTGCGGGCGGCTTTGTCGTAGATATAGTAGCGTCCTGGGTCAGTGTCGCTACCCGCCCATAGTAGGAGCTTATTTTCGTCCGCGCTCGAATCCACGAAACGGATCAGCGGCAACCCCGGCAAGACCTTTCCGAGCGACGCGGCGAGTCCTTTCAATTGCGGATCGAAGAAGGCCGCCTCCGGCTTTTCGGTCGCGTAAGTCGCGCCGACCACCCTGCCGCGGCGACCGATACGCAGAATGCCACCCACATCAACCTGCGGGTGCGAGAAGACGAGTTCTTTCTTGAGCGAGCCGTCAAGCGAGACCTTGTACAATGCGTCACGTCCGTCGGTCTTCTCGATCGCATAAGCAACATCGAGATCGGCATCGACGGCATAGGGGTTCAGCCCGTCTCTCGTGAGAACATTGTATGTTCCGAACGGCTTCCATTCGCGCGAGGCTTTAGCGCGGTAAAAGTAGTTGACGGTCCGACCGGTATAACCGCTCGCATTCGGCGCCTGAGTTCCCATGATCCGGACGTTGCCGCGGCCGTCGGAGATATATTCGACCGCGTTCGGTCGCGGTGTTTCGACCCGCTGGCTCGATTGCGACATCGTGTCGATGCGATCGACGCCAAGTCCCCGCTCCTTCTTCTCCAAACGCGTGTTCTGGCGCTGCTCGGGAACGAAGTTACGGCTCATCAGCACCGCACCGTTCGCGTCCGGCAGCCAGTCGATCACCGATCCGCCGTACAAGTTGGCGGTCTTGGAATAGAAGCTGTCCCTGTCGCTCAGCATCTTCACCGACGAACCATCTTCGTTCACCGCGATCACGCGCGAGACTGGGTAGATCTCGTCGCCGTCGCTGATCATTGCGTAAACGCTGCAAACGAGCCGCGCGTTGGAAACCCAACTGCAGCCCGAGAGCCGTTGCGTGTCGCCATCCGCGGAGGTCGTCAGACGCGACTGGCCGTTCTTCAGGTCGATGATGTACAGTGCTGAGCCCTGCCTGGAGGTTGGGGCCAAGTAGGCGAGTTTGCTTCCATCGGGTGAAAGCCGGATCGCTTCGACGCTTTCGCGTACGCCGAATTGCTCGGCCGGATCGGCAGCGTCGGCCGACCCGGCCGTCAACGCGACGACCGCGACACCGACCAAGAGTCGAAAGATCATTGTATCCCCCCAAAGGCTTGCGCGCGACTATCGCGTGATCGCCCGTTCGCATCGTTGCAAAGCCGCGACTAGCGCGCAAGCTTGTGCTGGCGAATTGATGCTGCCAAAACGCGCCATACGCGGAATTTAGGAGTTCTCGATGGCTGCGCGCCAGCCGCCGGAATGGGCCAAGCACAACTTCATCTGGATCGGCTTCCCCAGCCATTTCGACTTGTGGGAAGATGATTTGACGCCAGCTAGAGAAGAAGTGCTGGCCTTCGCCCGCGCTGTTCATGCCGAAGGCGCTGGCGAGGAAGTGCGGCTGGTTGCCGCCGATCCGGCGTCGGTGAAGGCTGCTCAGACTGCGGCTCCCTGGGCGACGATCGTGCAGGAGATGTTCGGCGATATCTGGCTTCGCGATACCGGGCCGATCATCCTCAAGGACGAAAGCCGGTGTAGCGCCGTGAGCTTTTGCTTCAACGGTTGGGGCGGCAAATATGATCTGGAAGGCGACGACACGATCGGGCTCCGCCTCGCGCAAACGGCGGGTCTGAACGCGACCCGGCACGAGTGGATCCTGGAAGGCGGCGCGATCGACGGCGACGGCACCGGGCTGCTCGTCACCACCGAGCAATGTCTGCTCAATCCCAATCGCAACCCGGGCTTGGGCCGCGACGCGATCGAGGATCGGCTCCGCGCCGATTTGGGTGCCACCCGCATCCTGTGGCTCGGCGACGGACTGATCAACGACCACACCGACGGGCATGTGGATAATCTCGCCCGCTTCGTCGGGGAAGGCCGGCTCGCCATTCCGGAGGCCGCCGGCTCCGACGATCCGAACGCGGCGATCTATGCCGATGCGCGCGCCCGGGCCGAAGCGTTCGGGCTCCAGGTGGTCGAACTGCCGTCGCCTGGACTGATCGAGAAAGACGGCGAAATCATCCCGGCGTCTTACATGAACTTTTACATCGGCAACGCGGCGGTGGTGGTGCCGATCTACGGCGCGGCCAACGACGATGCGGCGGTGGCGGCGATCGGGGCGCTGTTCCCGGACCGCGAGGCGATCGGGATCAGAGCCGATCATGTGTTAACCGGCGGCGGCAGCTTCCACTGCATCAGCCAGCAGATGCCGGCCTGAGCAAAGACATGTCCACGCGGAGACGCGGAGAACCGCCGAGGCGCGGAGAAGAAGGGATTGCGCCTGCGGCGCGCAGCGCCATCTTGATCTTCTCCGCATCTCTCCTTTCCTCCGCGCCTCCGCGTGAAAACAGGCGGCATTAAGAATGACCCAGATCACAGTCGCCGCCCTCCAGCTCGCATTCAGCGATGATATGCAACAGAACATCGCCGCCGTATCCGAACTCGTCCGCGAGGCAGCCGCGAAGGGCGCCAAGCTGATCCTTCCGCCCGAATTGTTCGAAGGCCATTATTTCTGCCGGACGCAGGACGAAGCACATTTCGGCCGCGCGCTGGCCGCCGAACAGCATCCCGCAGTGACCGCGATGCGCGGCCTCGCGGCGGAACTCGGCGTCTTCATTCCGACCAGCTTCTTCGAGGCGGACGGGCATCACCATTATAACAGCCTGGCGATGATCGACGATGCCGGCGCGATTATGGGCGTCTATCGCAAGAGCCACATTCCGGACGGGCCCGGCTATTCCGAGAAATTCTACTTCCGGCCCGGCAACACCGGCTTCAAGACTTATCCGACCCCGTTCGGCCGAGTCGGCCCTGCGGTGTGCTGGGATCAATGGTATCCGGAAACGGCGCGCAGCCTGATGCTCGATGGCGCCGAAATCCTGCTCTTCCCGACCGCGATCGGCACCGAGCCGCACGATCCCGATCTCGACACCAGCCGGATGTGGCGGCGGGCGATGATCGGCCACGCCGTGTCCAACGTGGTCCCGGTGGTTGCCGCCAACCGCATCGGCACGGAAGGCGACCAGCGATTTTACGGCCACAGCTTTATCTGCGACGAACGCGGTGACATGCTGGCGGAATTCGAAGCGAGCGAAACGGGGGTGCTCACGGCGACCCTGGATTTAGCCCAGGCCAAGCGCCACCGCGCCGCCTTCGGCTTCTTCCGCGATCGCCGCCCGGAGCTGTACGGCCGATTGGCTCAGGACCTCTGACCCTCTCCCTTGACGGGAGAGGGTTGCGCAGCCTTGGCGAGCCTCTTTAGCTAGCCTAGGCGAAGCTGGGAGAGGGTGACACGGGTCGAGGACAAGCTCCGACCGTGTCACCCTCTCCAACTTCGCCTAAGCTCCTTCGTCGCAAAGGCTACGTACCCTCTCCCGTCAAAGGGAGAGGGTCTCCCGCCGCTCCAGCGCCCGCGCGAACACGGATTCGAACATGTCGGCGGTGAGCACGTTGGTGTTCTGATTGTAGCGCGAGCAATGGTAGCTATCGATCAGCACGCGCCCGTCGGCGAGCAGATGCTCGGCGAGGTGCCCGAACTTCATCCGCGCGAGAACGCCGCCGGCCGTTCGCACCGCAGATCCGTGCGCGATCGCGCCGAGCGCGACCAGGATGCGGACGTTGGGAAGGCTGCCCAGCGCGGCCGTGTAGAAGCTCCGGCAGGTCGTCACTTCTTGCGGAGTCGGCTTGTTCTGGGGCGGCAGGCATCGAACCGAGTTGATGATCGCGACGCCGTGCAGGCGCAATCCGTCGTCCGGCCGCTCCGCATATCGTCCTTCCGCAAGGCCGAACTTCAGCAGGGTGCGGTAGAGCAGCAGTCCGGCATAATCGCCGGTAAAGGCCCGCCCTGTCCGGTTTGCGCCGTGCATGCCCGGCGCGAGGCCGACTATGCCCAGCCAGGCCCCGGGATCGCCGAACACCGGCACTGGCGCGTTCCACCAATCCGGATGCTGGACCCGCAGGCCCTCTCGGAACGCGACCAGCCGCGGGCAGAGGGGGCAATCGCGAGGCGGCTCGACATGCGGGACGGGAGAGATGGTGACGTTGTTATCCACGCGCCTCCCCTACCCCGCCCAGCTTGAGCTTGTCGAAGGCCTGCTTTTCCCTTCTTGCTACCGTGACGACGAAGGGCGGTCCTTCGACAGGCTCAGGACGAGCGGTCTCTTGATCAACAGCCCTTACCTCTATGCAGTCGCGCTCGGCTCCAACCGCCGCAGTCGCTTCGGTGGGCCGAGGGACACGATCCGCGCCGCCGCGGCTGCGATCGGGGCTGAGCGGCTTTCTACAGTCCGATCCACTCTTGCACTCGGGCCGGCAGGGCGCGGCTTCGCCAATGCGATCGCGATCGTTCCGACGCCATTGGCCCCGCCCGCCCTGCTCGCCAGCCTGAAGCGGATTGAGGAGACTTTCGGCCGCCGCCCAGGCCGCCGCTGGGGTCCGCGCGTGCTCGATCTCGACATCGTCCTGTGGAGCGACGGCGTCTGGAGCGGGTCTGGCCTCGCCGTCCCGCATCCCTCCTTCCGCCAGCGCCGCTTCGTCCTGCAGCCGCTCGCCGAACTCGTTCCGCTTTGGCGCGATCCGCTGACCGGGCTCACGATTCGCCAGCTTCATGCCCGGCTTGAGCGGCGCCGCCCGGTTGACCCCTAAGCCCCCGCCACTTAGGTGGCACAATCACGGGCCCGTAGCTCAATCGGTAGAGCAAGCGACTTTTAATCGAGAGGTTCCGGGTTCGAGTCCCGGCGGGCCCACCAACTCGACCGGCTCCCGTCCACATGAAATTCGCCCACGCCCGCTTCGTGATCGCTTCGGGCGCAGCCGTCGCAATCTGGTTGCTGACTTTGCTGACCAACGGACCGGAAGGCGGCTGGGACCCCGCGGTGCTGCGCTGGTTCCTCGCCGATCATGGCTCCGCGATCGTGCGCCCGGCAAGCCTGTTGACCGAGCTCGGCGGATGGAAGGTGCTGGTTCCCGTTGGCCTCGTCGCCTTCGGTATCCTGGCGGTCAAGCGCAGGCGCCGGGCGGCGCTCCTGCTGTTCATGCTGTTCGGCGGGCGCCTGCTGGTCGAGTTGCAGAAGTTGCTGATCGATGCGCCCCGCCCGCCGGACGCTGCCCACCTTATCGCGGTCGAATCACCCGGCTTTCCCAGCGCCCATTCGGCCAACAGCATGATCACCTTTCTCGCGATCGCATTGCTGGTGCCGGTGATCCAGCGGCGCCGGGCCATGGCGGTGGCGATCGGCGCCACCCTGGCATTGCTGATCGGGCTGAGCCGCCTCGTGCTTGGCGTACATTGGCCGAGCGACGTGATCGGCGGCTGGGCGTTCGCGTTCTTCTGGATTGCGCTCTGCCTGCGCCTCGCCAGCGCACGGCCCGACCCTGAAACGGCTCAACAGGACCGCTAGGCGCGGAACAGGGCCGCGCCCTCCTTCATTATCCACGCGAAGGAGCTTGAACATGCACAACGAGAATGACCGCGCCCAGGAGCGCGCCGAAACCGCCAAGCGCCACGACGACAGCGACCTGATCGAGTCCATGGAGGGCGCGCCCGCTCAGGGTCTGTCGAGCGGCCATAATCTGAGCCGGGATATCGGCACACGCGACGAGATCAAGCAGGCAGTCGGCGATGGCAGCGTCACGCGTGTGCGGGATAGCGACAAGCCCGAACAGGCCAATCTGCCGCGCTTCAACGAGAGTTGAGCGGTCGGGTCACCGCTTCCGGAACACCAGCGACAGATTGTTCGCCGGCATTTCGGTGACGCTTTCGAGTGAGAGACCGTTCAACTCGGCGGCGCTGACGACCGCCTCCAGGTCGCGCAGCCCCCAATCGGGGTTGCGCGACCTGAGCGAGCGATCGAACGCTTCGTTGCTCGCCGCCGTTTCGATGCCATGCCGGCGATAAGGCCCGTACAGGTAAAGTGGACCGCCCGGCGGCAGCAGCCCCGCCGCCCCGGCGAGCAGCCCCAAGGTCGCCGCCCAGGGGCTGATATGGACCATGTTGATGCACAGGACGGCGTCGGCGCGGTCGATCGGCCAGGTCCCGCCAGCCGCGTCTAGCTCGACCGGCGCGCGCAGGTTCGGCAGCCCGGCATCGGCCGCCCACGCCTCGATGGACGTCAGCGCGTTCGGGTCGGGATCGCTCGGCTGCCATTCGAGATGCGGAAAGCGGCGGGCGAAATGAACGGCATGTTCGCCCGTCCCGCTCGCGAGTTCGAGCACCAGGCCCGTCGGTGGCAGCGTCTCCCGCAGCACCGACGCGATCGGATCGCGATTGCGGTCGGTCGCCGGAGCGTGCCGCTTCACGTCACCCGGCCGCTTCGGCTTGTGGCGGATCCTTGTAGACCAGCACGGGCTTGCGCGCGGCTAGCGTTTCGTCGAGCCGCCGCCTGGGCGCGTGGACCGGCGCGGCTTTCAGGCTCTGATCCCCGGCCTTGGCCCGCTCGGCAAGGCTCCGGATCGCGCCGATAAACTGGTCCAATGCCGCCTTGCTCTCCGTCTCGGTCGGCTCGATCAGCATCGCGCCGTGGACGACGAGCGGGAAGTACATCGTCATCGGATGGAAGCCCTCGTCGATCAGCCCCTTGGCGAGATCGAGCGTGGACAGCCCCCCGCCGAAACCACGGTCGCTGAACAAGGCCTCGTGCATGCATGGCCCGCTCGTCGCGAACGGCGCATCGAGCACATCCTCCAGCCGGCGCAGCACATAATTGGCGTTCAGCACCGCATCGCCCGACACCTGCCGCAGGCCATCCGCACCGTGGCTGAGGATATAAGCCATTGCACGCGTGAACATGCCCATCTGGCCATGAAAGGCGGTCATCCGGCCGAAGCTGCTGCCATGATGCTCGCCGGCGGTTTCTTCCTCGACCAGGCAGAATTGCTCGCCTCGCCGCTCGACGAAGGGCAAGGGCGCGAACGGCGTCAGCGCCTCCGAGAACACCACCGGCCCGGAACCGGGACCGCCGCCACCATGCGGGGTCGAAAAGGTTTTGTGCAGGTTGATGTGCATCGCGTCGATGCCGAGATCGCCCGGCCGGACGCGCCCCACGATCGCGTTGAAATTGGCGCCGTCGCAGTAGACGAGTCCGCCAGCGGCATGGACCGCTTCGGAGATCGCGATCATGTCCGGCTCGAACAGCCCGCAGGTGTTCGGGTTGGTGATCATGACCCCCGCCACGTCCGGGCCGAGCCGCGCCCGGAGGGCTTCCAGGTCAACCCGGCCGCGATCGTTGGCCGGGATGTTTTCGACGCGGTAGCCGGCGAATGCCGCGGTGGCGGGATTGGTGCCGTGGGCGCTCTCCGGCACCAGGATGACCTGCCGCGCATCGCCGCGTGCCTCCAGCGCCGAACGGATCGCGAGCAGGCCGCAAAGCTCGCCATGCGCGCCCGCCTTGGGGCTCATCGCGACGCTGTGCATGCCGGTGAGCTTGACCAGCCCTTCGCCGAGCCGCTCGATCAGCTCGAGCGCGCCCTGGACAGTGTCGATCGGCTGGAGCGGATGAATGTCGGCGAAGCCCGGCATCCGCGCGACTTTCTCGTTCAGCCGCGGATTGTGCTTCATCGTGCACGAGCCCAGCGGAAACAGGCCGAGGTCGATGCCGTAATTCTGGCGGCTGAGGCGTGTGTAATGACGCACGGTTTCAGGCTCGGACAGGCCGGGTAGTCCGATGGGGCGGGTGCGCTTTAGGCCAGCGAGACGATCAGGCCCCTCCCCTTCAGGGGAGGCGTTAGGGGTGAAGTCGATGTCCACGCCGGTCGCGTCCGCATCGCCGATCTCGAAGATCAGCGCCTCTTCAAGCATCAGCCCGCGGTTGCCGGTGAATGTCGCGGCGCCGCCTTCGGGTCCGGCGGCGCCCAGGTCGGGGCGCCATCCGCTCGGGTTCACGTTCATGCCAATGCCTCCTGGAGAGCGTCCGCGAGCGCTTCGACATCTTCGCCGGTCACCGTCTCGGTCACGGCGACGACCAGCCCGTTGGCGAGAGCGTCCTCGCCCGGATAGAGGCGTCCGAGGGAGACGCCGCCCAGAACGCCCCGATCGGCCATCGCGCGCACGACCGGGCGCGCTTCCCTGGAAAGCCGCAGCGTGAATTCGTTGAAGAATGCGCCGCTGATCAGCTCAACACCCGGCACCTGCGCCAGCCGTTCGGCCGCTGCTAACGCTTGTCCATGATTGAGTTCGGCCAGCTGCCGCAGGCCCTTCTCGCCAAGCAGTGTCATGTGGATGGTAAAGGCCAGCGCACACAAGCCGCTGTTGGTGCAGATGTTGGACGTCGCCTTTTCGCGGCGGATATGCTGCTCGCGAGTGGACAGGGTAAGCACGAAACCGCGCTTGCCCTCGGCGTCCACCGTCTCGCCACACAAACGCCCCGGCATCTGCCGGACGAACTTATCCTGACACGCGAACAGGCCGACATAGGGCCCGCCGAAATTGAGACCGACGCCGAGGCTCTGCCCCTCCCCGACGACGATGTCCGCGCCCATCTCCCCCGGCGAGCGGATCAGCCCCAGTGCGACCGGCTCGGTTACCACCGCGATCAGCAGCGCGCCCTTAGAGTGGCAGCGGGCGGCCAATTCGGACAAGTCGCCGATCCGGCCGAGAATGTCGGGATATTGAATGACCACGCAGCTCGTCTGGTCGTCGATCGCATCGAGCAGTCGCTCGTTGATGTCCATCTCCGGACGAAGCTGCGGCAAAGCGGTGTCGAGGACGTCGCCGGTGAAGCGAGCCATCGTCCGCGCGACCGACACATAATGCGGATGCAGCCCCGCCGAGAGGATCGCCCGTCCACGCCGCGTAATGCGCCGCGCCATCGTGATCGCTTCCCAGCAGGCGGTGGAGCCGTCGTACATCGACGCGTTGGCGACGTCGCAGCCGTATAGCCGCGCGACCTGGGTCTGGAATTCAAACAAGGCCTGCAATGTGCCTTGGGCGATCTCCGGCTGATAGGGGGTGTAGCTGGTCAGGAATTCGCCGCGCTGGATCAGGTGATCGACGCTGGCCGGGATATGATGCTTGTAAGCACCGCAGCCGAGGAAGAACGGCACATCGCCCGCAACCAGGTTCTTGCGGGCCAGTGCGCCCAATTGCCGTTCGACCGCCAGTTCGCTTGCGTGATCGGAGAGACCTTCAATCTTACCGGCCAGACGGGCGGCTTCAGGCACATCGCTGAACAGGTCGTCTACCGAAGCGGCGCCGACGGCGCGAAGCATACCCTGCCGGTCGGCCTCGGATAGTGGTAAGTAACGCATCGAACACTCCGGATTGCGCTGGGCCCGCCGTGCTCCTGCGAAGGCAGGAGCCTAGCTCCGGCACCTAGACTGGGCTCCTGCCTTCGCAGGAGCACGTGGAGAGGCTAAATTTCACTGCGCGTCGCAAAACGCTTGATAAGCCTCACGGTCCATCAGGCCGTCCAGTTCGGACGGGTCGGACAAGGTAAGCTTGAAGAACCAGCCGTCCGCTTCGGCACTGCCATTGACCAGCGAAGGATCGGCGTCGAGCGCCGGATTGGCCTGCGTCACCTCGCCGCTGACCGGCGCATAGACATCCGAGGCGGCCTTGACCGATTCGACCACCGCAGCCTCCTTGCCCTTGGTCACATTCGATCCCGCCGCCGGCAGCTCGACGAACACCACGTCGCCGAGTTGGGCCTGAGCGAAATCGGTGATGCCGACGGTGGCGAGGTTGCCGTCGATGCTGATCCATTCATGTTCTTTGGTGAAGTAAAGGCTCACTGGGCGGCTCCCTTGCGGTGATATCGGTGCGGGACGAACGGCGTCGGCACGACCTTCGCCTCGAACAGCTTGGCGCGCTGGGACAAGCTGATGTCCGTGCCCGGCCCGGCCATGGCGACGGGAACGAAGGCCATCGCGATCGGTGCCTCCAGCATCGGCGAGAAACCGCCGCTGGTGACGCGGCCGACTTCGTTGCCCTCGCCATCCAGCACCAGCGCGCCTTCCCGGACGGGCTGGCGTCCCTCGACCACCAGGCCGACGCGGCGAGTGATCGTTCCGGCCTCCAACTCCCGCAAGATGCGGTCCGCTCCGGGAAAACCACCCTCCGTTCGGCGGCGCTTCGAGATGGCGAAGCCGAGATCGGCCTCGATGGGCGTCGTGTGCTCATCAAGGTCGTGGCCATATAATGGCAGCCCGGCTTCGAGCCGGAGCGAGTCGCGCGCGCCGAGCCCGATCGGCTTCACTTCAGGTTGCGCGGAAAGCAGTTCCGCGACTTCGACCGCCCGCGCTGCGGGGACGGATATCTCGAAACCGTCCTCGCCAGTATAGCCGGAACGGCTGATCCAGGCCTCGGCATGCCCAAGCGCGAAGCTTCCACCAGTCATGAAGGTGAGCTGCTCGACCCCCGGCGCGAAACGCGCCAGAATCTCGGCCGCGCTCGGCCCCTGAAGTGCCAGCAGCGCCTGTTCCGTCATGTGGGTCAGCGTCACCGCATCCGGCAAGTGTTCGAGCAGGTGGGCAATGTCGCCCATCTTGGTCGCGCCGTTGACCACCGCGTAAAAATGATCGCCGCGCCGCGTGATCATGAGATCGTCGATGATCCCGCCACGATCATTCAGCAGCAGCGAATAGCGCAAGCGGCCGTCCTTGAGGATCGACAGATCGGCGGGAAGCAAGGTCTCCAAAGCGACGTCGAGCCCGGGCCCCTCCAGCAGGAGCTGACCCATATGGCTGACATCGAACAGCCCCGCTTGTTCGCGAGTCCAGCGATGCTCGGCGATGATGCCTTCATATTGGATCGGCATCTGATACCCAGCGAACGGGACCATGCGGGCGCCCCGGGCGCGGTGCCAGGCATCGAGCGGGAGAAGTTGGTCGGGATCGCTCATTTCAGTCTCCAGGGGCGACGAGCAACAGGGCCGAAACCCGGTTTGCGTTCGTCCCCCTCTGTCACTGAACCTGAGAGCTTTCGCACGCCTGGCGTTGCCGGACGCGCTTACCCCTTCGGTGGTCCACCTTCCCCGGACCTGATCCGGGGGTGCGGCGGACGCTTTCCAGAGTGTCTTGTGGCGCGCGGTCCAGGATGCCTGAGAGATTCCGGGGCGGTTGCTCCTTCGGCGGCTTCAGGTCTTTCGACCCGTCACTCTCTCCCGCGCGTCACCCGAACCGAAGCCCGGCGACGCGGCCGCTCTGACCGCGCCTCCGCCGCAAGTCAACCTCAGCGCGTGGCGTTGTAGGCGAGCTGTTCGGGAGTGAGCTGGAAGCCGACCAGGAATTCGAAGCTGGCGCGAGTGACGGCAGCGCGAACGGTGGGGTCGGCGAGCGGATCGAGCGCCGCATCCGCATCTCCCGGCTTGCGCTCGCGCGTGATCTGGCGGCGAACATCATCGGGCAGCGTTGCCGCAGAGCGCAACACCTGGCCGGTCGCGGTGCCGCGCGTGCTGGCCCGCAGCTGGCCATTGGCGAAGCGCAATGCGACCCGGCCGATCCGTTTGGAAACGACATTGTTGCCACCCTGCACCACGGTCGCGAAATATTGCAGGACGACTTCCCGGTCGCCGGTCGCGTCGCGGCGCTGTCCCTGAACTTCGAAGGTGGCGTTGGTGACGATGTTGGCGCCGGTCTCGTCGCAAGTGGAACGCAGGTTGGTGATGTTGGCGACCACGTCGATCGCGCGGGCGTCGCGGCTGCTCGGCGGGTTGAACACGGTGACGTCGCCAGTGGCCGCGGGTATCGCGACCGACGGGCAGGCGGAGCGCGTCGCCCGCACACCGGTGGCGAGGAGTTCGCCATCGCCGGAACAACCGGACAGGGCGACGAGGGTGGACGCGATCAACGCCGCTTTGACTGTGTGCACAAACGATCCTCGATGAGGCCGGCGGAGGGCTGGCGAAGCGGCGGGATCATAGAAAGGCGGTCCGACGCCTGCAAGCGATGAAGGGCCAGCCTCGACCCCGGTGGACGCCGCCGCACTGCACGACTAGATAGGTGTCATGCTCGCCGACAAGCCGCCGCTTCACCTGCTGATCGCCGCGCCACGCGGATTCTGCGCCGGGGTGGACCGGGCCATTCACATCGTCGAGCTTGCGCTGCAGCGCTACGGCGCGCCGGTCTATGTGCGGCATGAGATCGTGCACAACAAGTTCGTGGTCGACAGCCTGCGCGCCAAGGGCGCGGTATTCGTGTCCGAGCTGGACCAGGTGCCCGACGGGGTGCCGGTGGTCTTCTCTGCTCATGGTGTGCCCAAATCGGTCCCGGCGGAGGCGGCGGAGCGTGGGCTCGATTATCTCGATGCGACCTGTCCTTTGGTCTCCAAGGTTCACCGTCAGGCCGAACGGCTGGTCGAGGCGGGGCGGCATATCCTGTTCATCGGCCATGCCGGCCACCCGGAGGTGATCGGCACCTTCGGTCAGGTTCCACCGGGGCAGATGAGCCTGGTCGAAAGCGCGGAGGATGCCGCGGAGATCGCGCCGGCTGACCCCGCCAATCTCGCCTACCTCACCCAGACCACCTTGTCGGTGGACGACACCGCCGAGATCGTCGCGATCCTGGAACGGCGCTTTCCGCTGATCAAGAGTCCGCGTGGCGAGGATATTTGCTACGCGACGTCCAACCGGCAGACGGCAGTCAAGAACATCGCGCGGCGGTGCGATGCGCTGCTCGTGATCGGCGCACCCAACAGCTCTAATTCGGTCCGGCTGGTCGAGGTGGCGGAACGCGAGGGAGTGCGCGCCGCGCTGGTCGGCCGGGCGAGCGAAA
Organism: Allosphingosinicella sp.; assembly: GCA_036387855.1. Classification (GTDB taxonomy): domain Bacteria; phylum Pseudomonadota; class Alphaproteobacteria; order Sphingomonadales; family Sphingomonadaceae; genus Allosphingosinicella. The sequence goes on along the minus strand of DASVSZ010000004.1, from coordinate 181,404 downwards.
TTGACCTCGGCTGGCTGGCCGGCGTCCAGACCCTGGGCATTACAGCGGGCGCTTCCGCTCCCGAAGTGCTGGTCCGCGAGCTGGTCGACTTCCTGGGCCAGCATTTCGCGGTCGTCGAGGAACAAGCCGAAGGCGTCGAGGAGCGTATGGTCTTCAAGCTCCCGCGCAGTCTCGCCGCTGCCTAATCTCGCGCGCAAACGATGACCGAAGTCGAGATCTGGACGGACGGCGCCTGCAAGGGCAATCCGGGGCCGGGCGGCTGGGGCGCGGTGATCCGATCGGCCGCGCACGAAAAGGAGCTGTCCGGCGGTGAGCCGCTGACCACCAACAACCGGATGGAGCTGCTCGCCGCGATCCGGGCGCTGGAGGCTCTGAAACGCCCCTGCCGGGTGACGTTGACCACGGACAGCAATTACGTTCGCGATGGTATCACCAAGTGGGTCCATGGCTGGCAACGCAACGGCTGGCGGACGGCGGACAGGAAGCCGGTGAAGAATGCCGAGCTGTGGCAGGCGCTGATCGAATCAACCGGCCCGCACCGCATCGATTGGCGCTGGGTAAAGGGCCATGCCGGCCACCCCGAGAATGAACGCGCCGACAAGCTCGCTTGCGCGGCGGCGGCTCAATTCGTGAAACGGTCGGCAGCGTAGGGAGACGGATCGATGCCCGCGGCAAGCGGGCCGGGCATTCCGCCAAGCAGCAAAGCGGCGGCGAGTTGGGCGGCTGCGGGAGCGGTCTGAATGCCGAAGCCGCCCTGCCCCGCGCACCAGAAGAAATCCGGGCGGCCGGGTGCAAATCCGTAAACCGGTAGCCGATCGGGCGCGAAGCTGCGCAGGCCTGCCCAGCTATGCTCGACTTGGCGCACGCGCCAGTCGACGACCTGCTCCAGGCGCTGGACCGCGACCGCGACGTCCAGCTCCTCAGCCGCCGTGTCGCACGGATCGCAAGCCGTCTCGTCATGCGGGCTGAGCCAGAGGCGCCTGGCCTCGGGCTTGAAGTAGAAGCGTCCGCGCGCGTCGATCACCAACGGCAGATCGGGCGGGACGGGCGGGTCGACGCGCAGTTGAACGACGGTGCGGCGATACGGGCGGATGCCGATCGGCACCACGCCGGCCGTTGCCGCGACTTCGTCTGCCCAGGCGCCAGCCGCGTTGACGAGGATGTCGGACGTGAACATGCCGGCGGCGGTCTCCAGGCGCCACGCACCCCCGCTGCGCGCGGCAGCGTGCAACGCGGCGTCCGTGACCAACTTCGCGCCGCCGGTTCGTGCCCGCTTCAGATAGGCGGCGTGAAGCGCGGCGACGTCGATGTCGGCGCAGCTGGGCTCGCTCAGCCCCGCGCTCCATTCCGGCTTCAGTCCCGGAATGCGCTTCGTGAGTTCCTCTCGGTCCAGCGGCCGCAACGCCAGCCCGGAAGCGGCGAATTGATCCCGCAGGCCGGAAAGAGCAACCCTGCCCGGCTCGTCGGCCAGATGAATGCAACCCCGTCGCTTCAAGAAGGAACGTTCGCCGAAATCCGGCGGCGGGGCAGCCAGGAACGGGCCGGAAGCGGACGTCAGCGGCTGCACCAAAGGGCCGCCATAGCTTTCCGACCAGAAAGCGGCGGACCGGCCGGTGGCGTGGTAACCGGGCTGGCTTTCCGCCTCCAGGATCAGCACGGACAGGTGCGGCGCGAGCTCGGCCGCCAGGCTGGCGCCAGCCATCCCTGCCCCAATGATCGCGACGTCAGCTTTCACGCGAGCAAGACCCCTTGGGGCGCCGCCGCGGTCGCGCTTCCCCAATCGCGAACGTCTTAACTTTCATCCGGGCTGGTTACGGTTTGGCAAGTAACCAAGTCTAGTAGCTGTTTCCCATGGACGGGATCAGCGCCAATCTGCCGGTTGCGATACTCGCCGCGATGTTGATCGTGGCGGCGTTCGGCGACCTGCGTTCGCGCCGGATCCCGAACAAGCTCAACCTTGCGATCGCCGCGCTGGCCGTGCCCTTCTGGGTGCTGAGCGGCTACGCCTTCTGGCCGGACATGGCGGTCCAGCTGGCGCTCGGTGCCGGCGTTTTCCTTGTCTTCGCAATGCTGTTCCACTTCGGACAGATGGGCGGAGGCGACGTCAAGCTGCTGGCCGCGCTGGCCCTGTGGCTGCCGCTCGCGTCCTTGATCAAGCTGGCGGTGATCATGTCGCTTGCCGGCGGTGTGCTCACGCTCGTGATGCTGATCCGCCACAGGGCGGCCAAGTCCGGCGAAACGCTGGAGGTGCCGTATGGCGTCGCCATCGCCTTTGCCGGGATTTGGCTGATTGGCGAACGGTTCCTTTACCAATTCGGATGAAAAGAGTGATCGGGTTCCACTTGCGCCCGACAGGAGGCGATACGCGTCATGGATGTTAAAAAAATCGTGCTGTTGGTCGGCGCACTGCTCATCGCGGCAGTCACCGCGGTGATGGCCAAGAACATGTTCACGGGAGCCGGCGCGCCGGAAGCGGCCGCTGCCCCCGTACCCACCGGCCCCGAAGTGCTGGTCGCCACCCGCGCCCTGCCGGTCGGAACCATCATCGACGCGGAAGCCTTGCGCTTCCAGCCATGGCCCAAGGAACTGGTCGAAAAGGCCTATTACCTGAAGGGTGAACCTGGCGCGGACGTTGCCGAGCTGCTCGGCACCGTGGTCCGCAACGAGATTTCGGCCGGCCAGCCGATGACACAAGGCTCGATGATCAAGCCAGGCGAGCGCGGCTTCCTTGCCGCGGCGCTCGGGCCGGGCATGCGCGCCGTCACGGTTGCGGTGTCCACCATCAGCGGCGTCGCCGGCTTCGTCTTCCCGGGCGACCGTGTCGATGTGATCCTGACGCAGGAAGTAACTGGCGGCGAAGGCCAGCCGTTGCGGGCTGCGGAGACCATCCTGCGCAACCTTCGCGTCCTTGCAGTCGATCAGCGGACAACCTCGGTCGGTGAGGACGGCAAGCCCGTGGTCCAGACTTCGGCCACCGTTACGCTGGAAGCCACGCCGCGTATCGCCGAGAAGATCCAGGTCGCCCAGATGGTCGGCAATCTGACTCTGGCCCTGCGCTCGATCGCCGACACCACGGCCGAGCTGGAGCGGGCGGTTGCCAGCGGGCAGGTCAACGTTCCCAGCGATCCGGTCGCCGAGCGCCGGATGCTGCTCGAGATCGCGACCAAGCCGATGGACAATGGCGGCACCTACTCGGTCGGCGCCGATGTGTCCCGGTTCCAGCGCAGCAGCGTGCCTCGGCAAGGTGCCAGGCCCGCCGCCAGCACCGGCGAGAGCGACCAATCGCGTGCCATGACCAGCATGGTCGGAGCAATCGCGGCGGCGGCCGGTGGTCGCGCCGGTGCCCCGGCCGAACCCGCCCGTCCGCTCGGCCCGACGGTCCGAGTGTCCCGCGGCAACAACGTCACCATCGTCCCGGTGGGAGCCAAGTAAGATGAACAAGAGCAACTTCACTCTGCGCATGGCCGTCGGCACCGCTGCCGCCGCCCTGCTCGCGGCCGGCCTCGGGGCAGCCGCTCCGTCCGCCGCTTCCGCCCAGGCGATCGGCCAGGCCAAGCCGTCGAACGAACTGGCCTTGTCCGTCGGCACGGGTCGCCTGATCCAGCTCAGCGGCAACATGAGCGACCTGTTCGTCGCCAACGATGCGGTGGCAGACGTCCAGGTGCGTTCCGCCGACCAGGTCTATATCTTCGGCAGGGGGCCGGGCGAGACCACCGTGCATGCCACCAACAAGGCCGGCAAGGTAATCTATTCGGCGACTGTCCGGGTGGGCACCAACATCGGCTCGGTCACGGAAATGCTGAAGCTTGCCATGCCGGACGCGCACATCCAGGCGACGCCGCTGAACGGCACCTTGCTGCTCACCGGCACCGTAGCCCAGCCGGCGGACGTCGAAGAAGCGACCCGCCTCGTGCAAAGCTTCCTCGGGTCGGGAACGCAGGTGCTCAGCCGCATCAAGACGGCGACGCCGCTGCAGGTGATGCTGAAGGTCAAGATCGTCGAGGTCAGCCGCAACTTGATCCGGAACGTTGGTGTCAATCTGCTGGCTCGCGAAAGCGGGGGACGGGGCGACGGCTTCATCTTTGGAACAAGCCGCGGGTCGCCTGGTACCATCACCGACGTGCCAGTCGGCACTTTGACCGACCCGATCACGGGGGCGCCGATCACCAGGCCCAGCTTCAACTTTGCCAATCGTGGTGCGAACACGTTCAATCTGGCGGGGAGCCTGCTGGGTCTCGACCTGCTCGCGGCGATCGAGTTGGCTGAGAACTCCAATCTCTCCACCACTTTGGCCGAGCCGACCTTGACTGCGCTTTCGGGCGAAACTGCCAGCTTCCTTGCCGGCGGCGAATTCCCAATCCCGATCGCATCCGGCATCAACGGCACCTCGGTCGAATTCAAGCAGTTCGGCGTCAGCCTGGCGTTCACTCCTGTCGTTTTGGAAGGTGGCCGCATCTCGATGCGCGTCCGTCCAGAAGTATCGGAATTGTCCTCCGCCAACGGTGTCACGCTGAACGGTTTCACCATTCCCGGAATCTCGACGCGGCGCACGGAAACAACCATTGAGCTTGGGTCCGGTCAGAGCATGATGATCGGCGGCCTAATCCGGAACAACAACGGCAATGGCGTGGACAAAGCACCATTCCTCGGCGACTTGCCGATCATCGGCGCCCTTTTTCGGTCCAAGTCCTTCCGAAAAGACGAGTCCGAACTGATCGTCGTGGTCACCCCTTACCTCGTCAAGCCGGTCAATGCTTCGGACATTGCCCTTCCTACCGATGGATTTCGCCAAAGCAACGACTCGCAAAGCTTGTTCCTCGACCAGCGCGAGGACAGCCGCACGGGCGAGCAGCGTCCCGGTCCGACCCTTGCTCCAACGCGGACAGTCACGCCGGGCGTCACTCAGATCGGTAGCGCGGCATCCAGTCGCGCTTCATCGGGCGGGCCGGCTCCAGTGCAACGGGCAGCTAAAGCCGCAAGTGCGCCGGCGACTTCCTCCGCCAGCCCCGGCTTTACCTTCTGACGGCGAGCCCACGAAAGGAATTCATGATGATGAGCCGCCTCTTCTCCACAGCTGCACTCACGGCAACGGCCTTGAGCACGTCCGCGTGCGGGCCTGAAACCAACCGGCTTACGCCGATCAGCAACCCGTCCCTCTACTCGGTCAATCAGCCGGTCGTGCAGCACACCAATTACGTGCTGGATCTACCCGTTTATGGCGGAGGGCTTCCCGCTTCCGAACAGGGCCGTCTTGCAGGATGGTTCGAAGGTCTGGATGTCCGTTATGGCGACCAAGTCTTCGTGCAAGCGGAGGGCTACGCCGCGCAGACCGTGCGCGAGGATGTCGAACGCGTCGTGGGCGGCTTCGGCCTGCTTTTGCAGGATGGCACGCCGGTCCTGGACAGTCCCCTTCCCCCAGGCTCAGTTCGCGTGATCATCCGGCGCGCCTCGGCGTCCGTTCCGGGGTGTCCGATCTGGGAGGACCCGCTCGTCGGAGGGACAGAGCAGACGTCCACCAATTACGGTTGCGCCACCAACAGCAATCTCGCCCGGATGATCGCCGATCCCAACGATCTGGTGCTCGGCCAGCGCGGCGGGCTGTCGGTCGACGGCACCGGCACCAAGGCGATCCGGGTTTACCGCGAACGCTCGTCGAACCCCACCAAATAAGCGAGGTCTTTCCAGATGAACGCGCCATTCAATTCGGCACGGGTGGGAGCAGCGCTCCGCGACACCTTCTCCGCTTATGTTTGCGACGAAGCCACCGCCGAACTCGTCCGCCCGGTCGCGGTCGAACATGGCTGGGCGCCCGAGAAGGTCAACAAGGGCGGGCTGCGCAACGCGGTCCAGGCCCTGTCGGTGTCCGCCAGCCCCAACATCCTGTTCGTCGACCTGTCGGAATCGGGCGATCCGCTCAACGACATCAACGCGCTCGCCGAAGTGTGCGAGCCCGGCACCGTCGTGATCGCCGCCGGCCAAGTCAACGATGTCCGGCTCTACCGCGACCTGGTCGCGTCCGGCATCCAGGATTACCTGCTCAAGCCGTTCACGCCCGATCAGCTGCGCGACGCCTTTGCCAATGCCCAGATGACCGTATCGGGGCCCCGCGTGAACGAGCCTTCGGCGGATCGTCCGCACGTGATGGCGGCGGTGATCGGCGCGCGCGGCGGTGTCGGCGCGTCAACGGTGGCGACTTCGCTGGCCTGGCTGCTGGGCGACAAGGGCGGCCGCTCGACGGCTTTGCTGGACCTCGATGTCCACTTCGGCACCGGCGCGCTGTCACTGGACCTGGAGCCTGGACGCGGCCTGACGGACGCCATCGAGAATCCGAGCCGAATCGACGGCTTGTTCATCGAGCGCGCGATGGTGCGCGCCAACGACAAGCTGAGCGTGCTTTCGGCCGAGGCCCCGATCAATCAGCCGCTGCTGACGGACGGCTCCGCTTTCCATCAGCTGCAGGAGGAGATGCGGGCGGCGTTCGAGAGCACCGTTCTCGATCTGCCACGCGGCATGCTGGTCCAGCATCCGCACCTCGTCCATGATGCGCATGTGACGGTGCTGGTGGTCGAGTTCACGCTGGCCGCCACCCGCGACGCGATCCGGATCCTGTCCTGGCTCAAGGCCAATGCACCGCAATCGCGCACCGTGGTCGTCGCAAACAAGTCTGCGCCCGGCACCGGCCAGGAAATCAGCCGCGGCGAATTCGAGAAGTCGATCGAGCGCAAGGTCGACGTGGTGCTGCCGCTGGACCTCAAGGCCGCCGCGCAGGCCGCCAAGCTCGGCCAGCCGCTTGCCAAGGTCGGCAATGCCAAGCTGGTCCAGCCGTTCGACCAGCTCGTCAACCTGACCGTTTCGGCGGTGGACGGGACGGAGGAGAAGACCGGCGACAAGGCCGGCTCGACCTCGCTGCTCGGCAAGCTCGGCAAATTCGACCTGAAGGCCGCGCTGGCCAAGAAGCCGGTGCCGGCGAAAGCGTGAAGTGGTCACCCGGACGGGTGTGCGTAGGGGCTGAATGAACGATGTCGATCTTACCCTTCATCATCATCATCGCGGGAATGGTCGGCACGTTGTTCGTGCTCTACACGGCCGTGTCCGGCCCCTCCCCCGCGAGGGCCGGCGCCCGCCGGCTCGATTCGGTTCGCGAGCGGCATAGCAAATCCAGCGAAGTCGCCGCCCAGGCGCAGATGAAGCGCATCCTGGCCACCCGCGAAACGAAGATGGACGGCCTGGTCCAACGCATCATTCCCAACCCCGTTCTGCTGCGCAAACGCATCGAGCGGACCGGGCGCGACTGGAGCCTCGCTCAGTATCTGACCGCCTCATTGGCGCTCGCGATTACCGTTGCGATCCTGATTAGCGTCCGGGGCCTGCCGGTTCTGCTCGGCGTGTTCGTGGGACTGCTCGTCGGCATCGGCCTGCCGCATCTGGTGATCGGGTTCCTGATCAAGCGGCGCGTCAACAGGTTCACTGTCCGTTTTCCGGATGCGATCGAGTTGATGGTGCGGGGGCTTCGCTCAGGCCTTCCCATTTCGGAAACGATCGGCATCGTCGCCAACGAAATCCCTGGGCCGATCTCCGACGAATTCAGCTCCGTTTCCGACAAGATGAAGATCGGCCGGACGATGGAGGTCGCGCTTCAGGAAATGGCGGATCGGCTGGGAACGCCGGAATTCCAGTTCTTCGTGATCACGCTGGCGATCCAGCGCGAGACCGGCGGCAACCTGGCCGAAACGCTCGGCAACCTGGCGGATGTGTTGCGCAAGCGCGCGCAGATGAAGCTCAAGATCAGGGCGATGTCGTCCGAATCCAAGGCGTCCGCCTACATCATCGGCGCGCTGCCGTTCATCGTGTTCGGCCTGATCTACACGATCAACGAAGCCTATATGGGCCAGTTCTTCACGGACCAGCGGCTGATCATCGCGGGGATCGGCGGCATGATGTGGATGGCGATCGGCGCCTTCATCATGGCCAAGATGATCAGCTTCGAAATCTGAGCGGGAACGGACACGAACATGGCAAGCGGACCGACGATCCTGGGCATCGACGTAGTGTGGGTGGCCACCGTGCTCGCGGCGGTGGCAACCCTGGCGGTGCTGTTCGCCATCTACGCGGCGACCACCGTGCGCGACCCGATGGCGAAGCGGGTCAAGGCGCTCAACGAGCGTCGCGAACAGCTCAAGGCGGGGATCATCATCTCCTCGTCCAAGCGGCGCAAGAAGATCACCAACACGAGCGAGGCCGCCGGCCGCTTCCGCGCCATCCTGGGCTCGCTCAAGATGCTGCAGGACGAGCAGGTCGAGAAGGCACAGATCAGCCTGATGCAGGCGGGCATCCGCTCCAAGGACCTGGCCTTCGTAGTCATCTTCGCCCGCTTCGTGCTGCCGCTGGTGTTCGGCGGGACGATGATCGTCGGCGTGTATCTGCTGGACTGGTTCCCCGACTATTCCTCGCTCAAGCGCTACGGCATCGTCGCGGGGACTCTGATCGGTGCGTACAAGGCGCCGGACATCTTCCTCAAAAACAAGATCCAGAAGCGGTCCAACGCGATCCGCAAGGGCCTGCCGGACGCGCTCGACCTGCTCGTCATCTGCGCCGAGGCAGGCCTGACGGTCGATGCCGCGTTCAGCCGCGTGGCCCGCGAGCTTGGCCGTGCATATCCGGAACTGGGCGATGAATTCGCGCTGACCTCGATCGAGCTCGGCTTCCTCACCGACCGCCGCTCGGCATTCGAGAACCTGGCGATGCGCATCAACCTGGAAGCGGTGCGCGGCGTCGTCACCACCATGATCCAGACCGAGAAATACGGCACCCCGCTGGCCAGCGCGCTACGCGTCCTGTCCGCCGAGTTCCGCAACGAGCGGATGATGCGCGCCGAGGAAAAGGCGGCGCGGCTGCCGGCGATCATGACGGTGCCGCTGATCCTGTTCATTCTGCCCGTCCTGTTCGTCGTGATCCTCGGGCCGGCGGCCTGCTCGATCAGCGACAACCTGCTGACCTGATCGCGCAAGGGGCCGGCCGGCGGAACCGGCCGGCCCCTTCGATCATTCTCCCGGCGTAACATCCTGCCGCAAGGGAGTGCGCCCGTGACCCAGTTCGCGTCCGACCAATATATCATCCTGGCGCTGGTGTTCGTGCTCGGCCTGGTGCTCGGCATGTACCTGCTGTCCGGCGGCAAGTGGAAAGGGCGCTACGGCGAGGAAGTCCGCCGCCGCGAGGCGCTGGACGTCGAGTATCAGCAGCTTCGCAAGCAGCACGCCCACATGCTGCCGGTCGATCCTCCCGCTGGGCCGGCGACGGCCGCAGTCCACCGCGAGACGGTTACCGAGACCGAAGTGCGGCCTGTGCAGCCGCCAGCCTCGCGATGGGGATTCGGTAGGGCGAAGCACTGACGTAGTCGAGGCCGGTCTCCTCGCAAAATGCGATCGACGCCGGATCGCCGCCATGCTCGCCGCAAATGCCGAGCTTGATGTCGCTCCGCGCCGCCCTGCCCCGCTTCACCGCGATCCGGATCAGCTCGCCAACGCCTTCGACATCGATGCTGACAAACGGGTCGCGCGGGTAAATGCCCTGCTCGACATAGGCCGACAGGAAATGGCCGGCATCGTCGCGGCTGACGCCCAAGGTGGTCTGCGTCAGATCGTTGGTGCCGAAGCTGAAGAACTCCGCATCCTGCGCAATGCCGCCCGCTATCAGACAGGCGCGCGGCAGCTCGATCATGGTGCCGACCAGGTATTCCACGGAGGTCCCTTGCTCCGCGAAGACGGACGCTGCCGTCCGGTCGATCAGCCGTTTGATAATTGCAAGCTCGGCCTGGGTGCCAACCAGCGGAACCATCACTTCCGGGATCGGCGCCGCCCCGCTCTCCCCCGCCACCGCCACGGCGGCTTCGAAGATCGCGCGGGCCTGCATCTCGTAGATTTCGGGATAGGTGATGCCGAGCCGGCAGCCGCGGTGGCCGAGCATCGGATTGAACTCGTGCAGCTCGGACGCGCGGCGCTTGAGCACGTCGAGGGTGACTCCGGACGCTGCGACGACTTCGGCGAAATCCTCGTCGCTGTGCGGCAGGAATTCGTGCAGCGGCGGATCGAGCAGACGGATGGTGACCGGCAGGCCGGCCATGATCCGGAAGATCTGGGCGAAGTCGCTGCGCTGTTCCGGCAACAGCCTCGCCAGCGCGGCGCGACGGCCCTTTTCCGAATCGGCCAGGATCATCTCGCGCACAGCCGTGATCCGGCCGCTGTCGAAGAACATGTGCTCGGTGCGGCACAGGCCGATGCCTTCCGCCCCGAACTCGCGCGCGGTACGGCAATCGTGCGGCGTCTCGGCATTGGTGCGGACGCGCAGGCGCCGGACCTTGTCGGCCCAGACCATCAAAGTGCCGAAATCGCCGACCAGTTCGGGCTGCACCGTCGGCACCGCGCCCACCATCACTTCGCCGGTCGAGCCGTCGATCGTGATGACATCGTTTTCGGCGATCTCAAGGCCGCCGACCTTCATCCGCCGCGCCTTGACGTCGATCTGAAGCCCGCCCGCGCCGGACACGCAGGGCCGGCCCATGCCGCGCGCGACCACCGCCGCATGGCTGGTCATGCCGCCGCGCGCGGTCAGGATGCCCCGCGCCGCATGCATGCCATGAATGTCCTCCGGGCTGGTTTCGGTGCGGACCAGGATGACCTTTTCGCCAAGCGCGGCGTAGCGCTCGGCCGTGTCGGCGTCGAAAACGGCCAGCCCGCAGGCGGCGCCCGGCGAGGCGGGCAGGCCTTTGGCGATCACCTGGCGCGGCGCGGATGGATCGAGCGTCGGGTGCAGCAACTGGTCGAGCGCGCCCGGATCGATCCGCAGCACCGCTTCCTCTTCGCTGACCAGCCCTTCGCGGGCCATGTCCACCGCGATCCGGAGCGCGGCCTTGGCCGTGCGCTTGCCGGAGCGGGTTTGCAGCATGAACAGGCGGCCGCGCTCCACGGTGAACTCGATGTCCTGCATGTCGCGGTAATGGGTTTCGAGCAGGTCGAAGACGCGGGCGAGCTCCGCGAACACGTCCGGCATCGATTCTTCCATCGACGCCGCCTTGGCCCCCGCCCGCTGGCGCGCGGCGAGCGTCAGATATTGCGGCGTTCGGATGCCGGCGACGACGTCCTCGCCCTGGGCGTTGATCAGATATTCGCCATAATAAGCGCGCTCGCCGGTCGATGGATCGCGGGTAAAGGCGACGCCGGTTGCGCTGGTCTCGCCCATGTTGCCGAACACCATCGCCTGGACGTTGACGGCCGTGCCCCAATCCCCCGGAATGGCGTTAAGCCGGCGATACGTCTTGGCGCGGTCGGACTGCCAGGACCCGAACACCGCCCCGATCGCGCCCCAGAGCTGTTCCTGCACGTCCTGCGGGAAGGGCTTGTCCCAAAGCTCTTGGACCAGTTCCTTGTAGCGGCGGACCAAACCCTGAAGGTCCGCTGCGTCAAGATCGGTGTCGAGGTGGACGCCGCGGTCCTCCTTGGCGATCTCCAGCGCTTCCTCGAACGCGCCGTGATCAAGGCCGAGCACGACATCGGAATACATCTGGATGAAGCGGCGATAGCTGTCCCAGGCGAATCGCCCGTCGCCCGAGATGGAGGCGAGGCCGGCGACGGTGGCGTCGTTGAGCCCGAGGTTCAGAACGGTATCCATCATGCCGGGCATCGAGACGCGCGCGCCGGAGCGGACGGAAACCAGCAGCGGATCGACGGAATCGCCGAATACCTTGCCGGTCGTCTGCTCGATATGAGCGATGCCGGCGGCGACCTCGGCGCGGACTTCGTCCGGGAAACGCTCGCCATTGGCATAGTAGATCGCGCACATCGGGGTTGCGATCGTGAAGCCGGGCGGGACCGGCAGGCCGATGGACGCCATTTCGGCGAGGTTGGCGCCCTTGCCACCGAGCAGAGTCTTGTCGCCATTGCCGCCATCGGAGGCGCCGCCGCCGAAGCGGTAAACCGAGCGCACCATCACCGTTCAGCTCCGCGGAAGGTCACTAAAGTCGCGACATATAGGCCAGCGACGCTCACCCCTCGATCCGCGAGAAATCCGCGACCTGGTGGACCGCGTCGCGCATCCGCGCGAGCAGGGCCAGGCGGGCGTCGCGTTTGGCGGGATCGGGGTCATTCACGGTCACCTTGTCGAAAAACGCGTCCACCGGTCCACGCAGCGAAGCAAGCGCGGCCATCGCGCCCTCGAACGCCTCCGCCTCGACCGCTGCACGCGCGCGCGGCTCGGCCGAGTCGAGCGCGGCGATGAGCGCGGCTTCTTCCGGTTCAGGCGTGTAGGACAATATATTCTGCCCCTCTCCCCGCAGGGGAGAGGGAGGGACCCGCCCGGCGGAGCCGGGTGGGAGGGTGAGGGTCTGCTCCTCATCTCCAACGACCCGACCCTCACCCTGGCCCGCTTCGCGAGCCTGTCCCTCTCCCGTTTCGGGAGAGGGGCTGTACCCCTCCTTCTTCAAAATATTCGCCGCGCGCTTGTAGCCCGCCAGCAGGTCCGCCCCTTCCGCCGTCTCGACGAACGCCTGCAACGCGCGGACGCGGGCGAGCAGGCGGACGAGATCGTCTTCTCCTCCGAGAGCGAACACGGCATCGATCAGGTCGTGGCGGACACCTGCTTCGCGTTGCTGGACTTTTAGGCGATCGGCAAAGAAGTCGAGGAAGCCGATCGCAGAGTTCCCAAACCCATCAACAAAGCGCGCGATTTCGGGCCTTCTTAGGAAATCTTCAACGTACTCAGGAGAGGTGATTAAGTGAGGTGATGTTCCGACCCGGTTCAATGCCACGGCATCTCCATCCGCTTGTCTCCTCATTTCAGAGTAAACGAAGCGATGCACATGGCTTGGCACCGCCCAAGCGTGGAGTGCAAGCAAACCGATCCTGAGATGATTAGCAGTAATGAGCTGGATGATGCCCAACGCAGATCTTCTCAAAGCGAATGGGTCTTTGGAGCCAGTGGGCGGTAGTTCTGCGCCAAAGAAGGCGATTACAGTATCCAGCTTGTCCGCCAGGCTCACCGCCACCGTCACCGGCGCGGTCGGGACCTCGTCGCCCTGCCCGACCGGTTTGTAATGGTCGCGGATCGCGTCGGCGACGCGGGGGTGCTCGCCTTGGGCGCGGGCGAGGTGGCCGCCGATGATGCCCTGGAGTTCAGGGAACTCGCCGACCATGGAAGTGACGAGATCGGCCTTGCAGAGGCGAGCGGCGCGGGTCGCGAGGTCCGCCAGCCCCTCTCCCGAAACGGGAGAGGGAGGGGCCCGCTCGGCGGAGCCGAGTGGGAGGGTGAGGGTCGCTGCCGCAGATGAAGAAGAAGAAAGACCCTCACCCGCCTCGCTGCGCGAGGCACCCTCTCCCCCTCGGGGAGAGGGGCTGATTCCGACGATCCCCTCTTCCACCAGCCAGCGCGCGAGCTTGGCAACGCGCTCGACCTTGTCGGCGACGGTGCCGAGCTTCTCGTGGAAGACGATCTGGGCGAGCTTGTCCGCCTGCTGCTCGAGCGGGACCTTTAGGTCCTGTTCCCAGAAGAACTTGGCGTCGGACAGGCGGGCGGCGAGGACCTTGCGGTTGCCGTGGACGATCGCGGCACCGCCGTCGCTTGCGTCGATATTGGCGGTGCAAATGAAATTCGGGGCGAGTTGATCCTCCCCGGGACGGGGACGGGGACCATCCGTAGGATGGTGGAGGGGGTTCTCCACCCGCTCTGCCAGATGAGGAACCCCCTCCACCGGCTTCGCCGGTCCCCCTCCCCGTCCCGGGGAGGATTTCAGCGCGAAATATTTCTGGTTGGTGCGCATGGTGAGCTGGATCACCTCCGGCGGCACGTCCAGGAAGGCGGGGTCGAACGACCCGAGCAGCGGCACCGGCCATTCGGTGAGGCCGGCATTTTCGGCGAGCAGGCCTTCATCCTCGACCAGGCTGAGCCCGGCCGCCGCCGCGGCGGCGCGCGCGCCTTCGGCGATAATGCGGCGGCGTTCGGCGGGGTCGACGATCACGTGGCAGGCGCGCAGCTTTTCGAGATAATCGGCGGCGCTGCCGATCGTGATTATGCCCGGATGGTGGAAGCGATGGCCGACGGTGGCCGCGCCCGAGACGATGCCGGCGATCTCCACCGGCACGATCTCCTCGCCGAGCAGCGCGACGATGCCCTGCAGTGGGCGCACCCAGCGTAAGGACGCGGTGTCGGTCGAGGCGGCGCCCCAGCGCATCGACTTGGGCCAGGGAAACGCGCGAATGATGGCGGGGATCGCCTGGGCGAGCACGTCGCGGGTGGAGCGGCCGGGTTTCTCGGCAACCGCGAACCAGATGCCGTCGCGCTCCTCCAGCTGATCGCGGGTGAGCCCGGTCTTGCGCAGGAAGCCGTCCAGCGCCTGCGGCGGCGCGGAGGTGCGCGGGCCTTTGGTTTCCTCGCGCACCGCCTCCGTCCGCTCCGGCAGGCCGCGCGCGATCAGGGCGAGGCGGCGGGGCGTGGCATAGGTTTGCACGCCCTGGCTGTAGAGACCGGCGGCACCGATCTGCTCGGCGAACAGGCAGGCGAGATCCGCCTCCGCCTTGGCCTGCATGCGGGCGGGGATTTCCTCCGAGCGGAGTTCGAGCAGGAAATCAGGCATGATGATCCTCCCCGGGACGGGGAGGGGGACCGCTCGCCACAGGCGAGTGGTGGAGGGGGTTCTCCACGCGCTCGGCCAGATGAGGAACCCCCTCCACCGGCTTGGCCGGCCCCCCTCCCCGTCCCGGGGAGGATCGGGCAAATGCGATCACCGATTGGGCTGCTTCGTCCGGGTCCCGGAGAATGTCGGTGGCAAGAAGACGCAACACGGAATAGCCTTTTTGGGCCAAGAGCTCTGTCCGCGCCTCGTCCCGCCTGGGCCGGTCGCCCATGTCGTGCGCCGACCCGTCAACCTCGAGGATCAGCCTAGCGGCGGCGCAATAGAAGTCGGCGCGATAGCCATGGATCGGGTGCTGCCTGCGAAAGCTTACGCCTTCGGGCGATCCCTTCAGGCGTTGCCAAAGCAGCACTTCCGGCAAGCTCATCGCGCGTCGAGCGCGTCTGGCGTTATACACTTCGGGTTTACGGAGCGTGGGTGACGAGCCCCCTCCACCACTCGCTACGCGAGCGGTCCCCCTCCCCGTCCCGGGGAGGATCATGATTGCCACCCGTTCTTGTCCATCCAGGCCTGGCAGGCGCCTTTGGCGAGGTCGCGGACGCGGCCGATATATGCCTGGCGTTCGGCGACGGAGATGACGCCGCGGGCTTGGAGAGTGTTGAAGATGTGGCTGGCCTTGATCGCCTGTTCGTAGGCTGGGATCGGCAGCTTCGCGGCCAGGCAATTCTCGCATTCGGCGGCGGCCTTGCGGAAGCCGTCGAACAGGCTGTCGGTGTTGGCGACCTCGAAGTTCCAGGTCGACATCTGCCGTTCGTTTTCGAGAAAAACATCGCCGTAGGTCACGCGTGGCGGACCCTCACCCTCCCCCTCGCTTCGCGAGCGGGCCCCTCCCTCTCCCGAAGCGGGAGAGGGGCTGAAGTTGAAGCCCAAATCATACACATTGTCGACGTTCTGGACATACATGGCGAGCCGTTCGAGGCCGTAGGTGAGCTCGCCCGCGACCGGCTTGCAATCGAAGCCGCCCATCTGCTGGAAATAGGTGAACTGGGTCACTTCCATGCCGTCGCACCACACTTCCCAGCCGAGCCCCCAGGCGCCGAGCGTGGGCGATTCCCAATCGTCCTCGACGAAGCGGATATCGTGCAGGCGGGCATCGATGCCGATCGCGGACAGCGAGCCCAGATAGAGCTGCTGGAGATCGGGCGGGCTCGGCTTCAGGATCACTTGATATTGGTAATAGGCGCCAAGCCGGTTCGGGTTTTCGCCATAACGCCCGTCGGTGGGGCGGCGGCAGGGCTGGACGAAGGCCGCATTCCACGGATCGGGGCCGAGCGCGCGCAAGGTGGTGGCGGTGTGAAAGGTCCCCGCCCCCATCTCCATGTCGTAAGGTTGCAGGATCACGCAACCCTGATCGCTCCAATAATCATGGAGCGTGAGGATGAGTTTCTGGAAACTTAACACTGGGGCGCCCAAGACAGGCCTTTGCGGAGCATGGGGTGGAGGCCGCTGCTTTGGCGGAAGCGCGCGACCATCGTCAAGGCGTCGCGAGGAGAGGCGGACGGGTGATCGGGACGGCGAGGCGGGCGTGGTGGGGTGTGGCGGCGGCGCTGTCGCTGGGCGCCTGCACGACCGAGCCTGCTCCCGCGCCGGGAAAAGTCTCAGGGCCCGCGCTGTGGCGGGTGGCCGACGCGAATACGACGATCTACCTGTTCGGGACGATCCACATGCTGCCGGCCGGTGTGAAGTGGCGCACGCCGGCGCTGGAGCAGGCAATGGCCGAGTCCGACGCGCTGGTGACAGAAGCGGTGCTGGGCGACGATCCGGCGGCTGCGGCGAACGCGATGGGCAGGTTGGCATTCTCGGCCGGGCTGCCGCCGCTCGCCGAACGGGTGCCGGCGGGGCGGCGCGAGGCGCTGGCGCGGATGATCGTGGAGACGGGGCTCGAAGCGGCCGAACTCGATCGGCTGGAGACCTGGGCGGCGGCGTTGAGCTTGCTGTCGGTGTCGCTGCAACGGATGGGGCTGGCCCCGGAGCTGGGCGTCGAGCGCCGGCTGGAGCGGGCATACAAGGCGGCGGGCAAGCCGGTTCGCGGGCTGGAAACGCTCGACCGCCAGATGGGCCATTTCGACGGGCTGTCGGAGGAGGCGCAGCGCGCGTTCCTGGTCGGCGTGCTCGACAGCCCGGCCGAGTCCAGGGCCGAGTTCGACGCGATGGTGACCGCCTGGACGAGCGGCGACACCGACGCGATCGCGGAAACATTCGACGGGGAGGCCAGCTTCTCGCCCGAATTGCGGGCGGTGTTGATGACCCGGCGCAACGCCGCCTGGGCGCAGTGGGTGAAGGCGCGGCTGGAGCAGCCGGGCACGGTGCTGGTCGCGGTCGGCGCGGGGCATCTGGCGGGTGCGGATTCGGTGCAGCGGATGCTGCGCGACAAGGGACTAGTCGCGGCACGGGTGCGATGATCCGCGTCCTACCACCCTGACATAAAGTCAAGCACGCTTGACACCATTCCGGCTCGCTGTCATTTAGTCAGGGTCGCTTGACAGAAGGTCAGGTGGTGGTGACAAGGCTGGCGAGGATGATTGCTGGGGACCAAGTGCGAAATCGACTGAAAGTGCTGCGGGCGGAGCGCGACTGGAGCCAAGCCGAGCTTGGCGGCCGGCTCGGCGTGTCGCGCCAGGCAGTCAACGCGATCGAGACGGGCAAATATGACCCGTCCCTCCCCCTCGCCTTCAAGCTCGCGCGGCTGTTCGACATGGCGATCGAGGAGATATTCGATGATGGGGAAGACGAGCGTGGTTGAGCGGGGCTCTGGCGAAGTGGCCGAACGCGCCCGCTTCAAGCGCCTTGCCGTGATCTTCGGGATTTGCGGGGCGGTGGGCTTCGTGCCGGGCTTCTTCATCGGCTATACCGATGTCGGCTCGCTGTTCGACGAGAGCACGGACTGGCCGGCGTGGCTGTCGATCGGCTTGCCGGTGCTGCTGATCGGCACGTCCGTGATCGGCGGCGTGCTGGCGCAGCGGCAATATGACGAGCACCAGCGACTGATCATCTACAAGGCGATCTCGTTCGCGGCCGCCGCTTATGGGCTGAGCTACCCTGCCTGGTTCTTCCTGTGGAAGGGCGGGTTCGTCCCCGAACCGATGCATGGCGCCTTGTTCGGGATTTTCTATTTCGGATTTGTCATTGCCTATGTCTACAACCGACTGAAATCATGAGTGGGAGGGAATCAAGATGATCAAGAGACTACTGGCTTCGGCCGCATTTCTCGGGCTGGCGCTGACCGGTCCGGCACAGGCTTGGGCGCCGGTCGCGGCGCCTGCGGTCGCGGCCAAGCTGCCCGATGCCGATCCGGCGCTTTGGGTGATCAAGGACGCGGACACGACTTTGTATCTGTTCGGCACCTTCCACGCGCTGGACGGCAAGAGCGACTGGTTCAACGACGAGGTCAAGACCGCGTTCGATGCATCCGGCGAAGTCTATGTCGAGGCGCTGATGCCGGACGATCCGGCGGCGCTGCAGCCGCTGATCATCAAATATGGCGTCGATCAATCCGGCAGGAAGCTGTCATCGAAGCTGTCGCCCGAGATGAAGGGCAAGCTCGACAAGACACTGACCGAGTTCGGCGTGCCGGCGCAGGGCATCGCCGGAATGGAGCCGCTGGAGCCGTGGATGGTCAACATGACGCTGGCGGCGATGGCCGCGGGCAAGCTCGGCCTCGACCCCAATTCCGGTGCCGACAAGAAGATCATGGCCAGCGCGAAATCCGCCGGCAAGAAGCTGGGGGAGCTTGAGAATGCCGAGTTCCAGCTCAGCCTGTTCGACAAGGTGCCGGAAGCCGATCAGGTCCGCCAGCTCGGCTACACGCTGGACCAGCTGCCCAAGATGGGGCCGGCGCTGACCACGATGCTCACCGCCTGGAGCGAAGGCGACAGCGAAGGCCTGGCCAAGCTGATGAACGAAGGCGTGGCCGAGATGCCCGACATGTACAAGCTGGTCTTCACCGACCGCAACGCCACCTGGGCCGAGTGGATCGACAAGCGGATGGACCAGCCGGGCACCGTCTTCATCGCGGTCGGCGCGGGGCATCTCGCAGGCCAGGACAGCGTCCAGACGATGCTGGCGAAGAAGGGCCTCAAGGCGGAGCGGGTGAAGGGCTGAGAGGGGGCCTGAAGGGCTACCGCCTTACGTCAGGGCTATCCCTTTAGGTCATCCTACCCCTTACGTCATTGCGAGCGAAGCGAAGCAATCCAGACGGCCTCGGAGCATCTGGATTGCTTCGTCGCTTCGCTCCTCGCAATGACGTTGGAGTTGAGCGGTTACTCAGTCTCCCGTCGCGATGCGATCCACCAGCTGCTTCACCGTGGGCACGAAGCCGTTCGAGTAGAACGGGTCTTTGCGGAAGCGGAAGGCGGCGTGGCCGGCGAACATGAGGTTCTCCTCCACCGGGCCGCCATGGGCGATGTCCTGGAGCGTTTTCTGGATGCAGAAACTGCGCGGGTCCGCTAGGCGCCCGGTGGAGTTCTTCTCGTTATCCGCCCAGGATGAAAAGGCGCATTGGCTGAGGCAGCCCATGCAATCCGCCTGGTCCTTGCGGATGATTACCTTCTCCTCGGGCGTCACGAAGACCAGCGTGTCGTCGGGCGTCTTGAGCGCCTCCGCATAGCCTTGCGCAAACCATTCGCGGGCGTGGAGCAGATCGCCGCGCGTCACCCAATGATTCTTCTTGCGACCGATGCCGACGTCCAGTTCGAAACTATGATCGCCGATCGGCTCCTTTGTGAACGCGACCTGTCGCTGCGAGCGGGCTTCGAGATTGCGCAGGAACGGGTTGCGCACGGCGGAAGAATAGAAGCCGGTCGGCGAGAAGCGGTGCAGCAGCACGTCGCCTTCCTCCAGCGTCATCAGCCGCTGTTTCCAATCGGCGGGGATCGGGCTTTCCTGCGTGAGCAACGGCCGGGTTCCGAACTGGAAGACGATCTGGCCGAGCTCCGGATTGTCGATCCAATCTTCCCATTCCTTGAGGTTCCAGACCCCGCCGGCCATGACGATCGGCACATCGTCCGAAATCCCACCGATGCGCATCGCGTCGCGCAGCGCCTTGACCCGCGGATAGGGGCTTTGCGGCTGGAGCGGGTCCTCGGCATTGGACAGGCCGTTGTGGCCGCCGGCGAGCCAGGGATCCTCGTACACCACCGCCGAGAGATAATCGGCATATTTTGAGTAAGCGCGCTTCCACAGCGCACTGAATGCGCGCGCCGAGCTGATGATCGGCAGGTAGGTGACGCCGTAGGAAGCCGCGATCTCCGACAATTTGTAGGGCATGCCGGCCCCGCAGGTCACACCGGAGACCATGCCCCGGGTGCGTTCCAGCACACCGTGGAGAATGCGCTGGGCACCCCCCATCTCCCACAACACGTTGATGTTGATCGCGCCGCGCCCGCCCGCCACTTCATAGGCGCGGCGGACCTGCTCAGTCGCGCCTTCGATCGCGTAGTTGATCAATTCCTCGTGCCGATCGCGCCGGGTCAGGGCGGAATAGATTTGCGGGACGATCTTGCCTTCGGGATCGTAACTGTCCGCGTTGACCGCCGACACGGTGCCGATCCCGCCCGCCGCGGCCCAGGCGCCGGAGCTTAAATGATTGGTGGCCGAAACACCCTTGCCGCCCTCCACCAACGGCAACACCTCGCGGCCGGCATACCGGATCGACCTGATACCCTTGAACATCCATCCTCCGAACAAGCCGCCGGGCTATAGGCACGAAGCGCGGGGGTCGTCAAAATGTCAGAAGGAAAACGCATCGGGGCGACCGATGGCTTCGCCGTAAAGGCGAGCGTAGGCGCGGATCATCGCCGCTTCGTCATATTCGGCCCGTGCCTTTGCGCGATTGGCGCCGCCGATGCGCCGGCGCAGGTCGGGATCGGTCGCCAGCCGCTCCAGCGCGGCGCCGATCGCTTCCTCGTCGTCGGCGGGGATGATGAAAGCTGCATTTTCGGCGGCAACCATCCGCGCGATGTCGCCGACCCGCGTCGTGACCGCAGGCAGCCCCGCCGCCATCGCTTCGACCAGCGAGATCGGGAATTGCTCGCTGTCGGAAGACAAAGCGAAGATGTCGAACAGGCCCATGTAGCGGGCGGGATCGGGTAGGAAACCCGGCAGATGAACGCGGTCGTTGATGCCGAGGCGCTCCGCTTCGGCGAGGATCGCGCCTTGCTCCGGGCCTTCGCCAACGATGACCAGGCGCGCCGGCTGGTCGCGCAAGCCGGCCGCGAAGACACGAACGAGGCGGGGCAGATTCTTGATTTTGCGCAGGCCCGCGACGGTGCCGACCACCAGTTCGCCGTCCCGTCTCGCGAAGCCCGAGATTGCATCGGGCGCGGGCACTTGCTCGAACCGGGCCAGCGGGATGCCGTTCGAGATACGGGCGATCCGGGCGTCGCCCTGTCCCCAGGCAGTGCGCGCGATCGCCTCCAGACGTTCCGACGGAACCACCAGCTTGTGCGCGCTGCGCAGGCCCAGCCGGCGATAGAGATTGCGGCCGGCCTTCAGCCCGTCCGCTTCATCCTCGTTGAAGCCATCCTCATGATGCACGAGAGGCGGCCCGTGAAAGAGATGCCGGGCCATCACCGCGTCGAACGCGCCCCAATTGTAGGTCAGCACCAGATCGAACCGGCGCATGTAGCGGGCGAGCCGGAACAGGCGCGCCAGGCCGAAGCGGCCCGTCAGCGACGGCGCGTCAGCGGGGAAGTCCGCCCGGATGCCGGGCGCGATCGCGTCGCGGGCGCCCAGCTGATCGGGCATTCCGCTCAGCATCGTGTGATGGGCGGCGTCCCCCCACGCATTCATCAAGCGAACCGCCCGCGCTTCCTTGCCGCCCAAGGAGAAGGTGGAATGGGCGTGAAGGATGCGGAGGGGCATGGGCAACTCTCAATCGGTCTCTCGATCGCGCAGGCTGAGCGTCGAAGCCCTGCCTTTCTGTCGAGAAGAGGAGAAAGCAGGCCTTCGACAAGCTCAGGCCGAGCAGTTTACCTTATCCGGCCGCGAGCAGGTCCTGCGTTTCGGAGTGGGTCTCGACATAATGGCGGACGAACGAGCAGAGCGGGACGATCTTGAGACCATCGGCCCGGACCTGATCGAGCGCGCCGGCGATGAGGCGGGTGGCGATCCCCTGCCCTTCCAGTTCCTCCGGCACTTCGGTGTGGGTGAAGCTCAACACCTCGCCTTCCCGGCGGTAGGCGGTGATCGCCGTCGCCTCGCCGACTTGCAGCTCGTAGCATCCGCGTTCGCGGTGGTGGCGGACATCGCTCATCTTTGGACTTCCTCGTTGGCCGAAGCACCAGCGATCCGGGCCAGCAATTGCTCCGTCGCGGCGATCGCTTCCGGCTCGTCGAGGGTCGGCGCGTGGCCGACACCCGGCACCGTGACCACCTCCAGCCCCGGCACCGCTTCCGTCATCCGGTCGATCGTGGCGGGCGACAGCAGATCGGACAATTCGCCCCGCACCGCGAGCGCGGGGATGTCACGCAAGCCTTCGAAGGCGCGCCACAGGTCGAAGCCGGTCGCGCCGCCCGGGATGCGGAACGGCTCGGCGATGCGCATGTCGTAATCGAATGCGACCCGGCCGCCGGACCCGAGCCTGCACAGGCGCTTGGCGAAGACCAGCCATTGTTCCAGCGTCCAGCCCGGATAGATGTCCTTCTGCGCCTCGGCGAAGAAGCGCGCGGCGTGCATCCACGTCGGCCAGCTCTGCGATCTGCCGACATAGGAGCGGATACGCTCCAGCCCGCGCTCGTCCAGCACCGGCCCGATATCGTTGATCAGCGCGCCCGCGATGCGCGGCCGTTCGTTCATCGCCAGCAGCATGGTGATCAGCCCGCCGAGCGAGGTTCCGAACAGGATGAACCGCTCCAGTTCCAGCTCCCGGATCAGCTTCTCCATATCCTGCAGATAGGTGAGCGGGACATAGGTCATCGGGTCCTTGGCATAAGCGCTTTCGCCGCGACCGCGCAGGTCCACGCAGATCACGCGCCATGCGCCGCCGAGCCGCCCGGCGACGCCTTCGAAATCGCGCGCGTTGCGGGTCAGGCCGGGGATGCAGATGATCGGCGGCCGATCGGCGGGGCCCGGATGGTCGCGATAATGGAGCCGCAGGCCGTCGTTGGACCACCAATAGCCGTCGCGCCAAGCCGCCATGCGAACCCCCTTCGACGATCCCTTTCCACACAAGCCGCCCCAACCGCAACCGTGCGATCGGACGAGCTGGAGGGATAAAAGGCGGGTCCGCGCTCGTTGCCGCCCGATGTCCGAATATTACCGACCCGAGCCCGCAATTCTGGAACTGAGCGAGACTTTCTACGATCCGGTCCCGCCCGCTGCGTTTCCGCAAGCAATCCTTCGCTTCCGCAACGATCGCCGGGCGGCGGCGGTTGGCCTGGAAGGCCTGAGCGACGACGCGTGGATCGCACATTTCGGCCGGTTCGAGCCGCTGCCCGACAATCTGCCGCAACCGCTGGCGCTGCGGTATCACGGCCATCAGTTCCGAGTGTACAATCCCGACATTGGCGACGGGCGCGGGTTCCTGTTCGCGCAGCTGCGCGACGGTGACGGGCGCCTGCTCGATCTCGGCACCAAGGGATCGGGTCGGACGCCTTATTCCCGATTCGGCGATGGGCGGCTGACGCTGAAAGGCGGCGTGCGCGAGATTCTGGCGACCGAGATGCTGGAAGCCTTGGGCGTGCAGACCAGCAAGACCTTCTCGCTGATCGAGACCGGGGAAGCGCTGGACCGCAACGACGAGCCTTCGCCGACGCGTGGGTCGGTGCTGGTGCGGCTGCAACATAGCCACATCAGGATCGGCACGTTCCAGCGGCTCGCCTATTTCGGGCTCGCCGACGAGATCGAGCGGCTGACCGATTACTGCCTGCGGCTTTATTACCGCGATGAGGAGCGTGGCGCCGGTAAGGCGGGACGTCTTCTCGCGCGGGTGGTGCGCGAATGCGCTCGGCTGGCCGCCTCCTATATCGCGGCCGGGTTCGTGCATGGCGTGCTCAACACCGACAATATCGCGATCACGGCGGAAAGCTTCGATTATGGCCCGTGGCGCTGGACGCCTCATTGGGACGGCGGCTTCACCGCAGCCTATTTCGATCATGCCGGGCTGTATGCGTTCGGGCGTCAGCCGGAAGCGATCGGCTGGGACCTGCACCAGCTGGCGGGCTGCCTGACGCTAATCGCCGAGCCGGACGAGCTGACACCGGCACTCGATCTGTATGCGCCGGCGTTCCAGGCCGAGCTGCGGGCCGCGATCTGCCGGCGGCTCGGCATTGTTCAGCGCGGCCCGGAGGAGGACAATGTGCTGCTTGCCGCGATCGAGGGCGGGCTGACCGGGCGAACGGTGACGATCGACCGCTTCTTCTTCGATTGGCGGGGCGGACGGCGGCGCGGACCCTCCCCCGTCGATCCCGCTTATGCCGGGGAGAGCTTCGCGGCCTTCCGGGAACTAGTCGGGGCATACGAAGCGGCGGACGCTCCCGACCATCCCTATTGGTCGCAGCCGGAGCCCTGTTCGATGCATATCGACGAAGTGGAAGCGATCTGGTCGGCGATCGACGAGCGTGACGATTGGGAGCCGCTCGGAACCAAGATCGCGACCGTGCGGCGGATGGGGGAGGCGCTGGGAGCGTCTTAGCGTCTTCTTGACCCGCCGCTGCTAACATGGTGGGGCGTCGATCGGGAGAAACGCGCGCATGGCAGCCACTTTATCCTCGTTCGAGCCAGCGACCGGGGAGCTTCTCTGGACGGGGGAAATCGGCGACGTCGACGCGCAGGTGTCGGCCGCGCGCGCCGCCTGGGCGGGGTGGGCTTCGCGCCCGCTGACCGTCCGGATCGAGACGCTGCGCCGCTTCGCGAACGTGATCCGCGGGCAAAAGGAGCCATTGGCGGACCTGATCGCGCGCGAAACCGGCAAGCCTTTGTGGGAGGCGCTGACCGAGGTCGACGCGGTGGTCGGCAAAGTCGACATTTCGGTATCCGCTTATGGCGAGCGCACCTCGCAGCGCCGGCTTGAAGGCGCGCTCGGCGCCAGGGTGGCGGTGCGGCACAAGCCGCATGGCGTGCTGGCGGTGCTCGGGCCGTACAACTTCCCGGCGCACCTGCCCAACGGCCACATCGTCCCCGCTTTGCTTGCCGGCAACACGATCGTGTTCAAGCCGAGCGAGAAGACGCCGGCGGTGGGCGCGCGGCTGGTCGAGCTGCTGCACGAGGCGGGGGTTCCGGAAGGGGTGGTCCGCTGCCTGACCGGCGGTCCGGACCAGGGCAAGGCGCTAGCCGCTCACCCCGGCATCGACGGGCTGCTGTTCACCGGCTCGGCGCGGGCCGGCATGTCGCTCCACCGCCAGTTCGCCGACACGCCCCACAAGATCCTCGCGCTCGAGCTGGGCGGCAACAATCCGCTGGTCGTGTGGGACATGGCGGACATCTTCACAGCCGCCACCATTGCCGTCCAGTCCGCTTTCCTGTCCGCCGGCCAGCGCTGCACCGCCGCGCGCCGCCTGATCGTTCAGGACGGCGCGCACGAGGAGCTGATCGCGACGGTGGTGAAGCTCGCCGAGCGGCTGATCGTCGATCATCCTCACGCGACGCCGTCGCCCTTCATGGGGCCGGTGATCGACAACCAGGCGGCGGACCAGCTTCAGGAGAGCTTCCTCGATCTGCTGATCAAGGGCGGGCGCCCAATCAAACAGCTCAGCCGGCCGGACGAGGCCAAGCCGTTCCTGACCCCGGCGATCATCGATGTGACGAACGTCGAGAAGCGCTCGGACGCCGAATTGTTCGGACCCGTCCTGCAGGTGATCCGCGTCGCCGATTTCGACGCCGCGATCGCGGAGGCGAACAACACACGCTACGGCCTGGCGGCGTCCCTGGTCGGCGGCAGCCCGCAGCTTTACGACCGTTTCTGGGCCAATGTTCGCGCGGGCGTGATCAACTGGAACAAACCGACCAACGGCGCCCCGTCGAACGCGCCGTTCGGCGGCGTCGGCCTCAGCGGCAACCACCGGCCGAGCGCTTATTATGCGGCCGATTATTGCGCTTATCCGGTGACGAGCTCGGAAACCGAGCAGGCCCGGGCCAGCATCGGGGTCGGCCTGCGCGATCCCTATGCGGCGAACGAGCTGGAGGGGTAACCAGGACGTTTAGCTGAAATCGTCCCGAAAGCGCTCGATCTGGTGCATGCGCTGGTGGAGCACCGTGACGATACCGACGTCTCCGTCCGCCAGCACGCGCCAATAGATCAGGTGCTTTTCATAACGGCAGACGAAGCCTCCCACTTCGAACGTCGCAGGAACGGGC
Organism: Allosphingosinicella sp.; assembly: GCA_036387855.1. GTDB lineage: Bacteria > Pseudomonadota > Alphaproteobacteria > Sphingomonadales > Sphingomonadaceae > Allosphingosinicella. The sequence goes on along the minus strand of DASVSZ010000004.1, from coordinate 155,435 downwards.
CGCCAAAGCAATGCGGCGCAAAGCGATCGCCTCGAATTGGGCGAACAAACCTTTGATGTAAGGCTCAGCCTGATCGGCGCCCCAATGCCGTTCCGTGTAATCGTGGATTTCCTCGATCCGGTGCGACGCTTGTTCCCCGATTCGGAACCGGGTCATCCGGTTGCGCGCTTCCGACCGCGAGCAATGACCGTGTCGGCGTCCAGCTCCCGGTAGCTCTCCTCGGGAGCGCCGAAGGCCCGCTGGAGCTCCGCCTTCAGATGAGCAAGCGCCTGCGCCTCGGCCCGGGCCTTATCACGCCGGATCAGATCGCGGACATATTCGCTGATATTTTCGTAATCGCCGTCCTCGCTGACGCGCGATGCCACGAAATCGCCAAGCGTTCCGCTCACCCGCACGTTCATGGTCATCATCCTGCCCATCCGACGCTCCTCTGACGTAAAGACAATGAGGGTCATTGTGGACAGGTCAACATGTCTCTATCGCCGGGCAGCCCCTAACCCCGCATCTCCGGCACATATTGATCGTCGATATAGTCGCTGAACCGGGTGATCTTGGCTTCGAAGCGCAGCTTGACCTTGCCGGTCGCGCCGTGGCGCTGCTTGGCGACGATCAGTTCGGACATTCCGGACGCGCGCTCCATGTCGAGCATCCATTTGGCGTGATCGTCCCAGACCTTGGCGTCGTCGCCTTCCATCGGCCGCTTGGGCTCGCGGGCGGCGACATAATATTCGTCGCGGTAGACGAACAGGACGATATCGGCATCCTGCTCGATCGAGCCGGACTCGCGAAGGTCCGACAATTGCGGGCGCTTGTCCTCGCGCTGCTCGACCGCACGGCTGAGCTGGGACAGCGCCAGCACCGGCACATTCAATTCTTTCGCCAGCGTCTTGAGCCCGCGCGAGATCTCGGAAATTTCCTGGACGCGGTTGCCGTCGCCGGCCTTGCCGCTTCCTTGCAGCAGCTGAAGGTAATCGACGACGATGAATCCGATCTGCCGCTGGCGCTTCAAGCGCCGCGCGCGGGTGCGCAGGGCCGCGATGGTCAGGCCGGGCGTATCGTCGATGTACAGCGGCAGGCTCTCCAGCTCGGCGGCGGCGCGGGCGAGATTGCGGAAATCCTGCTGGCTGATCTTGCCCATGCGCAGATTTTCGGAGCTGATCCCGGATTGTTCGGACAGGATGCGGGTGGCGAGCTGGTCGGCGCTCATTTCGAGGCTGAAGAAAGCGACCGCCGCGCCCGCGGATTTATCCGACCCGATGCCGTCCTCCAGGTCCTGACGCAGCCGCTGGGCCGCGTTGAACGCGATGTTGGTGGCAAGCGCGGTCTTGCCCATGCCGGGGCGACCGGCGAGGATCAGCAGATCGGAATGATGCAAGCCGCCAGTCTTGGCGTTGACGCCGTCGAGGCCCGTCGTGACTCCGGACAGGCCGCCGCCCGTGTTGAGCGCCTTTTCGGCCATCTGGACGGCCATCTTGGTCGCCTGCGCGAAGGTCCGGACCGAGCCTTCGCCGCCGCCCTCCTCCGCGACCCGGTAGAGCGCGCTTTCGGCCGATTCGATCTGCGCCTTGGGATCGACATCCTGGCTGGTGTCGAGCGCTTCCTCGACCATCTCGCGGCCGACACCGATCAGCGCGCGCAGCAGGGCGAGATCGTAGACCTGATCGGCGAAGTCGCGAGCGCCTATCACGGTCGCGCCGCTCCCCGTCAATTTGGCGAGATAGGCCGGGCCGCCAAGCGCCTTCATCTCCTCGTCCGCCTCGAACATCGGCCGCAGCGTCACCGGCGAGGCGATCATGTTGCGGTCGATGAGCTTCAGGATCGCTTCGTAGATGCGGGCGTGGAGCGGCTCGAAGAAGTGGTCGGGCCGCAGCTTCATCTGAATATCTTCGGCCAACCGATTATCGATCATCAGCGCGCCAAGCAGGGCGGCTTCGGCGTCCGCATTCTGGGGCAAGGCGGGCGCGGCAACGGGCTCGGAGTCGGCAAGTCGGATGATTTCGGCCATTGTGCGATCTCTAGGCCAAAGCGCGGCGAAGACCTAGCCTGCTGGTTGTGGATCACGGGGACAAGCCGCCAGGGTTTCAACGTCCTGCCGCACCCGCTAACAAGCGGGCGGCATGGCAGAACAGCGCATCATCGACGTCCGCCTGGACGAGCGGACGATCATCAGGCGCAACGAGGATGTCGAGCAGGAAAAGAGGATCGCGATCTTCGACCTGCTGGAGGGCAATCATTTCGCGCCGGACGGTCTGGACGGACCGTTCCGCGTGTTGCTGCGCGTCGAGGACAATCGGCTGGCGATCGACGTGGCCGACGAGGCGGACCGGCCGCTGGATACGATCCGGCTTGGCCTGGCCCGCTTCCGCCGGCTGATCCGCGACTATTTCGCCATCTGCGACAGCTATTACAAAGCCGTCCGTTCCGACACGCCGCACCGGATCGAAGCGGTCGACATGGCCCGCCGCGCCGTCCACAACGAGGCGGCCGAGCTGTTGATCGAGTGCCTGTCGGGCAAGATCGAGGTCGATTTCGACACGTCGCGCCGGCTGTTCACGCTGATCTGCGTGCTGCACATTCGGGGGTGATCCCCGCCCTGCCCCGCTCAGGCTGAGCTTGTCGAAGCCCTGCCCTTCTCTTACGCCGGTTCAGGGACAAAGCAGGCCTTCGACAAGCTCAGGCTGAGCGGGGTAGTTGAAAATGAGCATCATGGCCGATCGCTGGATCCGCGAGCGCGCGCTGGCCGACGGGATGATCGAGCCATTCGAGGACGGGCAAAGGCGCGCGGGCACGATCAGCTATGGCCTGTCCTCGTACGGCTATGACGCGCGGGTGGCGGACGAGTTCAAGATCTTCACCAATGTCGACAACGCGATCGTCGACCCCAAGGATTTCGCCGCCAACAGCTTCGTGGATCGCAAGACGGATGTGTGCATCATCCCGCCGAACAGCTTCGCGCTGGCGCGGACCGTCGAGTATTTCCGGGTGCCGCGCGACGTGCTCGTGATCTGCCTGGGCAAATCGACCTATGCCCGGTGCGGGATCATCGTCAACGTGACTCCGCTCGAGCCCGGCTGGGAAGGCCATGTCACGCTGGAATTCTCGAACACGACGCCGCTGCCGGCCAAGGTCTATGCCAATGAAGGCGCCTGCCAGTTCCTGTTCCTGTCCGGCAACGAGCCGTGCGAAGTGAGTTATGCCGATCGGGCCGGCAAATATCAGGGGCAACGCGGCGTGACGCTGCCGAAGCTCTGAAGTGATTCGGCTACGTTGCGCCTCCAGAGGATAGGCCGAGCCAAGTAAATTCCCCGCTTCCCAAGTGCTTATCCTTGGTTCATGATGTATTCAGCGGATGGGGCGTGATGTTGCTCCCGAAGCAGGGGGAAGACCGATGCTGAAGGCGATATTGGCGATCACGATCCTGGCGGCGGCGCCGCTCGGCGCGGCCGGGGCGGCGACGATCGTGCTCCTCCCCGAGCCCGGCAGCATGTCCGCCCCGACCATCATCGTCGATCCCCGCGCAGCGCGCAACGATCCGGTGCTCGTATGCGGCTCGATGGCCCAGCTGACCGCCGGTGCCTGCACCTTGCGCTCGCAGACCGCGCCTCGGCGGAATTGATCTAGCGAAATCTCGTCACCCCGGACTTGATCCGGAGTCGACCTTCACTTTCGGTCTGCCCAACAAGTCCGGCATCACGGGCTGGGCCTGCTCACATCGACAGCAGCTTCAGCGGCGCCTCGATCACGCCCTTGAGCGCCTGGAGGAAATTGGCCGCGTCCCAGCCATCGACGACGCGGTGATCGCAGCTCAGCGACAGGTTCATCCGCTTACGGATTTCGATCTTGCCGGAAAGGACGACCGGCTTTTCCTCGACCTTGTTGACCGCGATGATCGCGACTTCCGGGCGGTTGATGACCGGAGTCGAGGTGATGCCGCCCATCGGCCCCAGGCTGGACAGCGTGATGGTCGAGCCGCTCAGTTCCTCGCGCGCCGCCTTGCCGGTACGGGCGCCTTCGGCGAGGCGCAGGATCTCGCCCGCAATCTCCCACACGTTGCGGCTCTGCGCGTTGCGGATCACGGGAACCATCAGGCCGTTCGGAGTCTGCGTGGCGACGCCCATGTGCACCGCGCCCGAGCGGTGGAGGAGATTGGCATCATCGTCGTAGCGCGTGTTGAGCTGCGGATAATCCGGCAGGACGCGGCACATCGCGGTGATCAGGAAGGGCAGCATGGTGAGCTTTGGATTACCGCCCCGGTCCGCGTTCATCATCGCGCGGGTCTGTTCGAGCGCGGTAACGTCATACTCCTCGACCAGGGTGAAGTGCGGGATGCGGCGCTTGGCCTCCTGCATATTCTCCGCGATCTTGCGGCGCAGGCCGACGACCTTGACGGTCTCGTCCTGGCGCTGGGCAGCCCCAGGCCGCGGGACCGAACCGCCATTGTAGAGGAGATAGGCGTCGAGATCGGAATGGCGCACACGGTCAGCGCTGGTTTTAACGCTTCCAAGGTCGATCCCGAGATCACGCGCGCGCTGGCGCACGGCGGGGGATGCAAGCACTTGCGGTTTGATCTGCTCCTGAGCCTCTCCCCCACTCCGTTCGGCCTGAGCTTGTCGAAGGCCGCCACTTCCCTCTTGCTCCGGAGTGGAAGAGGAGGAGCGGCCTTCGACAGGCTCATGCCGAACGGGTGCGGAGGCTTGTTCCTCCTTCGTGGACGGGATCGCCTGTTCCTGCGCCTGCGTCGGCGCGACCATGCCGTCGCCAAGCGCTACCGTGTCGGTTCGCTCGCCGGAGTCCGTGGTCTCGGTTCCGTCCTGCTGTGACGCCGGAATTGACGCCCCTGCCCCCGCTTCGGTTTCGAACACGACCAGCACCGATCCGATCGCGATTTGGTCGCCGACTTCGCCCGCCACTTCCACCACACGGCCGGCGACCGGCGATTCCATCTCCACCGTCGCCTTGTCGGTCATCATGTCGGCGAGCTGCTGGTCCTCCTTGACCTCGTCGCCGACCTTGACGTGCCAGGCGACGATCTCGGCTTCGGCAATGCCTTCGCCGATGTCGGGCAGCTTGAATTCGTAGCGCGCCATCAGTCCTCCAAAGCCTTTCTGAGCGCCAGGCCGAGCCGCACCGGCCCGGGAAAATAAGCCCATTCCATCGAGTGCGGATAAGGCGTGTCGTAGCCGGTCACGCGCTGCACCGGCGCTTCGAGATGGTAGAAGCAGCGTTCCTGGACCAGCGCGCTGAGTTCGGCGCCGAAGCCGGCGGTGCGGGTCGCTTCGTGCAGCACGACGCAGCGGCCGGTTTTCTTGACCGATACCTCGATCGTCTCGATATCGACCGGCACGATGGTGCGCAGATCGATCACTTCGGCGTCGATCCCTTCCGCCTCAGCGGTGGCGATCGCGACGTGGACCATGGTGCCATAAGCGAGGATGGTGACAGCCTCCCCTGCCCGCGCCACCGCCGCCTTGCCGAGCGGCACCGTATAGTGGCCGTCCGGAACGTCCGCGGCGGGATGCTTGGCCCAAGGGGTCACCGGCCGTTCGTAGAAGCCGTCGAATGGCCCGTTGTAGATGCGCTTGGGTTCGAAGAAAACGACCGGGTCGGGATCCTCGATCGCGGCGATCAGCAGGCCCTTGGCGTCGTAAGGGTTGGACGGGATCACCGTCTTGATGCCGGCGACATGCGCAAACAGGGCTTCGGGGGATTGGCTGTGCGTCTGGCCGCCGAAAATGCCGCCGCCATATGGCGAGCGGACCACCATCGGCAGGCCCCACTCGCCAGCTGAACGGTAGCGCATGCGGGCGGCTTCGGAGACGATCTGATCGAAGCCGGGATAGATATAGTCGGCAAACTGGATTTCGGCGATCGGCTTCAGGCCGTAAGCCGCCATGCCGACGGCGACCGCCATGATCCCGTTTTCGCTGATCGGAGCGTCGAACGCGCGTTGCTTGCCAAACTGCTTTTGCAGTCCCTCGGTAACACGGAAGACGCCGCCGAAGTAGCCGACGTCCTCGCCCAGCACGACGGTGGCTGGATCGCGCTCCATCATCACGCGGTGGGCGCTGTTGAGCGCCTGGATCATGTTCATCACGCTCATGCGCGCTTGGCCTCCGCCTCGGCGAGCGCCTGGGCCTGCTGTTCGCGCAAGTGCCAGGGAAGCTCCGCGAAGACGTCCTCGAACATGGTCGGGATCTCTGAAAAGGGTTCCGACTGGAGCGTGCCGAGCCGCTCGGCTTCCTTCTGGGCGGCGCGAACTTCGGCGTCGAGCCGATCGAGCTGCTCCTGGTGGCGCTGCTCGTCCCATTCACCGAGCGCCATCAGATGCCGCTTGAGCCGCGCCAGCGGATCGCCGAACGGCCAGGCTTCCCCCGCATTCTTCGGGCGGTAGGCGGTCGGATCATCGGAGGTCGAATGACCTTCGACCCGGTAGGTGAAGAACTCGATCAGGGTCGGGCCCATGTTGGAGCGCGCCCGGTCCGCCGCCCAGCGCGTGACCGCATATACGGCGAGCGCGTCATTGCCGTCGACGCGCAGCGCCGGCAGGCCGTAGCCGATCCCCTTCGAAGCGAACGTGGTAAGCTCGCCGCCGGCCATGCCGGAGAAGGTCGAGATCGCCCATTGATTGTTGACGATGTTGAGGATGACCGGCGCCCGGTACACGCCGGCGAAGGTGCACGCGGAATGGAAGTCGCCCTCCGCCGTCGAGCCGTCGCCGATATAAGCGGACGCAATTCGGCTGTCGCCGCGGATCGCCGAGCCCATCGCCCAGCCCACCGCCTGCGGAAATTGCGTGCCGAGATTGCCGGAAATGGTGAAGAAGCCATATTCCTTCGAGGAATACATGATCGGCAGCTGCCGGCCTTTCAGCGGATCGCCGCGATTCGAGTAGATCTGGCACATCATCGTCGTCAGCGGGTAATCACGCGCGACCAGGATGCCTTGCTGACGATAGGTGGGGAAGCACATGTCCTCGCGGTCGAGCGCATGGGTGCCGGCCACCGCGATCGCTTCCTCGCCGGTCGCCTTCATGTAGAAGCTGGTTTTGCCCTGCCGCTGGGCGCGGTACATGCGATCGTCGAACACGCGGACCAGCATCATGTCGCGCAGCATCCGGCGCAGCTTGTCCGCGTCCAGGCGCGGGTCCCAGGGGCCGACCGCCCTGCCCTCGTCGTCGAGCACGCGGATCAGTTGAAAGGCGTGATCGCGGATAGTGCTGGGATCGACATTGATGTCGGGGCGCGAAACGCTGCCGGCAGGCGGCACAGGGATGTGGCTGAAATCGATCTCGTCGCCCGGCCGCGCTTCCGGCTCCGGGACATGCAGCGCGAGCGCCGGCCGGTTAGGGCGCTCCTGTGGTTCCAGCATCCTCGACCCTGTCCTTCTTCCCGGTCAAGCCGCGCCCCCACGGCATGCCGGGTTTGTTCAAGGGCAACGCCCGTGCCGCAACCCGCCCGCTTTGTCGAGCCCTTGCACCCGGCCCGGCGATGCGCGACGGGTGGGTCAACATGCACGACACGTCACCCCAGCAAAGGCTGGGGTCCATGCTGACCCGGATTGGACCCCAGCCTTCGCTGGGGTGACGGAGAGGGCATTGAGGTAAGAACTTATGATACGAACCCTGCTCGCCCTAGCCGTCGCCTTCGCCGCCGCTGCGTGCATGCTTCATGTGCCGCAACAGCCCGGGCCCGATTTCTATGTGATGCGGCATCTACAAAAGGCGGACGCCTCGGCCGATCCCGGCCTGTCCGCCGAAGGCCTCCGCCAGGCGCAATTGCTGGCCGACCGTTTCGCCGAGCGGCCGCCGGCCGTGATCTATGTGACGAACACCCGCCGCGCCCGCGAAACCGCTGCGCCGATCGCCGCCCGGCTCCAGCTCGAGCCGCGCATCTACGATCCGCGCAACGCGGCAGGGCTGGTCGCGGACCTGCAAAAGGACCCAAACCCGGCGCTGATCATCGGCCACAGCAACACGGTGCCGGAGATCGTCGCGGCCCTGGGCGGCGCGCGCCCGGCACCGATCGGGGACGCGGATTATGGCACGATCTACCACGTCTCCGGGCCGAGACGGACGGTGACGCTGATGCGGGTAGGGGGGTGATGCGTCGGCGGCAGTGTGGATGCCAGCCTACGCTGGCATGAGGTGATTTGCCTGATCGAGTATCTTACCTCTCCCGTCACCCCAGCGAAGGCTGGGGTCCATGCTGACACAGCTTGGATGCCAGCCTGCGCTGGCATGACGAATTGTAAACTATTCGGCAAGGCGGGCGCCGGTAATCACGCCCCGATGATATGCTGGTACAGATCGTCCCCATTCGGATTGCTCTGCTCGATGAGCCTGATTTTCCAGCGACGCTGCCACGCCTTCATCGCCTTTTCCCGCGCGATCGCCTCGTCAATGCGCTCGTAAAGTTCGCAGTAAACCAGGCGCGTGAGGCCGTATTTGCGACAGAATGCCGAGCCTTTGCCGTCCCGATGTTGTGACACCCGCGCTGCAAGCTCGTCACGCCAATGTAGAGAGTGCCGAATGGGCCGTTGGTCATGATGTAAACCCAGCCGCCCTTCGCCATAGCCCGAAGATGCTCGATGCGCGGCTTGGATGCCAGCCTACGCTGGCATGACTTCCTTTGTTCGCGTGACCAACCCTTTCCCGTCACCCCAGCGGAGGCTGGGGTCCATGCCGAGTCAGCTTGGATGCCAGCCTTCGCTGCCATGACGAGAGACGATTAATCAGCCCGGCAAGCGATTACCCGATCGACTCGTTCTCGCCGAGGCCGACGTCGAAGCGGTCGGCGTTCATCACTTTGGTCCAGGCGGCGACGAAGTCCGTCACGAACTTGGCGTGGGCATCGTCCGACGCATAGACTTCGGAGATGGCGCGCAGCTGCGAGTTGGAGCCGAACACCAAATCGGTGCGCGACGCGGTCCAGCGGCGCTCGCCGGTGTGGCGATCGCTGCCGACATATTCCTGGTCGCTTTCCTCCGAGACCTGCTTCCACGCCGTGCCCATGTCGAGCAGACTAACGAAGAAGTCGTTGGTGAGCGCGCCTGGACGATCGGTAAACACGCCATGTTCCTTGGCCTTGCTATGGTTGGCGCCGAGCACGCGCAGCCCGCCGACCAGCACCGTCATCTCCGGCGCGCTGAGGCCGAGCAGCTGCGCGCGGTCGACCAGCAATTCCTCGGTCGGCACGTTGTGGCGCGTGCTGAGGTAATTGCGGAAGCCGTCCGCCTTGGGCTCGAGCACCGCGAAGCCTTCGACATCGGTCTGCGCCTGCGACGCATCGGCGCGGCCGGGCGTGAACGGCACCTTCGCCGCATGGCCGCCGGCCTTCGCCGCCCGCTCGATCGCAACCGAGCCGCCGAGCACGATCAGATCGGCGATGCTGACCGTCTTGCCGCCGCTCTGCGCCGCGTCGAACTCGGCCTTGATCCCTTCGTAGACGGACAGGATGCGGGCCAGCTGCGCGGGCTCGTTGACGTCCCAATTGCGCTGCGGCTCCAGGCGGATACGCCCGCCATTGGCGCCGCCGCGCTTGTCGGAGCCGCGGAAGGTCGATGCGGACGCCCAGGCGGTCTGCACCAGCTCGGCCGTGGTCAGGCCGGAGCCAAGGATTTTGCCTTCCAGATGCGTGACATCGGCCTGATCAAGCCGCGGGCCGACATGGGCCGGGATCGGGTCCTGCCAGATCAGGTCTTCCTTCGGCACTTCGGGCCCAAGGTAACGCGACTTCGGCCCCATGTCGCGGTGGGTGAGCTTGAACCAGGCGCGCGCCCAGGCGTCGGCGAAGGCCGCCGGATCGCGGCGGAACTTCTCGGCGATCGGGCGGAACTCGGGGTGTTCCTTGAGCGCGATGTCGGCGGTCGACATCATGGTCGGCACGCGCCGGCTCGGATCGTGTGCGGCCGGTGCCATATCCGATTCCGGCTGGTTCTTGGGCTGCCACTGCCACGATCCGGCCGGGCTTTTCACCAGCTCATAGTCATAGTCCATCAGCATGCGGAAATAATCATCGTCCCACTTGGTCGGGCTTGGCGTCCAGGCGCCTTCCAGGCCGGAGGTAATGGTGTGGTCGCCCATTCCGCTCTCGTGATCCGACGCCCAGCCGAGGCCCATTTGGGCGATGTCGGCGGCTTCCGGCTCACGGCCGACCTTGGACGGGCAGCCCGCGCCATGCGCCTTGCCGAACGTATGACCGCCAGCGGTCAGAGCCGCCGTCTCTTCCGCGTTCATGCCCATGCGGCTGAAGGTCTCGAGCATGTCGCGGCCGGAACCGATCGGGTCGGGCTTGCCGCCCGGACCTTCCGGATTGACGTAGATCAGGCCGTGCTGGATCGCCGCGAGCGGATTTTCGAGCGCGAGCCCAGCTTCCTCGTCGATGCGGGTCTGGCCGAGCCACTCCTCCTCGGTGCCCCAATAGACATGCTCGGGCTCGAACACGTCCTCGCGGCCGCCCCCGAAGCCGAAGGTCGGGCCGCCCATCGATTCGATCGCCACATTGCCGGTCAGAATGAACAGATCGGCCCAGGACAGCGCGCGGCCGTACTTCTTCTTGATCGGCCAGAGCAGGCGGCGCGCCTTGTCGAGATTGCCGTTATCCGGCCAGCTGTTGAGCGGAGCGAAACGCTGCTGGCCCGAAGAGGAGCCGCCGCGTCCGTCGCCGCTGCGATAAGTGCCTGCCGCATGCCAGGCCATGCGGATGAAGAACGGGCCGTAATGGCCGTAATCGGCCGGCCACCAGGGCTGGCTGTCGGTCATTAGCGCGGTGAGGTCGGCCTTGAGCGCCTGATAATCGAGTTGCTCGAACGCCTTGCGATATTCGAAATCGTCACCCATCGGATCCTGCGGACCATTGGGTCGCAGCAGTTCCAGCGTCAGCTGCTCGGGCCACCAATCGCGGTTCGTTCGTCCGAGCAGCGTGCGCAGCGCGGCCGGCTGCTTGGCGGGATCGTTGATCGGGCTGTTCTGCGTGATTGCGTCCATGACGTTCGATCTCCTGAAAGGGTTGGGCGCTGTCTAGGCGCCGCGTTCCCGTCGCGAAATCGAATTATTCTCCTCAACGCCATGCGCAGAATCAATCAGCGCTCGCCCACCCGCTGCTTAAAGATCGACGCAGGAGGCGATCGATTCGAGCTTCCGGATGCGCTCCTTCATGTCGGCGATCTCGATCCGGTCCATCGCCGGCGAGTGTGGCCGGCGACCGTGCGGGGCGGCCAGCTCGAGCCGCTTCAGTTCGAGCCAGCCCTGCCAACCCTTGAGACCGGCCCAGAGGGCCGCGCCGAGGCCCGCGAAGCCGAAGCCTGCTAGGCCCAGCATGGTCACGGATTCGTTCATCGTCCGTCCCTTTCGTTGACACCGCTCAGCGCAGCTCGTCGATCTCTCGGGCGAGTCGGTGATCGGTGGTGGCGACATAAGTATCAACCTCGGCCAGCCGCCGGTCGAGATCGGTGGCGTGAGCGCGATAATCATGGGTCGAGCCGCGCGGCGCGCCGAGCTCGGGGCCGGACCGGTCGCCGATCAGGGCCGGCTTGGCCACCCAGGCGGCGATGCCATAAGCGATCAACGTCCAAGGCGCGGCGCCGAAGGCGGTCAGCAGCACGGCGGCGATCCGAACAAAGGTAACGTCGACGCCGATGTAGTTCGCAAGGCCTGAGCAGACGCCCATTGCCATTCCGTTCGTCTTGTCGAGATAGAAACGCTTCTTCACGGTTTGATCCTCCCAGTTTCTTGTCGCGGTGCGCTGGTTCAAGCCAGCGAGCAGGACAGGTGTGCGGACCCACCCTCGATTGGGACCGTCACGCAGGGCTTGGCGGCCTGAACGGGCGCTACGGTGGCGGCGATCGACGTGGTGCTGATCACCAGCGCGCCAAGGCCGGCCACCAGAGTGCGCTGCCAGTCGATTGCGTTCAGCTTGATCACTTTCATTCTCCCCGAAATTTGCCGGTCGCTCGGATCAGCGGCCTTAGCCCCCTCCTCTTCAAGAGCCGTGCCAAGCGGGAGAAACGTTGATATTGCGCCTGTTTCGCAGCCAGACGATGTCGCACGGCTCTGATCGCCGGCCGAATTATGGGATTTCGCGCCAACAGTTCGGCGCCGGCGACTCTCAGCCGCCGGAGCGCCGGCGCTGTTCCATCACCTGCGCCTGGACGAATTGGCTCATTGTTTCCACCAGCCGGTCCGCCTGCTTGGCCCGGGACCCCGCTCCGCTGGCATCAGCCGCTGCCAGCACGTGGCCGGCCACGAAGGTCGACGGCCCGGCATAGGCCAGCGCCCAAGTCTCGAAGCGCGGACGATCGATCGGCTTGCGGAAGATAAGATCGATGTCGCGGTGGCGCGCGTCCCGCGAGATGCTGGCCATCAGTTCATCGACGCCGCAAGCTGGTCCCTCGAGATATTGGGCGAACCGACGCTCCGTGAAAACAAGCGCACCCGTCACTCCGATCGCCTGATTGCGGCGGCGTGACCAGTTCACGATTGAGTCCACCTCATGCGCGGCCTCGTCCGGAAGCCGGAGGTTGCTGGTGCTGATATAGAGAAGTCCAATCGGACCCGCTGGACTCGGCTCGCTCAAGCGTTCCTCCTGCGCCCCGTCGCGATCGACGACGAATACCGTAATTTCCGGCTCTGCTCGCTAAGGCTTGGTTGCAGCATCAGGTGCACGATAGAGATGCGGGCCATTCGGATAAAGATGGTCCAAGCGGACAGCACCGGATGAGCGACCTTTACCCGACCTATATCGTTGACGACGAGCCGCAGGTGCGCTCGGCGATATGCTTCATGCTGGTCGCGGCGGGAGCGGAAGCGCGCAGCTTCGCGAGCGGTCCGGAATTTCTCGCTACCCTGCCCGATCTCTCCCCGGGTTGCGTTTTGGCCGATGTTCGCATGCCCGGGCAGGACGGCCTCGAACTGCTCCGGGAAGTGCGCGCGAACGGCGTCGAGTGGCCTGTCTTGATGATGACCGGGCATGGCGATGCGTCGATCGCCGCCAAGACGATGCAGGCCGGCGCGCTCGATCTTCTCCAGAAGCCGTTCGATGAGGAGCTGCTGCTTACCTGCCTCAAAAACGCGACGACGTTCCTGGATGGGCTGCTCTCCGCGGCCTAGCAGCAGCGGCTATGCACCTTGAAGCTCGTGGCGCCGCTCCCGCCGCGGCCCACGCCTCTCCTCGCCCGGTTTGCGGCGGGGCTGCGTGGCATCCAGGATCTTCGCTCCGGCCATGAACACCGCTCCGCTGCAGGCCGCGAAGAAAAGGTAGCCCGGCAGACCAGGATAAAGATCGAGATAATGGTAGCCGCGGGTCACCGCTCCCACCGCCAACGCGTAGATCACCGCGAACGCTTCGAAGCGGGTCTTGATGAGGAAAAGCCGAGCAAATCTACGCCACATGCCGGATGCTGAGCAAGAAGCGGGCCAAATCAGATTCCAGCCATGTGCGAAGGTTAAAGGTTAAATCTTTGTAAACGCGTCCGACAGCCCATCACAGCGTGCCGGCTCCCGCGATCATCACCGCCAGCGCCGGGGAACGCACCCGGGCCGATGCGTCGTCGAGGCTGAACCAGCCACGGCTGCGTTGGCCATGCTCGGGCCAGAGCTCCGCTTCCTGGGTAACCGCAAGCGGGTAAACGGCGATCACGCACGGAACGCTGCCGCGCAGCCAATCGCTTTTGTCGTGACGGAACCGGCCAATCTCGCGCTTGCCGGTGGTGCCGCGCACCCCCGCTTCTTCCCAGGCTTCCTGGGCGGCGGCCTCACGGGCGCTCTTGCCGCGCATCGGCCAGCCTTTCGGGATCATCCACTGACCGGTGCCGCGGGTCGTGACCAGCAGCACCTCCGTGGAGCCGTCGGCCTTGCGTCGATAAGGCAGCGCGCCGACCTGAAGCCTGGCGCCCTTGCTGCCGCGCAGGGCCGCGCCCGCCGCCTTTCTCAATGCGCCCGTTAGTTTCATCGTGGGAACAACGCACGAGCCCGGCGGTCTGGCTCGCAGCTGTTCTTATGGTGTAAGCCGGGCCGAAAGCGAGCGCTGAGATGGTGAAAGAAGATCGCGAGGTCGAGCTCAAGCTGGAGCTGGATGCCGACGGGGCGGAGCTGTTGCGGGCGCATGCCCTGCTCGCCCCGATCGAACCTCGGGCCGCGCCGCAAAGCTCGATCTATTACGACACGCCGGACGGAATGCTGCGTCGCTCCGGCTTCACGCTGCGGGTGCGGGACAGCAAGGGCCGCCATGTTCAGACGGTGAAACAGCAGGTGAACGGAGCCGCCGCCGGCCTGTTTGATCGACCGGAATGGGAAGACGGCATAGAGGGTTGCGAGCCGGATTTCGATTTGGCCGCGAAGACCCCACTCGGTCCGCTGCTGACCAAGAAGGTGCGGCGGGCGCTGCGGCCGCTAATCCGTTCCGATGTGAGTCGCACGGTCTGGATGGTGGATTGGCACGGCGGCACGATCGAAGTCGTGCTGGACGTCGGCGACGTGACCGGCGGAAAGGCGGTGGAGCGGATCGCCGAATTGGAGCTCGAGCTCAAGAACGGCAGCGCACCCATCCTACTCGAATTCGCGCGCGCGCTGATCGATGCCGTGCCGGCGCGCATCGGCGTGCTGACCAAGGCGGAGCGCGGCTACCGGCTGGCCGATGGCAGCGCCGCGCGTGCGGCGAAGGGCGAGCGGATCGACCTGAGCCCGGGCATGAGCAGCGGCGAAGGCTTTGCCGCGATCTGCCATTCCTGCCTGCGCCAGTTTCGCCTCAACGAGCCGCTGGTCGTCTCGACAAGTGATCCATCCGCGCTCCATCAGGCGCGGGTGGCGATGCGTCGGCTGCGATCGGCGTTTGTCCTGTTTCGGCCGTTGGTCGCCGGCGACCCGGCCTTCCCCGCGATCCGCGAGGAGGTGCGCTGGTTCACCAATCAGCTCGGCGATGCGCGCAATCTCGACGTGCTGCTGAAGCGGGTCGGCGACCGGTCCAAGCCGCTTCGCAAGCTGCTCGAGACGGCCCGCGACGAGGCTTACGAGCAGGTGCTCGGCGCGCTGGCATCGACGCGGCTGCGGCACCTCATGCTCGACCTCGTCGCCTGGATCGAGACGGGAGCCTGGCGCAGGGGAGAGCCGGCAGCGGAGCCGATCGAGGACTTCGCCTCCGACCAGCTCGACAAGCGCTGGCGCAAGGTCAAGAAAGGCGGTCGCCAGCTCGCCAAGATGGAGCCCGAAGCGCGGCATCAGCTCCGCATCGAAGTCAAGAAGCTGCGCTATGCCGTTGAATTCCTGGCGGCACTCCAGACCGGAAACGCGGCCGCCGGGCAGAAGAAGTTCGCGGCGGCTGTCGAGGACGTGCAGGAACAGCTCGGCCATCTGAACGATGCGGAAACCGCGCGCGAGCTGCTCGGCGACCTTATCGGCGAGCGGCCGGATCGCGACGCCCTGCTGCGCGCGGCCCGGGGCGACGACGCGCAGACTTCCGAAAAGGAAACGATCGCCGCCGCGGCACAGGCCCATCGCGCGCTGATCGACATCGGCCGTTTCTGGCGTTGAGCGCCGCCCTTCGCCTCGCGGGTCTCGGCAAGAGCGTGCCCGGCGGGCGCGTGCTGTTCGACGGCCTCGACCTGTCCCTCGCGCCCGGCGAGCATCTCGCGATCCGGGGGGAATCGGGCGTCGGCAAATCAACCCTGCTCAACATCATCGCCGGCTTGGACGAGCCGGACCATGGCGATGTCGCAATCGCCGGTCGCCTGCTCGGACCCTTGAGCGAGGCGGAGCGCACCGACCTGCGACGGGACATGGTCGGCTTCGTATTCCAGGCTTTTCACATCCTGCCTCACCTGACCCTCGCCCAGAACGTCGCCATGCCGCTGCTTCTGCAGAAATGCGCGCGGGACAGCTCGCTGGCGTCCGCGGCGGAGTTGCTGGACGCGGTCGGGCTGGGGAATCGGACCGGCAGCTACCCCAGGGAATTGTCGGGCGGCGAAATGCAGCGGGTGGCGATCGCCCGGGCACTGGTCCACAGCCCCGCTTTGATCCTTGCCGACGAGCCGACCGGCAATCTCGACCCGGAAACCGCGGGCGGCGTCATGACCCTGCTGGGCGCCGCCGTGAAGGAACGCGGCGCGGCGATGCTGCTCGTCACCCATTCGCCTGCCGCCGCGGCGCAGGCCGATCGCCAATTGCTGCTGACCCGCACCGGCCTGGTGGATGGCTGAAGTACCTGCCCGATGCTGAGCCTGCCGGGGCCGTGGCGATGGATGCTGGCGGGCGAATGGCGCGCGCACCCGATGCGGTTCGTGCTGGCCGGGCTGGCGATCGCCGTTGGGGTGGCGCTCGGCTTCGCGGTTCACGTGATCAACCGTTCGGCCGCCGATGCGTTCGGGCAGGCCGTGCGTAGCGCGTCGGGTGATGCCGACCTGCAGGTCCGCGCCGCCTCCCCGCTCGGCTTCGACGAACGGCTCTACCCGCGCATGTTCCAGGTCGAGGGCGTCGCGGACGCAAGCCCCGTCCTCTCCTTTTCGGCTGGGATCGAGGGCAAGCAGATCACCCTGCTTGGGCTGGACCTGCTGCGGGTGATGAGCGTCACGCCCAATCTGATTGGCCGTCCCGGCCACGCCGGCGCCGCAGCCGGTCCGCCGGGTCCCGACACTGCTTTCGACCCGGATGCCTTGTTCCTGTCCTCGGCCGCCCTGGCCAGGACCGGCTTGCGCCCGGGGCAGCGCGCGACCGTGCGTGTCGGCGCGGTGACCCGCAGCTTCCAGGTCGCAGGCGACCTGCCCGGAGTCGCGGCAGGCCAGGCGCTGGCCACTGTCGACATCGCGCAGGCTCAATGGCGATTCGGGCGGCTGGGCAAGCTCGACCGGATCGACCTCAAGCTGCGCGATGGCGCCGATCGGGGAGCGGTTCGCGCGGGTGTGGCGGCGGCGCTGCCGGCCGGCGCCCGCGTGACCGACCCGGAAGGGGAAAGCCGGCGTGGCGACAGTCTGTCTCGGGCCTACCGGGTCAATCTCGACATGCTTGCGTTGGTCGCGCTGCTGACCGGTGGGTTCCTGGTCTATTCGGGCCAGTCGCTGTCGGTGATGCGCCGCCTGAGCCAGTTCGCGCTGCTGCGAACGCTCGGCATGCGGCGCACCAGCATCGAAGCGCAATTGCTGCTCGAGGGCCTCGTGCTCGGCGTGATCGGCTCAGGGATTGGCCTCGCGCTGGGGTACGGTATCGCGGCGCTGGCGCTTCGCCTCGTCGGCGGCGATCTGGGCGGCGGCTATTTCGGTGGCGCCGACCCACGGCTGAGCTTCTCTCCCGCCGCGGCTCTCCTTTTCCTCCTGCTCGGTATCGCCACCGCCGTCGGCGGCAGCTACGCCCCCGCGCGGCGGGCCGGACGGCTCGCTCCGGCGATCGCGATCCGACAGGCCGGCGACCTCGTCGATCCGCGCGAGCGCCCACCGCTGCGGCTCGCTCTCGCTCTCCTGCTGCTCGGCATCGGCGCGGCGTTTCTCCCCGCGATCGGCCGCCTGCCCCTGTTCGGTTATCTGGCGATCGCATTGGTCCTGGCCGGAGGCATCGCCGCCATGCCCTGGCTCGCCCGCGCGCTGCTTGGCCCGCTCGCGCGCCTCGACACGCGCCGGCCGCCGTTTGACATGGCGGTCCGGAGGCTGCTCGGCGCGCCGAGTCAAGCCTCGATCGCGCTGAGCGGCATTGTCGCCAGCACCGGGCTGATGATCGCGATGGCGATCATGGTCACCAGCTTCCGCGGATCGGTCGAGGACTGGCTCGACGCGTTCCTGAGCGGCGACCTGTATCTGTCGGGCGCGCGCAGCGGAGCGGTGCTCGATCCGGCGATTCAGGCTCGGCTGGCGACAACCCCCGGCATCCGCTCGATCGGTTTCGCCAAGCAGGTCCCGCTCGCGATTGATCCCAACCTGCCGTCCCTGCTGTTGCTGGTCCGCCCGACCGGCGAGCCCGGCATCACCATGCCGCTGATCGCCCGCGCGTCGCGGCCCGGCCCCGGCATCGCCTTGTGGCTGTCGGAGCCGGCCGCGCGCATCTATCGCAAGCAGGTCGGCGACGTCATGGCCCTGCCGATCGGCGAGCGCCCCGTGCGCGGCCATGTTGCCGGCATCTGGCGCGATTATGCCCGCCAGCAGGGCGCGATCGAGATTTCCGACCGCGATTACGTCGCGCTCACCGGCGATCGGGTTCGCACCGAAGCCGCCATTACCCTGGATCCCGGAGCCTCGCCCGGTGCCGTCCGCGCCGCTCTCCTCGCCCGCCTGCCGGAGAACCTGCGCGGCGCGATCGACATCGCCGAGCCCGGGACGTTGCGCGTTCAGGCCCTGCAATTGTTCGATCGCAGCTTCGCGATCACCTACGTGCTCGAAGCGATCGCGATCCTGATCGGCTTGGCCGGCGTCGCGGCGACCAGTTCGGCCCAGACGATCGCGCGGCTGAAGGAGTTCGGCATGCTGCGCCACGTCGGCATGCGCCCGTCGACCGTGACCGCGATGCTGGCGGTGGAAGGGGCGTTGCTGGGGCTGATCGGGTTGACGGCGGGCGCGGTGCTCGGGCTCGGCATCAGCCAGATTCTCATCCACGTGATCAACCCGCAGTCGTTCAACTGGACCATGCGAACTCAGATCCCCTGGCCGCTGCTGCTCGGCGTCGGCGTCGCACTGATCGCGGCATCGGCGGGAACCGCGATGCTGGCCGGCCGCACTTCATTGTCGCGTGGCGCGATCCGGGCGGTGAGCGAGGATTGGTGATGCGACGGCTTCTCCTACTCGCGCTGTTGCTCGGCGCCAGCCTCGCCGCCCAGCCCGCGCAGGCGCCGGTCCGCTTTCCCGAAGTGGTGCCCGGCACGCCGATCCGGCTGCCGCGCGATCATGGCGCGCATCCGGACTTCCGCACGGAATGGTGGTATCTGACCGGCTGGCTGCAAACGCCGGACGGCAAGCCGCTCGGCTTCCAGATCACTTTCTTCCGCTCGCGCCCGGCGATCTCGTCCGACAATCCGAGCCCGTTCGCGCCGCGCCAGATCCTGTTCGCGCACGCCGCCTTGTCCGATCCCGCCGCCAGCAAGCTCAGCCACGATCAGCGGCTGGCCCGCGCCGGTCTCGGGCTGGCGGAGGCCGGAACGGAGAACACGGCGATACGCCTGCTCGACTGGACGCTGGATCGAAGGGCAGACGGACGGTTCCGAGCGGTGATCCCCGCCAAGGGCTTCGCGCTAGACCTGGATTTCACTCCGACGCAGCCGGCCATGGCCAATGGCGCGGCAGGTTATTCGCGCAAAGGACCCCGGCCCGAACAGGCGAGCTATTACTTCTCGATGCCGCAACTCGCCGTCCGGGGGCGCGTGATCCGGGGCGGGCGTGCCGTCGCGGTGACGGGACGCGGGTGGCTCGATCGCGAATGGTCGTCAACCCTGCTGCCGCGTCAGGCGGTCGGCTGGGATTGGGCGGGGATCAACCTGGACGATGGCGGCGCGCTGATGGCGTTCCAGGTGCGTGGCGGTGACGGCCGGCCTGTATATGCCGGCGGCACGTTCCGGCGTCCCGACGGCAACCAGACAGTGCTCGCGCCCGATCAGGTCCGCTTTGTCCCCCGTCGCCGCTGGCGGTCGCCGGACAGCGGGGCGGCCTATCCGGTCGCGACCGACATCCTGGTGCGGTTGCCGGGTGGCGAACGGCGCTTTCCGCTGCGGCCGCTGATGGACGCGCAGGAACTGACCGGCGGCCCCGGCATGCCGACCTATTGGGAAGGCGCGGTGACCACGGATGGCGGCCGCGGCTACCTCGAAATGACCGGCTATGCCGGCAAGCTGAGCTTGTGATCGGAGTTGAACGAATGAGCGATTGGACGATCGGTGTGATCGGCGGCTCCGGCCTGTACGAGATCGACGCGCTGGAAGATGCGCAGTGGATCGCGGTCGATACGCCCTGGGGCTCGCCCTCGGACGCCCTGCTGATCGGACGCATCGCCGGGGTCAAATTCGTGTTCCTGCCGCGCCACGGCCGGGGTCACCGGATCCCGCCGAGCCAGGTCGATGCCCGGGCGAACATCGACGCGCTGAAGCGGGCGGGGTGCACCGACCTGCTGGCGATCTCCGCGATCGGATCGCTGCGGGAGGAACTCGCGCCGGGGCGGTTCGTGGTGGTCGATCAGTTCATCGATCGCACGGTCGCGCGGCCGGGCAGCTTCTTCGGTGAAGGCCTGGTCGCCCATGTCTCGATGGCCGATCCGGTCTGTCCGCGCCTGTCCGCGCTCTCGGCGGCGGCAGCGCGGGCGGCGGGCGCTGACGTCGCGCTTGGCGGCACTTACCTCGCGATGGAGGGCCCGCAATTCTCCTCGCGCGCCGAAAGCCACATGTATCGCGGCTGGGGCTGCGATGTGATCGGCATGACGGCGATGCCGGAAGCCAAGCTCGCGCGCGAAGCGGAGCTGCCCTACGCGTTGGTCGGCATGGTGACCGATTACGATTGCTGGCGCGGGGACGAAGAGCAGGTCGAGGTATCCGCGATCATCGCGCAGCTGATGGCCAATGCGCAAACGGCGCGGCGACTGGTCGCCGAGTTCGCGCGGGCGTTGCCGCCCTCCCGCTCGCCCTCCCCGATCGACACCGCGCTGAACACGGCGATCATCACCGCGCCGGACGCGCGCGATCCAAGCATGCTGGCGAAGCTGGACGCGATCGGGAAGCGGGTGTTCGGCGGGACCGATCAGCGGTAGATGCGCGCGATGCGCTCGGCCGGCGCACCGAGCCGGTATAGCAGCAGACAGAGCAGGTTCCGGGCCGATCGCCGCGCCCAGCCATCGCGCCGCCAACGCTCCGCGCTGGTGAGAGCATCGGCGCCAAGAACGGCCACCTGCCCCAATCGGCGAACCAGATCGACATCCTCCATCAGCGGCAGAGGACGATAGCCCCCGACCTGCCTGTACAAAGATGCCGGAAGCAGCAGGCCCTGGTCGCCATAAGGCAGGCCTAACCAGCGTGAGCGCAGGCTGACGCCCCGCTCGATCCAGCGGGCCTGCCAGGCGGGATCGTCGAGCCGGAAGCGAAAACAGGCCGCCCCTGCCCCCTCCGCGCGTAAATGTGCCGCCGCAGCGGCGTGCCAATCAGGTGCAAGCAGAGTGTCGGCGTGTAGGAAGAGCAGCCAAGCGCCAGTGGCGGCCTCGGCGCCGGCTCGAAGCTGGACGCCCCTGCCCTTGGGCGCGATCACGACGCGAGCGCCGGCCGCTTCGGCGATCCGGATCGTGCCGTCGCTCGATCCGCCATCGACGACGATCAGCTCGTCCGCGCCGTCCAACCGGGCAAGGCATTCGGGCAAGGTCCGCGCGGCGTTCAGCGCGGGAATGACGACGGACAGGCTCAGCCGGAGCAACTCGCCCCGCCGAGTACGCAGAAGCGCGCGCAATGCGGGTGGTTGAGCATCACGCGGCCGCTCGCCTCCCGCAGCGTGCGCCCCAGCGCGAACTGGTCGTCGTAAGGGAGCAGAGTGCAGGCGGCGACGACCGGCGCGGCCGCCCCTTTTCGCTTCACCACCATGCGGCTGGACGCGCACATCATAGCGCCGGGTGAGATATTCAGGATGTCCCAACAGCCGGTGCTGATCTCCGGCACGTCCGCAGCAGCGTCCATTTCCGGGAACAGCACCAGCCGGGAGCGATCGGACGCATCCAGCCGGATGCCGAGCGTGGCGAACAGCCGCGCATAGCCCGCGCGCGCCTCGACTTCAGATTCGCCGGTCAGGCTTCGCCCCGCGACGGCGATCCGAAATCCGTACTCGGCCAGCCATTTGAGCCCATCGAGCGCCTTTTCCCAGCTGCCCGGCCCGCGCTCTCCTTCGTGCACCGCCTGGCTGTGATGATCGAGGCTGACCCGCATCGTCAGCCGGTTGCCATGATGGAGGCGGATCGCTTTCAGCTGATCCTCGAACCGCCGCATCGGGCGCATCGCATTGGTCAGCACCAGCACCTCGAACCCACGGCCGAGCGCGGAGCGAAGCATCGCGACCATGTCCCGGTTCATGAACGGCTCGCCGCCGGTGAAGCCGATCTCGCGCGTTCCCAAGCCCTCGGCCTCGTCCAGATAGGCATCGACCTCGGCCAGGGTGAGGTAAACCAGCGCGTCGTTGGTCGGCGAGCTTTCGATGTAGCAGGTCTTGCAGGCCAGATTGCACAGCGTGCCGGTGTTGATCCACAAGGTGTCGAGCCGATCGAGATCGACATGGGCGCGCGCCTCGCCCCTGGCGGTGACGAACGGATCGCGGAATTTGGCCACATCGAGCGCGCGCGCGCGCGGAACCAGAAAGGGAGACGGGGCAAGCTTTTCGGCGGCGTCGATCACCCGGCCTATCTAGTGCGGTTCCGGCCCGGGGAGAACCGCCCGTTGCAGCGCGAGCCGCATTCAGTCGATGACAAGCTTCGTCAGCGGCAGCTCCATCGTGAACGCGAAGCCTGTCGGGCGGAAGTCGATCCGGGTAACGGCGTCGAGCTCGTAGGGCAGGCTGCGCTCGAGCAATTCCATTCCAAAGCCGCGCCGGGCGGGCGTTTCGGGCGAGAGATGCATTCCGCCCTCTTCCCAGCCAAAGCGGAGCCAGGGGCCGCCGTTGCGCTGTTCGACTGTCCAGCCGATCGCCAACCGCCCGCCGTCCCGGCTCAGCGCGCCATATTTGACCGCGTTGGTGGCAAGCTCATGCAGCGCGAGGCTCAGGCTTTCGGCTGGCCGCGCCTTGAGCATGACGGGCGGGCCTTTGACTGTCAGCATCTCGCTCTCGCGCGCCGCGTGGGCCAGCAGCTCATCCTCGATCAAAGCGGCGAGATCGACCCCGCCAGCCGGCGTGCGGGTCAGCGCCGCCTGGACCCGGGCGAACGCCGCGAGCCGGCCCTGGAGATGGTCGGCAAGCTCCTCCTTGCTGGCCGACAGCTCGGCGGTGCGGCGCGCGATCGAGCGGACCACGCCCAAAGTATTGCGGACCCGGTGCTGAAGCTCGGCCAGCAGGATCTGCTGGTGGCGCTGCAACTGACGCAGTTCCTCGACGTCGGTCGACGTGCCGATCCACTCCAGGATGCGGCCCGCCTCGTCGCGGAGCGGCGTCGCGCGGGTCTGATGCCAGCGATAGGCGCCGCTGGCGGCGTGAAGGATGCGATGTTCCGCATAATATTCGCCGCGCTCGCACACGTCCTGCCAGGCCGCCACCGTCGCCTCGCGATCGTCGGGATGGACGGCGTTCAACCAGCCCAGGCCCAAACTGTCCTCCAGGCTCATTCCGGCATAGGCGATCCATTGCGGGCTACCCCAGGTGCGCTCGCCATCGCTGCGGGATCGGAACACCAATTGGGGAATGCCGGTGACGAGGGTGCGCATGCGCCGCTCGCTGGCCTCGAGAGCTTCCTGCGCAGCCTGCCGTTCGCTGACATCCTGCCCGATCTTCAGATAGCCTCGGACGCTGCCGTCGTTGTTGCGCAGCGGCGTCACCGTGCCTTCGATAAAGACTTGGCCCCCGTCCTTGCGCTGGTGCCAGCGGACGTCCGGCGCAGCCCCTTCGCGAGCCGCGGCGACGACTTCCTTTTGCGGCTCGTTCGCTGCCCGATCCTGCGGCGTGAACGTGATCGCGGCGGGGCAGCCGAAAGCTTCCTTCGCGGACCAGCCGAAGATCGCCTCCGATCCCCCCAGCCATTCGCGAATGACATCATTCTCGTCGGTGATGATGATCGCGTAACCGGTCGCATTCTCGACGATCAGCCTGAACCTCTGCTCGCTGATCCGCAGATTGTCGCGGGTCCGCCGAAGCTCGTCGATGTCGTTGGACGTGCCCAGCCATTCGATGATCCCGTTGTCACGACCGGGCAAAGGTGACGCACGGGTCTGCACCCAGCGGTAACGCGCTCCGCCGGCATGGTGAAGGCGGTGCTCCACCTCCAAGCCGCCTCTCCGCTCCGCTTCGCTCCACGCCTGTATGACAGACGCCCGGTCGTCGGGATGAACCGATTTGAGCCAGCCGAGATCACGACTGTCCGGTTCCGATTGGCCGGTAAAGGCGGTCCATTGCGGGCTGGCCCAGGTCCAATAGCCATCACGTCGCGACTGCCAGACCAGTTGCGGAATGCCTTCGATCAGCGAGCGCAGCCGCGCTTCGCTTTCGCGCAGGGCCGCTTCCGCCCGCGCTCGCGCCAGCTGCGAGGCGTCTGCCTCATTGGCCGCCTGGGCCTGCGGATCGCGATCAGTCATTTGCGTCGAGATGGGCGCCTTCGTGCTGGAAGTGCAGGTAATTGTCGTTGAACATCGCCACCGCCTTCAACGCGGGAATGTCCGGCAAAGTCAGCGTGCGGCTGTGCAATTCGACCAGGCCGTCGCGGCGCAATTCCTGGAGCGTGCGGTTGACGTGCACCGCGGTCAACCCGGTGGCGTCGGCGATGTCGTTCTGGGTCGGCGGAAAGTCACAGCTGTTTCCATCCGCTAGTCCGACCGCCTGGAGCCGCAGGAACATCTCCAGCAGCAGGTGCGCGATCCGCTCGTAGGCGGTGCGCTGGCCAAGGTTGAGAGTCCATTCGCGTTGAATGGAGACGGTGACCAGTTCGTTCCAGAATAAGGCCTGGGCGATGCGCGGATGATCGGCCATCAGCGCCTCGAAGTCTTCGCGGGCGATCTCCACCACCTTGATCGGGCTGATCGCGCCGATCGTGTGATCCATCTGCTTGAGGATATAGACGTTGAGATCGCAAATGTCGCCGGGCACGAAAAAGGATACCACTTGGCGGCGCCCATCCGGCAACTGCTTGTAGCGGCAAGCCCAGCCATCCTGAATCAGGAAGACCGAACGGGGCTTGTCGCCCTCGCGGATGAGATCACGGCGCGCGGCGACCTGACGCGTGCCCTTTCGGGCAAGCCGTTCGAATGCGGCGGTATCGGATTGAGAAAGCTTGGTATAAGCTTGCAGGCTCAGAGACAGAACAATCACCATTTGCTGGACGTCCCTTCCTATCGCGCATTAGCACGCGGTCCTTCAACCCATGTTATGAACACCCCAATTCTGACGTTATATGACTCCATGATGCAGGACAGCAATCCATGTCTGAACAGCTGATCTCCAGCAGGCCTCTGGACGGCCGGCGCATCCTCATCGTCGAGGACGAATATTATCTCGCGGACGATCTGGCGACGGAGTTGCGCCGAAACGGGTCGGGCGTGATCGGGCCGGTCGCGACCGTGGCCGAGGCCGGGCGGATTGTCGCCGGCAAGGACGTCGATTGCGTGATCCTGGACATGAACCTGCGCGGCGAAATGTCGTTCTCCATCGCCGACGATCTGGAGCGGGCCGGCATCCCCTTCCTGATCGCGACCGGCTACAATTCCGCCTCGCTCCCTGACCGGTTTAACGCCGTGCCGCGGGTGGAAAAGCCGTTCGAGGTCGGTCAGGTGATCGCGTCGCTGGAGGCCCTGCTCGGCTGAACGGGAGAAGGACCGCCCCGACGGGACGGCCCTTCTGGATAGTAGGCCGACACGGAAGTGAACCCCGTGTCGTCCGTCGGCCTTGAAGGCCGCTGGCCGGCCCGGCGCTTGTCCTCGCCTAAGCGCGTTGCGCTTAGGCTTAGGAGCTCGGGCTTACCCCATCAGCTCCTGCTCGAGCTTCTTGGCCATTTCCTCGATATTCTCAGGCGGCCAGCCCGGAATGTCCATGCCGAGACGCAGGCCCATGGAGGACAGCACTTCCTTGATCTCGTTCAACGATTTGCGGCCGAAATTCGGCGTGCGCAGCATCTCGGCCTCGGTCTTCTGGACCAGATCGCCGATGTAGATGATGTTGTCGTTCTTGAGGCAGTTCGCGCTGCGTACCGACAGTTCGAGCTCGTCCACCTTCTTGAGCAGGTAGCGGTTGAGCTGGTTGGCATCGCTTTCCGTCTCGATCGGGCTCATCGTCATGCCGCCGCCGCTCATCGGCACGTGCGTGGTGATCATGCCCTCGTCGAAGTGGACGAACAGCTGGAGCTGATCCTGAAGAATGCGGGCGGCATAAGCCAGCGCATCGTCCGGCGTGATCGTGCCGTCCGTTTCGACCGACAAGGTCAGCTTGTCATAATCGAGTTCCTGCCCGACGCGGGTATTCTCGACCTTGTAGCTGACCTGGCGGACCGGCGAGTAGAGCGCGTCCACCGGCACCAGGCCGATCGGCGCGTCGGCCGGGCGGTTGGCGGCAGCGGGGACATAGCCCTTCCCGGCCTCGGCGGTCAGCTCCATGTTGAGCGTCGCGCCTTCATCGAGATGGCAGATGACCAGGGTCGGGTTCATCACCTCGATGTCGCCGGTCGTCGCGATCTGGCCGGCGGTGACTTCGCCAGGACCGGTCGCCGACAATTGCAAACGCTTGGGCTGATCGCCTTCCATGCGCAGCGCGATCTGCTTGACGTTGAGCACGATGTCGGTGACATCCTCGCGAACGCCGGCGAGCGACGAAAACTCGTGCAGCACGCCCTCGATCCGCATTGAGGTGACGGCGGCGCCCTGCAGGCTGGACAGCAGCACGCGGCGCAGCGAGTTGCCGAGCGTCAGGCCGAAGCCACGCTCCAGCGGCTCGGCGACGAAAGTCGCCTTGCGCCGCGCATCGGCGCCCGAGGTGCGCTTCTCGAGCGCGTTGGGCTTCTTCATTTCCTGCCAGTTCTTTGCGTTGACGGCCATGATATTCCCTATGGTTCGGAGGCGGGCCCGCCTCCGTATTCTTGAATTTTATTCCTCGGCCAAAGTAGCACTTTGGCCGAAGATCAGACGCGCCGGCGCTTGGACGGACGGACGCCGTTGTGCGGTATCGGAGTCACGTCGCGGATGGACGTGATCTGGAAGCCGACCGCCTGAAGCGCGCGCAGCGCACTCTCGCGGCCCGAACCCGGACCCTTGACTTCGACTTCCAGCGTGCGGACGCCATGTTCGGCGGCCTTCTTGCCGGCATCCTCGGCAGCGACCTGGGCGGCATAGGGAGTCGATTTGCGCGATCCCTTGAAGCCCATCATGCCGGCCGACGACCAGGCAATCGCATTGCCCTGGGCGTCGGTGATGGTGATCATGGTGTTGTTGAAGCTGGCGTTCACATGCGCGACGCCGGCGGAGATGTTCTTGCGCTCGCGCCGCTTAACGCGCTGAGGTTCACGTGCCATTTGCTTAATCCCTGTAACCAACCCCGTTCGGGCTGAGCTTGTCGAAGCCCTTCACTTCTTAAAGGAAGGAGGGCCCTTCGACAGGCTCAGGGCGAACGGAGAATAAACCCAACCCTACTTCTTCTTGCCGGCGATCGGCTTGGCCTTGCCCTTGCGGGTGCGCGCATTGGTATGCGTGCGCTGGCCGCGGACCGGCAGGCCCTTGCGGTGACGAAGGCCGCGATAAGAGGCGAGGTCCATCAACCGCTTGATGTTCATCGCTACCGTGCGGCGCAGGTCACCCTCGACCGTGTAGCCGGCGTCGATCGACTCGCGGATCTGGAGCACTTCCTGATCGGACAGGTCCTGCACACGGCGTTCGGGCGCGATGCCGAGCTGGGCGGTGATTTCCTTGGCCTTGGTGCGGCCGATTCCGTGGATGTAGGTCAGCGCGATTTCCACGCGCTTGTTGGTCGGGATGTTTACACCCGCAATACGTGCCATGTGTTACTGTCTCCTGCTCCACAGGGCGAATGGCAGACCGACACGGTCACCGCCCCATCTCAGCGCTTTGAAGGCCCGTCCAAACAAGCATAGCCGACGCGCGCACGATATGCGCGGCCGGATGCCGGACGAACGGGATGGGGCTGAGATAAGGGGGGGAGGTGGGGGTGTCAAGCGGGTGAGCGGGCAGCTGTGCCCGCACATGGTCGAAGTTGCCTTCCGGCGACTTGAAGCACTTCAGAGCAGTCTCGCTTAACTCCTAAAACTGACCTCCATGATGCTATGGCTGAGCGGCTACTCCGTTTGGCTCGAGCAGGCATAGGCGGTGAGCAGAGTGTCCGCTCACGAAGTTGGCCACCAGGCCGAGAAGCCCCGCAAACAGAGCCGTAAAGGCTAGTTGGCTTAATTCATCCGCCATCGAGCGATGTTCGCCCTTGCTTAGTTACACGATCGACTCTGCTGAGTCGGAGGCATCCTCTCATCCATACATTAAGCATCGGCTATCAGAACAGCCGGCTACCCAGCTAAAGACTGAGATAAGCCTGAGGAATCGTCCGCAAAGCTGGAGATAAACGCAGCTTCGCGCGCTCTCTTCCCGCAAGCTCCCTTTTGCCCCGACCGATATGCGTCGTCCGGGCTTGGTTGCAGCATCGTGGGCCGGCAGAATCACGGGCGCGCCTACCCAAGAAACGGCACGAACGTCCGGCGCTAGCCACTTCGCACAACTGGCCAGCAGATCGTCGGCCGGCCCTGGGGTCGATCCGAGCCTCGACCGGGATCGCATTGTGATCCCGGCCAGTTGCCCAGCCTCACACCACCCCGTAAGCCAGCATCGCGTCCGCGACCTTCTTGAAGCCGGCGATGTTGGCGCCGCGAACATAGTCGATGTGGTTCGTGCCGGCGCGCCCGCCATATTCCGCGCAGCGTTCGTGGATGCCGGACATGATGTCCTTGAGCAATTGCTGGAGCTCGGCTTCCTTCCAGCTGATGCGCGCGGAATTCTGGCTCATCTCGAGCCCTGACACGGCGACGCCGCCGGCATTGGCCGCCTTGCCCGGCGCGTACAGGATCTGCGCCTTCTTGAAGACGTGGACGCCATCCAGGTCGGTCGGCATGTTGGCGCCTTCCGACACGGCCATGCAGCCATTGGCGACCAGCAGCTCGGCTTCCTTGCCGTTGAGCTCGTTCTGCGTCGCGCAGGGCAGCGCGATGTCGCACGGCACGCTCCACGGCCGCTGGCCGGCATGGAAAGTCGCGCCGGTGAACTCCTGCGCATAATCGGCGATGCGGCCGCGGCGCTTGGTCTTGTGGGTCTTGACCCAGTCGACCTTCTCCTGGGTGATCCCGTCCGGATCGTGGACGAAGCCTTCGGAATCCGACAAGGTCAGCACCTTGCCGCCGAGCTGGAGAATCTTCTCCGCCGCATGGGTGGCGACGTTGCCGGAGCCGGAAATGACCGCGGTCTTGCCCTCTACCGAATTGCCGATGTGCGCGAACATGTTCTGCAGGAAATAGACAGCGCCATAGCCGGTCGCTTCCGTGCGGATCAGCGACCCGCCATATTCCAGGCCCTTGCCGGTCAGCACGCCGGTAAACTCGTTGGTGATGCGCTTATATTGGCCGAACATGTAGCCGATCTCGCGCCCGCCGACGCCGATGTCGCCCGCCGGCACGTCCGTATCGGCGCCGATGTGGCGGTAGAGTTCGGTCATGAAGCTCTGGCAGAAGCGCATCACTTCTGAATCGCTCTTGCCCTTGGGGTTGAAGTTCGCGCCGCCCTTGCCGCCGCCCATCGGCAGCCCGGTCAGCGCGTTCTTGAACGTCTGCTCGAAAGCCAGAAACTTGAGCACGCTTTCGGTGACGGTCGGGTGAAAACGGATGCCGCCTTTATAGGGGCCGATCGCATTGTTGTTCTGCACCCGCCAGCCGCGCTGGACGCGGATGTTGTTGTTGTCGTCCTGCCAGACCACGCGAAAAGACACTACCCGATCGGGCTCGGCGATGCGGCGCAATATCTGCCAGCGATGATATTGCTCCTTGTCTTCGATGAAATCGAAGATGTCCTCCGCGACTTCCTGGACCGCCTGGACGAATTCGGGCTGCCCCGGATTGCGGCGCTTCACGCCCTCGATGAAACCGCTCAGATCGACGTGATCGGACAATGCCATGATGCTTGCTCCCCCTTACGTAAACAAATGCGCCCCAGCGGCGACTCCGCGCCGAATCCCGCCGTGCGAATAATAGCACAGTTCCAGCGGCGGTCGCGGCTGTAAAGAGCAAGACGAGCGGCTCCGTCGTGTCCACTGGCAACTTGGTCGAACAGACAAGCTTTAGCGGGCGAGTGCCTTGGTGAATGCCGCCAGTTGCTGGGCCATGACTTGGTCCACAGGCGACGCATATTTGTCAGCGCCACCAGCAACATAGGCGGCAACGGAATAGGTCTGGACGATTTCCGTCCCGTTTGGGGCAGGTTTGAGGGTCCAGGTGAGCGTCCCCGTCAGCGCCTCGCCCTGCAACGGGCCGAGCGCGCCGGAAAGGCGAAGCTGCTGCCCCGGCCTGGCGGCGATCACCCGCCCATGTTCGACGCTGCCACCGGCCCAGGATTCGCAGAAACAACCGCCGGCGCGCGGATCGAGGCTGAGGCTCGCACCCTTGCCGGAATAAGTATGGCTCGGGATCCACCACGCACCGACCCGTGTCAGCATCGCATATGCAACAGCCGGCGGGACCGCCACGACCGTGCGGCTCTCGACCACGAACCCGCTCGCGGTCGCGCTCTTCACTTCGGCTTGGGCCGCGGTTGACGCAAATAACGATGCGGTGAACGCGACAGCTCTCATCTCCCCTCCCCCCACCCTCATGGCGCGGAGGCGAAGCTAAGGCAGAGCGCGGCGCTTGTTAAGCTTGGGCGAGGATCGCCTCGATCGCCTGGTTGACCTGGCCGATCGGCGCCATTCCGTCGACTCGGCGAACGATGCCGTGGGATTCGTAATGCGGCAGGATTGGCGCCGTCTTGGCCCGATATTCGGCCAGGCGCTGGCGCACCGTTTCCTCATTGTCGTCGGGACGCCGCTTGAACGAACGTTCCGCCCCGCACACGTCGCAAAGCTCGTCCAGTTTGGGGCGCTTGTAGCGGTCGTGATAGCCCTCGCCGCATTGGCCGCAGGTGAAGCGCCCGGTGATGCGATCGACCAAAGCGGCCTCGTCCACCTCCAGCTCGATCACATAATCCAGCTTCATGCCATGTTTGGCGAGCAGCCCGTCCAGCGCAACCGCCTGCGGTTCGGTGCGCGGGTAGCCGTCGAAGATGAAACCGGCGGCGGGTTGGTCGTCGGGGAAATCGAGCCGGTGGTCGATCAGATCGTTGACCACCGCGTCCGGCACGAGCTCGCCCGCTTCCATGATCGCCTTGGCGCGAAGCCCGACCGCGGTGCCAGCCTTGATCGCGCTGCGCAGCATATCACCGGTCGACAACTGGACCAGACCGCGCTCGGCCATCAAGCGGCCGGCCTGCGTGCCCTTGCCCGCGCCCGGCGGGCCGAGCAGGATGATGTTGAGTGGCTTGGCCGCCCCCTCGGCCGCTGCCGCGCTCACCGCGCTCTCCCGCCCTTCAGCTTCGCCTTCTTGATCAGATCGCCATATTGGTGGGCGATCAGATGACTCTGGATCTGGGTCACCGTATCCATCGTCACATTGACCACGATCAGCAGCGATGTCCCGCCCAGGTAAAAAGGAATGCCGGCCCGGGCGATCAGGAACTCAGGGACCAGGCAGATGAGGGTCAGATAGGCCGCGCCGATCACCGTGATCCGCGTCAGAACGTAGTCGAGATACTCCTCGGTGCGCTTGCCGGGCCGGATGCCGGGGATGAAACCGCCATATTTCTTGAGATTGTCGGCCGTCTCTTCCGGATTGAACACCACGGCGGTGTAGAAGAAGCAGAAGAAGATGATGCCGGCGGCGTAGAGCAGCATGTAAAGCGGCGCGCCGTGCTGGAGCGCCGCCGTGATCTGGATGAGTATGTCGCCCCAGGCGCTCTCGCCCGCCGCGCGGTTGCCCGCGAACTGAGCGATGGTGAGCGGCATCAGCAGCAGCGACGAGGCGAAGATCGGCGGGATCACGCCGGCTGTGTTGATCTTGAGCGGCAGGTGAGATCGTTCCGCCTGCATGCCGCCGCGCGCGGTCTGCCGCTTGGGATATTGGATCAGCACCCTGCGCTGCGCCCGCTCCATGAAGCAGATGAACAGGATCAGGCCGGCGGCCAGCGCCAGTACGCCGAGGATGATGACCGGCGACAAGGTGCCGGTGCGCCCGCCCTCGAACGCCTGCGCAATCGCGGTCGGCAGCTGGGCGACGATGCCGGCCATGATGATCAGCGAAACCCCGTTGCCGATCCCGCGGCTGGTGATCTGCTCACCCAGCCACATCAGGAACATGGTGCCGCCGACTAGGCTGATGACCGTTGTGACGCGGAACATCATGCCGGGATCGATCACCGCCGAGGCGCCTTCCCTCGCGCCCCAGCCTTCCAGGCCGACGGCGATGAAATAGCCCTGGATCGCGCACAGCAGGACGGTTCCGTAGCGTGTATATTGATTGATCTTCTTGCGCCCGCTCTCGCCCTCTTTCTTGAGCGCGGCAAGCGTGGGCGACATGGAGGTGGCGAGCTGCACGACGATGGACGCGGTGATGTATGGCATCACGCCCAACGCGATCAGGCTCATCCGCTCCAGGCTGCCGCCGGAAAACATGTTGAAGAAATCGAGCACGCCGCCGCGCGTCGTCTGGAACAGGCTGTTCAGAGCGCGCGGATCGATGCCGGGCAACGGAACGTAGGACAGCAGCCGGAACACGATCAACGCGCCGACCGTGAACCACAGCCGCTTCTTGAGATCGGTCGCCTTGGCGAAATTCGCCAGGCTGATGTTGGCGGCCATCTGTTCGGCTGCGGATGCCATGTTCGGTGTGATCCTGGTGGTGGTGTGCCGTCTTAATTAAGCACTCGGGTGCGAAACGCCACCCTCGTCACCCCAGCGAAGGCTGGGGTCTCAGGCCGGAAAGGACGCCGCGCCTTTCACCCGCCGAGATCCCGGCCTAGGCCGGTATGACGATCAGCTTTGTGCGCCGCCCTTGCGCGCTGCGAGGCGCTCGGCACGAACCTTGCCCTTCTTGGCGGCGGCCTTGTCGGCAGCCGCGACCACTTCGATCACGTCGATCGAACCCCCAGCGGCTTCCACCGCCTGGCGTGCGCCGGCGGACGCGCCGGCGACGCGGAAGTTCAGCGCCGACGTGATCGCGCCCTTGCCGAGCAGGCGGACGCCATGCTTGCCGCCACGCGCAACGCCTGCGGCTTTGAGCGCGGCATGATCGATCACGCCGTCGGCGCTGAGCGTTCCGGCATCGACCAGCTTCTGGATCGCGCCCAGGTTCACCTCGGCATAATCCTTGGCGAAGATGTTGTTGAAGCCGCGCTTCGGCAGCCGCATGTGGAGCGGCATCTGGCCGCCTTCGAAGCCGAAGATGGAGACGCCGGAGCGGCTGGTCTGGCCCTTCTGGCCGCGCCCTGCGGTCTTACCAAGGCCGGAACCGATGCCCCGGCCGACGCGGACGCGGCTCTTGCGGGCACCAGGATTGTCGCGGATTTCGTTCAGTTTCATGTCTTGCACTCGCTTTCGCTTTTGTCGCGCCTGTCCCAGCAAAGGCTCGGACCTCAGTGGGAATGACTGTATACCCCTCCCCGTCATCCCAGCGCAGGCTGGGATCCACACGGCCTCAGTGTCGCCACCGCCGCTTGGACCCCAGCATCCGCTGGGGTGACGGACTATTCTACTCCGCCACTTTCACCATATGCTGCACCTTGCGGATCATGCCGCGGACCTCGGGGGTGTCCGTCAGCTCGACGCTCTTATGCATCTTGTTGAGGCCGAGCCCGATCAGCGTTTGCCGCTGCACCGGAATGCGGCGGATCGGCGATCCGGTCTGGGTGATCTTGATATTTGCCACGTCTTTTACTCCACCAGCGCCGCGGCGTCCGCCTCAGCGGCCTGAGAGCCGCCGCGGCCGAGCAGGTCGGCGATCTTCTTGCCGCGACGTTGCGCGACCGACTTGGGGCTGGTCTGCTCGGTCAGCGCTTCGAACGTCGCGCGGATCATGTTGTACGGATTGGACGTACCGACCGACTTGGTGACCACATCGGCAACGCCCAAGCTCTCGAAGATCGCGCGCATCGGGCCGCCGGCGATGATGCCGGTGCCCGGAGGCGCGGTGCGGAGCGTCACGCGGCCGGCACCGAAATGGCCGTTGCCGTCATGGTGAAGCGTGCGCCCTTCCTTGAGCGGCACCCGGACCATCGCCTTTTTCGCGGCCGAAGTCGCCTTGGTGATCGCTTCCGGCACTTCGCGCGCCTTGCCCTTGCCGAAGCCGGCCCGGCCCTTGCCGTCGCCGACCACGACCAGAGCGGCGAAACCGAAGCGCTTGCCGCCCTTCACCGTCTTGGACACGCGATTGATGTGGACGAGCTTCTCGATCAGCTCCTCGCCGCCATCGTCGGAGCCGCCGCGGCCGCGATTGTCACGCCCGCCGCCACGATTGCCGCCGCGGCCGTCACGACCGCCGCCCTGGCCGCCGCGTCCGCCGCCGCCACCACGTCCACCGCGCGGACCACGATCGCGGCCGCCACCGGGACCGCCGAAGCCGCTATCCTGAGCGGGAGCCGCGTCTTGGTTCTGGCTTTCCTGGACCGGTCCGTCCTGCACGGAAGCGCCCTGATTCTGTTCGTCAGCCATTACTTAGAACTCCAATCCACCTTCGCGCGCGGCATCGGCGAGAGCCTTCACGCGGCCGTGGAACAGAAAACCGCCACGGTCGAAAACAACGCGGGTAACGCCCGCAGCAACCGCGCGCTCGGCCACCCGGCGCCCGACGTCCTGAGCCGAAGTAACGGTCGCGCCACCCTGCCCCTTGACGTCCTTGTCGATCGTCGATGCCGCGGCGACCGTGCGGCCGGCTGCATCGTCGATGACCTGGGCGTAGATGTGTCTGCCGGACCGATGCACCGACAGGCGCGGACGCGTGCCGGCGCGCTGCCGAAGAGCAGTGCGGACGCGCTGGCGGCGCCGCTCGAAAAGAGAGAGTCTCGCCATGGCTTACTTCTTCTTGCCTTCTTTGCGGAAGATGAACTCGCCGCGATACTTGATGCCCTTGCCCTTGTAGGGCTCGGGCTTGCGCCAGCGGCGGATCTCGGCGGCCAGTTGGCCGACGCGCTGACGATCGCTGCCGCTGATCACGACGGTGGTCGCATCGGGCGTGGCGACCGTCAGGTCCTCCGGCACCGCGATGTTGACGTCGTGACTGTAGCCCAGCTGCAGACGCAGATTCTTGCCCTGCATCGCCGCGCGATAGCCAACGCCGGTAATCTCGAGCGTCTTGGTGAAGCCCTCGGTCACGCCGGTGACCAGGTTCTGCACCAGGGTGCGCTGCATGCCCCAATAGCCGCGCGCGCGCTGGCTGTCATTGGCCGGCTGCACCGAAATGCCGTCGGTGCCGATCTCATACCGGATTTCGTCCAGCATCTTCAGCGTTAGCGTGCCCTTGGGACCTTTGACGGTCATGGTCTGGCCCTCGGTCGTGGCGGTCACGCCCGCCGGAACCGGAACCGGCCTTTTGCCGATACGTGACATCAGAAAACCTCCGCGAGCACTTCGCCGCCGACATTCTGTTCGCGCGCTTCGGCGTCGGACAGAACGCCGCGTGGCGTCGAGACGATGGTGATGCCCAGACCGTTGCGAACGCGCGGCAGCTCCTGCGAGCCCGAATAAACGCGGCGGCCCGGCTTGGACACGCGGGACAGGTGCTGGATCGCAGGCTGGCCCTCGAAATATTTGAGCTCAATGCGCAGGCCCTTGGCCGGCCCGAGCTCTTCCTCGATATATCCGCGGATATAGCCCTCGCGCTGAAGCACGTCGAGCACGCGGACGCGCAGCTTGGACGCGGGGGTAACCACGCTGTCCTTGCGGGCCTGCTGGCCATTGCGGATGCGGGTGAGCATGTCACCCAATGGATCGGTCATTGGCATATCGGTTGCCCTTACCAGCTCGACTTGGTGAGGCCGGGAATCAGGCCTGCATTGCCCAATTCACGAATCATGATCCGCGACAGGCCGAATTTGCGATAGTTCGCGCGCGGACGGCCAGTCAGGCCGCAACGGTTGCGGATCCGGGTCGGGTTCGCATTGCGCGGGATCTCGGCCATCTTGAGGCGCGCGATCAGGCGTTCTGTATCGTCCTTGGACTCATCGTCCGCGATCGCCTTGAGACGCGCATACTTGCCCGAATATTGCTTCACGAGCTTCTTGCGACGCTCATTCTTGTTGATTGAACTCAGTTTCGCCATGGACTTAAGCTCTCTTCTTTCAAACTCCCTCTCTCCTTCAGGGGAGAGGGTCGGGGAGAGGGGGCTGTCGCCCGCCACTCCGGTTGCCTTTTGCGGGATCGGGGCCTCCCCCTCTCCCAACCATCTCCCCCTAAAGGAGAGAGGGCTATCTCACGCCGCCTGCTTCTCTTCCTCGACCTTCGGGAAAGGAAAGTTGAACAGCCGCAGCAGTTCGCGGGCCTCGTCGTCGGTCTTCGCGGTGGTGGTCACGATGATGTCCATGCCGCGCACCTTGTCGATCCGATCGTAGCTGATCTCCGGGAAGATGATCTGCTCTTTCAGGCCCATCGCATAATTGCCGCGGCCGTCGAACGACTTGGGGTTGAGCCCGCGAAAATCGCGGACGCGCGGCAGGGCGACGGTGATCAGACGGTCGAGGAACTCGTACATGCGCTCGCGGCGCAGCGTCACCTTGACGCCGATCGGCATGCCTTCGCGCAGCTTGAACTGCGCGATCGACTTCTTGGCCTTGGTCACCACCGGCTTCTGACCGGCGATCAGCTCCATCTCGGACGCCGCCGTATCGACCTTCTTCTTGTCCTGGGTGGCTTCGCCGACGCCCATGTTGATGACGATCTTCTCCAGCCGCGGCACTTCGAGCCGGTTCTTGTAACCGAACTTCTCCGTCATCGCGGCGGCGATGCG
The DNA here is from genome assembly GCA_036387855.1 of Allosphingosinicella sp. Lineage (GTDB taxonomy): Bacteria > Pseudomonadota > Alphaproteobacteria > Sphingomonadales > Sphingomonadaceae > Allosphingosinicella. Next base: position 118,759 of record DASVSZ010000004.1, on the reverse strand, counting down.
CTCGTCATAATCCTTGCGCAGGCGCGGTGTGTAAGTGGCGGCCTCAGCCATTGATCAGCTCCCCGGAGCGCGCCGCAACGCGGACCTTCTTTCCGTCCCGAACCTCGAAGCGGACGCGCGTCGGGCGGCCCGTGCGCGGGTCCTCCAGCGCGACCTTGGAGACGTGAAGCGGCGCTTCCGTCTTTTCCAGGCCACCTTGCGGGTTGGTCTGGCTTGGCTTCTTGTGGCGGGTAATGATGTTCACGCCCGACACGACGACCTTCTCGTCCTTCGGGAGCGATTGCGTGACTTCGCCATGCTTGCCCTTGTCCTTGCCGGACAGGACGACGACGCGGTCACCCTTCTTGATCTTGGCGGCGGACATTACAGCACCTCCGGCGCGAGCGAAATGATCTTCATGTGCTTCTTGGCGCGAAGCTCGCGAACCACCGGGCCAAAGATGCGGGTGCCGATCGGCTCCTGGTTGTTGTTGACCAGCACCGCGGCATTCGAATCGAACCGAATGGTCGAACCATCGGCGCGATGAATGTCCTTCGCCGTGCGGACGATAACCGCCTTGTGAACGTCGCCCTTCTTGACGCGCCCGCGCGGCGCGGCTTCCTTGATGGACACCACGATCACGTCGCCCACGCCGGCGAAGCGACGCTTGGAGCCGCCCAGCACCTTGATGCACTGGACACGCTTGGCGCCGCTATTGTCCGCGACCTCCAGGTTTGACTGCATCTGGATCATCGATCCGATTCCCTTCTCACTTCAACCGGGACGTCCCGGCGATCAGTTATGTTCGTCATGCCAGCGCAGGCTGGCATCCCAGGACAGTTAAGCATCACCGCGCTTTTCCGCCCCGAGGCCCCAGCCTTCGCTGGCGCGACGTGATTGTTACGCCACGTCGGCCTTTTCAGGCGTGGCATGCGTGTCGACACGGTCCACCACCCGCCAGGTCTTCAGCTTCGACATCGGCCGCGTTTCCTCGATGCGGACGGTCTCGCCTTCCTTGAAGGCATTGTCCTCATCGTGGGCGTGGTACTTCTTCGAAAGCTTGATGATCTTGCCGTACAGCGGGTGCTTCACCCGCCGCTCGACCTTCACCACCACGGTTTTCTCGGCTTTGTCGGACACGATGGTCCCGGTCAGGATGCGCTTGGGCATGGTTACTCCTTAGCCCCTCGCCTGCGTGGCTTGGGAACGCTGGCTTTGCAGCGTCTTGATCTGGGCGATGGTGCGGCGCACCTCGCGAACCCGCGACGGCTTTTCCAGCTGGTTGGTCGCCGCCTGAAAGCGCAGGTTGAACTGCTCGCGCTTCAGCTCGCCGAGCTGGTCGCTGAGCTGGTCGTCGGTGCGACCGGTAAGATCCGCAATCTTGGCCATCTCTTATTCCTCTTCGACCAGGCTCTCGCCGAGGCGGGCCACGACCTTGGTCTTGATCGGCAGTTTCTCCATCGCGCGCTCGAACGCCACCTTGGCGAGCGGGCCGGGAACGCCGTCCAGCTCGAACAGGATGCGGCCGGGCTTGACGCGGGCGACCCAGAACTCGGGCGAGCCCTTGCCCGAGCCCATGCGGACTTCGGCGGGCTTGCTCGACACCGGCACGTCCGGGAAGATACGGATCCAGAGCCGGCCCTGGCGGCGGATGTGGCGCGTGATCGCGCGGCGAGCCGCCTCGATCTGACGCGCGGTGATCCGCTCGGGCTCCATCGCCTTCAGGCCATAAGCGCCGAAGTTCAGGTCGGTGCCGCCCTTGGCATCGCCATGGATACGGCCCTTGAAGGCCTTGCGGAACTTGGTGCGTTTCGGTTGCAGCATGTCTTATTCCTTAGCGGCGCCGGATCAACGACGATCGTCGCGCGCCGGGCGAACGCCCGAGGTCTGCGATTCCATCATCAGCCGGTCCTGCGACATCGGATCGTGGCCGAGAATCTCGCCCTTGAAGATCCAGACCTTGACGCCGCACACGCCATAAGCGGTGTGGGCCTGCGCCTCGGCATAGTCGAGATTGGCGCGCAGCGTGTGCAGCGGCACACGGCCTTCACGATAGCCCTCGGTGCGCGCGATTTCCGCGCCGCCGAGCCGGCCGCCGCAGGAAACGCGAATGCCTTCGGCGCCGAGCCGCATCGCCGACTGAACCGCGCGCTTCATCGCTCGGCGAAACGCGATACGGCGCTCCAGCTGATCGGCAATGCCCTGCGCGACGAGCTTGGCGTCGACTTCGGGCTTGCGGATTTCCACGATGTTCAGCGACACATCGGACGAAGTCATCGAGCTCAGCTTCTTGCGAAGCTTCTCGATGTCCGCACCCTTCTTGCCGATGATCACACCGGGACGGGCGGCATAGACGCTGACCCGGCACAGCTTGGCCGGACGCTCGATTACCACCTTGGAAATCGCCGCCTGCGGCAGCTCCTTCATGATGAACTTACGGATCTTGAGGTCTTCCAACAGCAGCCGGGCGTAGGAATCGCCCTCGGCATACCAGCGGCTGTCCCAGGTCCGGTTGATCTGCAGCCGAAGCCCGATCGGATTGCTCTTCTGACCCATCTTAAGCTTCCTGGCTCTCGCGGACGACGATGCGCACGCGGCTGAACGGTTTCACGATCCGGCTCGAACGGCCGCGGGCACGGGCGGCGAAGCGCTTCATCGAGATCGACTTGCCAACCGACGCTTCGCTGACGACCAGCGCGTCCACATCCAGATTGTGATTGTTTTCGGCATTGGCGATCGCCGACGCGAGCACCTTGCGCACATCGATCGCCATCGCCTTGGGCGAGAACTTCAGGATGTTAAGCGCTTCCTCGGCCTTCTTGCCGCGGATCATCGCCGCCACGAGGTTCAGCTTCTGGGCCGAGCCGCGAATGGTGGTGCCGACCGACAAGGCTTCGTTGTCGGCGACCTTGCGGGGGCTCTTTTCCTTGCCCATGGCTTACCTCTTGCCCTTCTTGTCGGCGGCGTGGCCGGGGAAGTAGCGGGTCGGCGCGAACTCGCCGAGCTTCATGCCCACCATTTCCTCGTTGACCGAGACCGGCACGAATTTACGGCCGTTATAGACGTTGAACGTCAGGCCGACGAACTGCGGCAGGATCGTGGAACGACGCGACCAGGTCTTGATCGGCGCGCGGCCACCGGCTTCCTGAGCAGTCTCTGCTTTTTTGAGCAGGGACAGTTCGACGAACGGTCCTTTCCAAACGGAGCGGGCCATTGCTACCTCTTCTTCTTGGCGTGACGCGAACGGATGATCATCTTGTCCGTCGACTTGTTGTGGCGGGTGCGGGCACCCTTGGTCGGCTTGCCCCATGGCGTGACCGGGTGACGGCCGCCCGAAGTGCGGCCTTCGCCGCCGCCGTGCGGGTGATCGACCGGATTCTTGGCGACGCCCCGGGTCAGCGGACGACGGCCCATCCAGCGGGTCCGGCCGGCCTTGGCGAAATTCTGGTTCTGGTTGTCGGGGTTGGACACCGCCCCGACCGAACCCATGCAATCGGCGCGTAGATAACGCTGCTCGCCCGAGTTCATGCGCACGATCACCATGCCGCGATCACGGCCGACGACCTGGACGTAAGTCCCGGCGGAGCGGGCGATCTGACCGCCCTTGCCCGGCTTCATCTCGACATTGTGGACGATAGTGCCGACCGGCATTTGGCCCAGTTCCATCGCGTTGCCCGGCTTCACGTCGGTCTTCCGCCCGGCCACGATCGTGTCGCCCGGAGCGAGACGCTGCGGCGCGATGATATAAGCCTGCTCGCCATCCTCATAGTTGACGAGAGCGATGAACGCGGTGCGGTTGGGATCATATTCCAGCCGCTCGACGGTGGCCGGCATATCCCACTTGCGACGCTTGAAGTCGACATAGCGATAACGCTGCTTGTGGCCGCCGGCGATGCCGCGCGACGTGACGTGGCCCTTGTTGTTGCGGCCGCCGGTCTTGCGCTTGCCTTCGGTCAGCGCCTTGACGGGCTTGCCCTTCCACAGCGCCGACTTGTCGACGAGGATCAGGCCGCGCTGCGACGAGGTCGTCGGATTATATGTCTTGAGTGCCATTGGAGCCTCAGATCCCGGTGGTGACGTCGATCGACTGGCCTTCGGCCAGCGTCACGATCGCCTTTTTCATGTCGGAGCGGGTGTAGGGGCGACCCTTCCAGCGCTTCGACTTGCCCTTCTGGGTCAGCGTGTTCACGCCCAGAACGTTGACGTTGAACAGGGCCTCGACCGCCGCCTTGATCTGCGGCTTGGACGCGTCCTGCGCGACCTTGAACACGACCGCATTCTGTTCGGACAGCAGGGTCGTCTTCTCGGTGATGTGCGGAGCTAGGATCACATCATAATGGCTGATGCTGATCGCCTGCTTGGGCTCGGCCGCCTTTTGCTTGCCGCCAAAGAACTTAACCATTGAACCGGGCCTCCAGCTTTTCAACCGCGGCGCGGGTCAGCACCAGGGTATCCGCCCGCAAGATATCGTAGACATTCGCGCCAACCGCCGGGAGCAGATTGATCTCGCGCAGATTGGCCGACGCCTGGGCAAAGCCGACGCTAAGCGCATCGCCGTCGATCACCAGCGCCTTGCGGCCCAGGTTCAAGCGGCCGAGCTGCTCCTTGAGCGCCTTGGTCTTGGCTTCGGTCAGATCGAGATTGTCCATCACGATCAGCTGCCCCCCCTGCGCCTTGGTCGAGAGCGCCATCTTGAGGCCGAGCGCGCGAACCTTCTTGTTCAGCGACGGATTGAAGTCACGAACGCGCGGGCCGTGGGCCTTGCCGCCACCAACGAAAATCGGTGCGCGACGATCGCCGTGACGAGCGGTGCCGCCCCCCTTCTGGCGACCGAACTTCTTGCCGGTGCGCGCGACATCGGACCGCTCGCGCGCCCCACGGGCAGTGCCGCGGCGCTTCTCGAGCTGCCATGTGACGACGCGGTGGAGAATGTCGGCGCGCGGCTCGATGCCGAACACGGCATCGTCGAGCTCGATCTCGCCGCCGGCATCCGCGCCGAGGGATTGAACTTGAACCTTCATGATCTAGGCTTCCTGAGCTTCGGCCGCGACCGGAGCCGCGTCATTGCCGGCTGCCTGGCGGAGGCCGGCCGGATAGGGAGCGGTATCGGGACGGGCAACCTTGACCGCGTCCTTGACCAGCAGCCAGCCACCCTTGTGACCGGGCACCGAGCCCTTGACGAAGATCAGGCCGCGCTCGACGTCGGTGCGGACCACTTCCAGATTCTGCTGCGTGCGATTGCGCGCGCCCATGTGGCCGGCCATCTTCTTGTTCTTGAAGACCTTGCCCGGATCCTGGCGCTGGCCGGTCGAACCATGCGAACGGTGCGATACGGACACGCCGTGGGTGGCGCGCAAGCCGCCGAAGCCCCAGCGCTTCATCGCGCCCTGAAAGCCCTTGCCCTGGGTGCTGCCCTGAATGTCGACCAGCTGGCCGGCAACGAAGTGATCGGCGCCGATCGTCGCGCCGACATCGAGGAGCGCGTCCTCGGCAACACGGAACTCGGCGACGCGCGCCTTGGGCTCCACTTCGGCCTTGCCGAAATGGCCACGCTCCGGCTTGCTCAGATTCTTGGCCTTGGCCGTGCCGGCGCCGAGCTGAACGGCGACATAGCCGTCGCGCGCGTCCTCGCGGCGAGAAACCACCTGGAGGTTGTCCAGCTGGAGGACCGTCACGGGCACATGGCGCCCATCGTCCTGGAATATGCGGGTCATCCCCACCTTCTTCGCGATCACGCCAGTGCGCATGATCATGCTCCTCATACAGAGGCACGCCGGACAATTCCGACGTGCATGCAGCCCAAAATAGAAGCGTGCCCCGCCTGGGCTCGTGCCTCGCATCGCGAAACGGCGGGGACGCAAACCCGAAGCAAGCTTCGGCGGTATCCCGTCCCTCGTCATGCCAGCGACTGCTGGCATCCATACTGAGTCCGCATGGACCCCAGCTTTCGCTGGGGTGACGAGGTTTAACTTGTTGCTTGCCTGCCAATTGAGGTCAGGAAGCGCTCGCCTTTAAGCGAGTTTGATCTCCACGTCCACCCCTGCCGCAAGGTCGAGCTTCATCAAAGCGTCGACCGTCTGCGGCGTCGGCTGAACGATGTCGAGCAGCCGCTTGTAGGTGCGCACCTCGAACTGCTCGCGCGACTTCTTGTCGACGTGCGGCGAGCGGTTCACGGTGAATTTTTCGATGCGGGTGGGCAACGGAATCGGGCCGCGAATGAGAGCACCCGTGCGCCGAGCGGTATCGGCAATGTCGCCCGTGGCCTGATCCAGCACACGATGATCGAACGCCTTCAGGCGAATCCGGATATTCTGCGTTTCCATGTCCACTACCGATGCGAAAGAGCCGTAACATACTCCCCTCTCCCCTTGCGGGAGAGGGTTGCGAAGACTTGGGACCGCCTCTTCGGCGGGCCTTAGTCGTAGCTGGGTGAGGGGTCAGCGCTGCCGGTTGGCAGCGCGCGCTCGCAACACGAGCGCACCCCTCATCCAACTTCGGCTAAGCAGCGAGCTGCTAAGCCTCCGTATCCTTCTCCCGCAAGGGGAGAAGGGCAAAGATGAAGGCCGCGCGAATCCCTTGCCGGAACCCGCGCGGCCCGTACCTCTACTACTTCGTGATCTCGGCCACAACCCCGGCGCCAACGGTCCGGCCGCCTTCGCGGATCGCGAAGCGCAGGCCCTGGTCCATCGCGATCGGCGCGATCAGCTTGACGCCGATCTGCACGTTGTCGCCCGGCATCACCATTTCCGTGCCTTCCGGCAGCACCACTTCGCCCGTCACGTCGGTCGTGCGAAAGTAAAATTGCGGACGGTAGTTCGCGAAGAACGGCGTGTGACGGCCACCCTCGTCCTTCGACAGGACGTAGACTTCGGCCTGGAAGTCGGTATGCGGCTTGATCGAACCCGGCTTGCACAGGACCTGCCCGCGCTCGACTTCCTCACGACCGACGCCGCGGATCAGCGCGCCGATATTGTCGCCCGCCTGGCCCTGGTCGAGCAGCTTGCGGAACATCTCGACACCGGTCACGACCGTCTTCTTGGTGTCCTTGACGCCGACGATCTCGACTTCCTCGCCAACCTTGACGATGCCGGTCTCGACACGGCCGGTAACCACCGTGCCGCGGCCCGAGATCGAGAACACGTCCTCGATCGGCATCAGGAACGGACGATCGAGCGGACGCTCCGGCTGCGGAATATAGTCGTCCACCGCCTTCATGAGTTCCAAGATCGCGTCGTGGCCGATCTTGCGATCGCTGTCCTCGAGCGCGGCCAGAGCCGACCCCTTGATGATCGGAATATCGTCGCCCGGGAAATCGTAGGACGAGAGCAGCTCGCGAATTTCCAGCTCGACGAGCTCGATCAGCTCCTCGTCGTCAACCTGATCGACCTTGTTCATGAACACGACCAGCGCCGGAACGCCGACCTGACGGGCGAGCAGGATGTGCTCGCGGGTCTGCGGCATCGGGCCGTCGGCGGCCGACACGACCAGAATGCCGCCGTCCATCTGCGCGGCGCCGGTGATCATGTTCTTCACATAATCGGCGTGGCCCGGGCAATCGACGTGCGCATAGTGACGGCCTTCCGTCTCATATTCGACGTGCGCGGTCGAAATCGTGATGCCGCGCTCGCGCTCCTCGGGAGCCTTGTCGATATTGGCATAGGAGGTGTAGGTCGCGCCGCCGGTTTCGGCCAGCACCTTGGTGATCGCCGCGGTCAGCGACGTCTTGCCATGATCGACGTGACCGATGGTGCCGATGTTGCAGTGCGGCTTGTTCCGCTCGAATTTCGCCTTAGCCATTTTCTTCTACCCTCGTCTGATCTGAATCCGAAAACCCGTTCGGGTTGAGCCTGTCGAAGCCCACTATGTCCTCTTTACGCCGCCTTCAAGAGAAGGAGTGCCCTTCGATAAACTCAAGGCAAACGGAGCGGAGGATTTTCCGTGTTTTTAAGCCAGTTTCGCTTTCACCTCTTCGGCCACGTTCGCCGGCACTTCCTCGTAATGAGAGAATTGCATGGTGTATTGAGCGCGGCCCTGCGTGAAGGAACGCAGCTCATTAACGTAACCGAACATGTTGGCAAGCGGGACCATCGCCTCGACAGCCTGGGCGTTGCCGCGGCTGTCGGTACCCTGGATCTGGCCGCGCCGGCTGTTGATGTCGCCGATCACGTCGCCGAGATAATCCTCGGGGGTGACCACTTCGACCCGCATGATCGGCTCCAGCAACTTGATGCCGGCCTTCTGAGCCGCCTCGCGCATGCCGCCACGGCCGGTGATCTCGAACGCCAGCGCCGATGAGTCGACGTCGTGGTAGGCGCCGTCATAGAGCGTCGCGGTGAAATCGATGATCGGAAAGCCGATCAGCGATCCAGTCGCGGCGATCTCGCGGATGCCCTTCTCGACGGACGGAATATATTCCTTGGGAATATTGCCGCCCTTGACCTCGTCGACGAAGACGACGCCTTGGCCGCGCTCGCCCGGCTCCACCGTGAACTTGATGCGGCCGAACTGGCCGGAGCCACCCGACTGCTTCTTGTGGGTGTAATCGATGTCCGCCTTCTTGGCGAGCGACTCGCGATACGCCACCTGCGGCGCGCCGACATTGGCCTCGACCTTGAACTCGCGCTTCATGCGATCGACCAGGATCTCGAGGTGGAGCTCGCCCATCCCCTTGATGATGGTCTGGCCGGATTCGTTGTCCGAGCTGACGCGGAAGGACGGATCCTCGCGAGCGAGACGATTGAGCGCGACGCCCATCTTCTCCTGGTCGGCCTTGGTCTTGGGCTCCACGGCGACCTCGATCACCGGGTCCGGAAACTCCATCCGCTCCAGGATGATCGGCGCGTTGGCGGCGCACAGAGTATCGCCGGTGGTGGTGTCCTTGAGGCCTGCGAGAGCGACGATGTCGCCAGCATAAGCCACCTGGATGTCCTCGCGATCGTTCGCGTGCATCAGCAGCATGCGGCCGACCTTTTCCTTCTTGTCCTTGACCGAATTGGTCACGGTCGAAGCGGTCTCGAGTTTGCCCGAATAGATGCGCGCGAAGGTCAGCGTGCCCACGAACGGATCGTTCATGATCTTGAACGCCAGCGCCGAGAAGGGCGCGTCGTCCGTTGGCGGGCGCGTATCGGTCGTCGTGCCGTCGAGCTTGAGGCCTTCCACCGGCGGGATGTCCAGCGGGCTCGGCAGGTAATCGACGACCCCGTCCAGCAACGGCTGAACGCCCTTGTTCTTGAACGCGGAACCGCACAGCACCGGCACGAACGAGAAGTTGAGCGTGCCCTTGCGGATCAGCGCCTTGAGCGTCGCCGTGTCCGGCTCCTGGCCGCCCAGATAGGCTTCCATGACCTCGTCGTCCTGCTCGACGGCCATCTCGATCAGATCCATACGAGCGGCGGCGGCGGCGTCGGCCAGCTCGGCCGGGATGTCCTGATATTCGAACTTAGCGCCCAGGCTCTCCTCGAGCCAGATGATCGCGCGGTTCTCAACGAGATCGACCAGCCCCTTGAAGCTGCTCTCAATGCCGATCGGGAGGTACAGAACGGCCGGGCGGGCGCCGAGACGATCCTTGATCATGCCGACGCACATCTCGAAGTTCGCGCCGGTGCGGTCGAGCTTGTTGACGAAGCACATCCGCGGCACTTTGTACTTCTCGGCTTGACGCCACACGGTCTCGGACTGCGGCTCCACGCCGGCAACGCCGTCGAAGCAGGCAACCGCGCCGTCGAGCACGCGCAGCGAACGCTCGACTTCGATCGTGAAATCGACGTGGCCCGGCGTGTCGATGATGTTGATCCGGTGATCGTTCCAGAAGCAGGTCGTCGCGGCGCTGGTGATCGTGATCCCGCGCTCCTGCTCCTGCTCCATCCAGTCCATCGTCGCGGTGCCTTCATGCACTTCGCCGATCTTGTAGGACTTGCCGGTGTAGTAAAGAATGCGCTCGGTCGTCGTCGTCTTGCCGGCGTCGATATGCGCCATGATGCCGATATTGCGGTAACGCTCGAGCGGATGGCTGCGGGCCATGATAGTAACTCCGAGTGCTCCTGCAAAAGCGGGAGCCTAGTTGCGACGATTGGGCTGGGCGCCTGCCTTCGCAGGAGCACAGCCTAGATAGGGACTACCAGCGGTAATGCGAGAAGGCGCGGTTGGCTTCGGCCATGCGATGCGTGTCTTCACGCTTCTTGACCGCGTTGCCGCGATTGTTCGCCGCGTCCATCAATTCTCCGGACAGCCGCGCCGCCATGGTGTTCTCGCTGCGGCTGCGCGCCGCCGAGATCAGCCAGCGGATCGCGAGCGCCTGGGCGCGCTCGGCGCGCACTTCGACGGGAACCTGGTAGGTCGCGCCGCCGACGCGACGGCTGCGGACCTCGATGCCGGGCTTCACATTGTTCAGCGCATCGTGGAACACTCCCAGCGCCTCGCGCTTGGCGCGGCTTTCGATCGTGTCGAACGCGCCATAAACAATGCCTTCGGCGACGGACTTCTTGCCGTCCAGCATGACGCTGTTCATGAACTTGGACAGGGTGATGTCCCCGAACTTGGGATCGGGGAGGATCTCGCGCTTCTCTGGGCGGCGGCGACGGGACATTTTCAGACTTCCTTCTCTGCTTCAGCCGGTTCCGGAACCCGTCCGGGGCTTACTTTCCACTATTCGTCACCCCAGCGAAGGCTGGCATCTCAGGTCGGAAAGGCTCAGCCCTGCCCCTGAGGCCCCAGCCTTCGCTGGGGTGACGTGTTGTTACTTCGGACGCTTGGCGCCATACTTCGAACGGCTCTGCTTGCGGTTCTTGACACCCTGCGTGTCGAGCACGCCGCGCAGCACGTGATAGCGCACGCCGGGAAGGTCGCGCACACGGCCGCCGCGGATCAGCACAACCGAGTGCTCCTGCAGATTGTGGCCCTCGCCCGGGATGTAGCTGATCACTTCGCGCTGGTTGGTCAGGCGAACCTTGGCCACCTTGCGCAACGCCGAATTCGGCTTCTTCGGGGTCGTCGTATAAACGCGGGTGCAAACGCCGCGCTTTTGCGGGTTCTGCTCCATCGCAGGGACCTTGGACTTGGCCTTCTGCGGCTCGCGACCCTTGCGGATCAGCTGGTTGATCGTCGGCATGAAGCCTTCACTTCCTCATCAAGTTACTTTGCGGATACGCAAACACGCAAACGCCCCGGCGGCTCGACGGGACCTCATCAAAGTCTCACTTCGATGAAAACCCAATAGCCTCCAGGCTCTTGCGTCGTACCAGCAATGTTCAAGCTCTGGTTCGCCCGCGGCGGGAACAGCATCGGCTCCTTGGAAAGGAACCACCACCAGTCGCGGGCGATGCGGCCTATAACCACGCGGCTCGCGCGGGTCAACGGGCCAGTTCGGTGGTCAGAGCCGGTTGAACAGCATCGCCACATAGGCGGTGAACAGGATTGCGGTTCCGATCGCCAGCGCGAGCTGGAACCGCGCGGAGCGAACGGTCAAGCCGGCCAGGGCCAAAGCGGCGAGGCCGGCATGGAAACCTAAGTTGGTGGCCTCGGGAAGAACGCCGTCCAGCAGCAGATCCTTGAGCAGGCTCACCGGCACGACCAGCAGAAAGCAGGTGAAGAACGGGCGGCGCTGCGCCTGGTAATGAGCTTTAATGTCGAACTCGCCGCGATCCCCCGTATCCGGGAGGACCAGCGCGGCCAGCATGTAGATCAGACCCATCTGCAGCAGGATTATGAGAAAGGTGCCAAAGTGCCACTCCGTCGTGTCCTCCAGCCCGAAGCTTGCCCACCAAGCCTGGCAGGCGAATAGCAGGATCAGCACGCTCCAGATCAGCGATGGCCAGTAGAGCCGCACCGACTGACGAACCAGCAGCAGCCCCCGATAGCCTTGCAGGATCTGGGTGATCGCCAGGCCGAGGATGATCGACAACAGGACGGAGAGGTATTCGAACTGAGTCATGCCAGCCGCTCGCTACGGCACCGATGCCAGCCAGCAAATTTGCGCGGTCGCTCAAAGCAACGTTCCGTTGGCATGATCACATTGGTCCGAAATGGACCCACGTTATTGTTTCAGCCGAATGAATGTGCAACGCTCGATATCGCCCATTGCTCGCTGAAACGGCGGCTGGAAGACGCTGGAGCGGGAATTCTCCAAGTCGGGCCTGTGACTGCGTCTCTTTCGCGCGGGAGGGGGCATGCGCTATCGATTGATGATCATGGCCGTCCTGATGGCCTGGGCTGGATTTGGACACGCGGCGGGGGGCTCGGAGCGTCGGGTCGCATTGATCATCGCCAATACGGGCTACAGCTCGGTTCCTGCGCTGCGCAATCCGCAAGCGGACGGCCGGCTGATGGCGAAGGCGCTTAGCCGCGCCGGATTTGGCTCGGTCGAGCTTCTCGAAAATCTCGACAAGGCGGGGATGGAGCGGGCGCTTCGCAGCTTCGGGTCGAAGGTGGACGGCGCGGACGTCGCTTTCATTTACTATGCAGGTCACGGCATCGAGTTTGGAGGCCGCAACTATCTGATCCCGATCGATGCGGCGCTCATCCGTGACCGCGATATCGAGACGGAAGCGGTGCCGCTCGACAGCGTGGTCTCGATCAGCGAAGGGGCGAGGCGGCTGCGGGTAATCGTTCTGGACGCCTGCCGGAATAATCCTTTCGCGGCCAAGATGACGCGCAGTGCCGCGACGCGGAGCATCGGCCGGGGGCTGGCGGCGATCGAGCCTTCCGGCGAAAGCCTGATCGTCTATAGCGCCAAGGCTGGAGCGACCGCCACCGACGGCAGTGGCGCCAACAGTCCCTTCGCAACCGCGCTGGCCAGTCGGATCGTGGAGCCCGGGCGGGAAATCAGCCTGCTCTTTCGGCAGGTTCGGGATGACGTTCTAAACGCTACGGGGCGCGAGCAGGAGCCGTTCACCTACGGCTCTTTGTCGGGGTCGGAATTCTACTTCGTCGATGGTCAAAGAGGCTCCGTCGGCAAAGCCGCGCCCGTTCGACAAGCGACGATCAATCTGGAAGACGAGACTTGGCAGATGTGCCGATCCGCACTCACCGGAATACCTTGCACGAGCTACGTTCAACGCTACCCCAAAGGGCGCTTCGCTTCCCTCGCCTCCGACCGGCTTCGCGAACTCGCGGCATCGGTGGTGAAGCCACGAGACATGCCGACAATCGCCTCCGCACCGGCGGAGTTGGTGCCGGCCTTGGGAGTCGTGGTTGGACGCGGCACGGACAATCTGCTGTACATCGCGAGCGTGCAGGCCAACGCCCTTGCTGAGGGCCAACTCTTTCCGGGCGACAAGATAACCCAGATAGATTCGGAGCCGATCAATTCCGGTATCTCTCCCCGGCAGGCGCTCGAGCGCGGGTTCAACCACGACCGGCGGGTCAAGCTTCTCGTCAAGCGGGGCCCGACCACCACCATCGTCATCCTGCGGGCCGGGACGGCGCTATGAAGCTGTTGCTCACGATCGTCGGGCTGGTGCTTGCATCGCCGGCTCTCGCGAAGCCGATCAAATATGAAGGTAGATTTCCGGCCAAGAAGCCCGCCGCCGCGGAATTGAGGTCGATTGCGGTGCTTCCGTTTACCGGCCCGGACGGTGCGGAGTTCACCGAAGCGCTCACGTCCGCGCTTCAGGATGCCAAGCTGGACGGCCAGCCGTATTTCTCGCTCAAGTCGGCGGACAACATATCGGCGCCGTCCCCACCCGCTGCCACGAAAGGGGGCCGCAATCGCCGAGGCACCGGCGGTGCCTCAGCCACGACCGACAAGGAGATCGCTCAAGCGATTCAGATCGGCCGTCGGCTGGGCGTGCAAGCCGTCTATACGGGGCGGGTGACAACCGCCGACGTCACCGGTGGCCCGTACAAACTGCCGGTGAAGACCGGTGGGGAGACAACATACCGCGACTGCTTCAAGTCGACAGGCCAATATGGCGTAACCCCAAAGCTGATCCGCGTTGATACCGGAGCGGTCGTCTATGCTGAGTCCATCACGCAAGCGGAAACTTACGATTATTGCGGCGGAGATGGAACGCTGAGCGGCAATCTCGCCACTGTCTTTACGAACGCTCTGTTCAAGAAAAAGAAATCCGTCGAACTTCAGACCCCGGAAGGTGTTCGCGCCAAAATGCGCGCGGATGCCGCGGCCAAGGTGCGGCTCCAGGTTGCACCCTATAACCAGACGCTTCAGATCGAATTCAAACGCTCGGCCAAAGATGTCCCCAAAGCGGATCGCGAGCAGTTCGCCAACGCGATTGCCTTCGCGGATGCCGCCCGTCTGGATCGCGCGTGCAGTATTTTCGAAACCATGAAGACGGAGGCGAACGCGGCGAACGTGACGCTGCTGTTCAATCTCGGCGCGTGCCAGGAAGCGCTTCTCCCCGACGAGCCTTCCGCTGCCCTTGCCTATTACGCACGAGCGGATCAGCTGCTGAGCCGGCCCGACAAGATGATTTCGGAAGCCTATTTACGGCTCAAGGCGATGGTGAGCGGAGATCGGGCGATACGTCGCTGAGAAAGCCCGTCGCTTTCCGAGTCTCAGTCGCCGGTTGACGGTCCGGCCTCACGCCAGCGGATCGTGGCCCCAATTCATGAGGCTGTAGCGCCAGCGGCTATGTTCCTTGTCGTCCGCCGGGCCGCCCTGCGCCAGGTGGCGGTGCACGTAGCCGATTACGCGGCGCATGAAGTGCAGATCGTCATCGGTCAGATCGGCCTTCTTCTTGCGCTTCACCTCGACGATGCGGCGGCCGGATTGGTGCCCGACCGCCTCTTCCTCGCCGTCATGGTGCCAGCCGACCGCCTTGCTCTCCTCGCCCGCCAGCCACGTGTCGAGCGCGGCGGGGGTCATGTTGACAACCTCGCCGAACTCCTTGATCGTAGCCTCCCGATCGAGCGGCTCAGCCATCGGCCCTATTCCGTTGGCTTGCCGTCATATTCGTCATTATCCTCGTCCTTTTCGGCCTGCGCCTTGGTCTTGTGGACCGTGTTGTCCTTGTGATCGGGCGGGCCGTAGAGCGTGTACATGGTGAGCAGGTCATCGCCGGTGTTGCGGACGTTATGCTTGGCGCCGGCGGGCACGATCACGCCGATGCCGTCCTCGACCGGGTTGCTCTTGTCGTTGATCAGCACCTCGCCGGTGCCGCTTTCGAACCGGAAAAACTGGTCCTTGTCCTCATGGACCTCGACGCCGATTTCCTCGCCGGGTTTGAGCGCCATCAGCACCAGCTGGATGTTCTTGCCCGTGTAAAGGACGCGGCGGAAATCATTATTATTGAGGGTCAGCTCCTCGATATTGTCGCGATAGCCCTTCTTGCTATTGCCCTTGGCCTCGTCGCCCTTCTTGTCGCCCATGCGTGCCTCCGCTTGTTGTCTCGGCGGTGTAACAATCCTGGGGGGGAGGCGTTCCGTTCAGGAGCCGAGCAGCAGGCCGGCAAGCGCCGCGCTCATCAGATTGGCGAGCGACCCGGCGACCAGCGCCTTGAGGCCGAGCCGCGCGATCACCGGCCGCTGGTTGGGCGCGAGCCCGCCGGTCACCGCCAGCTGGATCGCGATCGAGCTGAAATTGGCGAAACCGCACAAGGCGAAGGTCACGATCGCGCGGCTGCGCTCGCTCAAGGTGCCGGCGGGAAGCGCGCCAAGGTCGATGAAGGCGACGAATTCGTTCAACACGATCTTGGTCCCGAACAAGCCGCCAGCCGTCCCCGCTTCGCTCCAGGGCACGCCGATCAGGAACATGATCGGCTGGAACACCCAGCCGACGATCTGCTGGAAGCTGAGCTCCGGCCGCCCGAACCAGCCGCCGACGCCCCCAAGCAGCCCGTTGGCGAGCGCGACCAATGCGACGAACGCCAGCACCATTGCGCCGACCGCGACCGCGAGCTTGACCCCGGTCTGGGCGCCCTGCGCCGCGGCCATGATGATGTTGGCCGGGCGCTCGCCATCTTCGAACGTCTCGGCGACATCGACCTCGTCTGGGCGTCCGGGATGCGCCTCGGGCAGCAAGGCGGCCGGCCCCTGCCCGCTGATCCGGCCGGCCGGCAGCTCCAGCTGTTCGGGCTCGGGCGCGAGCTTTTCGTCCGGCATCATGATCTTGGCCATCAGAATTCCGCCCGGCGCGGACATAAATGCGGCGGCGAGCAGGAACGGCAGATATTGCGGCCCGAGCAGGCTGGCATAGGCGGCCAGGATGGTGCCGGCGACGCCCGCCATGCCGACCGTCATCAAGGTGAACAGCTGGGGCGGCGTCAGCGCAGCGAGATAGGGCCGCACGACCAGCGGGGATTCGGACTGACCGACGAAGATGTTGGCCGCTGACCCGAGCGATTCGACGCGGCCGATCCCCGTCACCCAGCCGATCGCGCCGCCCACCCAGCGGACGATCTTCTGCATGATCCCGAGATAGTAAAGGATCGAAACCAGGGCGGCAAAGAAGATGATCACCGGCAGCGCGCCGAGCGCGAAGGTGTTGGCGAGCGGATTGGTCGCGGTTGGACCAAACAGGAACTCGGTGCCCTTGCCCGCATAGCCGAGCAGGTTCGAAACGCCCCGGGCCAGGCCCTGAATGCCGGCCCGGCCCCACGGCGTGTACAGCACGAGCACGGCAATGCCCGCCTGAAGCGCGAACGCGGCCGCCACCACGCGCAGGCGTATCGCGCGGCGGTTCGACGAAAGCAGGAACGCGATGCCCAGGATCAGCGCCATTCCTACCAGCGCGATAAAAGGTGATTGCATCTCGTCTCGTTCCTAACCACCCCAGGATTTGATCCGGCTTTGCTGGAATGGCCGGTCGCGGCAAGCCCTTTTTCAGGCCGCGAAAAGCCGATAGGGGCCGTGGATGTCCAGCAAAGCGCCCACCACCCTGTCCCCGTCCCTGTTCGCGTTCGGCATCTTCTACGGCGGCATGGTCTGCATCGCGGGCGTGCTCGGCAACAAGCAGGCCGCACTCGGGCCGCTAGCCGTGGAGGCCGGCATCTTCGCCTTTCTGCTGCTGGTGGTCACGTCCAGCGCCGTCGCCGAGCTGCACGGCCGGACGATCGCCAACCGGCTAGTCATATTCGGCTTCGTTCCCCTGCTCTTCTCGCTGCTGTTGACGTTGCTGGTCCTTGCGGTGCCGGCCTCGGCCAGCATGGAGCCGGAACGGCTGTCCGCGTTCGAGACGATCATGAAGTCGACCCCGCGCATCTGGCTCGGCGGGATCGTCGCCTATGGCGTGTCGCAGCTGCTCAACGTCACGATCTTCAGCCGGCTGAAGGGCGAAGGCGGGCGGATGCTCTGGCTGCGATCGGGCATTGCCGGCGTGCTGTCGCAGATCGTCGACACCCTCCTGTTCATCACGATCGCCTTCTACGGCGTGTTCCCGATCGGCCAGTTGCTGCTCGGCCAGATGATCGCCAAGGTCGTGCTCTCGGCGCTTCTGCTGCCGCCGCTCATCTACCTGTTCGTGGCGATCGGGCGCCGGCTGGATGGTCGGCCCAAAGCCGCCTGAAGCGCGGGGCCCAGGCCTGGGGCGGGTCGGGGCATGTTGCCCCCGCTGACACCCTCGCCTAGAGGATCGGCGGCTGCGGGGAGTTGCTGATGCTATTTTCGATCTTCCAGATTCTCGATCTGCTGCTGCGCGTGTTCAGCTACATCATCATCGCGCAGGCGATCCTGTCCTGGCTCGTCGCGTTCAACGTGATCAACACCACCAACGATTTCGTCCGCTCGTTCCTGGCGGCGCTCGATAAGATCACCGAGCCGCTCTATCGCCCGATCCGCCGCGTCCTGCCGGATTTCGGCGGCATCGACTTTTCACCGATCATCGTCCTGCTGCTGATCCACATCGCCCGCATCCTGCTGAGCGGCGTCGCGCGCGACCTCGTCGTCTGAGCCGGCGATGAGCGCGGAGATCATCGACGGAAAGGCGTTCGCGGGGGCTTTGCGCGAACAGGTCGCGGGCGCGGTGCCGGCCTTCTCGGGCGCCACCGGCCGCAAGCCCGGCCTCGCCGTCGTTCTGGTCGGCGCCGATCCGGCCAGCCAGATCTATGTCCGCGCCAAGCTAAAGGCGACACGCGAAGCCGGCATGGAAAGCTTCGAGCATCAGCTTCCCGCCGCGACATCACAAGATCAACTCGTCGGCGTCGTCGAAGAGCTGAACCGCGACGATCGCGTCGACGGCATCCTCGTCCAGCTGCCGCTCCCAAGCCTCGACGAGAAGGCAGTCATCGCGGTGATCGATCCCGCCAAGGACGTAGATGGCTTCCACGTCGCCAATGCCGGCCGGCTCGCGGTGGGCGAAAAGTCGCTGGTGCCGTGCACGCCGTTCGGCGCTCTGGCGCTGCTCAAGCACCGGCTCGGAGACCTGTCCGGCCTCGAAGCGGTAGTGGTCGGCCGCTCGAACATCGTCGGCAAGCCGATGGCGCAGTTGCTGCTCCAGCAGAATTGCACGGTCACGATCGCCCACAGCCGCACCCGCGACCTGGCTGAGGTTGTCCGCCGCGGCGACATCGTGGTCGCGGCCGTCGGGCGCCCGCAGATGATCCGCGGCGATTGGTTGAAGCCCGGCGCGACCGTGATCGACGTCGGCATCAATCGGGTCCAGATCGACAGTGAAGGCAACACCCGGCTGGTCGGCGATGTCGATTTCGACAGCGCTGCGCAAGTCGCCGGCGCGATCACGCCGGTGCCGGGCGGGGTCGGCCCGATGACCATCGCCGTGCTTCTGCGCAATACTTTGGTCGCCGCTCACGCCCGCGCCGGATTGGCGGCACCCGAAGGCCTGTGATCGAGCTGTTCGTCTCCTCGTTCGTGACCTTCTTCGTGGTCATCGACCCGCCCGGTTGCGCGCCGATTTTCGCGAGCCTCACGGCCGGCACGGACGCGAAACATCGGCGCATGATGGCGTTGCGGTCGGTAGCGATCGCTTCGGGTATCCTGCTGTTCTTCGCCTTGTTCGGGGAAGACCTGCTACGTGCGCTTGGCGTCAGCCTGGCGGCGTTCAGAATAGCGGGCGGGATCATGCTATTCCTGATCGCGCTTGAGATGGTGTTCGAACGGCGCACCGAGCGACGCGAAAAGCGTGCGGACGAGATCAACGCCACGCCCGAGCACGACGACATTTCCGTGTTTCCAATGGCGATCCCGATGATCGCCGGCCCGGGCTCGATCGCGTCGATCATGCTGCTGATGGCGCGCAGCAATGGACTCGATCAATCTTTGGTGGTGCTGGGCGCGCTTGCCGCGATCCTGGTGCTGACCCTGGTGGCCTTGCTAACGGCCGGACCGCTGATGCGATTGCTGGGCCATCGGATCGAAGCCATGATCACCCGCATCCTGGGCGTGATTCTGGCCGCCTTGGCCGCTCAGTTTGTGATCGACGGGATCAGCGTCAGCTTTCAGATCAACGTTTGACCACCCGCCACATCTTGTAGGGCGAGTTTTTCGGCAAGGCGACCGGCTGCAGCCAGCCCGGCACGCGGCCGGAGTCGATCTGCCGATAAAAGCCCCGGGGTGCTTCGGCCGAGTAGATCGTGGTTTCCGACATGCCCGGACAGATCAGCACGTAATCGATCCTCCGCCGCTGGATGATCTCCCGCGCATTCTCGGCCGACCCGCGAAAGCCCTTCATGATGTCGATAATGCCCTGCTGGTTGCGGTGATAAGGACCCGCGACCGCCTTGTGATGGGTAACCGCAATCAGTCGCGGCCCAAGATCGACATGGGTGAAGACATAGCCGGCCGGCTGCTGCGCGATCGGCTTGAGACCGGCCAGGGTCGGACATCTGGCGTTGGCCTGATCGACCTTTTTGTTCTTTTCCTCCTTCTTGGGAAGCAGGCCGACGACGTTCTGCACAGCGAGCCCAGAGATCAGGAAAAAGGCGACAAAGGTGCCTGCGACGCGAACGAGCATGGCTGGCTCGCGCTGAGCGCGGGCGATCGCGATCCAGGCAAGCGCGGTCGCGCCCGGGATCGACAGCAGCTGCGCGGCCGGGCCGGCACGGGTCTGCCAAAACAGCAAGGCAGTCGAGAGCAGGCCGAGCAGGCCGAGCGCGGCCCAGGGCGCGAGCTGCGCCGGATCGCGCCGGGTGCGCCACAGCGCCACGCCATAGCCGATCAGGCCGGCCACCGGCAGCGGCAGCACGGCCGCCGATACGCCGCGATCATGCTGGTAGATCGGCTGGGCTTCGCGCACGCGGCTGAGCCACAGTTCCTCCAGCTCCGGAGAGACGCCTTCCAGCCGGCTCAGGCAGTGCGGCCACGCGCCCGCGTAGAAGCCCGCGATCACCGCGCCGCCCGCCGCCGCGGCACCCAGCCGAACGGTCCAGCGATCGGACTTCAGAAGGGAAAGCATCACCGCGACCACGCCGGCCAGGGCCAAGGTCGAAAGCCAGACGGGCGACAGCGCGTCGCACACCGGCAGGCGATTATCGTTGGAGGCGAACAGGAGGTAGCCGAGCGCGCATCCTCCGGCGAGGCTCACGCCATAAGCGAACAGGCGGCGGCTCTGCGCGCGATCATGCACCCACATCAGCACCACGGCAGCCCCGGCCGCGGCGAGGTAGACGAGCATCTCGAGCCCGATCGACAGCGACAGGGCGGTCGCGCCGCCGAGCAGCAACCCGCCCGGCCCGGGCCGCCGGATCGCGAAGGACAGCATTGCAAGGCTCAGCGCGGCCAATTGCCAGCCATGATGGTCGATCCGCAGCGGAAACCACATGCCGCGCGTCGAATGCGCGCAGATCAACAGGCCGAGCGCGAGCGCGAAGACGTTGGGCGAGATCAGCCGGCGCATCGTGGCTGCAAGCGCGAAAAAGGCGAGCAGCATCGGCAGCATCGGCGCGGTCGCGACCGCCACTTTCTCGGCCGCCGCACCGCCGAGGAACGGCTTGAGCGCCAGCATGATCGCCGCGAGGGGAAGATCGACGATCCGCGACCAGTGGACATTGGCGCCGAACGGTGGATCGAGTTTATATTGGCGAAGATCGAACCAATTCTGGCCGGAAATCAGGGCCCGCACCTGGGCCATGCGCAGATTGTCGTCGGTGTCGCCGAGCGCGAACCACCCGATCGCGTTCCACTTCTCGCGCAGCAGCATGGACGCGACCACGATCCAGAACAGGAACACCAATGGTCGCCAATGCTGCCCGAACCAGTTCGCGACCGCCTCTTCGTCCCGCAACGCCCCGCCCCTTCTCAACCCGCGCAATAGGCATTAGTCGTTGCCGCCCAAAGGACAAGCTGGCGTTGCCTCTCTCTCCCACCCTCCTCCTGTCGCGCCATTCCGAGCTGCTTGGGCAACTCGTCCGGTATGCGTTCACGGGTGGGCTCGCCAGCATCGTCAATATCGGCGTTTACTGGGCGTTGGCCGCGCGCGGCATGGACCCGAACCTGGCCTGGACGGCCGGCTTCGTCGCCGCCGTGCTGGTCGGCTATGTCGTCCATAGCCGCTGGAGTTTTCGCGGCCACGGCCGGCGCGACAATCTCGCCCGCACCGGCGGGCGGTTCGTGATCGTGTCGCTGGTCAGTTTCGGGCTGAACCAATTCTGGGTCTGGCTGCTGGTGCGGCATCTGGGGCTGCCGCTCTGGTCGCCGTACCCGCTCGTGCTGGGCGTCACGCCGTTGGTTGTGTTCTCTCTCAACCGTCGCTGGGTATTTGAATGAACGGCTTGGCTGCCCTTTCGTCCACCGGTCGTGGCATGTCGGTGGACGTGCCTGGCAGTCGCGTCACCTTGTCGATCATCGTCCCCGTCAAGGACGAGGAGGAGGCCGTCGCGCCGCTGGTGGAGCGGCTGACGCCGCTGTTGGATCGACTGCTTCCGCCGACAGGCCGCGATCCCACGTGGGAAATCCTGTTCGTCGACGACGGTAGTACGGACGCAACCTTGGCCGCGGTGCAATTCGCGCACGCGCGCGACCCGCGCGTCAAGGCGATCTCGCTGTCCCGCAATTTCGGCAAGGAAGCCGCCCTTTCCGCAGGGCTGGATTTCGCGAGCGGCCAGGCCGTGGTGCCGCTCGATGTCGACCTGCAAGACCCGCCCGAAGTCATCGAAATGATGCTGGAGAAGTGGCGCGATGGATTCGAGGTGGTGTACGGGGTCAGGCGAAACCGCAAGTCTGACAGCCTGCCCAAGCGCCTGACCGCCGACCTCTATTACCGCGCCCACAATTGGCTCGCCTCCGACAAGATCCCCGAACATGCCGGGGATTTTCGGCTGCTCGATCGCAAGGTGGTCAATACGATCCGCCGCATGCCGGAGCGCAATCGGTTCATGAAAGGCATGTTCGCCTGGGGCGGATTTCGACAGGCGGCCGTGGAATATGACCGCGTCCAGCGCGAGGTCGGCACATCTAAGTTCAATTATTGGAAGCTGTGGACGCTGGCGCTGGACGGGATCACGTCCACGTCCACAGCGCCGTTGCGGATCTGGAGCTATATCGGCGTGATCGCCGCGTTGGTGGCTTTATTCTACGCCGGCTTCGTCGTGGTCCGGACCACTCTGTTCGGAGTGGACGTGCCCGGCTACCCGTCGATCATGGTCGCGGTTCTGTTCTTTGGCGGCGTTCAGTTGATTTCGCTGGGCGTGCTTGGGGAGTATATCGGTCGCATCCTGATCGAAACCAAGCAGCGCCCCATCTATGTCGTGCGCAGCCGGATCGGCTTGCCGGAGGAAAATTGATGGATCGCGCTGTCTTCGATCGTATGGCTGAAATCGATGGCGAACATTGGTGGTTCGCTGCCCGACGCGACATCGTCGCCAGCCTGATCGAGCGCCAGGCGAAAAGCGGGCCGCTGCGTATCTTGGAAGTGGGCTGCGGAACCGGTTCCAACCTCGCGCTGCTGCAACAATATGGGCAAGTGGACGCGATCGAGCCCGATGATCCCGCCCGCGCGCTCGCCGAGCATCGCAGCGGCATCCGGGTGCAGGGCGGGTTGCTTCCGGACGGCGTCCAGCTGAAGGACGGCGCATACGATCTGATCGTGTTGTTCGACGTGCTGGAGCACATTCCTGACGACAGGGGCACCCTGGCCGCTTTGCGATCCAAGCTGGCCCCGGGCGGTCGGTTGATGGTTACCGTTCCTGCCGCGCCCTGGATGTGGAGCGCGCACGACCTCGCCCATCATCACCAGCGGCGCTATACTGCTCGCAGCCTGACCAGCGTGTTCCAACAAGCCGGTTTCCGGGTGCGCTACCGCAGCCATTTCAACACCGTCCTCTTTCCGCTGATCGCGGCGGCAAGGATCGCGGGACGGCTGTTCAAAAGAGACGGCGGGGATGACGCGATCCCCCCCAAGCCGCTCAACCGATTGCTCCGGGGCCTGTTCGGAGCGGAACGTCACCTGGTCGGACGGGCGGCGCTGCCGTTCGGAGTGTCGCTGGCCTTGGTCGCGGAGCCGGCGAACCGGTAGAGAATGCCGCGTTCGCCGCCGTTCCAGATCGGAACAAGATCGGCGCGGCGCGGCCATTGCCCGCGCGGCAGGTTGATCATCCAAAGGTAATCGAACGCACCGTCCCGCGGGAGCAGACCCACCGTCCGCGCCAGCGTCGTCTCGCCGTAGGATCGGCATCCGGGCGGGCGCATCATCTGCGACGGATCGAGCACGAACGGCGCTCCGTCACGATAACGGACGGAGACCAGCTGCGCGCCCGGCGCCGCCCACTGATCGTTGGTGAAGGCATCGCGCCGCGCGATCGCGAAGCTGCCGATATGATCCGCCCGGTCGCTCGCCCAGCGGCGCGAGCAAGGCACGCTGACCTGGACCAGCACTCGCGAGCCGCGTTCGACATGTTCGAGCGCGGCAAGTTGGCCGCGCCAAACCCGGTCGATGTCGGCGAATGCCGCGGTCGATCCTGCCAGCCGCGCGGCGAAGAACAGTAGGCCGCCGATTGCGAGGGCACCGGACAGGCGCCGCTCGGCCCAGCCCTTCGGCCGCAGGCCGATCACCGCGATCGCGACCATGAAGGGCGCCAGCCGCATGTCGGCATAAGCGGAGCCGATCAGGATTCGCGGCAGCAGGGTGAAGATGATCAGCATGAACAAGGTCGCCAGCACGGCGATGTATCGAATTCGAAACCCGATCTGGATGATCGCCAGCAGCGGCAACGCAATCAGCAGCGCCGCGCCGGCCTTGTCCCACAGCTCCCAGCGCTCGCGCAGGATACTGACCATCCAGCGCCCCTTGGCTTCCCAATTGAACCAGTCCGCATTGACCCCCGACACTTCTCCCGATCGCCACAACAGCATCAGGGCGAACGGCAGGGCGAGCGGCAGGCAGTGCAGTCCGCCCCGGAAGAACGCCGCGATCCGGCTGGTGCCGCGCCGGTCGCGCTCATCCGCCACTTCGCCCGCATAGGCGAGCAGTCCGAGCAGGCCCCAGCCGAAGATGTGGCAGACCCAGATCAGGCAGGACAGCGGCACGAACAGCGCCGCCCGCAGCCCGATCCTGCCGCTCCGCCCGAGCCGCAGCCACAGCGCGAATGCAAGCAAGGCGAGCGCCATCGACAGCGCGAAATTGACGAAACCGAACTGGAACGGAAAGCTGTAGGCAAGCGGCAGCGCGAAAAAGGCGGTGGGCGGCACGCGCCCGTGCAGTTCGCGGGCGACCAGCAGCAGCCCGGCGGCGGTGAGCATCGGGATCGCGATCACGATCAGCTTGACCCCAGGTTCCAGCCCAAACAGCCGCGACACCGGCTCGATCAGCAGGTCCACGCCCAGATTGCCGATCAAGGCCCACTCGAACCCGTAATAGCGCGCCAGCGGGTTGGAGCCGTCCTCAAGGCCGAGCTGGATACCGTAGCGGCCGATATGGCCTGGCAAGTCGATCAAAGGCGGAGTGTGGGGCCACAGCAAGGGTATCGCAGCCGCGAGAACCAGCGCCGCAAGGAACATGGGGCGCGTCCACCACGGCGCTGGACGGTCGGCTAGGTCGGGCTGCTTCATCTATGGCGACGATCTCGGGCGGAGGTCCGCCTGTCCTGCCCTTTGCCGAAACAAGCAAGGGTCCGCCGCACCTGGAAGGAGCGTCTTAACCATTCCGACTTACCCGTGCGGCATGCGCCTGTCCTCCATCGATGCCGGCATCACCGCCTTGTTCAACCAAGGCCGGGCTTACCCGTTGCAGGCGCTCGGCTGGGCCGTGTCTCTATACCTGTCGTTTCTGATCCTCGGGATCGATTGGTCGGCGGCATGGCGAAGCCACGGGGATCTTGCCGTTAGAGGGTCAGCGGTTCTGGGCCGCGACTTCGCCAATGTCTTCACCGGCGGAACCCTGGTGCTGCAAGGCAAGCTGGAGACGATCTACGGATTGGCCGCCTATCAGGAGTATCAAACCCAGCTGTTCGCGGACGCCGTCAGGTATCACAACTACTCCTACACCCCGATCAGCTTTCTCTATGTCTGGGCATTCGGATTGCTGCCCTATCTGCCGTCCTATCTGCTCTGGACCGCACTGACGGGGGCCGCATTCGCCTGGGCGGCCCGCCCCTATCTGCGTGACGTCGGCCTACCCGGCTGGCTGGCGCTGCTGCTGCCTGCATCCTTGATCAACGTCTGGGCCGGCCATTACGGGTTCCTGATCGGCGCCCTGTGGCTCGGCGCCTGGCATCTGCTGGACACGCGTCCACGCCTGGCCGGATTGCTGATCGGCCTGATGGTGGTGAAACCGCATCTCGCGATCCTGATCCCGCTGCTCCTGATCCGCCGCCGTGCTTGGGAGCCGTTCGCGACCGCCAGTATGACGGTTGTGGTCCTCGCCTTGCTGTCGGTTTTCCTGTTCGGGACGCAACCCTGGGTCGATTTCGCGACCAAGACGGTCGGCCTGCAAGCCTCGATGGTGGACGATGTCGAGCGCTTCTTCGTGCTGATGATGCCGACGGTCGCGCCTTCCCTGTTCCGCGCGGGCCTGTCCCCCACTTTGGTCTGGCCCTTGCAGGCCGCGACTGCCGCGGCGGCGATTTTCGCCTTGTGGCGGCGCATGCCGGACAATCCCCGCCAAGCCGGCCTGGCGGCCGCGTGCGGCACCTTCCTGGTGCTGCCTTATGCGTTCAACTACGACATGACCGTGGTGGGGATCGCGTCGCTCTGCCTCCTGCGCGGCGATCACTATCGCAGCGGCGGGCGGTTCGGAGCGGTCGCGCTGGTGCTCTGCTTCCTGCTTCCCGTTCTCACGCTCGCGATGAACCGGGTCGGCCTGCCGCTCGCGCCGGTGCTGATCGGCTACATGTTCGCCGTCCTGCTCGCGCCCGCCACGGGCAAGGCGGGCGTCAGGCCAGCGCCGCCTGCTTCTCTTCCGCAAGCCGGTCCAGTTCGGCCCGGCTCTTCTTCTCGGCTGCCGATTTGAGCTGACCGCAGGCGGCCATGATGTCACGTCCGCGAGGCCGGCGGATCGGGGCGGAGATGCCGGCTTGGAAGATGATCTCGGAAAACCGGTCGACCCGTTCGGGATCGGAGCATTCGTACGGCGCGCCGGGCCAAGGATTGAACGGGATCAGGTTCACCTTGGCGGGAAGCTTGTGCTTTCGGATCAGCCGGACGAGCTCGCGCGCGTCCTCGTCCGAGTCATTCTTGTCCTTGAGCATCACATATTCGAACGTGATCCGGCGGGCATTGTTGGCGCCGGGATAAGCAGCGCAGGCGGCGAGCAGTTCGTCGATCCCGTATTTGCGGTTGAGCGGCACGATCTCGTCGCGCACTTCCTTGGTGACCGCGTGGAGCGAAACGGCGAGGTTGACCCCGATCTCCTCACCCGCACGCGCCATCATCGGCACCACGCCGGAGGTGGACAAGGTGATTCGCCGGCGCGACAGCCCAAGCCCATCGCCGTCCATCACGATCCGCAGCGCATCGCGCACATTGTCGAAATTGTAGAGCGGCTCGCCCATGCCCATCATCACGATGTTGGACAGCATCCGCCCTTCGGCCGAAAAACCTGAGGTCGTCTGCGGAGCAGACGATGGCGGCCATTCACCCAGCGTGTCTCGCGCCAGCATCACCTGGCCGACAATCTCGCCGGCCGTGAGGTTGCGCACCAGCCGCATGGTTCCGGTGTGGCAGAAGCGGCAGTTGAGCGTGCAGCCGACCTGGCTCGACACGCACAAGGTGCCGCGGTCCGCATCGGGAATGAACACCATTTCGAAGTCGTGGCCGTCGAGCGTTTTCAGCAGCCACTTGCGGGTGCCGTCCGTCGACACCTGATGCACGACCACGTCCGGGCGGCCGATCACGAAACGATCGGCGAACCAGGCCCGCTGCGGCTTGGCAATGTCGCTCATCGTCTCGAAGGCGGTCGCACCGCGATTGTAGATCTGGTGCCAGATCTGCTTGGCGCGAAGCTTGGCGCCACGCGCATCCAGCCCCGCTTCCTCCAGCGCGGCCCGAATCGCGTCGCGCGACAAGCCGACCAGGTCGACGCGGGCGTCCGTTCCCGCAAAGGACGGGCGCGGCAGGGTAACCGGATCGACATGTCCCGGGATGGTCATCGATGGAATCATAAGCGGCCTATGTAGGCCAGCGCTGCGAATCTTTCCACCTCAGGCCCCGCTGGACTCGCCGCCGTGCAGCAGCACCGTCTCGCGCCCGGCCTCGACGCGCACGATCGAACCCTGCGGCAGTCCATCCGCGACCGGCACCCCGCGTTCCGGCCTGACCGGCGCATCG
Source organism: Allosphingosinicella sp. (assembly GCA_036387855.1). GTDB lineage: Bacteria > Pseudomonadota > Alphaproteobacteria > Sphingomonadales > Sphingomonadaceae > Allosphingosinicella. The sequence continues at coordinate 91,174 of DASVSZ010000004.1, read as the reverse complement.
GTCAACAGCCCCCGCAGCACCCGCGACGTGAAACCGTGGGTGATGATCAGTTTGTCGCAAACGCCCTGGCCATGTTCGGCGAGCCATTCGCGAAGGCGGCCGGCGACATCGGCATAGGGTTCCCCACCCGGGACGCCGCGTGCAAGGAGCTCGTTTCGGGGATCCTGGACCGGGCCCGTCTCGGCGATCACGTCGCGATAGGGACGCCCGCTCCACCCGCCCATGCCAATTTCGCCGAGCCGGTGATCGGTTCTCGCCGCGTGCCAGTCGAGCCCGAGATGTTCGGTGATGATCGCCAGCGTCTGCAGCGCGCGCCCGGTATCGGAGGCCCACAGCTCCAGCTCCGGCCCATCTCCGAGTGCCTTGCGGAGCGCCTCCCCGATCGCTTCGGCTTGGGAGAAGCCGGCGCGGGTCAGCGGCGTATGGCCGATGTCGCCCTGGATGCGCCGGGCCGCGTTGAACACGGTTTCGCCATGCCGGGCGATGAAGAACCGGCCCGTCACCCCCGCCTCGCGCAGGCAATCGCGGCCGCGTCGATCGCCGTTGCCGCGCCGCGCAGCTGGTAAAAGTCGCGCACCAGCGTCCCGCGGCTGGAGCGGGTCTCGACGCGCATACTCACGCCGGTGCGGATCGCGCGCACGATTTCAGCATCCGCCCGTACGTTTGGTGCCCAGGCATTAATGCCACCGCCGGCCAACTGAAACGTGCGATCGTCTATGCGCAGCAGGACGGCCGAGCCAGGGCGCTTTTGCCGGCTCAAGCGAAAATGGAGCTGACCGGTCTCGGCCCGCCCAGGCCAGTAGGAAATCGCGGTGAACGGACGCCACCCCTCCGGACGCGGACCGCCCACCGGCTCCGTCATCGCAAAGCATCGTGCCGGCCCGTCCTCCCGGAAAGCGCCCCAGCCGGAGAAGATCCCGATCGACTGTCTCTTCGCTGCAACAGGAGAAGCAAGTGTCAGAGAAAGCAGGATGAAGGTGATTGCTCGCATTGCATTTCCTGATCTCGTTTATGTTGCGAAATGGCAACAGAAAACCGTGTTTATCTGGCGTTCATGCAACCATGTTCTTTGCCGTGCTTTAGGCCCGCCGTTCCTGTCTGGGACTTCAATCAACGGAGATTTGAATATGCGTAAGATCATTCTCGCCGCGCTCGTCGCCGGCACCGCCGCCACCCCCGCCTTCGCGCAGGACGCGCCGGTCAACGCCGCCGGCACCGGCCCGCGCGTCGAGGCGCTGCTCGGTTACGACATGCCGAAGGATTCGGGCAACGGCCTGCTTTACGGCGTCGGCGTCGGCTATGACTTCACCGCCGGTGGCGCAACCGTTGGCATCGAAGGCGAATATACCGATACCGACGCCGATTCGTGCGACGAAGACGTGTTCGTCTCGGGTGACGAGCTGTGCGCGGGCCTGGGCCGCGATCTGTATGTCGGCGGCCGCGTCGGCGCCAACTTCGGCGCGAGCAGCTTCGTTTATGCCAAGGCCGGCTACACCAACCAGCGCGTCCGCGCCGAATATGATGACGGCGGCAATGGCAATCTCGACACCAACGAGGGCCAGAACTTGGACGGCATCCGCGCCGGCGCCGGCGTCGAGTTCGGCATTCCGACCTTCGGCTTCGGCAGCAGCGCCTACCTGAAGGGCGAGTATCGCTACTCGAACTACGAGCAGGGCTTGGAGAAGCATCAGGCAGTCGCCGGCATCGGCTTCCGCTTCTAAAAGTTTCGGATCGGAGCGGTGCTTCGATCCGGACGGCAAAGAGGGTCGGGACCTTGGTCCCGGCCCTTTTTCATTGTCCTGGAACAACCCCCTAGCGAGTCCGGGTGAGCGGCTCTACAACTCCTCCAAAGTGCCATTTCGGGGGATTTCATGAAGGCGACGATCGAACGGGCTACGCTCCTCAAGAGCCTGGGCCACGTCCAGTCGGTGGTGGAGCGCAGGAACACAATTCCGATCCTCTCCAACGTGTTGCTGGAAGCCAGCGAGGAGGGCGGCATCCGCCTGATGGCAACCGATCTCGATCTTCAGATCAACGAAACCGTCGAAGCCAACGTCACGCAACCAGGCGCGACCACCGTGTCGGCCCACACCCTGTTCGACATCGCCCGCAAGCTGCCGGAAGGCTCGCAGGTCGAGTTGCACGCCGCCAACGGCAAGATGCAGGTCAATGCCGGCCGGGCGCGCTTCAACCTGTCCACCCTGCCGCGCGACGATTTCCCGGTGATCGCGGAGGGCGAACTTCCGCACGCGTTCGAGCTGCCGGTTGAGACGCTCCGCCAGATCATCGACAAGACCCGCTTCGCGATCTCGACGGAAGAGACGCGCTATTATCTGAACGGCATCTTCTTCCATGTGACCGATGGCGACGGCGCCGGCGGCGCCGGCCTGCTCAGGGCGGCCGCGACCGACGGCCACCGCCTCGCCCGCGTGACCGTCTCTCGGCCCGAAGGCGCGGCCGGCATGCCTGACGTGATCATTCCACGCAAATGCGTGGCGGAGCTGCGCAAATTGCTCGACGAGCGGGACGGCAACGTCCAGATCTCGCTATCGGAAAGCAAGATCCGCTTCGGCCTGGGAACCGCGATTCTAACGTCCAAGCTGATCGACGGCACCTTCCCCGATTACAACCGCGTCATCCCCACCGCGAACGACAAGTTGCTCCGCATAGATCCCCGCTCGTTCGAGGAGGGCGTCGACCGGGTCGCCACCATCGCCAGCGAGAAGACACGCGCGGTGAAGATGGCGCTGGATCGCGACAAGATCACGCTGTCCGTCACCAGCCCCGAGAACGGCACCGCCGCGGAGGAAGTGCCGGGCGACTACACGTCCGACGGGTTCGAGATCGGCTTCAACGCCCGCTACCTGCTCGACATTCTCGGTCAGATTGAGGGCGACACGGTCGAAGTCCACCTCGCCGACGCGGCCGCGCCGACCTTGCTGCGCGAGAGTGACGGCGCATCGGCGTTGTACGTGCTGATGCCGATGCGGGTCTGATCGCCCGACGTCGCCCGCCAACACCGAAAACTAATGTAAAGGTGCGTTCCTCGTAATCGGCACCTCGGAATTGCCGCAATGACCGCCTCGCTCCTCACCATCATCCTGCTCGGCATCGTCGAGGGTCTGACCGAGTTCATCCCGGTCTCGTCCACCGGCCACCTGGTACTCGCCGGCGAGCTGCTCGGCTTTAACAGCGAAGCGGCGGGCACGTTCGAGATCGTGATCCAGCTCGGCGCCATCCTTGCCGTGGTGGCGCTCTACTGGCGCCGGTTCTGGGACGTCGCCGCCGGCCTGCTGCGCCGCGATCCGGCCGCGATCGCCTTCACCCGCAACATTCTGCTCGGCTTCCTGCCGTCGATGGTGATCGGCTTCTTCGTCTACGACATGGTCAAATCGATGCTGGAAAGCCCGACCCTGGTCGCGGTCGCGCTGATCGTCGGCGGCATCGCCATCCTGGTCATCGAGCGGCTGGTGAAGACGCCGCGGGTCGAAACCGTCGAGGCGATGACCTGGCGCACCGCGCTCGGCATCGGCTTCATCCAGTGCCTGTCGATGATCCCGGGCGTCAGCCGCTCGGGTGCGACCATCATGGGCGCGCTGAGCCTCGGCGTGGAGCGCAAGACAGCGGCCGAGTACAGCTTTTTTCTCGCCGTGCCGACCATGCTGGCGGCCAGCGGCTATGACCTGATGAAAAGCGGCGGCGCGCTCGGCAGCGACGCCTGGCTGTCGATCGCGGTCGGGTTCGCGGTGTCGTTCGTCGTCGCCCTGCTCGTGATCCGCTGGTTCATCGGCATCGTCTCGCGCTACGGCTTCGCACCGTTCGCCTGGTATCGGATCGTGGTCGGCACCACTGCCCTGATCTGGCTGTCGGCTCGCTGAGCCTCGTTCAGATAGTGCTCATCGCGCAAATCGCATAAAGGTGAACGACTTGCCTGTCGGCGCGTTCGAGTCGCGCCGTTGCTGGAGGAGATCCTCATGCGTCATCTGATTTTTGCCGCCGTGATCGGCTGCGCCTTGCCCGCTGTCGCCTTCGCCCAGTCCTCTCCCAAATTCCCGGCGGAGATGGATCAGGATATCGTTCGCAGCCTCCCGCACCCGTATGACGTGGAAGATGCTGGCGAGAAGCTGGGTGATACGCTCGGCGCGATCCTGGACGTGCCGATCGGCGGTGTGGTCCAGTCGATCGATCCCACTGCGCGCGTCCGTCGCGACGACACGATCGCCGACGTCGCCGGCCGAGACGATCCCGAGTTCGAGGCGCGCCTGCAGGACGACGTTCGTGGCATGAGCCTCAAGGCGGCCGACCTTGTCCGTCAACTTACCGTTGCGGCCCCTGCCCTGCGCCGCTCGTTGGCCGAGCTGGAGCGGAATTTGAATTCGGCCGTGCGGCGGGGCGGGCCGGATCGCGACTATCACGAGAATTCTCGCCGCTAATCCGGCTTTGCCGTCGCGAGTTGCGAGATGTCAGGGGCCGGTTTTGGAACCCGTCCGAAGACGATCGGAGCCCTTGCTCTTCTTCTCGCCCTGAATTGCCTCGCCGCTGACGCCCTTGGCGCGCTCATGCTCCTTGAGCGTTGGATCGCCTGCATTGTTGCTGCTTTTGCCGTTGCCGCTGTTATCGCGCATTTTCCGTCTCCTCTCGGCTGAGTTAACGAAGGCTCCGGCGAGTGGTTGCGCGGTGGCGGCTAGACCGCTGTAACCGTCTGCTCGATCGTGCCGAACAGCGCGTGTCCGTGATCGTCTTCCATCCAGATGCGGACGGTGTCGCCGTTCTTCAGGAACGGCGTGGAGGGCTTGCCGACCAGGATGGTCTCCACCGTCCGCACCTCCGCGATACAGCTATAGCCGAGCCCGCCGGCGGCGATCGGCTTGCCCGGCCCGCCCTCGGCATCGCGGTTGGAAACCGTGCCGGAGCCGATGATCGTTCCGGCGGCCAGATTCCTCGTCTTGGCCAGATGGGCGACGAGGATGCCGAAATCGAAGGTCATGTCGACGCCCGCGTCGGCGCGGCCGAACGGCTGGCCGTTGACGTCCACCTTCAGCGCACCATGCAATTTGCCATCCTGCCAACGATCTCCGAGTTCTTCCGGCGTGACGAGCACGGGCGATAGCGCCGAAGCCGGCTTCGACTGGACGAAGCCGAATCCCTTGGCGATCTCGGCCGGGATCAGGTTTCGCAGCGACACGTCGTTGACCAGGCCGACCAGCAGAATGTGGTCCAGCGCCTCGCCTGGGCTCACGCTGCGCGGCACGTCGCCGGTGACCACGATCACTTCGGCTTCCAGGTCGCAGCCCCAGGCTTCGTCAGCGAGCGGGATCGGATCGCGCGGACTGAGCATTTCATCCGACGCGCCCTGATACATGAGCGGATCGGTCCAGAAGCTTTCGGGCATCTCGGCCCCCCGCGCTTGGCGCACCAGCTGGACATGATTCACATAAGCCGATCCGTCCGCCCATTGGTAAGCGCGGGGCAGCGGCGCCGCCGCCTGCCGCTCGTGAAAGCGCATCATCGGGATCGCTTCGTGCGCGAGGTCGGTCGCGAGCAGCTCAAGTCGCGGCGCGACCCGGGCCCAATCGTCGAGCGCGGCCTGCAGGGTCGGCGCGATATGGCTCGCATCCGCGCACCAGGCGAGATCGTGGCTGACGACGACCAGCCGGCCATCGCGGCCGCCCTTCAAGGAACCAAGCTTCATGTCACCCCTATTGTCTTGAGTTGCGCCAACCGGTTCACGCGCTTCCCTGCGGCTCGTCCAGGCCCTTCATCTCGTCGACGGCCTCGCCGAGGCTCGCCCAGGATTTCTCGAATGCCGAGCAAGATCCGTCGGGATGCAGGATGAACACATTGTCGTTCTGGACCCCGTCCCACACACCCGACATCGTGATCGGCACCGGGCTTCCATCCTGCTGCACGCCCCACAGGATCACGGGCACCTGGTGCGAGCTGCCATCCTTGTGCGCATAGACGAGGAAGCTGCCGACCGGCGCGGGATGCGTCGCGACCAGCATGAATTCGTTATAGGTCTCGTTCTCGAAGCCCTGCAGCCTGTAATCGGCCATGGTCCGATCTCCCGAGAATGATGCCGAACCACCGCGCGAAGCGGTGCCCGGTCTTCGATAAGCGACCTGGACTCAACTGGCATTTCCCCGACGGCTTGGCTAGTGCCGCCCGAACGGTAACGCCCCAAAGGACTTGCATGCGTAGGATCGATCATTTCATTGGCGGCGCCGCTTTCGCGTCGGGCGAGCGGCAGGGCGAGGTGTTCGACCCCAATGCCGGCCAGGTGCAGGCCCGCGTGGGCCTCGGCAGCGCGGATGACCTTGCCCGCGCGATGGAAATCGCCCGCGCCGCGCAGCCGGCCTGGGCCGCGACCAATCCGCAACGCCGCGCCCGCGTGATGTTCAAATTCAAGGAGCTGGTCGAGGCGAACATGGACGCTCTCGCCCAATTGCTCTCGTCCGAGCATGGCAAGGTGATCGCCGATTCCAAGGGCGACATCCAGCGCGGCCTGGAAGTGATCGAATTCGCCTGCGGCATCCCGCACGCGCTCAAGGGCGAGTACACGCAGGGCGCCGGGCCTGGCATCGACGTTTATTCGATGCGCCAGCCGCTCGGCATCGTGTGCGGAATCACGCCGTTCAACTTTCCCGCGATGATCCCGATGTGGATGTTCGGCGTGGCGATCGCCTGCGGCAATGCGTTCATTCTGAAGCCCTCGGAGCGCGATCCGTCCGTGCCGGTGCGGCTGGCCGAGCTGATGCAGGAAGCGGGGCTTCCCGACGGCGTGCTCCAGGTCGTGCATGGCGACAAGGAGATGGTCGACGCGATCTTGGACGAGGATGACATCAAGGCGGTGAGCTTCGTCGGATCGTCCGACATCGCGCAATATATCTACAGCCGCGGCACCGCCAACGGCAAGCGTGTGCAGGCGTTCGGCGGCGCCAAGAATCACGGCATCGTCATGCCCGACGCGGATCTCGACCAGGTGGTTGGCGATCTCGCCGGCGCCGCCTTCGGCTCGGCCGGCGAGCGCTGCATGGCGTTGTCCGTCGTGGTGCCGGTGGGCGAGAAGACGGCCGACGCCCTGCGCGAGAAGCTGATTCCCGCGATCAACGCCCTTCGCGTGGGCGTCTCGACTGACGCCGATGCGCATTATGGTCCGGTGGTCAACGCCGCCCACCGCGGGCGCATCGAGAACTACATCCAGATGTGCGCCGACGAAGGCGGTGAATTGGTCGTCGATGGCCGCGGCTTCACGCTGCAGGGCCATGAGGACGGCTTCTTCATCGGCCCGACCTTCTTCGACCGGGTGCAGCCGCACTTCCAAAGCTACCGGGAGGAGATTTTCGGCCCCGTTTTGCAGATGGTCCGGGCCGCCGACTTCGAGGAAGCGGTGCGGCTCCCTTCGGAGCACCAATATGGCAACGGTGTCGCCATCTTCACCCGCAACGGCCACGCCGCCCGCGAGTTCGCAACACGCGTCAACGTCGGGATGGTCGGCATCAACGTGCCGATCCCGGTCCCGGTCGCCTACCACACGTTCGGCGGCTGGAAGCGAAGCGGCTTCGGCGACATCAACCAGCACGGCATGGAGGGCGTCCGCTTCTACACCAAGACCAAGACAATCACGCAACGCTGGCCGGACGGGTCCGTCACCGGCGAGAATGCGTTTGTAATCCCGACGATGGGGTGATTCGTGCGTATAGCCCCAGCTCTGTTAACGGTCGTTGGAGTGGCAAATTGTGCATCGCCTGACCTTACCGAAGCACACGCCGGCATCTGCATCGGCCCAGCTTGGGTCGAGGCTGATCACACCTCTGCACCCACGGAAGGACCTGACTTCACTGTCGCTCGTCTGACCACAACGAAGGGTGAAGTCGGGATCTACGAAGGCTGTTGCTCTCAGGTGAGCAGCGACCGCAAAGAGTTCTTCACCAGAATAGATGGCCAGACAGTCTATAGGACTTCCGATGAGGATGGGTTCTCAGGCTACCTTGCTACTAAGCGGACGCCTTTCGAATACGGCATCGCTGAACATCAGGCCCATTTTTTCGGGGTCGGACTGACTGGCGACGCGAGGGACAAGGCGTTCTTCAAGCGAGTGCGCTTCGGCCCCTATGCGGAAACTAAGTGCAATAAAGGCAGGACCAAGTGACTCAGTTCGATCTGACCGACGATCAGCGCCAAATCCAGGAACTGGCGCAGCAATTTACAGCCGATGCGCTCACGCCGCATGCGGCGGAGTGGGACGAGAAGCACATCTTCCCGCGCGACACGATCAAGGCGGCGGCGGAGCTTGGCTTCGGCGCAATCTACGTCAGCGAGGAAAGCGGCGGGATCGGGCTCGGCCGGCTCGAGGCGGCTTTGATCATGGAGGCGATGGCTTATGGCGATCCTTCGACCAGTGCGTTCATCTCGATCCACAACATGGCCGCCTGGATGATCGACCGGTTCGGGTCAGCGGCGGTCAAGCGGAAGTATCTGCCGCAGATGGTCAGCATGGACCAGCTCGGCTCCTACGCGCTGACCGAGCCCGGCTCCGGCTCCGACGCGGCGGCGCTGAAGACTCGGGCGGTGAAGGACGGCGACCATTATGTGGTCAGCGGCTCGAAGGCGTTTATCTCGGGCGGCGGCGAAAACGAAATCTACGTGACGATGGTGCGCACCGGCCAGGACGGGCCCAAGGGCATCAGCGCGCTGGTGATCGAAAAGGACATGCCCGGCCTGAGCTTCGGCGCGCAGGAAAAGAAGCTTGGCTGGCACAGCCAACCGACCTGCCAGGTCAATTTCGACGGAGTGCGTGTACCCGCCGAGAATCTGGTCGGCGCCGAAGGCGAAGGGTTCCGCATCGCGATGATGGGGCTGGACGGCGGGCGCCTCAACATCGGCGCCTGCTCGCTGGGAGGCGCACAGCGCTGCCTGGATGAGTCGGTGCGCTACACCAAGGAGCGCAACGCGTTCGGCCAGCAGCTCGCGGACTTCCAGAACACGCAGTTCACGCTCGCCGACATGGAGACCGAGCTCCAGGCGGCACGCATGCTGCTCTATGCGGCGGCGGTGAAGGTCACGGAAAACGCGCCCGACAAGACGCGGTTCGCGGCGATGGCCAAGCGGCTCGCGACCGACACCGGCTCGTCCGTGGTCGATCGCGCGCTGCAGCTGCACGGCGGCTACGGCTACCTTCAGGATTATCCGATCGAGCGCTTCTGGCGCGATCTGCGGGTCCATTCGATTCTGGAAGGCACCAACCAGATCATGCGCCACGTCGTCGCCCGCGAGATGCTTCGCCAGTGATTCCCGTGCCCGATTGCGCTCCTGCGAAGGCAGGAGCCCAGCACCCGCGTCAGAACTGGGCTCCTGCTTTCGCAGGAGCACACCGAACGTGAGCGACGTTCTAACCCGGATCGACGGCCGGGCCGGCCGCATCCGCCTCAACCGGCCGCAGGCGCTGCACGCGCTGAATCAGGACATGTGCCGGGCGATGACGGACGCGCTCGTCGCGTGGCGCACCGATCCCGAGGTCGGCGCGATCCTGATCGATCATGCCAAAGGGCGCGGATTCTGCGCGGGCGGGGACATCCGCATGCTGGCGCAGAGCGGCGCGGTCGACGGGGCGGAGGCGCGCGCCTTCTTCAAGGTCGAGTATCGCTTAAATCATCTGCTGTTCACCTGTGTGAAGCCGACGATCGCGTTCATGGACGGGATCACGATGGGCGGCGGCGTCGGCATTTCGCAGCCATGCCGCTACCGCGTCGCGACCGAGAATACCCGCTTCGCCATGCCCGAGACCGCGATCGGGCTGTTCCCCGATGTGGGCGGCGGCTGGTACCTGTCCCGCCTGCCCGGCCGGACCGGACAGTTCCTGGCGCTGACCGGGGCGCGACTCGACGGGGCGGAATGCCTGCATCTGGGGCTCGCCACCCATTATCTCCCAAGTGCCGTGCTCGACGAGGTAAAATCCCGCATCGCCGGGCAGCCGGAGGCGGCCGAAGCGATATTGGACGAGGCGGGCGTCGCCCCTCCCCTCGCTCGCATCGCCGCCAATCGCGAACGGATCGACAAGACCTTCGCGTCCAATCACTTCGAGGAGATCGTCGCGGCGCTCGAAGCGGACGATTCCGATTGGGCCCGAGCGGAACTCGAGACGCTTCGCATCAAAAGCCCGCAGGCCTGCAAGGTCTCACTCCGGCTGCTGAGCGACGGCGCGGGCATGCACGATTTCGCGGACGAGATGCGGCAGGAATATGCGGTCGCAGCGCATGTCGTGCAGCGGCACGATTTTGTTGAGGGCGTTCGGGCGGTGCTGATCGACAAGGATGCGAGCCCGCGCTGGCAGCCGAGCACGCCCGAACAAGTCACCGATCACATGATCGACACGATCTTCGCGCCGATGCCCGACGGCGAGGAATGGACGCCGCTGGGGGTGTGAAAAGCCGGGAAAGGAGCATATCCGTCACCCCAGCGAAAGCTGGGGTCCATAGGGCGGCTGCGGGACGGATGCAGCATGGATGCCAGCCTGCGCTGGCATGACGGAGTTTTCGAAGATGGCTGAATACGAGAACATTCTGGTCGAACAGCGCGGGGCGGTGACGTTGATCACGCTGAACCGGCCCAAGGCGCTGAACGCGCTCAACACGTCGGTGCTGCGCGAGTTGATCGCGGCGTTCGCGGCCTATGATGCGGACGAGAGCCAGCGCTGCGCGGTCCTGACCGGCAGCGAGAGGGCGTTCGCGGCGGGCGCGGACATCAAGGAAATGGAGGCGCAGGGTTTCGCGCAGATGTATGCCTCCAATTTCTTCGCCGGCTGGGAGAAAGTCACCGCGACGCGCAAGCCGTGGATCGCGGCGGTGGCTGGCTACGCGCTCGGCGGCGGGTGCGAGGTGGCGATGATGGCCGACTTCATCATCGCCGGCGACAATGCCCAGTTCGGTCAGCCTGAAATCACGCTCGGCGTTACCCCGGGCATGGGCGGATCGCAGCGGCTCACCCACGCCGTCGGCAAGGCCAAGGCGATGGAGATGTGCCTGACCGGCCGGAAGATGGGCGCGGAAGAAGCCGAGCGGGCCGGGCTGGTCGCGCGCGTCGTGCCGGTTGCGAACCTGGTCGAGGAAGCAATCAAGACCGCCGAGCAGATCGCCGGAATGGCCCCGCTCGCCGCGATGGCGACCAAGGAACAGGTCAACGCTGCTTACGAAATGACGTTGGCGCAGGGCATCAACTTCGAACGGCGCCTGTTCCACGGCCTGTTCGGCACGCAGGACCAGAAGGAAGGCATGAGCGCATTCGTCGCCAAGCGAAAGGCGGAGTGGACGGGCAAATAGTCCCTCTCCCTAGAGGGGAGAGAATTGCGCAGCCTTGGCGAGCCTCTTCGGCGAGCCTAGGCGAAACTGGGTGAAGGTGGTGCGCTCGCCGGCGAGCGCGCGAAGCTCCGCTTCGCTCACCCTCATCCAACTTAGCCTAAGCGCTTCGCGCCAAGGCTACGTATCCTTCTCCCCTCAAGGGAGAAGGGCAGTTCAGGAGTAAAGAATGGCACGCATCGCATTCATCGGGCTCGGAAACATGGGCGGCGGGATGGCCGCGAACCTCGCCAAGGCGGGGCACCAGGTGCGCGCGTTCGACTTGTCCGAGGCCGCGCTCGCCAAGGCTGAGGAGCGCAGCTGCTCGCGCGCCGGCTCGGCGGCGGAAGCCATGGCGGAAGCCGAGGCGGTGATCACCATGCTTCCGGCCGGCAAGCACGTCCGCGACGTCTATGAAAACAGCGTGCTCGGCCATGCGCCAGCCGGCGCGATCCTGATCGATTGCTCGACGATCGACGTCACCACCGCGCGCGAGGAGATCGGCAAGGCCGCCGCGCAGGGCTACCAGATGGTGGACGCGCCCGTCTCCGGCGGCATCGCCGCGGCCGAGGGCGGCACCCTCACCTTCATGGTCGGCGGCGAGGCGGAAGCGTTCGAGCGCGCCCGGCCGCTTCTAGACCAAATGGGCAAGGCGGTGATCCACGCGGGCGGGCCCGGCGCCGGCCAGGCCGCCAAGATTTGCAACAACATGCTGCTCGGCGCCTCGATGATCGCGACCTGCGAGACGTTCGTGCTGGCAGGCAAGCTCGGCCTCGATCCGCAAACCTTTTTCGACATAGCGTCCAAGGCGTCCGGCCAATGCTGGTCGATGACGACTTACTGCCCCGTCCCCGGCGTCGGCCCCGAAACGCCGGCCGATCGCGACTATGACGGCGGCTTCGCGGCGGCGCTGATGCTGAAGGATCTGCGGCTGGCGATGGAGGCGGCGCAGAGCGTCGATGCCTATACGCCGATGGGGGGGCAAGCCGAGGAACTCTACACCCGCTTTGCCGAGAAGCTGGGCGGCGCGGGCAAGGATTTCTCCGGCATCATCAAGATGATCGACGACAGCTGGACCGGAACCGACGAGCGCGCCCCGTCGCCTCGTCCTGGGGTGCGGCTGCCGGATTAGGGAGACACGATAAGGGTGATTCCAACACCGTCCGGCCTGAGCTTGTCGAAGCCTGTCCTGAGCCGGCCGCCGCAGGCGGCAGCCGAAGGGGCCGCTCTTTCTCGTTCCCGCTTGCGAGTAGAAGTGGCGGCTTTCGACATGCTCAGGCCGAACGGGTGTTGAGCTCGGGTTTATTCGGAACTGCTCAAGCCGGCCATTCAGCCCCGATCCAGGCCTCATCGTTAACCACTTGATCGAAGAGCAAAACCCGTCAATGACCGGTGTGTTGCTCGCGCTAATCACATAAGAGGATGTCGATGAAGTCTCTCCGTTTGACCGTGTCCCTGCTCGCGCTCGCCGCGGCGTCCCCTGCCCTCGCTTCCGACGAACATGCCTGCATCGACGAGCAGTGCACGATGCTGTCGCTGTTCGCGCAGGCTGCCGCCTCCGGCACCGGTGCGCCCAGCACCGAAGCGACCCGGATGGGCGCGTGGGGCATCGACACGGCCGGCATGGACAGGAATGTGAAGCCGGGCGACGATTTCTTCGCGTACGTCAACGGCACCTGGGCCAAGAACACGCCGATCCCGTCCGATCGCTCCTCTTACGGCGGTTTCGCCGTGCTCCGCGACCTGTCCGAAGCGCGCATGCGTCAGCTGGTCGAGGGCTACAAGGTCGGCAATCCGGCCCGCGACGGCGATCAGGCCAAGGTCGCTGCCCTGTATCGCGGCTTCTTGGATGAAGCCGCGATCGAGAAGCTCGACGCGAGGCCGCTGCAACCCAAGCTCGCCAAGATCCGCGCGGTCCGCAGCAAGGACGGCATGGCCCGGCTGATGGGCGAAGCGCTGGGTGGCGGCTTCGGCGGCAGCTTCTTCGGCTCGTTCGTCAACGACGACAGCAAGAATCCGGATTATTACGTCCTCTATATGGGCCAGTCCGGCCTCGGCCTGTCCGATCGCGAGCTTTACCTTCAGGAGAAGTTCGCCCCCCAGAAGACGCGCTACCAGCAATATGTCGGGCAGATGCTCGGGCTCGCTGGTTGGGCGAACGCGGAAGCGGCCGCCGCCAAGGTGGTCGCGCTGGAGACGCAGATTGCCAACGCGCATTGGACTCGCGCCGAAAGCCGCAACCGCGACAAGACCTACAATCCGACCACCCTCGCCGAACTGCAAAAGGCCGCGCCGGGCTTCAACTGGGCGACCTTCGTCAACGCCGGCGGGATCGGCAAGGCGGAGAAGATCGTCGTGTCGCAGAACACGGCTTTCCCGAAGCTCGCCCAGATCTTCGCGGCAACCGACCTCGAGACGCTTAAGGCCTGGCAGGCCTTTCATACCGTCGACGATGCCGCGCCTTTGCTGTCCAAGCGGTTCGTCGATGCGCATTTCGATTTCCGGCAGAAATTCCTCAACGGCCAGCCCGAGCAGCGCGAGCGCTGGAAGCGGGCCGTCGCCGTCGCCGAGAATGCGATGGGCGAGGCGATCGGCCGCGATTACGTCAAGCTCTACTATCCGCCCGAATCCAAGGCGAAGATGGACAGGCTGGTCGCCGATCTGCGCGTCGCGATGCGCAAGCGGATCGAGGGCCTGCAATGGATGAGCCCGGCGACCAAGGTCCAGGCGCTCGACAAGCTGCAGAATTTCGGCCTCAAGATCGGTCACCCGGACGAGTGGCGCGATTATACGGCGCTGCAGGTCCGCAACGGCGATCTGTTCGGCAATGTCGAACGCGCGGCCAAGTTCGAATGGGATTACCGGCGCAACCGGCTCGGCCAGCGAGTGGACGAGAAGGAATGGGGCATGACCCCGCAGACGGTGAACGCTTACTACTCGCCGGTGAAGAACGAGATCGTGTTCCCGGCCGCGATCCTGCAGCCTCCCTTTTTCGATCCGAATGCCGACCCGGCCGTCAATTACGGCGCGATCGGCGGCGTGATCGGCCACGAGATCAGCCACGGCTTCGACGATCAGGGTCGAAAGTCCGATGGCCGCGGTATCCTGCGCGACTGGTGGACGGCCGAGGACGCAGCCAAGTTCGAGACGCAGGCCGCCAAGCTCGGCGCGCAATATGAAGCCTACAGCTTTCCCACATTGCCCGGCATGAACATCAACGGCCGGGTCGCGATGGGCGAGAATATCGGCGATCTCGGTGGCGTCCTGCTCGGGCTCGAAGCCTACCGCACCTCGCTGGCCGGACAGCCGGCGCCGGTGATCGACGGCTTCACCGGCGAACAGCGCCTGTTCATGGGCTGGGCGCAGGTCTGGCGGACCTTGTGGCGCGACGATGCGCTGCGCCAGCAGATCATCAACGGCCCGCACTCGCCGGGGCAGATCCGCGCGTTCGCGCCCTTGCGCAACGTCGATGCTTGGTATGACGCGTTCAACGTCAAGCCCGGCGATACCCTCTACGTCGCGCCGGCCGACCGCGTCCGGATCTGGTAAGCTAACGTCATCCCGGCGAAGGCCGGGATCTCAGGCCGCGAGCGCGCTGCGCTTTTCCGTCCCGAGACCCCAGCCTTCGCTGGGGTGACGAGCGGAACGGGTTCGCAGATCGGCAACGCAACGCGCGGCGGTGCGCCCGTCCCACAGATCGGGCCGCCGTCGCTCGTGTTTCGGAGCCGCAAGGGCGATGTCGCATTCCCGCGAGAGCGTTTCGGCACGAACCAGCCGATTCGTCCCCTCGCTGATCGTGATCGGCCGTTCCGTATTCTCGCGCAACGTCAGGCACGGAATGCCGAGATAGGTGGTTTCCTCCTGGATGCCGCCGCTGTCGGTGATCGCGACAGCGGCGCCGGTGACCAGGCCCATGAAGCGGACGTAGGACGCCGGCTCGACCAGCTTCAGGCCGGCATCGAGCAACCTCGCCCGCAGCCCCGACGCATCCAGCCGCTGGGCGGTGCGGGGGTGGACCGGGAAGACCAGCGGGAGCCGCCGCTGCACCCCGACCAGCGCCTCCGCCAGCCGGGCAAGCTGCGCCGGATCGTCCACGTTCGACGGCCGATGCAGGGTGACCACGCCATAGCCGCCGCGAGTCAATCCGAGCTCGCCCGCGACATTCGCAGCTTCGATCGCGGGGCGGACGAGCTCGAAGCTATCGAGCATGATATTGCCGACGCGGGTGATCCGCTCCTCGGCGACGCCCTCCGCACGCAAATTGTCGTCCCCATCCGGCGACGGCGTCCACAGGACGTCGGCCAGGGCATCGGTGACGAGCCGGTTGATCTCCTCCGGCATGGCCCGGTCGCGGCTTCGGAGCCCGGCTTCCAGGTGGACGCAGCCTATGTGCAGCTTGGCCGCGACCATCGCGCAGGCCGCGGTGGAGTTGACATCGCCGACCACCACCAGCCAATCGGGCCGATCCGCCTGCGCGATCTTCTCATAGGCGATCATCACGCCGCCGGTCTGCTCGGCATGGCTGCCCGAACCGACGCCCAGATGATGATCGGGCGCCGGCAAACGCAGATCGGCGAAGATCGCGTCCGACATGTTGGGATCGTAATGCTGGCCGGTGTGGATCAGCACCGGCTCGAAATCGGGCGCGGCCTTCAGCGCGTGCCAGAGCGGCGCCACTTTCATGAAGTTGGGCCGCGCGGCGGCGATCAGATGGACGCGCTGAGTCATGCGCCCGATCTAGCGGGCAGGATTTAACATCCTCCTTAGGCCGGCGGCGGTCTCCCTGCGCCGGGATCGCGGCGCGCCTTCCGTTCAGGGGCCTTCATGCAAGGGATCGGTGCCCGGCGCGGGCACCTTGTCCATCTCCGCGCGATTCTTCTCCCCCGCATCCCCGATCGCCATGTCGTCGGCCGGAATCTGCTCTTTGGGCTCGCCATTCTGGTTCATGTCATGCTCCTTCGTGAGTGGAACGCGTGTCCCCCGGAACGGCTCCCGGCGGCGGCCGTTGGGCCGGCCATGGCAAGTCCGTCCGAAATCTATCAGCGCGCCCGCAAGACGACAGGTCAGAGCGTGGTCGGCTGGGCGCTCGACCGCGAGGAGCGAATCGAGCTGCTGCTCCAGTTCCCGCCGCTTTACGCCAATGTCGTCGCCGATCATGTCACGCTCGCCGCTCGCGTCGGTCGCGACGCGCCTCTGCCCGAACCGGTCCACGGCGAGATCGTCGGCCGCGCCGACGACGGCAAGGGCGTGGAAGCGATGGTGGTCAGGATCGCCGGCAACACGGACCGGCCGGATGGCAGCAGCTGGCACATCACCTGGTCGCTGGCCGAGAGCCGCCGGGCGGTGGAAAGCAACGACGTCATCGCCACGCATGGCTGGGAACCCCTCGCATTGCCGATGCCGGTCGTGCTCACCCCGGCCCGCTGGCCGCGATGAGACATCTCTATCTCGATTGCGACGGCGTCCTCGCCGATTTCGATCGCGGCGCCCGGGCCGCGCTCGGGATGGCGCCGCGCGCCTTCCAGCAACGCTACGGCCCCGGGAAGATGTGGGCAAAGCTGGCCTCCGCGCCCGATTTCTACGCTACGCTGCCGCTAATGCCGGGAGCGACGGATCTGTTCGACGCGGTCAGGCACCTGCACCCCACCATCCTCACCGGCCTGCCGCGCGGCAGCTGGGCGGCGCCGCAGAAAGTCCGCTGGGCGGCCGAGCACTTTCCGGGAACGCCGATCATCACCTGCATGGCGGTGGACAAGCGCAATCATTGCGCGGACGGCGACGTGCTGGTCGATGACACGCTGAAACATGCTCACCTCTGGCAGGGTGCGGGCGGCATCTTCGTGCATCATCGCAACGTGCCGGAAACGCTGGACGCCCTCGCTCCTCTGTTCCAGCTCCCGACCATCGCGGCGACCTGAGCGGGCCGTTGCGGCCGCGCAATGTTGCACAGCCTCCTGCGGCTGATTATGGTCTGCCCAACCAAGCAAACGGCACAGTCGACAAAGGGGGAGACGGTGCATGACCCGATCAGTTCTGCAAGTCCGGAGCGGGCGGCGCGCGCCTGAAGCGTCATGATCCTGACGCTTAGCATAAAGAACCCGGACGCGATCGCAGGCAGCGCCCAGCCGGAGCTTCGGCTGGACGGCCGCGACGCGACGATCGGCCGTTCCAAGACTTGCGACTGGAGCCTGCCGGACGACAAGAACTTCATCTCGACCCGGCACTGCCAGATCAGCAGCCGTGACGGCGGCTATTACCTCAAGGATATCAGCACCAACGGCACGCTGCTCAACGGCGCCGCCGAGCGAATGGCGGGCGAGCGCAGGATCGAGCCCGGCGACCTGTTCCAGATCGGGCAATATACGATCGTGGCGGCGCTGAGCGAGGCGGGCGAGGGCAGCACCGCGCTCGAGCCCGCCCCCGCCCCGCCCGAAACGACGGCCGCGCCCCCGCCCGCCCCCGCCTTCGAGGCGAGCACGTCCACGTGGAGCAAGGGCGCCGACGGAACGGTGTCCGCGGCGGAGGCTCCGGCGCCTGCCGCCGCTGCCCCGCTCGCCCCCTCCCGCGCCGACGGCGAGGACGAGCCGTCCGAAGCGTTCACCCAGTTCATCAGCGCCGCTGATCTCGATTGGGCACGCAGCGGGTTCGGGGCGGCGCCGGCCGCCGCGGCGCCCGTCGATGGCTCCGATCCGGTGGACGCCTTCATGGCTTCGGCCGGATTGCAGCGCGGCGATTCGAACCTCGCGCCCGCCGATCTGATGGCCCGCGCCGGCGGCCTGATCCGGCGCCTCGTTTCCGGCATGGTCGTGATGGTCGAATCCCGCGCGCGCTCCAAATCTCAAATGGGCGCGGAATCGACCAGCCTGGAAGTGGACGGCAACAACCCCATCAAGTTCGCCCGCACGCCGGAAGCCGCCCTGAAGCAATTGCTCAATGAGAAAGAGCGCGGCTTCATGGACGCCGAGCGGGCGGTGGAGGACGGCTACCTAGACCTGCAATCGCACCAGGTGGCGACGCTGGCCGCGATCCCGGGCTCGCTCAAGGCGACGCTGGAGCGCTTCTCCCCCGGCGCGATCAAGCGCCGCGCGGAGAATATGGGCGTGCTCACCCGCGTCATTCCGGCGATGCGCGATGCCGCCCTGTGGCACAATTACGAACGCGAATTCGCCAAGGTCGCGGCGGAATCGGACGAAGCCTTCATGGAAGTCTTCGCCAAGGAGTTCCGCAAATATTACGACAAGCAGGTGCAGAAGCAGAAGAAGTGACGAGCGCTTGATCGCGGCCCATCATCCCGCGCCAGCCCGAGCCTGACCCGGCTGGAGTTCCGGAAGTGATTAACTTCGCTCAACTCTCCCGCATCTCCGTTAAGGCTGAGCTTGTCGGAGCCCTGCCTTGCTTTCTTTAAGCGATAGGAAGGGCAGGCCTTCGACAAGCTCAGGCTAAGCGGACGATAGGGCGGAATGAGCAACGATCAGTTCGGCTTCTTGTCCACCGATTTGAACCAGATCATTTCGGACTTCCAGTCGCGCTCGGAGGCGGTGGCGACGAAGTTGCTCTGCCAATCCGCGCCGCGCGCCGAAACCGGGGGTTGCGTCACCGCTTTGTCGAACGGCGGATCGCCCGTCAGCAGGACGAGGCCCGACCAGCCGCTATGATCCATGTCGATGCTGACCTCGTAGGCGCCGGGCCCCTTTTGCTTGATCAGCCCTTCCTTCACCGCCGCGTCGAGCGCGGCGCGATTGGGCAGCAGTTCGGACAGTTCACCATTGGGCTCGATGCCGAGCAGCGCCATGTCCTTGCCCTCCGGCGGGCGCAGCTGGATCAGCGCGCGCGACGCGACCGGATATTGCGCTCCGGCCGGCTGGCGCGTCATTTCGAACTCGCGGCTCGGTACCGACATGTGCAATTCCCCGCCGGCGCGGACCTTGCCGAGCGTCTGCAGCGCCGAGCAGCCGTCCGGCCGGATGATTGCGACCTCGTCGACATTCACACTCGCCGCGTCGACGCCCGCCTTGCCGATCGCATCGGCAATGCGCGTCCGCGCCGCGTTCGGGTCCCCCGCGACCCCCGCCAGCCGCACGGCCAGCGGCTCGCCCCCCTCCATCTCGGCGACGTTCAGCCAGCTGCAATCCACCGCCGGCAGCGCCTGATCGATCGCGGCCCGGGCAAGCTGGACCTGCTCCTCCGGACTGGGCCCGGAGTTCATCGCGAACCACGCGCCGCCGCCCAGGATCGCAACGCCGGCCGCGACCGCGCCGATCAGCAGACCCTTGGACGAGCCCTTGGCAGCTTCGCCGCCAGCGCCGTCCGCCGCCGCGAGCGGGCGCGCGCCCATGCCGCCGCCGTCCAGCATCGCGACGACATCGTCCATCGACCGCAGCCGCTGCTTGGGATCGGGCCGCAGCATCGCTTCCAGCACGGGCCTGAGCTTGTCCGGAACCGCACTCAGGTCCGGCCCGGCGCGCCGTTTGTCGACCGCATCGACCAGCGAGCCGCCCATCTTGACGTTCTTGCCCTCGATCACCGCCAGGATCACAAGCGCCAAACTGTAGACGTCGGTCCACGGCCCGACCTCCCGTCCGAAATCGCCCAATTGCTCGGGCGCGACGTAGCTGAGCTTGCCCGCGAAACCTTCGCCGACGATCGTCTTGCTGCTCGGGTCCAGATCCTTGGCGATACCGAAATCGATCACCTTGGCTTTGTGCAGATCGCCGCTTTCGAGCAGGATATTGTCGGGCGAGATGTCGCGATGAATAGCGCCAAGCCGGTGCGCGACGGCGAGGCCGGAGGCGAGCCGGCGCAGCAGCCCCGCCAGGTCGTCCACGCCCGGCTGAACCTTGCCGAGCTGGTCCGACAGGTTCACGCCGTCGATGAACTCGGTGACGATGTAGAGCACGCCGAGCTGCGGCTCCTGCGCCAGCACGCGATATTGGACCAGCGCCTCGTGATGCAGGCGGGTCAGCGTCTTGGCTTCCCTGCGGAACATGGCGACGACCTTCTCGTCCGCCGCCAGCGCCGGCAGCATGACCTTGATCGCCACGCGCTCGTCGCTGTTGACGTTGCAGCCTTCGTAGACCTCGCCCATGCCGCCGCGGGCCAGGAAGCGCTTCACCTCGAAGATGTGGTTCAGGACATCGCCGACCTGGATGGCCTTGCCGTCGGTGCGCGGCGCGAAGTTGGTGAAGCTCGGCGCGGACGTGCCGGGAGCGCTCGCGCCCGGCGGCGTCGATCCCGACGGAGCGATGATCGTCCGCTCCTCCTCCGCCGGCTGTCCGGCGCCGGCAGGCGGGCTGAACACGGTCCGCGGCTCTTCATCCTCGGGCGGGATGGGACCCTTGCCCTCGTCCTGGTTCATGCCGTCGCGCTTTCCGGAAGTGAGAGAAGGGTCGGCTCGGTAAACACCACGGTGATCACCGTGACATTGTCCGGCGCGCCCCGCTCGAGGGTGAGCTCGACCAGCTGCTCGGAACTGTGGTCCGGGATGCCGCGGCCCAGCAGTCGCGCGATTTCGCTTTCCGGGACGAAGCCGTGCAACCCGTCGCTACACAGCAGGAAGATGTCGCCCGCCTCGATCTCGCCCGCGCGCGAATCAATCTCCAACGTTTCCACCACGCCGACCGCGCGGGCGAGGACGTGGCCCATCGGATGGCCGGCCGCTTCCTCCGCGCTGATCATGCCGCGATCCAGCATCTGCTGCACCTGGCTGTGATCGCGGGTGATCCGCAGGAGCTGCCCGTCACGCATCAGATAGGCGCGGCTGTCGCCCACCCAGAACACCACGAAGCGGCTGCCCTGGACATAGAGCACCACCACCGTCGATCCCATCTGCTTGCCGCGTCGTCCAGCCTGCCTGAAAACGGCGGCATTGGCGGCGTGAATGGCTTGCACGATCTTCTCGCAAGCGAGGTCGAAATCGCCTGGAAGCACGAGGTCGCCAAGTTCCTCCACGATCTTGGCGGATGCCCATTCGCCGCCTTCATGGCCGCCCATGCCGTCGGCGACCACCCATAGCCCGCTTTCCTCGCGCGCCAGATGGCTGTCCTCGTTGTTGGACCGGACCTTGCCGACATGTGTGAGCGCGCCGCTTTCGGCGCGCAGCGACGAATGGCTCATGCCCAACGCCCGTCACTGAACCAGATCGAAATCATCATGCCCCCGCCCCCAGAGCCTTGGCGCGCATCTAAGCACAGCTTTGCCGCACGACCAAGCCCCGGCGATCGTTACTTCGCCGCCGCCGTCTCGACTTGGCCGGTGTCTCCCACAAGTCTCCGGCGGGTCAGGATCATCACCGGCACCAGCAGCGCGCACAACGCGATCGTCATGCCCAGACTTGCGTTCAGGCCTTCGTCGGAGCCGCCCCATAATGCCTTGCCCTTGAGCTCGAGGTCGACAAAAGCGCCAAAGCTGCCGACGCCGGGATTGGGATCCAATCCAAGCCCGATCTGCTCCGACCAGTTCCAGGCGGCGTGTGCCGCGGCCGCCCCGGCCAGCCCGCCGCTGCGCGCGGCGAGCAGGCCGAATAGCAGGCCGCCCAGGAACAGGTTGACCAAAGTGGTCGGGCTGCGCGCGCCGCCCATCAGGTGAAGCGCGGCGAACGCCAGGGCCGAGATCGTGATCGCGACCGGCAGGCCGAAGTCACGGGCCAGCGCCGGCTGGAGCCAGCCGCGAAAGTAGATTTCCTCGGTCGCAGCCGCGAACAGGATCACGGCGCTGCCCCAGACAGCCAGTCCAAGCCCGGCTGTGGGCGAAGCACCCTGCCCCAAGCCGCCCGCCAGCCTGGCGAAGATGGTCGCCACCACAACCCCGCTCGCACCGACGAGAATCCCGGCGGCCAGCATGGCGGCGCGGTCCCGCCCGGCAGCAAGCGGGTTCAGCCCGGCCCAGGCGCCGCCCGCGAGCGCGACCATCAACAGCGCCCCGAAGATCACCGCCGCGAACAAGGTTTCGGCCCAGGCCATGTTCTGCCCGGCATCGCCGAGCAAGGGCAGCAGCCGCTCGGCCATGGCGGGCCCAAGCCAGAGCACGAGCGCGCACCCGCCGATCGCCGCCGTCAGCACCACCAGCCCCCGCATCACCGCTCCCCCGAACGCCCAGACGCCTTATCGCAAGCTCCCGCGCATCCGTGAAGCCCGTCGCGCAGGTCAGACGAGGTTCAGCAGGAGGCGGCTAAAGCGTTTACGTTTCGGATGAAGGATCGTTTATGCGCCGTTTCACTGCCCTACTCGGCATCGCCCTGGTCGCCGCCACCCCTGCTCTCGCCAAGCCCCGCCTGTCGCCCGAGGCCGAACTGGCCAAGGAGATCGAGGGCCGCATTGCCGAAAAGCCCGTAAGCTGCATCAACACGCGAAACGTCCGCTCGGTCCGGATCGTCGACCGCACCGCCCTCGTCTACGACGCGGGCAACGTGATCTACGTCAACCGCCCGGTCGGCGGCGCGGAGCAGCTCGATCATTGGGACACCTTGGTGACGCGGACTTTCACGACGCAGCTGTGCCGGCCGGACATCGTCCGCCTGTTCGACAGCGCGTCCCGTTTCGAAACCGGCTCGATTTCGCTCGGCGATTTCGTTCCCTATCGCCGCATCCGCGACGGTGGGCAGCGGCGAAGCAGGTAAATCGGCTTGGGCCGGGAGCGTCAGTGCGCCCATTCCCGGCCGAGCACTTGCGCCTTTGCGCCGTCCCACTTGATCTCGACCTTGCGACCTTGCGGGTCGCCATTCGCCGACGCGTATAGCTCGTAGAGGACCAGCCCGTCGGCCTGCTTGCTCTCGATCACTCGAGTCGGCACCAGCGTGGCATCGTGGGCCGCGCTTGCCTGGCGCACGGCGAGCGGAGCCGCGGCGAACGGGATATCACGCTGGGTCTCGACCACGGTCCAGCGACCTTTGTATTCCATGATGTCGAATTCGATTTCCGATCCGTCCGGCTGCGTCCCGCCGACATCGAAATAGCGCCTGCCGTCGCGCGTCTCGGACTGCGCTTGCGTCGCACGGAATCCCGCCTGGGCGGTGTTCGCCGCAGCCATCACTTCGGCTGGAACTTGCCCGAGCGGAACATCCGTTTTGCCGCTGGTCTCAACCTTGACCGGTTCAGCCGGCGCGCTTGGCGGCGCCTCCGTCGCACAGGCGGCGAACAGGCCCACGACGCCCAACAAGGCTAGGTTCTTCATGTCGATTCCCTATCGGCGCATCCGGTCGGGATTGTATATGACACCGGTTTCCCATACAACCTCCGCAAGGCGCCCCGTGAGCGCCGGGGAGAGAAACCGGATGGCTTCCACTGTGAATGAAGTGGCGGATGCGCCCGCCGCGAAGCTAAGCGTCGGACGCGTGCGCTGGGGCATTTGCGCCCTGCTCTTCTTCGCTACCACGATCAACTACATCGACCGGCAGATGATCAGCGTCCTGAAGCCGACGCTTCAAGGCGAATATGGGTGGAACGAGACCACCTACGCCAACATCGTCTTCTCGTTCCAGCTCGCTTACGCGATCGGCTATGTCGTCTTCGGGCGATTGATCGACAAGTTGGGCGCGCGTTTCGGTTATTCGCTCGCCGCCGCGATCTGGGGCGTCGCCGCCATGGCCCATGCCGGGGCCGGAAGCGCCTGGCAATTCATGATCGCCCGGTTCGCGCTGGGCCTTGGCGAATCCGGCAACTTTCCGGCCGGCGTCAAAGCCGTGGCCGAGTGGTTCCCCAAGGAGGAGCGCGCCTTCGCGGTCGGCATCTTCAACGCCGGCGCCAATATCGGCGCGATCCTGACCCCGTTGATGGCACCTTTCCTGGTGCTCTGGTTCGGCTGGCGCGTGGCGTTCCTGTTCACCGGCGCGATTGTGTTCATCTGGCTGGGCTTCTGGTGGACGATCTACCGCCGGCCGCGCGAAAAGAAGAACCTGTCCGCGGCCGAGCTTGCTTATATCGAAAGCGATCCCGCCGATGCTCCGGGCGAGGTCAAGTGGCTACCGCTTCTGCGCCACCGCCAGACCTGGGCTTACGCGATCGGCAAGTTCATGATCGATCCGATCTGGTGGTTCTTCCTGTTCTGGCTGCCCGATTTCTTTTCCAAGCAGCACGGCCTCGATCTCAAGACCTTCGGCCCGCCGCTGGCCGCCATCTACATCATCTCCGATGTCGGCAGCATCTTCGGCGGCTGGCTCTCGTCCAAGCTGATCAAGCGCGGCTGGACCGTCAATGCCGGCCGCAAGACCGCGATGCTGGTCTGCGCCCTGTGCGTCCCGCCGGTAATGCTGGCGCCGGGCATCGACAATGTCTGGGGCGCGGTGCTGCTGATCGGGCTGGCGACCGCCGCGCACCAGGGCTTCTCGGCCAATCTCTACACTTTGCCGTCCGACCTGTTCCCGCGCAAGGCGGTCGGCGCGATCATCGGCATCGGCGGCACGATCGGCGCGATCGGCGGCATGTTCATGGCCAAGTTCACCGGCTGGGTGCTGGACGCGACCGGCAGCTACCTGCCGATGTTCGTGATTGCGGGCTCGTCCTATCTGCTCGCTTTGCTGATCATCCACCTGCTGGTGCCGCGCATGGAAGAAGCAAGGCTCGCCGGCGAGTAATCCTTGCCGGACGATCCCACCTTCTACCTTTTCGCTATCCCCGCCGTGGTGCTGATCGGGCTGGCCAAGGGCGGCTTCTCGGGTCTCGGCGCGCTTGGCACGCCGCTGATGGCGCTGGGCATCGCCGATCCGGTCCGCGCCGCCGCCATCCTGCTGCCGATCCTGATCGCGCAGGACGTGGTCGGCGTGATCGCATTCCGCAGGACGTGGGACCGGTCGGTGCTTCGGGCGATGCTGCCCGGTGCCGCCGTCGGGATCGGGCTTGGATACCTGCTCGCCGCGCGTATCTCGACGGATGCGGTGATGGCGGCGCTTGGCGCGATCTCGATCCTGTTCGGGGCTTATCGCCTCTGGGCCGAGCGCGGCGGCGGTCTGGAGGCGGCATCGCGTTCGCCCGGCTGGGTCGGCGGCCTGTTCGGCGTCGCCACCGGCTTCACCAGCCAGATTGCCCATGCCGGCGGGCCGCTATTCCAGATGTGGGTGCTGCCCAGGCAATTGCCTCATGACGTACTGGTCGGCACGTCCGCCATCTTCTTCGCGCTGATCAACTGGATCAAGGTCCCGGCTTACCTCGCGCTCGGCCAGTTCACGACCGCGAACGCGCTTGCGACAGCGGCGCTGCTGCCCTTCGCGGTTCTCGCCAGCCTGGCCGGTGTCAAGCTGGTCCGGCATGTCTCGACCGCGCGCTTCTACACGATCATCTACCTGCTGATGATCCTCGCCGGCATCAAGCTGCTGTTCGACGGTCTGGCCTGAGGTCAGCGGGGCTTGCGATACGGCGTGAACGCGCCGAGCACGCACACCGCACCGGGGATGCTCTGGCCGGGCACGACCGACCGGAAGCGATCGCCCCGGCAATATTCGTTGCCACGCACTTCGATGATCAACGTGTCGAACGGGCGCAGGCCCGGGCATTCCGATGCCAGCCTGTTCACCCAGATCGCGCCGCCCCGCTCCAGCGTCAACGTCGTCCGGTCGACCACGACCAGGTTTTGCCCCGCGTCGGCGGGGACGCAGGTGCGCGGCTCGCCGGCGACGCGGCTCGCAAGGTCGCGGGCGAGGTTGGCGGCGCCGCGCTCTTCATCGACGCCTTGCCCCGCCGCGCATCCGGAGAGCAGGAGCAATGCGGCCAGTGATCTCATCGGCAATCCTTTCGGACATACAACGCGCAATACAGTGGTCGGCTGCATGATGACACCGGTATCATTTTTCGCTACTGTCCGGCCATGATCCTTGTCGCCACCGCCGCCCTGCTCGCCGCCGCCACGCCTTCACCCCTCCCCGCTTTTCCCGGCGCCGAAGGAGCCGGTGCCCTCTCCGTCGGTGGACGCGGCGGGCGGGTGCTGCGGGTCACCAACCTGGACGATAGCGGACCCGGATCTTTGCGCGCCGCAGTCGAAGCGCAAGGGCCGCGAACCGTCATCTTCGACATCGGCGGGACGATCCAGCTCAGCAAGCCGCTCGTCGTTCGCCACGGCCAGATCACGATCGCCGGCCAGACCGCGCCAGGCGGCGGGATCACCTTGCGCGACTATGTGTTCGAGATCGCCGCCGACGATGTCGTGGTGCGCTACATTCGCTCCCGGCTCGGCGACGAAAGCAAGGTCGAAAGCGACGCTTTCACGATCAGCCGCGGGCGGCGGATCATCGTCGATCATGTTTCCGCCGGCTGGTCGGTCGACGAGACCCTGTCCAGCGGCTCCAGCTATAAGACACCACGCGACGACCTGCGCGACGTGACAGTGCAATGGTCAATCATCGCCGAATCCTTGCGCAAATCGCTCCACGCAAAGGGCGAGCATGGCTATGGCTCGCTGCTGCGCGGCGCGCGCGGCGCGCGGATGAGCTTCCATCACAATCTGTGGGCGCATCACTCGGCGCGCATGCCACGGCCCGGCAATTACCTGACGGCGGCCCAGGACAATGTTGGGGCTTATTACGATTTCCGCTCCAACGTCTTCTACAATTGGGGCGGAGGTCGATCGGGCTACAATGCCGATAGCGGCGACAAGGCGTCGCTCGCCGCCTACAATTTCGTCAACAACGCCTACAAGACGGGCGCGGACAGCAACAGGCCGATCGCGTTCGAGGACAGCAACCCGATCGCGAAGGCGTGGTTCGCCGGCAACAGCATGGATGGCGTCGTGCCCGCCGATCCGTGGAGCCTGGTCAGCGGCAGGACGGACGCGGCCTATCGACTCGCCGGCCCGGTCCGCTTTCCCGCCATCACCCGCGACCCCGCCCCGCGCGCATTCGAGAAGGTGCTGGCCGGCGCCGGCGCGTCGCTGGCGCGCGATCCCGTCGATGCGCGGGTGGTGCAATCGGTCCGGGCTGGAACCGGCCGGCTGATCGACAGCCAGAAGGATGTGGGCGGCTGGCCCCGGCTCGCGCCCGGCACGCCGTGGCAGGACCGGGACGGCGACGGAATGCCCGACGCCTGGGAGCGGCGTCACCGCCTCGATCCCGCCGATCCGGCCGACGGCAATTCGGATCGTGACCGCGACGGCTTCACCAATGTCGAGGAATGGCTGAACAGCCTGGTGTCCAGCAAGCGCCGCCCGGCCTGATAGCGAAACGGCGGACCCGAAGGCCCGCCGTCCGAGACCAGCCAAGTCGGCCGATCAGAAGATGATACGGGCGCCAGCGGTAATGATGCGGCCGGTGCTGGCGTAGCTCTGCGTTACAGGATTGTCTTCGTACATGGTGCGATATTGCGGCTCGTTGGTCAGGTTGCGGCCTTCCAGCGTCAGCTTGATATTCTCCGTCAAATTATAGGCGAGCGCCGCATCGACGTTTAGCGTGTTCTGAGTGAAGCCGAAATCGCTGATCACCGGCGAATTGCAGGCCGCGCCGTTGTTGGTGTTGATGCCCACCGCGCAGGTGCCGGTCGCGAGCGGGAAGCGGTTGACGTAGCGGGTCCGATACGCGGCCGAGACGCGGGCGGAGAATTTCGTATCTTCGTAATAGAAGGTCGCGTTGAACGAATCCGGCGAGGTGTTCAGGAACGGCCCGGTCGCGAACTCATTGGTCGCCGTGCCGGCCGCTTGGCCGCGCCTGGTCGAGAGAATGGTGTTGGTGAGGTAGGTCAGCTCCGAATCGATATGGGTGTAATTGGCGGTGACGCCGAACCGGTCGAACGGCGCGGGCAGGAAAAAGAAGTCGGTTTGCGCCGTGACCTCGACTCCGCGGATGGTGCCGCCCGGCGCGTCCTGGAACTGACGGACCGCGAACAGGCCGCCGCTCTCCACATAGGTGCGGAACGCCACGTTAGTGAAAAGCGGCACAAGCTGATTGTAGATGTCCGGCTCGAACACCGACGACAACGGCACTTCGGACGCGAGCTGCTGCGGGAATGAATCCAGCTTCTTCTGGAACAAGGTCACCGCGAACAGGCCGTTGCGCCCGAAATACCGCTCGAAGCTCAGATCGAGATTGGTCGAGCGGAACGGGCTCAGATACGGATTGCCGACCGTGATCGCCGGCGCATTCCCTTGCGCGTTCAAACCGCCGGTGATGTTCGGGAACGAGGTCGTCCCCGGCGTCAGGCTGGCCAGCTGCGGGCGCGAGATCGTCTTGGAAAAGGCGAAACGGACCAAAAAGTTGCGGACCGGTTCGTAGATGATGTTCAAAGCCGGCAGGTAATCGGTATATTTGTTGTTGGCGGTGACCGGGATGCCCTCGACGCCGTCCGTCGCGCCAACGCGGCCTTCGCCGCGCACCTTGGTATGGGCAACGCGAAGACCGGCATTGCCGCGGATCGGGCGGCCGAACAGATCATAGTTGAAGTCGATCTGGAAGAAGCCGGAAATGTCGGTTTCGGTAACAGCATTGTTCTGGCGCCCGTCCGGCACCGCGCGGAAGTCGCCCCATTTGTTGACGCAATTGCAGTTGATCCCAAACGCATCGATGAAGGAATTGAGGTCCGGTGCGTAGAACGAAGTCGGCGTGCCGTCGGACACTTTCAGCCCTTGGCCGAAATCGATATTCTGGCCGAGGTCGGTGATGCTGAGCCCCGCTTCCTGAAGGGTCGGGTTGACAGCCTCGATGTCCTGGTTGCGGCGGACCTGGTTGCTGTCGAACTTGAACTGCTTGTAAGTGCCGCCCAGACGCAGCCGCAGTTCGTCGTTGGCTTCGTAAGCGAAGTTGACGCGTGCCACCCGGAAGCTGTTGTTCACTTCCGACGTGATGTAGCGGATCGCCGACAGGCCCTTGACCAAGGTCCACTGGCTCGGATCGGCGACGTTGAAGCCGGGATTGAAGACCGGCATGATGCCGTCGCCACGTTCGTCGAACACGTAATTGTCGCGGTCGATGGAGTTGAACTCTGCAAAAACGCCGGTCGCGTTGAACTCGGACCGCGAATAGCCGAACGTCGATTCCATGCGCAGCTGGTCGCTGAAATCGTGGTTCAGATTGAGCGTGCCCTGATAGAATTCGGTTTTGCCGAACTGCGCGTCGGCGGAGCTGCGCCAATCGACATCGTCGAGCAGGAGATAATCGGCCTGACCGAATTCGTTGACATTGGCGTCGCGGATTTTGGTGTTCGGGCGCCCGATCAGCTCGGCGACATAGGCGGCCGAGTTGGTTGAGGGGATGAAGCCCGGCGAGCGCGTGTTGTTATAATAATCGAACGGATTGAGATTATTGGGATTGTAGCTGTCCGAAAAGCCCGGGAGGATGGTCGTGCTGCCCTCGGTGCCGGCGCAATTCGCGGTCGCGCTCGGCACGCAGCGCGGGTACAGGGCCAGCCGATCGGCCAGGAAGTTGGCGTTGCCGGCGGGGCGAAGGCCCGCGGCGCCGGTGCCGAGGAAGCGGGCATTGGTGCCGTTGCGGTTGAGGCCGACGGGCGTGATCGCGTAGGAGACATTGTCCTGCGCGTAACGCGAATAAACGCCGTCGAGGATGATCTCTGTCCGGTCGCCCGGCTTCCATTGCGCGGTCAGCGTCGCGCCGAGCCGATCATAATTCAGGTCCTGCTGGCCGATCGACGGCAGCGCGGGGATGATCGTGGTCGGCGTCACGAGCGAGTAAGCCGCCGGGTTGGAGCCGAAGGTGGGCCCGGTCCCCGCGGTGCTTGGGCGGGCGAAGCCGAACACGCCCGGAAAGCCAGTCGTGGCGTTGTTGGTGCCGGCGATCAGCGAGTTGCGATAGACATATTCGAAGGCGCCGATGCTGCGCTGGTAGCGGTCGATCTCCTGGCTGTTCTTCTGGTAAGCGACCGAGCCCAGGATGCCAAAATTGTCGGTCACGCGGAGCGATGCGAGGCCGGTCAGGCGCGGGTTCCAGCTCTCGCCATTCTCCCGATATTCGCCTTCGGCGCCGACCACGAAGC
The DNA here is from genome assembly GCA_036387855.1 of Allosphingosinicella sp. Classification (GTDB taxonomy): domain Bacteria; phylum Pseudomonadota; class Alphaproteobacteria; order Sphingomonadales; family Sphingomonadaceae; genus Allosphingosinicella. The sequence goes on along the minus strand of DASVSZ010000004.1, from coordinate 60,942 downwards.
GGTTTTCTTTGAATGCCAGCGGCCGCCCGGTGGTAAGATCGATGATCGCGCCGAGCGAGCCTTCGTCGTTCACCGCCGCCGTCGATTTGGTGACGGTGATGTTGCTGAACAGCTCGGATGCGAAGGTATTGAAATCGAAACCGCGGGTGCGGTTGGCGCCGGCATCCGAGCTGCCCAGGCCCGCAACCGAAAGAGCATCGGCGCCGTTCAGCCGGGTCAGCTGGAAATCTCCGCCGAGCCCACGGATGGTGACGGAGCGACCCTCGCCATTGTCGCGGTCGATCGACACGCCCGGCAGGCGCTGGATCGATTCGGCTAGGTTGGCGTCCGGGAAATCGGCGATATCCTCGGCGGTGATGGAGTCGATGATCTGGTCGGATCGGCGACGCTGATTGAGCGAATTCTGCAGCGAGGCGCGAAAGCCGGTGACGACGATCTCCTCGCCCGCCGCGGTTCCGTCCTCCGTGCCGGCATCGCCGGTGCCGGACGGCACGTCGTCCTTCAGCGACTCACCATTGGCGGGAACGCCGCTGATCGGATCGGCATTGGCGGGCAGCTGCCCGGTGGAAGAGGACGGCTGCCCCTGTGCTGATGGCTGAGCGGCGGTCGCCGGCACGGCGGCGAACAAGCCGGCGAGAATGATCGCGCCTGCGGAAGTGGTGCTAAAAAGCGGCGTCCTCACCATGTGAGCAGAACCTTTCCTCGTCCTAAATTCCACCCCGCCGGTTGACCCGAACTAAGGCGCTGCGATTGCTATGATACCGGTGTCAAGGTAGTAAGCGGGAAACCGGTGTCAGCGCAAGACACACATGCCGGGCACCTCGTGCCGCGCCCGTTGCGCCGACCACCTGTAACCCGATTGCAACGCGAGGAGGCCAAATGTTCGGAAGCGTGGAATTGAGAGCGCTGCTGGCCGGCGCGGCCCTGCTTGGAGTGGACCCGGCCGACGCACAGGCCCGCGTCTCCTTTCCAGACCGGGTTTGCGACGTGACTCGCTACGGCGCCAAGGGCAGCCGCGTGTTCCTCGACACCCCCGCGTTTCAGCGCGCCATTGACGATTGCGCTAGCCTGGGCGGCGGCACTGTCCTTGTGCCGCGCGGCGAATATCTGATCGCGCCCATCTTCCTCAAATCCAACATCCGGCTTCACCTCGCGCCTTATTCGGAGCTGGTCGGCACCGGCGACGTCGCGCCGTACAAGGTGACAAAGGCGACGGGGGCCTACCTCACCAACGCCGACTGGATTGCGCTGATCAACATCGCCGATGCGAGCAACGTGGCGATTACCGGCAAGGGCCGGATCGATGGCCAGGGCCAGGGCTGGTGGGATCGCTGGCGCGAGCAGGCACGGGTGAACATGCGCGGCGGCGGCACCAATCGCCCGCGCCTGATCCACGCCGTGCGCAGCCGCAACCTGCTGTTCGATGGCGTCAGCCTGTTCAATTCACCCAGCTTTCACCTGGTGGTGAAGGATTCAGAGGACGTGACGGTGAGCGGAATGCGCTTCGTCGCGCTCGCCCATTCGCCCAACACGGACGCAATCGATCCGATCGACACGCGCAACATGCTGATCACCGGCAACTTCTTCGACGTCGGCGATGATGTGGTCGCGATCAAGTCGCTCAAGGTGAACCCGGCCCGGCCGGACGAGGCTGTCGAGAACATCGTGGTGCGCGGCAACACGGGGCTCGCCGGGCGAGGGATCTGCATCGGCAGTGAAACGATCGGCGGCGTGCGCAATGTCCTTGTGGAGGATAACGAGCTGACCGGATCGATGTACGGCATCCGCATCAAGACACCGCGCGAGCGGGGCGGCATCGTGCAGGACATCGTCTTCCGCAACAACCGGATGACGGATGTCGAAACGCCGATCGTGTTTTCGAGTTATTATACGAGCGCCGGTTATGACGAGGCGGCGGTCTCCGCCCAGCTCGCCCGCGACGGCGGGTTCGTGCTCGGTCATCAGATCTATCCGCGCGACGCTGATCCGGTGGTCCCGTACCGGCCGAACTGGACTCCGTGGATTCGCAACGTGCGCGTGGAAGGCCTGCGCGCGACCGGTGCGGACCGGGCCGGCATCGTCGTCGGCCTGCCGGAGCGCGCGATCGAGGGACTGGTGTTCAAGGATGTGCGGATAGCCTCCAGGCGCGGGCTGCTGGTGCGGCATGGGCAGGTCGACGCGCGCGGGCTGCAGGTGGAAAGCGCCGACGGCAAGCCGCTCGTCGAAGAGCGCGGCGCGCGCGTGACACGGCGGCGCTGAGCGGTTGCTCTTGGTATTTGTCTGAGTATAGTGACACTCACCTCGCTCGGACGGGGCTGCGGAGAGCGGGTTTGGCCGATGTCGATCTGATCAATGTCACCGAGCCGTTCGGCGACGCGCTCGTGACCGACCAAAGCGGTCGCGGCTATCACGCGGCGCCGGTGGCGGAGCGAGCGCGCGCGCATGGCTGAGGCCGCCGCCATCCCGACCGGCAACGGCGCCGGCGCCGATCGCGGCTGGAAGAACCTGCTGTTCATCCTGCCCTTCGTCTCCTTTTATCTGCTGCTGCTGATCGCGCCTCTGCTCGCCGGCATGAGCCTCAGCCTGTTCAAGGCCGATCTGTTCGGCGTCGAGCGCTTCGTCGGCTTGCGCAATTTCGCCCGGCTGGCCGGCGATGAAGTGTTTCGCGGCACGGTGATCAACACCTTCTACTTCGTGCTCCTGACCGTTCCGACGCTGACCGCGATCGGGCTCGGCCTAGCACTGGCGCTCAATCGCCAGACCCGCCTGTCGACCGCGCTGCGGGCGGTCTTCTTTTCGTCCACCGTGCTGTCGGTGACGATCGTGGCGCTGATCTGGCGAATGGTGTTCATCCCCGAAGGCGGGCTGATCGCGGAGCTGCGCGCGATGTTCGGCGCCGAGCCGATCAACTTTCTCAATGATGCGCGCCTGGCGCTACCGGCAATCGCGATCACGACCATCTGGTGGTGTATCGGCCTACCGATGATGCTGTTCCTCGCCGCCCTGCAACAGGTGCCGCGCGACATCTATGAAGCGGCCGAGCTCGACAATGCCGGCCGCTGGCAGACCTTGTGGCGGATCACCCTGCCCTCGATCCGGCGCACCCTGATCCTGGTGGTGATCATCCAGATCATCCTGCAATTCCAGGTATTCGGGCAGGCGCAGCTTATGACGCTCGGCGGCCCCGGCAATTCGTCACGCCCCATCGTGCTGTTCATCTACGAAGCGGGCTTCCGGCGCTGGGACCTGGGCTATGCGGCGGCGGCGGCGCAGGTGCTGTTCCTGATGATCCTGGTGGCGGCGGTGGCGCAATTCTACACGTCGCGACGGCAGGAGACGGCGTGATGTCGACAAGCGCGGACAGGAAGGACGGGCCGCTGCGGATCATGCTGCTGGTCGCGCTCGCCATCCTGATGGTGCTGCCGATGCTATGGGTGTTCGCGCTGTCGCTCAAGCCCAACGCGGCGCTGATGGCGGACACGAGCTCGGTCTTCCGCCCGCCCTACACGCTCGAGAACTACGCGGCGATCATCGCCGGCTCCGGCGTGTTCCGCTGGATCATGAACAGCCTGATCATGTCGCTGGGGATGACGATTGGGGTGCTGATCCTGTGTTCGCTGGCCGGCTACGGCTTCGCCCGGCTCGAATTCCCGGGCAAGAAGTGGATCTTCGTCGCCGTGCTGGTGGGCCTCGCCATTCCAGAGCAAGCGGTGATCCTGGCGCGCCACCAGATGTTCAGCGCGGTCGACCTGCACAATACCTACCCGGCGCTGATCCTGCCCGGCCTTTCCAACCCGTTCGGCGTGTTCCTGATGACCCAATATTTCCGGGGCATCCCGCGCGAGCTTGACGAAGCCGCCCTGCTCGACGGCGCGACCCGGTTTCAGATATTCTGGAAGGTGCTGTTGCCGCTCACCATTCCGGCCCAGGCGACGCTCGGCATCTTCACCTTCGTCTTCTCCTGGAACGATTATTGGTGGCCGCTCATCTCGGCGACGCAAAAGGAGATGTTCACGCTCACCGTCGGTGTCGCCTCCTCGCAAATGAACTTCGCGCAGACCGAGGGGCTCGGTTTCCTGATGGCACAGGCGGTGTTCGCCGGGCTGCCGATCTTCATCGTCTATCTGTTTTTCCAGAAATACATCGTCCAGGCGGTCGCCGGAGCGGCGGGCCGATGAGGCGCCTCGCCCCTGTCCTGCTGATCGCGGCCGCCCTGGCGACGAGCTCCTGTACGACGGGCCACCCGGGCAAGACCGAGATCACGTTGCAGCGCGTGTTCGGCACCTGCGATTCCGAATATGGCGCGATTGACGACGTCTCGAAGGCGGAAGGCGAGTGCGGCATCATCACCGCGCTGGTGAACCAGTTCGAGGCAGAGAACCCGGACGTCCGCGTCCGCGTCAACACCGTCTTCTGGCCGGGTTACGACCAGCTCACCGCGCAGCTGGCCGCCAATGACGAGCCCGACCTAGTTACCATGCATTCCTCCGTCATTCCCGATTACCAGGCGCGCGGGCTGCTGGAGCCGGTCGGCGACGAGCTGGCGGCGGCCGGTGTCGATCCCGCCCGCTTCAGCGAGGCCGCGCGCAAGGCGGTCACGATCGACGGGCGCATCTGGGGCCTGCCGTTCGATACCTGGTCGCAGCTGTGGCACATCAATCTGGGCGAGTTCCGCAAGGCCGGGCTGGTCCGCAACGGCGCGCCGATCCTGCCACGCGACACGGCCGAGCTGCTCGCCCAGGCCGAGCAGTTCAAGCGCGCTACGGGCAAGCCTTATTTCGTTCAGTCGATGGCGAACGAATGGGCGGCCTATGCCCGCAACCTCTACACCGGCATCCTGCAGCAGAACCAGACGCCGTTCGCGGATACGGCAAAGATCCGGCTGCACACGCCGGAAGCGGCTCGCGTGCTGGCGCTGTACAAGGCGATGTACGATCGCAACCTGACCACCAAGAATCTCGATTATTCGGCGGCGACCTCGGTGTTCCTCAACGGCGGCGGTGGCGTGTTCCTGACCGGCACCTGGATGGTCAGCACCTTCGATGCCGAAGCCAAGGACCCGGCCCGTCCGCTCGCCAAGGGTTACACAGTCGTTCCCTACCCGCAGCTCTTCCCCGGCCGCGACGCGTCCTTCGTGGACGGCCACAATTGGGTGATGCCAGTCGATAAGCGGCGCACGCCGCAGGAAAAAAGCGCCACGCTGCGGCTGATGCGTTTCCTGGCCGATCACGACGCCGATTGGGCGCGGACCGGGCATCTGCCGGTGTTCGAGGACATCATCGCCAGCCCGCAATTCCGGGCGCTGCCGCACCGCGCTTCCTATGCCCGGATCGCGCAGACCGGCTTTCCGCTGCCCTCGGGCGTGCGGCGCCAATATCCGATCGAGAACATCCTCGGCGAAGAATCCGCCGCCGCGATCACCGGCGAGAAGACGATCGACCGGGCACTGGCGGATGCCGAGCGCCGCATCAACGAACTGCTCGCCAACATCTAAGCCGCCCTTCCCTTTGCAATGACGAGAGAGCCATGCCGACCGCCCACATCCTCACCGACAAAGACTTCGTCCTGGCCGAGCTCGATCGCCGCGTGTTCGGCACCTTCGTCGAGCATATGGGCCGCTGCGTCTATGGCGGCATTTACGAGCCGGACCACGAGAGTGCCGACGAGAACGGCTTTCGCGGCGACGTGCTGGCGCTGACGCGCGAGCTCGGGCCGACGATCGTGCGCTATCCGGGCGGCAATTTCCTGTCCGGCTACAATTGGGAAGATGGCGTCGGCCCGAAGGACCAGCGCCCCGTTAAGCTCGATCTCGCCTGGGGATCGACCGAGACCAACCAGTTCGGCACCAACGAATTCATGCGCTGGTGCCGCATGGCCGACATCGAGCCGATGTTCGCGGTCAATCTCGGCACCCGCGGGCCGGACGAGGCGCGCAACTTCCTCGAATATTGCAATCATCCCGGCGGCAGCCACTGGTCGGACCTGCGCCGTTCGCACGGCGTGGAAGAACCCTACAATATCCGCTTCTGGTGCCTGGGCAACGAGATGGACGGCCCGTGGCAGATCGGCCAGAAAACGGCGTACGAATACGGCCGGGTCGCGCAGGAAACCGCCAAGGTGATGCGCTCGCTAGGCGACGATTTCCAGATTTACGAAGCCGACGGTTCGGTGACATCCGCTGGTGCGCGGCTGACCTTGGCGGCATGCGGATCGTCGCACCTCGACATGCCGACGTACGCGGCCTGGGAATATGAGGTGCTCGACCAGTGTTTCGATCAGGTCGATTTCATTTCGCTGCACCAATATTTCCGCAACGACGAAAACGATATCGAGAGCTACTTCTCGACGATCGACAAGCTCAATTCGTTCATCACCGAAGTCGCCGCGATCGCCGACTCGGTCGCCGCGAAGCGCCGCAGCAACCGCCGGATCATGCTGTCGGTCGACGAATGGAACGTCTGGTACAAGGCGCACACGCCAAGCGACCTCAAGAAGCCGGGCTGGCCGCAAGCACCTGCCCTGCTGGAGGAAATCTACAATTTCGAGGACGCGCTGATCGTCGGCGGCGCGCTGATCACACTGATCAACAATGCCGATCGAGTGAAGAGCGCGTGCCAGGCACAGTTGGTCAACGTGCTCGGAATGATCCGAACCGAAACCGGCGGCCCCGCCTGGCGGCAGACGATTTTCCACCCGTTCGCCCACGCTACCCAGCATGCCCGCGGCACCGTGCTTCGCGCCCGCGTGACCACCGATACTTTCAACACTGGCAAGCTCACCGGCCTGCCCTTGATCGTGTCCACAGTCATACACGATGAGGACACCGGGGGGGCGACGATCCTGGTGTTGAATCGCAGCCTGGAGGAATCGACCGAGCTGACGGTCGAACTGCGGGGCTTCGAGTCCCAAGCGATCACCACCGCGCTCGAGCTGCACCACGACGATCTCAAGGCGGCGAATAGCAGGGAAGCGCCGGATGAGGTGTCACCGCGCGCGCATGACGCGGTCTCGATCGACGGCACCAAGCTTCACGCGACGCTCAAGCCGCTATCGTGGAACGTGTTCGTGACGAAGGCGTCCCGGCAAGGCTGACACGGGCATGTTGTGCTTGGCCGCCATCGCGCGTTAAGCTTGCCCCATGCGAACGAGCGATCAGGTAGCGGAAATTATGCCGGCCCGGGCCCGCAAGGCGCCGTTGCGCATCCATGGCACGATCGCGCAGGATCTCGGCATGCGCATCGTCTCGGGTCGCTACGGCCCAGGAGACGTGCTCGACAACGAGATCGCGGCCAGCGGCCAGCTCCAGGTGTCACGCTCAGCCTATCGCGAGGCGGTGCGTATTTTGGCGGCCAAAGGGCTGGTCGAATCGCGGCCGAAGACCGGCACCCGGGTGAGCCCGCGCAAGAGCTGGCACCTGCTCGATCCCGACGTGCTGTCCTGGATTTTCCGGCAGGAGCCAGATGATCGGTTGCTGGCAAACCTGTTCGAGCTGCGCCGGATTATCGAGCCGCAGGCTGCCGCCCTCGCCGCGCAGCGTCGCGGCCCAGATCATGTCGCTGCGATGCGGCGGGCGCTGGACGAAATGGCGCGCCATTCGCTAGCGGTGGAGCAAGGCCGCGCGGCCGATCAGCTGTTCCATTCCACCCTGCTCGACGCGTCCGGCAATGCGTTCCTGAGCTCGCTGACCAGCGGCGTCGAGGCTGCGGTATCGTGGACGACCGAGTTCAAGCAGCGCAAATCGCCACTGAAGCGCGATCCGATCCCCGATCATCGCAAGGTGCTGGATGCAGTCGCCGCCCAGGATTCCGGCGGAGCCTATGCGGCGATGGCGGAATTGGTCGATTGGGCGTTCATCGACACGACCAGCGCCGGCGAGCCGGAGCGGACGGCCCTGTCGGCCTAGGAGCGTCTTCGGCTCTGGTGCAGCACACTACCGCTCAGGCTGAGCCTGTCGAAGCCCCGTCCTCCCGTCCTGGGCCTCAGAAGAAAGGGCAGGCCTTCGACAAGCTCAGGCTAAGCGCAGATGTAAACTCATTCCACGTCGATCACGCTCCAGGTACAAAGCCACAAATGCCGAGCGCCGAGCGGTGCTGGCGGGAAGCTTTGCATTTTCTGCCATCAAGGGACCTTACCCGCCCTACTGCCGCGCAACCGGCCAGCCGTCGGCGGTCCAGCCCAGCGGCGCGACGCGCAGGGTCGGAACGCCGCCTTTCCTGGCGTCATAGGCATGGTAGAAGATGTAATCCTGCCGCCCATCGCGCAGGATCGAGACGTGGCCGGGGCCGCGCCAGCGCTTCGTCTTGTCGAGATTGGCGTGCAGCACGACCTGTCCGTAGCCGTCCATCATCCTCTTGCCGTCATAGTCGAGATAGGGCCCGGTCACGTCCTTGGAGCGGCCGACCACGGTATAGTAGGTGCTGTTGGCACCTCGGCAGCAGGAATCGTTCGACGCGAACAGGTAGTAATAGCCGTTACGGTCGATGATGTAAGGGGCCTCGATCGCGCCGGGCGTCGCGCGGCGGGCGAGCGAATAGATCTTGCGGTCCTCGGCGGATTGCTTGCCCGTCGCGGGATCGAGCCGGAACATCTTGAGGCCGGTCCAGAAGCTGCCGAACGACAGCCAGTGCCGGCCCTCCCGGTCGACGAATGCGTTGGCGTCGATCGCGTTGTAATCGTCCGCGCGGGTGGAAGAAAAGATTTCGCCTTCGTCCCGCCAGCCGTAATTCGGGTCCTTGGGATTCAGCGACGCCGTGGTGGCGAGGCCGATCGCCGATCGATTGCTGCCGAAGGTCGAGACCGAATAATAGACACGGTAGCGGCCATTGCTGAACGACACGTCCGGCGCCCAGATGCCGACCGTGCCCTTGATCGCCTTTTTCGCCCAGGCCGGGATCGCGGCGAAGACGGACGGCTCGCGAGTCCAGGTGACCAGGTCCTTGGACGAGCGGATGTGGATGAGGCCGTTGCCGTCGCGCACCTGGCTGGTGGTGAAGACGTAATACGTATCACCTTGCTTGATCGCGGTCGGGTCGTGCGCCGGGGTGAGATCGCCGGTCATGCGATCGTTGATCGAGCTGGCCCCAGGCGCCGACCCGGCCGACTGGGCCGACACCGGGGCGGGCGCGGCGCCGGCGCCAAGCGCCGCTGCCAGTGCGATGAAAGTGGATCTGAATGCTGTCATCGAACTGCTCCAACTATGCGGCCGCCCCTCCCCGGCCGGGCAATCGCCCCCGTTTCGATTAGAATCTCGCGCGAACGCCGAAGCCGAACGTCCGGTCGAACTGACGCGTGTCGCGCGGTGCGACGCCCGGGATGAAATCGTCGCGGTATTTCTCGTCCAGCAGATTGGTCGCGTCGACGCTCAGCGTGATGTTGCTGGTCAGCTCGTAGCTCGCCGAGAAGTCGAGGAAGCTGAGCGAACGAACCTGGATTCGATCGCCGACGCTGCCGAGCGCCGTGAAGCTGTCGATGAACTTGCTGCGCCAGTTATAGGCCAGCCGCGCCGACAGCCCGTATTTCTCGTAGATCGCGACCAGATTGTAGGAATAGCGTGAAACCTGCGAGATCGGCTCCACCGTCTGGGTGAACGGATTGTCTGCCTTGGCATCGATGTAGGTGACGTTGGCCTGAGCGCCGAAGCCGGAGAGCGGCCCAGGCAGAAAATCGAAGAACTGCTGGTAGGCAAGCTCGACGCCCTTGAGGCTGCCGTTGGTGTTGCGAGGACGGGTAACGTCGAAGATGTTTGGCTGACCGTTGATCCCGGGGAAGGTTTCGGGCGCGGTGAAGACCTGAATATAGCCTTCGAGATCGCGGTAGAAACCGGCCAGGGTGAGCGATCCGGTGCGGGCGAAATACCATTCGATCGTCGCATCGACATTGTTCGACCGGATCGGTTCCAGATCGGCGTTGCCGCCGGCGCCGGTGCCGCGAATGGTCGCGCCCGCCTGGGTCAGGCCGGTGGCCGGATTAAGCTGATCGAATTCAGGACGGGTGAGCGACTTGGCCGCGACGAGGCGCAGCTGCACATTGTCGATCGGCCGTGCGCGCAGCGAAAGGCTGGGCAGCACATCGATATAGTTCTGGCTCCGCCCGACCGCGCTGGCAACTCCGTTCAGCGTCTGAGTGCCATTGAGCTCGGTGTCGGTGTTGACCACCCTGGCACCGATCACGCCGTCGATCGGGAACGAGCCCTCGAAGCCGAAGCCGAGCTGCGCGTAAAGCGCATAGGTGTTCTCGGTCAGCTCGAACGTACGATTGGGATCGTAAGCCGGATCGCCGGCCGGACGGCCCGCCAGCGCGCGCAGCCGATCGGTGTTGTTGAGGATGAATCGGCTGTCAGGAACCGCAAACCGGTCGATCCCGGCCCTGCCGTCGAGAATATTGCTCGGCGAAAGCGTCAGGAAGTCGGCGCCCAGCGTCGATGGGGCAACGAACGGAATGCCGGCACCGCTCGGGTTGGTTCCGAATGAGCTGCCTTCGCGATCCGTGGCGCGGAAGCCGGCCTTGAGTTCCTTGATCACGCCCGCATCGAACTCGTGGGCAAGGTCGGCATGAAGCGCCCATTGCCGGCTCTTGGCGAGGTTGCGGTTGTCGAACAAGGTGATGATCCCAGGACCCGGCGGGCTGGCCGGATCCGCGCCGACGACGTTGATCTGCGGCGTTCCCCCATTGTCGAGATTGTAATCGATTCGGGGCGCGACATAGCCGATGTCGACCACTACCTGCCGGCTCTTCACCGAGCTGTCGTTATAGACCAGTTCGGTCGAGATGGTCGTGCCGTCGAACTTCCAGCGGCCCCCGCCGGCGAACTGATAGCTGTCGGTTTTGCGAAGGAACGCCTGTTTGCTGTGGATGGTGAAGTTGAACAGGTTGGTCAGCGTGTTGACGACGTTCGTCCCCGGCTGAACGGTGAAGCCGGACAGCGGCGCTTCAGCCTGGCCCGGCAGACCGATGAAGAAGTTGACGTCGAACTTCTCGCGAAACCCGGTGAAGATGCCGTCCACCCACAGCTCGAAATTGTCATCCGGGCTATACTGGATCGACGCGTTGAACGCCGGTCGCTCGCGATCGCCGACATTATAGATGGCGCCGGTCGTCTGCGGAAACAGCAGCGGCTGGCCCGTCGCCGGATTGAGACGCGGCGGTGCCGCCGGAGAGCCGTTGCCGCGCGGGCTGAAGCCGAAGTTGAAGACCGTCTGGTCCTCGTAACGACGCTTGTTGAACGATCCGCCGATCAGCAGGCCGAGCCGTCCGCCATTGGCCAGGTTCCACGTGTTGCTGACCAGGCCGGAGCCGATATAGCTCCACTTGCCCGCCTGATCGGAATAGATGCCGCGCGCGCTGCCGGCGATCTGAAAATCGCTGAAATCGAACGGGCGGCGAAAGCGGATGTCGATCAGGCCGGCGACGCCGCCTTCGACGATCTCGGGCGTCGCCGACTTGTACACGTCGATGCCCGCGACCAGCTCGGCCGGGATATCCTGCAGGGCGACGCCGCGAAACGTGCCGGTGAACACCTCCCGGCCATTGATGTAAGACTGAATGTTTGGAAGGCCCCGGATCAGCACGGTCGATGCTTCACCGCCGCCGCGCTGGACCTGAATGCCCGTCACGCGCTGAAGTGCGTCGGAAACCGTATTGTCCGGCAGCTTGCCGATATCCTCCGCGACGATCGAATCGACCACCGAATCTGAATTGCGCTTGATGTCCTGCGCGCCCTGCAAGCTGGCTCGGACGCCGGTGACGACGATATCATCCTCGGTCACCGAAGTTTCTGGCTGCGTCGAATCGGCGACGGAGGTGGAGGGCGCGTCCTGCGTCTCGGGCGTTTGTGCCTGCTGCGCCAGCGCGGGTGTCGCGGCCAGGCAGAAGCCCAGAAACGACGTCGTCACGAACAGCTTGGCCTTGGCAGACATCAATCATCCTCCCGTTGTCGCTCGTCGCTCAGCGGCTCTGCCGGGACGATGCCTTATTACTCAGACAATAAGAGCGGCTTTGCACATTGCGCAAGCGCTTTTGCTTCGGTTCCGGGATGCGTGCAGTTTCCGGACCGCTGTGTTTGAACCGCAACAGCCCGGTTGCCCCGCCGCGCCGGGCTGAATATGTCTGAGTATTGAAAAGGAGCCAAGACCATGTTGACGGGTGATCTGCTGATCGCGGGCGAGCGGGTTCGCGCTGGCGAGACGTTTGAAGCGATCAATCCCGCCACCGGCGAGACGCTTTCCGCCTCCTTTAGCGCAGCGGGTACCGCGGAAGTCGAGCGCGCCTGCGCCGCCGCGCAAGCGGCGTTTGCGGAAATGCAGAGCATCGATCACCTCCGGCGGGCGGACCTGCTGGACGCGATCGCCGACGCCATCGTCGCAATCGGCGATCCGCTGCTCGAGCGCGCGCGCCAGGAATCCGGCTTGCCGCTTGCCCGCCTCACCGGCGAGCGCGGCCGCACCGCCGGTCAGCTCAAACTGTTCGCGCGCGAGCTTCGCGCCGGCGCCTGGATGCGGCTGCGGATCGATCCGGCGCTGCCTGATCGCGCGCCCCTGCCCCGCCCCGATCTTCGACTTCGCACCGTGCCCGTAGGCCCGGTCGCCGTGTTCGGCGCCAGCAATTTCCCGCTCGCCTTTTCGGTCGCGGGCGGCGACACCGCCTCGGCGCTCGCGGCTGGCTGCCCGGTCGTGGTGAAGGGCCATCCTTCGCATCCGGGCACGTCCGAACTGGTGGCGCAGGCGGTCGCGGACGCAGTGCGAGCGTGCGGCTTCCCGGCCGGCACTTTCTCGCTGCTCAACGGCCCGTCATACGAGCTCGGCACGGCGCTGGTTTCCGATCCGCGCATCAAGGCGGTCGGTTTCACCGGCTCGCGCGCTGGCGGCGTCGCGCTGATGAAGGTCGCCGCGGCCCGGCCGGTGCCGATACCGGTCTATGCGGAGATGAGCAGCATCAATCCCGTATTGTTGTTCCCCGCTGCGCTGGCGGATCGGGCGGAGGCGTTGGCGCGCGATTTCATCGGGTCGCTGACGCTTGGCGCCGGGCAATTCTGCACCAATCCGGGGTTGGTGATCGCGCTCGACGGCCCCGAGCTCGACCGCTTCCTGGAGGCGGGCGCCGTCGCCATGGCGCCGGTCCCGGCTGCGACCATGCTCTCGCCCGGCATTCACAGCGCTTATGAAGAAGGCGTCGCAAGGCTCTCGTCCCACGCGCGCGTCCAGCCGATCGCGCGCGGGACGGGCGGTGGCCAGACCTGCGGCCAGGCGGCCCTGTTCGCCATCTCGGGCAAGGATTTCGCGGGCGACGAGCAGGTCCAGCAGGAAGTGTTCGGTGCCTCATCCCTGGTCGTGCGCTGCGACAGCCCCGAGGAGATGGCAGACGTGATCGAGGGGCTGGAAGGCCAGCTCACCGCCACCATCCATTTCGACGAAGCCGACCATCTGCTGGTTCGCCGGATGCTGCCGCATCTCGAGGGCTTGGCCGGGCGGCTGGTCGCCAATGGCTGGCCTACGGGCGTGGAGGTCAGCCACGCGATGGTTCATGGCGGGCCTTACCCGGCGACTTCGGACGGTCGCAGCACGTCGGTCGGCACGCTGGCGATCGAGCGCTTCCTGCGGCCGGTCTGCTACCAGGATTTTCCGGACGATCTGCTGCCGGCTTCGTTGCGGCGTGGCGCCCAGGACGGGCTCCCGCACCTGCTCGATGGCGTGGTTCGGGCAGGCTGAAGGAATTCGTCATGGCTCAGCGACTGGTGCAGTTCAGGGATACGAGCGGCGAGCGGATGCTAGCAGCGGTCGGCGATGACGGTGTGGCCTACCGCCTCGAAGGCTTTCGCAGCAACTACGACCTCGCCCGCTCTGTGCTTGACGGGGGATCGCTGGCTGGGGCGATCGGAACGGCGGCGTCCGGGGATCGGGTCGATCTCCAGGCGGCCGCGTCCGAAGGCCGGCTCTTGCCGCCGATCGACCATGCGGACCCAGCCCACCTGCATCTCAGCGGCACCGGCCTGACCCATCTCGGCTCGGCCGAAGGGCGGGACAAGATGCACAAGGCTGCGGCCGGTGGCACGATCACCGACTCGATGCGCATGTTCCTGATGGGCGTGGAAGGCGGCAGGCCGGCGGACGGAGCGACCGGGGTCCAGCCCGAATGGTTTTACAAAGGCGACGGCTCCTGCCTCGTCGCGCCCGGCGCCGACCTCCAGTCACCCTCTTTCGCCCTGGATGGCAGCGAGGAGCCGGAGATCGCCGGCATCTACCTCATCGACGATCAGGGGCGGCCCCGGCGGCTCGGATTTACGCTCGCGAACGAATTTTCGGACCACGTCACCGAGCGCGGCAACTATCTCTGGCTCGCCCATTCCAAGCTCCGCCCCGCCTCGCTCGGCCCGGAACTGCTGATCGGCGACCTGCCGGCGGACGTGCGCGGCACCAGCCGCATCCGGCGCGGCGGGCAGGTAATCTGGGAGAAGCCGTTCCTGTCGGGCGAGGCGAACATGTCGCACAGCATCGCCAATCTCGAGCATCATCACTTCAAATATGATCTGTTCCGCAGGCCCGGCGACATACACGTCCACTTCTTCGGAACCGCGACCCTCTCCTTTGCCGACGGGATCGTGACCGAGCCGGGCGATCTGTTCGAAGTCGAAGCGGCGCCTTTCTCCTTTCCACTCCGCAACGCGCTCGGCCGAGCGCCGGATGCGGATGTGCGAGTGCTGCCCCTCTGAAACGGCGTCGCTACAACGAATTGCCAATAGAATCCGCTTAGCCTGAGCTTGTCGAAGGCCTGCCCTTCTGTTGTGCAGTGAAGAAAAGGCAGGGCTTCGACAGGCTCAGCCCGAGCGGAGTTCTGTGTGACGAATTGCCGTCAGATCAGTGATTGTGTCGCGGCACCCCGACCGTCTGCGCGATCCGCTGGTATTTGACGGCGCCTTCCAAAACCGCGCCTTGTTCCAACTGACCCACGCCCGCGCGCTGGATCTCCTGCCACGGTGTCTGGCTCGGGGGGAAGCGATAGCCCCCCGCCGCTTCCAGCGCCCGCCGGCGCTCGGCCAGCTCGGGCTCGTCGACCAGCAGGTTCGCCTCGCCCTTGGCGAGATCGATGCGGACGCGATCGCCGGTTGTCAGCAAGGCAAGGCCACCGCCGGCCGCGGCTTCGGGCGAGGCGTTGAGGATCGAGGGTGAGCCGGACGTGCCGGACTGGCGCCCGTCGCCGATGCAAGGCAGCGCGTGGACGCCGTCCTCGATCAGGTAAACGGGAGGCCGCATGTTGACCACTTCGGCGGCGCCCGGATAGCCGATCGGGCCGGCACCGCGCATCACCAGCAGGGTGCGATCGTCGATGGCGAGCGCCGGATCGTCGATGCGGGCATGGTAATCTTCCGGTCCGTCGAACACCACCACACGGCCTTCGAACGCGTCCGGATCGTCGGGATTGGACAGATAACGCGCACGGAAATCTGGCGAAATCACGCTGAGCTTCATCACCGCGCTGTCGAACAGATTGCCACGCAGCACGGAAAAGCCGGCCGCGGTCTTCAGCGGCTGGTCGTACGGGCGGATCACCCGCTCGTCCTCGATCACCGCTCCCCGGATATTCTCGCCGAATGTACGACCGTTGCAGGTCAGCGCGTCCTCGTGGATCAGGCCCTGCTTGGCCAGCTCCGCCGCGACCGCCGGAACGCCGCCCGCGCGGTAATAATCCTCGCCCAGATACTCGCCGGCCGGTTGGAGGTTGACCAGCAGCGGCACGTCACGGCCATGTTCCTGCCAATCGTCGATGGTCAGCTCTGCCCCGATATGGCGAGCGATGGCGGCGAGGTGGATGGGCGCGTTGGTCGAGCCGCCGATCGCCGAATTGATCCGGATCGCGTTCAGGAAGGCTTCGCGAGTCAGGATGTCGGACGGCTTGCGGTCGGCCCAGATCATCTCCACGATCTGCTTGCCGGTCTTGTGCGCGACTTCCTGGCGGTCCCGGTAAGGCGCGGGGATCGCGGCCGATCCGGGCAGCGACATGCCGAGCGCCTCGGTCAACGAATTCATCGTCGTCGCGGTGCCCATCGTGTTGCAATAGCCGGTCGACGGCGCCGACGAGGCGACCAACTTGATGAAGCCGTGATAGTCGATTTCGCCCGTCGCCAGCAGCTCGCGCGCCTTCCACACGATCGTGCCCGAACCCGTGCGCTCGCCCTTGTGCCAGCCGTTGAGCATCGGCCCGACCGACAGGGCGATCGCCGGCAGGTTCACCGTCGCCGCGGCCATCAGGCAGGCGGGCGTGGTCTTGTCGCAGCCGATCGTCAGCACGACGCCGTCGAGCGGGTAGCCGAACAGCACTTCGACGAGGCCCAGGTAGGCGAGGTTGCGATCGAGCCCTGCGGTTGGTCGCTTGCCGGTTTCCTGGATCGGGTGGACCGGAAACTCGAGCGGAATGCCGCCCGCCTCGATGATCCCCGCTTTTACCCGCTCCGCCAGCACGAGATGGTGGCGGTTGCACGGGCTCAGATCGCTGCCGGTCTGGGCGATGCCGATGATCGGCTTGCCCGATTGCAGCTCCTCCAGCGCCAGACCGAAGTTCATGTAGCGCTCGAGATAGAGCGCGGTCATATCGGCGTTGGACGGGTCGTCGAACCAGGCACGCGAACGCAAGGCCCTGGGCGGAGAAGACGGATCCTGGCTCATCGGCTGATTTCACTCATGGGGGTTCAACTCACTCGCGAACGTTTCAGGCTGCGGCTGGTTCGCGAAGCCGCGGATCGCGTGCTTCCACGATGATGCCCCCGAACACCCCGAATACTCAGACAAATGACGTAAGCCATGTCTCTCCGCAAGGGGGGAGTGAAGTCTCGTCCGCGAACGGCGCAATAGGTCGTCGCTCATGATCGGGGCGACAATGGGCTCGGGCGATGTCATTGTGAACGAATGAACGAGGACTTCTACCGGATCCGGCGGCTGCCGCCTTATGTGTTCGCAGAAGTGAATGCGCTCAAGAGCGCGGCACGGGCGCGGGGCGCGGATATTGTCGATCTCGGCATGGGCAATCCGGACAGCGCGCCGCCGGCGCATGTCGTCGCCAAACTCGCCGAAGTCGCCGCCAACCCAAAGGCGCACCGCTACTCCGCCTCCCGCGGCATTCCGGGGCTGCGGCGCGCACAGGCCGCTTATTATGCGCGCCGCTTCGGCGTGGAGGTTGATGCCGAAACCGAAGTGGTCGTGACCTTGGGCTCCAAGGAGGGCCTCGCCAATCTTGCTCAGGCGATCACCGCGCCGGGCGATGTGGTGCTGGCGCCCAATCCTTCCTATCCGATCCATCAATTCGGCTTCATCATCGCCGGGGCCGCGATCCGCTCCGTGCCGGCGCTGCCCAGGCCGGACTTCTTTGACGCGCTCGAGCGGGCGGTGCGCTTCACCGTTCCCAAACCGTCGGTGCTGGTGATCGGCTATCCCTCAAACCCGACCGCCTATGTCGCCGACCTCCCCTTTTACGAGCAGGTCGTCGAATTCGCCCGCGAGCACGGCCTTTGGGTGATCAGCGATCTGGCTTATGCCGAAATCTACTTCGGCGATGCGCCGACACCGTCCATCCTCCAGGTCGAGGGCGCGCGGGAGGTGGCGATCGAGTTCACCTCCATGTCCAAGACCTATTCGATGGCGGGCTGGCGGATGGGCTTCGCGGTCGGCAACCGCAAGCTGATCGCCGCGCTCGCCCGGGTCAAATCCTATCTCGATTATGGAGCGTTCACGCCGATCCAGGCGGCCGCGACGGCGGCGCTCAATGGGCCGCAGGACGTGGTTGAGACCAATCGACGACTATACCGGACCCGGCGCGACGTGCTGGTCGATTGCTTCGGCCGCGCCGGCTGGACGATTCCGGTGCCGGAGGCGAGTATGTTCGCCTGGGCACCGATCCCGGAACCGTTCCGATCGGAAGGCTCTGTCGCTTTTTCCAAGCGGCTGCTGACGCAAGCGGAAGTGGCGGTCGCGCCCGGCGTCGGCTTCGGGGAGGAAGGCGAAGGCTTCGTCCGCATCGCGCTGGTCGAAAACGAGCAGCGTATCCGCCAGGCGGCGCGCGGGATAAAAGCGATGCTCTCCAAGGGTTAAGCGCGGGATAGACGCTTCCGCCCGCCTATTTGTCGGAGTAATGGACGCTGATGCGCGCCGCTCCGACTCTCACGCTCACCCTGTTGCTGGCCGTCACCGCTTGCGGCGGTGGCGGTTCACCGACGCCCAGCCCTCCGGTTTCCGCGCCGCCCACTTCAACTCCGGCGCCGACACCACCGCCTACGACTCCGAGCCCGCCCGCAACCCCGCCGGCGACGCCGCCCACCGGCTCGATCCCCTTGGGCGGCGCGATCGCTCCGGTGCACGATCCGGCGATCCTGAAGGACGGCGGCACTTACTATCTGTTCGCCACGGGCAATCTCGGCGACTCCGAAGGGCTGCTTGCTCTTCGCACCTCCGCCGATCTCACCAATTGGCAACTGCGCGGGCCCAGCTACCGCCAGCTCCCCGCCTGGACGGCGACCGCGGTTCCGGGCGCGGCGGGCATGTGGGCGCCCGACATCCTGCGCGTCGGCAACGAATATCGCCTATATTATTCGGTCTCGACCTTCGGCAGCAACCGATCGGCGATCGGACTCGCCACCACCTCCGTGCTGGACCCCGGCGCGCCGGCGGCCAATTGGGTCGACAGGGGTCCGGTCATCCAGTCGGTCCCGACCGACAATTACAACGCGATCGACCCGATGGTCTTTTCGGACGCCGATGGGCGGATGTGGATGGCGTTCGGCAGTTTCTGGTCGGGCATCAAGCTGATCCAGCTCGATCCCGCGACCGGCCTGCGCCTGCCCGGCGACACGTTGCGCCCGCTTGCGTCCCGCCCCAATCCCGGCGCGGTGGAGGCGCCATTCGTGATCCGTCACGACGGCTTCTATTATCTATTCGTGTCGTTCGATTTCTGCTGCCGGGGCGCGAGCAGCACCTACAACACGGTCGTCGGCCGGTCGCAATCGCCGACCGGGCCATATCTGAACCGGGACGGCCGCTCCATGCTGGACGGCGGTGGCACGCCGGTGCTGGCATCCGGCCAGGGCAGCGGCGCCCGCTTCGTCGGTCGCGGCCATGTCGCGATCCTGCAGGACGCCGCCGGCGATCACATCGTCTATCACGCCTACGACACGGGGCGGAACGGCCTGCCGACGCTGCAGATCCAGCGCCTGACCTGGGACGCCGCCGGCTGGCCGAGTGCTCAGTAGGTCCGATTGGATCAAGCCCCGAGCCGTTACTTTTGAGGGGCGAGGAACAAGAAGGCGGATGCCGGATCAGGTCCGGCATGACGATCGAGCGATCCGAGATTGAGGGCGTGATGATTTTGCGTCTACTTAACCGTCATTGCGAGCCGAAGGCGAAGCAATCCAGACTGACTCGGAGCAGACTGGATTGCTTCGTCGCTCCGCTCCTCGCAAGGACGATCGAAGCTAATCTCATCCTGCACTACAGATTATAGGCCCGCTCTCCATGGGCGCTGATGTCCAGGCCCTCTCGCTCGGCATCGGCGGAGGGGCGCAGCCCGATCGTCTTGTCGATCAGCACGAACAGGATCGTCGAAACCAGCCCCGACCAGAGCAGGGTCACCGCCACCGCCTTGATCTGAGTCCAGACCTGGCCGGGAAGATCGTATGCGCCCGGCACGGCCGGAAGCACGGTGTAATCGAACCAGCCCTGCCCGCCCAATGCGGGTGCCGCGACGATGCCGGTGCCGATCGCGCCAACGATGCCGCCCACGCAATGGACGCCGAACACGTCCAGGCTGTCGTCATAGCCGAACCGGTTCTTCACCTTGGTGACGAAGAAGAAGCAGATCGCCGACGCCAGCGCTCCCAGGATGATCGACGAGACCGGCGCCGCGAAGCCCGATGCCGGCGTGATCGCCACCAGCCCCGCCACAGCGCCGGTCGCGCCGCCCAGCAGCGAGGACCGGCGGTGCAGCAATTGCTCGATCAAAGCCCAAGTCAAAGCCGCCGCCGCGGTCGCCACGAAGGTGTTGATGAAGGCCAGAGCGGTGACGCCGTTCGCTTCCAGGTTAGAACCCGCGTTGAACCCGAACCAGCCGACCCACAGCAGCGAGGCGCCGATCATCGTCATGGTCAGCGAGTGCGGCGAGAGCGGCTCGGACCGGTAGCCGATCCGCTTGCCGATCACGATGCAGCCGACCAGTCCTGCGATCCCCGCATTGATGTGCACCACGGTTCCACCGGCGAAGTCGAGAGCGCCCCAGCCATAGAGCAGGCCGGTATCGCCCGGCTGCTTGGGCAGGAAATCCGGGCCCGCCCAATACCAGACCATGTGTGCGATTGGGAAATAGACCAACGTCAGCCACAGCACCACGAACAGCATCAGCGGCCAGAAGCGGATACGCTCGGCGAACGCGCCGACGATCAGGGCCGGCGTGATGCAGGCAAAGGTCATCTGGAAGACGACGAACGCATATTCCGGGATATAGACGTTGTTGGAGAAGGTGGCCGCCAGCGTGGTCGTGTCGACCCCGGCCAGGAACGCCTTGGACAAGCCGCCGATATACGGGCTGCCGCCGGTGAAGGTCAGACTGTAGCCCCAGCCGACCCAGACCAGGGCGGCAATGGCAACGATGGTCAGCACCTGCATCAGCACCGACAGCATGTTCTTGGCCCTGACCAGCCCGCCATAGAACAAGGCGAGCCCCGGCACCGACATCATCAGGACGAGGGCTGACGATACCAGCATCCAGGTCGTGTCCCCCTTCTCTGGGGCGGGCGGCGCGGGCACCTGCGCCCAAGATGGCGCGGCGAGTAATGCCGCCACGCCAACCGCTCCGGCCAGCCGCGCGAGCTTCATTGTTGGCGTCATGCGGTCCCCCTGTTCAAAGCGCGTCATGACCGGTCTCGCCGGTACGGATTCGGACTGCCTGCTCGACATCAAGAACGAAGATCTTGCCGTCGCCGATCGACCCGGTCCTCGCGACCTGGCCGAGCATTTCGACCACGCGCGGCGCAAGCCCGTCCTGCACCGCCACTTCGATCCGAACCTTCGGCACGAAGCTGGTCGCATATTCGGCGCCGCGGTAGATTTCGGTCTGTCCATTCTGCCGCCCGAAGCCGCGTGCTTCGGTGACGGTCATGCCCTGGACGCCGATCCCGTGAAGCGCGTCGCGCACTTCGTCGAGCTTGAATGGTTTGATGACGGCGATGACCAGCTTCATCAGCCCTTCCCTTCAGAATGAGACGCCGACGGATGCGACCAGGCCGGCCTTGGCCGCGTCGCGCCCGCTCGGCGTAATGAAGGAGCCGTCCGCATCGACATAGGACAGGCCGAACGACAGGTTCTTGTAGGCCACGCTCGCGCCCAGTCCCCAGTCGGTATATTCCTCGCCGATGGTGAGATAGCTGGGGCCGAAGCTGTGTCCGAGATGCGCGGTCAGGCTGACCGGGGTGTCGGGAATGGCGGCGCTGAGGTCGCCCGCGACATAGAGATTGTCCTCCTTGCCGTTGCCGATCGAAAGCGCACGCTGCTTGGGCGCATAGGCGGCGCTGACCTTGGCGGTAACCGGGCCAAGAGCGTGCGCTACGGAGACGAACGGCTCGAAGAAGTCGGAATCGATTCCGCCCGATCCGGGATAGTAGTAATAGAGCACACCGGCATCGACGGTGGTCGCGCCGTAAGTGCGGCGATAGCCCAGGGTAAGGTCGATTTCCTGGTCGGCACCATTATAGACGTAATCGTCGATCGATGAGCCCCAGACGGTTCCGTACAGCCCGGATTCGTGCGCGACGGTGAAGCTGCCCTGCACGGCGAAACGCCGGTCGGTCTGCGAAATCCCGCGGAAGCGATAGTCGGAAAGCAAAGTGGCCCCGCCGCTCAGCTTGAGCGCGCTTCCTTCGGCTTCCTGAGCGCATGCTGGCGCGCAAGCCAGGCCAAGCAGGAAGCTTGCCGCGATGGGCATGCATGTCAGTCTCGCTCGCATGGAATCTCCTGCCGCTGGGTGAAGATCCTCTCCGCGCGTCCCATTCTTCTAGACGGGCTCTGGCCGGATGATGACGTCGCCTGCCGCAGCGCACAATGGCGCCGATCGCCGTGGCGAATATTTCACGCCCGTAAGGAACTCAGGATTCCCCCGGCGTAGCGCGCCGGGTCGATCGCCAGGTCCGCGATCGGGTGAAACGGTTCGGGCAGCAATGCCACGTCCCGCAATCCGGCCAGTCGAAACGCACCGATCTTGAGCTCGCGGGGCGCCTGCCCGGCGCGCTCGAGCGTCACGGCGTCGACGAACAATGCGTCGTCTTTCCGATACAGAATGTAGGGCGCGAGCTTGACCCGCCCCATATTGTAAGTCGCAGCGATGCAGGTCCGGCTGGCGATCGCATGTTGCAGCAGCAACGGTGCCGAGCCGCCCTCCGGACCGGCCGCTGCCGAGCCGCGCGGCTTTAGGACTGGACGGGCGCGAGTCACGCGCCAGCCCCGATCGATTTGTCGCTCCACCCCACCCGCATGCCGCTCTCCCGCAATTGTCGGACAGTTTACGCTGCAAAGCAGCAAAGGGTGCGGTGAGATGTTCACCGGCGCGCCGCTTGCGAGGCGGTTTCCTTTCGGACAAGCTTGCTGCGTCGCAGCAGTAGGAGGCAATGGGGCGAAATCATGCTATCGCGGAGAAGGCCAAGAGCTGAAAGGGTCTGACTTGGGCCAGCCGCCCGCACGCCAGGGTCTCTACGACCCCAGCCATGAACGTGACAGCTGCGGCATGGGCTTCGTCGCGCATGTGAAGGGGCAGCGTTCGAACGCAATCATCGCTCAGGGCCTCAAGGTGCTGGCCAATCTCGATCATCGCGGCGGCGTAGGGGCCGATCCGCTGATGGGCGACGGCGCGGGTATTCTGATCCAGCTTCCGGACGCGCTGCTGCGCGATTGGGCGGAGAGTTCCGGTATCGATCTGCCACCTGCGGGCGATTATGGGGCCGCGATGTGCTTCCTGCCCCGCGACCCCGCGGCCTGCGCGGCGGCGCAAGCGCGGCTCGAACATTATGTCCGGCTCGAAGGCCAGATCTGGCTCGGCTGGCGCGACGTGCCGATCGACGCCTGCGTGGCGGGTCCGGCCGTGCGAGCCACGATACCCGTCATCCGCCAGGCGCTGGTCGCGCGGGGCGCCAACGTCCGCGATCAGGACGCGTTCGAGCGCAAGCTGCTGGCGATCCGCAAGCAGACCCAGAACCCGCTCAGCGAGATCGCGAAACGGCCGGAACTCGCCGGGCTAAGCGATTTCTACATCGCTAGCTTCTCCAGCCGGACTCTGGTCTACAAAGGCATGTTGCTGGCTGACGACGTCGGCCGTTTCTACCTCGACCTCGCCAATCCCCTCACCATTTCGGCGCTGGCGATGGTGCACCAGCGCTTCTCCACCAACACCTTCCCGAGCTGGCGGTTGGCGCATCCGTTCCGCTTCATCGCCCATAATGGCGAGATCAACACACTGCGCGGCAACGTGAACTGGATGAACGCGCGCCGGCGCACGCTGGAATCGCCGTTGCTCGGCGCCGATCTGGATAAGATGTGGCCGATCATCCCGCACGGCCAGTCGGACACCGCCTGCCTGGACAATGCATTGGAGCTGCTGCTCGCCGGCGGCTATTCCCTGCCCCACGCAATCATGCTGCTGATCCCGGAAGCCTGGGCCGGCAATGACCAGATGGAGCCGGGGCGCCGCGCTTTCTACGAGTATCATGCTGCGTTGATGGAGCCGTGGGACGGGCCGGCGGCGGTCGCCTTTACCGATGGCCGGCAGATCGGCGCCACCCTGGATCGCAACGGCCTGCGCCCCGCCCGCTTCATCGTGACCGACGACGATCTGGTGGTGATGGCGTCCGAATCGGGCGTGCTGCCGATCCCCGAGCACAGGATCGTCCGCAAATGGCGACTCCAGCCCGGGAAGATGTTGCTGATCGACCTGGAGCAGGGACGCATTGTCGAGGATGACGAGGTCAAGGCCGGCCTGGCTGGAGCCGAGCCCTATGGCGAATGGCTGCGCGAAACGCAGTTCAATCTTAAGGACCTGCCGCCGGGCCGCAATCCGATCCCGCGCCCGCCCGATGCGGACGTGTTTCGCCGCACCCAACTGAGCTTCGGCTACACGCAGGAGGATCTCAAATTCTTCCTGGCGCCGATGGCGGCGCAGGGCGACGATCCGATCGGATCGATGGGCACCGATACGCCGCTCGCGATCCTTTCCGCCCGGCCGCGGCTGCTTTACGATTATTTCAAGCAGAATTTCGCGCAGGTCACCAACCCGCCGATCGATCCGATCCGCGAACGGCTGGTGATGAGCCTGGTGTCGATGATCGGCCCGCGCCCCAATCTGCTCGGCCGAAACGCCGGGAGTCATAAGCGGCTCGAAGTCACCCAGCCAATCCTCACCAACGAGGATCTCGAGAAGATCCGCTCGATCCACCAGACTCTGGACGGCGCGTTCCGGACCACGACGCTGGACGCGACCTGGCCGCGCGGCGGCGATGCGCAGGCGCTCCAGGCGGCACTCCAGCGGCTCTGCTGGGAAGCGACGGAAGCAGTGCTCGCCGACATCAACCTGCTGGTCCTGTCGGATCGGCGCGAAGGTCCGGATCGGGTGCCGATCCCGGCCGCGCTGGCGACGGGCGCGGTCCACCACCATCTGATCCGCCAGGGCCTGCGAATGCAGACCGGGCTGGTGATCGAAACCGGCGAAGCGCGCGAGGTGCATCACTTCTGCGTGCTTGCCGGCTATGGCGCGGAAGCGGTCAATCCCTGGCTCGCCTTCGACGTGATCGATCATCTGTGCGAGGCCGGGCGCATCGCCCATGGGCCGGACGCGGCCCGCGCCAACTACCTCCAGGCGATCGGCAAGGGCATGCTCAAGGTCATGTCGAAGATGGGCATTTCCACTTTCCAGTCTTATTGTGGCGCCCAGATCTTCGACGCGGTCGGGCTCAACTCGGACATCATCGAGCGTTATTTCACAGGCACCGCGACCAGCATCGGGGGCGCGGGGCTTGCGGAGATCGCCGACGAAAGCGCACGCCGTCACCGGCTCGCCCACGGCCCGGAGATCGAGCGGCTGGACGTAGGCGGGATCTACGCGGTTCGGGCGGGCGGCGAAGCCCATGCCTGGACCGCCGACAGCATCGCTCATCTGCAACATGCGGTGCGCGGCAATTTGCCGGACCGCTATCGTGCCTTCGCGGACGAGATCAATGGGACCAGCCGGCGGTTGCTGACCATCCGGGGCCTGCTGGATTTCCGCCCCGCGGGGCCACCCGTTCCGCTCGAAGCCGTCGAGCCTGCCTCCGAAATCGTCAAGCGCTTCGTGACGGGCGCGATGAGCTTCGGCTCGATCAGCCGGGAAGCGCATTCGACGCTGGCGGTGGCGATGAACCGCATCGGCGGCAAGTCCAACACCGGCGAAGGCGGGGAGGAGCCCGAACGCTTCCGTCCTTTTAGCAACGGCGACAGCGCCCGCTCGGCGATCAAGCAGGTCGCGTCGGGCCGCTTCGGCGTGACGGCCGAATATCTGGTCAATGCCGACGATCTGCAGATCAAGATCGCGCAAGGCGCCAAGCCGGGCGAAGGCGGCCAATTGCCCGGCCACAAGGTCGATCGCCAGATCGCCGCCGTTCGCCATTCCACGCCCGGCGTCGGCCTGATCTCGCCGCCGCCGCACCACGACATCTATTCGATCGAGGATCTCGCCCAGCTCATCCACGACCTGAGGCACGTCAATCCGGGCGCCCGCATCTCTGTCAAACTGGTTTCCGAAGTCGGTGTCGGCACGGTGGCGGCTGGCGTTGCCAAATGCCTGGCCGATCATGTCACGATCGCCGGCTATGAAGGTGGCACCGGCGCCTCGCCGCTGACCTCGCTCACCCATGCCGGCTCGCCCTGGGAAATCGGCCTGGCCGAAACCCAGCAGACGCTGATCCTTAACGGCCTTCGTGAACGGATCGTCGTCCAGGCCGATGGCGGCCTTCGCACCGGCCGTGACGTTGCGATCGCAGCCTTGCTCGGCGCCGACGAATATGGCTTCGCCA
Organism: Allosphingosinicella sp.; assembly: GCA_036387855.1. Lineage (GTDB taxonomy): Bacteria > Pseudomonadota > Alphaproteobacteria > Sphingomonadales > Sphingomonadaceae > Allosphingosinicella. Next base: position 34,883 of record DASVSZ010000004.1, on the reverse strand, counting down.
CCGCGCCGCTCGTCGCCGCCGGCTGCATCATGATGCGCAAATGCCACCTCAACACCTGCCCGGTCGGCATCGCCACGCAGGACCCGGCGCTTCGCGCCAAGTTCGCCGGAACGCCCGAACAGGTGATCAACTATTTCTTCTTCGTCGCCGAAGAGCTTCGCGAGATCATGGCGATGATCGGCGTGCGCAGCCTGGACGAGATGATCGGCCGCGCCGACCTGCTGGAGCCACGCGCCGCAATCGACCGCTGGAAGGCCAGCGGGATAGACTTGTCCAGGCTGCTCCACATGCCCGAATCGCCCGGCGCCCGGCGGTTCTCCGGGGCGATGCACCGGACGACCGACGCCCACGTAGACGCCGCGATCGTCGAACGCCTTGAAGGGCCATTCCCCGCTCGCCTCGAACTGCCGGTCACCAATGTCGACCGGGCGATCGGGGCGATTGCATCGGGCGAAGTGGCGCGCCGGCACGGTCACGCCGGCTTGCCGGACGGCTCGGTCCACGCCCTGCTCACCGGGACAGCGGGGCAGAGCTTCGGCGCCTTCCTGGCGCATGGGCTGACGCTGGAACTGGTCGGCGACGCGAACGACTATGTCGGCAAGGGCCTGTGCGGCGGCCGGCTGATCGTGCGCCAGCCCGCCGGGGCACCGCGTGATCCGGCCGAGAACATCATCGTCGGCAATACCTGCCTCTACGGCGCGATCGCCGGCGAGGCGTTCTTCGCCGGAGTGGCCGGCGAGCGGTTCGCGGTCCGCAATTCGGGCGCCACGGCTGTGGTCGAGGGCCTTGGCGATCATGGCTGCGAATATATGACGGGCGGCGCGGTGGTGGTGCTTGGGGCTGTCGGGCGCAACTTCGCGGCCGGAATGTCGGGCGGAATCGCCTATGTCTGGGATCCGGGGCGCCGGCTCGCCGATCAATGCAATTCCGCCGGCGTTGCGCTCGAAGCGGTGGACAACGAACTCCTCGTCCAGTCTCTGGTCGAACGTCACGCCCAGCTTACCGGCAGCGCCCGCGCTGAGCGATTACTGGCCGATTGGACGCAATCGTTGCGTGCGTTCGTGCAGGTGATGCCGCACGATTATCGCCGCGCGCTGGCCGAACTCGCGGTCGCGGCGGAGTGATGGCATGACCAACCCAACCGGCTTTCTCGATATCGAGCGTCGCGAGCGCGCCTATCGGCCAGTGCCCGAGCGGCTGCGCGGTTGGCACGAATTCGTCGAGCCGCTGCCGCCCCCCGCCGTCGCCCGGCAGGCGGAGCGCTGCATGGATTGCGGCATTCCCTTCTGCCATTCGGCCTGCCCGGTGAACAATCTGATCCCCGATTGGAACGATCTGGTCACGGACGAGGATTGGCTGGGCGCCATCGACCGGCTTCACGCCACCAACAATTTTCCCGAATTCACCGGCCGGATCTGCCCCGCCCCCTGCGAGGCGGCCTGCACGCTCAACCTTCATGACAATCCAGTCACGATCAAAACGATCGAGTGCGAAATCGCCGACCGCGCCTGGCGCGAAGGCTGGGTCAAGCCCCTCCCGGCCCCGCCCGGTGGCGGCCGCCGCATCGCCGTGGTCGGCTCCGGGCCGGCGGGCCTGGCCTGCGCGCAGCAGCTCGCGCGCATCGGCCACCGCCCGGTCGTGTTCGAGCGCGCCGACCGAATCGGCGGGCTGCTGCGCTACGGCATCCCCGATTTCAAGCTCGACAAGGCGCTAATCGACCGCCGCGTCGCGCAGATGGAAAGCGAAGGCGTCCGCTTCCGCACCGGGATCGACGTGGGAGCCGACATCTCGATCGACCAGCTCCTCGACGAGCATGACGCGGTCGTCCTCGCCGGCGGCGCCGAGCGGCCCCGCGATCTCGACGTGCCCGGGCGCGATCTGCCCGGCGTCCACTTCGCGATGGATTACCTGACCCAGCAGAACCGGCGCGTCGCGGGTGATCCCGAGGCACAGGCCGCCCCGGCCGGCACGATCACCGCGCTCGGCAAGCATGTGGTGGTGATCGGCGGCGGCGATACCGGCTCTGACTGCGTCGGCACCGCCAACCGCCAGGGCGCCGCATCCGTCACCCAGCTCGAGATCATGCCGGAGCCGCCCCTCCACGAGAACAAGGCGCTGACTTGGCCTTATTGGCCGCTCAAGCTGCGCACCTCCTCAAGCCAGGAAGAAGGCTGCGAGCGGGACTTCGCGATCACCACGGCCGCCTTCGAGGGCGCGGGCCGGGTCGAGCGGCTACGCTGCCAACGCGTGAGTTGGGAAGGCGGCCGGCTCCAGCCTGTCCCCGGCGCCGATCTGACCATCGAGGCCGATCTGGTCCTGCTCGCAATGGGCTTCACCGGCGCCACGCTGGACGCCACGCGCGCCGGCATCGACATGGCGAACGGCGTCGTGACGGCCGCATTCGACAGCTATGCCACCAGCCGCCCCGGCGTTTTCGCCTGCGGCGACATGCGCCGCGGCCAGTCGCTCGTCGTCTGGGCAATCCGCGAAGGCCGCGACTGCGCTGCTGCGGTGAACGCCCATTCGAACGCCGACCAGCGAACCCTCAGATGAAGAAGTCGCTGAACGGATTGATCGGCACCGGCGGAGCAACGATCTCGAGCACGTAATCGTCGCCGGCCGCGTAGATCCCGTCGCCATTCCCGTCGATCACCATGAACTCGCGCCCGGCGAAGCTACCTTCGGTCGGACGGAAGATCACCGCCGAGTTCGCCTGCAACGCGCCATCCACCGCCGCCGCGAGATCCGCGTCGAACGCATCCGTGCCAAGCCTGCCCGTATCGATAATTCCGGTGAAACCAGCCACCTCGCCCGCCAGGTCGATCCTGTCGACCCGATAATCGAAGCCGACCAAAGTATCGAAGCCGCGGCTCGTGGACTCCCCGGCGCCGCCATAGACGAACGTGTCCGCACCCTCGCCGCCGGTCAGCCGATCGCCACCCAGCCCGCCGGTGATCCGGTCGTTGCCGCCAAGCCCGCTGATCTCGTCCGTGCCCGCGCCCCCGGTCAGCACATCAGCGCCGTTGCCGCTGAAGATCTGCAACCGGCCGTCGGTCTCGGCGGCGCCGTTGAAGGTCAGGCTTTCATGCGCTTTGAGCGTGTTCGCGCTGATCATCAGGGTCCGGCCGGCAGCGACATTGCCGTCATGGCTGGTCAGATCGTAGCTGAAGCCGGCGCCGCTGCTCCCGAAGCGGGTATCCGCGCCGCTCAACGCGACGATGAACTCGATATTCTTGAGCTGGTCCGCCCCGAACGCGATCCCCTTCGCGCCCGCATAATCGCCTTGCAATCCGAGCTGGTCGAAATTGCCGCCCTGCCCGTCGAGTCGGTCGCCCGCCCCGAACCGGCCGGTGCCGAAGAAGAAGCCGTCGTCTTTTTGCCCGCCCGTCAGGATATCGGTCCCGAACCCGCCATAGGTCAGGAACGTCCCGTCCGTCTCCGCCGCGCCGTTGAACGTCACGTTCTCGCCGGCCCGCAGCTTGTTGAACGACACGATCAACTGCTTACCCGCCGCCACGTTGGCATCGACCGTCGTCAGATGGTAGCTGTAAAGTGCCCCCGAAGTGTCGCCAAACCGCGTGTCCGATCCCGGCAGCAACACCAGCTGCTCGATCCCGACGAGGGTGCCGGCGCCGAAGGTCAGCCCGGCATAGCTGCCCTGCACCGCCATTTGATCGAGCGTCCCCTCGCCCCCATCCACCTGATCCGCCGCAGTCAACGCCGCCCCGAAATAGAAACCGTCATTGCCGGATCCGCCGATAACGGCGTCGTCGCCGCCCTGCTGCAGAAGAATACGTCGTCCCCGGCCCCGCCGTTGATCACGTCCTGCGCCGCCGACCCGGTAAACACATCCGCCCCGGCCGTGCCGGTCGCGGTGGGGGCGGTGTATCCACCGAGATTTTGCGCGCTCAGCGTTGCCGCGTTGGTATTCTGGAACGTCGCCAGAGTGAAGAAGCTGGAGGCGGTCCCGGCCGCTCCGTCGCGATCGACCTGGAGCAATGTCGACGAGCCGTCCTGGACGAGCTTGAGGTGCCCGGTCGCGAACGGGTTGCTGTTCTGGTCCCAGCCCTGCAGCGTGTTGACCAGGTAGCTGTTGAGCAACAGCTTGTCGCCAGCATCGCCCGCCTCGAAGTCGGTCAGCTGGATGCCGCCGGCCGGCCCGGTCGAGAAATTGAACGAACTGCCGTTGATCGTCAGCGCGTCGCTGCCCGCGCCCAGGCTGATCGTGTAAGCCGTGCCGCGATAATCGATGTTGACCCGATCCGCGCCTGCGCCCGCCACTCGTAGCCGATCGGCGCTTCGCGAAACGCGAACCGGTCGATGTGCCGCTCCAGCGCGCCTTTCAGGCCATCCCGCTGGCCCGGCGCGCTGGCCTCGACCCGGCATTCGAGCGTATCCGGCGCGGCGGTCAGGGTTACAACGGCATCGGCGGGCCAGTCCGCCCCGCGCGCATCGCGCGGGAACACGATCCGGCCCTGCTGCTCGTCATACGTCACGTCCAGATTGTGCGACCAATGTTTGCAGACCTGTTGCAGGTAGCGGGCGGCGTGCTCGGTCCGGACCCGCGCGATCGCGACGTAGCTCATCTGTCTGCTCCAATCCGTTTAGTTCCGATCGTTCTCAGCCGCTCGATCGTGAATATCTCGACCGCCAGCGCCAGCGACCGGCCGAGGTCGAGATCCGCCGCGATCGGCAGTGCCCACAGACGATCGGCGAACGCGGAGACCACCTGGCGCTCGCCGTGCCACGCCTCGATCACCGCTTCGACGAACGGCGCGCCCATTGGCGATTCGACAGATTGGTTCGATTGAACAATCAGAGCACCCGGCTGGAGACCGACGGCCTTCCGGGGCCGATTTCCCCGCCATTGGGCGCGCCGAACCTTGGCGAACTCAGCTTCGACAAGGTCACCTGGAAGGGGGGGTGGAGTTCGACGCCGGCCCGCGCTCGCTGCTTTATGCGACCGTTTCCACCGGCTTCAAGGCGGGCGGTTTCTTCGTGTCCGCACCGCCCAACAACAGCTTCGGCCCGGAAACGCTGACCGCCTATACGATCGGTTCCAAGAACCGCTTCCTCGACAATCGGCTGCAACTGAAGGTCGAGGCCTGCTACTGGGACTATAAGGATCAGCAGATCAGCTTCGTCGGCGGCACCCAGACGCCGACGGGGGTCGGATCGGGCCAGATCACCATCAACGCCGGCCAGGCTGAAATCTATGGCGCCGAGGCCGAACTCCAGTTCGCGGTCACGCCGCGCGAAATCTTCACCGCCAATGTCCAATATCTGCACGGCGAGTATACCAGCCTGAACTACACCTATACCAGCCTGAACTACACCGGCCTTTCCGCGACCGGCGCGCCGATCCGCTCGGGTTGCGCCGTCAGGGGCAGCCGCCTGGCCAATCCGGGTACGCCCAGCACGGCGCGCTTTTATGATCTGGATTGCTCGGGCTGACCGACGATCAACTCGCCCGAATGGACCGCGAACTTCGCCTATGAACATAGTGTTCCGCTCGGCGGCGACCTCGATCTGGTGTTCGGCGCCCGCACCCGGCTGGAATCGAGCGGCTTCGTCGGCATCGCCTACCTGCCCGAGCTTCGACAGGACAGCTATATGCTGTCGAACGCGTCGCTCACGCTCGAGGGACCCGGCGACATGTGGTCGCTGACCGCGTTCATCAACAATATCGAGGACGAGACGATCATCGCCGGCGGCGAGGTCCGCCCGATCCTCAACGTGGTCTATAATCCCGTGCGCCCGCCTTGCACCTACGGCCTGCGCGCCAGCGTTCGATTCTGATGCGCGGCGGCGGTTTGGCGGTCTTGCGGAGGCGCTGATGCCCCGCTAAGGGCGGCGGCAGTGGGCGTGTAGCTCAGTGGTAGAGCACTGTGTTGACATCGCAGGGGTCGCAAGTTCAATCCTTGCCACGCCCACCATTCTTCCCGGCCATCATCTTTTCTGAGCGGTCAGTCGCAGGTTTGCGGCGATCACGCCCTAAAGCCGGCCGTGCATGTCCTCGGTCTGGAACAGGCGGTCCACTTCGGCGACCAGATCGCGCAGGTGGAATGGCTTGGACAGGACCTTGGCTTGCGGCGCGGCGCGGCCGGCCTTGAGCGCAACCGCCGCGAAACCCGTGATGAACATGACGCGCATGTCCGGCGCGATCGTTGCCGCTTTCTGGGCAAGCTCGATCCCGTCCATCTCCGGCATGACGATGTCGGTCAGCAGCAGATCAAACTGCTCGCGTTCGAGCAACGGCACGGCCGCGGTCCCGCGATCCACCGCGACGACGTGGTAACCGACCCGCTCCAGCGCGCGGGTCAGGTAGAGACGCATCGACTCGTCGTCTTCAGCCAGAAGAATCCTGGTCATCGCCCCCTCATGTCGGCCGGAATGGCGCCGTCGCCTCGCGACAAGCACTTTATGCCGGAAGCATTTAAGATATTCCAGCAAGCATCCCGGCAAACTTGTCAGTGCCTGTATCGATTGCGGGACATATCGCGTCGGCGTAACGTTGTCGCGCCGATGGCCGATCCCCAGCATGAACCGCCGTTCCTCCGCGTCGGCCCGCAAGCGCCGCAATCGCCGGTGGTGCTGTCGGTGCCGCATGCCGGCCGCGCTTATGCGCCTGATCTCCTGGGCGCGTCGCGGGTGCCGATGGCGACCCTGGAACTGCTTGAAGACCGGCTAGTGGACCGGCTGGTCTGGCGCGCAATAGCCGGCGGCGCGAGCGCGCTGATCGCCTTGCGGCCCCGCGCCGAGATCGACCTCAACCGTGACGAACGCGAAATCGATCCCGCCATGGTGGCGCCGCCGCCCTCCTCGCGCGCGTTGATTCAGTCGCAGCGCACGCGTGGCGGACTCGGCCTGGTACCGTCCCGGATCGCCGGCGCCGGCGCGATCTGGAACCGGCGCCTGCCCGCCGGCGAGCTTGCCCGTCGAATCGCGCAGGTGCATCGACCGTATCACGACGCGCTGGCCCGGTTGCTGGAGGAAACGCGGAACCGCTTCGGGATCGCCATCCTGCTCGACTGCCATTCGATGCCGCCGCGCAGCGGAGGCAGCCCGGCGGAACAGGCCGGCATCGTGCTTGGCGACCTGTACGGGACAAGCATTGCGCCCGAATATGTCGATGTGGCCGGCACGGCGGCGCGGCGCTTCGGATTCAAGGTGGCCCGCAACGAGCCTTACGCCGGCGGCTACGTCACCCAGCGTCATGGCCGCCCGGCCGAAGGCGTTCACGCGCTCCAGCTCGAGGTCGATCGCTCGCTCTATCTCGACGAGGGTCTGCGCGATCTCGGCTCCGGGTTCGACACGATCGCCGGCCTGATCGCCGCGATTGCCTCGGCGCTTGCCGCTCGCGCGCTGGAACCGCCGCAGGCGCTCGCCGCGGAATAAAAAAAAGCCACCCCGCAATCTGCGAGGTGGCCAAGGTTCAGGGAGGAACGCCCCGAGGGACGTAACGCGCCGCGGAAAGGGGGGAACCACAGCGCGTCAATGCTAACGTGGGGATATGACAAAGAGTTTCAAGAGCTTGATCGAGCTGTATCCGGCCTGAGACGAACCGGGCGATTAGCGGGTCCCGCCGATCCTGATGCCCACTCGTCCGATCAGATGCGTATGCCCGGCCAAATGGTGACGCACGGCGCCAGCGACATGAAGCAGGATCAGGCCGATCATCGCCTTGCCCAATATCTCGTGGACGTTCTCTAGCCGTTCGTTCACATCCTCGGCGCGGGAGATCGGCAATGGCGGGATTTCGAATAAACCGAAAAAGTCGGTCGCGCGATTGCCGGACGAGGACAACAGCCAGCCGCTCAAGGGAATCGCGATCATCATCAGGTAGAACAGCCAGTGCACCGCCCGGGCCAGGCCGATCTCCCAGCGCAGCAGCGCCGGATCGAATGGCGGCGGCCGATGCCCCAGCCGCCAGAGGAGGCGAGCGAGGCTCAGCCCGAGCACGGTCATGCCGGTCGCCTTGTGCAGCCAGATCATCCACCCGCGCGCTTCGCGGCCGAATTCGTCCTGCAACAGACCCAGCGCTAGATTGGCGATGATCAGGCCGGCGATGATCCAGTGCAGCCAGATCGCGGTCGTCGAATAGCGATCGGAAATATCCCGATCGGGGGACGCCGCGCCGGCCTGCATCGCCGCCCTGCCGGCTCAGGCGTCAGCAAAGGCGGGGGCAACCGCACCGAGCTGCGGCCCCTTGCCCTGCTGAATTTGCTTGGCGAACACCTCGCGGACCTGCGGCATCGAGAAGAGATGCGCCATGATCAGCGGCAGGATGCCGTTCTGATTGATCTTGCGAAGCGTATCTCCGCGCATCTCGCGCAATTTATCTTCGGCGACCATCCGGAAGCCGCGATAGATGAACGGCTGCGACGCTTCGCCCGGCTGGATCGAGACTTCGCCGTCGATCAGCAGGTCCAAATCGCCCAACTCCTTCATGAATTGCGTCGTACGCTGCGCCGAAAGCTCGAACTCCTCGCAAAATTTCAGGATGTTGTTGGTCGTCTCGCTGGTCTGGCCATCGGTGAACAGCGCCTGGCCTTCCTCGAAATCGCCGACCAGACCGCTTTGCGGGTCGTAGCAGAGCGACAATTCCTCCGCGTCCGGCCGCAGCCGGGCGAGCATGAACGGGTAACGCCGTATGTAGGCGGGAATGTAAGTCTCGCCCAGCAGTTTGCCCTCATCATCGACGAACACGTTGACGCCTTCGTTCAGGCCCATCAGCGCCAGCGGCACCGGATTATCGCCGACCGAGAAAACGATCGGGTAGAAACGCTGGGCGGCGACGAATTCGTCGATCGTGATCGGAATTGCGTGCGCCTGCGCCAGGAACGGCGCCGTGTCCGCCGAGCGGGTCTTGAAGTTGCCGTGAACGTTGGTCGAAAGCGGTTCGAGACCGTTGTAGAAAAGCGGCAGTTGAGGCGCTTGGCTCGCCATGATCTTTTACTCTCCGTTGATTGGCGTCGACCGCCCGGCCGCCTGCCTGTCGCGCGCCCGTCTATTGGCGAAGCGGCGCGGAGGCAAGACTCGGCGATGCCGGGCCGACGGGCGGGACCAGCTTACCCGGGTTCATGATGTCGTCGGGATCGAGCGCGCTCTTGATCGCCCGCATTACCTTGAGTCGGGCCGGATCGCCCAATCGGCCAAGCTCTGCCAGGCGCATCTGGCCGATGCCATGCTCGGCCGAGATCGATCCCCCCGCCGCGACCACCAGATCGTGGACGAACGCCGTCATTGCCTGCCCTTCGCCCTGGAGCCAGTCCGGCCCGACCCCGTCCGGCGCGCGCACGTTGAAGTGGACGTTGCCATCGCCAAGATGCCCGAATGCGATCACCTGCGTGCCCGGGAAGCGCTGTTGCACCGCGGCGGAAGCGTGCTCGATGAACGCTGGCATCGCGCCGACTTCGACCGACAGATCGTGCTTGGCGGCGGGTCCGTCCTTTTGTTCGGCTTCCGAGATACTGTCGCGGAGTCGCCAGAAGGCCTGCGCCTGCGCCTCGCTGGCGGCGATCACCGCGTCGGCGATCAGCCCGGCTTCCGACGCGGCATGCAAGGCCGCGGTGAGCGCCTTTTCCGGCGACGGCGCCACCATCGGTGCGGTCGCCTCGATCAGCACATGCCAGGCATGCTGGCCTGTTAGCGGCGCCCGCGTGTCCGGAATGTGCGCAAGCACCAGATCGAGCGCGGAGCGGGGCACCAGCTCGAAGCTTTCGACCGCATCGCCCATGCTCGCTTCCAACATCAACAACAGGTCCAGCGCCTGTGCCGGCCTGTCCAGACCAATCCAGGCGACGCTGCGCGATCCCACCGCCGGGATCAGGCGCAGGCTCGCAGCCGTGACGATCCCCAGCGTTCCTTCGGCGCCGATCAGCAGCTGCTTGAGATCGTAGCCGCGATTGTCCTTCTTGAGCGCGGCCAGGCCATTGTACAGCGTGCCGTCCGCCAGCACCGCCTCGATACCCTGGACGAGGCCGCGCATCGTGCCGAAGCGCAGCACCTGCGTGCCGCCCGCATTGGTCGAGACCAGCCCACCGATCGTCGCCGAGCCCTTGGCGCCAAGCGACAAGGGAAACCGCCGTCCCTCCCCTGCGGCCGCTTCATGCAGCCGCGACAGGATCACACCCGCCTCGCACACCGCGCTATTGGCGGCGGCGGAGATCGAGCGGATGCGATCCAGCCGCTTGAGCGACAGCAGCAGTGCGTCCCCTGCCCCGCTCGGCGTCGCCCCGGCCACCATCGAGGTGTTGCCACCCTGCGGCACGAGCGGGACCTTGGCGGCCGCGCAGAGCCGGACCAACTCCACGACCTCACCCGTGGTGGCGGGCGACAGCATCGCCTCGGCAACGCCGGTATAGCGCCCCCGCCAATCGCGCAGCCACGGCGCCATCCCGGCGGGATCGCGCGTGAAGCCTTTCGGGCCGAGCAAGGCGGCCAACAGTTCAAGCAGGTGCGATCGCGCTGACGTCATGCCCGCTCGGTAGCAGGCGCGCCGCGATCGGCCAATTAATCGCATGTTCAAGCGGATCGTTGAAGGGCAAAGGGCAATGAGGATGAAGACTTGATCGACTGGAGCGCGGCGGCGCTGATGACGGCGGCGCTCGGCAATGTTTCCGGCGATCCGAGCCCGATCGCGCCCATGCAATTCGCGCAGCTCACCGTGCGGCGGGAGATCATGATGCGCATCCCCGTGCGGGTGCGGCCGGCCACGGCTCCGGTCGCGGCGAAAGGCAGCCGGATCGAGTGGAAGGAACGGGGCGGGCTGAGGGGCGGCCCCAAATGCGTCGGTGCCCGCTCCATCGTCGCGGCGACGGCGCTTAGCCGGAAAAGCGTCGATCTGATCCTTCGCGATCGCACGCGCCTGCGCGCAAAGCTGGAGCGCAGCTGCCCGGCGCTCGATTATTATTACGGCTTTTATATCAGTCCCGCTGCCGACGGGCAGATCTGCGCCGATCGCGATTCGATCCGATCCCGGGTCGGCGGCCAGTGCGGGATCGACGGCTTCCGCAAGCTCAAGGCGACCCTGCGGGATTGACTTTCCCGGCCCGCGCGGCGCAAACCCCAGCCCTAATCCGCTCTTTGGCACAGGGCGTTACCCGGACCAGATATGACCTTCGCCAATCTCGGCCTTTCAGACGAGCTGCTCCGGGCTGTCGGGGAATCGGGCTATGACGAGCCCACCCCCATCCAGCGCCAGGCGATCCCGCCGGTTCTGATGGGCCAGGATCTGGTCGGAATCGCCCAAACCGGCACCGGCAAGACCGCCGCCTTCGTGCTGCCGATGATCGATATCCTGGGCGAAGGTCGCAGCCGCGCGCGCATGCCCCGCTCTCTTATCCTTGAGCCGACCCGCGAGCTTGCCGCGCAGGTTGCAGAGAATTTCGAGAAATACGGCAAATATCACAAGCTCTCGATGGCGCTGCTGATCGGCGGCGTCAGCATGGGCGATCAGGTGAAAGCGCTGGAGCGCGGCGTTGATGTGCTGATCGCCACCCCCGGCCGCCTGATGGACCTGTTCGGGCGCGGCAATATCCTGCTCACCGGCTGCGGCCTGCTCGTGATCGACGAGGCGGATCGGATGCTCGACATGGGTTTCATCCCGGACATCGAGCAGATCTGCACCAAGCTGCCGTCCAACCGCCAGACCTTGCTCTTCTCGGCGACCATGCCGGCGCCGATCAAGAAACTGTCCGAGAAGTTCCTCAAGAACCCCAAGCAGGTCGAGGTGTCGCGGCCGGCGAGCGCCAATGCGCTGATCGATCAGCGCCTTGTCCGCGTCGATGCCCGCAAGAAAAAGGACGCGCTCGAACGGCTGCTTCGGGCGGAGAACGTCACCACCGCAATCATCTTCTGCAATCGCAAGACGGCGGTCCGCGATCTGACGACCAGCCTCAAGCGCGACGGCTTCCGCGCCGGCCCCATCCATGGCGATATGGAGCAGCCCGAGCGGCTGCGTGAGCTCGACCGGTTCAAGACCGGCGAGATCAACATCCTGGTCGCCTCCGACGTCGCCGCGCGCGGGCTCGACATCAAAGGCGTCAGCCACGTCTTCAATTTCGACGTGCCGTGGCAGCCCGACGATTACATCCACCGCATTGGCCGCACCGGCCGTGCCGGCGCCACCGGCATCGCTATCACGCTGGCGACCGGCAGCGATGCCGATCAGCTCGGTGCGATCGAGAAGATGCTCGGCCAGCCAATCGCGCCGATGGACGGCGCTCCGGAGCCTGCCGAGACGCCCGCGCCGGAGGCGAAGCCGCGCGAGACCAAGCCCGAGCCAAGACCACGCGAGGCCCGGCCCGAACGCGCGCGCCGTCGCGAGCCCGAGCCCGCTCCGCCGCCCCGCCGCGAACCCGAGCGCCGCCCGGCCGAAGTCGAGCCCGCCGACGACGGCTGGAATGGCCCGGTGCCGAGTTTCCTGAGTTTCGGTCTGGGCAACTGAACGCAGCAGCCGCGGCTCGATCGTGCTTGGGGCCAAGGCGTCACTCTGGCGAAAGGCAGCCGTGCCGATGACTATCCTGCTCGCTTTATTCGCCGCCGCCGCGCTTCAGCAAACGCCGGCCGCCGTTCCGGTCCAGGTCGCCGAGGTCACTGCCAGCTTCCCCCACGATCCGCAGGCCTTCACGCAAGGGCTCTTCTTCGCCGACGGGCAGCTGTACGAAAGCACCGGCGTCGCCGGCCGATCGACGCTCCGCAAGGTGCGGCTCACCGACGGCAAGGTGCTTCAGTCCGCGTCGATTCCGCCCGATCAGTTCGGCGAAGGCAGCACCGCTTGGGGCAATGAGATCATCAGCCTCACCTGGCAGCACGGCATCGCGCACCGCTGGGATCGGGCCACGCTTCGTCACAAGGGCAGCGTCCGCTATTCCGGCGAAGGCTGGGGACTGACGGGCAACGGCCGCAGCCTGATCCTGAGCGACGGCACCTCCACCTTGCGGGTCCTCGACCCGGCCACCTTCAAGGAACAGCGGCGCATCGCCGTCACCGCCGGCGGGCGTCCCCTGGACATGCTCAACGAGCTCGAATGGGTGTCCGGGGAGATCTGGGCCAATATCTGGAAAACCGGCCTGATCGCGCGGATTGATCCGGCCAGCGGCGCGGTAAAGGGCTGGATCGACCTGACCGCGCTGGCCCGCCTCAACATCGGCCGCGATCCCGAAGCCGTCCCCAACGGCATCGCCTACGAGCCGCGTTCCAAGCGCCTGTTCGTGACCGGCAAGCTCTGGTCCAAGCTCTACGAAATCAAGCTCGTGCCGTTGTGACAGCTGGCACTTTGCCCTTGTCGCGAGCGCGATAACGCTCAACGAAGGCCCGCCCGAAGCCGGCAAGCCTCCCTGCTCCGATCGCGTCTCGCAGACCTGCCATAAGGCTCTGGAAGAAATACAAATTATGCTCGGTCATCAGCATCGCGCCGAGGATTTCGTCCGATCGGACCAGGTGATGCAGATAAGCGCGAGTCCAGGTCGCGCAGACCGGGCAGGAACACTCGCTGTCGAGCGGCTGCTGGTCCTCGCCGAACCGCGCGTTGCGAATGTTGATCGGCCCATCCGCGGTAAAGGCCTGCCCGGTCCGGCCGGACCTGGTCGGCAGCACGCAATCGAACATGTCGATGCCGCGTTGCACCGCGCCGACGATGTCGTCCGGCTTGCCGACGCCCATCAGATAGCGCGGCCGATCCGGCGGCAATTGGCCAGGTGCAAAATCGAGGCAGCCGAACATCGCCTCCTGCCCTTCGCCGACCGCCAGCCCGCCCACCGCATAGCCGTCGAACCCGATCTCGATCAGCGCGTCGGCCGACGCCTGGCGCAGATCGCGATCCAGTGCGCCTTGCTGGATGCCGAACAAGGCCGCGCGCGACGCATGCTCGGCCCCGCCGTCGAACGCAGCCCTGGACCGCGCCGCCCAGCGCATCGACCGCTCCATCGCTTCCGCCTGCGCCTCGCGCGGGGCGCTGGTCGGCACCAGTTGATCGAACGCCATCACGATGTCGGAGCCGAGCAGCCGCTGCACTTCGATCGATCGCTCGGGGCTGAGCAGGTGGCGACTGCCGTCGAGGTGGCTCTTGAACGCCACGCCCTCTTCGCCGACCTTGGTGAGGTCGGACAGGCTCATCACCTGATAACCGCCGCTGTCGGTCAGGATCGGCCGATCCCAGCCCATGAAGCCGTGCAACCCGCCCAGCCGCGCCACCCGCTCCGCCCCCGGCCGCAGCATCAGGTGATAGGTGTTGCCAAGGATGATATCCGCCCCGCTCGCCCGCACGTCCGCCGGCTTGACCGCCTTGACGGTCGCGGCGGTGCCGACCGGCATGAACGCAGGCGTCCGAATTTCGCCGCGCCGCATCGCGATCGTGCCGGTGCGGGCAAGGCCGTCCGTGGCGGAAATCGGAAAGGAGAAGCGGTTTGCGGATTCGGGCATGGGCGCGCCTTAGCCCTTACCCTCCCGGGCGCAAATGACTCGGCGCGCTGTCGTCAGCTCAGCGCTTCTGGCTGCGCTTGCCAGCGCTTTGCTTGGCGCCGGCGTCGCCCGAACCGGATGCCGATTGGCGCAAGGTTGCGAGCCGCTCGTCCAACTCGACTTGGCGCTGCAAAGTCTCGACTTCGCTCGCCGCCGCAGCCGCGGCCGTGTCGCACAGCCCATAACCGGCACCGGACACTGCCGACATCGCCCGCTCGAAAGTGGCTTCGGCCCGGGCCACCTTGCGCCCCGCCTGTCCGCCCAGACCCGGCCCTGCGTCAGCCCCAGACCGTTGCGTGCGTTCGAAGAGAGCATAGTCGCGCTTCATCTGCGCCTTGCGGGCGTTCAGCTCGCTCAATTGAGCCTCGAATGCCGCTTCGTCGCGGCTCGCCTGTCCGATCGGCTCGTCCAGCGACCGGAGCTGTTCCTCCTTGTCGAGCTGCTGCGACACCGCGACTTGGGCCAGGTCCTCGCGACCGTGGCCAATCGCGAACCGCGCCTGCTGATCGAGCGTCACCAACTGATCGCGCAGGGCACGCTGGCGCGCGACCGCTTGGCTCGCGTGCAGCCGGGCCTTGTCCCGCGCCGCGCTTACCCGGTCGGCGGCTCGCTCGACTTCGCGAATCGTCTCGCGCATCACCAGCGGGCCGCTGACCCGCTCAACCGTATCGGTGACGCCCTCGATACCGGCCGACACAATGCGCTTGAAGCGCCCAAGAAGTGGTTCCGCCATCTTACCCTCCAGAGCCGCTTCGGGCGGCGCGTGACAATGGAGTTAGGCAGGCGCGGGTAAACAAGCAGTAAGCGGACCGGCGCCGCCAGTCACCATTTCGGACCTGAAGCTTCAATGACGAAGGTGTCCCGCCGCTACGAACAATTCAGCGGTCCGCGTCGCGGCCGTATTTACGGCGCGCGCCTTTCCAGGGTCGGGCGGCAGCACAGACGTGATTGGTTCGTCCGTCATGGCAGCAGCAGGCTGGCGTCGCCGTATGAGTAGAAGCGGTAGTCGCTCGCGATCGCATGGGCGTAGGCGGCCTGCATGCGCTCGCGGCCCATCAGGGCGGAAACCAGCATGAACAAGGTTGATCGCGGCAGGTGGAAGTTGGTGATCAGGCCGTCCACCACCCGGAACCGATAGCCGGGAGTGATGAAGATCGAGGTGTCACCCTCGAACGGCCGCACCTCGCCCGCTTCGCTTGCCGCACTTTCCAGCAGGCGCAGCACGGTGGTTCCCACCGCGATCACGCGCCCGCCGGTAGCGCGAACCGCGTTGATCCGCTCCGCCGCCGCGGGGTCGATCCGGCCCCATTCGGCGTGCATGCGGTGCTGCTCGGTATCCTCGGCCTTGACCGGCAGAAACGTTCCCGCCCCCACATGTAAGGTCAGGAATACGTTCGAAATTCCAGAATCTTGCAGCGCGTTCATCAGCTCAGGCGTGAAATGAAGCGCTGCGGTCGGTGCCGCCACCGCGCCTTTCTCGCGCGCGAACATGGTTTGGTAATCCTGCGCATCGCGCGCGTCCGCGCCGCGCTTCGCCGCAATATAGGGCGGCAAGGGCATCCGCCCCGCCCGTTCGAGCAGCAGCTCGACCGGCTGGTCCCCTTCGAACCGCAACAACAGGCTGCCGTCCTCGCCACGCTCGCCCGCGACCGCCGTGACCTCCGAGCCGAAGTCGATCCTGTCGCCGTCGCGCACCCGCTTTGCATTGCGCACGAATGCCCGCCAGGCCCGCGGCCCTTCCCGCTTGTGCAAAGTCGCGCCGATCCGCGCCTCCCCGCGTCGTCCTTCGAGTTGTGCCGGGATAACCCGCGTATCGTTGAAGACCAGCATATCGCCCGCCCGGAGCAGGCTCGGCAGGTCGCTGACCAGGCGATCTTCGGTGCGCTCGCCGGCCACGAGCAGCAGCCTGGCGCTGTCGCGCGGGTTTGCCGGCCGGAGCGCGATGCGGTCTGGCGGAAGATCGAAGTCGAACAGATCGACGCGCACCGGGCGCCGCCGTTTATTGCTGGATGGCGGGCTGCGGCTGCTCGGTCGGGACGGGCGTGGGAGCTGGCGCCTGCGCCACGGGCGCCGGCTGGCGCGCCATCGCCGCCGCCACTTCCTGCGGGGTCGGCGGCGGCAGGTTGTCGCTGCCGATCGATGCTTTCACGATCCGGGAAGGCGTCGCCGGCGGCTCGCCCCGCTCGATCGCATCGACATATTGCATGCCGCTGATCACGCGCCCGAAAACGCTATATTTGCCGTCCAGCGTGAAGCGCGGCGAGAAGACGATGAAGAACTGGCTGTTGGCGCTGTTGGGATCGTCGGCGCGCGCCGCCGACACCACACCGCGCACATGCGGCAAGCCGTTGAATTCCGCTTTCAGATCCGGCAGCGGAGATCCGCCCGAGCCGGTGCCGGTCGGGTCGCCGGTCTGGGCCATGAAGCCCTCGATCACCCGATGGAAAAGAACACCGTTGTAGAAACCCTGCCGCGCCAGAGCCTTGATCCGGGCAACATGCTGGGGCGCGACATCGGGGCGCAGCTGGATCACGACTCGCCCGCCGGTCGACAGATCGAGGTTGAGAATATTCTCGGGAGTGACAGCCGGCACCGCGACCGGCACGGCATCCTGCGCCGCCGCGGGCGCGCCAAGGGAGAATAGCCCGGCAACCAGGGCCGCAGCCAGCTTCGAACGCATCATGTCCCTAACCCCAGAATTGGTCTTCGATCTTCCGCGACCGGGCCCGTAAAGTCCAGAGGCTGAACGGCTTATGAGCCCTTGCGCCCGGTCTGCGCCACCCGCGCTTCGACATCGCCAGCCACCGCCGGCGTGACGAACTTGCCGATATCGCCGCCATACAAGGCGATCTCCTTCACCAGCCGCGACGCGATCGGCTGCAGCGACACGTCCGCCATCAGGAAGACGGTTTCGATCCGGTCGTTCAGCTGCTGGTTCATGCCCGCCATTTGATACTCATATTCGAAATCAGCGACCGCGCGTAAACCTCTGATGATCATGGCGGCCTGCTCGCGCTCGGCAAAGTCCATCAGCAGGGAATCGAAATTCACCACCTGGATGTCCGGCCCCATGTCGGCAATCTCGCGGCGCACCATCGCCATCCGCTCGTCGACACTGAACATCGGCGATTTGGACGGGTTGGTGGTGACCCCGATCACCAACGTATCGACCAGCTTCGCGCCGCGCCGGATAATGTCCATGTGCCCTAGCGTTATCGGATCGAAGGTGCCCGGATAAACGCCGATCCGCTCGCTCCTGCCGCCGCCGCTCAATGGTCGCGCTCCACCGCGAAGCGGGCGACCGCGCGGAGCAGGTCCGCTTCCGCTCCGAACGTGCTGAGATGCGCGACCGCCTGTCCGGCGAGCAGCTGCGCCTGTTGCCGTGCGCGCTCGATGCCGAGCAGGGAAACGAACGTTTCCTTGCCCTTGGCGCCGTCCTTTCCGACCCGCTTTCCGGTCTTCGCCTCCTCGCCCTCCGCGTCCAGCAGGTCGTCGGCGATCTGAAAGGCAAGGCCGACATCGCGGGCATAGCCGCGCAGCGGGGTGCGTCCCTCGGCCGGCACGCGGCCCATGATCCCGCCTGCTTCCAGGCAGAACCCGATCAGCGCCCCGGTTTTGAGTTGCTGGAGGCGGGTCACCGCGCCGATGTCCAGCCGCGTGCTTTCGGCGACAAGGTCCATCATCTGCCCGCCCGCCATGCCCGCGGGGCCAGAGGCGCGGCCGAGTTCCGCGATCAGCTCGGCGCGGACGAACGGATCCTCGTGCGTCGCCGGATCAGCCAGCACTTCAAAGGCGAGCGCATGCAGCGAATCGCCGGCCAGCACCGCCGTCGCCTCGTCAAAGGCCTTGTGCACGGTCGGCTTGCCGCGGCGCAGATCGTCATCGTCCATGCACGGCAGGTCATCGTGGATCAGCGAATAAACGTGGATGCATTCGACCGCGAGACCGACCCGCAGCGCCCGCTCCCGATCGACATGGAAAAGCGTGCCCGCCGCGACCACCAGCAGCGGGCGCAGCCGCTTGCCGCCGCCGATCGCGGCATGTCGCATCGCCTGGTATAGCCGAGCGCGCGAATCGCGCGGGACAGCCAGCAAAGCATCGAAAGAGCGATCGACATCCTCGCCGATCCGGACCAGCGCGGATGCCAGGCTGTCGGGCGCGCCGCCGCTCACGGATGCCTCAACCGCCGTCAAACGAAGCCGTGCCGGCGGGCTGGCCGTCGCGGCCGAACTGAATACGCTCGATCCGCGCCTGCGCCGCCTGAAGGCGGGACTCGCACTGCTGCTTCAGCCGATCGCCTTCGCCATAAAGTTCGATCGATTCGTCCAGCGTCGCATCGCCGCTTTCCAGCCGGCGGACGATCTCCTCCAGCCGCTTCAACGCGGACTCGAACGACAATTGCTGGATTTCACCGGGTTCCGCCATCGCCGATGCTTTGACGGCGGGCGCCGGACGGGTCAAGCAGCGCCCGCCGTGCCCAGCATCTCCTCCACCCAGGCCGGGACCAGCGTCCCTGCCCGCCCGAACCGGCTTTCGCCGAAAAACGCGCTTCCCGCGCTCGGCTCCAGATTGATCTCCAGCGTCTCCGCCCCGCGATAGCGTGCCGTCTGGACGAAGCCGGCGGCCGGATAAACCGCGCCAGATGTGCCGATTGAGACGAACAGGTCGGCCTTCATCAAAGCCGCCTCGATCCGGTCCATCTCGTACGGAACCTCGCCGAACCAGACGATGTCCGGCCGCATCGCGCCAAAAACAGCGCAGCTCGAGCAAGGCGGCGACCCGGACAGCGGTTCTTCCCACTCAGATCGGGCATCGCAGGCCAGGCACCAGGCGGATCGCAACTGGCCATGCATGTGCAACACGCGCGCCGCGCCGGCCCGCTCGTGCAGATCGTCGACATTCTGCGTGACGATCAGCAACGCGCCCGGCCACTTGGCGTCCAGCCGCGCCAGTGCTCGATGCGCCGCATTGGGTTCCACCTCCCGCAGTCGCGCCCGCCGCGCGTCATAAAAGCTCTGCACCAGCACGGGATCGCGTTCGAAGCCTTCCGGAGTCGCGACATCCTCGATGCGGTGCCCCTCCCAAAGCCCGTCCGGCCCCCGAAACGTCGCCACCCCACTTTCCGCCGAGATACCGGCACCGGTTAGGATTACGATGTTGCGAATGGGAGGCATAGCAGCCAGCCTAACGCTTTGGCCGCCACATGCTAAGCCCGGAGAGCGAATGCTCCCTTGAGCGCTTGCAGCGTTTGAGCGAACACGATTCCGTGCAGCGACGCAGTTTCATCGTCAGGAGCATCTGGGCCGCCTGCCTTCTGATCGGTGGCTTGAACCATGCCCGCATCTTGCTCCAGCACGGGTTGTTTTGGGACTATGGCGGTGTTGCTTGGCCGAGCGCGACTTACTGGTCCAGCTTGACGATCTTGGATCCGCTCGCCGCCTTGCTCTTGTTCGCTCGTCCTAAACTCGGCGTCGTGAGCACGGCCGCGCTGATCGTCACGAACGTCATCCACAACCTGGCCCTCACCGCCCATTATGCGCCCGACGGCGAGTTCCTGGCCCGCGCGTCCAATCCGTTCATGGCCAGCCAATTGGCGTTCATGCTGTTCGTTGGAGCCACCACTCGAATTGCATGGCCGGCATCCCGAGCAGCCTTGAGCGTGAGCCAATCTAAATCGGCATAGGCCGAGCCAAAGATCGGGCGACCTCCCGCGACCGCCCCGCAACCCGCGCCCTATTTCTTGCCCCGGTTGGGAAGAGTTGCGAGCAGTTCGTCTTCCCATTCGGGCCGCCGTTCAGGGATCCGAAAAGCGCGTGTGAGGCTGGCTCGAGCCCGCTGCCGTCGGGACAGAATGACTCCGCTTCGATCGGATACCTTCATGGCGCGGAGCCGGTCGCGCCGAAGACGGTAGGCCGCGGTCCAGAACATGTAGCCCAGCATCGCCACCACAAGCACCGGAACGACATACAGCATCTCAAGCTCACTCCACCCGCGCGCGCGACAGGCGAGCGACGCGATGCAGAACCGCTGGAATCCCGGCTCGTTCCAGCGTGGGTGCGCCGAGACACGGTTTTCTTGAACCCCAGCCACTTCGTGCCCACGGGCCCGAGCCGGCCCGCTCAACCATCGATCACGACCGCGTCCCGGAACGGCAAGTCCAGCACGCGCGCGCCGGTCTCGTCATCGACCTCGATCATCGCTCGAAGCGGAACCTTGCCGGCCATCGCGTCGCCCGCGATCACGCAGCGGGCGCTGGCGGTTGCGGCGAGCCGCGCCGCTTTGAGACTTGGCAGGTCCAGCCCTTCTTCATCGGCGACATAGGTGCCGCTCTCCCGCAGGTGGAAAAAATAACGCATACAGCCCTCTCACGAAAGGAGCTGCTACCTTAGCTGCTGATCGGGCCTGCCGCCTTATCCAGGCTTATGTCCATCCTGTGCAACATAAGTGGGTCGTTGGAAGCCAATGGCGATCGGCGTAAGGGTGCAGCATGCACGTGGCCCAACGTCGCTCCTTGCCGCAGATCGCTGGGCTTGCTCTTGCCGTCCTGCTCTCGCCGATAATCCTTTACCTGGGGGCAGCCCTGGTCGGGAGTGTCGTTCCCGCAAATATGAACTGGCGCGAGCCGCGCGACGGGGTGACGATTCTGGTGCGGACCAATGGCGTGCACACGTGGATTCTCGTGCCCAAGCACAACGCGCAGATGGACTGGCGGCCCTTGGTGCCCGCGTTGCATATCCCGGACCAGCGCTACGCGGGCGATTATCTGGCGTTCGGTTACGGCAATCGCGAATTCTATCTGAACACGCCGCACTGGGAAGATCTGCGGCTCGGCACTGCCTTGACCGCCGCGTTCGGGCGGGGAGGCAGTCTGATGCATGTCGAGCATGAGTGGAACCCGCAGCCGAACGAGGATCAGCGCGCATTCCGGATCAGCGCCGATGGCTATCGCCGTCTTGCCGGTTTCATCGAGCGCAGCTTCGACCGGGACGGACAGGGCCGGACGATCCCGCTGCTTGGACGCGGCTACGGGCCGGCGGACGTATTCTACGAAGCACGGGGGCCGTATAACGCAGTGCTGACCTGCAACGAATGGACTGGCGCCGCCCTGCGCGCGGCGGGCGTTCGGATTGGGGTCTGGACACCGCTCGCGCAGAGCGTGATGGCGCGCTTCTGATGCGCCGCTTTGCCTTAGTCGCCCTCGCCCTTGTCGTCGGACTGCTGATCGGGGCGGTGCTGGCCGGCACGATCGGCGTGGATCGCCTGCTGCGCCGTGGCCCCGATCCGGAAACGATCGCGACCGCCACCTTGCAATCGGTGCGCGAACAATCCCGGCTGACGGTGTTCGCTGCACGCTTCGTGGCGGTGGTCACGTCCAGCCAGAGCCGCTTCGGCCTGACCGCGCGCAAGACGCTGATCATGCCCGGCACAGTGCGCTACGATGTCGATCTGGCGCGGATCGGGCAGCGCGACCTTGCCTGGGATCCGGCTACACGGCAGCTCCGCGTCACTCTGCCGCCGGTCGTCATCACTCAGCCGCAGATCAATCTGACGGAGCTTCGCGAATATGGCGGGGACGGCGTGCTGACCGCGCTGACCGGCGCGGAAGCGCAGCTCGACAGCGCCAATCGCGCCCGGGGCCAACAGGAACTTGTTCGTCAGGCGCGCGACGCGCTGCCGCTGCGTCTGGCGCGCGACTCGGCTCGGCGAGCGGTGGAACGCAGCTTCGCGATGCCGCTGCGCGCAGCCGGCATCGACGCGCAAGTAATCGCCCGGTTCGGCGACGAGGCCGGCGACGACCCATCGTTCTTGGATCGGTCGCGGCGGATTGAGGACGTGCTGGCAAGCCCGGCTCGCTGAACGACGGCTGTCAGTGCCATTCAGCCATTCATCAACCGAATCAGTCTATTAGGGTGATGTCGTTCAGGGAGGGCAGCGTTTGGGGGCGGGAGTTGATCCGCTTTCAGCCGGCCAGGAACGATCCCTCGGGTCGCGTATCGAGGGCGGGGCCGACGCTTCCCCCGGAGCGCCGGCCCCGATCCTTTTTCGGCCGGCGGCTGCGCCGCAAGTGCGGCAAGGCTGCATCAGTTACGCACAAGTGCGCGCCGACGATTGGCAAGGCGATGTGAACGCCGTATCTGACGATCTATGAGTCTGCGCTGTCTGTTCGGTTATCATCGCCCGTCGCTGAGCTCGATCACGCGACGCCCGACGGGCTACTCGGCGATCTGCGAATCCTGCGCGCGCCCGCTGGAGCGGGGCGGCGATACGCGCTGGGTTGCTTGCGAGCCGCTCTACGAAGCCAAGGGCCGGTCGACCGGCTGACGCCCGAACGGCGCCGCGTGATGGCGCACCCAAGAGGATTCGAACCTCTGGCCTCTGCCTTCGGAGGGCAGCGCTCTATCCAGCTGAGCTATGGGTGCCTTGGGGCGATGCTTAGCAAAGCGAGGGGGACCGGGCTAGAGCTTTTGCGCGGGCGGCGGGGTCTTGGGGCGGTAGCGGCAGATGTCGGCGATCACGCAGCGCCAGCATTCGGGAGTCCGCGCCTTGCAGACATAGCGGCCGTGCAGGATCAGCAGGTGGTGAGCGTCGCGCCGGTAGGGCGGCGGCGTCGCCTTGTCGAGGCCGAGCTCCACTTCGAGCGGCGTCTTGCCGGGGGCCAGGCCGGTGCGGTTCGAAACGCGGAAGACATGCGTGTCGACCGCGAAGGTCTCCGCGCCGAACGCGGTATTCATCACCACGTTCGCGGTTTTCTGGCCGACGCCCGGCAGGGCCATCAGCAGATCGCGATCGGCCGGGACCTCCCCGTCGAACTGCTCGACCAGCACCCGGGACAAGAGGATCACGTTGCGGGCCTTGGTGTTGAACAAGCCGATCGTCTTGATCGTCTCGCGCAGCCGCTCCTCGCCGTAATCGAGCATGGCCTGCGGCGTGTCGACGGTCTCGAACAGCGCGCGCGTGGCGAGGTTGACGCTGGCGTCGGTCGCTTGCGCGGAGAGCACCACCGCGACCAGCAGAGTGAAATGATTGACCGAGTTGAGCTCGGTTTGCGGGTCGGGCGTGCGATCGGCGAGCTTGCGGTAGAGTTCGGCGATCTCGGCCTTGCTCAGCTTGCCGCGCGGGGGCTTGGGCGCGGTCATTGCAAGCCGAGCACGTCCGCCATCGTGTAGCGCCCGGGCGGGCGGGCGTGCAGCCACAGGGCAGCCCGCAGCGCCCCGCGCGCGAACACCGCGCGGCTTTCGGCGCGGTGGCCGAGTTCCAACCGCTCGCCCTCGGTGGCGAAGATGAGCTGGTGATCGCCGGCGACCGATCCGCCGCGCAATGCCGCGAAGCCGATATTGCCGGGCCGGCGCGGGCCGCTGATGCCGTCGCGGCCGCGTTCACTCACATCGGCGAGCGCGACGCCGCGCCCGTCCGCCGCCGCCTGACCGAGCAGAAGCCCGGTGCCGGAGGGCGCGTCGGCCTTGCCGCGATGATGCATCTCGACGATCTCGATGTCCCAATCCGGCCCGAGCCGCGCCGCCGCCTCTCGGACGAGATGTGCGAGCAGGTTCACGCCCAGCGATGTATTGGCGGCCTGCAGCACCGCGATCCGCCCGGCGGCGGCATCGATGCGGGCCTGGTGGTCGGCGGTGAGCCCGGTGGTGCCGATCAGGATCGGCTTGTTCTCGGCGAGGGCGCGTTCGAGGTTCGCTTTCAACGCCGCGGGCGCGCTGAAATCGATGAACAGGTCGTGCTGCGCGGTGACGATCCGCAGATCGTCAAAGGCCGGCGCCGCCTCCGCGATCGCCTGTCCCATGCGTCCGCCGGCCCCGAACAAGCCGATGCCGATCATCGCGCGGCGCCCCGAAGTTCACGAAGTTCACGATGCCACGCTGATTTCGTGCGGCCGAGCAGCGCCGTGGCGGAAAGGAGAGAGTCGGAACAGATATGATCGCGGGACATGCCGATAGCATGGCGCAATCGGGCGCATGTAGGAAAGCCATTCCTGATGCGCCGGGCGTGACGGTTCGTCTGCCCTGACTCGATACCAGCTAGGACATTATCGCTGCGATCCGCTTGAGAGGACGCTCAGGGCCCCGGTCAGGCCCGGGGCGACGGAGATGGTTTTACGCGGCGTCCTTCCGACGGTGCTGATCGGCCAGGACATGCCGGTTCCGGCCGCTTCGCTTGGCGGCGTAGAGCGCCGCGTCCGCCCAGGCCAGCCAATCGTCGAGGCAGGGCGTCGTCTCCCCGGCGGCGGCGATGCCGAGACTGATCGTGACTTGCGCGTCCGGCAGCGAAGGCATGACGATCGCCTCGACCGCGCATCGCAGACGTTCCGCGCAGGCGATCGCGTCTTCCGCCCCCGTTTCGGGAAGGAGCACCGCGAATTCCTCGCCACCCATGCGGCCCAGGCAATCGGTCGAGCGCAGTTCGGCCGCGCAGGTCGCGACCACCGCCTTGAGCACGTCATCGCCGGCCGGATGGCCGTGGCTGTCGTTGATCTTCTTGAAATGATCGACGTCCAGGACGACTAGGCTGCAGGGGCGGCAGTGCCGGCGATGCCGGGCGAGTTCCTGTTCGGCGCGTTCGGTGAAGCCGCGCCTGGTCATCGCACCGGTGAGGTGATCGGTGCGGGCGATGGTGCGCAGTTCTAGCTCGTCACAGACCAAAGACGCGAAATTACGCAGGATGTCGATCTGGGCGTCGGTGAACGTGCGCGCGCAGGTATCGATCGCGCATAAGGCGCCGAGATTGTATCCGTCCGAGCTTTGCAGCGGAACGCCGGCATAGCTGGCGATGTTCGGAGCGCCGGTGACGAGCGGGCTATCGGCGAAGCGCGGATCGGCCCTGGCGTCCGGCACGATCAGCGGCTCGCGGGTGCGGATCGTGTGGTCGCAAAAGGCTGCGGACCGCGGTGTCTGCCGGGCGTCCAGCCCCTGGATCGATTTGAACCACTGGCGATCCTTGTCGACGAGGGATACCGCGCAGATCGGCACGCCGAGGATGGTCTTCACCAGCGACGTGATCTTGTCGAACGCCGCTTCCGGTTCGCTGTCCAGCACGTCCAGACGTTGCAGCGCGGCAATCCGGCCACCTTCATCGGCGAGTTTAGCGTCCGACATCGGAACCTCCATCCAGCATCGACGCCAAGGTTTGCGAAAGCTCCGCGCGATAAGCGGCGATCAGCGCATCGACATGGCGCTGCAAATCATCCGCGCCGATTCCGGCCTTGCTCAAATTGTCGATCAGGGCGGAGAGATGGGCGTGGTGCCGCGACACCAGCTCGCGCAAGGCGAGCGGCACTTCCAAACCGAGATAGAGCAACGCGGGCGCGGCGGGCGCGGCCTGTCGAGTAGCATGTTGCATTGTCGCGGCCTGCGGCACCGGCATTTCCCTTCAGGCACCGGTTTTGCCCTCGCGAGGTTAACGAGGTCGGTAGGAGGGAGGCGCGGTCTCTACGGCCTCAATTGCAGACTTGGATTTCGAGCAAAGCAGGCCGGCCCTGCTCCACGTCATTGCGAGGAGTGTAGCGACGAAGCAATCCAGTGGCACGAAGGCCGACTGGGTTGCTTCGCTCCGCTCGCAATGACGAGGGAGAAGGTCAGAGCTTCACTCACGGCGTAACAAGTTAGGCCGCTCTAACAGCACCCGCCGCCGCTCGTCGCGCCCGTGTCGGCGCGGTCGTAGAACGGGAGCGAGGTTCCGCAGCCGGCGAAGACGCCGTAATGGCGGGAGAAATCGCCGAAGAATTCGAAGTGCGGGGAGAAACGCGTGTCGGCGAGCATCTTCCATGTGTTGCCGCAAACCGGGAACAGCTTGCCGGTCTCGATCAGGTGATGCTTGTCCAGCGTGAAGCTGCGGGGCGCGCCGGGGATGGTGCCGCGATAACGGACGGCCTGGCCGTAATCCTCGCATTGCGGCTCCAGGCCGTCGAGCTTGAACAGGCGGTAGGTGGCCGAGAAGAAGCGATGCCGGGCGACCAGTTCGGCGAGGTGGGGATCGCCGATGCCGAGCGGCCGATCGTCGACCAGGCGCGGATCGGCGAAACCGGCGGCCTTGGCCAGCATTTGGAAATCGCCCCAATAGAGCGCGCCGGCAAGGCATTCGCCGTGCAGCACCGGATCGTCGAGCAAAGCGGGCGACACGCGCCGATCGGCATAGACGTCCGAGAAATAGAGCTCGCCGCCGGGCTTGAGCAGGCGATGGGCGGCGCGGAACACGGCCGCCTTGCCCGCCACCAGGTTGATCACGCAATTGGAGACGATCAGGTCGAAGCTCGCATCCGGGAGGTCAAGCGCGTCCAGCCGCTCGATATCGCCTTCCAGGAAGCGGGTATTGGCGTAGCCAAACCGCTCAGCATGCCAATCGTGGTGCCGCCGTGCGACCGCGAGCTGTTCGGGAGTTGCATCGACGCCGGTCACGCTTCCGCGCGGCCCGACCAATTGGGCGAGCAGATAGGCATCCTGCCCGGAGCCGGACCCGAGATCGAGCACGGCCAGGCCCTCAATCGCGTCGGGCGCGACCAGGCCGCAGCCGAAATAGCGGGCGCGAACCTCTTCGTGCACGTTGGCGAGCGCGTCGCGCACCGTCGGGCTCGGCGCGGCGATGGTGCAGCACGCGTCCGTGCGCAGATCGGCGGAGCTCGCCAGCACCTTGCCGTAATAATCGCGGCTGTTTTCGATGTTCATCGGCGGCTCCGATCGGAGGTTGAGGAGGGCGTGACCTATAGCGGCGCGTCCGGGAACAGCCAGCTTGCCACCGCCGAACCCGCGAGCGCGCCGGCAAGTTGGGCGAGGATGAACGCGGCGACATCGGCGGGGGCAATGCCGGCGAAGCTGTTGCTGAACGATCGATCGTGATCGCCGGATTGGCGAAGCTGGTCGACGAGGTGAACCAGTAAGCTGCGGCGATGTAAAGCGCGACGGCCGGGGCGATCCAATCGGGCCGGTGGCGGACGGTGCCGATGATGGTCAGGATCAGGCCGAAGGTGGCGATGAATTCGCCCGTCCACTGGCCGATTCCAGTCCGCGCCTTTCCGAGACTTGCAGGATCGGCAGATCGAACATCAGGTGCGCGGCCGCGACGCCCAGCAGGCCCCCGCCGAGCTGGGCCAGGATGTTGAGCAACGCATCGCCCCAGGCGAGGTCGCGGCGCAGCGCGGCGACCAGGCTGACCGCGGGGTTCATCTGCGCGCCCGAGACCGGGGCAAGGATCACGATGAGCACGAACAGGATGGCGGCGGTGGCGAGCGTGTTGCCGAGCAGCGCCACCGCGACATTGCCGCCAGCCAGCCGCTCGGCCATGATTCCGGAGCCGACCACGGTAGCGAACAGGAAGAAACTGCCGAGCGCCCCGGCGCCGGCCTGCCTCGCGGGGCCTGGACTCCTGATCGCACCCTCCCCCGTCATCGGCTCAGCCTGGACCCGTCGCCCGACGCTGCGCAAGCCATCACGACGTGGATGCGGTTGCACGGTTATCCGTTCGTGATTTGACGGAAGGAATGAGCGGTGCGAACGCAAGCAAGCGGCAATGCCGCTACCACCGCCCGCCCAGATCCTCGATCGCCTGGAGCAACGCGCGCTTGGACGTGGTCCGGCGATTGCCGGAATTGCGGGGCAGTTCGATATTGCCGAGTGCCTCCCGGCGGCGTGCGACATCGGCCGCGAATAGCTCGATCGAAACGGCCGCTGGTTCAGTCCCGGAGCTTCTCGACACCATGATCTCCAACCGTTTCTTCCCTGATCCGTCGCTCAAGATACTCCAGATCGGCATAGATCAGGATGAGTCCAGCCGAGCGAAGTATGTCCAAGGCCGATCGGCTTGGAAAAGCCTTGTTTCAGCAGCGCCTGCTCGAAGGCGTCCTGCGCGCGGTCACGACGTCGAAGTCCCGGTACTATGGTGCTGCCGGAATAGAGTTCGACCGTGCTGCCAAGAACTCAGGCCGGAACGTCGGAACCGCATCTGCCATAAGCGATCATAGCACATCGTCGTCTCACCGCCGCGCGCTCGTCTCCCCGCCTCCGCTCGCCGCCTGCTTGGGCGCCGCGATTACCGGTGCCGCGCCATCGCCGATGATTGCGAAGCCGGACCAATAATAAGGATGCGAGGTATCGGCCGCGTCCATCAGCGTGACCTGGCTGTTGCGCAGCGCGGTCGCGGTGGCGGTGCCGGCGGGCGATTGGAACAGGCCGGTGATCAGCCGCTTGGTCGCGTCATAATCGTCCGGCACCGGCCAGTGGCTGGCGATCACCGAGCGCCCGCCAGCGCCGACGAACGCGCGCACCAGGCCGTCCAGCGCATAATCGCCGCCGGTCGTCAGGCCCGCCTCGCGGGTGGCGGCAACGGTCGCCTTGCCGGCGGTGTCGCAGGCCGACAGAATGATGAGATCGGCATCGAGCTTCAGGTCGTAAATTTCGGCGAAGTTAAGCAATCCGTCGGACTCGCCCTCGCCGAACGACGTCATCAGCGCGGGCCGCGCCGGGCATTCGGGGCGCGGCGCGGTCACCAGGCCGTGCGTGGCGAAATGCATGATCCGATATTGCGACAGATCCTCGCGCCGCTTGATCGCGGTGTCGGTGAACGCCTCGCCGGTGACGATCTGCGAGCCGCTGTCGCCGACGATCTGGCTGGCCGTGTAAAGCTCGGCCGGGTCGATCGGCCGGGTCCATTCGGCGATCGACCAGGAACAGCTGGTTGAGCCTTCGGAGGTGCCACGCACTGCCGCGGCGGCCTGCACTTCGCCCGCCGGAACCGCATTCTGCCCGAAGCCGATATAATCCTTGGTCGCCGCCGATCGCGCCGCCCGGCGCACGTCGCGAAAGGCGCGCGCCGACACCGCCGTGCTGATGTCGCGGTCGCGGCCCAGCCATTTGACGCCAGTGAAATCGAACGCCGCATCCTCGGACGCCTTGGCCCGCGCCTGATAGGCTGCAACGCCGACCTTATCCATCACCAGCAGGTTGGCCGGCAGCCGCAACATGCCGCCGTCCGGCTCGAAGATCAGGTGCCGCACCGCCGGCAATTCTCCCGCCACCGGCCCGAACAGCTGCGCATACAGCCTGAGCGCGCCCGCCGCGTCGAACGGGAAGGTCTGGATCTGGCCGTCCTCGACCTTGGTGATCGTGTCGCGCAGCGCGTCCACCTGGCGGTCGAGCTGCTTGGGGGTCAGCGCCAGCTTGTAGGCGCGCACCGACGTCGGCGTCACGAACATGCCGTAGCCCGCGTCCCCGGTCATCACCATCTTGTAATAAGCCTCGCCATCGCGAAGCTCCTTTTGCAGGTCTTCCAGCGTCAGCGCGGCGCTGGAGACGACGCGGTAGCTCGGAAATTCGGCAAGCTTGGCCTGGGTCTCGACCTGCGAGCGCTCGGCCAGCTGCAGCTGCGCCTGGAGTTGAGCCAGCCGGGCGGCGTCCGATTGGGTGGGCTCGGCGATCGCGGACAGGCGCGACACTTCCACGCGGTTGCGCTCGATGTCGCGGGTCAGCGTCACCGCCTGGCGGAACAGGCGCGATGCCTCGCCGCTGCCGCCGCTCAGCTCGCGCGCCAGGATCGCTTGGGTCTGGGCGACGCCGGGACGAACCAGGATCTGGCTCGCCTTGAACATGTCGGCCACCGCCTGCGGCTGCTCGCCACGCGCGGCGAGCAGCGCGAAATAAGGCGCGAGCCCTTCGCGCAGCGCCGGCGAGCTCGTGGCCTCGCCCGCATTCGCGTCGACGATCTGCTTGAACAGGGCCAGTGCCGGCTCGGTCTGGCCGGTGCGCGCATAAAAGCTCGCCATCCGCGCCTGCGTATTCCGAAGCGCCGCCGAGGTCGGATAATTGGCCTCCAGCAACGCCACCGCCGCCTGGTGCTGCCGCTCGGCTTCGGCGGTGTTGCCGCCCTGTTCGGCGATCGAGGCGAGTTCGCCGATCAGCTGCGCGCGCATCCACACGGTGGACGCCACTCGCCCGCCGCGAACGGAGGTGAGCTGGCCCAATGCCTGGTTGATCGAAGCCGCCGCCAGCGCCGGCTGACCTTGCAGCCGCTGTGCGGTTCCCCGCAGATATTGCGCCTGCGCGTCCAGGATCAGCGCCTTTTCCTCGGGCAGGAGGCCGGAGCCGGCGCCGCTCAACTGGCGCCCCACGCCCGCATCGGCGTTGAGCTGGGCGGCCGTCGACTTGTCGATAACCAGGTTCACGATCGAGGCGGAGCCGGGCGGCTGGTAGCGCGGCACGGCGCGGTCGAGCTCGGTCATCGCCTGGCGGGTGCGACGCTGGTTGAGCAGGTGCATCGCCCGGTAATTGCGCAACATCCGGGTCAGCACCGGATCGCTGCCGACCATCGTCGCGGCGCGCTTGAAGCGATTGTTAGCCTCCGCGAAATTGCCGAGATTGGATTGTTGAAGCCCTTCATTGGCCAGAGCCTCGGCCTGGCTCGCGCCTTCGCCGCGCAGCAGCGAGCTGAAGAATTCGGCCGATTCGGCGTAATTGCCGGCATTGTTGCGGCGATAGGCTTCGGCAAGCGCGCTTTGCGGATCGAGTGTGCCGGCCTGCACCCGCGCGAACGACGCCGCATTGCCGGCTTCGGTGAGCGCGATCGAGACTTCGCCTTCCACCGGCCGGTCCGCGATCACGGTTCTCAGCCCGAGCCGCAGCGCGCTGTCATAGCCGGCGAGGCCTTCGGCGACATACAAGGTGCCGCGGTCGCGAACCGCATAGACGCGGTAGCCGACATCCGCGTCCTTCATGCGGCAGCTGATCA
The DNA here is from genome assembly GCA_036387855.1 of Allosphingosinicella sp. GTDB lineage: Bacteria > Pseudomonadota > Alphaproteobacteria > Sphingomonadales > Sphingomonadaceae > Allosphingosinicella. The sequence goes on along the minus strand of DASVSZ010000004.1, from coordinate 3,695 downwards.
CTTCGGCCGCGCCCAAGCCTTCGATCTGCTGGCTTTGTGCGGCCTGGCAATCCGCCTTGTCGGCCCTCAGTGCCGCCAAACGCGCCGCCGGGTCTTCGCCCCGCGCCCTCAGCGCATAAAGCCGCCCGACCGGCACCGACGCATCGCGGCAGGTGACGGCATAAGCGCGGTCGAACATGCCGGTCGCGCCCTTGTCGGACCCGGCCAGCTGGGCCGAGCACAAGGTCCCCGCCCCGCTGCCGATCCGGAAGCTGTCCTGCAGGCTGATCGGCGGTTCGGCCGCAGTCGCCGGGGCGAGCCCGATCACGGCCACCGTGGCAGCGAGAAATGAACGCAAAGAGGTCATGGCTCAGTTTCCTTAAGGCTCGCCCACCGGGGCGCCGGCGGCGGAACAGGTCGTGCCGTCGGGACGGGTCCCTCCTGGCGTATCGCAGGCATCGTCGTCGTCGTCTTCGCCATCGGTCCACAGCGTCGAATCACCGCCGCTCGCCACCGGATCCTCGATCAGCGATTCGTTGGCGAGCTGGCCTGCATCGACGATGCCGATGAAGCCGGAGCCGAAACTTCCGCCCGGGCCGCCGTCCCCATCGCCGTCATCCTGGGACGCGGCGGCCGATGCGGCGGCAGTGATCGGGCCCAGGATCACCTCCGCTCCAGAAACCGGCGACGGGGCTGAAGCCGGAACTGCCTGGCCGATCGTGAGGTTATTGAACGACGATCCGGCGGCGAAAGCGTCGTTCGCCGCGGCGTTGTTGAAGCCGAGCTGTTCGAAGAAGCGCGAGCCGCTCACCACCGATCCATCGGCGTTCACTTGCCGCCCGAACGCGATCACCGTGGGCGCGGTGGTCGGCTGCGACGGCGCCTGGCCAGGGCCGCTGGCTGAATTGGCGCCGAGCACGTCGAACGCGAAATTGCGCCCGCGCCCGTTGAAATCACCGTCATTCTCGAAGCCATTGGACAGATTCGGCCCGATTGCGAAGTTGGAGAATGCCGATACCGCAACCTTGTAGCTGCCCGGCTGCAGGTTCGCGCGCAGGAACACGTCGAAGGCCGCCCCGGTCGCTGGATCGGTCGGAACATTTGCAGTCCCGCCATCGTCATTGTCGTCGATCAGCACGCCCGCCGAATTGAACAAGGCCAGGATTGGATCGAAATTGCCGCCGGCAATCACCTGGCCTTGGGCGTTGGTACCCCCGGCGTAGGAATAGGAGCGCAGCGTCACGTCGGAAGCGCTGGTTACGGTGAAGTCGAAGAACAGCACTTCATTGGCGGTGGTGAGCGTTCCGACGAACGAGAAGTTGGTGGTGCCCGTTCCGCCCCCGGTGCCGCCGCCCGGATTCTGCGTGCTCGTCATCCGCCCGACCAGCAACCCGCCGCCGCCGACGGTCAGGCCGGCGAACTCGGTCGCGGTGCCGGTATTCTGGACGAAGATCCGTCCGCCCGACAGCAATTGCACGCCGCCGGCCTGGACGAAGCCGGCCGGCGTTGCCGCGCCGTTGTTGGTGCGCAGCGCCGCGTCGCGCCCGGTGAAGTTCGGATCGGCCGCCAGCTGCCCGGCCAGGCCGCTGTCCGTGACGATGATGTTGTCGGACATCAATTGCAACACGCCGGACAATTGGTTGCTGGCATCGCGCATCGTGATGCCGCCCGGCGTGATCACTTCCACCCGCTCGGTGCCGGTGATCGACAGCCGGTCGGTCGCGGCCGCGTTGGTGAAGTTGACGGTGCCTTCCACCCGCACCCGGCCTGGCGTCGATAAGGTGACCGTCGAGGAGCCGCCGCCTTGAGTCTGCGATCCTTCCAGCGTCAGGTTGCGCACCAGCACGTCCGCCGGGCGACCGGCTTGCGCGCTGACCGCGGGTGCCGAGAAGTTGACCACTCCCGCTTCGATCCGCGCCGCCTCGGCCTGGGTCAGCGTGTAGCCCGGTCCTTCCGTATCGCCGCCGATCGTGACCTGCTGACCGTTCGGAGTGGCGTTCAGGTTCAACGTCGTCGCCGTGCCGCCGCCCAGGATCGCGCCCTGGGCCAGATTGATGTTGGACGAAGTCAGGCTGATCGTCGGCGCTGCCACCGTTGCCGCGGCCGCAGCCGCGCCTTCATGGGTAATCGCAATCGTGCCCGCCGCATTGGCGTTGATTGCGGCATTGCTGCGGATCGATCCGGAACCGGCGGTAGCAAAGTTGAGATTGCCGCCGACCCCGATCGACGTGCCGCCCAGCACCACGTTGCTGCGATCCGCCCGAATCACGCTCGGCCCGGCCGGAACGTCGGCATTGCTGTTGTCGGGCCTGGACAGGCGCGGAGCCGTCCCGTTGGCGTTCATCGCCAGCGAGGCGAAGGTGACGCTGGTCGTGGTCGCCTCCAGCAGCGCCTCGCCGAACCGCGCCGCCCCTGCCGTCGCGCCGGCGCCGCCGGTGCCGTTGGCGGCGATCGTCACCGCGCCCAGGTTGAGCGTCTGGGTTTCGGTCACGCCCTGGCGCGGAGCGGCCGAGATCGCCGCCACCCCGCCGCTGCCGATGCCGCCGGCCGCGCTGCTCGCGCCGCCGGTGCCGTTGGCCAGCACTTGCGTCGCCCCGCCGGTCAGCGATCCGCCACGCAAGGTGATCCGCGATGCGCCGCCGGTGCCGGCGCCACCCGCGCCCCCCTGCGCCGCCGCCGCGCCCGCGCCGCCGGCGCCGCCGGTCGCGCTGCTCAGCGCGGCGAGCGTGCCGATATTGGCCGATCCGGTGACCGTCTGCGTGCCGGTCGCGTTGTTGGTGACCTGCACTTCCGCGGTGCCGCCGGTGGCGTCGCCGCCGCGCCCGCCGGTTCCGCTCGCGCTCGCTCCGCCAACACCGCCGGTCGCGCCGGCATCCAGGTTCGCCCCGGTGAGACGCATCGTGCCGTTGCGTGGTTGGCTGGCGATCGTCACCGTGCCGCCGCGCCCGATCCCGCCAGCGCCGCCGGTGCCGCTCTCCGCGCCCGCACCGCCGGCCCCGCCGACGCCGCGCGCGCCCACGTTCACCGTCTGCGCGTCGAGCGACCCGCTGCCCGCGCTGCTGCCGCTCGCCACCAGGAAGCTGCCGCCGGCGCCCGCGCCGCCGACGCCGCTCGCGGCGCCATTGCCGCCGAAGCCGGACGCGCTGCCGGTTACCGTGCCGGTCAAGGTCGCCGCGCCTGCCTGGGTGGCGACCGTGTCGTCGCCGCGCGAGCCGAGCACGCCGGCGCCGCCGGTGCCGGCCCCGCCGGTGCCCCCATTGCCGCCGCGCCCTTCGGCCCGAACCGCCGCCGCCGCGCCGGTCAGCGTGCCGCCGATCGTGAACAATTCGGCCTGCCCGCCACGGCCGGCGCCGCCGACGCCGCTGCCCGAAGCGCCTCCGCCCGTGCCTTGTGCCTGCGCGACCGTGGTTCCGGTCAGCGACAGCGTGCCGGCACTGCGCGCGCTGACCAGGGTCACGCCGCCCGTGCCCGCGCCGCCGCTGGCGCCCGCGCCACCCGTGCCGTTGGCCGAGACGCTCGCGTCCAGCGCCGCCACGTTGCCGTTCAGCGTTGCGGTGAGATTGGCCGCCCCGCCCTGCCCGAGTCCGCCGGCACCGGTGGTGCCCGCGCCGCCGGCGCCATTGGCGCCGATCTGCGACGCACCCTGCAGATTGAGCCTCGAGTTCGCGCCGGTCGCCGTGGCCGTGGCCGTGCCGCCGCGCCCCGCGCCGCCGGCC
>DASVSZ010000003.1:0-1708 GCA_036387855.1 Allosphingosinicella sp. | reverse complement strand
CCGATCTGTGTGCCGCTATAGGCTCTGGTCCCTTCCATCCGCGCCTTGGCGGTCTCGGCATAGTCGGCGATCGTGCTCGGCGTCTGGCGGAGCGAGCGGCCGGCCCAATCGGTTCGAAACGGACCGGGCTCGACGCAGGTGACGCCGATGCCGAGGGGCGCGACCTCGGCCAAGAGCGCGTCGGACCAGCCTTCGACCGCGTGCTTCGATGCCGCATAATAGCCAGAGCCGGGGAATCCGACGAGCCCGGCGACGGAGGTGAAATTGACGATGTTGCCGCTGCGTTGCGCGCGCATGAGGGGGAGGATCGCACGGGTGAGCGCGAACAGGCCAAATACGTTGGTGTCGAATTGCCCCCGAATCTCGGCCTCTTTGCCCTCTTCCGCGGTTGCCTGGTAGCCGTAGCCGGCGTTGTTGACGAGCACATCGATCCGCCCAAATCTCGCCTGGGCAGCGGACACGGCTTCGGCGATCTGGCTATCGTCTGTGACGTCTAGAGTATTTTTCGATCAGTAAGCGTCATAGCCAGCGGCGGTGAAGTAGTTGGCGCACTCTGCGGGTGTGAACGCATCGAGGCAGTCGCCGATGACGCGCCAGAGGTGATCGACAGTGCGGGCAGCGGCTTTGCGCAGGAGCGTCTTGAGCTTGGCGAACGCGTTCTCGATCGGGTTGAAGTCGGGCGAGTAGGGCGGGAGGAAGAGCAGCTTGGCGCCGATGGCCTCCACCGCGTCACGGACGGCAGCGCCCTTGTGAGCCGGCAGATTGTCGAGGATCACGACATCACCGGGGCGCAGCGTCGGCACGAGCACCTGCTCAGTGTAGGCGAGGAACCACTCGGCCGTCATCGCGCCGTCGAGCACCATCGGCGCGGTCATGCCGGTCAGCCTGAGCGCACCGACGAAGGTGGTCGTCTTCCAGTGCCCGTGCGGGATCGCCGCTCGTAACCGCTTTCCGCGCGGCGCTCGTCCATGGAGCCGAGCCATCTTGGTGCTGGCGCCGGTCTCGTCGATGAACACCAGCGTGTGCGGATCGAGATCGAGTTGACCCTCGAACCATGCCTCGCGCCGGCTCAGGACATCGGGCCGATCCTGCTCGGCGGCATGCCCGGTCTTTTTTTGAGCGTGATCCGCCGGCGCTGGAAAAAGCGCCACAGGCCCGCGATGCTCACGCCGATCCCTCGTCCGGCAAGCTCATCCCGCAGGTCGGCCAGCGTGATGTCCGGCTTTCTCTCCAGCGCAGCCAGGATCACGGCGGCATGCGCCTCGATCCTGCCCGAGCGGCGATCGCCGCCCTGCGGCTTGGGGCTGGCGTCCCCAACCGTTCGCGACAACGCATGCCACCGGATCGCGCTTGATGCGCTAACCCCGAACCGCGCGGCTGCCTGGCGGCACGATGCACCACTCTCGACCGCGGCAACCACTCGCCTACGAAGATCGACCGAAAGCGCTCTCGTCATGCATGCCAGCCTCCCTCGCCGGCATGCAGCTTGAATCAGAACCCAGCCGCCTTGGGAATCCCCCGCGAGTCAGTCAGCTCGAAACATGCTCTAGAAACCGAATAGCGTTAGCGGCGCTGAGGTAATTCATTGCTCCTGCTGGTGGGGGGTGTGATGGCGCAGCCTGGTTTCTTCGACGTAGACGAACGGCCCGCGGCATTGTCGGCAGCGGGCGATCCGCTCGAGCGGCTGAGCAGCGTTGTCGATTTCGAG
>DASVSZ010000002.1:0-5688 GCA_036387855.1 Allosphingosinicella sp. | reverse complement strand
AAGCAACGGCTCAATCCGAGCCCATTCCGCATCGCTCAACCAGGTCAGCTGCCTCGCCATCAACGCCTCCGCTCCAAGCAGAAGACTTGAATCAGCAGATCTCACACATCGCAAGCCGATTGAGTACAGAGCCTAGCGCGGAGGAAAGGTTCCTGCTTTCGCATGAACACGAGCGCGGCTTGCTTCTTGCAAGCGCTTATTTCTTGCCACCGCCGAGGGTGAGGCCGCCGAAACGCTTGTTGAAGCGCGCAACCTGGCCGCCGCTGTCGAGCATGCGGCCGGTGCCGCCGGTCCAGGCCGGGTGCGAAGTCGGATCGATATCGAGCGCGAGGGTGTCGCCTTCCTTGCCCCAGGTCGAGCGTGTCTCGTACGTGGTGCCGTCCGTCATCTGGACTTTGATCATGTGGTAATCGGGGTGAGTATCGGCCTTCATCGATCGCGCTTTCTGCTGTGTGGCTGGTTCCGACCAGCCTGAAACAAACCCATCCAAGTGATACTTTGATGGGACCCGTAGGTGAAACCATTGGGAAGGCAGGCCCTCTAACCTCCGGCCCACAGATTGACAAGCTTGCCGGGTCCGGACTAGCGCGGCGGCAGCGAAGGTGCCGAGCCTGTAAGGCCCGGTGAAAAGGGAAGCCGGTGACAATCCGGCGCTGTGCCCGCAACTGTGAGCGGCGAGCCCCCTCTCCACAACGGAGGGATCGGGCCGTGACCCGCGAAGCCAGGAGACCTGCCCGCGCTGTCGTCCGCATCCGGCCGGGTCCAGCCTGCGATGCGTGGCTCCGGCGTGCGGATTACGCGCTCCGGTTCCTCCGAGACGGCGATCGATGTCGTTTGCGGAAGGATGTTCATGTTTGCATTGTTGTTGGCCGCTGCCGCGCCCGCGAGCGCGGCGCCGGAGATCGTCGTCACTGCGTCGCGGGAGCCCGTGTCTGTCGCTGATACGGCGGTCTCTGTTAGTCTGTTCGATCGCGAGGATATCGAAGCGTTGGCGCTGCCTATGACGAGCGACCTGCTGCGGCTCTCGCCCGGCCTGTCGGTCGCGAGCACAGGGCCGCGGGGAAGCCAGACGCAGGTCAGGATACGTGGCGCGGAGGCCAATCACACCTTGCTTTTCGTAGACGGCATCCGCTTCAACGATCCCGCGGCGGGCAATGAGGCGCGTTTCGAGTTGCTGACGGGCGACCTGTTGTCGCGGGTGGAGGTGGTGCGCGGGCCGCAATCGGCCTTGTGGGGCTCGGAGGCGCTTGGCGGCGTGATCGCGGTCGATACCGCCGATTCCGATCGTGGCAATGCGCTGAGCGCGCTTGCCGAATATGGCGCCCTCGACACCCGCCGCGCGTCCGGCCGGTTCGCGGCCCAGGCCGGCGCCGTCGGGTTGTCAGGGTCGGCGGGGTACCTCAGCAGCGACGGTATCGACAGCTTTGGCTCGGGCGGCGAGCGGGACGGGTTCGAGAACAAGGCGGGCAGCCTCAAGGCGGTCCTTCGCCCCTCCCCCGGCGGCGAACTCGGGCTGGTCGGCCATTATGTCGAAGGCAGGAGCGAATTCGACGGCTTTGACCCGGTCACCTTCCGCCGTGCCGACACGCTGGACGAGACGGACAACCGGATCGCGGCGGTTCGCGGCTGGGGCAAGGTGGAGGATGGCGGCTGGTCGCTGAGCATCGATGGCAGCTACCTTTCCAGCGCGAATCGTAACCGGCTCGGCGAGGAGGCGCTCAACCGCACCGCAGGCGAGCGGTTTTCGCTCGGCGCCCAGGCGAGCAAAGCAATTGCGTTGGGCGGCACGCGGCATCGCCTGACGGTGGCGGCCGAGCATGAAGCGGAGGCTTTCCGCGCCCGCGATCAAATCTATTTCGGCGGCTCGGACCAGGATCGAACGCGCGATCTGACCGCGACGATCGGCGAGTGGCGCGCCGACTGGTCCGACCGGTTCGCGACCGACATTGCCGTCCGGCATGACAGCTTCAGTGCTTTCACCGACGCGACCACCTTTCGCGCCTCGGCTTTGGCTCGGCCGATCGACCAGGTGACCGTGCACGCGGCTTATGGCGAGGGTATCGCGCAGCCGACCTTCTTCGATCTGTTCGGCTTTTTCCCGGGCTCCTTTCAAGGCAATTCGAACCTGCGGCCGGAAAGCTCGAAGGGCTATGAAGCCGGCGTGCGCTGGGCGGCCGGGCGCGCGAGCCTGGGCGTGACCGGGTTCAGCAACCGGCTGCGCAGCGAAATCGTCGAGACGTTCGATCCGACGACATTCATTTCGGGCACGGCCAATGCGACCGGGCGAAGCCGCAGGCGCGGGGTCGAGGTCGAGGCGAGCTACCGCTTCCAGCCGATGCGGATGGCGTTCAATTACACCTATCTCGATGCTGGGAAGCGTCGCGCCGAGGGAGACCTGCTCGTGCGCGAGGTGCGCCGGCCCCGCAACAGCGCCAATCTGTTTGCGGACGGCGAGATCGGACCGGTGTCGTATGGCGCGGCGCTGTCCTACGTCGGGAGGCGGCGGGATACCGATTTCGACCTGTTCCCGGCGCAGGTCGTCGCGCTGGACGATTACGTGCTTGCGTCGCTCAAGCTTGGCTATCGGATCACGCCGCAGATCGAGGCGTTCGCGCGCGTGGAAAATGCGTTCGACGCCGATTATCAGGACGTGATCGGCTACCACACGGCGGGACGGACGGTATATGCAGGCCTTCGCGTTCGCCTCGGCCGTTAGCCTGGCGCTTGCCGCCGCGCCCGCGGAATCGGCGCCGCTGCGGGTGGCCTCGCTCAACCTGTGCACGGACGAGTTGGCACTGCTGCTCGCCGCGCCGGGCCAGATCGCGTCCGTCAGCCATTTGTCGCACAAGCCGGCCGATGCCGCGTGGTGGCGTTCCGCACGCGCGTTGCCCGCCAATGACGGCAGCCTGCTCTCGGTCGTCCCGCTCCGGCCGGACTTGGTGCTGACCATGGGCGGAGGGGGCGGCGACAAGGCCGGCATCGCCCGCCGGCTCGGCTTGCGCGTCCTCGATCTGCCCTATCCGCAGCATCTGGACGATATCGAGCAGGGCCTTCGCGCGGTGTCCGCCGCGCTGGGGCGCCCGCAAGCGGGCGGCGCCCTGATCGCGCGGATCGCGGCGTTGAGGCGCGGGCAGCCCAAGCGGATGGTGGACACCGTGTGGCTTGGCGGCGGTGGCCGAAGCGTTGCCTCGACCGGTCTAACGGCTGACTGGATGGCGCTCGCGGGGCTTCGTCAGCGTCCGCTGCGCGGCGATCGGATCGGACTTGAGGAGCTGCTGACGCGCCCGCCTTCGCTGCTTCTGCGCAGCGACTATCGGGCCGGCCAGTTTTCCACCGAACAGAATTGGCTTCGCCACCCGCTCGCCCGAGGCGCGCGCTCACGGGTGCTGGCGACGGATGGGCGGCGCTGGACCTGCATGGGACCGAGCCTGATCGCGGAGATCACGCGCTTGCGCAGGCTGATTTCATGAAGGCGCAGGGCTGGGTCACGCTGCTGCTGGCAGGCCTGTTCGCCGCTTCCCTGCTGCTGCCGTGGGGCCCGCTGTCGGACATCTATTCGCGCGATCCCGCGCTCGGGCAGGCGGTGCTGGTCGAGCTTCGGCTGCCGCGCGCGCTGCTCGCCTGCGCTTATGGGGCGATGCTGGGCGCTGCCGGCGCCGCGGTGCAGGCCCTGTTCGCCAACCCCCTCGCCTCGCCCGATCTGACCGGCACGACTAGCGGAGCGGCGCTTGGCGCGGTGATCGTCGCCTATCTGTTCGGCTTCGCATCGCCGCTTGCGCATGCGCTAGGTGCGGTGGCTGGGGCGACCGGGGCTCTGCTGCTGTTGCTGGCGCTTGCCGGACCGCGCGCGGAGAGCGCGACCTTGCTGCTCGCAGGGCTCGCGATCAGCGCGCTCGCCGGAGCTCTGACGACACTGGCGCTGGCGTTGGCGCCCTCCCCTTTCGCCTTTTACGATGCTTATCAGTGGCTGCTCGGATCGCTGGTGGATCGCAGCCTGGGCCAGGCGCTGGGTGCGTCACTCCCTGCCCTGCTCGTCATCGTCCTCCTGCTGCGCTTCGCCCGCCCGTTGGATAACCTCGCGCTCGGCGAAGAGGTGGCGCAGTCGCTGGGTTACGATATCGACAGGCTGCGCCTGCGCATCGTCTGCCTGTCGGCGATTGGCGTCGGCGCCTGTGTCGCGGTGTGCGGCGCGATCGGCTTTATCGGTCTGGTCGCGCCAATCTTCGCCCGCCGCCTCACGCGCGGGCATCCCGGGCGCGCGATCCTGCCCGCGGCCTTATTGGGCGCGGCCCTGCTGCTCGCGGCGGACCTGATCACGCGCGAAGCCCCGCTTGGCCGCGTGCTGCCCATCGGTGTCGTCACCGCACTGCTCGGCGCGCCTTTGTTCCTGTGGCTGGTGGTGCGCATGCGCTGGCGTCTGGCGCGATGACCATGCTGGTGCAAGCGGACGCCCTCGCGCTGGCGGGGCGGCTGGAGCCGACGGACCTCGGCCTGGCGGCCGGGGAGCTATGCTGCCTCGTCGGGCCGAACGGGAGCGGCAAGACGAGCCTGCTTCATGCCTTGGCCGGTATCGAGCGACCGGATGGCGCGGTTCGGATCGACGGCATCGACCCGCACGCCGTCGCGCCGGCGATGCGACAGCGGCTGCTCTCCTACCTGCCGGCCTCGCGCGACATTGCCTGGCCGTTGCTCGCATCGGACCTGATCCGGCTGGGAAGCGAGGCCAGCGAATTGGCGATCGATGGGCTGCTGGACGCATTGGAGCTCCGCGCTATCCTGCATCGGCGGACCGATCAGTTGTCCACCGGCGAGCGCAGCCGCGTGCTGATCGCTCGCACCCTTGCGCCGCGCCCTCGCCTGCTGCTGCTGGATGAGCCGGTGTCCAACCTCGATCCGCGCTGGCAGCTCCGGCTGCTCGACCTGGTTCGGAGCGAGGCACGACGCAATGGCCAGGCGGTGCTGTTGGCAATCCACGATCTGGGCCTCGCCCGCCGCTATGCCGACCGGCTGATTATTATGTCGGATCGCCGCATCGTGGCGGACGGAAAACCTGACGACCTGCTCGCCGGCCCTGCGATCCGCGAGGTGTTCGGAGTGCGCTGGAGTAGCGGAAGCTGGGATCTGGCGAGCTAAGATCCCATCGCTGCCTCTTCACCCTAACCACCCGCTTAGCCTGAGCTTGTCGAAGGCCTGCTTTCTTCAGGCGGGCCGAACACAAAAGGCAGGGCTTCGAAAAGCTCAGCCAAACGGGGTCGACGGTGCGTTCGGCGGCTTTGCGGAGCAGGAGCTTGAGCTTGGCGAAGACCTGCTCGATGGGGTTCAGGTCGGGACTGTAAGGCGGGAGGAACAGGAGCTTGCCGCCCGCTGCCCGGATGAGCTGGCGGACGGCCTTGCTTTTGTGGCTTGCAAGGTTGTCCATCACGACGACGTCGCCAGGGCTGAGCGTCGGCACGAGCATTTGCTCGACCCAGGCGGAGAAGGTCAGGCCGTTGATTGGGCCGTCGAGCACGTAGGGCGCGTCGATCCGATCGCAACGGAGCGCGGCGATGAACGTCAGGGTCCGCCAGCGGCCGTGTGGGACACGCCCGATCAGCTTCTTGCCGCGTTGGCTCCAGCCGCGGATTGGCGTCATGTTGGTCGATGCCCAGGTCTCGTCGACGAAGACCAGCCGCTTGGGATCAAGCCGGC
>DASVSZ010000001.1:0-24712 GCA_036387855.1 Allosphingosinicella sp. | reverse complement strand
AACGCACGCTCTCGCCCAACATCACCCGGGCAATCGCGCGCTCTCGCAAATCCATCGAATACGGTCTGGTCATCGCTGCCGCCTCCCAATCCGGCCAGCAGCTTGATTCAGACAATCACGCCAAGGGGAATCCCCTCCCGATTCACGACAACGTCATCCCGCGCTAGAGCTCCAGCTCGGGGAATGAAGCTTGATCTCAGCCGTCGATCACGTCCCAGAGATCGGACCAGTCGGGGTTCGCCTTCGCGATCAGTTCGATTTTCCACGCCCGCCGCCATTCCTTCATCGCCTTTTCACGCGATTGCTTCATCGATCGTCGAATAGGTTTCAGCGAGCACCAACCTCTTCAGGTTATACTTGGCGCAGAAGCGAAAGCCGGTGCCGGAACGATGCTGGCTGACGCGAGCGATGAGGTCGGCCGCGACGCCGATGTAGAGCACGCCGTCCGGCTTGTTGGTCATGGCGTAAACCCAGCCGCCGCGCACTGCATGAAGCTGACATGGTGGCCTAACGATTTCAATGCATCGTCTCGGCCACATCCGTCATCCCGGCGAAAGCCGGGACCTTCGCCCGCCGTGCCGTTTCGGCCTGAGGTCCCGGCTTTCGCCGGGATGACGGTATTGCTGTTAGTCAGGCGTTCGCGGGAGCATGCTTGCGCTCTGTGCCGACCTCGTGTATTATGCCTGTAATACACAACGGGAGGACATGATGCGGTCTTTGGCGATTCTGCTTTTCAGCCTGGCGATGGCAGGCTGCAACTTCACCGCGGACGCGCAGGAGGCACCCAGCGGCGGAGGAGACGTCACTCAGCGCACTTATCCTCTCGCCGGCTTCGATGCGGTCGGGCTCGCCGGTTCGCCGGACATGATCGTCACCGTAGGCGGCCGTTATTCGGTCCGCGCGGAGGGCGACCCGGAGATGCTGGATCGGCTCGATCTGCGGGTCGAGAATGGCACGCTCAAGGTCGGCTACAAGAAGGGCAATTGGTCGGCCAATTGGGGCAACCGCGCCAAGACCCGCATCTTCGTGACGGCGCCGTCGCTCCGCGCCGCTTCGCTGGCGGGCTCCGGCGATATCCGGATCGACCGAGTGCAGGGCGACAGCTTCGACGCGTCCGTGGCCGGATCGGGCGACATCGCGATCGCGCAGATGCAGGTCGGCACCGCGAGTTTCTCGATCGCCGGTTCTGGCGGGATCAGTGCCGCAGGCGGCGCCCAGACTGCTTCGGTGTCGATCGCGGGCTCGGGCGATATCGACGCGGGCGCGCTGCAAAGCCGCACGGCATCGGCATCGGTGATGGGCTCGGGCGATGTCCGTATCCGGGCGACGGAGACGGCCAATGTCTCGATCATGGGATCGGGCGACGTGCTGGTCAGCGGCTCGGCGCGTTGCACCGTCAACAAGCGCGGCTCGGGCAGCGTCCGCTGCGGCGCCTGAGCGTGGTTATCGGGTCTTAACCTCTGCGGGTCATGGTCCCGGTCCATGATCAGGACCACCATCGCCTTCGCCGCCCTTCTATCCGGTACCGCCGCTCAGGCGGCCGAACGCCGGTTCACCGTGTCCGGGTTCGAGAAGGTGCAGGTCGAAGGTCCGTTCCAAGTGGCGGTGTCGACCGGCAAGGGCAGCGGCGCCGTGGCGACCGGCAGCAGCGCGGCGCTCGACCGGGTGTCGGTCAGCGTCGAAGGGCGCACCCTGCGCATCCGGCCGAATCGCTCGGCCTGGGGCACGGCGCCCAAGCCCGGCGAAGGCGCGGTCGGCATCGCGCTGACCACGCATGAAGTCCACAATGTCGTGGTCGCCGGATCGGGCAGCGTGGCGCTCGACAAGGCAAAGGCGATGCGGGTGGCCCTGTCCGTCTCGGGCAGCGGCTCCGTCCGGGTCGCGGCGGTGGAGGCGGACCGGCTGGACGTGCAGCTGCTCGGCGCCGGGGCGATGTCGCTGGCCGGCAAGGCCAAGTCGCTGCGCGCAAGTGTCACCGGCCAGGGCGCGTTGAACGCGGCCGGGCTGATTGCCGAGGATGCGGAGCTCAACGCCGACACGACCGGGACGATCGCGCTCGGCGTGCGGCGTGCAGTCAAGATCGCGTCGAGCGGCGCCGGCGACGTCACCATCGGCGGCACGCCGGCCTGTACGCTGAGCGGGCTCGGCGCGGGCCGGGTCCGCTGCGGCAAATGATCAGATCAGCAGCAGCGCGCTGAGCTTGAGCGCCAACCGGGGCGGAAGCACAGCGAGTTCGTCCTCCGCTCCGTCGAAATCCCCCGGCGCGTCCTCGGCCGGCAGGTAGCGCCAGCCCTGATGGGCGCGCTTGGGGTGGGCGCGGACTGGGACCAACCGCGGATCGAGGCGGATGACGGTGCGCCGATCCTCGCCGTCGGCGAAGCCCAGGATCAGCTGGCGAGCGGTGATGCGGTGCTTGACGATCCAGAAGATCGAGCCGCCGATCAGCTCGTCCGCGCGCTTGGGCCGAAAGCGGGTAACAATCGGCACGACGCCGTCCGCCAGCCGGCCCTGCTGCCGCTTGCGAAGCGCGTCCAGGCTGGCGCAGCCGACCGCGACCTTGCTGATGTGGAGGGAGGACATGGGCTCGCTGTTAGCGCTTATTCTCACCCGATCAACAGCTTAGGCAATTGCGGCAGCCAGCCAGTCGGGAAGCAGCGCGCCGCCGAGATCGTCGATCCGGCGATGCTCGACGGCGAGGCCGAGCTCCGGATAATGAATGCGGACCCCCGCGCCAGGCGTGTCGGTCGGCACGACGATGAGGCGCCGGTTGACCTTGCTTCGATAATTCATCCGCGCGGTATTTTCCTGGCCGACATAGCAGCCCTTGGTGAAGCTCACGCCGTTCAGCTCGGCAGCATTGCATTCGAGCCAGAGTGTCTTGTCTTGCCCGAGCTCCGCCACCCCTTCCGCCACGCCGAGCGATAAGCGGTGCGCGGGCCAGCCAACGGCCGGCTCGGAAGGCGGGGCGAGCCAGCGCTGGCCGAGTTCGGGCAGGCGCGGATCGCTGATGTGCTCCTGCGGAGGCAGGAGCCCAGTGCCGCCGTCTCTCTGGGCTCCTGCTTTCGCAGGAGCACTGACGGACCAGTGCACCGCCAACCGCTCCTCCCGCTCGATCGTGATCGGGCGGCGCAGGCGGTAGAGGGCGAGGCGCTTGCGAAGCGCTTCCGCCTGCTCGGCCTCGCAATCGATCAGCACGTCATCGCCATCCGCCCACAGGATGAAGTCGAACAGCGCTTTGCCCTGCGCGGTCAGCAATCCGGCCCAGAGCGGCCGGTCCGGCGCCAGCGCGGCGGTATCGTTGGTGACGAGGCCTTGAAGGAAACCGCGCGCATCCTCGCCCGAGAGGCGCAGCAGGGCGCGGTCTACGAGGGTGGTCGCCGTCATGGCGCTGAGTTAGGGGCTTGGACGCCCCCTTACCAGCTTCGCGCGAGGCCAAGCGTGCCGATCATCGACCAACTCATCATCCGCGCTCCCGATGACTGGCACCTGCATCTTCGCGACGGCGCGATGCTGGAAGCGGTGCTGCCCGCGTCCGCCCGCCAGTTCGCGCGCGCGATCGTGATGCCCAACCTCGATCCGCCGGTGACCGACACCGCGCGTGCCGCAGCCTATCGCGACCGTATCCTGGCGGCGCTGCCCGACGGGCTGGCCTTCCAGCCGCTGATGACCTGCTACCTGACCGACCATACCGACCCGGACGACCTTGCCCGGGGGCATGAGGCGGGCGTGTTCACGGCCGCCAAGCTTTACCCTGCCGGCGCCACCACCAACAGCGCGCACGGCGTGACCGACGTCGCCAACCTGCGCCCGGTGCTGGCGCGGATGGAGCGGATTGGCATGCCGCTGCTGGTCCATGGCGAAGTGACCGATCCGGACGTCGACATCTTCGACCGGGAAGCCGTGTTCCTCGACCGCGTGCTGGCGCCGCTGCGGCGGGACTTCCCGGCGCTGAAGGTGGTGCTGGAACACGTCACCACGGCGGAAGGGGTCGCGTTTGTCGAGGAAAGCGGGCCGGGGATCGCGGCGACGATCACGCCGCACCACCTGCTGATCAACCGCAACGCCCTGTTCGCGGGCGGCCTGCGTCCGCATGCTTATTGCCTGCCGGTCGCGAAGCGCGAACATCACCGGCTAGCGCTGCGCTGCGCCGCGATCTCGGGCTCGCCGCGCTTTTTCCTCGGCACCGACAGCGCCCCGCATACGATATCGCGCAAAGAGAGCGCATGCGGGTGCGCCGGCGTCTGGAATGCGCCATTCGCGCTCGAAGCCTATGCCACTGTGTTCGAAGCGGAAGGGGCGCTCGACCGGCTGGAAGCTTTCGCGTCCGAGCACGGGCCGCGTTTCTACGGCCTGCCGCTGAATGAGGGCACGGTGACGTTGCGGCGATCGGATTTCATTGTGCCGGAGCGGATTGGCGAGGTGGCTCTGTTTGGAGCGGGCGAAAGCTTCGGGTGGCGGATCGTCACCCCAGCGAAGGCTGGGGTCTCAGGACAAGAAGACGGTAGCGCATCTGTTGCCCAAGGTCCCGGCTCGCTCCGGGAGGACGAATAAGGTCAGGCACTCATCCGGCGAGTGGCGCCGTGAACGAGTTCGCTGGCGCGTTCGAAGCTCATCGGGCGGCCGAACAGGTAGCCCTGGATCTGGTGGCAGCCGAGATCGCGCATGCGGGTGAAATCGTCGGCGGTTTCCACGCCCTCGGCGGTGACGGTCATGCGGAAGCTCTTGGCGAGCTGCACGATTGACTGGATGATCGCCACGGTTTCCTTGTTGCCGGCGGCCTCGCGGACGAAGCTGCCGTCGATCTTGAGCTTGTGGAACACCGCCTTGTTCAGATAGCCGAGCGAGGAATAGCCCGTTCCGAAATCGTCGAGCGCGATGCCGACGCCGAGCGCGCGCAACCGCTTGAGCACATCGAGCGACCCAGCCGTGTCTTCCAGGAACACGGTTTCCGTGACTTCGAGTTCGAGCCGGTTGGCCTGGACGCGATGCTTGGAAAGCGAGGCATTGACCGTCGCGGGCAGGGCCGGGAGCACGAGCTGGCGCGCCGAGATGTTGATCGCGACCGTGATGTTCTCGGGCCAGGTCGCGGCCGCGCGGCAGGCTTCCTCGATCACCCAATCGCCCAGCTGCATGATCAGCCCGGTTTCCTCGGCGAGCGGGATGAAGTCATTGGGAGGCACGATGCCGCGAGTGGGGTGATGCCAGCGCACCAGGGCTTCGAAGCCGACCAGGCTCTGGTCGGTCGCGTTGATCAGCGGCTGATAGAGCAGGCGCAGCTGGCCGTTGCCGATCGCGTGACTCAGATCCTGTTCGAGCCGCATCCGGTGCTCGGCGACGGAGCGCATCGCATCGTTGAAATAGCAGCAGGTGCCCCGGCCTTCGTTCTTGGCCTGATAAAGCGCCATGTCGGCCTTCTGGATCAGATCGTCGACGCTCTGGCCGTCGATCGGGCCGAACGCGCAGCCGATCGAAACGCCGATGCGGATTTCGACCTTGTCGATATGGTAGGGACGCGCGACCGACTCGATCAGCCTCGCCGCCAGGTTCTCGATCACTTTGCGGCCCTGAGCGTCCTTGATTACGATCGCGAATTCATCGCCGCCCATGCGGCCGACATGGCCGGCATCGCCGACTTCCTTTACCAAGCGCTGAGCGACGCCCTTCAGCACCGCATCGCCCTTCGGATGGCCGAACGTGTCGTTGACCGGTTTGAAGCCGTCCAAATCGAGGAACATGATCGCGCAAGGCACATTGGTCGACTGCGCGGTCGAGAGCGCCTCGCCGAGCAATTGGCGGACCCGGCCGCGATTGGGCAGGCCGGACAGCACGTCCATATTGGCCAGGTTGGTCAGCCGCTCCTGCGTCTTGCGCACTTCCGTCACGTCGGAGCCGACGCCGCGATAGCCCTGGAAGTGCCCCGCCATGTCAACGATCGGGTCGCCGGCAAGGCTGATCCAGCGCGTTCCCCGCCGGGTCTGGATCTGCATTTCCAGATTGGCGAACGGCTGGCGGGCCAGCAGGGTGCGTCCCAAGGCGCTGTTGCCACCGAGCGATGCCGGCAAGGAATGGCCGATCAGCTGGCTGGTCGAACGGCCGAGCAAAGCGGTCATGCGCGAGGAGATGTAAACGACGCGGTTCTCGCTATCGACCTGCCAAAGCCAGCCCACGCCGCGATGTTCATATTCGCGCAGCAGCAGCCGCACGCTCTCGGCTTGCGCGCGAACCCTGGCCGTGTCGCGAAGCTGGGAATAGGTCCAGCGCGTGAGCCGTCCGATGCCGAAGATGGTGATCGCGGCGATTCCGATAGTCGCTACCGCCAGCTTGAGATCGAGGCTCGGACTGCCGAAATAGTTCGCGACGCACAAGGACAAGGTGAAAACGGCGATCCAGGCGAGCGCGGCGCGGGGCAGCGCCACAAGCGCAAGGCCGGCGACGATCATCCCGCCCATCGTCCCGCCGATCACCACCTGCGAATGCGAGTCTGCGGCGGGGAAGACATAGGTCGGGAACGAACACCAGGCCAAGGCCAGACCAGCGGATTCAGCGATCCTGCGCCATTCGGCCGGTGCACGAGCGGACCGGCTGCCCGAAGCGGTGCCGGCTTCCACCGCGCGCCGGTAAGTGATCCAATGACCGAAGCCGACCACGCTGAGCCAGCCGACGATGAACTGAAGAGGGGTGTGGCCGTACATCGCCCATGCCGCAAGCAAGGCGGCGCCGACTCCGGATGCGGCCAGGAACGGCGCGAACAAGGCCGTCGCCTGCGCTTGACCGTTCTGAAGGTGGGCTTCACGAAGCCGGTGATTGCCCTCCTCGTAGTTGATCTCCTCGTCCGGCGCTTCGACCGGCAAGTCATCGTGTACGGGCGCGTCAGCGGAGAGAGGAGCGTGGTACATCAGCGTCCATGACAATGGTCGAGACCCACACCCCTAACTTCAGAGGTTTGATGGACGGTTAAAATCCGGAAACTTGGAGCGGCGGCAAAAGGATGGCTTCGCCCGGAGCCGCGCGGCGTGTAGCCGGCCACCATGTGCAACGAGCATCGCCGCGCGGTCGCATTGGGTGAGATCTTCGACGGTTTCGCCCAGCTGCGAATCCCGCTTCGCTTTCCTGAGGGCGCGCCGAATTTGCAGGCGCTGGACAGCATCCGCATCACCGATCCGACGACGATCGTGCGGGCTGTGACGGACGAGCCCGGCACGGCCGAACTGGTCCAGCGACGGTGGAGCTGGCTAGGCCCGCACGGCAGGCCCGTCTTCAACTTCCGATCGGAAGGCCGAGAATTCGCCAGCGGCCGCTGTTTGATCGTCGCCGACGGCTTTTACGAATATACAGTCGGGAAGACAGCGGAAACCGCGCAGAAGAAGCGGGCCAAAAAGGATCGCTGGCTGTTCACGATGCGCGACGAACCCTGGTTCTGCATCGCGGGGCTGTGGCGCAAGAGCGACGTCGGCGAGGCCTGCACGATGCTGACCGGGGCGCCGGGTCCCGATGTCGCGCCTTACCACGACCGCCAGATCATCGTGCTCCCGCGCAGCGATTGGGGGCGGTGGCTCGATCCCGCGGTTCCGGCGCGCGACTTGCTCAAGCCAAGTCCGGCCGGCACATTCGACGTTCGGCTTGCGCCAAGCTGACATAAGTTTTGGGCACGTGGTGCTGGGCTCCTGCTTTCGCAGGAGCACATGGTTGTTCAGGCCTGGCGCCGATACAGCTGGATCGGGATTTCCAGATGCTCGGCCATGCGGGTCGGACGGTAGCCTAGCCGCTCGGCGATGCGGATGGAGGCGCCGTTCCCCGGCGCGATCATGCAGCAGGTGGTGGAGATCGCATGCGTGCGCTCAAACCAGTCCAGCGCGGCGGCCATCGCCTCCGTCGCATAGCCCCGGCCCCAGCAGCTGTGGGCGATGATCCAGCCGGCTTCCGGATGATCGTCGAAATCGGCGCCGAGGCCGCGCAGCATGCGGAACAATCCGCACGTGCCGACATAATCGCCGGTCGCCCGCTCGCGGACGGAGAAGGTGCCGAAGCCGAACACGGTCCAGCCGCCGATGGTGGCGAGCAGCCGTTTGTAACTCTCCTCCACCGAGGCGAAGCCGGCGAGATGCTCACGCATGTCGGGGCTGGCCGTCAGGGCGTGCAAATCCAGGAAATCGTCGATCGAGGGCTGGCGCAAGATCAGGCGCTCGGTCGCGATCTCGACGGTCACCAGATCGTTTCGACCGTGTGAATCAGCAAGCCGACCAAGCCGCCGACGATGGTGCCGTTGATGCGAATATATTGGAGATCGCGGCCGACCGCGGCTTCCAGGCGATTGGTGATGGTCTGGGCGTCCCAGCCGCGGATCGTGTCGGACACCAGAGCGACGATGCCGGTGCCGTAGCTCGCCACCGCGCCGACCACCGCGCGGCGGGCGAACTGATTGATGGTCGCCTTGAGCCGCGGGTCCGCTTGAAGGGTGGCCCCAAGCTGGCGCAAGGCTTCGCCGAACTTGCCGGCCATGGTCGCTTCCGGATTGCGCGCCGCGTTGAGCAGGCCGGCGCGCGTCTTCTCCCACAGGCCGTCAATCCAGCTCGCCACCGCCTTGTTGCCGATGATCTCGTTCTTCATCTCCTCGACCTTGGCGCGAAGCTCGGGATCGTGCTGCAGGCGCGCGGCCATGTCGGCCAGCCCCTCCTCCGCCTTGAGCCGGACCGGGTGGGTGGGATCGACCGCCATGTCGATGCTGAGCTTGCGCAGGCCATCGATGATCGCGTTGGCGAGCTTTTCGTCCAGGCCGGCCATCTTCATGATCCAGTTGGCGCGCTGCTGGACCAGCCGGCGGATCATGTCCTCGTTGGAATCGAGCGTGCGGCCGACCCAGACGACCAGCCCGTCCAGCAGCGGCACGTGCCGCTCTTCCGTAATCGCGGCTTCCAGCGTTTGCCCGAGCAGCGGCGCCACCTCCATGCCGCGCAGGCGCGTCGCGATCGCGCCTTTGACCATGCCGCCTAGCCGCTCCTTGTCGAGAGCTTCCAGCACATCGGCGATCAGTCGGGACGCGCCTTCGCGCAGCCGCCCTTCCCCGCCCGGCGGATTGGCCAGGAACCGGCCGGCCGCGCCCGCCACGTCCAGCCCGCGCATCCGCCGCGCGACCACGGAGGGGGTGAGGAAATTATCCTTTAGGAACTGGGCCAGCGTGCTGCCGATCCGGTCCTTGTTCTTGGGGATGATCGCGGTGTGCGGGATCGGCAGGCCGAGCGGATGGCGGAACAGGGCGGTGACCGCGAACCAGTCGGCCAAGCCGCCCACCATCGCCGCTTCGGCGAACGCGCGGACGAAGCTCCAGGCCGGATGCGTCTCGTCCATCGCGCCGGCCATCAGGAACAGCAAAGCCATCGCGACCAGCATGCCGGTGGCGATGATCCGCATCTGGCGAACGCCGCTCTGCGTCAGGTTCGGCGCGGCCGCGATCAACCGCACGCGTGGCGGCTTCGGGTGAGGTGAAGGCCGGGTGCTTGGGGCAGGCTCATGCCTGCGTCAAAGCACCCGGCCCGGATTGGTTCACTCCGCCGGCTGCGGCGTCAGCGCCGGCGCCTGCTTGCCGGCGGCGAAGAACGGCTTGAACTTGCGGCCGATCCAGCTCTCGACATCCAGCGCCAGGCTGAACGTGCCGGGCACGATCAGCAGGGTAAGGATCGTCGAGAAGATCAGGCCGCCGATCACGGTGACGCCCATCGGCCCGCGGAACGAACCTTCGCCGGTCAGCGACAGCGCCACCGGCACCATGCCGGCGACCATCGCGACGGTGGTCATCACGATCGGCTGGGCGCGCTTGTGGCCGGCTTCCATGATCGCTTCGTCCTTGTCGACGCCGCGATCGATCTCCTCCACCGCGAAATCGACCAGCAGGATCGAATTCTTGGCGACGATGCCGAGCAGCATAAGCAGGCCGATGAACACCGGCAGCGACACCGGATCGCCGCTGATGTTGAGCGCAATCGCTGCGCCGAGCGGCGCGAGCAGGAGCGATCCCATGTTCACGAACGGCACCAGCACGCGCTTGTAGAGCAGCACCAGCACCGCGAACACGAGCAGGATGCCGGCGACCACGGCGGCGATAAAGTTGTTGATCAGCTCGCCCTGCCATTTGGTGTCGCCAAGCTGCAACCGGCTGACGCCCTGCGGCAGGTTCTTGACCGTCTCGAGTTGATCGATCGCCTTCCACGCATCGCCCGAGACCAGGCCGGGCGCGAGATCGGCGCCGACCGAGGTGCGGCGGACCTGGTTGGTGCGCTGCACGGTGGTCGGACCCGCGCCGAAGCTGATCTCGGCCACCGATTTGAGCGGGATGGATCCGCCGGTCGAGGTCGGCACTGGCAGATTCTCGATCGTGCCGAGGTCACGCCGTGCGGATTCGGGCAGCATCACGCGGATCGGCACCTGCCGGTCGTTGAGCGAGAAGCGAGCGCTGTTCTGGTCGATATCGCCCAAGGTCGCGAGCCGGATCGTCTGCCCCAACGAGGAGGTTGTGACGCCGAGATCGGCGGCCAGGTCCAGGCGCGGCTTGATCACGATTTCGGGCCGAACGAGATCGCCCTGGACGCGCGGCGCGCGGACCTGCGGCAGCTTCTCCATTTCCTTGGCGATCTTGTTGGCGGTCGCGAACAGCAGCTCGGGATCGTCGCTGCCGAGATGGAGGGTGATGTCACGACCACCGCCGCCGCCGCCCTCGGGGCCGCCACCGCTTTGCGACTGGAAGTTGACCCGCGCATCGGGGATCGCGGCCAGCTGCGGCTGCAAGCTGCGCTCGATCTCGGTGCTGGTCCGCTTGCGGTCTTCGCTGAGCGTCAGATTGAGATTGCCGCTGCCGACATTCACGCGTTCGACGACCTGACGGACTTCCGGCGCGGTTTCGACGATCTTGCGGGCCTGGGTGGTCACGGCCTCGGCCTGGGCGCGCGTCGTCCCCGGCGGCAGGAAGATCCGGACCTGGCTGAAGTCGCGATCCTGCGCCGGCATGAACGTAAAGGAGAGCTGCATGAACAGGAACGCGGTCAGCGCCAGCGTAGCGATGCCGGCGACGACCGTGGTCCAGCGATGCCGCAGCGTGAAGCGCAGCGACTTGAGGTAGGCGCGCATGATGAAATTCTCGCCATGCGGCTCTGGCCCATGCGATTTCAGCATGTAAGCGGCCATCAGCGGCGTGATCAGGCGCGCGACGAACAAGCTCATCAACACAGCGACGACGACGGTAAAGCCGAAATTCTTGAAGAACTGGCCGGAAATGCCCGGCATCAGGCCGACCGGCAGGAACACCGCCACGATCGCCATGGTGGTGGCGAGCACGGCGAGTCCGATCTCATCGGCGGCATCGATCGACGCCTGATAGGCGGATTTGCCCATTCGCATGTGGCGGACGATATTCTCGATCTCCACGATCGCATCGTCGACCAGCACGCCGGCGACCAGGCTGAGCGCGAGCAGGCTGAGAAAGTTCAGCGTGAAGCCCATCAGGTCCAGGAACCAGAAGGTCGGGATCGCCGATAGCGGGATCGCGATCGCCGAAATCAAAGTTGCACGCCAATCGCGCAGGAACAGGAACACGACGATGACGGCGAGCAGCGCGCCTTCCCACAGCATGTCCATCGAGGATTCATACTGTTCGATCGTCGAATCGACTTCGGTGTAGATCCGGTCGAACTGGATCCGGCCGTTCGAATCCTCGGCGATCTTCTTCAGTTCCTTGTCGACCGCCTGATAGACATTCACGTCCGACGAGCCCTTGGCGCGGGTAATGCCGAAGCTCAGGATCTGATGCCCGTTCATCTTGCTGATCGAACGTTGTTCGCTGTTGCCGTCCGACACGGTGGCGATGTCGCCGAGGCGCACGGTGCGGCCGCCCGGCAAGGCAAGCTGGGTCTGCGAGAGCTCCTGCGCGGTATCGGCGTTGCCGAGCACGCGAACCGCCTGCTCGGAGCCGGCGATCTCCGCACGCCCGCCGGCGGAATCGACGTTGATCTGCCGCAGCTGCTGATTGATCTGTGACGCGGTGACGCCCTGCGCCTGCATTTCGGCCGGGTTCAGCGTCACCCTGATCTCGCGATTGACGCCGCCATAACGGTCGACGCTCGACATGCCGGGGATGCTCAGCAGCCGCTTGGCGATATTGTTGTCGACGAACCAGGACAGCTGTTCCAGCGTCATGTCGCTGGTCTGGATCGCGAAAATGGCGAGCGTGTTGCCGCCCTCCGCCCGGATCACCTGCGGCTCGAGGATCCCTTCGGGGAGATCGCCGCGGATCTGGCTGAGCGCGTCACGAACGTCGTTGGTGGCGCGATCGGTCGGCGTGCCGATCTGGAACATGACCGTGCTGGTCGAATTGCCCTCGCGGACCGAGCTGTTCAGTTCCTCGACGCCGTCGATGCTGCGGATCGCCGCTTCCACGCGCTGGGTGACTTGCAGCTCGAGCTCGGTCGGCGCGGCGCCGGGCTGCGATACCGACACGATCACCAGCGGAAAATCGATGTCCGGGCTGTCGTTCACGTCCATCCGCATGAACGAGAAGATGCCGGCCAGCAGCAGGGCCGCGAACAGGACGAGCGGCGGAACCGGATTGCGGATCGCCCAGGAGGAGATGTTGCGGAAGTTCATCTTGGCATTGTCCTATGGGCGCCTACGAGCGAGCCGGTGCGCGCGCGGGAATGACTTTCTGGCCGGGATTGAGGAAGGCGCCGGCCGACAGCACGACCCGCTCCTGCCCGCTCAAACCGGTGCGGATCACGACGCCGGTGCTGGTCACGGTGCCGACCTCGACATCGCGGCGCACGATCTCGTTCTTGGCGTCGATCAGATAAACATAGTTGCCGTTCTCGTCGTT
Organism: Allosphingosinicella sp.; assembly: GCA_036387855.1. Lineage (GTDB taxonomy): Bacteria > Pseudomonadota > Alphaproteobacteria > Sphingomonadales > Sphingomonadaceae > Allosphingosinicella. The sequence goes on along the minus strand of DASVSZ010000001.1, from coordinate 11,856 downwards.
GAGAACGGCGCTTTGCGGCAATACCGGCGCATCGGCCGCGCCGACCCGTAATTCCGCGCTGGCGAAGCCGCCGGGGCGGATGTCGGGCGAATAAGGAATCGCGATCCGCGCGGTGCCCTGGCGGCTTTGCGGATCGATCACGGGCGACACCTGCCACACCCTGCCCTGATAACCGGTCGAGGAGCCGACCGGCGTCACCGTCGCCGGCACGCCGACCCGGGTGGTCGCGAGATCGGCTTCGGCGAGTTGCGCGCGAAGCTCCATCTCGCCGCCGCGCGCGAGCCGGAACAGAGCGCCGGAACCCGAGCTCACGACCTGGCCGGGCTCGACATTGCGTTGCAGCACCAGGCCGGCCTGCGGCGCGCGGATATCGAGTCGACCGATCCGCGCGCGCGTTTCGCCGAGTTGAGCCTGAGCGAGCCGGACCCGGGCATTGGCCGCGTCGCGCGTCGCGATCCGGCGCTCCACATCGGCCTTCGAGACGAAACCACGGCCGACCAGCGACTGTGCACGATCCAGTTCCTGCTGGGCGAGCCGGGCATCGGCACGCGCGACTTCGATCTGGGCGCCAAGGCCCTGAGCCTGCTGCGCCTGCACCGAACGCTCGATCACGGCCATGGTCTGGCCGGCGCGGACCCATTGGCCGGGCTGAACCAGGACCTGGGACACCATGCCGCCTTCGCCGGCGACGCCGACCGGCATGTCGACTCGCGCGGCGAGCGTGCCGGTGCTGGAGATGGTGCGCGCGACCTGCTGACGGCCGGGCACGACCACGGTCACGCGCGGCAGGGCTCCGGCGCCGCCGCGACCGCCCGCGGCCGCCTTGGTCGGCGGCGGCGCCGCCGCGGCCTGTTGGTCGCCACGACCGAGCATGAGATAGGCCGCAAGCGCCAGGGCGGCGACGGCGACCAGAACACCGATCAGCAGGTTGCGCCGCTTGCGGCGGGCCACCAGCACGTCGTCGACGATTTCGCCCTCAAGCGCCCCGCGCCGCCATCCTGCCGTTTCGATGTTCATCTTGACTGTCTTTCCCGTCCATCGCCAGGCGGCAAGGCCGCGCCACAAGCTGTGTTATCTTGATAAGTCACCAGCTTCAAGCTAATAAAAGCCCGCACCTGTCGACCCCCCACCGACGAGTCATACACCAGGCGGGAGCGATTTGCCACCAGCGCCGGTTGAGGGCATGGCGACGCGGACAGGTTTCGAACGACAGGAAAGAGAAGCAGATGCTTGGGACATACGGTTTTCTCGGCTGGATCGTGATCGGCGCGGTCGCCGGTGCGCTGGCGAAGTTGATCATGCCCGGCAAGGATCCGGGCGGCTGCCTGGTCACCATCGCCCTGGGCGTGGCGGGCGCGCTGCTGGCCGGCTTCGTCGGCAATGCGGTCGGCTGGTACTCGCAAGGGCAGGCCGGCGGATGGATTGCGGCGACGCTGGGCGCATTCGTAATCCTGTTCCTGTATCGCCTGCTGATGCGCCGCCGCCGCTGAGCCGGACCCGGAACGTTCAGCTTCGGTGCAGCCGCGAACGGCTGTTGCTCCGCCCGAACATCGATCGGAGGAGAAACTGAGATGGTTCGTGTTTCAGCCCTGGCGGCATTGCTTGCGGCCACATCCGTCCCGCAGGCCGCGACGGCGCAGGACGGCCAGGGCTATTCATTGGCGGGAACGCGCCTGGACGTGGTCGCGACCGGCGAGGTGACGCGCGTGCCGGACGTTGCGCGGATCAACGCCGGCGTGGTCACCCAGGCGCCGACCGCGAGCGCGGCGATCGAACAGAATGGCCGCAGGATGGCGACGGTCCGGGCCGCGCTGAAACGCGCCGGAATCGCCGATCGCGACATCCAGACCAGCAATGTCAGCCTCAACCCCGAATATCGCTACGTCGAGAATCAGACGCCGCAATTGGTGGCTTACCGCGCGAGCAACGAGGTTTCGGTGCGGTTCCGGGATATCGCCAATACCGGCCGGATCCTCGACGCCCTGGTCGCGCAGGGGGCGAACCAGATCAACGGGCCGACCCTGTCGCTCGACAAGCCGGAAGCGGCGCTGGACGAAGCTCGCACCGCCGCGCTGCGCACCGCCGGGGCCCGCGCCGACCTTTATGCCCGCGCGCTGGGCAAGCGGGTCCGCCGCGTGCTGTCGGTCAGCGAAGCCGGGATCGGACACCAGCCGATGCCGAGGCTGATGACGATGCAGGTGCGCGATGCCGGGGAATCGGCGTCGAGCAAGATTGATCCGGGCGAGCAGGTGGTCTCGATCAGCCTGACGGTGAGTTACGAATTGGAGTGAGCGTCCTCGCCGCGATCGGGCGAGGACGCTTGCGCTACCTGGCCTACCGCACGCGACCGCGGCGGAAGAAGTTGACGATCGCGAGCAGGATGATCGAGCCCAGCAGCGCGACCAGCAGGGTGCGGATGTCGAGCGAGCCTTCCAGCAGGTTGCCGCCGCCGAGCAGCGGGCCGAGGATGAAGCCGCCGAGCAGCGATCCGACGATGCCGACGACCACGTTCAGCAAGACGCCCTGTTGGGCATCGGTGCGCATCACGATGCTGGCCAGCCAGCCGATGATGCCACCAACAACAAGCGCGAGAATGAGACCCATTTTTTCCTCCTGTTCGAGCGCCGGCCGTCCCTTCGGGTTCGGCGGCGAACGCGCAACAGACGCGCGGGTGGAGGAGCGGGTTCCTGAGTGAAGACCTGATCTGGATCAACGCAAAACGGCGGAGCTTTCGCCCCGCCGCTCGCGATTCCTCAGCCTTGCGTAACGGTCAGAATTTCTGCTGGCGTTCGTAGAGCGACTTGTAATGCTGGATGCGGGTGACGCGCAGGCCCGGCATTCCGGACCGATCAACCGCGCGCTGCCAGCCGGCGAATTCCTCCAGCGTGAGATTGTAGCGTTCGCAGACCTCGTCGACGCTGAGCAGCCCGCCATTGACGGCGGCCACCACTTCGGCCTTGCGCCGGACCACCCAGCGGGTGGTCGACGGCGGCGGCAGCGAATCCAAGGTGAGCGACTCCCCCAACGGGCCGATCACCTGAGCCGGACGGATCTTCTGGTTCTCGATCATCAATACCTCAGAAACTTAAGCTTGCCCCGATCGCTTCGGGGCTGCGTGCCTTGTGCCCAGCCGGTTTAGCGGACGGGCATTGAAGGAAGGCTGAAACCGGGTGGTAAACGGCGCCTTCACTTCCCTTTACGGCGGCTTGCGGCGGCCGCTGCGCCCTCCCGGTGGAAGCATCCGCCTTGCGCTGCCACCGCCTCGCGCCAGCCGGGCTCCCCCAGCAGAAGCGTAACCAGACCGTCGTGACATGGCGCGGCCCTGCCTTGCGCACCGGCGGCGCGAAGCGCCCGCGCCGCGGGGCTGGCGGACTGCACCGCCTCCAATGTCGCCACCAGCACGCGATAATCTGGACGCGCCGCCTGGCGGCTCGCCCAAGCGCCAATTCCGCGCCGAAAACTGCTCAAATCCATGAACATGGCTTTAGCCGGCAAGGCTGAAGACGTGGTAAAGACGGGGTTGAGGCTGTCCGCCGCGCCCCGCAGCCCCTATGTGCCGGGCGATGAATGTCGATTTTCAGCTTGGCCGGCCGGCGCGGGGCGCGCGCATCGTTGTGGCGATGTCCGGCGGAGTCGACAGCTCGGTGGTGGCCGCGCTCGCCGCCCGCAGCGGCGCCGAGGTGATCGGCGCGACGCTCCAGCTTTACGATCACGGCGCCGCCGTCGCCCGCACCGGCAGCTGCTGCGCGGGCCAGGACATTTACGACGCGTCGCAAGTCGCCGAACGGCTCGGCATCGCCCATTATGTGTTCGATTACGAAAGCCGGTTCCGCGAAGGCGTGATCGACCGCTTCGCCGACGAGTATATGCGCGGGCGAACACCGATCCCGTGCATCAGCTGCAATCAGGGCGTGAAGTTCACCGATCTGCTCGGGCTCGCGCGCGAGCTTGGCGCCGATTGCCTGGCGACCGGCCATTATGTCCGGCGAGTGGCGGGGCCAGACGGCGCGGAGCTTCACCGCGCCGCCGATCCGGCCCGCGACCAAAGCTATTTCCTGTTCGCGACCACGCGCGAGCAGCTCGATTATCTGCGGTTTCCGCTGGGCGATCTGCCCAAGGCCGCGGTTCGCGAGGTCGCCCGCGAGCTCAAGCTCGCCGTCGCCGAAAAGCCGGACAGCCAGGATATCTGTTTCGTGCCGGGCGGCGATTATGCAGCCGTGGTCAAGAAGATCCGCCCGGAGGCCGCGCAGGAAGGCGATATCGTCGGTCTCGACGGCCACGCGATCGGGCGTCACCGCGGCCTCATCCACTTCACCGTCGGCCAGCGGCGGGGACTGGAGATAGGCGGCCAGCCGGAGCCGCTTTACGTGGTGCGGCTCGAACCGGAGACGAAGCGCGTCGTCGTCGGCCCCAAGCGGGCGCTGGCGGTGCGCGCGGCCCGGCTGGGCGACCTCAACTGGCTGGGCGAGGACCAGCGAACCGGCCTGAGTGCCAAGGTCCGCTCCATGGCGCGCCCCACGCCGGTGCGGTTCGACGGCGCCAGCATCGCTTTCGACCAGCCCGAGCTCGGCGTGTCGCCCGGCCAGGCCGCCGTCCTTTACGAAGGCGATCGTGTGCTGGGCGGCGGCTGGATCGAGGAGACGGTGCCTGCGGAGCTGGTTGCAGCCTAGCAATCCTCCCCTTTGAGGGGAGGTGGCTCGTGAAGCGAGACGGAGGGGTGTCAGCGGCGGGAGTTATCCTCGGCCGCTGACACCCCCCACCATGCTCCGCATGGTCCCCCTCCCCTCTAAGGGGAGGATTTGGTGCCGCGCCCAGTAAGCCGCGCTCCGGCGAACAAGATCACGCCAAGCCCGATCAGCACCAGCAGCACCCGCCACGACGGCCATTGCGATTGCGCGGCGCCCCAGGCGCAAACCGCCAAGCCAGCCGCCACCATCACCCACAGATAAAGCGGCATCTCCTCGCCGGCCTGCCGCCGGGTGCCGGGCAGAGCGGCGATGCTGGCGGCATAGACGATCATCCGCGCCAGCGTGCTCACGACTGCCAGCCAGACGAAGCTGCCGCTGAGCGCCAGCACCGCGATCAGCGCGCCCATGAACAGGATTGAATTGGCCGGCGTGCCCCAGCGGATGCTGACCCGGCCGAACCAGGCGGGCAGCATGCCGCCCTGCGCCAGTGCGAAGGTGGCGCGCGGCGTGCCGGTCAGCCCGCCCATGATGTTGCCGGTCAGCGAGAACAGGGCGGCGGCGGTGAGCAGCAGCGCGCCGGCCGGCCCGGCGACCGCCTCGCCGAACGCGACCAGCGGCGCATCCCCGGCCGCCCCGCGCGGCATGGTCGAGGCAAAGGCGAGCTGGACCAGGAAGTAGAGCGCCATCGTCGCCAGCAAGGTGACGATCAGGGCGCGCGGAATGGTGCGGCGCGGGTCCGCGGTCTCGCCGGCGGGAACGACCGAATTCTCGAAGCCGACGAACGCGTAGAAGACCAGCAAGGCCGCCGCTTCCAGCTCGGACAGCGGCGGCGGCGGGCCGGGTGCCGGAATGGCCGGCGCGACCGCAAGCAGCGCGTAGAGCGCGATCCCGATCAAGGGCGCCGCCTTGAGCAGGGTCAGCGCGTCCAGCGCCCGGATCGCGCGCCGCACGCCGACCATGTTCAGCCCGGTCAGCGCGCCGACCACCAGCAGGATCGTGACCGCCCGGGGCGCCCCGTGCCCGATCGGCGGCCACAAGGAGGCGGCATAGGTCACGAACACATTGCTGTTGGCGGCCAGCGCGGTCGCGCGCGCGACATAATAGATCCAGCCGACCTGAAAGGCGGCGAGCGGGCCGAACACGGACGCATAGGCGACCGGCCCGCCCGACCCCGGATGATAGGCCGCAAGCCGCGAAAAGGGCAGCGCCACGACCAGCGCGAGTGTGCCGAACAGCGGAAACAGCCACGGGCTCCACGCGCCGAACTGCCCGTTCAGCGTCGCCGGCAGCGCGAAGATGCCGGCGCCGACCAGGCCGTTGAACGATAGAAAGGCGGAGCCGGTAAAGCCGATCTCGCGCTTCAGCTCTCCGCCTTGCTCTTGCGCCACCCCGCCTCCTTTGCGACACCTTGTGTCCCGCCCCGCGCCGTCCGGCAAGGGCCTTCCCTGGAGCGTGTCTTGGCCCTCACCAGCGCCGGTGTCCTGCTATACCGCCGCTCGGGCCAGCGGCTGGAAGTGCTGCTGATTCATCCGGGCGGGCCTTACTGGCGCAGCCGCCACGAAGGCGCGTGGATGATTCCCAAGGGCGGGATCGAAGCCGGCGAAACGCCCGAGCAGGCGGCCCGGCGCGAATTCGAGGAAGAGCTCGGCACCGCGCCAACGAGTCCACTGGTCCCGCTGTGCCGCATCCGCCAAGCCGGCGGCAAATGGGTGGAGGCATTCGCGGCGGAAGGCGATCTCGACGCCGATGCGATCACCAGCAACAACTTCGAAATGGAATGGCCGCCCCGCAGCGGCAAGCTGGAAGCCTATCCGGAAGTGGACCGGGCGGCGTGGTTCGACATGAACGAGGCGCGTGCGCTGATTCTGCCAAGCCAGGCCGCGATCTTGGATGCGTTGGAGCTGATGCTCGCCTGAACCATGTCACTCACCCTGAGCTTGTCGAAGGCTGTCCTTGTTGACTGGCTCACGAAAGAAGGGCAGGGCTTCGACAAGCTTAGCCTGAGCGGTTATACGCTCATCGTCCCCTCGATCACCGTGACGCAGCGCCCGCCCAGGATGGCGCGGTCGCCGGCGAGACGGCAATCGATTCGGCCGCCACGCTTGCTGGCCTGCCAGGCGGTGAAGCGGTCGCGGCCGATCCGTTCGGCCCAGAAGGGCGCAAGGGCGGCATGGGCCGAGCCGGTGACCGGGTCTTCATCGACGCCCCAGGCCGGCACGAACACGCGGCTGACCACGTCGGTTTCGCCCTGCCCCCGAGCGGTGACGATCGCCATCAGTTCGATCCCGCGCAGCGCGCGCATGTCCGGCGCGCACGCACGGACGGCCGCTTCATCTTCGACCAGGATGATCGCGGTCGCTTCGGCACCGGAAACGGACTGGAACACCTCGCTTTTGCCCAAGCCGAGCGCGTCCAGCAAAGCAGGATACGGTTCGGGCGCGACGCGGGTGACGGGCAGGTCGAGGGTCAGCGCGTCGCCGTCGCGGCGCACGACGAGGATGCCGGCCTGCCGCGTGCGGAAGCGTATTTCGGGGCCGTCCATCAGATGGTGGCCGCTCGCCAGCGTGGCGTGGCCGCACAGGGCGACTTCGGTGGTCGGCGTGAACCAGCGCAGCTGGTAATCCGCATCGCCGCCGGCCGGCACTGTGAAGGCGGTCTCGCTGAGATTATTCTCCTCCGCGATCGCCTGGAGCGTGTCGTCCGGCAGCCACGCATCGAGCGGGATCACCGCCGCTGGATTGCCGCTGAACGCGCGGTCGGCAAAGGCATCGATTTGAGCAAAGGGCAGTTTCATGGGCGTTTCCCGAACCAGCTTGGCGTGACGTCGGTCTCAACCAGCGGATTGCCGGGATGATCGACATGGCCCTCGGGATCGAGGTGGATCAGGATCTCAACATCCGGAAATTCGCGCGCGATCCGATTTTCCACTTCGTCCATCACGTCATGCGCGGTCGCGACCGTCATGTCGGGCGCGACATACATGTGGAACTGGGCGAAATCGCGCGATCCGCTGCGGCGCGTTCGGAAATCGTGGATGCCTTTGAGCTGCGGGTGGCTGGCGGCGGCGGCGAGGAAGCGGCGGCGCTTTTCCTCCGGCCATTCCTTGTCCATCAGCTGGTCGATCGCCTGGCTCGACGCCTTGAAAGCCCCCCAGGCCAGCCACAGGGCGATCGCGATCCCGAACAGCGGATCGGCCCCGGTCAGCCCCGCCACCTGGTCGAGCAGCAAGGCGGCGGCGACCGCCAGGTTGAGCAGCAGATCGCTTTGATAATGGATGTTGTCGGCGCGGATCGCGACCGATCCGGTACGGGCGATGATCCCGCGCTGATAGGCGAGCAGCGCGGACGTGACCGCGATCGCGACGAGCGAGACGGCGACGCCCAGCTCGACATCGGCGGTCGGCTGATCCTCGCCCAGGCGCACCAATGCCCGCCAGCCGATCGCCGCGGCCGAGGCGGTGATCAACGCCACCTGGAACAAGGCCGCGAGCGCCTCGGCCTTGCCATGCCCGAAGCGGTGATCGTGATCGGCGGGCGTCGCGGCGACCCGCACGCCATACAGCGTCACCAACGAGGCGAGCAGATCGAGCCCGGTGTCGGCGAGCGAGCCGAGCATCGCCACCGACCCCGTCTCATAAGCGGCCGCGCCCTTCAGCACGAGCAGGAACAAGGCCGCCGCGACACTCGCCAGCGCCGCGTTGACGGTCAGTCGGGCGTTGTCCGTCAAAGCCCCTCTCCCCTTGTGGGAGGACTCTGCGTGGGCCGATCTCCCCTCATGGGTAGAGCAGGCCCTCGGTCCAGCTTTCGCCGGCTCGGACGAACAGGCGGCGTTCGTGGAGGCGGAAGGCGCGATCTTGCCAGAATTCGATCCGCTCGGGGATCAGGCGAAAGCCGGACCAGCGCGGCGGGCGGGGGACGTCGTCATTGGCGAAGCGGGCCTTCATCGTCTCGAAACGCGTTTCGAACGTCGCTCGATCGGGCAGCGGGCGTGATTGATCGGAGGCGCAGGCGCCCAGCTGCGAATCACGCGAGCGGGTCGCGAAATAAGCATCCGCCTCGGCGTCGCTGACCAGTTCGACGGGGCCTTCGATCCGCACCTGCCGGCGCAAGCTCTTCCAGTGGAACAGCAAGGCGGCATGGGGATTGGCGGCTAGTTCCTCGCCCTTGCGGCTGTCGAGATTGGTATAAATCACGAACCCGCGCCGATCATGGCCCTTCATCAGCACCATCCGCACTGAAGGGCGCCCGTCCGGCGTGGCCGTGGCAAGCGCGACGGCGTTGGGGTCGTTCGGTTCGCCGACTTCCGCTTTCGCGAACCAGGCGTCGAACAGGGCGTGGGGATCGTCGGCCATCGCCTTCCATGTAGGGAATTGCGGCCGGATCGTCACCATCGCGGCGTGCGGACGCGCGCTTGAAGCGCGCGGGAGTGAAACTTACCTGCAACGCTGGTTGCGATAGGGCAACAGTGGACTTTTCCGCATCCCTGGAGAACGAAGCGTCGATGCCGGACCTTTATACAGAGCTTGGAGTGGCGCGCAGCGCCGAAGAGGCCGAGATCAAAAAGGCTTATCGCAAGCTCGCCAAGGAGCTGCACCCGGACCGCAACAAGGACAATCCCAAGGCGTCGGAGCGGTTCTCGAAGGTCACGCGTGCCTATGACATCCTGACCGACAAGGACAAACGCGCCCAATATGATCGCGGCGAGATCGACGAGGAAGGCAGCCCCAAGGCGCCGTTCGGGTTCGGCCGGGGCGGTGGCGGCTTTGGCGGGTTCGACGGGCCGCCGGGCGGTGGCGGCGGACCGGGCCGCTACGAAGCGGGCGGCGAGGCGGCGGACTTGTCCGATCTGTTTGAAGGCCTGTTCGGGCAGACCCGCCGGGGCGGCGGCAGCGGCGGCTTTGGCGGCTTCGGCAACGGCCGGCGGGCGGCGCCGACCAAGGGCGCGGACAATGCGTATCGCTATGCGGTCAAGTTCGAGGACGCTGCCACCTTGAAGGAACAGCGGGTAACGCTCGGCAACGGCAAGACGGTCGAGATTAAATTGCCCAAGGGCGTCGAGGACGGCGCCAAGATCCGCCTCGCCGGCCAGGGCCAGCCGGGCCCGGGCGGGCCGGGCGACGCGATCGTCACCATTCACATCACACCGCACCGTTTCTTCACCCGCGACGGCGACGATATCCGGCTCGATCTGCCGGTGTCGCTGGACGAGGCGGTGCTCGGCGCCAAGGTCAAGGTGCCGACGGTTGACGGCACGGTGGTGGTGAGTGTCCCCAAGGGCTCGAGCTCGGGCAAGGTGCTGCGGCTCAAGGGCAAGGGCTTTACCGCCAAGACGGGCGAGCGCGGCGACCAGCTCGTCACCTTGATGGTCCAGGTTCCGGCCGATGATGCGGAGCTGGCGCAGTTCGCGGCCAAGTGGAGCGGCAAGGGTGCGGGCAACCCGAGGGCGTCCCTGGGCGTCTGACGGGTCAGTGCAGAACGTTTCCCCCGAATCGCCCGAAGCCAGGCGCAAGCGCCTTGCCAAGACGCGGGCGCGGGTCGGCAAGCAGCTCGACCGGGTCCGCCCAGGCTCGCGCCCGTTCGAGGTGATGAAGCGGGTCGCGGTCGGCGTCTACTCCGATGGCTTCATCCACGCCGGCAACCTTGCCTATCTGGCGCTGCTGACGATCTTCCCGTTCGTGATCGTCGCAGCCGCGGTTGCCCGCCTGTTCGGCCAGTCGGAAGGCGGCGTGCAGAGCATGCTCGCGGTGCTGCAGACGCTTCCGCCGGATGTCGCGGACGTGCTGCGCAAGCCGCTTCAGGACGTGCTCAGCGCGCGTTCGGGCAATCTGCTCTGGCTGGGCGCTCTCGTCGGCTTGTGGACCACGGGCAGCTTCATCGAGACGATTCGCGACATGATCCGCCGCGCCTATGGCGTGCCCTACAGCCGACCTTTCTGGGAATATCGGCTGAGCTCGATGGGAATCATCTTCGCATCGGTCTTTCTGATCCTGATCGCCTTTGCCTTCTCCGTGTTCCTGTCGAGCGCCGAGCAATTCGTCGCCACCAATCTGCCGCGCGGCGAGGAACTTGCGCAGGTCTTCACCCTGCTCCGCTTCGCTCCGGCCTTGATCCTGTTCGGCTCGCTCTACCTGCTGTTCCGTTACCTCACGCCCAAACGCTACCGGGGCAGCGGCTGCCGAAAGTGGCCTGGGCCGGCGGTAGTAACGCTCTGGTGGCTCGCCACCACCGCGCTGCTCCCGGTCGTGCTCTCCAGCCTTGGCAGCTACGACCTGACCTATGGCAGCCTGGCCGGCGTCATCATCGCCTTGTTCTTCTTCTTCATCATCGGCCTTGGCGTTTCGATCGGGGCGCAGCTCAATGCGGCGCTGGCGGAACCCCCGGAACCGACTGTAAAGGACGTCGCCGAAGCGGAAGCGGAGGATGCCGCTCAAGCCGCGGCTGAGGCCGCCAAGGTCGAAAAGGAACGGGAATGAGCGGGCTGATGGCGGGTAAGCGCGGGCTGATCATGGGCCTCGCCAACGACAAGTCGCTCGCCTGGGGAATCGCGCAGGCGCTTAGCCACGCAGGCGCGGAACTCGCGTTCAGCTACCAGGGGGACGCGCTCAGGAAGCGGGTGGCGCCGCTCGCCGCCCAGCTCGGCTCCGAGTTCCTGATCGATTGCGACGTGTCCGACATGGCGGCGCTGGATGCGGCGTTCGACACGCTGGGGGCGCGTTGGGAGACGATCGACTTCGTCGTCCACGCGATCGGCTTTTCCGACAAGAACGAGCTTCGCGGCAAATTCGTCGATACCAGCCTCGACAATTTCCAGCTGACCCTGAACATCTCCGCCTACAGCTTCGTCGCCGTGACGAAACGCGCGCGGGCGATGATGCCGGACGGCGGGGCGGTGCTCACTCTCTCTTATTACGGCGCGGAGAAGGTCATCCCGCATTATAACGTGATGGGGGTCGCCAAGGCGGCGCTGGAGACCAGCGTCCAGTATCTGAGCGTCGATCTCGGCCGCGACAACATTCGGGTCAACGCGATCTCGGCGGGGCCGATCAAGACCTTGGCGGCCAGCGGCATCGGCGATTTCCGGCTGATCCTGAAATGGAACGAGCTCAACTCGCCGATGAAGCGCAACGTCACGATCGAGGATGTCGGTGGTGCCGGGCTCTATCTCCTGA